>JAXMHI010000002.1:0-312473 GCA_046346885.1 bacterium | reverse complement strand
GTTGGGCATTAGCCCGTTGATAAAGCCTTAAGACTTCGTCTTCACTGAAGGAAATAGAGGGGGCATCTTCACGCATGCGTGGGGGCAAATTCTCCTTCGGTCTTGCAAAAGTCAAGCTTGAAGATCGGGGCGGGTAACATTCATGTTGACACTGAAGGTCCCCTAATGTCATTAACTCGTGAAAAGTCAAACCACCCAAGGTTTTAGGCCCGTTTCCTTCGGGCTGGGGTCCATTAAACGTTTGGTTTTATTTATTTTTTATGGCCAAAGACATTGATGAGCTTGTAAGCAGCCGTCACCTCCTTCAAGACCTGGACGGGGGCGACGTTTTTCAAAAAGCCTACGAATTTCAAAAGATCGTCAGTGCCGTCCGCGAGATGGACATGTACCCCTATTTCCAACCCCTGGAATGCAACTTGGGGACCGAGGCGATCTTCCGCGGCAAAAAAGTCATCATGATGGGCTCCAACAACTACTTGGGGCTCACCACCCACCCGGAAGTGCGCGAAGCGGCTATCGAGGCGGTGAAAAAATACGGGACCAGCATGACCGGCTCCCGCCTGCTCAACGGCACTCTTGAATTGCATGAAACCTTCGAAAATGAGATCGCCGAGTTCTTGGGCAAAGAAGCCGCCTTGGTGTTCACCACCGGTTATCAGGTGAATTTAGGCGTCATCACCGCCCTTTCCAACCACTCCAGCTTAGTTTTCCTCGATAGTTTGAACCACGCGAGCCTCTACGACGCGACGCTCATGAGCGGCGCCAAGCCTTACTTTTTCAAGCACAACGACGTGAAAGATTTGGAGCGACTTCTCGCCCAAACCCCGGCCGACAAGGGGAAGCTTGTGGCCACCGACGGCGTATTCAGTATGGAAGGCGATATCGCCCCTCTTCCCGAAATCGCGGCGGTCTGCAAAAAGTATAAAGCCCGCCTGTTCGTGGATGACGCGCACGCCTTGGGGGTTTTGGGTCCTCGCGGCGAAGGCAGCGCGGCCCATTTCGGTTTGAAAGAAGACGTCCATCTCATCATGGCCACGTTCTCCAAGTCCTTCGCCTCCACCGGCGGCTACGTGGCGGGCGACAAGGCCGTGATCGACTATATCAAGCACTTCGGCCGCTCGATGATCTTCTCCGCCTCCATCACTCCGGCCAATCTTGCAGCCGCGAGAGCCAGCTTGAAAATTCTGAAACAAGAGCCGGAACGCGTCACCCAAGTCTTGAAAAACGCCAAAAAGTTGAAGGACGGCCTCATCGCCATGGGATGGCAGGTGGGAGCCAGCGACAGTCCCATCATCCCCATCCAAATCGGCAACGATTTGACGACGCTCATGCTCTGGAAAGACCTGCTTGAAGCGGGTATCTATGTAAACCCCGTCGTATACCCGGCCGTCGGCATGAACGAGGCCCGGTTGCGCGTCAGCACCATCGCCACCCATACGGAAGACCAAATCAATCAAGCCCTGGAGGCCTTCCAAGTGGTCGGCGAACGTCTAGGTTTGCTCCCCAAAAACGCCCGTCATGCTTCCCTCTGAACTGAAGGTCATCCCCGTCGAGTCGAAGGGGGACTTCAAACGCTTTGTACGTTTTCCCTATCAACTATATCGGAACGACCCTCGTTGGGTTCCGCCGCTTTATTTGGAGCGGAAAGAGGTTTTAAGCCCTAAGAAAAATCCCTACTATCTGCATGCGGAAGTGAAGCTTTTCCTCGCCCTGCGCGGCTCGGAAGTGGTCGGCCGCATCTCGGCACAAATCGACCGGGAATATGAAAAAAGGCACGGAGAACGCGTGGGCCATTTCGGTTTTTTCGAGTGCGAAGACAACTCGGAAACGGCCCAGGCCCTCTTTTTCGCCGCGGAAACCTTCCTCAAGAACGGCGGCGCGATCCGCAGCCAAGGCCCCTTCAGTTTTTCGATCAACGAAGAATCGGGGCTGATGGTCGAGGGTTTCGACCAACCTTTCATGACCCTCATGCCCTACAATCCCCTCTACTACGCGCGATTGGTGGAAGGAGCCGGTTACCTCAAGGCGAAAGACCTCTACGCCTGGTACTACAAGGCGGGCGCGGTACCCGATGACGCCGTGAAACTGGCCGAGGAAGTGGCGCAATATCCGGGCTTGAAACTCCGCTCCGTCGAAAAGAAGAATTTCAAACAAGATCTGCTCAAGATCATCGACATCTTCAACTCCGCCTGGTCAGAAAACTGGGGTTTCGTCCCTTTAACCGAGGCGGAGGTGGATAAGATGGCCAAAGACCTTCAACTCTTTATGGATTTAAACGGCGCCATTTTGGCCGAAGTGGACGGGAAGCCTGTCGGCATGTGCGTGGCCGTCCCCAATCTCTATGATTTGATCGGCGATTTGAAAGGAAAGCTTTTCCCTTTCGGAATCTTCAAGCTGCTTTGGCGGATCAAGAAGAAGAAATACAAATCGGGCCGCCTGCTCCTTTTAGGCATCAAGAAGGAACACCGCAAGACCATCCTCGGGGGCTTAAGCTTCTTGCTCTATGTGGAAATCCACCGCCGCGCCCACAGCCTGGGCTACGAATGGGGCGAGCTTTCATGGACCTTGGAAGACAACAAGAGCATCAACGCGGGCATCGAATTCATGGGCGGAAAACGTTATAAAACTTACCGGATTTACGAAAAATCGCTATAAATCACCCTATGAAGATCTTCCTCACCGGAGCCTCCGGTTTTTTAGGGTCGCACACCGCCCATGAGTTAATTCGCCGGGGCAACGATGTTTCCGCCTTGATGCGCAAGACAAGCTCCCGCGAGGGCCTGCCCTCCGCTTTGCGCTTTATCGAAGGGGCGCTGCCCGACTGCCGGAACTTGAAGGAGGCCCTCGAAGCCGCGGATGTCGTCGTCCACGTGGCGGGAGTGGTGAAGACCCTCAAGAAGGAAACCTTTTACGAGGTGAACGCCTTAGGCACCGAAAACCTCGTGAGGGAAATCCTCTCCCTAAAAAATCCCCCCAAACTTTTTTTGCACATCTCCACCATCGCCGTTCACCACTCGGACCGGGAGGAAGATTTCTGTCTGTCCCCCGAAAGCTGCCGCCCCCTCACTCATTACGGAAAAAGCAAACTTGAGGGGGAAAAGGCGCTTTCGCCCCTGAAGGGTAAAATCAAAACAATCGTGCTTCGCCCGCCCGTCTTATACGGGCCCAGGGATCAAGAGCTTTTACCGATGTTCAAGGCGGTGAAATGGGGAATCGTTCCCGTCTTCGGGCGGGGAGAAAATGAGCTCTCCGTCTGTTACGTGGAAGACGTGGCCCGGGCGATCGCCGATCTCACGGAACGTCCGCCCGCCGAGGACGACATTTTCTGCTTGGACGACGGATCCGTCCAAACGTGGAAAAGCATGTTGCAAACTTTATCGGAAGTGGTTGGACGCAAGGCGGTTTCGCTCCCCATCCCCCCTTTCCTCTTCCGGCCCGGCGCTTGGTTTTCGCAAACCTTCGCGACACTCACGGGGAAACCCACGATTTTCACGGTGGATAAGGTAAATGAAATGGAGCAGCCCCGTTGGGTTTGCGGCCACCGCAAGCTCTCGGAATGCACGAATTGGAAACCCTCCGTTTCCTTTCGGGAGGGAGCGCGAAAGACCTTCGATTTTTATCGGAAAGAAAAGGTTTTATAAGCTTACAAAACCTGCAGGAGCACTTCTAAGAGTTGCGACTGGGCGGATTTTAGGAAGAAGTGATCCCCCGGCAACATGTTCAACGAAAACTCAGCGGTCGTATGCTCCCGCCAAGCCTGAAGGGCGGAGGGAAGCACTTCCTCATCCTGCTCTCCCCCCAACACGTGAAGGGGAATGTCCAAAGGGGCTTCCTTCTCGTACTGATACGTTTCCACCACCGAAAGATCGGCTCGGAGGAGCGGTAAAAAAAGCTGCATGAGCTCCCGATGTTTAAGCACTTCGGGAGGCGTCCCCTTCAAGGTTTCCAGTTCCTTTAAAAAAAGGTCGTCGGGAAGTTGGTGAAGATTCCGCCTTTGAGATAATTTCGTGTGCGGGGCCCCGCAGCCGGCGGCGATGATCCGTTGCGGAAGCAAGGCCCCTCGGCGCCTCAAGAAACGGGCGAGCTCGAAGCTTAAAATGCCCCCCATGCTGTGGCCGAAAAAGGCGAAGGGCTTGTCCATGAAGGGAAGCAAGGCGGGCCCCATGGCTTCCATGAGCTCGGGAAGGCGCGAAAAAGCGGCCTCGCCGAAACGGCGTCCCCTTCCGGGAAGCTCCACGGCGCACAATTCAACGTGGGAAGGAAGCTGCGAGGGCCAGAGGCGGTAAAGAGCCGCTCCTCCTCCGGCGTGTGGAAAGCAAAAAAGACGAAGGGTCGCGTCCGTTTGAGGACGATAAATCTCAACCCACTCCTCGCTCACCTCGCCTCCTTCATCTCCGCGAGATAGGTGGAGAGCGCTTCAATCGTGGGATATTTCCAAAGCAAGGTGGGAGGAAGCGACATACCGAGCCAAGCCTCCAGCTCGCCGGAGAGATTCACCGCCTCCTTCGAATCGAGACCGTACCTTAAAAAGGTCTGCTTCACGTCGATCTGTTGCGGGTTTATGCTCAACGATTGCGCCAAGCGATCCACGAGCCACTTTTGGATGGAGCCTTGCGGCGGCGTCTTGTGGGAAACGCCGGGAAAAGTCAGCAATTCGGCCCTCGGCCTTGAATCCCTTTTTTGGCGGTGCCACTCGGCTTCTTTTTCGAGCGTGTCTTGAAGGAAGGCCTCGCGACAGGCATAGCGGCTGATCTTGCCGCTGGAGGTCTTGGGAATGCTGCCCGTCTTAAGAAGCACGATGGACGCGGTTTCAATCTCGTGCTGCAAGATCACTGTTTCCCGGATCGTGGAAAAAACCGCCTGCGGGTCGAAACCGGAAACGTCTTGCGCGCCCTTTTCTAATTCCTGCAATACCACCAAGCGTTCTTCGTTTTCTCCCTCCACGGAGAAAGCCGCCGTGCAACCCAGGCGCAAGGCGGGGTGGCACGCCTCGACGGTCCTCTCGATATCCTGGGGATAATGGTTCTGCCCGCGGATGATGATGAGATCCTTCAATCGCCCGGTGACGAAAAGCTCTCCTTCGCTTAAGAAACCCAAGTCTCCTGTGCGGAGGAACGGCCCTTCCCCGCTGTCCGACAAAGTGGCCTGAAAAGTGCGGGCCGTCTCTTCGGGTTGATTCCAATATCCTTGAGCGACGCTCGGGCCTGAAATCCAGATCTCACCGATCTCCTTCTCGCCCAATCGCCGTTGGGTGTCGGAGCTCGCGATGATGAGTTTCTGATCCTGCAAAATTTTACCGCAACCCACAAAGTCGCGCGAGTTCGGGGTTCCCGCGGGCACCTCTTTCGCGCGGTGGTTTTCCACCTCTTGATTGAGCAACGTTTTCACGAAGGGTAAATTCGATTTTCGCCCGCCGGTGACGATCAAACTTCCTTCCGCCAAGCCGTAACAAGGATAAAAGGCCCGGCGATCGAAGCCGCATTCGGCGAAGGCCTCGCTGAAGCGATCCAAGGTTTCCACCCGGATGGGCTCGGCGCCGCTGAAGGCGAGCGACCAGGTGCTTAAATCCAAGCCCGCCTTCTGTTCGGGCGTTACTTTGCGGATGCACATCTCGTAGGCGAAGTTGGGCCCGCCGCTGATGGTGGCCTTGTAACGGCTGATCGCCTGCAGCCACCGAAGCGGCTTTTGGAGGAAGGCTAAAGGCGAGAGCAAAACGGTTCGGTTGCCCGAAGACAAGGTTCCCAAAATGCCGCCGATCAAGCCCATATCGTGATAGGAGGGAAGCCAAATCACTCCCATGCTCTCTTCGGTCACTTCATAGGCGTCTTGGATGAGCTTCAAGTTGTGCAGCAAATTGCCGTGGGAGAGCATCACGCCTTTGGGCACGCCCGTCGAACCGGAGGTGTACTGCAGGAACGACAAAGTTTTCGAGGAAAGCTCCGGCTCCTTCCATTGCGCCTCGATCCCTTCCTGGGCCTGATCCGTCGCCATCCAGTGGAGCGAGCCCAAATCGGGGGCCTGCTCGAAAAGGAAGGAGGCCATCGAGCGGATCATCTCGGTGGTGAGCACGGTCGTCGCTTGGGAATCTTTGATGATCGCCTGAAGGCGCGGGAGCGTTCGGGAGAGGCGGTTCGGGTCGGGCGGATAGGCGGGCACCGCGACCACGCCCGCGTACAAGCAACCGAAAAACGCCGAGATGTAATCGAGTCCCGGAGGATAAAGTAGAAGCGCCCGTTCGCCGGGCTTCATGCTCTTCTGAAGGATGGCGGCGATGCGTCGGGCCTGAAGATCCAAACCGGCGGCGGTGAGCTTGATCTCCTCTTGTTCGCCGTCGTTCAAAAACGTATAGACCTGCCAATCGGGCCTCGAGGATGCCCTCTCCCGCAAAAGGTCCACCAGAGTATGGGGTTGTTTGAAGTTGGGACTTTTCATAACACCTGACTTTCTTTCCAAAAAAATCTTTAAGACTCGGCCGTCACGGGGGCAACCGTGGAAAGCGGCGAAGCCCCCGCTCCCGTGGAAGGTGAAACGGGGTTTTCCAATTGGCTGAGCAAATGCGCGGTTAAATCTTTAATGCTGGGCCCGCGGATCAAGGTCGCCATCGACAAGGTCACCCCCAAATGGGTCTCGATCTCGTTTTTCAGCTCGATCGCCATGAGGGAATCGAGACCGACGGTATTGAGGGGTTGTTCGGGATCCAAACGGGAAGGCTCGATGCTTAACACCAACGCCACTTTGTTGAGAATATGATCGTGCAAAGCCTTGGGGCGTTCTTCCGTCGATAGGGAAAGGAGCTTTTCCTTCAAGGACTCGCCCGTAGCTTCGCTTTCCTCGGGATTTTGCCCGGAAGACGCCTCCTCGAACAAGGCGGAAACGGGAGACGCCGCCTCGGCGGGATACCATTGCCGAAACTTCTGCCAATCGATGGACGCGACAAGCACTTCCCCTTTGCGCCCCTCTTTCATCGCTTTTTCGAGCGCCGCTAAGCCCCCCTTGGAAGGCAGGAGCTTGAAACCGCTTTGGGCCATCGCCGCCGGATTTTGAGACCGAGCCGCCATCCCCACTTCCCCCCAAGGCCCCCAATGGATGGAAAGCGCGGGAAGGCCCTGAGAATTGCGGAGCGCGGCGAGCGCGTCCAGTTGGGCGTTCGCCGCCCCGTAATTGGATTGACCGGGGGAACCCAACGCGGAAACGACGGAAGAAAAAAGAATGAAGAAATCAAGCGGCCGGCCGCGGGTAAGCTCATGCAAGTGATGGGCGCCGCCCGCCTTGGGCCCGATCACCTTCTCGAAATTCTCCCACTTTTGGTTGAGGAGAAAACCGTCTTGAAGGATGCCGGCTGCGTGAAGAATGCCCTTGAGAGGCGGCAAGGTCTCTTGAACCTGGGAGAGAACGCGCGAAACTTCTTCCTTCTTCGAAAGATCCGCCTTGAAAAGCCGCAGGACGGCCCCTTTCGCCTCTAAGTCTTTGATGAATAATTTCGCGTCGGGGCTGGGCTCGCTGCGTCCCACCAGCGCGATCGAGCGGGCGCCCGAATCCACCAAAAAGGAAGCGACCTTAAGCCCCAACCCGCCCCATCCACCGGTAATCAGATAAGCGGCGTCCGCGCGGACGGGAAGCGCATCTCCCGCGACTTCTTCGACCATGATCGGCCGAGAGGAAACCGTCACGACCACCTTCCCGATATTTTTGCGCTGGGCCATGTACCGGAAGGCGTTTTGCGCCTCTTCGATGGGAAACGATTTCAAGGGAAGCGGCTTTAAGCTCCCCCTCTCGAACTGCTGCATCAACTCCGCGAAAAGGCGATGAATGGCCTCGGGCTTTTGCCGGATCATGCGGTCCAAATCGATGGCGAAATAGGAAAGGTTGTCTTGAAAGGGTTTCAATCCCACGCGGCTATTTTGGTAGATGTCGGTTTTTCCGATCTCCAAAAAACGGCCGAAGGCGCCCAAGAGGGAAAGGCTCTTCGGGATGAATTCTCCCGACAGAGAGTTGAGGACCAAATCAACCCCTTTGCCTTGGGTGAGATTGCGAATTTCCTCCACGAAGCCGAAGGTGCGTGAATCGAAGACGTGATTCACGCCCAACGACCGTACGAACTCCCGCTTCTCGGGGCTGCCCGCCGTGGCGAATACCTCGGCGCCCGCTTGTCGGGCGAGTTGGATGGCCGCCAAGCCCACGCCGCCGGCGGCCGCGTGGATAAGCACCCGCTCGCCCTTCTGCATTCTCCCCAAGTATTGCAAAGCGTAGGCGGCGGTCAAAAAGGTGATGGGAATCGTCGCCGCTTCTTCGAAGGAAAGGGCCTTCGGCTTGCGCACGGCGAGCAACGGATGGGTCTTCACGAAACGCCCGAAACAAAACGGGGCGATGGCGATGACCTCGTCGCCCACTTTGAAATCTTTAACCTCTTGACCCACCCGAGAGATCTTTCCGGCACACTCGATACCCAAGGGAACGGGCCCGGGCGGCAAACCGGGATAAAGCCCCATGGCCTTCATCACGTCACTAAAGTTGAGGCCGCTGGCGGAAACCTCGATCTCGATTTCCTGCCCTCCCACCGTTTCCGTCGAACATCCGCGGAGCTTAAGCCCCTCCAAAGTTCCCGCCTGGGCGATTTCCAAACGAAACGGGTCGTGGGGGCCGCACTTTTTCTCGACGAATGCGGAAGCGGCAAAGGCGGAAGAACGGCTTAAAATCGGCACGAAACGCTGTCCCCCCCGCAACGACACCTGGTTTTCCTTTCGCGGGGCGAGAAACTCTTCTGCAAAAGCTTGAAGTTCAATGAGACCAACGGAAGCGGAAAGGTCGATCAAGAAGGGATGCAGTTCAGGATGCTCCACCTGGAGCGTGCGCACGAATCCCCAGAGAGCAGCGGAGGCGAAGTTTTTTGCGGTTTCGGAGCCGGCATTTTGGGCGCCACGCGTGACCCAGCCCGTGGAAATGGGCGTCGCGGGAAAAGAGCGGATCAAGGCCTGGGCGGCATGGAGCGCGCCGGCTCCCCATCGACGCTGTGATTTTTGAACGAATTCCCAAGAAACATCGGAGGAAGGGGCCTCGGCGCCCCAGAGATAAGCAACCTTTAGCGCATCGATTTTTCGGATTTCCCGAATCGACGAAAGGCATTTCTCAAAATCTTCGATCCGTTCAGCGTTCACTTCGAAACCGCTTCCATTCAAGGCACTGAATGTGCCCGCCGAATAAATCGGAAAGAATGCCTCGCCCCTGTCTTGAGCCGCTTTTTTGAGAGATTCTCCCAGCCCACCTTCATCCATGAAAACGATCCAAGTCAAAGACGTAGAAGCGGAAGGAAGAGAAGAAATTTCCCGCGGTTTCAACTCCCACGTCCAGTCGTAAAACCACGAAGCAGCCTCTTGAACCGCATCTTGAGCTCGGGAAGCGGGAGAACCTTCGAGGGGACTTAAACGAAGCCCCAAGATCTCGGCGACCAAATTTCCCCGGTCGTTGTATAAATAAAGGTCCCCCTGCAGAAGCCCCAACGCGCCGTCCGTTTCCTGCAAAAACGCATGGCACCAAAGGCGGTTTTCGGGAGCTTGGTGAAACCAAACCGTTTCCATTCCCACGGGCAGGTAAGGACCCGAGGCGTCCTCGCCCAAAGTTCCCCCAAACACCTGCAAGCAAGCATCCAGGAGAGCGGGGTGCACGCCGTATTTCGAATCCACCCCGCGCAACGATTCGGGGAGCTCCACTTCGCCTAAGGCTTCTCCTTCTTTCCTCCAAAGTTTCTTCACCCCTTGAAAGGCGGGGCCGTATTCCAACCCGTGCTTTTTTAAATTCTCATAAAAAACCGCGCCCTCAAGACTGTTTTCGAAGCGGGCCACCGCTTCTTCCTTCACGAAAGGGGTAGCCGAGCCGTCTTTTCCGTTAGGAGGCAAAGCCAACAAGCTCCCCGTGCAATGAAGAATCCATTCGGGGCTTTTATCCCCGGATTTTTCGGAAAGGCTTAAGATTTGAAATTCGAAATCGGTGGCCGACTGTGGATTCAAAATAACCTGAAGCGTGGGAAAAGCCGCTTCGTCTAAGAAAAGTGCTTTTTTAAACTCGAGCCCCGTGAGTTTCACCGAATCCCTGCCGGAGGCCTCGCGGGCCGCGGCGAGGGCCATCTCCACATAAGCGGTGGCGGGCAGAACCGTCTCCCCCGAAACCCGATGGTCGTGCAGATAGCGTAAGGAAGAAAGATCGAGCGTCGTCTCGAACTGAACCTCTTTCAGGGCCGAGGGGATCCTTTCCCCCAATAAAGGATGAGCGGCGTGATGCAGCGACAAGGACCTTCGCGAATGCTTGAAATTCTCCTCGGCGGATTTCTCGCCCACTTCCAACCAATAGCGCTCGCGCTCGAAGGGATAAGTGGGCAGGGAAATTTTTCGACGGGCGCCTTCTTCGGCAAAACCTTTCCAGCGCAACTCCACCCCTTTCAGGTAGAGAGCGCCGGCGCTTTCAAAAAGGGTGCGGCCCTTTTCATCGTCGGCTTTCATGCTGGGGAGCCAAGCGAGTTTCTTGGGCGCGACGCTGTGCTTGCCCAACGCGGAGAGTACCGGCTGAGGCCCCGCCTCGACGAAAAGCTCGAATCCCTCTTCGGCCAGGCGTTGGACGCCCGCGCAAAAACGCACGGCTTCCCTCAAGTGCTTCCGCCAATATTCCGCGGTGGGAGCCTCTTTCAAAAACTGTCCGGTAAGATTGGAAGGCAAAAGAAGCCGGGGCGCCCGGTAACGGATTTGCGCCGCCCTTTCCTCGAAACGGGCCAAGATGGGATCCATGAGCGGGGAGTGAAAGGCATGGGAAACTTGAAGAAGCTGGGAATGGACGCCCTCGGCCTCGAGCCCCTTTTGGATCGCCTCGACCCTCTCGCGAAGGCCGCTCACGACGACGCTTCTCGGCGCGTTGACCGCCGCAAGGGAAACTTCTCGGGGGTGGGCGGCGAGATAGCGCGCCACTTTGTCCTCTTCGGCGGCGACCGCAAGCATCGCCCCGTTCTTCGGGAGGGATTGCATCAGGGCGGCCCGCTCGGCAATGAGGCTTAAACCTTCTTCCAAATTGAAGACGCCCGCGACACAGGCGGCCACGTATTCTCCGACGCTATGCCCGAGCACCGCGTCCGGAACCACGCCCCAAGAACGCCACAGCTCGGAGAGGGCGTATTCGACGGCGAACAAGGCCGGTTGGGTGAACCCGGTTTCGTGGATCCATGGTTCCCGTTCTTTCTCCCCGTAGAGGATGGAAAGGAGACCCAACTCGCCACGGGTTAATTTTTCATCGAAAGCGCTTAAACCTAAAGAGACGCCTCGTTCTTTTAAAAAGGAGCGGTAGATTTCATCGCATCGATCGAGCGTCTTCCGGAAAACGGGCTGGCTTTCGTACAAAGCCCGTCCCATACACGGATATTGGGAACCTTGGCCGGTAAAGAGGAATGCGATTTTCGGGGCCTTCTGCCCTTTCCAGGACGCCGTTTGAACGGAATGTTTTTTCTCGTCCCCCGCGAAAGCCTGAAGTTCTTGTCGAAGCGACTCCGCGGAATCGGCCGAGAGGGCCGCCCGTTGTTCGAAATCGGCACGGCCTATGTTGGCGCTATAAACCGCGTCGCGCCAATTTACTTCCGGATTTTGTTTTAAAAATTCCGCGAAACGCGCGGCCCAATTTTTTAAAGCATTCGGAGTCTTCGCGGAAAACTTGAGGGTTTCCCAAATGGTTTCGGATTTTACGGCAAGCGGGAGGGAAGCCGGCGCTTCCTCGATCACCACGTGGGCGTTGGCACCGCCGAAACCAAAAGAGTTGACCCCCGCGATCCGCGGTTTTGCTCCCCTCTTCCAAACCTGGCGCTCCGTAGGAATCGCGATGGGGTAAGTCGTTAAGGGAATGTGGTCGTTGACTTTCTTCAAATGTAAATGGGGGGGGATCTCCTCGTTCTTCAAGGCGAGGACCACCTTCATGAGACCCGCCACGCCGGAAGAGACCTCCAGATGGCCGATATTGGTCTTGACCGAACCGACCCAGCACTTGTCTTCGAGAGGGCGCCCTTCCTTGAGCACGGTGCCTAAGGCCTGCATTTCGATGGGATCTCCGAGGGGAGTTCCCGTCCCGTGGGCCTCCAAATAATTCAAATCCTTCGCTTGAAGCCCCGCGTCTTTCAAGGCCTCCCGCACCACCGCCTGCTGGGCGAGCCCATTGGGGGCGGTAAGCCCGTTGCTGTGACCGTCTTGGTTGACGGCGGATCCCCGGATGACCGCCCAAATTCTGTCCCCGTCTTTCACCGCGTCGGAGAGGCGCTTCAAAACCACCATCGCCACCCCTTCGCTGCGCACATATCCGTCAGCCTCCGCGTCGAAGGTCTTGCAACGTCCGCCGCTCGACATCATCCGGGCCTGGGAGAAGGCGATCGTCACTTCCGGACGCAGGATGAGGTTCACGCCGCCGGCGAGCGCCATGTCGGATTCTCCGCTGCGCAAGCTCCGACAGGCCAAATGAATGGCCACGAGGGAAGAGGAACAGGCGGTATCGATGGCGAGCGAAGGGCCGCGAAAATCGAAAAGATAAGACAAACGGTTAGCGGCGATGCTGTGGGCGTTACCCGTACCCACATAGCCGTCCATCGACTCGGGATGACCGCAATGGAAATGCGAATAATCGTGACTGCCTATCCCTAAGAAAACGCCGGTTTGGCTCCCCTTCAGCCGGGCGGGCACTTGGCCCGCGTCTTCTAGGGCCTCCCAAGAGGTTTCGAGCACAAGGCGCTGCTGGGGGTCCATGCGGCTCGCCTCGCGGGGCGAGATGCCGAAGAATTGCGCGTCGAAGTGGTCGACCTTGTCGAGAAAACCGCCCCAACGGCTGTTCATTTTGCCTTTGGTCACCGGCTCGGGATCGTAAAATTTTTGCACATTCCAACGCTCGGGGGGAACTTCGGTGATCGCGTCCACGCCGTCATGGAGCAACTTCCAGAAGCTCTCCAAATCGGAAGCCTGGGGAAAACGACAACTCATCCCCACGATGGCGACGGGCTCGTGTCCGATCGAAACGGAAGAAGCGGCCTTTTCCGGCTGCTTCACGCCCTTTTTCTGCGCCGAAAAAAGATAAGCCGAAAGGGAGCGGAGGTTGGGATATTGCCAAAGCAAGGTGGGAACGAGCTTCAACCCCAGCCAATCCTCCAACTCGCCGGAGAAGCCCACCGCATCCTTCGAATCGAGGCCGTAAAGGGTAAAAGCTTGATCGTAATCGATCTGCTCCGGGGAAAGGTTGAGTCGCTCCCCGATTTTTTTGGAGATCCAATCTTGAATGACCTCCAATGGGTAAATGTTTTCCGAAGAAGCGGGCGAAGCCCCTTGCAATGGCGAACTTTTCTCCTTCTTTTCGACCGACACAGGGCGCTTCCACTCGTGAAGCGCCTCGAGACTCTTATCGAGAAAAGCCCGACGGCAGGCATTGCGGCTGATCTTGCCGCTCGTCGTCTTCGGGATCCTTCCCGGCTTGAGAAGCACGATGGCGTCCGGGTCGATTTCATGATTTTGGGCGATCGACTGGCGGATCGCTTGAAAGACTTCTTGGGGATCGAAGGCGGGCTTCGCGGGATCGGGCTTCTCACATTCGCAGACGACGACCAACTTCTCTTCCCCCTGCCCTTCCACCGAAAAAGCGGCGCCGCAACCGGCGCGCAAGGCGGGATGGGATTTCTCGAAGGTATGCTCGATGTCTTGGGGATAATGGTTGTTGCCGCGGATAATGATGAGGTCTTTCAAACGGCCGGTGACAAAAAGCTCCCCATTCTTGAGGAAACCCAAGTCTCCCGTGCGAAGAAAGGGACCTTCTTTCGTCTCCGCGAGGAACGAGGCAAAAACCTCGCGGGTGAGATCGGGACGGTTCCAATACCCCTGTGCGACGCTGGGCCCTTTCACCCAAATCTCCCCCACTTCCTCTTCGGGGCATGCCTTCAAGGTTTGGGGATCGACAATGGCGATTTTTTGATCGGGCAGATTTCTCCCGGAGCTGACGAGCAAAATAGAATCTTGGGAAATCTCCCGCGCTTCCCGCGCCCGGTGCTTCTCCAATTCTTTCTTATTCAAAGACCTCAACAAAGGAGGTTCGTCTTTTACCCCCCCGGAGACGATCAAGGTGCCCTCCGCCAGGCCGTAACAGGGATAGAAGGCGCGTCGGTCGAAACCGCAGGACGCGAAAGCGTCGGCAAAACGGTCTAGGGTTTCCGCGCGCACGGGCTCGGCGCCGCTGAAGGCCAGTTGCCACGAGCTTAAATCGAGACCCTCTTTCTCCTCGGCGGTGATTTTTCGGGCGCACATCTCATAGGCGAAGTTGGGACCGCCGCTGGTGGTTCCCCGATACCGACTCACCGCCCGCAGCCAACGCAGGGGCTTCTTCAGAAAATCGAGGGGCGACATCAAAATCGTCGCCGCCCCCGCATAAAGGGGCTCGAGGATCCCGCCGATGAGGCCCATGTCGTGATAAGGCGGCAGCCAAGAAACGCCCATGCTTTGCGGAGTCACTCCGAAGGCGCCCTGGATCAATTTCAAGTTATGCAGAAGATTACCGTGGGAGAGCATCACCCCCTTGGGCACGCCCGTCGAACCGGAAGTATACTGCAAAAACGCGAGGGAATTGGGAGAAAGCGACGGGAGCTTCCACTCAGCTTCGACTCCCCCTTCGATGCCGTCCGTGCCGACCCAGGGAAGTGCGGCCAAATCGGGAGCCTGCTCGAACATGAACTCGGCCATTTGCCGGATCATGTCGGTAGTCAGCACTACCTTCGCCTGGGAGTCTTGGATCATCGCCTGCAATCGAGGCAAGGTGCGGGAAAGTCGGTTGGGATCGGGCGGATAGGCGGGCACGGCCACCACGCCCGCATAGAGACATCCAAAGAAAGCGGCGATGTAATCCAATCCCGGTGGGTAAAGAAGCAAGGCCCTATCGCCGGGCCCCAGTTTTCTCTGCAAGACGGAAGCGATGCGCCGCGCGCGGATATCAAGCTCCGACGCGCTCCACTTCATTTCTTCTCCTTCGTCCTCGGCCAAAAAACGATAAATCCATTTGTCGGGGTTTTCGTCGGCGCGCGTACGCAGAAGCTCTACGAGCGTGGAAAAAGAAGAAAGAATGGATGTTTCCTTCAACACCATGATCCGGTTTTACCTCTTTATGCGATTTGGCGTTTTTTTTCCGTTTCCTTCAGCTTGCGCAGGTATTCGAGGAAGAAGGCGAAAAAGACGGCTGTAAACAGGGCTCCAAAGAAAGAAAGCGGGATGATGATCGATTTTTTCGGCCAAGAGGGGCGAACGGGAGTGACCGCCTTGTCGATTACCTGGAAGGTCAAATCTTCCTTCGCCTCCTCGATCTTGGCGAGCTCATACTGCTGGGTGAGGAGACCGTTCACCCTTCCCAAGAGTTCCCGCTGAAGCGTGAGATATTGCAAGTAAACTTGGGAAGGAACTCCATGGACCACTCCCTTTTTCTCCTCTTCCGTCAGTTGGGAGGCCAACTCATCGCCCTTTGAGTTCAGGCCGGAAAGCTCGGTCCTGAACTCCTCGAAAGTTTTCGGAGGCCCTTCGATCTTGCCGATGTTCACGTCCATCTGAGGCTGCACGCTGGAGACGCGGTTGTTGCTGTAAAACTGGTTGAGCTTTTTGCCCGACTCCAAAAGATCCATCTTGTTCTTTTGGAGCTGCTCCTCGATGAAGACCCGGTTGCGCTTGGCCACGGTGAGCTGGTTATGACTGATGAAGTCTTGCAGTTCGACGATGATGCGGTTGGCGACCTTCGCCGCCAACTCGGGATCGGAGAGCTCCACGTCGATCTTGATCAAGCTCGTCTTCTTGTCGTCTTCAACGGAAAGTACTTTCTTGCGGAACTTTTTCACCGCGTCTTCCATCACGGGCGTCTTGCCGAAATAGTCGGGCTTCCATTCGTTCTTTTGGGCATCCCAACGCCCCTTGTAGAGCGAGGTCTTCATCAAATCGAACTGATTGATGATGTTCTCGATGAAGGTTCGGCTTTTCAAGATGCTCATGATCTGGCCGCTCTTTTGAGAGCCTCCGGCCAAACCCGCCAGTCCCGAAAGCTGACCGCCTACCATGGGAATAGAACTAAATTGAGAGGCCAAAGCGGCCAAGCCCCCTCCGCCGCTGGATTGAGTCAGGGGCATGATCGCCACTTCCGCCTGGTATTTCTTGGTGATCCAAAAACAGGCGGCCGTACCGATTCCGGTGAGGAGAAGAGTGATCAGGATAATTTTTCCGATATGTTTTTTGATGACGCGGAAATAATCGAGAAGGCTGACCTCTTCTTCACCCCCGTAGGGAACCTGATACCAACCATAAGGCGGCGGATACGGAGGCGCGGGCATCACGTTCTTCAAATTTTCCGGCTGGTTTTGCATTGGGCTCCTTAACTTCAGACTATCTGGACAAAACCACGACCGAGGTCGCGGCGGAAAGGCCTAAACTCGCCAAAGTGGTAATGAGGGAAATCCAGGTTTCGCGGCTTAAGGCTTTTTCGGGAATATAAAGCGTATCGCCGGGATTGATTAAAAAGCCCCGGTCATCCGGCTTCAGCTTCCTTTCTTGTCCGCTAGGTTCCACCACCTTGACGTAACCCTTCGCCATGCGGGTCATACCGCCGGCGAGCGCCAAATAATTGCTCAGCTTGTAATATTGGTTGAAATTATAAGCGCCGGGCACTTCGACGGCACCGATCACAAAGACACGGTCTTCATAAGAAGGATAAAAAAGATTGTCGTTGGGTAATTTCTTTAAGTTGTAATCGAACGTGTTTTGAGTCGTGAACATGTGGGGGACCACCGCCACGTCGCCATTGAGAATCTCCGTCTTCCGAAGCTCCTCGGGCGCGTTCTGTATTTCGATAATATTTTTTTTCTCGTCGGAACCGTACCGAATCACCCGGATGGGATCCTTACGGGACACCCCTTGAGTAACCCCTCCGCCCAAGCGTACTAAGTCCGCTAATGTCCTTTCGCCCTTAAGCTCATATATGCCGGGGCGATTGACGGCCCCCTCGATCTCTACCACCCGCTGTTTGATGGGAACGAAGATGACTTGGTTGTCCACGAGATAAGGATTGTCTTCCAAACGCCCGAAAAGTTTGAACGCCGTCAAATCCATCTTTTTCCCCGGACCGCCTCCGGGCTGACGAAGCTCAATATTTCGTTCGGAACCGTTGTTGCGGATCCCTCCCGCCATTTGCAAGGCCTCGGACAGACGCGTGGACGGGGGTATGCGGTAGGTGCCAGGGCGTTTCACCTCTCCCACGATGTTGACTTGATAAATGAGTCCGGCGGCGCCTAACCCAGAGGAGGAAGTTCCGAGCCCGCCAGCCGTACCCTCCAACCCCTCACGCCGCTGTTGCATGGCCCCTTCCAATCCTCCCCTCGATCCTATCCCGGGAAGCCCTCCGGTGCCGCCAGCCGTTCCGCTCCCGTTCTCGTCTTCACTGGACTTCGTGCGAAAACTCTTTTCCGAATCGTCCTTTTTCTCCTCCCCTTCCCGCACAAAAATGCCCCGTTGGGCAAGGGCAAAAGGCATACAGAAAGTCTGGGTGAAATAACTGATCAAGACCAGGAAAACGACGGAGGAACAGGATTTGAAGGGTTTCATAGACCTCATACTTGTTATCTTTCGAGGGGTCGGAACTTACATGACGCCCCACCCCCTGTCAACCTAGGGTTAAAGCCCATGACTTCACTGGGAAAATTATTGAAATATAAGAAAAAAAAACACTTCCTTACCCCGTCCGATTTCAGGACCTCTTCTTGGATTTAAGTCCAGAAACCAGACCCTTCGACCCTACTTTCTCTTCCTACTTTCCCGCTTCTTTTCCTAAACCCTTATAAAATCGATGGTCGGACACGCCCTCTCTTTCCTCTTTCACTGGCATGCGGGCTGCATTTCCATTCTGCGGTTTTCATAAAAAAGGAGATCCCCCTATATGCCATTTCGATATTGGCTTTTTCTAAGCTTCGTTTCGATGTTCCATTTTTTTCTTCCCGGCGGCGCCCTCGCCGAAGAACCCACGCTTCGGCAACTCGAAAAAGCGGCCCTCCATTATGCGGGGGGAGACCCTGAAGAGATCGCCCGATGGAAAAGACGCTCCCGCCTGTCGGCGGCTCTACCGAAGCTTATCGCGGGCTACGACCAAAAAGTCGCCACGCAGATCAACAACAACATTCAAGACTCCATCTCCGTCTCGAGCGCCGGGGTTTCGATCGGACCTCCCCAAACCACCGTTCATCAAGACGACAACTTCAACCGGGGCTTCGAGGTAAAAGCCCAATGGGAGTTGAGCGAACTGGTTTTCAGCAAGGACGAATTGGCGATTTCTTCAGAGGCCCGATACCGAACGATCCTCCGCTCTCAAATCATCGAAGAACTTCAACAGACCTATTTCGAAAGGAAAAGGATCCTCGCCAAAGAAGCCGACGGCAAAAGCGCGGACTTGCCCGAAGCCGCTCGCCTTCGCCTGGAAGAGCTGGAAGCACGGCTCGATTCTTTAACCGGCGGTTTTTTTTCGAAAACCCGACAAGGAGACCCCAATGAAAAATAAAACCCTCGTGCTTTTCGGACTAGGATTTTTCCTCGCGGCTTGCAGCGGGCCCAAATCCGGCAACTTTCAGTCGCTCCTCTCCACCCAACCCTACGTGATCGACCTTTCCCCCACTCCCTACAAGGTTTTGAAACCGGGGGAAAAAATCGAAATCGAATTCTCGCGGCCCGTGGAAAAACCGGCCGAGGGAAGCCCCGCGGTCATGGTGATTCAGGGGGAAGTGGATCCGGAGGCATACAAAGACGCGAGCGATTTGGTCGACGACGTCAAAAAGGACAATTTGAAAAAAGTGGAAGGGACCCTCTCCGCGGAAAGTGCCGAAAAAATTACCTGGGCGCCCACTTCTCCCCTTCCGGAAGGAAGCGTCACGCTGGTGGTCACGCCCGCTTTAGAAGGAAAGGACAAGATTCCCTTCAACCAGCAACCCGGAGAAGCGCCGACCCTCTTCTTCGCCACCTACTACACGACGCCCAACGGAGGGGGTGAAAATGCTTCGGATCCCGCCGCAGCTCCCGGAACCCCGCAGGGAAGCGGCGGCTCCAAGCCGCCCATGCCCTCAAAACCCCGACCCGATTCTCTCGTACTCAACGAGATTCTCTACGACGCCTCCGGCAGCGATACGGACGGAAACGAATTCATCGAGCTCTACGGAACACCCAACACTTATCTGGATGGTTATCAGGTGGTCCTCCTCAACGGCGCGGACGGAGCCATCCTCAAAGCGATCACCTTACCCGAAGGAAGCAAAATCCCGGAGGACGGCCTCTTCGTCGTCGCCGACGCACGGACCAACCAGAGCGCGCAAAGCAATATTCCCCATGCGAACTATATCGACAATTTCGACCCGCAAAACGGCCCCGATTCGGTCCAATTGCTCGACACCCAAGGGAAACTGCTCGATGCGGTCGCTTACGGGACGGGAGGCGTGGAACTTGGGAAAAACGGGCTCGCCGCCGGAGAGGGGCTGCCCGCCGTGGACGTGATCGCAGGGCACAGCATTTCTCGGGTGAACGGGAAAGATACGGACGACAATCACGGCGACTTCATCGACTTGGAAACTCCCACGCCGGGCATTTTATGATGAGGAGACACCCATGACGAAACGATGGATCCTCCCCCTTTTCTGGCTCGTCACGACCGCTTCATGCTTGTCACTTCCCCATCACTCCCCGTCCCCGGACTTAAAGACGATTCCCACGCCGCCGGATTTGAATGAGCCTCCCCTTCCCTTACGGAAAGCGCGCCGGCTCAAAATCCACTCAAGATCATCTTGTTGAACGTAGGACAAGGCGACGCGACGCTTGTAACGACCCCCAACGGAAAAACCTTGTTGATCGACGGGGGAAGGGAGGGAAAGGGCCGGGAAGTGATCCTCCCCTATCTGAAAGACCATTCGATTATTTCTTTGGACGCCATCTTGGCCACCCACTACGACGGCGATCATATCGGGGGAATCCATGAAGTGATCGAGGGAGAAGACGGCGTGTTCAACACGCCCGATGACCGGATGCCGAAGCTGGGAATCTACGACCGTGGCCAAGCCCCCTTCGACAATGCCCCTTCTTACCCTGCTTATTTACAAGCCGTCTCCGCTCACCGCTTAAGCTTAAGCGAGGGAGAAAAAATACCGCTCGATACCTCCCTCATCATCCGCTGCGTTTCGGTGAATGGCACTCTTTGGAATGCCCCCGCCGTCGACCTGACTGCATTGGGCTTCAATGAAGTGGAAAACAGCGCCTCGCTAGGGCTTTTGATCGAATATGGCCGCTTCCGTTATCTCACCGCCGGGGACTTGACCGGCGGCGGAAGCCCGGGGGGTTATAAAACGTTCGACATGGAAACCCCTCTTTCCCAAGCCCTCGGAGGCGTGACGGTGGTTCATGCCAACCACCACGGAAGTCAAAGCAGCTCTAATGAGAATTATGCGAATAACCTTCATCCCCAAGTGGTGGTCTTCAATGTGGGTGATGGCAACGATTACCACCACCCTGCTCAAGAGGTATTGGAAAGATGGCAAGCAGCCGGTGCCGAATTATGGCTGACGGAAAAGGGTTCGGGGGGATTTATGGCGTCGGAGCATATCGCGAATGGTCCGATTGAGATCGAAACGGATGGGCAGACACTCACCATCAATGGGAATTCCGTTGAGATCAAATAAGAAGATTGACGATGCTTTTACCCAACGTTAGAAAAAGGGAACGTTTATGCAGAATATTGACTCAAAAGATGAACCTCTTACCTTTCGGAATTTTATCTCGTTTTATGAGAAAACGATAAAACCTCAGTTGGATGAAATCCCCCTTCTCCGAAAAGACTTCAACGACTTCCGCAGGGAAGTGAACGGAAGATTCGACGACCTTTATCGAAAATACGAAACATTGGAGCAAGAGTACGTCGTCATTAAATTTCAACTAAAGCAATTAGACGCTTTCCAAGAAAGGGTAGAAAAAGAGCTTTTTGGAATCAAAACCGATATTTCCGAAATGAAAAAAGACATCTCGGGGATAAAAATAGAGCTCTCTGGAGTGAAAACCCAGATTTCTGGTATGAAAACAGAGATCTCCGGTATAAAAACGGAAATCTTCGAGATAAAAACAGAAATTTCAGGAATGAAGGCGGAAATTGTTGAAATAAAATCAGAATTATCCCTAGTCCAATCAAAATTAAAGGCGATGGACGCCAAAATGGAAGGGCTTTCAACCCACCCAGAAAACCGAAAAGTTCTGGATGGAGAACTGGAAAATCTTCGGGCTGAGCTCACCTCGTTGAAGAATCGAGTGGTCGCTTTAGAACAGAAAAAACCGGTTTAGTTGACCTTCCCTATTTTACCCCTAACCCCTTCCATACAATAATTATCTTATTGATTCTTCTCGTTTTTTCCCCTATAAGAAGCCTTAAAAATACCGAAACTTTCGCCCACTTCATCCGAAAAAGCCTTAAAGAGGGGGTCTAACAAATTTTTACATGTTTTACGGTTCAAATCTTACAATCCATAAAAACGTTGAAAAATAATTGTAACCGAATATAAATCGCCAGGTCTTATCTTTAGAAACAGAAGCATTATGGAATTAGCTGAGAAAATAAAAACCCATCTCGTAGAAGAAGAATCTCCCGTTAAAAGAAGCTCTTATGAGCTCTTGAAACGGGGTTTTGATATTGCCTTCGCGCTTCTTTTGTTTCCTATTCTTCTTCCTTTCATGATCGTCATCAGCCTTTTGATTAAACTCGATTCGAAAGGCCCCATTTTATTTAAAAACCGCCGGGTCGGGTTGGGTGGCAAACGTTTCAACTGCCTAAAATTTAGAACCATGGTGGACCACGCTGAAGATCTTTTGGGAGAGATCCTCAAAGACGATCAAGCGAAAAAGGAATGGAAAAACAATATCAAGCTTAAAAATGATCCGCGCATCACCCGCGTGGGACATATTTTGAGAAAGTTCAGTTTGGATGAATTCCCTCAAATTTTTAACGTGCTTCGCGGGGATATGAGCTTCGTGGGGCCCCGCCCCATCCTCGAGGAAGAGGTTAGAAAATACGGTTACGACTTTGATTGTTACCAAAGCATCCGCCCGGGAATCACTGGACTATGGCAAATCAGCGGAAGGAATGACTCCGATTATTCCAACCGCCTTAAACTGCTGAAAGTTTACTACGTCGAAAGAAGCTTTTTGTTCGATCTGAAGATCATCCTCAAAACGCTGCCTACCGTTATTTCCCGCCGAGGCGCGTACTAAGCGTTGTTTTTTCATCGATTATTCGTCTTATTTTCTCCCCTCTCTTGGCAAAAGTTGTTGTCTTTTCGCACTCTAAACGGTTATGGATTTTAATGCATGGCCGACCTAAAAAATACGTTTCTTGTCACCGGGGGAGCCGGTTTTATCGGTTCTAACTTCGTTTTGCGCACCTTGTCGGCGATGGAAACCCCGTACGTCGTTAATTTGGATCAGC
This sequence comes from bacterium, assembly GCA_046346885.1. Taxonomy (GTDB): domain Bacteria; phylum UBA10199; class UBA10199; order JADFYH01; family JADFYH01; genus JAXMHI01. The sequence goes on along the minus strand of JAXMHI010000002.1, from coordinate 289,958 downwards.
TTACCTACGCGGGAAATCTCGAAAACCTGAAAAAAATCGAAAATCATCCCCATTACCGTTTTGTTCAGGGAAATATCGCTGACCGAGGCCTAGTGCGTTCTTTGCTTGAAACCCATCGTCCCCGAGCCATTCTTCATTTCGCCGCAGAAAGCCACGTGGATCGCTCCATCCTGGGGCCGGAAGCCTTTATCCAAACGAATGTGGTAGGCACCTTCCACCTTTTGGAGGAAGCAAAGGATTACTGGGCAAAACTGCCGGACGGACAAAAACAGGATTTTCGTTTCCTACATGTGTCTACGGATGAAGTTTACGGCTCCCTAGGTCCGCAAGACCCCGCATTCGAAGAAAGTACTCCCTACGCCCCCAATAGCCCCTATGCGGCTTCTAAAGCCGCTTCCGACCACTTGGTAAGGGCCTATCACCACACCTACGGACTGCCCACTCTCCTGAGTAATTGCTCGAATAATTACGGTCCTTATCAATTTCCCGAAAAACTCATCCCGCTCACCTTGCTAAACGCCCTGGAAGGGAAACCCATTCCCCTTTATGGAGACGGGTTGAACGTGAGGGATTGGCTTTATGTGGAAGATCACTGTAAAGCCGTCGCCATGATTTTGAAAAAAGGCAAGCCCGGTGAAAGCTACAATATCGGCGGGCGTTCCGAAAAAACGAATCTCGAAATCGTCAAACTCATCTGTGCCGTTTTGGACGAGGTGCGTCCCGACTCGCCTCATCGTCCCCATTCTTCTCTGATCGCGTTCGTCAAGGACCGCCCTGGACATGACCGCCGCTATGCGATCAATTGCCGTAAAATTGAAACGGAGCTAGGCTGGGAGCCGGAGGAAAGTTTCGAATCGGGCATCCGAAAAACCGTCCGTTGGTATTTAGACCATCCGGAATGGATTCAATCGGTAAAAAGCGGGGATTATCGCCGCTGGATCGAGCAAAACTACAAGGAACGATAAATTGAACCGAAAAGGAATCATTTTGGCTGGAGGTGCAGGCACCCGCCTCTACCCTCTTACTCAAGTGGTGAGCAAACAGCTTTTACCGGTTTATGATAAACCGATGGTATATTACCCGCTCGCCACCCTGATGCTCGCCGGCATTAGGGAGATCCTCATTATCTCGACGCCGACGGATCTCCCCCGCTTCCAACAACTCCTCGGCGACGGCTCCTCTTGGGGGATTTCCCTCTCTTATGCCGAGCAAAAAGTGCCGAAAGGCCTTGCGGAAGCGTTTCTCATCGGCCGCTCTTTTCTAGGCAAGTCTCCCTGCACCCTTATTTTGGGGGACAATATTTTCTTCGGCCACGGCCTCACCGATCTCCTGGCCAAGGCGAGCGCGCAAGAACAAGGGGCGACCGTCTTCGGTTATTGGGTGAAAGATCCGGAACGCTACGGAGTGGTGGAATTCGACGCCAGGGGAAAAATTCTTTCCATCCGGGAAAAACCGAAAAACCCCAAATCGAATTATGCGGTGACGGGCCTCTATTTTTACGACAACGACGTGGCGGCCCTTGCCTCGGACTTAAAACCTTCCGCGCGCGGGGAGTTGGAGATCACCGACATCAACAACCTCTATCTTGAAATGAAAAAACTGGAAGTTCTCCGCCTGGGCCGAGGGCATGCATGGCTGGACACCGGCACCTTCGAATCGCTGCTGGAAGCAGGCAATTACATCGAGACGATCGAAAAGCGACAAGGCTTAAAAGTTGCCTGTTTAGAGGAAATCGCCTATCACCAGGGCTATATCACAGCGGAAGCGGTGCTCTCGCAAGCACGCAAGTTGAACAACAGCGAATATGGGAAATATCTCGTGAAAGTAGTTGAGGATAAAGCCAAGATTTTTTAACCTCGCGAACCCTTATGAAATTCATCGAAACCGAAATTCCGGGAGTAGTTTTGATCGAGCCCCAAACTTTCGAGGATCCGCGGGGTTTTTTTTTCGAAAGCTACCATCAAGGGAAATTCGCCGACGGCGGAATTCGTGAAGTTTTCGTTCAAGACAATCACTCCCTTTCGACCCGCGGCACCCTGAGGGGACTCCATTACCAGTTGCATCACCCCCAAGCAAAATTATGCCGGGTCACCCGAGGGGAAGTCTTCGACGTGGCGGTGGACATCCGCAAAGGCTCCCCCACTTTCGGAAAGTCGGTCTGCGCGACCCTTTCCGCGGAAAACAAGCGGCAGCTCTTCATTCCCAAAGGATTCGCCCACGGCTTTTGCGTCCTATCGGAAACGGCGCAATTTCTATACAAGTGCTCGGACTTCTACCGGCCGGAGGATGAATGCGGAATCGCTTGGAATGACCCTTATCTGTCCATCCGCTGGCCCGTGGAGAAGCCTTTTTTGTCGGACAAGGATCTACAATTGCCGTTTTTGAAGGATCAGGATGAGAAGAAAATTCCTGTTTACGGGAAGGGATGATTTCAATATAAGCTTTGCATACCCTCGCCCGGTTCGTCCCATTAAATATTAATCTAATAAAAAATCATCTCTGGATGAAAATCGCAATCATTTCAGCACAAATATTCGACAGCTCCGTAGGTGGAGTAGAAAATCACATCCGTTTTATCGGAAAAGAACTCCTCAAAAAAGGGCACGAGTTAAGACTATTCAAACCCACTTGGGAAAAAGAAAACGAAGGGAAGATAAAAGAAATCGACGGACTAAAAATTGAATTCGTCTACCTCGGGAAACGCCCTTACGATCTTCGCAATTTGACCGGGAAAAAAATAGGCGTTTACTTAGCGGGGTTTCTTAATAAAGCTTCATATTCATTTTCCTCCGCGCAACTCGTGCAGGCAGTCGACACATGGAATCCTGAGCTTGTTTGGCAACACGACTTCTCCTCAAGTTGGAGAGCGACCCGAAAATTAAGCAAAAAGTACCCCGTCGTACTCACTAACCATACGGGCGAATATCTTATGTTGCAAAATCGGCTTGTGGGAAGGTGGTTACTTCCCTGGATCTTAAAACATTACAGCGCCGTCATTGGGCCCAGCAAGGAGTTGACTCCTGCATTTTTTTCTTCAAGCCATACGATTCATAACGGCGTGGACACCAGCTTATTTTTTCCTTTATCTCCGGAAGAAAAAAAGAATTTAAGAAATGACCTATATAATGAAAACAAATCGAAATTTATCGTCTTCTGCCCCAGACGTTGGGCGCCTACCAAAGGGGTGATTTTTCTGGCGCAAGCCATTCGAGAAATCAGCCGAACACCTGACTTGAAAAATAAGTTTCTTTTTGTTTTTGCGGGAAGCGATTATGACGTTTATCCTAAATACGCCTCTGAAATCAACGAGACCTTGAAAGGATCCGAATCGATCGTTTTAAAACTCGGAAACGTAGATGTTTACAGGATGATTTCATACTACCAATCGGCTGACTTGGTGATTATCCCCTCCCTCATGGAAGCAGTAAGCTTGTCGGCACTAGAATCGATGGCATGCAAAACCCCCGTTTTATCAACTAATGTAGGCGGAATGCCAGAAATCATCAAAGAAGGCGAGACAGGATACTTGATTCATCCAGCAAACTCGGACGAAATTAAAAACTCCCTAATCGCCATAGAAAAGGGTTCTGAAAGAGCCAAAATTTCCGAAAATGCTGAAAAGATGGTAAAAGAAAAATATAGTTGGCAAGCTATCGCCAATTTAACGGAAAAGGTGTTAATGAGCGCCGTGAATGCCCTCCATTAACCTTTCATGATATGAAAAGAGTTGTGCTTTCTTTCGGGACGCGTCCCGAAGCGATCAAAGTGGCTCCCGTTTTTCTCGCTTTAAAAAAAATGAAAGGGATTGAACCGATCGTCCTTTTAACGGGCCAGCACCGTGAGCAGTTGGAGCAAGCCCTTTCCCTTTTTGACATTCGAGGTTCTTCGAATCTAGACGTCATGACGGACCGACAAACCTTGCCTGAACTTGCGGGCCTCCTCATTCCCAAAATCGCGAAGAAATTAAAAGAGTATCAAGCAGATTACGTATTAGTACAAGGAGACACCCTCACCACTTTCGCAGTCGCCTGGGCGGCCTTCCTTGAGAAAATTCCCGTCGGATACATCGAAGCCGGACTCCGAAGCCATTTACTTTACGAACCCTTTCCGGAAGAGGCCAATCGATGTCTAACCAGTGTACTTTCCGAAATAGATTTCGCCCCCACTTCCCTCGCAAAACAAAACTTGATCCGCGAAGGTAAGAACCCTGAAAACATTCTCATTACCGGACAAACGGGAATCGATGCGATACTTTATGCCTCACAAAAGCAAGCCTTGCCCGAGAGCTTTCCAGAGGGGCCTCTCGTCACGGTAACCATGCATCGGAGGGAAAATTGGCCGATCTTAAAAGATTTAGCCAAAGTCCTTGCTCGGATAGCGAAAGAGTTTCCGAAATATAATTTTATCTATCCTGTACACTTAAATCCTATTGTTAGAGAAGCTGTAACCCCCCCTTTAAAAGACATCCCTAACTTTCAATTAACAGATCCACTCGATTACGGAACAATGGCGGCACTTCTCACTAAAAGTGAATTAATCATCACAGATTCCGGTGGCTTACAAGAAGAAGGAGCTGCCCTCCACATTCCGGTTGCTATTCTTAGAAACGTCACCGAAAGGCCTGAAGGCCTCAGCGCCGGCATTCTAAAATTGGCGGGAACGGATCCGGAAAAAGTATATAAAAACATCCACTCCCTCCTCATCAATGAGGAGGAAAGATATAGGATGAAACAGGCAAAAAATCCTTATGGGGACGGAAAAGCAAGTGTGAGAATTGCGGAGGCGGTGGGTTGGAAGTTGGGACTAACAGAATTTAAACCTGAGGATTGGCTTGAAAACTAAAATAATACATTGGTTAAACAATACCTTATCGAATTTTATATAGAAAATTTATTGATCTTATTATCTCAGTAGATTAGATGCTCACTTTCCACCAAGGGCATCTTCGCTAAGTGTTCAATTAATAATAATTAATTTTTTTCTGAGTGACTTAATTATGAAAGTAACAATTGTCGGAACGGGATATGTCGGACTTACAACAGGCGTTTCTTTAGCTTATCTTGGCCATAAAGTAACCTGTCTAGACGTCAATCAAAGTAAAATTAATCTTCTAAAAGAAAAAAAATCCCCCATCTACGAACCCCACCTAGAAGAATTGATGGATTTAGCCTGGAAAAATTTAAACTTCACCACCCGTTTTGAAGAAGCAATTCCCGGCTCTGACGTTGTTTTCATCGCCGTAGGAACCCCTAGCCTTCCCGACGGCAATCCAGACCTCAGTTACGTACGCTCTGCCGCCCAAGCAATCGGTGAAAACTTGACGGATCATTACGCAGTCGTCATCAATAAATCGACGGTTCCCATCGGCAGCGGGAACTGGGTCGACTCGATCGTTCGGGATGCTTATAAAAAACGTCATGGCAATGAACCTAACGGGCGCTTTGCCGTCGCCTCAAATCCCGAATTCTTACGGGAAGGCTCCGCCCTCCATGACACTTTTTATGCGGACCGAATTGTCGTGGGCTCCGATTCCAGCAAGGCGCTAGAAACTCTCTACAGCTTATATAAACCCATTTTGGAACAGACTTTTTCTGCTCCCAATTTTCTCTCGCGTCCGGAAGGCTTAGGCGCCGTTCCCTTCATTACCACCAACCTCGCCTCGGCCGAGCTCATTAAATATGCTGCAAATGCATTCTTAGCGCTCAAAATCAGCTATATCAACGAGATCGCCCAGTTGGCCGAACGTGTAGGCGCGGATATCACTCAAATCGCAAAAGGAATCGGTTTAGATGCGAGAATTGGAACCCGTTTCCTCCAAGCCGGCATCGGTTGGGGAGGTTCTTGTTTCGCGAAAGACACTTCCGCCTTGGTCGCTACGGCGGGCGAATACGGCATCTCTTTGCCGATCGTAAACTCGGCTCGTGAAGTGAACATTCAACAACGCGGTAGAATCGTTGAAAAAGTGCTGAGCGAACTTAAGATTTTAAAAGGGCGTACAATCGGCCTACTAGGTTTAGCCTTTAAACCCCACACGGATGATCTTCGAGATGCGCCCGCCCTCGATATCGCGAAAATGTTGATTGATCGCGGCGCTAAGGTGAAAGCGCATGATCCGATTGCGCTAGAAAAAGCGAAAAAGGATGCTTCCGAGATCGGCCTCATTCTCTGTTCCACCCCTTTAGAGGTGGCAGAAGAGGCGGACGCAGTGATTCTCGTCACCGAATGGCCCCAATATCGTGAGCTGAATTGGGCGCAAATCCATAAGACCATGCGCAATCCCTTCCTTTTAGATGGAAGGAATTTCTTGGATCAAGAACAACTCGTCCGCACCGGCTTCAAATACTTAGGGATAGGCAAATAAATGCGACTTTTAATTACGGGTGCCGCCGGCTTTATTGGAAGCCACTTAAGCGAAAAGCTTCTTTCGGAAGGCCACGAGGTAATCGGTGTCGACAATTACATCACGGGCTCTCCACAAAACCTTTTACCCTTAAAACAATATCCCCTATTTAAGTTTCTAGAAAGGGACGCGATCCATCCCATTACCATAGAGGGATCATTGGATTGGATTCTCCATTTCGCGAGCCCCGCTTCTCCTCCGAAGTACTTGGATCGCCCCGTCGAAACGCTCCGCATCAACAGCGAAGGCACTTTTCATCTCTTGGAGCTGGCCAAACAAAAGGGCGCCAAGTTTTTTTTGGCAAGCACCAGCGAAGTTTATGGAGATCCTCAAGTTCACCCCCAACCTGAAAGCTATTGGGGCAACGTGAACCCGATGGGGGTCCGCAGCGTTTACGACGAAGCCAAGCGATATGCCGAGGCAATGACCTGTGCCTATTGGCGGAAATATGGGGTCTCCACCCGCATCATCCGCATTTTCAATACCTACGGCCCCCGCATGGATCCGGAAGACGGCCGGGTCGTCACTAATTTCATCAACCAAGCGATCCGCAAAAAACCGCTCACCATTTACGGAGACGGCAAACAAACCCGAAGCTTTCAATATGTGGACGATTTGGTGGAAGGAATCCGGCGCTTGATGGAGAAGGAGTTTCATACCCCCGTCAACTTGGGCAATCCGGAAGAATACACAATGCTTGAACTCGCCCAACTGATCAAAGAAATGACGAAAACGCCCTCTTCCATCGCCTTCGAGCCGCTCCCACAAGACGACCCTAAACAGCGGAAACCAGACATTCGCCTCGCGAAAGAACTTCTAGGTTGGGCTCCCCGCGTGCCGGTGCGGGAAGGCCTTCAAAAAACCATCGAATATTTCCAACGGCTTTCTGCTTAAGCGATAAACCGGAAATGGCGGAGAATCCCCCCCACACCGACTCGACACCCGAAAAGAAAAAAATCAGCGACTTTCTTCGCCATGGCCTTGTGCACAATATTTTCGCCCTCTATGGCGTTCACTTCGTCAACTACCTCTTTCCCCTTGTCACCATCCCTTATTTGGCAAGGGTTTTGGGTCCTTCCACTTGGGGGCTCGTGGCCTTTGCCCAATCCTTCGGACAATATCTCAACCTCATCATGGAATACGGCTTCAACCTCTCCGCAACCCGTGAAGTCGCCCGCTTTCGCGAGGATAAAAAAAAGCTCGCCGAACTTTTAGCGGGAGTTTTGGGGGCTAAATCCCTTTTGACGCTTGCTTGTTTCGCAGCGGCACTCATCGCCAAAGTTTTTGTGGGTAACTTTCAAGCACATCCAATCCTCTTTTGGTCGGCTCTTTTTTGGTCGATCGCCCAATCGTTCAGCCCCATCTGGTATTATCAAGGACTCGAACGGATGAAGTTCGTGGCAAGCCTGGACGTAGTGGCAAAAACTTTTTCCACTTTGGCCATCTTCCTTATCGTCCGTTCGCCGGATCATGCCTGGAAGGTTCTGGTTTTGCAGGGTGGAGGGGCTTTCCTCTCCTCTTCGGTGGCATTATGGATCGCCTATCGAGGAGTCCCCTTTCAAGTGCCCAATTTTTTCCTGACGCTTCAAGCCCTCAAAATGGGCTGGACGATGTTCCTATTCCGAAGCGCGGTAAGTCTATATACGGTCGGCAATACGTTCATCTTGGGGCTTTTTGCCCCCCCTGAATTCGTCGGTTTCTACGCGGGGGCGGAAAAAATCAGCAAAGCGCTCGTGGGATTACTCACTCCAATCAATCAAGCCCTTTATCCGCGTTTAAGTTACCTCGCTCAAGAAAGTCGAGCAAAGGCCGCGCAATTAACCCAAATATCGTTCAAAGTGATGGGTGGAATAGGTATGCTCATGGGAGTCGTCGCTTTTATAGGGGCCCCCATTTGGGTGCGGCTTTTCCTGGGTAGCGGGTTTGAGGCTTCTATTTTACCCTTGAAAATACTCTCCTTTTTACCCCTCTTGATCGCTTTGAGTAATGTGCTAGGTATCCAATGGATGCTCCCATTGGGAATGGATCGGGCTTTTAATTGGGTAATCATCGGCGCCGGCCTTCTCAACCTTACCTTGGCCGTTTTACTCGCTCCGCGCTTTGCGCAAGTGGGCATGGCTTGGGCGGTGGTGATTTCAGAAATTTTCGTCACCGGTGCCATCTTTGTTTTATTAAGGATGAAACGTCTGGACCCCTTTTCTTATAGAGAGGCTCAAAACATTTTATGAAAATTGATTGGTTGATCGTAGGGGCTGGTTATACGGGCTGCACCTTGGCGGAACGGATTGCCACACAGCTCAATAAAAAAGTCTTAATCGTCGATCGCCGCGACCACATCGGCGGAAATGCATACGACTATTTCGATGAGAAGGGGTTATTGGTCCACAAATACGGACCGCACATCTTCCACACGAACTCGAAAAAAGTATGGGATTATCTCTCTCGATTCACCGAATGGCGCCCCTACTACCATCACGTCTTGGCGGTGGTGGACGGAAAAAAAATCCCCGTACCGTTCAATCTAAATTCTCTTTATGCGGTCTTCCCTCCCCGATATGCTGGAAAATTAGAACAACTCCTTCTTGAAAATTACGGGTTCGGTGTAAAAATCCCAATTCTAAAATTAAGGGAAAGCACGAATGCGGATCTCAAAATACTAGCGGACTACATTTACAAGGGCGTTTTTTACGGCTACACGTTGAAACAGTGGGAATTAAAACCCGAAGAGTTGGATGCTGCGGTTACGGCACGAGTTCCGGTTTTTATCAGCCGCGACGACCGGTATTTCCAAGACACTTATCAGGCGATGCCACTGAAAGGTTATACGGAAATGTTTCGGAAAATGGTTTCTCATCCCAATATTGAAGTGCAATTAAATACGGATTATAAAGAAGTTGTAAAAGAGCTGAAGTTTAACCGATTAGTTTATACAGGCCCCATCGATACCTATTTTGATTTTATACATGGAGAACTCCCCTATCGGAGCTTGAGGTTCGAACTGATCAATCATGAAATTGAGACCTCACAGGAAGTGGGGCAGGTGAATTATCCAAACGAATTCGACTTCACTCGAATCACCGAATTCAAGCATTTAACTGGGCAAAAAGCACCCACTACAACCACTGCAGTGGAATACCCACAACCTTACATTCGTGGAAGAAATGAACCTTATTATCCAATTCCTCGGGAAGACTATCGGAAACAATACTCACTCTATTTGAAGGAAGCGGAGAAACTAAACGGAACTGTTTTGTTTGCAGGACGATTAGCGGATTATCAATATTATAATATGGATCAGGCAGTGGCTAGGGCTTTGGGGATTTTTGAGAAAGAAATATGCCTATGAAGGAAAAAATCTGCACTATTTTGGTAACGTTTAATAGAGAGAAGCTATTAAAAGAGTGCGTACTAGCTCTTCAAAAACAATCTAAAAAGCCAGACTGCATTCTAGTAGTCAACAATTCCAGCACTGATGGCACATTAGAAATGTTAAAAGAATTCAATGTGCAAATTCTTAATCTTAATGAAAACACAGGAAGCTCGGGTGGTTTTCATAATGGAATCAAATGGGCTTTTGAAAGAAAATTTGATTGGGTTTGGCTGATGGATGATGATGGACTACCAGTTGAATCAACGCTTCAAAAACTCCTCGATGCTAAGGAAAATCAATCTGACGGAAAGATATTCAATTCTTTAGTTCGCGATAAAGAAAATCCCTCAAAAATTGCCTTTGGTTATAACTGGAAACTAAATCTTTTTTACAAAAAAGAAGAAGTGAAGTTCTTTGAAAACGTTGTGGATCTAAAAAAAGTCATCTCAGATAATATATTAGATGGCTTTCCACAGTTTTTCAACTCGAGCCTTATTCACAGAGATGCAATAAAGAAAATCGGGTACCCGATACATAATTTATTTATCCGCGGCGATGAAGTAGAATATGCATTTCGAGCACAAAAGAATGGATTTAAAACATATACTGTTTTTGACAGCATATTCTATCATCCCAATCCTACGATCAAAAAAATGAATTTTTGGGGGCTCTCGTTTCAATATGAGCCGATGCAGTCTTGGAAGCATTATTACGCAATGAGAAATCTAATTATAATTGATCGGCTATATGGGGATAAATTTCAAATTTTTATAAGAATTCTAAAAATCATAATAAAAGAATTCTTGATCGAAGTTAAATCCAAAGAGCCGTTGAGAGCAAAATTCCACAAAATATCAACAACGCTCAAAGCAGTTTTTAATGGATTAAGATTCCCAATTAATCACTCGTCCCCTAGCCAGTCACTCCTTTAACAAACTAACCTTACTAAATGAAAAAAACAAAAGTCCTCTATGTTTTTTGCGCTCAAAGCTTCTCCGGTGCTGAAATAGTAATTGAACGCCTCATCTCTCACAATCCTGACATTGAGCCAATCGCCTTATGCGCACCCGGTCCCTTTTCCGAAAGACTTGCAAAACTCAACATTCAAATTATCGAAGATTCGGCCCTTCTATCTCTTGAAAGAGAAAAAAATAAATACGGCACATGGGATGTATTGAAAAAGGTATTTTTAAAAATCAAAAACATCACGAAAAGATTGATCAACATCATCAAAAAAGAAAAAATTAACATAATTCACTCAAATAATATAGCGGCCTCGTTTTATTGCATTCCGGCCATTATTATCTCAAAAATCACATTTCAAAAACAAAAATGGATTTGGTCTAACCAAGACCTTGAATACCCAAATCATAAATCTTTTAAACTTTTGGCGATTTTTTGCTCTTTATTGTTCAACAAAACAATTGCAGCATCAAAGGCTGTAAAAGATAAATATTGTTTCTTTTCCAAAAAAACTATCGTCATATATGCAGGACTTTCTACTCAAACATTCCAGTTCAACCCATCTTACAGAAATGAATTTAGAGCGAAATATAAATTGGAAAAACAAAAAATAGCCATCGGAATCATTGGAGTTATTTCAGAAGGTAAAGGCCATCATATCCTGATAAGTGCATTCAAAGACTTATTATCTCGACATAACAATATAGTTCTAATCATTATTGGGCGTTTCTCGTCTGCCGAAGCAGAATATAAAAGAAAAATTTTAAACTCATTAGATACAATTCCAACTCCTAATAGAATATTAATCAGCCACATTGACCATATACACAAGACCTATTCTGGAATTGATATCTTAGTAAACTGCTCAATCCCCTCTAGAAGCGAGCCCCTCGGAACCACTATTTACGAAGCCATGTCTTGCGAAAGAATTGCTATCGCATCTGACACTGGAGGATCAAAAGAAATAATCACGGACAATGAAGATGGCTTTCTTTTTAAGGCAGGCTGCAAAAAAGATTTAGAGCAAAAACTTTCACACATTATCACAAACATTAACGAGTTTTCTTTACTCCGCCAAAAAGCTCGAAAAAAAGTCATCGAAAATTTCAACATTAATTCGATGATTAGAAATTACAATTTTTTAATTTCGAAATTATAAATCAATTCTTTTTTATTACATGGACTCTTTAATTGGTTTTGGAAATGTTTATGTCGTTTGCCTTTGGCTCTTTTCACTTTTTTCTTTTTTCATTTTCTATATCCGAGAACTAAGCAAAAAGCGTTTAATAACAGTTCTCTCTTTTACAGTTATTTTTTACTTTTTCATTCCAATCATTCTTCAATACCCTTTCACTTTTTCAGAACTGAATATAATGGCCACAAAAGAAGGATATGAAAAATATGTCCCCAAAATTGATTCCGCCTTTATTATATCCTTTACTGGAATGGCGTTTTTTATTTTTGGATATTTCTTCTCGTCAAAGATTAATCATAACTTTCTTTTTTCGAAAGCAATCACCGCTTCATTAAAACGAATATCCCAGAAAACTCACCTATCTATTATCTTTCTACTCACTTTTGCACTGTTTGTAATTATGATAAAAATTGGGTTCGTAGGGGAAGGGGGATCAAGATATTTTGCAATGCAAAATCCTTCTCTAAGACCCATTTATAATATCATTCACACTTTTCTACCTTATGTAGTTGCGATAATGCTTATCGCAGGAACCGCAAAAAAGTCTAAATTCATCCTAGCGCTTGGATTAACATCGATTGCACTCGGAATTTTTACAGGAACCAGATCCGCAGCATTTGGAGGTGTAATTTTTTATTTATTAGTTCTCTTTAGTTATAAGTCGTTAAATAAAACCCTAAAAACTTTTGATATTGTAAAAATCTTCACTCTTACCCCAGTTTTAATCATTCTTGGCCTCTTTTTAAGTGATGCTCGAGAAGGAAATTATAATATTTTCCTCACAATATTTAATGCTGGTCCCCAACTTTTTTATGGAAACAACTTTTCTGATCTCAGAGATTTTGCTTGGATGCTCTCTTATTGGGATGACCAATTCTTATTTGGAAAAACACAACTCGCAGGCATTTTATCTTTTATTCCATCATCATTATCTTCCTTCCGAAATGACTGGAGTTGGGGAGCCTTTAGCACAGAAGTATTGAACTTGGACCACACAGTTCATCCAGGAGTTAGACCTGGTGTTTTTGGAGAGCCTTATTTTAATTTTGGATGGATAGGAGTGATAGCTGCTGGCTTTATGTTTGGCTATGTCACTCAAAACCTCAATCAATATACAAAAACAATATCCAGAGAAAATCCCTTCGATTCTAAAATTGGAATTTTAGGAGCATATATTTTAAGTTCACTCTTCTGGAATTTTCTAATAACGGCGGGGTTTTATGGTTTCTATTTAATAATTTTTTTCCTAATTGGCTTCTACATCTTAGATGTTTCACTCAGAAACAATCATATTCCCGTTAAAGGAAAAACCTCCACCAATTAGCTTTTCATAATACTGAGGAAAGTTTTGAAGAATATTTATATAAACGGAAGATTCGCCTCCCAAAGCATTACGGGAGTGCAAAGATACGCGATTGAAGTAGTAAAAGCCCTTGATCTGCTTTTAGATGACAATCCCACTCTAAAATCGTCTTTTTCTTTTATTCTTTTAGTACCCCAAAAAATAAAATTCAATTTCAACTTAAAGAACATTTCTATTAAAAAGGTTGGAGCTTTAAGTGGACATCTGTGGGAGCAGATAGAACTCCCCTTCTACTGCAAAAATGGAACTTTACTATGTTTATGCAATACCGGTCCCATACTTATAAAAAAACAATACGTAACCATTCATGATGCCGCAGTTTTTGCAAACCCAAGAACTTTTTCTCATACATTCAGGGGTTGGTACAAAACCTTGCTTCCCTTATTATCAAAAAGAATAAAAGGAATTATTACTGTTTCAAATTTCTCAAAAAATGAAATTGCAAAATTCTTAAGAATAAAAAAGGGGAAAATCACCGTAATTTATGAGGGAAAAGAGCACATACAAAAAATAAATGGGGATAAGGATTACGAAGAAGAAATTACGGCTTATAAACCCTATATACTCTGCGTAAGCAGTCTAAATCCAAACAAAAACTTCCAAGGAATTATTGAAGCTTTTAAAATTAACGCGCCACAAGTAAACATTTTAATAGCTGGAAAAAATAATTCTAAAGTATTTAAAACTATACCTCATTTCTCAGAAGAAAAGATCCTTTTTCTTGGTTATGTAGACGACTCTAAATTAAAGACACTCTATCAAAATGCCCTTTGCTTTGTTTATCCTTCTTTTTACGAAGGCTTCGGGTTACCCCCCATTGAAGCCATGGCTTGCGGATGTCCCGTAATAGCCTCCAACACTTCCTCTATTCCAGAAATATGTAAAAATGCTGCTTTATACTGTGATCCCTACAATGCTCAAGACATCTCTCACAAAATCATAGAAATGGTGAATAACACCAACTTACAAAACCGCTGCAGAAATAACGGCTATGAAGTGATTAGCACATATACCTGGAGTGAATGTGCCAACAAAATAATCAGGCTTATTCTTTAGATTTAGTTTGTCGAAGAACTATTATTTGAAATTTCAACGTCGGGCATTGCTCGATTGACCAAAATAATTTCATCAATCAAGCCCTTGTAACTAAAAGCTGAAGGTGCAGCTGAGAATGAAGTGTCACCTAAGAATAAACTGACTGTTGATTTTGAAGTTCGGTTGAGCACGCCAAAATTCATCATTCCCAGAAAAGCTCCATTTGAATAATTTTTAGCTATTCCAGTCGAAGAATCAAAGGTAGCAACTAGTTGGTAATCTGTATTATCCGCAATAACTCCTGCACTGGGCAAATAATGCTCCGTGCCATTCGATTCAGATACAATTGAAGTCATTTGCATTGGAAACGACCCGCCTTCTAATCTAATATTATATCCGGCGGGACCAGCACCACCAGGCTGTCTTTTATCTAACACCTCTTGTTCTGTTGCTTTTCCATTAGTTTTTATTTTAGTAACAATCGAATACGAATCAGGGTTCAGAGTAGCATCATTTGCAATACTCACATAATCATTCACTCCATCAAATTGAAGTGCATGATTTAAGATATCCACTAAAGGTCCAACCCAGGTTGGGCTTCCATTCGGCACCCCATGATTATTATTCCCTGAATAATCACACACAGTCTCTCCCGCACTCCCACCGGTGCAAACAGGCCCAGCGGGATTCTCATCAAATCTCCACCACGCCTTTACACTATTATCCGTATGAAACGCCCGTGAGGGACTACAAGTAGAAGCCCCATGATTATCCTTCGCACAAATCTTCCAAGCGTAGTTTTGGCTGGGCGCCAGGTAAATCGGCGTCACTCCGCCATCGGGATTAAATTGCGCGCGACCGTCTGTGGAAGCTTGAATGACGAAATTGGTGGTCGTTAACCCACTCTTATAAGGCGTCGCGCCCGGACTCGCACCGATCGCGAAATAAACGTCGTAGGTGATCGTATCTCCCGCATCCGGATCCGTCGAAGGGCTCCAGCTTAGATACAAGCGGGTCGGGGCCCAGGTGACGCCGTCGGCCGGTTGGGCGCCCAAGGTCGGGGCCGTAGGGGGTTGGTTGGTCACGGGGTTCTCGGCGAGTACTTTCGCGCCGAAGACCTGCTCCATCCCGCCGGTCGTGCCGGCCCACACCACAAAGAAATCCTTAAAATCGCTGGCCACTTCGGCCACGTGGTTGGCGGTGGTCGCCCCCGAGATATCGAGGGGCCCGCGGGTAATCGCGAAGGCATTGTCTACCACCGCACCCTTTAGGGTTCCGCCCTGAGTGTAGGTTACCAAAATCTTTTCGGGGTCCGTCCCGGAAGGCCGAGTGCCGGTGGCTCCCAAATTTCCGCCAAGGCGGGGTTCGGTTTTCGCGCCACTTCCGGAAAGCGGCAACACCGTCGCCGTGGCATCCGTCAGTCGCTTGATCGAAACCGCATTTCCGTCGTCAAAAGCCAAAAGCACGTCGTTATGAAACGAGGCTAAATCGGGATTATGAAACGTCGTTCCCTCGGGGGCATTGGCCACCACACCGGGCATCATGGCGTTATCCACCGTCGCGTCGTTCGAACCGTTCAAAGTAACGGTCTTGGCGCCGATATCCCCCTTTGTGGGCGAAGCGGCTCGGGCCACCTCAAACGCAACAGTAAAGCTGGATTGCGCGCTGTTGAAGGTAATGCGCGGCTTCTGGGCCCGCATCACGTTATCAAGAGTCGGGCAAGTGGAAGTCATCGTCGAGGGATCGGTATAAATGGCGAACAAGGGTTTGTTGGTCGCACCGCCGGTCGGAGAGAAGTTCTGATCGATATAACGGCCGTAAATGGAAGTGGAATCGCGCCGGTTGGCGTCGACGCAACCGATAAAATCCTTATCGCTTTGGAAAGTGACGACGAAACCGTTTCCGCCTTGTTTCGGAGCCACATCCGGATTCGTAGATTTCGCCCAGGCCTGCACTTGGCCGTCGTTGGCCACCGGCGTCCCCACGTTGGAGGCGATCCACACGCGGGAGATCATGATGCCTTCTTCCCAGTCGGGAGAAACGGGGGCGAGATCGGAAGCGTTGACGATCTTGGCGATGATGTTGGTGAAATTCTTTCCGGGGCCGTCGGCGGGAAAATCCGCCGTGCCGCCCAACTCCCAAGCGATTAAATATTTACCATTGTTGTAGGCCACCGCAGGGTTCGCCGCATGCTGGCAACGATCCAAGCCGGGAGTGCTGATGGCGCCGTTGTCGGAATCGAAATTGGCGTAGAAGCAGCCTTGGTTGGTGCGGGGCGCGCTGATCTGGGTGGGGCTGCCGACGGGGTTGCCCGCCGCGTCGCGGAATTGGCCCATAATGTTGAATACGCCGGGGCTCGTCTCTTCTTCCCACACCGCCAAATAACGGTTGTTCATGGGGTCGTAAGCGACATCGGGATTGGTGGGGTCGAGGCCGGGATCGCCGCTGGCGATGCTGATCACGCCGTCATTTAAACCGTTATTCAGAATATCGATTAAACGATGGTTCACCACGTATTGGGCCCGCCAAGCGTCCCGGTTTTTCACGCGCTCGTTCCATTTCGTGTAATCCATCGATTTCTGCGAATTGACGACGGTTAAAGGAGAAACTTTTTCCTGCTTGGCGCTTGAAAATGAGGTGTTGAAAAACCCCTTCAAGACCGAGAATAAATTAAGGTTGGCTTGGGTCGTCGGAAAGTAGCCGAAGGTGACGGCCAGAACGCCGGAAAGAAAAGCGAAACGACGGAAGCTTTGACGAATCATGGAGATTTCTCCTCAAGAAATTTGGGCTCGGAATCAAAGGGTGAAAACGCTCATCCCTTTCCCGAACCCATGCCTGCCCCTGAATGGCTGTTCCCAAAAGCTTTCGGCTATAAAGACAAAAAGTTGCTTACTTTTAGAGAAAGGAAGCCGCGCGGGAAGTGGCCGATCCCTTTGAGGTTTTAGGAGATCCCGTACAGCTTCAGCTTCTCGTATAAGGTCGATTTGGCGATACCTAAGGCCTTGGCCGTGGCTAAACGATTGCCGTCTTGGGTTTTCAACTCTCGTAAGATGATCTGCTTTTCCAAGTCTTGGAGGTTGGAAGTGGACGGAAAGCCCCCCTCTGCCCCCGTCGGCGACACGGAAGCGCCGAGGCGCGGAAAAGACAGGTCCTCCACCGCGACTTCTTCCCCCTTGGCAAGAACAACGGCCCTCTGCACCGCATTCTTAAGTTCCCGCACATTTCCCCGCCACTCCTGTTCTTGAAGAAAACGAAGAGCGGCGGAACTGAAACGAAGTTTCTTTTGGGCGGGGGTCATGGTTTTCAGGAAATGTTCCGCGATCAAGGGAATGTCTTCTCGACGGTCCCGCAAGGGAGGAAGGTAGAGAGGAAAAACATAAAGCCTGAAAAAGAGATCCTCCCGAAACTTGCCCTCCGAAACCAAGCGCGACAAATCCCGGTGCGTCGCGCACACCACCCGTACGTCCACGGCGATTTCGGCGTTGCCCCCCACTCGCTTCAGCTTACCCGTTTCCAGAACGCGTAAAAGATTGGGCTGAAGGTCTAAGGGCAACTCGCCGATCTCGTCTAAAAACAAGGTGCCGCCGCTCGCCTGCTCGAAGGCCCCCTTGCGCTGTTGGTGGGCGCCGGTGAAGGCACCCTTTTCGTGGCCGAAGAGCTCGCTTTCGATGAGCTCGCGCGAAATGGCACCGCAATTGAGGGCCACGAAGGGTTTCAAATGGCGGGGGGAGAGATCATGGAGGCTTCGGGCCACCAGTTCCTTGCCGCTGCCCGTCTCGCCGAAGACGCAGACGGTCGCCGAAACGGGCGCCACTTGTTCGATGAGCGCATAAAGCTGGCGCATGGCCGGAGAGCCGCCCACGAAGGGCCCGAAAGCGTTCTGCGAAAGGGGCTTTAATTCTTTTTCTTGGGCGACCGTGCCCACTTCGATTTCCGTTTTGCCTAAGCGAATCTTACTTCCCTCCTCCACTTCCGCCTCGCGCACCTTCACGCCGTTCACGAAGGAACCGTTGGTGGAGTGAAGGTCGAAAAGGATCATCCGATTATTTTTGAGAAGGAACTTGGCGTGGGAATCGGAACAAAAGGAATCGTTCAGCTTAAGATCGCAAGCGGGAGACTTTCCGATCGTCGTCACTTCTTGCCGCACTTCGAACACCCTCGGGGCATTCTCCGGTTCGCACACGAGAAGCCGCACTTGCTCCGCACGGATTTTCCCCGAAGCGAAGGAAGCATGAAGCGCTTGCGTCCCTTCTCCTCCGATTTTCGACACGTAGGTGTCGTCCATTCCGCCATCTTCGGGGGAAGATTTTCTAAACTCCAACTCCCAATCGCCGAATTTCACCCGGTCGCCTTCCTTCAAAGGAGAAGATTCGAACGGTGCGCCGTTTATCTGCGCGGAAAGCTTTCCGACATTTTTTATAAGATAAGCCCCTTCCGATTGGTAGACGGTAAGTTGCAAGCGCGAAACCATCTCGCCGGAAAGGGTGACGTCGCATTCCGCGCCGCGTCCGATTTGGGTGGTGGAAGAGTGAAGAGGAAAGCTGAGAAGCGCTTCGCCGTTGCGGTAAAAAATCAGCTGAGGCATGCCGGTCCGGCTAGCATAGGGCTTTTAGGATGTTAAGGATTTTTTAGCGGTTTTCGACCACAATCCACAGATCGTCTCCCTCGATTTCGACTGGAAAAACTCGGGCCTTCAACGCACGGCCCACGTGCCCACATTTACCGATTTTCACGCAGCGTCCATCGCGGATGTCGAAACGCCAATTGTGGGAATTGCACATCACCACGTAGGGGGAAATGAGCTTGCTTTTCGATAAGGGATAGTCCGCATGAGGGCAGGCGTCTTTGATGGCGTAAAACTCATCCCCCGTTCGAAAAAGGGCCACGGTAAAACGATCGAGGGGAAAGGTTTTCGCCCGTCCGGGCTGTAATTCCGACGTTTTTCCCCCATAAATCCGGCCGTTCACCACGGGGGTCCGTTTAGACTTCGGGACATATTCCACTCCAAAAGCCCCATGCCCCTCTAAAATATCCTCTTGTGGATCCCGTGCCTTTTCCTCATCCGTACTATTTTTATCGGTTTCATTCATGTCTAACCCTTGACGGAGCGCCTTTAAACCTTATAACTAAGGTGCCCGATTCCCATATTATATTCAATAAGGAAGGCAATGCCATGCCGATGGACACCCGAGAAATTCAAAAACTCATCGAACAGGCCCTCCCCGGCGCCCAAGTGGCGGTGCAAGACTTAGTCGGCGACGGCGACCACCTACAGGCGACCGTCGTCACCCCCCTCTTCGAGGGTAAAACCCTTTTACAACAACATCAGATGGTGTATTCCCCATTACGGGAGGCCTTGAAGGAAAAACTCCACGCGTTGGCCTTGAAAACCTACACCCCCGAGCAGTGGAGCAAAAAATAAGGAGTTTCGAATGTCGGACGTTCAATCGAAAATCAAGGATATCATCGAGAAGAATCGAGTGGTCATCTTCATGAAGGGCAACCCCGACGCCCCCATGTGCGGTTTCTCGGCCCAGTCGGTCAATGTGCTCCGCGCGGTGGGTGCGCCTATCGTGGGAATCGACGTACTGTCGGACCCGGAAATTCGTCAAGGCATCAAAGACTTCACCCATTGGCCGACGATTCCCCAAATTTTCCTAAAAGGGCAATTCATCGGCGGCTGCGACATCGTCACCGAAATGTTCGAGAGGGGCGAGCTGAAGAGCGCCGTCGAAGACGCCTTAAAATAATCTTCCACAACCTTCCTCCTTCCGCGTCGATAGATTCTTTCGTTTACGTATTATAAAGAATCTTTCCCTCTTGAAAGGGCACACGGATGGAGAAAGCTTCTTTCCCGTTTCCCTCAATTCTGACGCGAATCGAGGATTCGCAGGATTTAAGCCGCCCCTCGCTTACGGCCGCGCAGTCGCTCGTCGAAAACCTGACTTGCCATTTTCTCTCCGAAATCGCCCATCCCGCTTCCATCGCGGCGATGCTCGTCGGCGGCTTTTCATATCGTCTCGGGCGAATCGGCATCCTCTCCTTCTCCGAAAAACGGGCGTTTTTTCAACCGGCCCTGCAGACGCTCTTTCAAGGCGCCTCTTACGGAGTCGGGCTGCTCGCAGAAACCGGCGCTTTTGAAATGACCCACCGCCTTCTCTTGCGCCTCACCGAACAGGACTCTTCCCTCCCCCGCCCCCTTTTACGATGGGAAGGAAAAGGAGGAATTCAGGAGGGCCTCGCCTCTTCTTTCCTCACTTTTTTAAGCTTGAGGGGAATGGGAGCTTTCGGTGCGGGACAAAATCTTTTCTTTCAACATTTCCTGCAAGACGCGGCGGTGGTTTTTTCGCATCAAGCGGCTTCCCGCTGGGGACTCATGGCCGCTCCCGAAGAGAGCTTGCCGGAGCAGTTCCTGAAAGCGGAAATCTCCCAAAACCAATTGCGGCTCGCCACGGGCCTTCTCTTCCTTTTCTCACCGAGGGTGATCGCTGAAGAGAAAATTCTCGACTTGAGGTTACGCTCTAAAGAAAGAATGCCTCCCGAAATTTCCTCCTCCTTTTTGGACCTCTCCGGCCCGCGCTTGGCCCGAGCACCATCCGCGCCCGCGGAAAAGAAAATCCCCCTCTCTGTCGCGATGGTCTCCCGTTGGGATGCGGACGAGGAAGACTCACCCCCCTCCTCTTCCTCCCCCACGGATGGAGGCGATTATCGCCGTGCTCCGCCGGGATTAAGGGCAATACGGGAGGCTTTATTCCTGATGACCCATCTGCGCGAGCGCATCGAGCGGGGATCCATTTTCATAACGGCGGAAGGAACGTTGGATCCCCAAAAAGCGGAGAACCTGATCGCGGAATACGGGGAAGCCCTCACCTCGATCCCCCCAGGTTTTCCGGATCTTTATAAGGAAGGACAACTTCTCCGAGACCTCTTTTCATCGCCCACCCCGCACGTGGGCGCCGTGGCCCTTAATGTTTATCGAATTTTGAGCCATCGCTTCGGAAAGGGGGATTATCAGGTGTTCCAAGAGGCCGAGGCGCTTCGAAAGGGTTTTTCGGAGCCGGAAGCACCGGGAGACTTGGCCCTACAAGCCTACATAAGCCTCTGCCACCGCATGTCCGAAAGAGGATCCCAATTACAAGAAGAGGCCCAACACCTGCGAAAGCTATTGGGGGAAGATAATCTTTTCCACGTCCTTCGGCGGGCCATCAAGGCCTATGAAACCTTGGCCACCCGTCTGCAAGACGACGATCCCGAGATTTATAACGGCGCCTGGCAATTAAGGAACATTTTCGCCCGGGGAGACAAAACTTCCCAAATCGAGGCTTCTCAAGCCTATCCGAGCCTCTCGAAACTCTTCGGCAAAAACAGCCCGTCGGTATATGAAGAAGCTCAGTCGCTCCGGGAACAATTCGAGCATTCGGATCCCGAAGTGAGAAAGCTCGCCGCACTTGCCTATCAAACACTCATTCCTAAATTCAAAAAAGGGCACCCTGAAATCGAAATGGGCCTTCACGCCCTAGTGCAATTAAAATACGACCGCGATCCCCAAACGCGCACCTACGCCGCGCAGGTCCACGAGCTTCTTTTTCAATATCAAAAATCAAAAGAAGATCACCCTTGGTGGCGCAGCTTGATCGAGCGTCTCTGGGAAGACCCGGAAGATTAAAGGCCCGCTTGCCTTTCCTCTGAAGACTGACTAAATCCTTTCCATGACCGATCCCTACGCGCGTATTCTTCGAGAGATCGAAGAGACCCTTCAACGTTGCGGCCGCCCCGCCGGGTCGGTGAAACTTCTCGCCGTCACCAAAGGGCAGCCCGCCGATGCCATCCTGAAGCTATGGGAACAAGGCCAACGCCACTTCGGCGAAAACTACGTGCAAGAATGGAAAAAGAAAAAGGAAGAAATCGAAAGAGAAACCGGCTCCCCTTCCCCTATTCATTGGCATTTCACGGGCCGCCTACAGAGCAACAAAGTGAAGGAATTGGTGGGGGCGATCGATTTCTTCCATTCGATCGACCGAACCTCTCTCGCTGAAAAAATAAACCAAACGGCGGCTCAACGGGGCGTCATCTGCCGGGGCTTCGTGGAGGTGAGTTTAGCCGGCGAAGAAAACAAGGGAGGAATCGCATGCGAAAAATTGGAGGAGTTCATCGCCTCGCTTAACCCCCTCACCCATCTGAAAATCGTGGGACTCATGGGGATGCCTCCTTTAGCGGAAGAGGCGGAGCAGGCTCGGCCCTATTTCCGCAAGCTTCGAGAGATTCTTTTTGATCTCAACCGAAAAAGCCTCTATAGAGAACCCCTTACCGAGCTCTCGATGGGCATGTCCCATGATTTTAAAGTGGCAATCGTTGAAGGAGCCACTTGGGTTCGGGTCGGAAGGGCTCTTTTTTCACCGTCATGAAAAAATTCCTCCCCATCGGTTTTATCGGCGGCGGCAATATGGCCCAAGCCTTGATCAGCGGAATGATCCGGCAAGGCATGACGCCCCAGCAGATATTCGTTTCGGATCCAGACCCCCAGAAACTTCGGAAACTCGCCCAAAAATTTAAGATTTCTTCCGTCAAAAACAACCTCGATCTCATGCAAAAATGCCGGACGATCGTGCTGGCAACCAAGCCCCAAGATTTAATCCCGATATTAAGGGAAATCGCTCCTGCGGTGAGCGGACATACGATGATTTCCATCGCCGCGGGAATCGACCGGGCCACCCTCTTAAAACCTTTTAAAGGAGCCCTTCGACTCATCCGTGCCATGCCCAACAACCCGGCCTTGATCGGGGAAGGAATCACGGGTCTTTACGGCCCCCCTTCCCTTTCCGCCACGGAGAAAAAAGCGGTCGAAGCGGTTTTTCGGGGATCGGGAGACGTGCTTTGGGTGAATAGAGAAGCGGACTTGGACGCGGTCACCGGCGTTTCCGGATCGGGCCCCGCCTATGTTTACCGGTTCGTGGAGGCCTTGGGACGGGCGGGGGAAAAGGTCGGGCTTCCCACCGATGTCGCCTACCGCCTGGCCTTGAAAACCACCCTCGGGGCGGCTCTCACCCTACAAAAAACGGGAAAGCTTCCCCAAGAGCTCATCCCGCTGGTCACTTCGAAAAAGGGAACGACCCTAGCCGGACTTCAAGTAATGGAAGAGAAAGGCTTCGAGAAGCTATTGGAACAAACCGTGAAAGCAGCCACGAAACGGGCGGGAGAAATCCGCAAAGAGTTCAAGGGAAACTGATATGCATGCCATCGGCTATCTCATTATTTCTTTGGCGAAAATCTTAAGTCTCCTAGTCAACATCTACACCTTCATCATCGCGGGTGCGGTGATCATCTCTTGGGTCAACGCCGATCCTTACAACCCCATCGTTCGGTTTTTAAGGCAGGCCACCGAACCGATTTTTTGGAGGGTTCGACGGATCTTGCCCCAATTTCTTTTTCGTACGGGACTCGACTTCACCCCCATCGTCGTCTTAATCCTGCTGATTTTGATCGAAAATGTGGTGGTCAACCTCTTATTTGAGTGGGGACAAAGGTTTTTGGTGAAATAATGCCCCTCCTCTCTTGCGGTTTTTAAAGGAGAGTCGAGTCACCACCGACTTCTTTCCCCGTCTCTACAACAACTTAAACCTGTAGACAAAATACCTCACCGGAGTTAAGGGCATAAAATTCGATTGCATTTAGGCCCCTTGAAGTCTAAAATTTTAGGCAGTGTCATGCGAAGGCATGAAATATGCCAATTCATCGTTATCAATGCCGTAAATGCGGCAAACATTTTGAGATGTTTCAGCGGATTACCGATGAGCCGGTAAAGAAGTGCAGCTTTTGTGGAGGAAAGGCCACAAAGGTGGAAAGCGAATCCAGCATCTCCCCTTCCCCCGCGAGCGCGACCATTTTAAGACCTACATACGAGCGAGTCGCCGAAAAAAAGGTGGTCCGAAAACTGGAAAAACGGCCTGTGAAAGTGGGACGAAAAGCTTAAACTAAAAAGATTTCGATAGGTTAAAATTTGTCGAAGGAGTCCACGGAACTCATCCTTTGAAGGCATATGAAAAGGGAGCCTCTCTCGCTCGAAGCGCCCTTTGCAAAGGTAAAAACCGATGGTCGACCGGATCGAGAAACTGAAACCCGCAGAATACTGGAAAATCCAGGCTGCGGCCGACCCTAAAAAAGATAAAAGGGGCAAATCGGACGAAGAGAAACAGCAAGACCAGCATCAAGATCAACACTCTTCTTTCGAGGAAAAGCCCGACTGGAACAGGCTCATTGCAAAAGATTCGGGAAAGAGAGAAACTTTAAACATCCATCGCGGCGACATTCAGTCTCTCTTGTTCAAAGGAGTTTCCACCGCCCGAGACATGGCTTCTTTAGAGGTGGACATCGTGATGAGCGATGGAAGCCGGCAAGACTCGGCGTTGATCGCCGTTTCTCGGGCCGAAGGTTTGAAACTTGTCCATTACAAACCCGGAGACCCGATTTCTTTGAATGTTTTCGGGCAAGATCCGTACCTGAAGGCGTCGGTGGTGTTGCATCAACGAATCCTTCAAGAGGCGAACGCAGCGGGTCAAAGGGCGGCCCCCGAAGAGCCTCTAACGCAGGCGGTCTTGCCTCAAGAGGTGAAAACGAGGGCCGACGAAGTTCAAAAGGCCCTGTCGGCGAAACAAATCGTTTTATATACTATCTGTGTCATCCTAATTTTTCTTGTGGCGTACGGGGTGACTCGGCTTTTATAAGCGAGTGATCAATTTCCATGACTGACTTTCAACCCAAACCTTTCGGAAAGTATTTTCTTATCGAGAAGCTTGCCACCGGGGGCATGGCCGAGATCTACAAGGCGAAAACCTTCGGGGTGGACGGTTTTGAAAAACTCCTCGCCATCAAGCGCATCCTCCCCCACTGCTCGAGCGACAAAGAATTCATCACCATGCTCATCGACGAGGCGAAGCTCTCCGTCGCCCTCTCGCACACCAACATCGCTCAGGTCTTCGACCTGGGCAAGGTCGGCACCGACTATTTCATTTCGATGGAATTCGTCGACGGCATCAACCTGCGCGAGGTGATGAACCGCTGCAAGGAAAACAACGAGAAGATCCCGGAAGACATCGCCGTCTACGCCATCAGCGAAGTGTGCAAGGGCCTCGATTACGCCCACGCCAAGAAAGACATGGACGGCAACCCGCTCAATATCGTCCACCGCGACATCTCTCCGCAAAACATCCTGCTCAGCTTCGAGGGAGAAGTGAAGATCGTCGACTTCGGCATCGCGAAGGCGGCCATGAATATCTCGCATACGATGGCGGGAGTCTTAAAGGGCAAGATCACCTACATGTCCCCCGAGCAGGCCTTAGGCAAGCCGGTGGATTACAAGACCGATCTTTTCTCGACCGGACTCATGCTCTACGAGCTTCTCACCGGCCAACGTTTCTTCTCCGGTGAAACCCAATTCGAAGTCTTAAAGAAGATCCGCACGACCCGCATCACCGAAGCGAGCTTTCCGGATTCGATCCCGCCGGACTTAAAGCGCATCCTCGCCAAATCACTCGCTTACTCGCAGCGGGACCGTTTCGAAAACGCCGGCGACATGCAGATCGAGCTGACGAAGTACCTTTATTCCACCTACCTCGATTTCTCGCCCCGCAAACTGGCCAACTTGGTGAAGCGCCTATTCGCCGAAGAGATCAAAAACAAGAGCGCCAAACGCAAGGACGACCTCTCCATCGACTCGCAAACCCGCTCGATCATGCTGGGCACGGACGACCAACAAAATTTGGTCCACCGCGACGACATCGACAAGACGAGCGTCGACCAAGGCATCCACTTCACACAAAGCGGGATGAACACGGGAATCACTCGGGCCTCCGCCGTCTCGTCCGAGGTCACGGGCCAACACACCCAGCAATCGGCCCTGGAGATCAGCCAGTCGAAGCTGGTCATGCCGCAACCGGCGCCGGTCGCGGCTAAGCCTTCGCGCACCTGGGCCTGGGTTTCTCTGCTCGTTCTTTTCGCCTTCTTGGGGGTCGGGGGTTATTTCGTCTACAAGCGCATGCAGCCTCCCCAGCAAGGGCAAAAAATCGGCACCATCGTGGTCAACTCGATCCCTCCGGGCGCCAAGATTTTCTTGAACGATAAAGACACGAACCTGCTCACTCCCAGCCCCTTGCAGGCGATCGAGCTGAACATCGGCCAAAAAATCACCTTGAAGCACGAGAAATTCAAGGATTGGGACCGCCTCGTCACCCTCATTTCCGCCCAACCGCTCAATATTCAAGCGACGCTGGATCCTATTCCTTCGGCAACCATTGAAGTGACAACCCATCCCGAGGGAGCCAAGGTCATTTTAGACGGCAAAGACACGGGCCTCGTCACCCCCGCCAAAATCGCCGATCTTGACCTCAACAAGACGGTTACGTTGAAAGTGGAAAAGGAAGACTTCTATCCCACGGAAGACCGCATCACTCTTTATTCGGTCGAGCCCGTAAAATACGAAAAGAAGCTGGAGCCCATCAAATACGGCCTCGTCGAAGTGAATACGACCCCTCCGGGCGCCAAAATCTTCATCGACAACCAAGACACCAACTTAACCACGCCCAACAAACTGCAAAAGCTGGAAGTGGGCAAAACCGTCACCCTTCGCGTCGAGAAAGACCAATATCGCGGTTTCACCCGTAGCCTCCAAATCCAGGCGGACAAGCCCATCGTAATCACCGAGAAACTGGTGAGCGAGGAAGAGATCAAGAAGAAAGAGGAAGAAGACAAGAAAAAGCAGCTGGAAAAACAAAAGGCCGAGCAGGAAAAGCAGGCCAAAATCTTGGAGGAGCAGAAGAAAAAAGAGGAGCTGGCCAACAAGCAGCAACAAAATCCCACGGACAACAAGAAGAAGGAAGAAGAGGCCAAGAAGCTCGCCGAGCAGAAGAAACTCGAAGAAGCGCAAAAGAATCAGCAGAATTCGCAGCAAAAGAAAGAGGAAGAAGCGAAAAAGTTGGAAGAGCAGAAGAAGCTCGAAGAAGCCAAGAAGAACAACCTTGCCAATAAGACGACTCCCACGGCGGGAGGATTCGGTTCGCTTCGAATCGACTCGAGCCCTCCCGGCGCCTCGGTCTTCATCGACGGGGTTTCCACGGGCCGCAAGACGCCCTTGGTCATTCGCGGGGTGAGGGTGGGGAAAGATCATTCGGTGAAGCTAGAACTCGAAGGCTACAAGGGGTGGAGCACCTCGTTCTCGATGGACTCCGACTCTAAGTCGCTCAGCGCTTCCCTCAAGAAATAAGGCTTTAAGAATTTACTTTAATCCCTTGTATCATCATCCCCGCGAAGGCGGGGTTCCTTTTGATGCAGGAGGTCTTCCCGCTTATCCAGGGGGCGACAAAACCTGAAACGAACCAACATGGACGAAACGAACTCTAAAGATTTCGAAAGCTCAACCCAACTCCTTTCCGTCGAAGAGACGAAAGACGTCATTTCCTTCCGCAAATGCCAACTCAAGGTAATTTCGGGTCCCGACAAAGACAAGAAGATGGACCTGGAACGCAAGCCCTTAAGGATCGGCATCAAAGAAGACAACGATTTCGTCTTGGCGGATAAGACGGTCTCCCGCCACCACCTCATGATCGAACAGCGGGGAGACAGTTTCGTGCTGAAGGACCTCGAATCGACGAACGGATCTTTCATCAACGACCTGCGTGTGAAAGAAGCCTACCTCTCGCCGGGAGACGTCATCTCGCTGGGCAATACCCAGATCGAGTTCATCGCTTTCGACGAGAAGGTTCAGATTGAGCCTTCCACCAAAAACATCTTCGGGCAGATGGTCGGGAAATCACGCAAAATGCGCCAGATCTTCGGCATTTGCGAAAAGATTTCGCCGACGCTGGCCACCGTCATCATCGAAGGCGAAACGGGAACCGGAAAGGAACTGGTCGCCCGAGCCATCCACCAACACTCGTTGCGCAAGGAAAAACCGTTCGTGGTTTTCGATTGCTCGGCGGTCGCCCCCAACCTGATCGAATCGGAGCTTTTCGGGCACGAAAAAGGCTCGTTCACCGGCGCCATCAAAGACCGCAAAGGGGCCTTCGAGGCGGCCAACGGGGGCACCATTTTCCTGGATGAAATCGGCGAGCTGACCATCGATCTTCAGCCCAAGCTCTTGCGCGCGCTGGAGCAACGGGAAATCCGCCGGGTCGGCTCCAACGAACCCATTCGCTTCGACGTACGCGTCGTTTGCGCCACCAACCGGGATCTGAGGGCCGAAGTGGAAGCCAATCGCTTCCGCCAAGACCTTTACTACCGACTTTCGGTCGTGAAAATTCATCTGCCCCCTTTAAGGGAAAGGCCGGAAGACATCCCTCTCATCATCGAAAAATTCCTTTCCGAGGGCAAGTTCAACCAACTCCCTGACGGCTCCCTCAAGGTGACACGGGTGGAGGACGACGCTCTCAAGATGATGCAGCGCTATCAATGGCCCGGCAACGTCCGAGAACTCGCCAACGTGGTGGAAAGAGCCGCTTCAATGGTGGATGGCCATGTCATCGACGCCTCCCATTTGAACTACGTTTTCCAAGAAATCGAACAGTTCGTGGAACCTACAGACCGGATGCACATCGACACCTCCCTCCCCTTTAAGGAGGCCAAGCAGAAGATCGTGGAGAGTTTTGAAAAGGATTATTTGGAAGACCTGCTGCAACGCAACAACTTCAACGTATCGAAGGCCTCCCGCGAGGCGAAGATCGACCGCAAACACCTGCGGAACCTCCTTAAAAAATACGAGATCGCCGCCAAAGACGACGAAGAGGATTAGCGCTTGGGCAGAGGCGCCTTCTTGGGGCCGGCCTGCACGGCTTTGACCGGCTGGGCGGGCGCTCCAGGGCTTTGCTTTTGTAGCTGCAGATTTCGTTTGATGGCGATGACGAGCGAACGGGCGCGGTTGGCGTAGTTGTTGCGTCCGGAGGGATCCTTCAAAATAGCGGCTCTGAAATCTTCCGCCGCCTTCCTGAAATTTTTGTGGAGCAAGTAAATCTCCCCGCGGTTGACCAGGCTCGCTAAGTCGTCCGGGTTGTAGCGCAAGGCTTCCGTATATTCAAAAACCGCTTCCACGAACTTCTTAATCTTCTGGTAAACGCTGCCCAGAGCCGCGTGATAATAGAAATTGCGAGGGTCGAGCTTCACCAGGCATTCGAAGATGCGCTTGGACTCGTCCGTGCGCCCATAGGTGAGCTTCACGTAGCCCATTTCGGCCAATTGAAAGAGGTCTTTTTGGGGGATGCCCGTCAGTTGGGCATAAGAGATTTCCTTGTTGAAAAAACGGTAGAGCAGCTCGATGACGTACTTCTTCCTTTGAGGGGTGGGATCCAGAATTTTACTCTGGGCCCGCTCCTCCGCGGACATCGATCTCATCCTGTCTTCTGCTTCGCTCAAGGGGTTCTTATCCCGTGGCTTGCCACGAGTACCTTTTACGATGAGGTTTCCAAAGGGGAGCCACGTAGTGCTCGCCCTTTGGTTGAGCATGGGGGTTCATCCCCCGTGCGAAGATCTCTCATTGTCTTATTTACCGATATTGCGAATAATCGCCGAGTTGGTCTGGAAAAACATATCTAAAATCGATTTAATCAATTCTTTTCGCTCGTTGTTGGCTTTTTGAGCGGTAGAAATGCTGTCGTAAATCTGCCGCTCGCTTTGCTGGTTCTCGCCGATCTTCTGCTGCAAGACTTGGATCTTCATCTGGCCTTCGGCCGTGTTCGGGTTGATATTGGCGAGCTCCGCGAGCATTTTTTCTTTTTGGGATTTGATCTTCTGCAAGTCGGACAAGGCATTGCCCGCGAAATTACGGTACCAATTTTCGGAACCGAACAGGGATTGGAACCAACCGTAATAAGGGTCATCGGGGCTGAAATTGGAATTCAAATAATTGTTCTCGGTCTGCATCTGAACGCCGATTTTGTTTTGATAATTGGTGCCGTCCGAGCCCATCCCGCCTCCGGGCGGTGGCGGCGGCGGTGGAGGCGCGGGAAAGGCTCCTCCGCTCGGATTACTACCTCCCGTGGGGCCTCCCGGTACTTGTCCCCCGGGACCCGAAATCGACTGCCTTCCCCCGATATTTCCGGAAGAGCTTCCAGGTCCCATGATCGAAGAACGCCCGCCTCCGTTGCCGGGCCCGTAAGACCCGTCCGCGGAATAAGGAACGGCGCCGGAAGAACCGCCTCCTCCTTGCACGCCCTCGATCTGGTTGGCCCATTCTTGAAACTCTTGATTCTCGTCTTGCTCGCCGCCCGAATTCCCCCCGCCCTGCTCCTGTTGCCCTCTTTCCTGTCCGGTAGGGTTATAGGCGGTGGTCGTCATTTCTTGGCCGCGCTCCTTATGAAATTGGGGAGAAAGACCGAAGAAAAATTTAATGGCGTCGGCTTGCTGTTTCGTCAAAAGCCCGGAACGGGTAGCCGAATCGAGCTTATCGACGGTGAGGAAACCTTCGGGCAGTCGGTACTCATAAACCTGCAATTTAGAGGTATCGAGTTTAGCGAAATGGTCCTTGGCGTCTCCCGTAGAAATGACCTGCCCCTCAAGCGATTTGACGTCCTTTTCCCAATGGCGGGAGGTGAGCGTGGTCAGGCTTTCGGAAACGGTACGGAGATAAGAATTATAGGCCTCGCCCAACTTGGCGATGATGTCGACGCCCAAATTCTTCATCGCCTGGTCGACGATCTTCGGATCGACGTTAGTTTTCGCCGCCGCCTGGGCGCTCGTCATGTAAGAATCGTTAATTTTAGTGGCCATACACGCTTTCTCCTAAAGCCTATTTTCTATTCTTATCGGCTTCTTCCTCCTGAAGAATTGCGTTTTTTAGGAACCGCGCCCGGTTTGCCCAGGGATTTTTAGCCTGGGGATCTAAGGCAATGGCCGCATTAAAGTCTTCCAGCGGCTCCTCTACGCCGCCTAAGCGATAATAAATCTCCCCCCGGTTGACGAAAGAAGCGATGTCTTTGGGGTTCATTTCGACCGCGACGGTGTATTCGGCGAGGGCGTCCCCCAAACGGTCTTGTTTTTGGTAAATGGCACCCAATACGGAGTGATAATAGGCGTTTTTATGGTCGAGGGTGGAAAGGCCCTTGAAGATGGTTTCCGCTTCCTTGAATCTTCCACGCTGAAACTGCAGGTAGCCGTGCTCGGAGATTTCGAAAAGCAATTTGGGAGGGACCCCCTGCAACTCGGCCCAGGTAACCTCTCCCTCGATGAACTTCTCGAACTTCGCGTTCATCGCCTCCACTTCTTCTGGCTTGATGTTCTTGAGGAGCCCGATCATTTGCTCGAGCCAGGCGTTATTTTTTTTCCAAAGTTCGGGATTTTTTTTCTGTTCCTCTTCCTCGATCTTGCGCTCTTGCGCCAATTGTTCGGCGGTTAAACCGGCATTGGGATCGAATGCGTCTTGTGTGGCCATGAAAAATCTCCGAATTCTGAGTGATATACAGGTGTTATGCTATCACTTCAACCCAGAGGGTCGCAAGAGGTTTTGGAAAAGGAGCGAAGCCTATCCGCACAACCAAAAAAAAGCGGCTTCCCCTTTTGGTTAAGCCGCTTTTGGGAAATCTTCCCAACACACCTTGGGCCCTTCTTCGGATTAACCGCGGAAGGCCTGGATGACCGTTCTCGTGGTTCTCGCCTCGGCCTCTTTGAACCGCTGCCGGAAGCCAAAGGTCGTTGACTGTTTGCGTCGACCTTCGCTCAAGAAGATCCAGCAATTCACGTTCCGTCTGTTGCACTTCGCTCATCAACTGGGTCGTCACGGAGACCCATTGGGTGTACTTGGCCTGCTTGTTCTGGTCGCGCGCGGCTCCGGCGGGATCGTTCGTGTTGTCATGCGCCGTAGGAGGGCGCTTGCGGCCATCGCCATCAAGAATTTTCGACTTCGCGGCGCGCATCGAGCTTTCTGCACTGAGTTCGGTTGGTGTAAGCAGTTCAGGATTTTCCGTTGAGCGAAGATATTTCGCATGGCGCCGGGCACGTCTCCCATGAGGATCATGAACATGATCTGCGCTCATCTTCACTTTCATCTCTTGTTCGTACTTGCGGATCTGGCTACGCGCGGTGTTGATGCCGTCGCGTTGCTGGCGCCCGCTCCATCTGATCCACGAAAGCTGGTTCTGGTTCATGCCGTTGTAGCCATACCCGCCGTAACCATCATTCGCAACCGCCGCCGCCATAACCGCCGCCGTAAGGATCACCGTAAGGAGACGGCGCCGTGATGGAGGAACGACCGTTTCCGCTGCCGCCCATGGGGTTGTTATAGGGATCGCACCGTAGAGACTGTTGAGGGCCAAGCATGTTGCCCTGGCGACATGGTTTTATAGGCTTGTTCTCCGCCTAAGGTCGAAACGACGTCTTCGGGAATTGAAAACAGCCATACAATTGCCCGTTCAATTTGAACGAAAGCTCATCCATCCCAAACTGCTGATTTTGCAACGCCGCTTGGAGCAAAAGGCTTGTCGTTGTTGGGGAGGAAGAGCCTTGATCTGGCTGGGAGTAGACGTATTGCCTGAGTGCCTTCACTGTTAAGTCCAGCTCCGTCATGACATCGTCATCACCCTCATTGACCGAGTCGTTATTGGTATTTCAGGTATTGTTTTGATCATCAACAGGGGGATTTTTGTTTTCGTACTATTTCGTTGATCGTCGTCGCGTATTTCTCCTTAAAGTAATCCCCTTTAGGGGTATTTCGTTTTCATGTGTTTATCGGAATTATAATCCTCTTAAGTTGCTTCCAAAAAGGCAAATGATTTCTTTTCGAAAAACAGCATTTTCCTCTAACCTATTTATTTTAAGTAACTTTTTTTAGAGAGCTTCAAGGGGGAATGGAAAAGGCTCTCTAGCGAAATAATCGATGATTCGGCTGTAATAGCTGATTAAGACCTGAAACCAAATGATTGATAAAAAGCAGGATCAATGATGAACAAGCAAAACCCCCACAAATCCCTTAATGTTGAACCCCATTTCGAAAACATTGATCATCGGGGCGATGCGGTTGGTGATTCCCAAGACCAAGTCCGCCACGAAAATGGCGATCAAAACGGGGGCCGAAAGCTGTAGGCAGATAATGCGTAAGGGTTTGGTGGAAACTTCCATGAACAACTCAAGCGTAAGGGCGGCGTTCGTCACCACGCCCCCGTCGTAATCGTCGGCACCATGATCTTGGGTAACGAAAAAACAGGCACGACCTGGAAGCTTTCCACGAGAGCTTTGAGGAAATAGCGATGCCCCCCGATGACGATGAAAATCGCGATGCAGAGCTGATAAAAAAAGACGCCGAAGATGGAGGTCTGCGCACCCAAGGCCGGGTTGAAGATACGGGCGTTGGCGACATAGCGCTGATTGTCCACCATACTGCCCGCGGATTGGATGCCGTAGAAAATCATTGTATTGACCGTCCCGAGCAGCATACCGAACAGGGCTTCTTTGAGGAAAAGGACGAATAAAAAGCTGAATTGTTGAGGGATTTGAGGTTTCTCCATTCCCGGAACCACGATCGGATAGACGAAAAGGGTCAACGCAATGGCAGTGGCCACCTTGATATTGCCGGCAACCGCTTTCGTGCCAAAGAGTCATGTTGATGGTGGCAACGAAGCGGATGAGAGATGAGGCCGCCCGCGATGACGGGGAAAGACCAGTCCCCGTCCATTCCATCAAAGGAAAATAAATTATTGGCAGCGGAATTCATGGTCCGTCAGCGGAGGTATTTCGGAAATTGCTCAGTGTGGGTAAAATATCCATTTTCCATGCACCAGGGGCCGGTGAGCGACAAGATCACCATCACGGCGACCAATTTCAGGACGAAGGTTAAGGTTTGCTCCTGAATTTGGGTGGTCGCCTGGACGAGCGAAATCATGAGACCGATGACCATCGCCACCAAAACCGCCGGAGCGTGGAGAGGATGAGCACCGATTACAAAGACTGCTTGGAAATGGCGATGAGGTAACTTTCTATGGTAAAATATCCCCAGCACAAGACCCGACGTTAAGCCTGGCAAAATCGACCTTTACGAAAAGCGAACTTGAACGGCAACGACACGATTTCCGGGGAAGCTGGAACATGCCAAAAGCAGGATATTGGCCACCACCATGTCGATGGCAGAAAGGAAGAAAATGATGAAGCCGATTTGAAAGGCCTTGGAGAGCTCGCCGCACAAAGCGGGAGTTAAAATGAAGAAGTCGTTGCTCTGCACTTGGGCCTGATCTTCAGGCTTCCTCATCTTTTTGGCCAAATTGTAGAAAAGGCTTCGATCCTTCTCGGAAGCGTGTTTGGCCAAGAAGTTCCTTAAGGGCTCTTTCCCGTTGGCCAATGCGTCTTGCGCCATGGCCATGGTCGCCTACGACATGAACCATGGTTGGTGGTCTGCTGGATGGCCCCTTCCGCGCTTCTGTAGCATTCGATACCGACGGGCACCATGATGTAGACGGTAAGGATGATGGCAAGACCGGTGATCACTTGGTTGGGCGGAATTTGCTGGGTGCCCAAGGCGTTACGGACAAGGGAGAGAACGACGGCGATTTTCACGAAGGAAGTCATCATGACGATGACCAGGGGAAGCAGAACCATCGCCTTCGGCCAAGATCACACAGGGCGCTGAACAAGGAGCTGATCCGTATTTTCCTTGGGCGAAGGCCTCGCCCGCGAAGGGAAAAGAGAGAGAGGAAGGCTCAAAAGAATCCCCCACCGAATGCTGCGGCGGGGCTTACTTCTCTTGAGAAGCATGGGGAGGTTCCTTGTATTCAAGCTCCAAAAGAGTGCTTAAGAACGTTTCGGTGCTTCCGAGCACCACCTTTTTATTAGCGATCTTGAGGTCCTTCAGCAATTCTTTCTGGTTCAAGGGTAAAGCGCTCTAATATCTCGATTTCCGAATCTGTTTGGCGTTCACAGAAATGGGCGCAGGGCAAAACGTATTTGATCACCGCGAAAGCGATTGCAAGCGGTAGCATCGCCGGGAATCACCTGGCGAACAACCGCATAAAATCGATGCCGGAACTTTCCGGGGGCGAGAAAAGGCGCCGATTCAGCCGTGCCTTCCGCGGTAAAAAGAAACAAGGTGGGACAAAAAAACTCCTTAAGAAAAATAGCGAACAACCCAGAGGAGAGGCTCCGCCGGCTCTGTGAAGGAATTGCTGCCGGCCTTATCTTCAATCGAAAATTTTAAGGATGCGAATGCCCCAAACGCCCGTCGATTTCTACGAGCTCCCCCTTGGCGATTAATTTTCCGTTGGCGAGCAAATCGATCTCGTTGTTCAACAGTTTCGCTCGATCACTTCTCCATCTGAGCGAAACCACGTCTTTTCGGTGACCGCTTTTGCCTTAGAACCGCCACGATTTGGATCGGAATATCCCCCGTCAAGTTCACGACCTTCCGGTCGACGGTGCCGACACCCTGTCGAGGCGGAAGAGGGGCCTGTCCCATGGGGTTGGGATTTCCAGGAATCGTTTGCGGCGCGGGCGCCGGTCGAACATGCCCGAAGATCCGCATCGAAGAAATCCTGCCCTTCGTCCCGGGCTGAAAGGATCGCCGCCCACGTCAGGAAACCGGACATATCCAAAATTTTCATCTGGGTTTTGGCCGTACTCCTTCTCCATAATAGTCTAGAACTTTTACCATGACCGGGGGGTCGCCCGAAACGACCTGCGCCAAGAAGCCGCCGCCTTTTCCCTCCCCGACCTTTAAAATAACATTACCGCCTAAATGATTGCCTGTCATCTGACATTGGGTTTGATCGAATAAAATCACGTCCCCTTTTTCAAGCTGATTCTTCTCCGAGACGGTTAAAGACACGCTGCCGATTTCCGCCCACAGTTGGGTTCTCACGTGCCCCATTTGATCGAATCGTTTGGCCCCATAGGCGTAATCCTGTATCCTCTCCGGTTGGTCGAGGGGGCTTCGAGCCAAAAAAACTCCCTCCACGAAAGGATGGGGCAAAGCCAAAACCACGAAGCCCAGACAAGAACCCACTTGAACACGAAAATTAAGAAGCACCACCGGCGTTTCGCTGGCCGCCCATTCGCCCATTTCTTTCTGGGACTTGGCGATCTTCTCCAAACGGAAGTGCACGGGGGAAGACTGCTGAGTGGCTTGAAAAATTTCAGAAATGGCCTTGAGTAGGATGTATTGAAAAACACCCTCTTCGATGGAGGACATGGATTTAAGCTCGGTGGGGAGATCACCGCCGCCGCCCAAAACCCGGTCGATCAAGGTGGAAGCCAAAACCGAGTCGATCCATGCGAACATCTTCACCGGCACGGGCTGCACGCCCAAAACCGCCACCGTGCAATTGTCGGATAAACCTTTGACGAAACCGGAGAGCGTCCCCTCCTCCATCTTCTCGAGCTGAATCTTGGCCTCCAAGTTAAACTGCTTGGCCAAGAACTCTTCCAACGCCTTTTTCGCCATGTTCTCGTCGGAAGAGAAAGGAAGGTAATTGAGCAGACCCTTCTCGATTTCGAGATCGCGGCGTTTTATCTTTTTAAGTCCGCGAAAAACGAAGGGAAGGATGGTTTTTTCCGTATGTTCTTCGAGTTCCATCGTGTTTGTATTTTCCTAAATTTTTTCGGATTTAACTACCTAAAAATTGAACGCGGATTTGCGAGACTGAAATCCCCTTCTCCGCCAAGGCCTGGCCGATTTTCCCCTTTTGGCTCTCGAACAGGCGCCGCACGTCCGCGTTGCCCGTGAGAAAAGCGACTTCCACCTTCCCCTCGCGGGAGCTCACTTTCAGGGAAAGGCCCTTGAAAACCCGGTCGGAAATGTCGATTTGGATTTCCTTATCTAGATTTTTATTGAGCCCCACCCGCACCCCTTGGACGAGTTGGTCTAAGATTACCTTGGGAATTTCGCGCGGAGCCTGAACTTGCTGACCGGCGCGCACCGCGTAAGCGCTGTCCGGGCGCCCCACGCCCTGCAAGGCGGGACCGCCGATTCCTTCCGCCCTTCCCAACGACGCTTGCTGGCGCGAGCCGCGGCCTCCGAACTGGCTGCCTCCGCCCTGCTCCTGCCCTCCTCCCGAACCGGCTCCCGATCCGCCGCTCCCCATGTTTTGCTTGCCTAAAACGCGGTCTTTCAGAACTCCCTCTTTAGAGGTGGGGCCCGCCTCTTTTTCCTCGGAGGAACGGGTCTTCTTGTCGTCGTCCTTGTCTTTCTTGCGGTCGGAGGATTTGTCTCGGCTTTTTTCGTCGTCCTTCAAGGCGTCGCGAACCCGGTCGTCGAAACGAGAGCTTTCCGATTGGGTTGGATTGGTAGGGTTGGTGAAATTCTCCAGCACCTGATCGAAGGCGCTCTTCGTTTCCTTCGTTTGCTGAGCACGTCCCGCCTGTTGGCCCGATTGATTGGTAAGCGCGCCATCCTTCCCCTTTAAGTTGGGGCGATTCCGTTCGGAGCGAATCGCTTCCTCCGCCGCGGTCGGTCGATTGTCGTCCATGCGGTCAATGGCCATGGCTTATCCTTCATTTCCTTTTCGAATCTGATGGATGACGTTGCCCAGCTCGTTCATTTCCTTCTGCTCCTTGTAATCAAGCTCCTTCAACAGTTTCTTGCGCCAGAGCTCTTTGTGCTTCTCCATCGCCTTCAAGTCTTTGGAGGCGTCGATATAATTCCGTTTCGCCTTTTTCACCCGTTCTTCGGCCTGGGCGATGATCTCGTGCTGAGCCTCGATTTCCTTCTCCTTGGCGACCACGTCGTCCTGGAGTTTCTCAAGATAGTTCAGGTGAAGGCCCGAATCGTAGATCCGGCTTTCGCCTTGCGACACCCGTCGGCCCATTTCATAACGGGCGTTTTTCTTCTTGAGGATGATCTGCTCTTTTTCCTCCTCCAAAGTCTTTAAACGCTCCTTCTGGTCCGCGAGGTTCTTGATGGCCCGGCCGAGCTCGATTTCGGTCTGCTTTTTATGCTTCTCCTTGACGATGAGAAGAGGCTCAAGCCGGTATTTGGGTTTTTTCTTGGGGGCCATCGTTCCCTTTAAGGATTATCGGCTCGCGAAACGGGCAAAGGTTCCGCCCTTTTCAACTTTTTCTCACATGAAAATCGACTTGAGCTGTTCGACCGAATCGTTGAATTCGAACTTGTCGGTGGTGGATTGCTTCAAAAAACTATTCACTTCCTCGATCTTCTCGATGGCGAAATCCACCTTGGGGTCCGATCCCTGCTCATAGGCGCCGATCAAGATCAAATCGCGTTCTTTTTCGTAACTGGACACCACTTCCTTCAATTTTCGCGAAGCATCCAAATGCTCCGGATCGACGATGTTCGTCATGACGCGGCTAACGCTCTCAGAAACGTTGATCGCGGGATAATGACCGCGGTTGGCGAGGTCGCGGGAAAGCACGATGTGGCCGTCTAAAATCGAACGCACCTCGTCGGCCACCGGCTCGGTCATGTCGTCGCCTTCGACGAGCACGGTGTAGAACGCGGTGATCGATCCCTTGTTCGAATTGCCCGCTCTCTCTAAAAGCTTCGGCAACGTCGAAAAAACGGAAGGCGTGAAACCTTGCCGGGCGGGAGGTTCGCCCACGGCCAACCCGATCTCGCGCAAGGCGCGGGCGAAACGGGTGACCGAATCCATCATGAGCAATACTTTTTTGCCCTTGTCGCGGAAATACTCGGCGATGGCCGTGGCGACATAGGCGGCCTTACAACGCACGAGGGAGGGCTGGTCGGAAGTCGCGACGATGACGACGGAACGGGACAATCCTTCTTCTCCCAAGTCGTGCTCCAAGAAATCCCTCACTTCACGTCCGCGTTCCCCCACCAGGCAGATCACGTTGACCTCGGCCTCGGTATTGCGGGCGATCATGCCGATCGTGGTGCTTTTTCCCACGCCGGCGGCGGCGAATAAACCGATGCGTTGCCCCTCTCCGACGGTAAGCAAACCGTCGATCGCCTTCACCCCGACGGACATATGGGTGAGAATCCGTTGCCGTTGCAGCGGATCGGGAGGCGGCGCCATGACCGGATATTCTTCGGTTAAATGCAAAGGCCCCCTTTGGTCGCCATCGATGGGGTCTCCGAGCCCGTCCAAGACGCGCCCCAACAGGGCGTCTCCCACGCGAACGAGGAGACAATTTCCGGTAGGAATCACGTCGTTGCCGGGCCCAATGCCTTCCAAATCGCCAAGCGGCATGAGCAACACTTCTCGGTCTTTAAAACCGACAACCTCGGCCTTAATGGGTAATTTTTTATGGAATGATTCGATGTAGCAAAGCTCGCCTACCCGCACGCCCGGCACCACCGCCTTCACGACGAGGCCCGTCAACTCGGTGACGCGGCCCTTGATGCGATAAGTGGAAAGGCTATTGACGAGACGAAGATAGGGGGTGAGGTCGATCTTGGGAAGATCCGCCTCGGTCATCTGCGGCACTTGGGATGGAACGGCTGCTCTATTGCTTGGCATAACCCCTATACTCCCTTAAGACTCACGGCACGACCCTCTTCCCGACCCTACGCGATCCTACAATACACGTTTTTCTTCCCGTATCCTCCGCTATAAGCCCAATGCCTTCTTGATGGCGGTGAGCTGGGTGTCGAGCTGGGCATCGATGGTCCCTACTTCCGATTCTACCACACATCCGCCCGATTTGACCGTGTCATCTTCTTTGAAGGAAATCGTCTTGGTTGCTTCCACCCGGCTTAAAAGCAAGGCCTCATTGGCTCTTACTTTTTCCAAGTCGGAGGGATTGAGCCGAATCAGAATCTTGTTGCCGATGGCCGCGTCGAGGGCCTGCTTGACGACGCCCAAGATCGCCGTGTCGTTCTCTTTCATTTGCTGGCCGATGACCCGCTCCACGATCGAAAATACCAACTTTACGACCTGCGGTTCCATATTTTGGAACATTTTCTCACGTAAGAGATGGAGTTTGTTGAGATATTCCAGCGCTTGGACGAGGCCGTCTTGATAACCCCACTCCTCACCCTGTTTCCGGGATTTTTCCATCTCGGCCTTGACTTGCTCGAGAATTTCGCGTGCCTCTTTCTTGATCTGGCTCGCCTCCACCCTGGCTTCTTCTAAAATAGCGCGGGCTTTGGATTGCGTGTCGAGCAGATCTTTCGAAACGATCGAGGAAGGCTCGGAGACGTCATACACTTCCGCCCGATCCTCAAATTGAACCTTCGTTTGAAGATCCATCCGTTTTTTGAAGTCTTCCCCTTTTACGATTTTGCCCATGGGCCTTTTGATCCTTATTTTAAGCTTTCTTTAAAATGAGTGTATGTCACCCCATATTTTCCTTCAATAGAATAATTTTAAAAAAAGCTTTAATAACAAATAGTTAATGTGAATTTAATCGGTGGGGAAATTCTGAAATTTATCCAAAACCTGCTTTTTAACCCATTCGATCATTCCCGGCTTATTCGCCCCTAAGCTTTCATCCACGTAGCGTTTCAGTAAATATCCGTACTTCGGCGGGAGCTTATACTCGAGGGCACGGATGAGATCGGAATCTTCTCGACTCACCGCCTTGGAAAAAAAGGCCATCCCCACCTCTAAGAAAAGATCTTCCGGATCCATGGTCTCCAAAGGAAGGTTGAGAAGGAGCATTTGAGCTTCTTTGAGCTCCCGGTTGGAAACTTTATCCATCGCTTTCACTTTTTGCTGAAATTCCTTGGCATCCTTGATGGGCAAGCGATTGAGCAAGGCTTTCAAAGCCACCTTATGGATCCCCTTGAAAGCGCGGGCGAGTTGCTCCAATCCCAAATCCTTGAAAAGTGCGAGCAGCGCTTCGATACGGATGAAGTAAAAATGATGAAGACCGATTTCTTCGGTTCTCTCCGGCGCATTTAAGGCGGGAAACTGCGACTCGAAACGGCTCCGCACGATTTCCATCACCTCGTCGGAAACCTTGAGGGCCTCGTTCATCTTTGGAAGTTTTTTACGGATCTCCGGAGGTAAATGGGAAACGATATGCTTTACCTTTTCAGTCGGAAGATTGCGTAAGATCAAGCCGATCGTTTGGGGTCTTTCCGCCTTGAGAGACTCGATGAACCAACCGGGATCGATTTCGCTTAAGAGCGTCATCTTTTGCGACTGGATCATCTTTTTCAATTCTTTGAGGACGACCTGATTTCTTTCCTTTTTCGGAATCGACATCAACTCGCGGGTGGCTTCGACGAGAGGTTGCTCGTATTGGGCGGGAACGAAACGGAAAAGTTGGAAGGTGTTTTCTTCGTCACCCAAGGAAGCAACATAGACCAACACACGAAATCGGGGCTCTAAGTTTTCGATGGATTTAAGAAGCATGGCTTTAAGCGTATCATAATACAGCTAAAACCGATCCGGAAATAAAAAACCCCTCGCTCTCGGAATGAAAACGAGGGGTTTTGAAGCTTGAGGAAAGTCGATTAACCGACGTTGGTCTGAGCCAAGGTGTTCGGGATACGAACGGCGTATTCGGCGGCCTTGGTGACCATTTCCACCTGGATGGTCAAGTGCTGAACCCCCACTTGCATGGCAAGCAACTCTTGGGGCTTGAAGCTCTTACCGGAGGTGACCATCTCCTTGATGTTGTCGAACTGAACTTGGTCTTTGTTGAAGTCTTTGAGCAAGTCGTAAACGTAATTGCCGGAAGGAGTGTTGGAAACCTCGCCGACCTTGTTGATTTCCACGTGCACGGAACTCGCATCCACCGCGTTCGGGCCGGAGTTCTTATTGCCGAAGGTGTTGTCCACGAAATCGTTCAACTGGGAAACGGAGTCCGGAGACTGCGTGTTCTGCAAATCCAAAACCTTCTGGAACGAAGAAGAACCCATTCCGCCCGGCTGTTGGGCAGGGGTCGAAGTCGTAGTGACTCTTTCAAGGGCCGCTTTGCTTAATTGTGAAGTGACGATATCCATAGTTCCTCCCAAATACT
Source organism: bacterium (assembly GCA_046346885.1). Lineage (GTDB taxonomy): Bacteria > UBA10199 > UBA10199 > JADFYH01 > JADFYH01 > JAXMHI01. The sequence continues at coordinate 247,789 of JAXMHI010000002.1, read as the reverse complement.
AAAACTCTAAACTCTTATCGATTCGGAGCGGGGTGAGCCGCTTTCATCTGCATATGACTGATCTTCTTAAACAACATTTCCAAGGCTCTCGCATGAAGGCGCGAGGTCCAAGATTTTGAAAGCTTCAGTTTTTCTCCCGCCTCTTCCAAGGTCTTATTTTGGAAGTAATACATCTTGATCAACTTACGTTCCTTCTCGGGCAGCTCTTCGATCGCCTGCCTCATAAATTCTTTTATCTTCTGAAACTCGGCCTTTCTCTCGATGTCGTTGGCCTTCTTATCCTCGATGTCGATCGTTTCTTCCGAGGCGTCGATCGAAATAATGTAGATGGAAGCGAGGGAATTGACCGTCTCGTAAATTTCGCTGATCTCTTCGTCGGCGCTGATCTTCTTCGGTCCCACCGTCCTTTCGGACATCGTTTGAAGGTATTCGTTCGACGCCTGTTCAAACTTTATTTTAGCGTAAAGGGAGCGGGGAATCCAACCCGTCTTTCGAAGTCCGTCGTAGATGGCGCCCTTGATCCGGTAATAGGCGAAGGTTTTGAAATCGACATTGTACTTAGGGTCAAAGCGCTTGGCGGCTTCGAGAAGGCCTAATCGAGCATTACAGATGATTTCCTCGATATCGGCGTCATTCGAAAGCGTTTGAGCCACTTTATTCGCGATGGAAGTCGCATAAGGAAGGTATTGCTCAATCAAGGCATCCCGTTCGGAAACATCTTCTTTACCGGGCACCTTGGCTCGTCCCGTCACCGGAGCGGGTTTCGCTTTCTTCTCAGCCATTTGTGCAGCAGTTTGACCCATTTGGCTCCCCCTTTTAATCGGATATCGATTTTGACTCAAACCAAAAACTCCAAGCTTAATGCTTGCAGCATACATGCCATTAAGGGGGGAGTAGCTTTCAAAATTTTTCAAAGAACAACTTACTGAAATTACTTAACTTATTTTCCAAAAAACTCTTCCAATTCTTCTTAACAATCTTACTTCTCATTTTTCTTGGGGGCTCACATCCCCAATCTCTTTCTAAGGCTGGGGATTCAATCCCCTAAGCGATCTTCGCAACTCTTCTTCTAGGAAGAGCAACAGGGGAATCCGCCAAAACACCGGCAATGCTTTCGATCATTTCGTTTCTCGCGTCCGATTCAATCTTCGAGTAAGGGTTGGTGGGACTTGCGATGATTTGGGAAACGATGACTCGAAATGCCTCTAAACGCTGACTAAAAGGCAATTCGCCAGCTTGGGTGATCTTTCCCAAATTTGCAAGCGCCGCCTGAGGATCTGCCCCTGCAATTCCCTTTTTCTCCGCGAGAGCCGAAGTAAATCCGGCCGAGGCTCCCTTGGGATTCGTTTGCACGCTTTCCTGCACTGAGGGGATTGAAGCAGAACCACCGCTCACTACTGAATTGGTGCCTCCAGACATGTGAACCTTCCCCCTATCGATTAAAGTGTCGTGCCCGACGACTGAATGCTTCCAATCGAATCCATCGCGGCACCGGCCTTATTATTTAAAGTGCTCATAATTTCATTTTTATAAGGTTGGGCGAAAGGAGCCACTTGAATGCCCCCCTGCGCACTAGAACCGCCCCCCCCACCCATGCCGGGGTTAAAACCAGGGGTCCAGGCATTCGACATATCCATGGAAGCCGCTTGATTGTCTAAAGAGGCTTCATACTGTCTTTTCGCGTAGATCTTATCGATGGCATTTCCCGTAAACTTTTCAATACCATAAGCGGCGGCCGACCCCACCATTCCCAAGGGACCGAAAAAGGGCAAAACCGTCTTGGCAATTTTGCCAATCCAATTGAACCCCTTGGCAAAAAACATCCCTAATTTTTGTCCAAAGCTGGGTTTGTCGAGGGCATTGCCTCCCACTTGCTGACGGAACTCCATCCTCAAGATATCGGGAGTGATGGGCGGAAGTCCTGAATCAATACTGGCCATAAGAAACACCTCTTTCTGAGAGTGTTTATCGGTGACTGAATCCCCCAAAGTTTCGCTTTTTTTCTCTTTAAAGAGGGCCTTTAAAACTTAAAGATCAGCTTTTGGGCAGGGTCTGTCCGGCGGCTGGAATTTGAGGAGTCGCAGCTCCTCCCTCGGGGCCTTGAAGCATTTTCGCATCTTGATCGGCAACTCCCATCACAGCCCCCCCGCCCGTTCGATGCACTTTCAATTCTCGCCTCAGTTTGGTCATCTTCAAGAGACTGAAAACCAATCCCACCGACACACTCAATAATAGCACCAAAACCACCAAGGCGTAGATTTTAAAATTATCCTTCGAAGTCGCGTCCATTTTCAACCCGGCGACCGAAACCAAATTCTTCGCCGTTGGCGCGGCGACCGCGTGCTGTTTCGCCATTTCTTCGGGAGGTTGCACATAGGTGATCACCACCGAAACATCTCGGGGATCCAAATTTTCAACCGCGTTGGAAATGAAACGTTGGATCTTCGGTTCCGTCAGATCCATCCCTTCCGGATTTTTCCTCACTCGAATTACCGCGGAAGCCGTAGGTTTTTTGGCGGGTTGAGACTCGGACGCGAACTCGCTGACGTCGGGGATATTCAATACGACATCCGTATCGATCACTCCGGGAATTCGCTCCAGGGAATTGATGATTTCCCCCTTTAGCGCGAGCACTTTCCGGCACTTCTCTTCTTCCGGAGTGGGGATCAGTCCTTTTTCTTTGCAAATCCCCGAAAAACCTAGCTGCTTCTTATGGGGCAGATTGTTTTCTACCAATACTTTACGGGCGGCAGCGGCGTCTTTTTTGGAGACTTGAATGCTCCAAGAGACGTTTTGAGACTTTTCTTCACGAATCTTTTGAGCCTCAATACCCCTGTCTTGAAGAGCCACCAAGATTTCGTTGGCGTCATTTTCCGTTAAATCATGATAGATCGGAAGCTGAGCGCACCCCACTCCTCCGAATAAAAGAAATCCCAAGGCAATGGAGAGCAAAAATTTTTGAAGGGGTTGTTTCTTCATGAGATGGAAAAATCCTACGGCTTTTAAGCCTATTTTACTTGGTTTTTTTAGAATTTTTCTCTTCGGGTTTCGGATCAAATCCCTTACGAATCAGCTCGAGAAGAGAACGGGCAAATTCCCCGGATTTTCCGTGAGGATCCATTTTTGAAGCTTCTTGTAAGGTTTGCATGGCTTCTTCATTCTTATCGCTGAAGAAAAGGGCCTCGCCCAAATAGGCCTTCGCAAAAGCGCTGCTGGGGACCAAATCGAGAGCTTTTTTATAGGTTTTAATGGCCTCGTCGAACTTGCTTTCCACGAAAGACACGTTGCCCAAGGCAACCAGAGGCACGTCGCTTTCAGGGGCTAAAACGCAGATTCCTTCAAACACTTCACGGGCTTCCTTAAACCGCCTCATGGCGATATAAAGGTATCCCGCCTCTAACATCAAACGCAGATCCTCGGTTGGAACATCAATCATATCCGCCACCTCCTCCATTTCGGTTTATCTTATGAAAATAACTGATGGCGAAAAAAAAGGGTAGCAAATTTGCTACCCTCTTTTTTAATTCTAACCTTAAGTAAAAATCAGCTGCGGAAGTTACGGATCGTGTTGGCGATCGCGTCGTCCTTCGCCTTGATGGTGTTCGAGGTCAGCTGGATCTGTTGGCTCATGTTCTGCACTTTCGTCTGCAACATGAGGAACATCATGTTGTTATTGAACATGCTGTCCAATTGGGTCTGATAATCCGCGCCGCCCCCCATGCCGGGGATGCCGCCTGCGGAAGACACAGAAGAACCGCCACCCACACTCGGGGGAGCCGGGGGAGGACCGAAAGGAACTCCGCCACCGCCGCCAGTGCTACCGCCAGGTCCGGTGATGGAAGAACGACCGAAAACACCGCCACCGCCGCTGCCAAAAACGCCGCCTCCCATGGGGGAAGAAGCACCGGCCATTTGACCACCGCTACCGGGCAGAACCGTCATGGCCGCCGCAATCACGGGTTTTCCCCATAATTGGTTGGCCGTTTGGGCTACGGGTAAAAGTCCATCGACAAGCTGCGCAAACTTACCGGGCCCCGTGCTGATGGCACCCCGTTCTCCCGATCGAGCGAACTCACGAGCATCAATTTGAGGGGCTGAAGTATCGTTAATCACTGTATCTGCCATAAAACTATCCTCCTAAAGGGGCTCTTAAAACTGCGCCTCCAACCCTATTATCGCAAAAAGAACTCCCGAAAGTTGCTTCAAGGGAGATTACTTTTTTTGACCTTCCTGCTGTTTCACCGCCTCCATCATCTGATACTTCAGTTTTAAAAGCTCTTTTAACAAATCCATGACAAGTTCATACGATTTCATGGCTTTTTTTGCCTGCTTCGCCTTGGCGAGACCGGCTTTCTGATGGACCACTTTTTCCAATTCTCCATAAGCCGCGGCGAAGCTCTTATTAATGGGATCAAACTCCTCCGTATCGATGAGTCTTTCGATTCGGGGATAACCGGTGGCGGCAGCACCTTCTTCTCGGGTGGATTTAGGGGGTTGGGCAGGCACAAAACGTTCCTTTCTGTTGGAGGTTTTGCTTCTTAATTTGGATGAAACTTAAAAACCTTTAAAAATTTTACAGAGGATATGTCTTTTCGTCAAGCAACGCGAGGCTTATTGCCCCGGCTCAAGCTTCACGATGACGGGCTTAAAGGTCGAAATCGCCAGTTGAAAGCGGCCCTCATAATGTTTGAAGCCGTCCTTGTCGATCGTCAGGCGGTAAGAGCCGAAACCCAAATCGGAAAGAACGAGCGGCGTGGGTTGGGCGACATCTTGGCCGTTGATCGTCACTTTTGCGCCGGGGGGATCCGTACTGACCAAGATGACCGACTTTAAGGGAGAGATTTTTCGGAAAAGGGTTTCCGCGTCCGATTTTACTTTTTCATCCTTTTCGTTGAGCATCACGTCGATGACGCGTGAGAGGGCCACGTCTTTATTGCCCGAGTTGAAGCTCGCTTCGGCGATGCCCAGATCCGCCTGCCCCTTATACCCTTCCACTTGCTTCGCCTTTTCGAAATAAGCAATGGCCACGTCGTTGGCGCCCGTCTTGGTGGAACATTGGCCGAGCAAGATTTGAACCTGTGCCAATTCGGTGGGAGAAGGATTATGTTTGAGCGATTCTGCGAATTGATCGATCGCCGGTTGGAACTGACCTTGACGCATCAGCTCCCGCCCCTTGTTGATGTACTGGCCGGCCTCCGAAGTCTTCAGAGTCACATCGCTGGCGAAAGGCGTGTTCATGGTCATAGTAAGCGGCTGCTCATGCTCGTAGAAACCGTCTTTTTTCAGGGTCAGCTTGTGTTTGCCGAGGGGCAAAGGGCCGTCGTAAGGGGTCTGCCCCACCTTCTTACCGTCCACCAAAATATCGGCCCCCGTGGGATTCGAGGTAATCTTGGCGGGAAACGCCGTCATGTCCTTTTCGGTCAAGGTGAGCGGCACAACCGGCGCTTCTTTACTGATCACGAATTCGCGGCGATACTTCACCACGTCGACGACCGTATCGCTGCCTTCCAACTTTTCAGGCCGCTTGATCTCCATGGTGTAATTGCCGAAAGGCAGATAGATGGGACGCGTATAAACGATTTCCCCCAATTTCACCGCCTGCGACTTCAGCTGGTTGGAGGCAAAGGTGCCTTCCAAATATACTTGAGTATCTTTAGGGAGGCTCTTGATTTGGAGGGACCCCACCGTGCCTTCAAAACGCACCGTGGCAATCTCGTCTTGTTTCGAAACGGTAAAGGTTTTCTTTTCGCTGAAATCTTGGTTCAACTCTTCAAAGTGGTAAACGGCGGTGATTTCTTGGGGATTACCTAAGGGGACCGACACGTTCGTCTTAAACGGCGTCATCCCCATTTCCTTGCCTTGATAGAAAATCTTGGCCTGCAGGGGCTGGGCATCCACATCGAGAATCACGGGCGTTCCCGCCACGGCGGGCGCCGCGGGAGCGGTCGGAGCGGCGGGAGGTTGAGTCGCCACGGGGGCCGTCGGAGGCTGTTCGACCGGCGCCGTCGGCGGCTGGGCCACGGGCGGAACGGCCGGAGGTTGTGCCACCGGAGCCGTCGGCGGTGCCGCGGGAGGAACCGCAGGGGTCGTTTTGGTCACCGTCGTCTTGGTGCCCTTGGTGGCGACTAAAATCTTTTTCTTAATGTAAAAACGATAAACCGTATAGCCCACCCCACCGATGATGATCAGGGCCACCAAGAAATAGGCGAAGTTTTTGAGGCCTCGTTTTTCCTTTTTCACCGCAGGAGCCGCTACCACCGCGGGAAGGGGCGCTTCGGGGGCTGTTTCGGAGGCCTTTTCGACCGGCGCTTCGATAGGGTTGGCCGCATTTTCCTCCGCGGGGGCTTCCGCCGTAGCCGCCTCTTTGGCGGCGGCCGCTTCTTGAGCCCTCTTCTCCGCCAAAAGCTCCAAAGCCTCGTCCATGACCGTTTCTTCTTCGGGGATTTCCTCCGGAGCGGCGGTCTCCTCCTCGGGCTCGGCTAAAAACTTCAGAACATAGATTCCGACTTTGATGCGATCCCCGTGCTTTAAAAGAAAGTCTTCTTGAATTTTCTTCTCGTTCACGAAGGTCCCGTTGCGGGACCCCACGTCTTTCACAAAATATTTACCGTCCACCTCATGAATGACGGAATGAGAGCGCGACACGCTGTTGTCTTCTAAAACGATGCTGTTGACATTGGCTCTTCCGATGGAAATTTCTTTTTGGTGGGTAAGGGTGAACCAGGTGCCTTGTTTTGGACCGCTTTGAATCTCGAGAAGAGGGTAGGCTTCCGGTCCCCTCAGATGGTTCTTGCTGGATTTTTCGAACTCATTGAAGGGCTTAACGAGGGTCGCTTCCTCAAGGGGGGATTTACGCATACCTTTCATAAAGAGTGGTCTCTACCTTTCTTGAATTTAAGCCCTCCGACCTTGCGAACCATTCGGCTTTTTTATCATAAAACATTGATATTGCAAATAAAATAAACCATAATTTGGTTGACGGGCAGGGCAACGACCCCTATAATTTTTTTGTTTATTTTAACCGATTATGAAAAAAAATACTTCCTCCTTGATTCCAGTTATTTTCGCCCTTTTTAGTATTTTGTTGCTATCCCCCTCCAAGGCGCAAGGCAAATATGTGATCCGTCCCGCCGATCGAGCCGTCTACCATAACAACCAGGGAGTCGGATTTTTAACCCAACAACAAATCGATAAAGCCATCTTCGAATTCAAAACGGCCGTCGAAATCTCCCCCGAATATGTAGAAGCGTGGAATAACCTGGGCTTAGGATACAAATATAAGCGTGATTACGACAAGGCAATTGAATCCTTCAAGCAAGCGGTCAAAATCGACGACAAATACGCGGGGGGGTGGACTTCTTTATGCACCGTCTATCTCACAATGGGGGATTACAACAAGGCCATCGACAATTGTCAAAGAGCGATCGGTGCCAACAAGAAGTACGCCGATGCCTATTACAACATGGGTGTCGCCTATAAAAAACTTGCCATGGAAAAAGGGCAAACGGGCCAATTTGACAAGGCAGTGGAAAATTTCCGAAAGGCGACCGAGGCCAACCCCAATCATTACGCTTCTTCCCTAGAGCTCGGCCAAATCTACATGAATCAAGGAAAATACGAAGACGCACTCATCCGCTTCAAAGTGGCCGTGGAAACCAACCCCAACAACCCGGACGGTTGGCTGGCCCTGGCTCAGCTCTATCAAAAGCAGGGCAACCTGGCCAAAGCCCAAGAGGCCACCAATAACGCCATGGCCATCCAGCCCAACAGCGCCGACGCCCATTTAGCGATGGGAATGCATTACTTGAACGACAAGAACTTCCCCTTGGCGGAGGAAGAATTCCAAAAGGCCATGGCGATTTCTCCTTCCAATCCCCAAATCTACTACAACTATGCCGTTCTCAACGTGACCAAGGGAGACGTGGCCCGCCAAAAAGGGTCTTCAGACGAGGCCTCGGCCTATTATCAAAAGGCCCTTTCGGGTTTTCAAAAAGCAATGGAACTCGATTCCCGCAACGTGGACGCGGCCTACAACCTCGCCTATACCTATCTTCGCTTAGGCGACAAGACCAACGCGAAGGATTGGTTCCAGAAAACGTTGCACATCAATCCGGACCATTACCGGTCGATGTATGCCTTGGCTCTCGTCGAAGGCGAGATGGGCAATACGGGACAAGCGAATCAATTGCTTTGCCGGGTGATCAAAGGGGCCCCCAGCGATATGGAGGCGGAAAAGAAAAAAGCCGCCGAAATCGCGACCCATTGCCGTTAACCTTTCTTTAAGACTCCATTCAACGAGCCCATGCCAAGACTGACGATAAAAAATACGAAGACCCACGAAGAGCAGGTCTTTAACCTCCCCCAAGACACGATTACGCTCGGTCGAACGAGCGTCTGCGACGTGGAGCTCCCCGACAAGAGCATCTCGCGCAAGCACGCGGAAATCGTGAAGGAAGGCGACGACTATTTCCTCATCGACTTGAAGAGCGGCAACGGCACCTTCCTAAACGGCAAGAAGATCCGCCCCATCGAGAAGCATCTGATCCGGCACAACGACATCATCAAGATCGAATACTTCGAGGTCCATTTCGCCTTGGCCGAAGAAGCCGCCAATAAGCCCGTGGAAGAAGACACCGACACGGACATCATCGAAGTGAAGATGATCAAGAAGGTGCTCAAGGCCTTGAACAAAGACTCGGCCCCCAGTTTGGAGGTATTGAACGGAGTCGCCGAGGGAAAGAAGATCCTCTTCACTGACGACCTTCAAGAGATCGACATCGGCCGCGACCCCCAGTGTGTGCTGCCCATCGACGAAGCGGTCATCTCGCGCCGACACGCCAAGCTCACCCGCAAATGGGGAGGCGTCGTGCTCGTCGATCTCAACAGCCGAAACGGCTGCTACGTCAACAACGAGAAGGTGCAGGAAAGGCAGTTGCGCGACGGCGACAAGCTCATGCTGGGCACCATCAAGCTCCTCTACCGCAATCCCCAAGACATCAACGTGGAGGCCATCGGCCAAGAAATCTCGCGAAAAAAGAAGGAAGCCTTGCTGCGCGAAGCCGAGTTGATGGAGATCGCGAAGAAGAAGAAAGAGGAAGAAGAAGCCAAGGTCCGCGAGGAAGAAGAGAGAATCGCGCAGGAAAAAGCCAAGCAAGAGGAAGAAGAGCGGAAAAAGGCGGAAGAGGCCCAAAAAGCCGCCGAAGCGGCAGCCGCCCAAAATCCCTCGCCCACCACTCCCCTCCCCACCACCCCCGAAGAAGCGGCCGCCGCGCCGAAGGCCCCCGCCCCCCTTCAAGAAGGTCTTTCGGGCATGGAAAAAATGATGATCGGCGTGGGCGGACTCGTGCTCGTCCTCGCCATCGCGGGCATCGTCTATCTTTTCATCTAATGAAAGTGTACGTTTTCAAATCGCTACCACCGTTCCTTTGGGGCTATACGCGCGACCTCCGCGCGACGTGGGCTCTGGAGGAGTGTGGGATTGCGTACGAACCGATCGGACTCGACTGCGGGCCAAACGGTCTTCAGGACGAAACCTGGTTCGAGGCGATTTCTCCATTCAAACAAGTTCCGGTGATCGATGATGACGGATACATCCTGACGGAGTCGGGCGCGATTCTTCTCTACCTCGCGGAGAAGTCGGGAAAATTGATTCCTCCCGATCTTAAGGGACGCGCGCAAATTTATCGCTGGCTGATCACGTCGTTGAACAACTTCGAGCCATTTGCGCTGCCGATCTTTCTTGCCGATCTTCAAGGCGACTCGAATCCCCACGCGAAAGCATTGCGCCCTTGGCACGTTGAAATACTCGGACGTTTCTTGGCGCCGATCGACCGAATGTTGAAGGCTCAACTTTTCGTGACGGGCACTGATTTCACCGTCGCCGACATTGCCCTCACGTGCGTATTGCGCGAACTTCGCAAGACGGAGATCCTACGCAAGTATCCGCACGTCGAGGATTACCGCCATCGCTGCGAAGGGCGGCCCGCGTTCGTGAAAGTCCTCGACGCGCACGAAGACCGCCTCGGCATCGAGCGCGGGAGCGCGCGGTAGGGGGAACGGCCGACCGCTACCGCATTAAGCGGCTTGCCGGTTGAGCGCGACGCGGGCGATCGGTTGAATGCGCAGGTTTTCGGAGAGCTCCTGATAGGAAAGCACCGCCAACTGCGGGAACTCGAGCTCGATGATCTTGCGGAAGTAACGGCGGATCTCGGCGGTCGTCAAGATCACTGGGGGCCTAGCTCCCGGAGGGAAAGGATGGGACGCGATCTCTTTTCCGACCGATTCGACGATTTCTTGGGTGATCTCTGGCTCTAAGGCCAGGTAATTCCCTTTCTCAGTGGTTCGGATCGCGTTTCTCACCAAATCCTCAATTTCCGGATCCAGCAGATAAACGGCCAAGGTATTGGCATGCCCCGCATAGCGGTGAGTAATATAGCGCTTAAGACCCGCTCGAATATGCTCGGTGAGCATCAAGGTGTTGCGCTCCACTTCGGCCCATTGGGCAAGCGTGGAGAAGACGGATTTCAAGTCGCGGATGGAGATTTCCTCCTGCACCAGGCGCTGGAAAATCTCGGAGAGTTGCAACACCGTAATCACTTTCGGAACCAGTTCCTTCACGAGTGCCGGATGGGACTTTTCGAGCTCGGTGAGCAGAGTCTGGATTTCTTGCAGGCCCAAGAATTCGTGGGCATGCTTCCTCAAAATATAGGAAAGATGGAGGATGAGATATTCGGCGATATCCCACATGCGGAACCCCGCTTGAATGGCGGTTTCCTTGTGCTCCTCCGAAATCCAAGTCACGATCGACCCGTCGATGGGGTGGATCGTCTCGACTCCCTTGATGTTGAAGAGGGAAAGCTGCTCGAGGGGCTCGCCCACGAGGATGCAACCGCGGTACACTCTCCCCTTCGCCACGGGCACTTCGTTGATATTGATGATGTAGCTCTCCGGTTCCAAATCGACGTTTTGTCCGCGCACTTGAATGCCGGGAAAATTGACCCCGAGCTCATAATACAAACCATGCCGCAACAGCGGGATCAGCTCGTTGATAAAGCGGCCGCCGTCCTGCGTATCGTCCACCCACGGGATGATCGCCTCGCCGACTTCTAAAGAAATAGGGGCGGGCATGATGAAAGGCAGCACGTCGCCATGCTTCTCGATGGCCTTCTTAACCACCTGCTCCTTGGGCACTTCAGCGATTTCCTGCGTCTCCACCTTCTTCTGGCGAGTGAGGAAATAAGCCGTCGCCCCTAAAATCGCGGACAGGACGATAAACGGTAGATGGGGCAAACCGGGCACCAAGGCCATCACGAACAATAAGACCGCCGCGATGACGATCGCCTTCGGGTAGGAGGTGACCTGACCGACGATTTCCCTCCCGAGGTTCGACTCCTTCGAGTCGGAAGCCACGCGGGTGACGACGATACCGGCGGAGACGGAGATCATCAGGGCGGGAATCTGCGAAACGAGACCGTCACCGATGGTGAGGATGCTGTAGGTTTGGATCGCCTGTTGGAAATCCATTCCCCGCTGCATGACGCCGATGATGAAACCGCCAATGATGTTGATGACGGTGATGATGATGCCGGCGATGGCATCCCCCTTGACGAATTTCATGGCACCGTCCATGGCGCCGTACATCTGGGCTTCCCGCTGCAGCGTAGACCGGCGTTCCATGGCCTGTTCCATGTTGATGATGCCCGCGCGCAAGTCGGCGTCGATACTCATCTGTTTACCGGGCATGGCGTCCAAGGTGAAACGGGCGCCCACTTCGAAACGCGCTCGGCGCCTTTGGCGATAACGATGAAGTTCACCAAGGTGATGATCAAAAGAGGATGCCGCCGACCACGTAATTACCCCCGACGACGAAATTACCGAAAGCGTGATGACTTCTCCCGCTTCCCTTGGGAAAGGATGAGACGTGGTGGAGGCAATGTTGAGTGGACAATCGATAAAGGGTGGTAATGAGGAGAATCGTAGGAAAAGACGCAATCTTCAAGGCGTCGGAAATGTACAAGGCCACCAAGATGATCAAGATACTTAAGGTAATGTCGATGGTGAGGAGGATGTCGTTCAGCCAGGTGGGCAGCGGGATGATGACGAGGGCCAACACAACGACGACAAGCCCCGCCAGGACGAGGTCGCTGTATTTATTGATCATATCGTTGAGGTTGCCGAGCTTGAGTTTATCGAGCATGGATCCCGCTACCTTTTAAGAAGGCGGGGATCAGGCGGGAAACTACCCCTCTTACCCATCCCCTTATGTCCTATATTCGGCATTTAGCTTAACATAGTCGATCGTGAGGTCGCTAGTCCAAAGACGGAAGCTTCCTTTGCCCTTCTTCAAGTCCAGCGTGACCTTGAAAGTGGGGGCTTTCATCACCTCATGGGCGGCCCGGTCGGCTTCCTTCGTCGTGGCCACCCCGGAAGCGGCCACTTTGACCGAATCGTAATAAATATCGACTTTATAGGGATCGAATGTTGCGCCCGAATAGCCGATGGCAGCCAGTAAGCGTCCCCAATTGGGGTCCTGCCCGGAAAAAGACGTCTTCACGAGGGGGGATCGGCCGACGGAATACGCGATCCGCCTTGCCTCCGTGTCGTTTTTCGCCCTTTTACAAAAACTTCCACGACTTTCGTGGCCCCCTCCCCGTCTTCCACCATCTTCAGGGACAAATAGCGCGCCACTTCTTCCAGATTTTTCTCGAAAGCCTTGGCCTCCTTACTGCCCGCCTTTAAAGGCTTATTGCCGGCCTTCCCATTGGCCATCAACAAAGCCGTGTCGTTGGTGGAAACGTCGCCGTCCACCGTAATGCGGTTGAAGGTCGCCTCGGTCACCCGGTTGAGCATGGCTTGGAGAAGCTTGGCGGGAATATGAAGGTCGGTCATGAAAAAACCCAACATGGTCGCGTGGGGAGGCCCGCTCGATGGGCCCTTCATGGCCGGCTCGATCATGCCGGCCCCCTTGGCGAAACCGAGCAAGGTGTATTCGGTCTACGTTGATCCGGTCGGTGATCGAATGGATTTTCTGAAATTTGTCGGTGGTGAGGATGGCCTGGGCCGCGTTCAAGGCGCCGTCGGCGTTCAAGAGGGAAACGGCCTTTTCGATGCCCGCTTTCACCTTTTCCATAGGCATTTGAACCCCGATCTTGCCCGTGGAAGAGACATAAACCAAATCGGGAGAAACCTTCAGTTGCCGTGCCCGTTTTCCATCTCCTGGGCGTTTTTCATCCCTAAGCGCCCCGTGCAAGCGTTCGCGTTGCCGCTATTCAGGATCACCGCCTGCCCCACCCCCTTCTTGATCTTTTTCAAGTCGAGGATCACCGCGGCTTGCGCCTTGTTGGTAGTGAAGGTGCCGGCCACTTGGAAGGGTATTTCAATAAATGATGGCCAAGTCGAAGCGGTTGGGGTTTTCCTTGATCCCTACGTGAAGACCGGAGAACTGAAACTCCCTCACTTTGAGAAGATTTTCTTCCATGAAAAAACCTCGTTTAACTGGATTGAATTTGATTGGGATGCATAGAAATTTAGGCACTTCCCGTCTTCACGGGTATGACAAAACGGAAACTTCTTTATTGTCCGTGACACTTCTTATATTTCTTGCCGCTCCCGCAAGGGCAAGGGTCGCTCCCGCCGACCTTTGGTTCTCACGACCGAGCCCGTCGGCCTCTCCTTGCTCCGGTTGGCCGCGACTCATCACCATGGGTTGCGCGCGATGCGACGCGTTTCCACCACGGGAGGCCTCTTCTTTCCTCCACCTGCACATGGAAGAGCTTCTCGGACGGAATCATCCGCGAACTGGTCGATCATCGTCTCGAACATGGCATAACCTCGGTTTGTACTCGACGATGGGATCCTTCTGGGCGTAACCGCGCAGACCGATTCCTTCCCGTGTGGTCCATGCTGAGCAAATGATCCTTCCAAAGGGCGTCGATGGTCTGCAGCAACAAAACGCGTTCGATGTTGCGCATCAACTCGGCGCCTAATTTGTTTTCCTTCTCCTCGTAGACATCCATCACGCGGTTGAAGATCTTCCCCCACCTCGTCGGTGGGCGTCTCCACGGGCAGCGACTGCAGCTCTTCCGCGAACGCCGAACAGCTTGAATACGCGGTCGTTCATCCCCTTTCCGTTCCACTCCTCCCCTTGCTCGGCTGAAATCACCGATCAGACGCCCCACGATTTGGTCGATCAGATCGGTGACCTTGTCCTTCAAATCCGCTCGGAAAGGATCTCGCGACGCAGCTTATAAACCGTCGTGTTGTTGGTTCATCACGTCGTCAAACTCGATCAAGTTCTTCGGATGTCGAAGAAGTGCGCTTCCACTTTCTTCTGGGCGTTCTCGATGGCCTTATCGATCCAGGTGGAAAATCGGCTCGTCCTCCTCCATGCCCAAGCGTTCCATCATTTTGGAGATGCGGTCGGAAGCGAAAATGCGCATCAAGTCGTCTTCGAGCGAGATGTAGAACCGCGAAGAACCCGATCTTCCTGGCGGCCGGCACGGCCCCGCAACTGGTTATCGATACGGCGCGACTCGTGGCGCTCGGTGCCGATGATGTGGAGGCCGCCCGCCTCGGTGACGAGCTTCTTCTCGCTTTCGCAAATTTTCTTGAACTCCTCGAGGGCCTTTTGGAATTCCTCGGGGCTCGCCTCTTTGCCCACCTTCGTCCGCGCGAGAAATTCGGGGTTTCCGCCGAGCAAAATATCGGTCCCGCGGCCGGCCATGTTGGTGGAAATGGTGACCGCCCCGTGACGTCCCGCCTGCGCGACGATCTCCGCCTCCTTCTCGTGCTGTTTGGCGTTGAGGACATGGTGCTTTATGCCCCGGCGGGAGAGCATGCCAGCCAGCACTTCCGACTTCTCGATGGAAATGGTGCCCACCAACACGGGCTGACCCTTTTGGTGGCATTCTTCCACTTCCTTGATCACGGCGCGGAACTTTCCCTTTTCATTCTTGTAGATCATGTCCGCTTCATCTTTACGGACCATGGGACGGTGAGTGGGGATCACCATTACGTCGAGGTTGTAAATTTTTCCGAATTCCGCCGCTTCCGTATCCGCCGTACCGGTCATACCGGCTAGCTTCTTGAACATGCGGAAATAATTTTGGAAAGAGATGGTGGCGAGCGTCTGGTTCTCGTTCTCCACGTTCACCTTCTCCTTCGCCTCCACCGCCTGGTGCAAACCGTCGCTCCAACGCCGTCCGGGCATGAGACGGCCGGTGAACTCGTCGACGATGAGCACCTCGCCGTCCTTCACCACGTAGTCCACGTCCCGCTTGTAGAGGGTATGGGCGCGCAGCCCCTGGTTGACGTGGTGCAAGATTTCCATCTGGCTGGGGTCGTAGAGGTTTTCGATGCCTAGCAATTTCTCCACGTGGAAAACACCGTTCTCGGTCATAACGACGGTTCGGCTCTTTTCGTCGATCGTGTAATCTTCCTCTTTCTTGAGATGGGGGATCACCTGATCGATCCGATAATACTTGTCCGTCGATTCTTCGGAAGGGCCCGAGATGATGAGGGGCGTGCGGGCCTCGTCGATCAAGATGCTGTCTACTTCGTCGACGATGGCGTAGTGGAGCTCGCGTTGCACGCATTGCTCCAGGTTGAACTTCATGTTGTCGCGCAGGTAGTCGAAGCCATATTCGTTGTTGGTGCCGTAGGTCACGTCGGCGCGGTAGGCCGCGTGGCGTTCTTCGTCTTCCAAGCCGTGAACGATGACTCCGACGGTCAAACCCAAAAACTGATAAAGCCGCCCCATCCACTCGGAGTCGCGCTTGGCCAGGTAATCGTTCACCGTCACCACGTGAACGCCCTTGCCTTCGAGCGCGTTCAAGTAGACGGGAAGAGTGGCGACGAGGGTCTTTCCTTCGCCGGTCTTCATTTCCGAGATTTTTCCCTGGTGGAGGACGATGCCGCCGATCATCTGGGCGTCGAAATGGCGCATACCCAGAACGCGCTTGCCCGCCTCGCGGACGGTGGCAAAGGCTTCGGGAAGAAGTGAGTCTAAGGTCTCACCCTTAGCGAGGCGCTCCCGAAAAAGGACGGTTTGGTTTTTCAAGGCTTCGTCGGAAAGGGCTTGGATCTTCGGTTCGAAATCGCGGATTTGATCGACGATCGGGTAGATCTTCTTCAGTTCCCTCTCATTTTTACTTCCGAATACCTTGCGGGCCAGGGCACCTAACACCATGAAGGAAAACTCCTCGTGATTTTTGATGATCTTCGCAAACAGGCTTAAGTCCTATGTGAACTCAAGTCCGAGCGCATCGGTATCGTATATTACACGCAGAGTCAAAAAAAAAGCCGTCCCGAATCGGCTCGGAACGGCTTTTTTCAAAAGCTTCGAGAAGGTTTATTTCAAAATAAACTTCATCGGATCGGTCGGCACACCGTCCACATGCACTTCGTAGTGGAGATGCGGCCCCGTCGCGGCGCCCGAGCTGCCCACCATAGCCACCAACTGCCCCCGTCTCACACGCTCACCTTCTTTCACAAGGATATTGGAGGTATGGCCGTATAAAGTGGAAACGCCGTAGCCGTGATCGAGAACCAAGGCATAACCATAACCGCCTTTATAGCCGGTAAAGGAAGTGATGCCGTCCGAAGGGGCGAAGATGGGAGTGCCGTAGGGGGCGGCAATGTCCAGACCTTCATGGAATTTGGGGGTCCCGGTGATGGGGTTGATGCGTCCGCCGAAATCGCTGGTGACCCAACCCTTCACGGGCCAGATAGAGGGCGTAGAAGCCCAGTAAGAAAGCTTGTCTTGGCCGAGTTCATAAACTTCGTTTACGTGAGTTTCGAGGGCGAAGGCATATTCGGAAAGCTCTTCAAGCTTGCCACCCAACTTCTTATACAGGTTGGTATCGAGCTTCGCCTCCTTCACGTCGGTGGGTTTGGGCAGTTGGCTGATTTTTTCGAGGTATTTGCTGAAATCGTCGTTTTCACTCAAAGGCCCCACGCCCATCTTCATCTTGCCGGCGTCGACACCCGCCATCGACTCCATACGGGTCGCGAACTGTTGGGTGCGCTTGAGGGAGTCTTCCAGATGGTTCATCTTCGCCAATAATTCGCTGCGGTAAAGCTCTTCCCCGGGAGAAAGGGTGGGAACGGAGATATTCTTCGCCACCTGACGGTAATGAATGAAACCCCACGTCATGACGGTCGTGAACACCAGCAAAAGGGCCGCCACGACAAACCCCAGGTGAACGGCCACCTTCGGCAACTGGAACCGCTTCGACTCCATGTGGTTTTCAGGGATGATTAAGATGCTGTAACGGCTCATTCGAACCTCCTACCGTTTTCAAGAACCCCTCCTCAAAAGCCCTCTCTCTACGCTGCCACGGGATTCTTTCTTCGTTTGGATATTAATGAATGATGTTTTTAGGAAAAGAGCTTGAAAAAGCCCCTTTTTCCTCTTTTCGGCTCCTTTTCAAAAAAGGAGCTTAAAATTTCCATTCGGATACGGATAATGATTAAGTGGAGGGCAAGTTACCAAAGGGAGGAAGGTGGGTCAAGAACTAAAACTTATGTGTTTTCAAGCACTTGAATTGAAACAATGGTAATGTTATCGTCTCCCCCTCGTTCGTTGGCCAAATCGATGAGACGGTTACAAGCTTCTTGCAGAGGGTAGCTTCCAAGCATTTTACAAATTTCCTCGTCTTCCACCAGGTTGGAAAGGCCGTCGGAGCATAGAAGAATCTTATCACCCGGCCTCAAGTCTTTCACGCTCAAGTCGCTTTCCACATCCTCCTGATACCCCACCGAGCGGGTGATGATGTTTTTCAGTCGGTGGCTTTTCGCGTCGCTCACGGAAATAATCCCGGCTTTCACTTGTTCCCCGACCAGAGAATGATCTTCCGTAATCTGTTCAATCTTGTTTCCGCGGATGAAATACCCTCGAGAATCTCCCACATTGGCGATATAGGCCCTGGTTTCGTTAATGAGCATGGCCACCGTCGTAGTCCCCATGCCTTTTAAAGATTCATCGTAGAGGGCTTGATCGAAAATCCGGCGCCCTGCTTCTTTAATCGCGAAACGAAGACGCTCTCCATAGGCGACTTCCCCCGAATTCACCCCATGAATCTGGGTAGCTTCGGGGTTGGAAAGCCGTTGCACCACCTCTTCCACCGTGCTTACCGCCATCTTCGAAGCGAACTCGCCCCCCAAATGTCCTCCCATACCGTCCGCCACCACGTACAACTGCAACTCGTCGTTTAAGAGGTAGTTGTCCTCATTCTGACCGCGCTTCATGCCCACATTCGAGATGCCGTAAGATTCAATCTTCATACCAAGTTTAAGCCCCTAAATATCTTGAACAACTTAAGATTTTGCCCATTATAGTGGAGGACTTTTGAAGGGTCAACCACCGCTTTCTCAAAGAATCACAATTTTAACGCTTCAAACACCTTGCTGAAAATTTCCGAAGCGTTTCCTCACTCCCCCGCGACATCCATCTCGGAGATGAGCAACGAAGGCGCTCCCACCTTGAAATAAAACCGTAAGTCACTGGCCGCCTCGGTAACTTTTTGCATCATCTCTTTCAAATTGCCCGAGAGGGCGATTTGCTTGATCGGGCCGGCCACCTCCCCTTTTTCCACCAAGAAACCCTGGGCCCCCACGGAAAAATCTCCCGAAATGGGATTGGCGGTATGCATGCCGATCAGTTCGGTGATCAAAACCCCTCGGTCGATTTTTTTCAAGATCTCTTCCGGAGAACGGGTCCCTTTTTCGATAAAGAAGTTGGAACAGCCGATGCGGGGAGCCTTCTTAATATCCTCGCGGACGCTGGAACCGGTCGACCCCATTCCTAGACGATTGCCGTATTCGGTGTCGGCCAAGATTTGCCTGAACACCCCCTTTTCCACCACCTTCATCCGTTGCCGAGAAACTCCTTCGCCGTCGAAAGGAGAAGAAACGAAACCTCCGTCGAGAAGACCGTCATCGATGATCGTCAAGGCCTCCGAAAGCACTTTTTTCCCCTGAAGCCCCTCGAAAAGGGAGCATTTCTTCGCGAGGTTGTCGGCGTAAAAACTGGGGGCCAAGACTTCCAAAATTTCGGCCGCCACCAGTGCATCCAACAAAATCGGGCATTTCAGGGTAGGGCCGGGCTTTCCGCCCAGATAACGCGCCGCCTTTTCAGCCGCCCGCCTTCCCACCTTTTCCGCGTCCAGAGAGTCGAAGAAGTTGGAAAACTCGAAATCGAAAGCCGCTTCCGCCTCTCCCCCTTGCTCGGCGACCGCCATGAGGGAAAGCACGTTCATCGTTTTTTGATGTCGGGCCTGAAGGCCCCAAGAGTTCGCCAACAGAATTTCGTAGGAGCTTGCATCGTAAGAAGCGCCGCGAACCCGCTTGATCTTCGGGTCGAAGCCAAGCGCCGATCTCTCGAGGAGCATCGCCTGTTCGATTCTCTGGGCCTGAGTGACTTGTGTTACTTTTTTATCGTAATTTCTGAGCGTTTGGTTGCTTGGGTTTTTCGAAGGGGAAGGAAAGCGCAAAAACTCGTTCTCGCTGGGATAACGGGCGGTAGCCAACGCCTCTTCCACCGCCTTGGCGACGGCCGCATCGGTGAAATCGGTGGTGTAAGAAGAACCCAGCCTCTTTTGGCGGATGAGGCGCAAGCCCGCGCCCACCGTTTCGGCGCTCTCGAAGGAGTGCACTTTCTGCTCCTTCACTTCCACCTCCGCCCGATTTTCTTTTAGGAGGAAGATTTCAAATTCGGGGGCCCCTTGCTTTTGGAGCTGCTCCTTGAACTTTTCGACGATCGATTCGAGATTCATGATGAAATCGGGGTGACGCGCAGTCACGCTCCTACCGTTTTAGAATTGTTTTTCTTCCACTGCCCCATGAGCTCCCGCGCGTGCAGACGGGCCTTCTCGGTAATTTTCACGCCGGCCAGCATGCGGGCGATTTCTTCTTCGCGCTCTTCCCCTTCCAAACGGCGCACCTCGGTGACCACGCGCTGCTTCTTCTCGTGCTTGGCGATTTGGTAATGGGCGTCCGCACAGGCGGCGATTTGAGGAAGATGGGTGATGCACACCACTTGAGCGACTTCCGCCAAACGCTTCAGCTTTTGCCCCACCACTTCGGCCACGGCGCCTCCGATGCCCGTATCCACTTCGTCAAAGACATACGTAAGCGCCGAGTCGGGAGAGCGGAGCACTCCTTTCAAGGCGAGCAGAATTCGAGAAAGCTCGCCGCCGGAGGCGATCAAGTTTAAGGGCTTAGGTTCCTCCCCCACGTTGGGGGCAATGTAAAATTGAATTTCATCCACGCCCGTGGGCGAAAAAGCGGCTTCTTCCAGCCGTTGCCTCACCCGCACCTCGAAACGCGTCTTCGCCATGGCGAGCGAGGCGAGCTCCTTTTCCATCGCGCGGGCGAGCTCACCGCCGGCCTTCTTGCGGGCTTGAGTGAGCTTTTGGGCCTTCAAGGTTAAATCTTTCTCGATTTCTTGAAATTGTTTTTTCAAGGCCTCGGCCGATTCGTCGAAACGGTCGATGAGACCGATCATCTTTTCCAATTCTTCGGCCTTCTCGAGGACCGCCTCCACGCTGCCGCCGTATTTTTTCTTGAGGCCGGCCAGGGTATCGAGACGGTTTTCCAATTGGGTGAGGCGGTCGGGATCGAAATCGACGCGATTTAAATAGGATTGGAAAAAACGCGAGATTTCCTCCAACTCGAGTGCGCGGGACTTGATTTGCTCCGCCTCCCGATCAAGATCGGGGTCGATGCCCGAAATGCGCGACAAAGCCGATCCCGCCTTTCCTAAAAGTTCGGTAACGGAATCGTTCGCCGAATAGAGGAGCCCTTCCACCGCGTTCACCGTCTCGCTGATCTTCGAGGCGTGGGAGAGAATTTTTCGCTCCTGAAGCAGTTCTTCCTCTTCTTGAGGTTTAAGGTTCGCCTCCGCGATTTCGCGGAGTTGAAAACGGTAAAGGTCTTCCTTCTCGCGGGCCTCCTTGGCCTTCGCTTCAAGGGTTTTCAATTCGTGGGAAAGGGAAAGGTAGCGCTCGTAAACCTCGCGGTATGTTTGGAGGAGCGTTTCATGCCCTCCGAATCCGTCTAAGTACGACCGGGGCATGTCTTCAGAAAGCAAATTCTGCGATTCGTGTTGACTCACCAAGTCCATGAGAAACTCGCCCAACTCTTGAAGTTCCCCGACGGTAGATGCCTGCTCGTTCACCCACACCTTACCTTTTCCGGACCGGTTCAAAATCCGCCGAATTTTAAGGGATCGATCGGAGGAAGAAACCGTTTTGGAGACCCGAGAAGGAATTTCGGATTGGGTGGAAACATCAAACTCCGCCGCCACCTCGCACTCCTCTTCGCCGCTGCGGATGAGGTCCGAATAACCACGCCCCCCCAAGAGAAGCCCCAGCGCCTGTAGGATGATGGATTTACCGGCGCCCGTTTCGCCCGAGAGGATGTTCAAGCCTTCCTCGAATTCGAGATCTAAGGTATCGATGATGGCAAAATGGCGGATGGAAAGTTTTTTCAACATAAACTATGATGAAAACCAGTACCATAACCCCCATCCGAGAAAAAGCCCCATTTGATGTGCCTATGCCGGATCTGTTCGATTACCAAAACCAGGAAGCGGAAAAATCGAGCACCCCCCTGCCCGAGCGCCTGCGGGCCCACGACTTAAAGGATTTCGTCGGGCAAGAACACCTCTTAGGAGAAGGGGCTCCCTTAAGGAAAATGATCGAGAACGACGAAATCCCCTCGATGATCCTCTGGGGCCCTGCCGGCTCGGGCAAAACGACCTTGGCTCACGTGATCGCCCATGCCACGAAGCGTCAATTTCATTTCTTCTCCGCGGTGCTTTCGGGAGTGAAAGAGGTCCGCGAAATCATCGAAAAGGCGCAAAACGACCTGAAATACCACCACAAGAGGACCATTCTCTTCGTCGACGAGATTCACCGCTTCAACAAGGCCCAGCAAGACGCCTTTCTGCCCCACATCGAAAAGGGAACGGTGACTTTGATCGGCGCCACCACCGAAAATCCTTCTTTTGAAGTGATCGGTCCCCTGCTCTCCCGCACGAAGGTGTTCGTGTTAAAACCCCTTTCGGAAGAGGCGCTTTCCCACCTTTTGGATAAAGCTTTAACCGATACGGAAAAGGGCTTGGGCGAACTTCACCTCACGCTCGAACCGGAGGCCCGAGCGCTTTTGCTAGAACATTCGGAGGGAGACGCGAGGCGGATGCTCAATACGTTGGAAATTGCGGTTTCGTTACTCCCGAGGTTCCCCTCACCCTCGACGGGAGAGGATCGAGGAGAGGGTGAGAAAACGATCACTCGCCCCCTCATCGAAGACGCGCTTCAGAAAAAATCCCTGCTCTACGACAAGAAAGGCGAAGAACATTACAACGTCATCTCCTGCTTCATCAAAAGCATGAGAGGGTCAGACCCCGACGCGGCGGTCTATTGGCTGGCGAGAATGTTGGAAGCCGGCGAAGAACCCCTTTTCGTCGCCCGGCGCATGGTGATCTTCGCGTCGGAAGACATCGGCAACGCCGACCCCCAGGCGATCCAAGTGGCCATCGCCGCCATGCAGGCCTTCGATTTCGTGGGCATGCCCGAGGGATGGATTCCGCTCGCACAAGCGGCCACTTACCTAGCCAGCGCCCCCAAGAGCAACGCCAGCTACAAGGCCTACTTAAGCGCCAAACAAGACTTAAACGACCACGGCTCGCTCCCCACCCCGCTCCACATCCGCAATGCGCCCACGAAATTGATGAAGGATTTAAACTATGGAAAAGGCTACAAATACCCCCACGACTACGAAAAAAACGTCACCGAGCAACAATACCTGCCCGACGCCTTGAAGGATCGCGTTTACTACTATCCCACGGAAAACGGCTACGAAAAGGTCATCCAAGATTATTTAAACAAGACATCGAAGAAAAAACGGTGACAAAACAGCGCCAAATCGTATATCGAGTGTCAACTTTCTGGGCGATTAGCTCAGCGGTAGAGCGCTGCCCTTACAAGGCAGATGTCGTAGGTTCAAATCCTACATCGCCCATCTATTTTCCATTTGTTGACAAAAGTTTTTTTTTCTAAGATGTATACCGCCTTTCACTCTCGTCCTTACTCGATGGGGGTTGAAGGGGGAGAGCAGGATCTTCCCCTGGGCTTTAGCGAGGGTCCAGCTTTGCTGGCCCGAGCGAATCGGAGCCGTAGTTCAGCTGGTTAGAACGCCCGCCTGTCACGCGGGAGGTCGCGAGTTCGAGCCTCGTCGGCTCCGTCATGATAAAGGCCGTCATTGAGAAAATGACGGCCTTTTTGTTTTTAAAGGCCTTTCTTTCCCCTCCTTCGTGTGAGATAGAATCCGTTCCACCTAAAATTTTCAAAAAGGGGAAAACATGAAAAAAACCAGCCGACTTCTATTGATCCTTACCGTATTTTGGACTTCCATCGCCTTCGGCGCCGAAAGCACCCCTCCTTCGGGAAAGTACGAGATCGACAGTGCCCATTCGAAAGTGGGGTTCGAAATCGCCCACCTGGTGATTTCGACCGTAGAAGGTAAATTTAACCAGTTCGCGGGATTGATCACCGTCGGCGAAAAACCCGAAGCCTCGAAGGTGGAGGCGAAAATCGAAGTAGCCTCCGTCGATACGGGCAACGAAAAACGCGACAGCGACCTGAGAAGCCCCAATTTCTTCGATGCGGCGAAATTTTCCTCCATGATCTTCGAGAGCAAAAAAGTGGTCTGGCAGGGACCAGAACTGCAAATCACCGGCGACTTCACCCTTCACGGCGTCACCAAACCGCTCACCTTAAAAGGCAAATACCTGGGGGCCGTGAAAGACCAACGGGGCAACGACAAGATCGCCTTCCAGGCCTCCGCCGAAATCAGCCGAAAAGACTACGGGCTCACCTGGAACAAACTAATCGAGGCCGGGCCGGTGGTGGGCGACAAGGTGACGATCTCCTTGAAAGTCGAGGCAGGACGTTCCGCGGGAACCCCATAATCCTTCCCCCGCTGGACTTCTCCCCCATCCCCCTTTATAAATAAGAAGCGATGAAAATTGCCTTATTCGGGGGTTCCTTCAACCCTCCCCACAATGGGCACGTAGCGGTCGCCAAAGCTTTGGCGGATTCGGGCGACTTCGACCAGGTTTGGGTTTTACCCAGTTACTCCCACCCTTTCGGCAAGGTTTTCCTCCCTTTTGAAGAACGCTTCCGGCTCTGCGAGTTGGCCTTCGGTCCCCTCGCCCCCCGGGTCAGGGTCGATCCGACGGAAAAGCAAAGGGGAGAAGCGACGGGCTATACGATCGACACCGTCCGTTATCTGCGACAAAGACATCCCGAAGATGAGTTCTTCCTCGTAATGGGCAGCGACCTTTTCGGCGAAGTCGACCGGTGGAAGGACTACGAAGAATTGAAAAAGCTGGTTTCCATCTATCCCGTCGCGCGCGCGGGATACGAAGAGTCGCGCTTCCCGAAAGTCGCCTCGAGCGAAATCCGGGAACGGATCCGACAGGGAGGGGAATGGCGTTCCCTCCTCCCCGAAAAAGTCGGGGAATACATCCGCAAAAAGGGCCTCTACTCATGAAACCTCTCAACATCCGCAAGGTACTCGTCATTTACAAAGAGGAGATTGGCTCGCCGCCGCGCCCGCACCGTCCCTTCCAACAGGCCCGCCTCAAACGTCTTTCCTTTCAAAAGTTGACCGAACCCCAAAGATGCCTGACCCGCGTCTTGGAAGTTCTGAAAAATCACGGCATTCCCCATCACGTCACCCCACGCGGCGGTTTAAAGAACGTGAAAGGCTACGACCTTTTGATCACCGTCGGCGGCGACGGAACCTTCCTCGACACCTCCCACTACGCGCTGCCCCATCAAATGCTATTGGGGGTCAACTCGCATCCCCTAAAAAGCCACGGAGCCTTTTGCGCGACGGACCGGAGGGGATTCGAAAAAATCTTTCAAGATCTACTCCGAGGTAAAGCCCCCCTCTTACCCCTGAACCGGCTCCAAGTATGCATCAACGGCCGCCCCCTTCCCGTCTTGGCGTTGAACGACGCCCTATTCGCCAACGTCTCGCCCGCCGGCACTTCCCGGCATGTGCTGAAAGTCGGAGGAAAAAGCGAAGAGCAAAAATCGTCGGGCATCTGGATCTCCACCGCCGCCGGCTCCACCGCCGCCATCCGCTCCGCGGGCGGCAAGCCGATGCGGAAGAAATCGAAGGATTTGCAATTTTGGGTGCGGGAACCGTTCGTGAAAAACGGGGAGCCTTACCGGCTCATCCGCGGGAAAATTCCCCCGGGAAAAACTCTGAAGATCGTCTCCAAAATGTCGAAAGCCGCCGTTTTTTTGGATGGGGCGCATTTGCATTATCCGGTAAGATATGGGGATGAGGTGGAAATGGGGGGGACGGAAAAAACCCTTTTAGCGGTTTTAAGAAAATAACGAAGGATGATGCAAAGGCACTGGGAGCGAAAGAATTTCTTTGAAAAAAGCGTCTTTTAACTCAAAATCAACCTATGCCAGAAAAAATCTTCCACTACGAATACTTCAATAACGCCAAGATCGACAAACCTCTCGAGCAAATCTGGAAGGATCTGCAAGAATATAGCGGTGAAATCTACGCGGATGAGCCTCAATATCATCACTGGCTGGATTTTTGGCTGCTCTTGCCTCCCCTTTGGTATGACGGCAAGTTCGTGAAGGGGCTCTTATTCAGCCAGGGCATCGATTTTCTCCATGAGCTCCATCCCGAGTTGTCCGAATTGTTCTTCAGCGTGGCCAATTCGATGTGCAACAGTTATCCTTGGTCGGAAAAAGCGGAAGCTTATTTCACGTGCTATAAAAATCCCGCCCGGGAAAAGTGGTTTCGGAGCCATTATCCCGAAAAGAAAGACAAGCTGTTGCTGCCCACCCAAGACGCCGATTACACCAATGAACGCGTCATGGCCCCCACCGCTTTTCCGAAAAAAGACATCGACGTTCTTTGCATTTCGCGTTTGGATCCCCGAAAAAACTTGGGGCTCATGGCGGAAAGCTTGGCCATCTACCGCAAGAAATACAACCGGCCCCTCAAGTTTACCTGGATCATCGGGAAAGAGATCGACCTCTACTTCAAAAACCTGACCGAGGATGAGATTCACGAATTCCGCATCATCGAACAAGCGCTGGGAAATCCGGGCGACTACATCGAGCTCATCCCCTTGGTGAACCACTTTTCCCTTCCGCAATATTATTCACGGGCAAAGACTTACTTACTCACCTCTCTACTGGAAGGGAAAAACCGAACGCTTCATGAAGCGCTCTGTTGCGACACACCGCTCATTTGCTTTCAAGCGCTCAACCAATTTACACGCGGCAAAGAGCCGGCTTTTCCGGAAAAAGCGGGGCTTTACGTCAGTCACTTCGACGCGGAATCGCTGGCTGACACCATTCATACCGGAGTGGAAAATTACGGGGATTTCAAAGCGCGCTACGAATATATGAAACATTACGGTCGCTGGCGTTTTTTCAACCGGATGCTCGACGCCTTCGCGCATTTTTACGAGGGGATGATTCCCGACTTCAAGAAGGGCGACGATCATACCCAAAATGCCTGGTTGGACGCGGCCCTCCAAACGAATTACCAATTGGGCACGATGGATTTCATCTACGACAAAAACCCGACCCTTTCCCACACGCAAGGGGTGAGCGAGCTTCAAAAAAGCGTGAGTTTCTACGTGAGTCGGTGGAACTACTTTAAAAACAACCCTTACTGATTGTTACTTCCCGAGCACCATCAACACTTCCGTCGCGATCTCCTCGATCGCCTTGTCCGTCACGTCGATCACCGGAATGTTGCCCAGGTCTTCATACACGGAGCGGCAATATTCCAGTTCTTCATTCACGCGGTTGATGTTGGCGTATTCCTCGGAGAGGGGACGGCCCAACTTCATCAGGCGGGATTCGCGGAATTGGACGAGCTTTTGGGAGGAAACAACCAGACCCACGAGTTTCGAGCGGTCGACCTTGCGAACCTCGTCGGAAAGCGTCACGTCGCGGATCAAGGGGACGTTGGCCACCTTATAGCCCCGATAGGCGAGATAGATGGAAAGGGGCGTCTTCGAAGTGCGGGAGATGCCGAGCAAGACGATGTCGGCCGTGTCGAGCGTATCCAGCCCCAAGCCGTCGTCATGCTTCACGGTAAATTCGATCGCCTCTTGGCGTTTGAAATAATCTTTAGTCACCCGGTACTTGAGGCCCGGCTCGTCGCTGGGAGTCGCGTGGAAGTAGGTGGAGAGCACGTCCATGACGGGTCCCATGATGTCGATGGCGACGACCCCCTCTTTTTCGGCCTCCTCATGGAAAGTCTTGCGAAGCTCGTGGGAAACCAGCGTGTGCATCAAAATGCCGTGGTTCTTTTTCGCCTCGGCGATGATCTGGCGGATCCGCGCCGTGTCGGTGATCTTCGCCCGACGCAGAATATTGACGTTTTCCACCTTGAACTGGCGCATGGCCGCGAAAGCCACGTTCATGGCCATTTCGCCGGTGGCGTCCGAAACCGCGTAAATGTAGTAGGTATATCCGTTCGACACTATTCCCCTCCCACGATCTGCTTTAAGTTGGTCTCGGCGGTGGGAAGCCCCATGGTATCTAGTTTTTCCCCTAAGCGTTCGAGACGTTTTTCGGCCGATTCATAAGCCGAACGCGCGTTGCCCAAATGGGTTCCGACCTTTGAAAAGTCTTCCGAAAAACGGCCCAAGTCGCCCTGCAAGCGGGTGAGATTGACCAAAATCTCCTTCGCGCTCTGCTCGATCTTAAGACCCTTCAGTCCCATTAGAATGGTATTGAGGTAAACATAAAAATTGTTGGGGGAAACGGGAATCACCCTTTTCCCCATCGAATGCCCCAAAACGGAAAACTCGGTATCGAAGGCCTCTTCCTTGATGACCATCTCGTAATACACGTTTTCCGCCGGGATATACATGAGGGCGAAATCGAAGGTCCCTTCGTCGGGGCGAATATATTTCTGGGCGATCGCGTCGATGTGCTTCTTCACGTCGCTTAAGAAAATTTTCCGGAAAGCCTTTTTCTCCGTCTCCGTCTTGGTTTCGACGTATTTCTTGAAGTTCTCCAGGGGGAACTTCGAATCGATGGGCACGAGCTGCCCGCCCAACTTCACCACCGCATCGACCTTCTCGCCGCTCTTGAACCCGTACTGCAGCTCGAAATGATCTAGGGGAAGAATCTGCTGAAGAAGATCGCCCAAAAAAAGCTCGCCCAAATTGCCGCGCAGCTTGGGCGTTCGGAGGATTTCCTGGAGGGAGGCGATGTCCTTCCCCACTTCGAAAATCCTTAAGTTGGCCTCTTCGAGTTTCCCTAACTTCCCTTGCAGCTCGCCCACCACCTTGGCGGCATTATCGAGCCTCTTCCCCACGGTCTCTTGAGTCATCTGAAGGATTTGGCCTTGTTGGTGGAAACGTTCCTGCAATTGTTGGGTGAGCAAGGCGATCTGTTGGGTGAAATTTTGGGAAGAACCGTCTAGATTTTGGCGCAGATGGTCCCTCAAACTCTCCAACTGCTGTTGAAGGAGGAGTAAGGAAGTATCGTTTTGCTTGGTTTCGGCGAGTTTCTTGGAAAGAAGCCTTTGAAAAAACCACTGGATCGCCGCGAGCAGCGCCACTCCCCCCAAGATGAACGGCCAGACGGAATTCATGGCTCGACCATAGCCGATGGTTTTGAATTCTTCAACCTCTTAACAAGGCTTAAATTGACGAAAAAAATCCGTTGGAGCTATAGTAAGAGGCATGCCCAAACCCCTCATCCAAGTATACACCACCGCCTATTGTCCCTACTGCGACGCGGCCAAGCGGCTTCTCAAAGAGAGGAAGTTCGAGTTCGAGGAAATCGACGTTTCCGACCCCTCCCAGAAGACGGCTCTCAAGGAGAGAACCGGTTGGAGGACGGTGCCGCAAATTTTCATCGACGGCAAAATGATCGGCGGCTACCAAGAACTCGCCGAAATGGATCGAAAAGGGATTTTAGCGGGGCTTCATTCCACCGATGATTTGCCCGCTTAATTGGTTGGAGCTTTGAATCGAAGCGGCGGTCACTTGGCTCATCGCTTGAACTGCAGTGCTGATCATCTGTCCCACGAATTGGAGAAGGGCCATCATCAACTGGTTTTGGCGGTCTTTCGCCCGCTCTTCCGTATCGTGGTTGCGCTGCTTCTCGTTTTCCTTCGCCTGCCAATCTCTTTGCACCGCATCATCCAAACGCTTCGCTTCCCGGTTGTCGCGGGCGATCTTTTCCTGGCTTTCCGTTTGAATTTTAACGACCTTCAATTGAGTATCGGCGGCCTTATCTTGGGCCAAGGCGCTCGCCTCGCGGCCGTCCTTGGCGTCGTTGTGTTTCCCGTTGGCGGAAGCGGTATTTAAGGCGTCTTTAATATCCGCTGCCCGATCGCGTTCGGTGAGATCGATAGGATCGTTGCCTTTCACGTCGGCGGCCTTCACCTCGGCGATAATCGCCTTCGCTTCGTCGCTGCCAGGCTTGGCGGAAGCGGCTTTCTTACGGAAACTTTCCATATTCTCAAGGTTGGGATGATCCCCCAACCACCCGTGCGAATGCATGAACCGGGTGATTTCTTGGGGGTTCATGTTGTAGGGAGGGCCGGCCAAGGTCTTGGCGATCTGGTTCCGCTCCCAAGCGGCGAGCGTGTACTTCACCTTTTCGCTGCCCAAGTCTCCCGATTGAATACCGTTGGCATCGGCCATGATGCTATCGGCGCTAACGCCGGGGAGAGGCTTGCCTTCCGCATCGGTCAGATTTTTCGACTGCATATAGGCCAAGGCTTGGGTGCGGCTTAAAGGAGGATTCAGCACTTTCGTGTCCTTCGGAATCTCCACCGGGTGAGCCGCATCGAACTGCTCGCCGGTTAAGGTGTAATAAAGGAGGTTACGGGCCCCCTCGCTCTTCGAGTTTTCATAGGCGGCGCGGCTGACCGGATCTAATTTCGACGCGTCCAATTTGGGATCGGCGTAGTTGACGGTTAAATCTTCGTGGCGAAATTTCCCCTTCGCATCTTCGTTCACCGAACCGTCGTCGTTAAAGCGGGACTTGCCGGCCTCCACCGGGAAAAAAGCTTGGGCGGGATCGTTTTCCCCCGTCGCTTCCGGGTCGAAGGCGGTGGGATTGCCTTCGGCGTCGATCATCTTCAACTGAATCGCACGCTCGTTGAAACGTTTTCTTGCTTCCGCTTCGGTCAAACCCAAGCCACTCGTCTTCGTGGGAGGGGTGGCCTTCGGCGAGGTGGCCCAGGCCACGTATTTTTCTTCGGCGCTCTTCAAGTAAAGGCGACGCTCGGTGTCTTTACGCACTTCCACCGGGTTGGTCTTGAAATCCGATTTCGAAACCAAGGGATCTTCACTGATCTTCTTGGCCGACTCCCCTTTCACCACGGCCGGTTTCCATTCTTTTACGTCCACGTCTTTCCATTGAGCCGTGGCGGAAGGTCGCATGTTTCCCGTAGGATCATCAACCACGCCCCGGGCCTTCAAGTTATCGTACGCTTCACGGGGAGACACGCCGGAAGCCTTATAATGGGCCACCGCCTTGTCGCGGGCCCTCGTTGCGATCATCTTTCTTAATTCGTCCGCATCCTTCGTTTCCACCACATCCAAGTTCTTTTTCATTTCTTTGTCTTTAGTGGAATAAGCGGGAGGCGCGTCGTCGAAACGCTGCATGTAGGCGTCCACTTCGTCCTTGGAGAGTCCTTTCTTGCTGAGTTTGTCGCGCAGCGCGATTTCATGGATCGACACCGTCTTGGGCGCGGCATCCGCCATGAAAACGGGCTTTTTGGGATCGGGGGCGCCGGGTGCCAGGGGCGCAGGAGAAGCCACTCCGGACCACTCGGTGTTCACCGCCGAAGGAGAGGTCGCACTCAAGTCGACGGTTTGGAAATCAGAATTGTTTCCGTTTTTGACGATCTTGCTTTGCTTGGGGTCTTTGTAATTTTTCCAAACAGAGTAAACGGCACCGTCTTTTCCCTTGTAGACGGAGTCGGGAACCATTTCACCCTTGTCGTTAATTTTCCATCCGTCTTTGTTATAGGCGAGAGGGGTGGGACTTCCCGCCGGAGGAATGACGAACACCGGAAGGGGCTTCGTCGTCGCAGCTCCGGGAGCTTGTTGGCAATGATAAAAGACGCTCGGCGTTTCCGGGCTTAAGCAAGAAAGGGTACGGGGAATTTCTCGCTTGTGGCCCGTTTCATATCCCGCTTCGTAACCTAACTCTTCACCTTCGTATCCTAAGTCCATTGCGGCTCCCTTCTTTATTGGTCACTGATAAAGCAAGGGAGGTGCCATTGAACTAATTATTTGATATTATTTAATTATTAATCTTTCATTCTAAAAAATAGCACAAGATGGTCACAAGATGTGCAATGCAATTTTACAAAATGAATAAAAAAAGGGGCTCCATGAAACATAGAGCCCCTTGTAGGCTGTTACAGAAGATTTTATTCTCGTTTATCGACCGCCGGAGCGCATACCTCCGATGATTTGACCGCTCAACTGATTGGAGCTTTGAATCGAAGCGGCCGTCACCTGGCCCATGGCCTGTACGGCGGTGCTGATCATTTGTCCGATGAACTGCAACAGAGCCATCAGCGCCTGTTGATCGCGATCCTTCCTTCTCTCCGCCGAATCATGCTCCCGTTGCATGCGATTTTGCTCCGCTTGGAAATCGCGCTGTCTCGCCTGCTCGGCTCGGTTCTCTTCGCGATTTTCGCGGGCAAACCCTTTCGGAACTGGCGGTTTGAATTTCCGCCACCCGAATTTGGGTATTGTGTGAGGCATCTCCTTCTCTTCTTGCCGCCTCACGGCCTAAACGACTTCCCCGCGAAGCTTGGTCGGCGCTCGATCCCTCTCCGGAACTCAAGCTGTCACGAATGGCACCCGCACGATCTCGTTCGGTAACATCCAACGGTTCATTGGCCGGAAGGTCGGTCGCAACGACCTCGTCATGGATGGCGGTCGCCTCGGGGCTTCCCGCCCGAGCCGAGACGGCTCGGCGGCGGAAGACTCCATCTGATCCAGATTGGGATGATCCCCCAACCATCCGTGCGATTGCATGTAGCGAGTGATCTGTTGGGCGTTCATATTGTGAGGAGAAGTCGACAAAATACCCCCAATTTGCTGGCGTTCCCAGGCGGCAATCCGATATTCGGCTTGGTCATGATTGAGCGAACCGCTTTGGATGGATTGCACTTCCGACATAAAACTGTCCGGAGTGGCGGTGGAAAGAGGACGGCCGTCCGAATCCGTCAGGTTGCGGCTCTGTAAATAGGCCAGGGCCTGGTCCCGAGTAAGCGCGGGATTCATCGTGCGGATTTCCGTACGGTTCCCCTCAGGAGAAACCAGAAAAGTATGGGTCGCGCCATCCCTTTCTTGGCGCTCTATCCGCATGCGGCTTCCCTCGGGGAGTGTCCCAGTGAGCGCCGCATAAGCCGTATCCCGGCTCAATTCGGTGCGGAGCTGCTGTTGATAAGCACGGGAGATGGGATCGGTGGCCGTCGTACCGGAAACTTCCTCTCGGCGGAACGAGGCGGGATTGGAATGCTCAGCGGTGCCCGTGGTGATCAATGTTCCGTCGCTGTTATACTCGATCGGCAACGTGTGATGATCCGCATCTTCACGGTGAAAGAAGGACTGGGCGGGGGAATTGAGGTCAGAAGAAGTCGGATCCCAATCGTTCCTCATGGAGTAAGTGCCATCCGGTTGACGACGCAACAACCCCACTTGTTCGGCGCGTTGGTTGAACCGGTCTTGGGCCTGTGAAGCCGTGAGGCCTAATCCCCCCTCGGAAGTGGGACGTTGCGCCCAAGCGGTATATTCCCGGCGGGCGCTTTCAAAATATTGATGGCGTCGGGTGTCGGCGATCACACCATCACGCGTTAAGGAAGGAGTGGTGCGGGCATAGAGGGAATCGGCCGTTTCCCGGCGGGCTGTGGGGCCGTCTATCGACCTTACCACCCAACGCTGCTCGGGATGGTTGCGCCATGCTGTTCGAAGTTCCGCCACGGTGACTCCCGACTCGGGGCGATGACCGGGCTCCACAATTCCCCGAGAAACGAGATTATCGTAGGCATCTTGAGCAGACAGGGGAGGACGAACGGAGGCGAAACTCGCCATGGCCCGATCGCGAAGATTTTCCGAAATATTCGACCGCAACTGGTCCGCCGTCATGGTCTCGACTTGGTAACGCGATTCCGCATGATGCGAACTCTCCGGCAAATAAGGGGCGATCTGGGCGTCGCGCCCTCTTCCTTCGGGAAAACGGGACATAAAGGCGTCGATCTCATCTTGATTTAGTCCCTGCCCTGCAAAATCTGCCTCAGGCGCCCCTCGGAAACGCTCATCGTCGGTGCCTCCGAGCTCACCGCAGCGGGACGGGGGCGATGGACCGCCCCCACATGACGGGCATGGGCGGTATCGGGATGCGGGGCGTCCGGACGGGCTGTGGTTCCCGTATCAGGAGTCGCAGCGGTCGTGCCGCTTCCTCCGGATCGGGACGTATCGACGGAAGATAAAGGAGGCGGCAATGGTTGGGGACCTTGCGGGCTAACAGCTGAGGTTTGGGGGGCATAACCAGTAAGGTCTGCATCCCCATGATAACAGCAGGAACCACCGGGACCATCCCTCAGGTATCGCCGGGTCGACAAACTGCTTGTTGACACTCATAAGAGATTTGCGGAAAAGAATCTTGCTGAGAAGAATATTCGGCAGGAATTGAAACAGATTCTCCACCTTCTAAATATCCCCATTCATATCCTAAATCGTCACTTTCATAACCGAAACCCATAAAACCTCCTCGTATATATAATTAATAAAGCTTTTATCCCTTTATTAATTTTGCAAGAGGAGGACCAAATTTTTTTATTATAATTATTTGAAATTACTAATTTTTATAAAAAATAATTTTATAAAATAAATATGATGAATACTCGTTTTAAAATATGAATAAAAAAAGGGGCTCCATGAAACATAGAGCCCCTTGTAGGCTGTTACAGAAGATTTTATTCTCGTTTATCGACCGCCGGAGCGCATACCTCCGATGATTTGACCGCTCAACTGATTGGAGCTTTGAATCGAAGCGGCCGTCACCTGGCCCATGGCCTGTACGGCGGTGCTGATCATTTGTCCGATGAACTGCAACAGAGCCATCAGCGCCTGTTGATCGCGATCCTTCCTTCTCTCCGCCGAATCATGCTCCCGTTGCATGCGATTTTGCTCCGCTTGGAAATCGCGCTGTCTCGCCTGCTCGGCTCGGTTCTCTTCGCGATTTTCGCGGGCGACCCTTTCGGAACTGGCGGTTTGAATTTCCGCCACCCGAATTTGCGTGTCCCGTCCCGCGGCTCCTTCCCTTCCCGCCGCTTCTCGACCGGCCCTGGCGTCGGCAACTCCCTGAGCATTCCCTCCTCGAGGACCTCCCGTCAAGGTATCCCGAATGTCCGCCGCCCGATCGCGTTCGGTCAAGGTCACCGGTTCGTTGGCAGGGATATCCGCGGCTCTCACTTCCCCGCGAATCGTTTCCACATCGGAGCCTCCCGAGGCGGCCGCCGTTCGGGCCCGCCTTCGGAAAGCCTCCATTTGATCCGTATTGGGGTTATCTCCAAGCCAACCCTTCGACTGCATATAGCGGGTAATTTGTTGAGGCGTCATGTTGTAGGGGGGGCCGGACAAGGTTCCCGCGATTTGTTGCCGCTCCCAATCCGCCAAACGATATTGGATTTGACTGTTTCCGATACTACCGCTTTGAATCCCCTGCACTTGGGTCGTAAAGGCATCGGCAGAAGTATTCGGCAAAGGCCTGCCGTCCGCATCCGTCAACCCGTTGCTCTCCATATAGGCAAGGGCTTGATTGCGCGTGAGGGGAGGTTGCATCACTCGTATTTCCTGACGGGTCGGCGGCGTCGCGGTGGGGTTCACTAAGAAAGTATGCCCGTCGCTCGTCTCGATGCGCATGGGACTTCCTTCCGGCACTTGACCCGTTAAGGAAGCATATAAGGCGTCGCGGCTTAAGTCTTTTTGTGCGCTTTGCCGGGCAACACGCGTCACCGGATTAGTCGCTGAATCGTCGGTAGTGAGATTTTCATGTCGAAACGTCGCCGCATTCGCGCCTTCCGTGACCACGCGGCCTTGAGCGTCGTATTGAACTCCTCCCTCGCGGTGGAAAAAGGAATCCGCCTGAGGGCTGTTATTGGGATTCCAGCTGTTACTCACCTCATAAGAACCATCCGCACGACGGGTCATCAACCCCAACTCCGTTGCCCGTTGATTGAAGCGGGCCTCCGCCTGCTCACGCGTCAGGCCCAAACCTCCACTGGCCGTGGGACTCATCGCCCATGTCGTGTATTGGTCGCGAGCCGCGGCGATATAATTCCTTCTTTGCGTATCCAGGCGAACGCTCTCTGCGTTCACGGGACCGGGCGAGCGGGTAAAAATAGGGTCTTGCGCCGTAGCACGCGCCGCGCCGCCGCTTAAGGGCCTCACCGACCAATCGCGGCCATTATGCACTTGAGCCCAAGTGGTTCCGTCCGCAGGGCGGGGAGATTGTGTCGCATCGATCATTCCTCGAGCATATAAATTGTCCCACGCTTGTTGAGGCGTTACATTGTTGGCCCGGTAATTATCGCAGGCCTGGTTCTTCAGCTGTTGGGTGATGTCTCCCCGAAGGTAATCCGCCGAGTTCGTTTCCACCCGATGGGCTTCGTCCCGGCGATCGGGGCCGCTGTTGGGCGGCAAATAGTCGCGGATCGCCCTTTCTCGGGCATTAATCTGGGCTTGGTTACCTTCCCGAGCGACAGGAAAACGGGACATAAAAGCATCGATTTCAGAATCTTGAAGACCGCGGGACCGAAGTGTTTCGCGGAGCCTCGTCTCGTTGGGACCTGCGGTATAAAGCGGCGCATCGGCAGCGGCGGGACGAGGGGGAGTAATTCCCAAATGAGCGGCCGTTGAAGCACCTGGAGGAGGAGGAGCGGAACCTGCCGCACCTCCGGAACCCGCCGGACCTGCAGACCCTGCAGCACCCGCCGATCCCGCGGGCGGGAGTGGGGTTACGGGTAACCCTCCCCCTGTGCTGCCTGCCGGGGTGGGCGCGGGAGTAGCTGCGGGGGTGGCCGACGCAGCAGGCACTTGGCAGTAATATTCTAATAAGGGAATGTCGGGATATTCCCTGACGGAAATTCGGGGCTTACCTTCCGATTGTACAGGTCGACTATATCCCGGTTCATAGCCTAACTCATCGCGATCATATGAAAAACTCATGGGGCCCTCTCACTTGAAAAAACAATCCTCACCGTTGATAAAACAACAAAGCCTATTCTTCTTTTCGGCTCACCACCACCGGGAAGTTGTCAAAATTTGTCGGTAAATAGGAACTTAAGCCCTGCCGCCGGGGCCTTCTTGAGTGAGCCCCATGCAGGTGCGCAGATAACGGCTGTCGCGGATGGCCTCGCGGATGTTCTCGATCATCTGCCACAGATCGGGGTTATCCTTCACCAAATCGCGCAGTTTTCGTTCGTCGTCTTTATTGGCCAACTCGAAGCGCTGGCCGTTCACGAAGACCGATTCGACCCCCAATTGGCCCATGTCGCGCTCTAAGCCGGAGACCAATTCTTTCGCCCCGATTTCGAGGGATTCGTCCCCGCTGGGGATGGGAAGACCGTGATGAGAAGTACCGGAATAATTGAGCCGCGCCCCCTTCAAACGGATATGCAGGGCGGCACCCATGATGACCGCACTGGCGAAGCTCGCCTGAGAAACCAGGTTGGCGCTTTCCGCATGCCCAGCGTCTCCGAACAAAACGGTATGGCTTTCGATGGCCTCGCCGAAATTGGCCCAGGGCATGTCTTCTTCCACTCCCTCTTCACCGTCTCCCTTGCCCTTCGCCTTCGAGGCCTTGGCGCCCATCGCTTTCCGCAAGGCGTTCAAAGCGGGGTCTTGATCGCCTTCCACTTCTTCCGCGTCTTCTTCCGCCGCATTCATGATTTCTTCGTTCTCTTCCACCTCGTCGGCGCCCTCTTTCACGCCCATCTGCTTTGCGAGTTTCTTCTGCGAGGCGAGCATGCCTTGGGTAGCCTTCTGATTCTGCGGCGTCTCTTCTTCCTTCTCCACCTGCCCCTCTTCCATGAGGGCTTCGCTGAGTTGCTCCCCAGTCTGTTCGGCACCTTTCAAATGCCGATTCGTGTAGATGAAAAGTTGCTTGCCTCGAGGCCCCTCCTGCATGAAGGCGTTATAGCCGGGTGGCATCTGCTGCTTGAACTGGGTCGTATTCTTCCAAGATGCGCCGGAGTAATCTTTCTGCAACCCCTGAGAGTCGCCGCGCGAACGGAAGAAGGTCTGCTGCTTGGCCGTGGGATCCTCCGCCCTTTCTCCGCCGCTTGGGTCGCGGGTTTGCTGGGCATGATGGCTGTCGTTCCATTGCTCGCTTTTTGTCTGGTTGGTGAGCAAGTTCTGAAACATACGCTGGCGCATGGCGGAGAGGTCTTGGTCCGCCCGCATGAAGGCCTTTTCTTGATTGTTGGTGCGCGTCTGCTCGACGTCTTGCGGCTGGTTGCGCTCCGCCTGTTTCACGTCGGCCTGCTTGTCGGCTTGGTTGGTTTGATCGGTTTGGGTAGAGAAGAGGTTGTCGACCAATTGGGACTGTAAATCCGTATTGGCCGTGTAACCTTGAACAATATTATTGGTGGCGGCATTCCCGGTTTGCATGGGAGGGGGAGGCGGATTGTTGGCACCCGAATCCGCCGGACGCGAACCGCCTCCATCCGCGGGACGCGGCTGGTTGGCTCCGCCGGCCTGCTGAGACGAATCCGGACCTTTCGCCCCATCCGCCGGGGGATTCGTTTGCGTCGGTTGAGTGGGCTGCGTCGATCCCGTGTCAACCGGTCTCTGAGGTGAACTAGGGCCTTGTACTCCACCCATTAAAAAATTCTCCCTGTCTATCCAAGGGGTCGTGTCGCGCCCTCCTTTGACAAAAACAAAGGAGGCTACCCCTCTCGCGAACTTTGTTCGCTATTTTATGGTATTATCGCACAATTGATTAGTCAATGTTGTGAATATTGAAGCTTTTTTTAGAGGTTCCCCATTTTTTGTTTGAGCTTTAAAACCCTCTGAATTGAAGCCCTTAAACATTTTTCGGGAAGAATTCCGTCCCGCGCGGACTTTTCAAGCGCCTCCAGAGTTTTCCCTTGTTCTTCCTCCTGGCGGCAAATGAGGACCAAGTCTCCCCCCGCTTGGAGGAAAAGTTCCGCCGCCTTGGAGACCCCTTCCCGGTCGTAAATCGCCTTCATCAACAAATCATCGGAGATCACCACCCCTTCATACCCCATCTTATCGCGGAGCAGCTCGGTGATGATCTTTTTTGAAAGGGTCGCCGGAAAATCGGGGTCGAGGGCGGGATAGACGACGTGGGCGGTCATGAGCATTTCGATGCCGTCTTGGATGGCCGCTTGAAAAGGCTTCAACTCGATCGCTTCCAAACGCGAAAGGGGCTGATCCACGAAAGGGAGCTCCAAATGGGAGTCTCGGAAGGTGTCCCCATGGCCGGGGAAATGTTTCCCGCAGGGGAAGATCCCTTCCGAACGCAGCCCTCGCACGACTTCCAACGCGATCCGCGCTACCGTTTCCGGATCGGATCCGTACGCCCGATCCCCGATAATGGGATTTGCCGGGTTGCTGTCCACGTCCAAAACGGGGGCGTAGTTTAAGTTAAACCCCACCTCCTTCAGCTCTTGGCCCATCAAGACGCCGGTCTCAAACCCTTTCTCTTCCTCCCCGATGCGCCGGGCGGCAGGAATTTGGGTGAAGGGAGGAGGAAGCCGAAACACCCTTCCCCCTTCGTGGTCGACCGAGATGAGCAACTTCCCGTCGGGGCTTAAACTTTGCAACTCCCGGTTGAGCTCGGCGACCTGTTCTTTCGATTCGATATTCCTTTTAAACAAGATGACCCCGGCCAAACCTTCTTTTTCGATGAGGCGGCGGAGGGTGGGAGGCACCGTGGTGCCTTCGAAGCCGAAAACACACAGGGAGGCGATCTCTTTTCGGGTGGAGGTCATAGGCGTTTCAAACTTTCCTTCTTTTTCTTAAAAAGCGGTTCACATTCGCATTGCAGGACCGGAAATACGAATGGTAAAATTTTAAAAAAAGTGGACCTTCTTATACCCTAAATTCTTTTCTTTCGGTATCGCTTTATGAAGTGGAACTCCTTTTCGCGCGGGTTGTGCTGTTTGATGGCGGGCTTCTTTCTCGCTTCCCTCTCTTTTGCGTTTCAGATTCAATCCCCCCGGGCCGAAGAATCCCATTGGCTGACCAAACCCCAAAAAAAGTCGAAGAAGAAGGCGCCTCCCCCGAAAGACGATAATCAGCTGTCCGAAAAGGGAGACCGCAAACTCATCCATTTCCCATTTCCCCTTCCCGAGGCGCTCAAGCCCAATTTTGAATTTTGGAAGCAGATCTATTCGAAATACGACAAGAACGACCGCGTGTTTCACGACACGGAACACCTCGAAGTGATTTACTCTGTGATTCATCTGAAAGAACCCGAGGTCGAAAACGCGGACGGGGAAGCCGAGGAAGAAATCGCCTCCCCCCGAGCCGGGAGACATTCGCGCCTGAAGGAGGAGAAGGAACGTATTCGCGGCGTCCTCTTGAAACTCGCCGCCGGCGGTTACGAAGAAAAGGACTTAAGCACGGAAGAGAAGAGAATCTACCATCTCTTCGACTCGGTGGACGAACCGGACAAGTTCAAGTCAGCCGCCGAGACGGGCCGCATCCGGGCCCAAACGGGGCAGAAGGACAAATTTTTGAAAGCCATCGAATGGAGCGGCGCCTACCTCACCGAAATCGAGGACGTCTTCACCTCCTACGATCTGCCCCACGAACTCACCCGCATCATCTTCGTCGAATCGATGTTCAACCCGAAGGCCCGCTCGAAAGTGGGCGCTTCGGGACTTTGGCAATTCATGCCCTATACGGGGCGACTGTTCATCACGGTCAATTCGGTAGTGGACGAGAGGAACGACCCCATCCGGGCGACTCACGCGGCCGCGCAATTCTTGAAGGCGAATTTTGATTCTTTGGGCAGTTGGCCCCTCGCCGTCAACGCATACAACTCCGGCGCCTTGAACCTCTCGCGCGCGAAGGAAGAGTTGGGAACCGATGACATCGGGATCATCGCGAAAAACTATCGTGGCGGAGGCTACAAGTTCGCTTCGCGCAATTTTTACACCGAGTTTTTGGCGGCCCTGGAAGTCGCCAACCATTACAAAGACTACTTCGGGGAAATCGAGCGCCTTCCCGCCTTGAAATACGAAACCGTGACCTTCGACGGCCCCCTGCCCCTCGTCGAAGTAGCCCAGAATTGCGGCATCGCCCTGAGCACGCTCGAAGAAATGAACCCGGGCTATAGCCGCGTCTATTTCGGATCCCGCAAGCCCCTCCCCTCCGGTTATTCCCTGAAAATTCCCGCCGGGATGGGGGAAAAATTCAAAAAAAGCGCCCAAGAAACCGCCAACCGAAAAACTTTGAAGGATGCGGCGCCCATCGCTGTACAATGAAGGAAAAATGGGATAACGCCAAGGCATGACCTCGAACGAACTGAAGAGCCTCCTCCTCTCCCACCGCAAGCAGGCGGTGAACTTGAAAGATTTCCGCCCCTCCGCCGTGCTCTTGCCCCTTTTCCTCAAGGAGAACGAAGAGCACTTCCTCTTCACCGTCCGCAACGACCAAGTCCGCCACCACAAGGGAGAGGTTTGTTTCCCCGGCGGGGCCTATGACGAAACCGACTCCTCCCTTCAAGTCACCGCATTGCGTGAATGCGAGGAGGAGATCGGCATCCGGGAAAAAGACGTGGAAATCTTAGGGGAACTGGACGACCTCATTACCCCCACGTTTTACCGCATCACCCCTTTCGTCGGCCGCATCCCCTACCCTTATCCCTTAAAGATCAACCACCGGGAAATCGCAGAATTGCTGGAGGTACCCGTCGCCCACTTTCAAGACGAGAAAAACCTGCGCGTGGAATATTTCGACTACTTCGGCGAGGGTTTCGAAATGCCCTTCTACAAATGGAAACAGCACACGATTTGGGGGGCAACCGCGCGGATGGTGAGACAATTCGTGAGCCTTTTGAAGGAACCCAAAGGCAAAAACGACGAATTAAAAAACTAGTTTACCGCCGGCCCCGTTACGAGGTACACGATCCTGCATTTTTTGAATCGACCTAAAGCCAAAAATTATGAAAAAATATCTCTTTCTTCTTTTATTCCCTTTTCTTTTCGCCTGCGGGGGCCGCGTTCCCGACCCGAAAACCGCGCAAAACATCATCAAAGACCACCTGAACGACTACGGCAAAAAATATCCCGCCTCCGTTTTCGGGGGCCACAAGGTGGCGAAAGTCGACATCGTTCAAATCGAAGAGATTCAGCGGTACTTGGCCACCGGCATCGCCAACGTGGCGTTGGATGACGGTTCGCAGTTCAAGGTCCAGATGGATTTTCTCTACAAACCCCCGCTGGGTTGGCGCCAGCAAGGCTGGGAGAACCTGGACGCCACTCCCATTTCCGTCCCCCAAAGCTCGAAACCTTAAATACCTTCCCGTCCCAATGAAGTCGCGTTTCTCCGTCTTCGTCCGTGCGGAAAATTTGCGAGTCGACCTCCCGATAGCGGTTTAAAACTTCTTCCTTCGGAAACCGAAAGCGATTCTCGCGCCCCACCCCGATCAAGGCCACTTTCGGGCAAAGCGTTTTCACCCATTCCTCCGTACTGGAAGTGTCGCTGCCGTGATGGGGAACCTTCAATACCGTGACGGGGCCTAAAACACCCGACTCCAACAGTCGTTTCTCGGTTTCCTTCTCCACGTCCCCCGAAAACAAGATGGAGAGACCCCGATCTTCGATCTTCATCACGAGAGAGTGGTTATTGACGGTCGAAGCGTCGGGATGATCGGGAGCGAAAAGACGGGAGGGCGGCCATAAGAATTCAAAATGAACGCCTTGCCAATCGGAAGACTTCCAGGAGCTGTCCATCTTGATTCGTGAAATCTTCTGTCGGTCCAGTTCCGCCTCAAGCTCCCTAAAAGAATCCGAATCCGCCGTCTCCCCGTTCCACCAAAATTCCTTCGGATGGAAGGCGCGAATAACGGACGTCAGCCCCCCGTAATGATCCGGATGGGGATGAGTCAGCATCACGGCGTCGATTTTCCAAATACCCCGGGAGAAAAGCTCAGGCAGCAGTATCTTTTCGCCCACATCGAAATTCGAATTGGCAAAACCGCCGCCGTCGATAAGCACCCGTTTCCCCCGGGGCAGCTCGAGCAACATCGCGTCCCCTTGTCCCACGTCGAAGAAACTCAGAGCCAAGTCGGAATTTAAGCGTCGAGACCAAGAAGGAACGATCCAGGCCCCCAGGTTCAGAAGAAGAAGCACGACGACGACCGTTCTTTTCAAGGATCGGCGCAAAGGCAGGAGGCAAGCGGCCAGCAACGCGTAATAAAGGGAAATCTGCGGCGCGTTGAACCCGGTCCAGAAGGGATAGCTCCCGGGCAGAGCGGCAAGAAACCTTAGGAAAGCGTTGAGCGGCTCCAGGATCGCCGCGCAAAGGGAGAAAACGGGAAGAGCGAGGCCGGCCCCCATCCAGGCGAGGAAAATACCCAACATTCCTAAGGGCATTAAAAGGAGGGTGTAAACGGGCACCAGCAAAAGGTTGGCGGGCAAGCTCACCAGGCTGACCCGATGAAACTGATGGACGAGCACCGGAAAAAGTCCCACTTGAACGGCAAGAGAGGCCGCCAAAACTTCAAAAATTCTCCTCACCGCCGGACGGGCGAGAAGCCCTTCCTTTTTCTCCCGCCAAAATTTCTCCCAGCGCGGAACGAAAAGTAAAATCGAAAAGACGGATAAAAAGGAGAGCTGAAAAGAAAGGTCGAACAAGTAAAAGGGCCGGAATAGAAGCAGGAGAAACGCAACGAGGAACAAGAGGCTTACGGCCTCCCTCTCCCGAGAGAGAAGCAGCAAAAGAGCGATTCCCCCCGCCGTGAAAACGGCCCGCAACACCGACGGCGAAAATCCCACCAGCAGGGCGTAGAAAAAAACGGCGGGCAGCGAAAAAAAGAGGGCCCAAACCCTGACTCGGATCTTGAGCAAAAGCGGAGGATAGAGGGAAAACAAGAACCGAAAGAGAAAATAAAAGACGCTTCCCACCATCGCCAAATGGAGCCCGGAAACCACCAACAGATGGGTCGTGCCCGTTTTTCGGAAAAGCTCCTCCGTTTCGGATGAGAGGCCGTTTTTCTCTCCCAAGAGGAGGGCGGAAAGGATTTTCCTATTCTCTACGGAAGGAATCTTTTCCAGAACCTCCCGCACCCTTTGCTTGGCCAAAGAGAATTTCCGCCCCCAAAACGGTGGCTCATCCCCCACCTTCACGACGAATTCGTCGGAATCGACGTAGCTGACTGCGGTAATTCCGCGCGTGAGGAGGAAAAAGGGATAATCGAAGGAATGAAAGTTGCGGTAACGGTCGGGAAGCCTCAGGCGTGAGAAGGATTGAACGACTTCACCGGGCTGAAAACGGCAGGCGCTCTTGCCGATGCGGAGCGACAGTCGGCCCGAAAGCGGAGAAACGGCCTCGCCCTTTTTCATCGCCAGCATTTCGAGGGTAAGCTTTCCGCCTTCTTCTTCCTGCTCGCAGGGGCCGTCCACCTTTCCGATCCAATAGATTTTCTCCGCGCCGATATTTTGGTCGAGGTTGGACTCTCGTTTCACTTTTTCCAGCGAATAAAACGCGGAAAAAGCGCCGACGGAAACGAAAAGGAGGGCGGAAAAAAGATAAACGCCCGCTATTTTTCGAAAATAAGCCGAGAGAAACAGAAAAACGGCGGCGGCCAAACCGCAGACGCCCGCGACCCACGGGGAAAAAGTGGGAAAACGCGCAAGGGCGATGCCGCCCATCAGCCCGATCAAGGGTGCCAATAAGGGACGTTTCATG
The DNA here is from genome assembly GCA_046346885.1 of bacterium. GTDB lineage: Bacteria > UBA10199 > UBA10199 > JADFYH01 > JADFYH01 > JAXMHI01. The sequence goes on along the minus strand of JAXMHI010000002.1, from coordinate 203,796 downwards.
CGGGTGTCTTATATTTCACTTTTTGGCGGCAAATAAATAATTTCTTGGGCAGGGCGGACGAGTTCCCGATCGATCTCGGCGAACAGCTCCTCGCAGGTCGTACGGATCTTCTCGTAATTGGGGTTGCCGAAGCGGTTGGAGAGCATCACCCCCAACCGGTTCTTGATCCCTTTCAAAAAGATCTTCGCTTTTTGCGTAGGGTGGCGTTTAGCCATCTCGATGAAGGCGTGGATGTTGATGCCGTTGAGCAGCAACTGTCCTTCTTCCAACTGGAAGGAAATGCCGTCGATCTTTTCGTCGAACTTCTTCTTCAAGCGCCCGCCGATCTTAGTGAGCAGGGCATGCACCATGGCGGCGAACATGGCGAGCTGCTCCACGTCGCTCACATGGCGCAAGGCCCATTGGCGGTAATCTTCGAGACGGCGGGAAATTTGGGTCCAGTAAGAGGCGGTAAGATGAGTCAAATTCTCGGAAATCAACTTGGCCAAATCCTGCTTGTTCATGAGGATTCGGCCGTTCACGTAATTAAAATGCGTGTTCCCGTTTTGAAACTCCCACGAATCCGCCGGGCGGTCTTGGACCTGTCTTTCCGGAAGGGGAATCTCGGGAATGAGCGTGGGGATGCGGACTTTTTTAATCTCATCCATAATGGTTCTTAAAACACCCCCGCTTTAACCTTGTCACTTAAAAAATGGCGCGCGCATCAGGGGAACTTCTTTATTTTACATTGTTTTGAAAACAAACCGGTAGGATCTTTATTTTTGCAGAGAAGGAAGGTAACGCCCCAGGCAACTCTCATAATCGCGCGCCAGGAGAGTTCCTTTTTCGTCTTGATGGAGTTTTTTCAGGAGGTTTTTTAAAGCTTCCTTCTGAATTTCGGTGAGCTTCAAGTTTCTCAAATTGTGGCCGTTATAGAAAATTTCATGGCGCTCGGCGTCGAAGTGAATCGAAGAAATTTCACCTAAGGCCAAAAAAGTATAGGTAAGACGGAAGCCCTGTACGAAGAGATGAGGATTGGAAAGGGATTTTAAAAGCTTCGCGGGAGATTCATCCCCCGTCCTTCCAGCTCTTCCCCTCCACCCCTCCTTCATTTTTTGCTTCTCATCCGAACTCTTTTTTGAATTAGGATGTTTTTCCAAATGATTTTTCATAACGGTAGAGGTGATTTGATAAAATAAAGTGCAGATTGCATGCCAAAGCATGTTTCAAGCCACATAATCTATGATTTTGAAATCTATTGTTTTTTCCGAAAACCGTTTCATTGAGGACTTTAAAACCCGTTTCATTTTGAGAATTTTATCGTTTTGATAGAAAATGGAGTAAGAATAGAAAAGGAAAGCGAAGAACTCGAAACTCATGCCACCCCTACCCATTCAAGAAACCGAGCACGGCGTTCTCATCGGAGACGTGGAGTTCGTCTGGGCCCGCAACGCGAAGGAGTTTTTCTTCTCCAATTCGATCGTCGTGCACGAACCGGACATGCTGGTGGTCGACCCGTCTGCGAATTTCAGTTTCTTCGAGAAAATCGCCTCGCAGAATAAGGTGCAAAACGTCCTCAACACTCATTACCACATCGACCACCGCTCCCTGAACCACCTCTTCACCCACGCCCGCTTTCTCTGTCATGAGCTCGACAAACCGGCGATTCTCTCCTTCGACAATTACCTGAAATACGCCGACCCCAACCCGGACTCCTCTTATGTCATGTGGCTGAAGGGAATTTACTCTTCCCTCGAAATTCAGCAGCAAAACATCCAGCAGACCTTGAAAGGAGGCGACTACCTGCCTTGCAAGGGGGTGAAAATCCAAGTGCTGCACCTGCCGGGACATACCCCCGGCCACATGGGGCTGCTCTTCGAGGATTTAAGCACACTTTATATCTCGGACATCGACCTGACCCCCATGGGCCCGTGGTACGCCAACACTTCTTCGGATATCGAGCAGTTCTTAGACTCGATCCGCCGCATCCGCGACATTAAGGTGGATTACTACATCAGCTCCCACGGCGAGCGGGTCTATGAACCGGAGCGTTTCTTGGAAAAACTCGGGCGCTTCGAAGAAGCTTTTCGGAAAAGGGAGGAAAGAATTCTCGAAAACCTGCAAAGCGGGCCGAAATCGTTGGAAGAGCTTTCCGAATTCGGGATCATTTACAAAGCTTCCCAACTCGGCGATCCCTTGAAGCGCTGCTTTCAGCAGCAGATGATCCAGAAGCATCTGGACCGCATGGAGAAAGAGAAGCGAATCGCCCATGCGGACGGGCGCTACTTCCTAGTCTCCAACGCTCCTTGATTTTTTACGGGGAGTGAAACGGCAAAAAGGCTTACTTGTTCAACACCACCAGCGGAACCACGACTCCCGCCACGGTCACCAAGCCGGCCAGCACGCCGATTAACGCCACGTTCAACCGCTCCGACTTATGTTCGGGAAAGGTGTTTTCCACCTCTTCGCGGTTTCCGCCTTTCAAAAGGTTCGGCGTTTCCGAATCCGGAGAGAAACCCGCCGGACGCGCTTGGGAATAATACTCGGGAGGGGTCTGATGCTGATAAAAGCGGCTCGCCGTCTGAACCGGATGCTGCATGCCGCATGAAGTGAGAAGGAAGAAAAAAAGGACGGAAAAAGATAAGCTTCGCATGAGAGGGACCCTAGGCAAAGAAAGGGCGCGAGTCAAAAGAAAAAGGGGCGGATTTCGTCGAAACTCTCGCCCCTTCTTCGGAACTCAAGCCGCTCTAAACCGAAAAACTGGTGCCGCAACCGCAGCTGGTCTTGGCGTTGGGATTGTTGAAGGTGAAGCCGGAGCTCATCAGATCGGAATGATAATCGATCTGCATTCCGTTTAAGAAAAGATAGCTTTTGGTGTCGACGAAAACCTTCACGCCGTCTTGCTCGATCACCTTGTCGTTTTCCGCGGGCTTCTCGTCGAAGCTGAACTTATAGGAAAGCCCCGCGCAACCGCCGCCGGCGATGCCCACGCGTAAACCGTATCCCGATTGTCCTTGTTTCTCCAAAAGAACCTTCACTTGCTTCACGGCATTTTCAGTCAGCGTAATCATGAAATCTCCTTGCTAAAACCATACTCTCTTTCGCATCGTTTTTCCACCCCTACCCTTTCCCATCCCCTTAAATCAACCCCTCCTTGATCATCCGGTAATGGGGGGAAAGCTCCCTCATTTTTTTTACGGAGGCAATCACCTTCTCGGCCACGTAGTCCACCTCTTCCTCCGTATTGAAACGCCCCAGACCGAAACGGAGCGACTCTTCCGCCGCCTCCTTCGAAAGACCGATGGCCCGCAATACAAAAGAGGGTTCTCCCGTGGAGGAAATACAGGCGGAACCGGAAGAAACGGCCACCTCTTTCATCTCCATCATGAGCGCCTCGGCTTTCACCTGGGGAAAACTTACATTGAGATTGTTATAAAGCCTCGAAGGCCCCCGGGGACCGTTGAGCAACGTCCCTTCCACCGATTCGAATATCCTCTTCTCCAAGCGGTCCCGCAGGGCTCCGATCCTCGCCGATTCCGTCGCCATTTCTTGCCCGGCGATTTCCGCGGCTTTTCCTAAACCGACAATGCCCGGCACGTTCAAGGTGCCGGAACGGAGCCCTCCCTCGTGCCCTCCTCCCCGGAGAAGCGGCGTTAACTTCACCGCAGGATTTTTACCGCGAACATACAAAGCGCCGATCCCCTTCGGGCCATACGCCTTATGGGCGGAGAGGGAGAGAAGATCGAGGTTCATCGCCTCCACGTCCAAGGAAATTTTCCCGAAAGCTTGCGCCGCGTCCGTGTGGAAGAAAACGCCCCGTTCGCGCGTGATCTTCCCGATCTCGGCGAGCTCGGCGATCGTGCCGATCTCGTTGTTGGCCGCCATGATCGACACCAAGATCGTCTTATCGGTGACCGACTCCTTCACCGCTTGGGGAGAAACTTTTCCCTCGGAATCCACCGGCAAGTACGTGACCCGTACGCCTTTCGTCTCGAGGTACTTGCAAGTGTCCAAAGTGGCCTTATGCTCGATGACGCTGGTAACGATATGATCGCCGCGATCTCGATATTTTTCGACGATTCCCAGAAGGGAGAAGTTGATCGATTCGGTAGTGCCGCTGGTAAAGAGGATCTCTTTCGGTTGGGCGTTGAGGAGCCGGGCGATTTGGGCGCGGGCCTTCTCCACCCCTTGCTCCGCCTCCCATCCGAAAACGTGGTGCCGGCTGGCGGGATTGCCGAACTTCGTCGTGAGATACGGCATTATCGCCTCGAGCACCCGCGGATCGAGGGGGGTCGTGGCGTGGTTATCCATGTAGATGGGAAATTTCAGCATAGGGTTCGGTCCAAAAATGCTCTAGTCAAGCCTTCGCTATTATACTAGAGGACGCGGTGCAAATTTTCAAATACCCAATCAGGAGAAAGAAATGGCGGAAGCCCAATCTCAACGTTTAGCCGGAGTGAAAAACATCATCGCCGTGGCCAGCGGCAAGGGGGGCGTCGGAAAATCGACAGTGGCGGCCAATTTGGCGCTGGCCCTCTTCCAGCAAGGCAACAAGGTGGGGCTCCTCGACGCGGACATCTACGGCCCCAGCGTCCCCACCCTTTTCGGGTTGAAGGATAAACAACCGGCCGTCGATCCGGAAAAACGCAAACTCGTACCGCTGGAGAAATTCGGCCTCAAGATCATGTCGATCGGCTTCATGATGCGCGAGACCGACGCGGTGATTTGGCGCGGCCCCATGATCCACAAGATGCTCCAACAATTTTTAGACGACGTGGATTGGGGGACCTTGGATTACCTCATCATCGACCTGCCGCCGGGAACCGGCGACGCCCAACTCTCCCTCTCCCAGCTCATTCCCATGACGGGGGTCGCGATCGTCACCACGCCCCAAGACATCGCCCTGGCCGACGTAGTGCGCGGGGTGGCCATGTTCCAGAAGGTGGGCGTCCCCGTATTGGGCGTCATCGAGAACATGAGTTATTTCGCCTGCCCCCACTGCGACAAACGAACCGACATTTTCTCCCACGGTGGCGGCAAGCGCATGGCGGAAGAATTGAAAGTGCCCTTCTTGGGCGAAATCCCACTCGATCCCATGACCCGCGAGGGAAGCGATAAGGGGACGCCCGTCGTCATCCAAGTACCCGGTTCTTCCCCCGCCAAATGTTTCGCGGAGATCGCGGGCAAGATGGCCGACACTCTTAAGGCCCAGCAACAGCAAAAAGTGGAATTTAAACTGTAGTCATCCCCGCTTTCGCGGGGATGACGGACTCGGCTCTACCCTACCGAACAACCTTTTGCAGGGCTTTCAAAAATCGTTCATTCTCCTCGGGAGTGCCGACGGTCACCCGCAAGGTATGGGGAAGAGAGGGGGGATGGGAAACGTTACGCACCAGCACGCCCTCTTTCAACAAGCCTTGAAACACCTGATCCGCGTCGGCCACCTGGAAAATGAGAAAATTAGTCTGCGAGGGGTACGCCTTGACGCCTTCGAGTGCGCTTAAGTTTTGAAAGAGCTTGGCCCGCTCGATCTTTACCTCCGTTAACCGCTTTTCCACCACTTCCGGATGTTCCAAAATCGCCTCCGCCACGGCTTCGTTCAAGGCGCTCACGCAGTAAGGCAGCATTACCTTGGCGATTTCCCGCATGATCTCGGGAGCTCCCATGGCGAACCCGATGCGCACCCCGCCCATGCCGAAAGCTTTGCTGAAAGTGCGCAGCAAGATAAGATTTTTGTGCTGGGAAAGCTCCTCCTGCAAGTGACTGTCGGCGAATTGAAAGTAGGCCTCGTCGACGATCACCAAACAGGGCGCCGCTTTCACGATTTCGAGAACGGCTTCTTTCGGAAAGAGGTTTCCCGTCGGCGCGTTGGGATTGGCGAGGAAAATGATCGAAGGGGGCCGGGCGGCGAGAGCCGATAAAATCTCCTCGCGGGGAAAGGAGAAGTTTTCACCCAGGGGTACCGCTTCCACTTCGCAGCCCAAAGCCTTCGCCTCGATTTCATAAAGGCTGAAGGTCGGATCAACGGTCAGCAAACGACCGTTGATCGCCGTCGCAATCAAGATCGCTTGAATAAGCACGTTGGAACCGTTGGAGATGAGAATCCCCTCTTCGGGCCAAGCAAGAATTTTCGAGAGCTTTTCCCGCAATCGGAAAGGCTGGTGGAAAGGGTAGCGGTTCCAGGGAATGAGCACCAACTTTTCCAAGACCTGCGCCTTAATCTCGCCGGGAATATCCCAAGAAATTTCGTTTTGATTGAGTTTAACGGCCTCCGGGTGGGAGGTCAGGTGGTAGCCTTTCAGCTCTAAAACTTCCTTCCGAATGTATGAAGTCATGATTCCCCCTAGGTAACACGGCCTTCCCAAGAGGTCAAATGAGGCAAAAACCTCTTTTTCTTCTCTCCTTTATGCATTTCAAATTCCATTTTATAAATACAATTAAATATTCATAAAATAGAATTTTTAATATTAAAAATATCGCGCAACTTTTTATAAGAAATAGAATATTAAATTCATTAATTATTACAATAACTTAAAAAACAAAAAAGATGGCCCCAAGCTTGCAATGTATACATTGCGGATTCGCGATGAAGCAATCCGAATGAATTTGGAGGACTAAAAATGAGTCAGATCCCCGCCCCGAATGTGAATGCTTATTCGAACTATGATTATAATCCTTATGGGTATCGCCAATCCGACACCTCGCCCTTAGGCGGGCAAGATCCCCAAATTCAGGCTTGGCTTCAGCAAGTCATGCCCCTTCGCCAGAGCTATCTAGCGGTGATCCGTGGCAACGGGCCCCAAAAACAGCAGGCGATCGCTTACCTTCAGCAGCTCGATCAATGGATTGATCAATATACCGGCAGCTCTTATGCGGATCAGGACACGAGTCTCGTTCAGGGCGGAGACTGGGACCCCATGATGCAAACCGGCCCCAGCATCATCCCGAACGGCGGCGCGACTCAGACTCAAACGCCCCAAACCTCTCTCTCGACCTTCATCGCCTATCAAGACAACTCCCGCGTGGTGACCGAAGACGGCGCTTCTTGCAACATCAACGTCAACATGAGCGATCCGGACAACCGCGAGATTCACGTTTTTCAAAAAAGCAACGTCTTGAACATCCCTTCCAATGCCGCCAACGTGACGACCGCCGTCATGGACGACACCGATGTCCCCGGTAAAAAGATGCTCGTGGTCACCATGACCCAAAACGGGCAGACGAAAAAGATCGTCTTCCACAACATCGATCGCGACGGCTTTAAACTGGCCCTCCACACTCCGGACGTCAGCCAAGCCGATGTCTCTTCGCTCGGCACCTACGCTTCCAAAGTGGAAGTCACCGAGCTCGGCTCAGTCTCGGAACAGGCCCAAGGCACTCCTTCGGATTCGGCCCACCTGTGGAACACGAACTCGGACGTGGATTATTACGTCACCCAAGGCACCGAGGAAGACAAGATCTATGCGGACAACGTCAACATCACCTTACAAAACCGTTCGCAAAAGGCCGAGGTAACCAAAGTCGGCGCCCATGAGTACGACATCACCGTGAAGAACTCCGACGGCACCGTGGTGCGACATGTCCACCTCTACCAGGCCGACAGCGTGAACATCGACGGCACCGACCAAGAAAACGTACTTTTCAAAGACACCACCAAAACCCCGGCGGATACCGCGTTCACCGCGTGGAGCGATACGGCTCACTCGGCCGACAACCAACTGTCCGTGGGAGGGAGCAACGGCGCCCAGGCGACCGTCACCCATCCGGACGACACGGCGGCGGACCGCACGGAAGGCAATACGAGCTACTACAACACTTCTCATGACGTGGAGACCCATGTCTTTGACGTGAGCACGCCCAACCTCAACATCCAGGCCCCGGGCACCGTCACCTTGCACGGCAGCAGCTTCTCGGATACCGCCCAAGTGCAAAGCTACGACGCGGCCACCCACACCTGGGTGATCAATTTCTATAAAGACGGCATCCGCGACGCCGCCCACACCCGCACGGTCACCGTGCACGGCGACACCGGCACCCGCGTCTGCTTGGATGTGATGGGAAATTCCAGCATCGTCGACACGACCGACGCCAATAAGCAAAGTGTGCAAATCGGCGTGAGCAGCGCCGAGGCGCCCGGCGCGGGCGATGCCTTGAACCCCAACAACCACGACGACACCGCGCCGGATCGCGTGGAAGGAAACGTCGCCTACTACGACAACCCCCATAACACCGACGTCACGCTGAACGCCTATTTCGACGACGCCGTGAACACCCACAACATCACTACCGGCGGAGCGGTGGACATTTACCCCACCACCAACTCGGATACGCTCGAGGTCACCAAGGTGGGCAGCAACTACCAAATCGTGATCCACAAGAACGGCCAGGCGACTCCCACCGAGACCTTCATCGTCTCCGGCCCCCCGAGCCGCATCAACCTTCACGCGCTCGCCGCGAAGGTCACGAACAACACCGGCGACCCGAAAGTGCAAGTGGTCTCCGGAGATGCCGAGTCGCCTTCCACCACTTGGCCCACGGGTCAGTTGGTGGCGAACGTTCCCACCCAATCGGACAACACCGATAAAGCCTTAGATTTGGCCCAAAGGATCGAAACCGCGGTTCGCACGGGAAATTGGACCCAAGTGAACGCCTTCCTCGACACCTGGGAAACCAAGGATTGGGAAGGCAATGATATCGTCCGAAAGGTGATGACCGGCCTTTACAAGGCGGCGGGATCAAACCAGGCCCCCTTCATGGCTTTCCTCAAGATGATCGACCCCTCGGTTCGTCATCGCCTGCAAAACATGGTGACCCGCAACACGGGCGAACTGAACGAAAAACACGATGGCGACCAATGGAACAGCGCCGGAACGGGCGCCCAAATCGACGCCAGCTTCGCTTAATTTCAGTTAAAAAACGACAGGGGTTTGAGCTTTTCTCAAACCCCTGTTTTTTCTTTATTTCAAGATCGAAATGTCACTATTTAAGCCAAAACTAGCAATTTAAAAATGTATGAAAAGTAATTATTCGAAACCAAAAGACGCATTCTCTGCGCTTTAAGGCTTGCTTCCCTTTTCGGTTTTGATTCATCCACTTTAAAAACAGTGAAGTATTTAAAGCACTTAAAATTATCCTTCTTTCAAAATCCTATTTTCTAAACTTTCCCAAACGGGCTCTGGCGACTGATCCCCCCTCTAAGCCCGTGAAAAAAGTCTGAAAAATAAAACGCCTGACACAACTTTCGATCCCCGGCGGGGCGATAATTTTCTTCGTACACGCGTTTTTGATGCTATAATCTTTTATAGCGTCGAAAATTTTATGAATCTTTGCCTTTTTACAAAGGCTTAACTCAGGGGGGCAACGTGAGCATTCCACCGCCAGTCACTTCAGGACCTTCTTATAATAATTACGACAATTATAATTCCCGCTCCAGCGACAGCACCGCTCCCACGGGCGGCGATAATTCCAGCCCCCAATTCCAAGGCTCGATGGACGATTGGAAGCAAAACTCCATCACCCTTCGACAAACTTATATTCAGATCATCCAAAGCGGCGGCCCCAAAGCGGAACTCGCCAAGCAATATTTGAAGCAAGTCGACGACATGCTCGACCAATACACGGGCAGCCACTACGCTGAAAATGACGGCATGTATCTGAGCGGAAATTATTCCGCGGACAGCACCGGCGGCGGCAGCATCATTCCCAACTCCCAAGACCCGAATCTCGGCGGGAATCCCAACAATCAAACCCAGATCTCGGTGCCCATTTCCTATCAAGACAATTCCCACGTGGTGACCGACCAAGGCTCAAGCGTCCAGATCGCCATCAACGATCAAGATCCGGACAACCGCACCATCGACGCGTACCAAAAGAATCCGACCTTGCTGATCCCTTCGAATGCGGCGAACGTAAAAGTCACTTACGTGGATGACGACGCAGCCCCGGGCCACAAGATGGTTCTCGTCACCTACACGGCCGGCGGAAAAACTCAGACGATTAAATTCCACAAGGCGGATCGCGCCGACTTCAACTTCAAGATTCAAGCGGCCGACCCCTCGAGCGTGGACGTCACCGATCCCGCGCTGCAAACCGCCATCGGCACCAACGCCAACGTTTGCGCCGTCACCGAGCTGGGGGCCTCCAGCGACGCCGATACAGTCCAAGGCACACCGCCGGACAGCGTGGATACCAAGGCCAACACCCGCACGTGGAACAAGAACGACTCCGTCGATTACTATGTGACGGAAGGGAAGGAAACCGACAAGATCTATACCGACAACTTAAACATCACCCTGCCCGACCGTTCGGACACGGCCTATGTCACCAAGACGGGCCCCCACTCCTACACGATCGAGATCAAGGACGCGAATGGCAAGACGATCCGCAAAATCGAGGCCTCACAGGTAGATCACCTCAACTTCTCTGGCGTGGACGGCGACAACCTCTTCTTTCAAGACAAGAGCGCCAGCCCTCCTCCCGCCGGAGATAGTTTCAAGGCTTGGAGCGCCGCCGACTGCGCCGCCGACACTCAATTAACGCTAAATGGAGATTCCCATGCCACTAAGGGCGCAGCGGGTGCCGGCCAATCGGTGAACCCCAACAAGCCGGAAGACACTCCCGCCGACAAGGTGGAAAACGGAATCGCTACTTACAACAATTCAGACTTGAAGGACGTGTCCATTCACACCTATTACGACGATCCCCCGACGGTGAAGGAGCACGACATTTTCACCACGGGAACGTTTACGGTCTATGCTGCCAGCTATCAGGATAAAGTGGACATCAGTAAAGAAACCACCGGAGCACATGCCGGTCAATACAAGCTCGTGTTCACGGATGGCACCCATACGGTGACCTACTACGTGACGGGTGATATCAGTAAAATCAAGATCAAAGGTGTGTTGCCTCTAATGTCACCAACCACACCACCCAAACGATCACTAGCACTAGAGAAGTGAATGATGACCCATTAGGCATTATCCATCATACTGAAACGGAAACTCACCAAGTTGACGACCCGAAAATCCAAATCGGCGACGATAAAGTGAGTTAATTCGCTGACGGCCTGGATCAGAGGAGCAAGCGCATCGATCCGATTCTTCATCCACAAAGAGGAGCTTCAAAAATGTCCAACCAAGTGAATAAAACCCCAGCCTCTCCCCCTCCTCCGCCCCAAAATGACCTCGGCGACGGCGGTGACGACTGGGGAGATGGAAACATCGGCGAAGGCCAGGGAATTGATGACGGATCGGGATTCGGGGATGAACAAGGCAACTCTTTCCACATGAAGGATATCACCCGCGACCAGATCATGGAGCTGTTTCACAAGGTGGAGGGCTCGAAGGGATCGGATACGCAACACCTGCTGGACATTTTAAGAGACGCTTTGCGCTCGTTGCCCAACGACAAGGAGCATGCGATCGAAGACTATGAACAAGTCGCCGCCCAGGTACCGGAAAATACGTCCCCCACAGGGGACGAGGGTGGAGACGGGCTCCAGCCGACCCGCGTCGAAGACGGCATCAACTATTATGAAGCCACCGACGGCAACAAAGACTTTTCCCTTACCGCCAAGGGAGACAAGGGCCAAAACGTAATCACCACCACGGGCAACGTGGAAATCTCCTTAAAAGATCCGGCCAACGATAAGGTTACCCTCGCCCCCTCGACGGACAGCAATTACCTTCTAGTAAAGATCAACCACGGGGGCACGGAAGAAGTTTACAAGGTCAGCAAGAGCGTGGCTTCTCTGCGCATAAAGAGCGATAACATCACCGGCGACGCCCAAGGGCTAGGCGACAAGCTGACCACGGGCGTGGACGGCGGCTCCAAATACGTGTCGAGCAGCGACAAGCAAGGGGTGGCCAACAAGCTCTCGGCGGCGGTAAATAAAGTGGGTTCGACGACGGGGCAATGGGATTATCCCCAATCCACAGACCCGAATGCTCCCAACTATCAACCCCCAAGCTATGGCGGTTACGGTACCGGTTATGGCGGTGTTGGCGGACCGACTCCCTCTTATAACGGCCATGTGGACGACCCAAACCATGTCTATGCGGTGGGATACACCGATTCGCGCGTTTTAGGCACTTCGGACGGCAGCAAAGCGGAAGCCGACGCGGTAAAGGGAATCCTCACCCGCATCAGCCAAGCCATCAACGAACCCGACCCGAAGAAACGGGACGATTTGTGGAACAGCATCAACGACGAATTGGACCGGTGGAAATCGCAGGATACGACGGGCGGCGGAAGCTGCAACAATAAGGCGCAGTTGCTCTTCAACGTTCTTTACGGGGAATTGGGAGAACAAGGGATGAAGGACGCCTTCAGCAAGGGCATCTTAGACGTCAACTTCGCACGCTCCCTGGCGGGTGACTTGACCGCGATGCAATCGGAAAACACCGAAATGCAAAACGAAATCACCGACTACCAACACGGCGGTCCCGGCTGGACCCACCAAAGTTCGGCGGATTTCCTTACCAAGTATGCGACCGGGCCCAGCAAAAGCGATTCGGGAGACGGCGGAGAATAAAAACTTCCTTTATAGGCCTTCAAGAAACCCACCGTTCCCTACCGAGCGGTGGGTTTTTTATTTCTCAGGCTCTTCGTAATTCACCTTTATCAAAAACAATCCCTTGGCGGGAGCGGCGGGCCCGCTCTTTCGGCGGTCTTTCGCCTCGAGGATCTTCTTGAATTCCTCCCGCGAAATTTTGCCTAAGCCGGCATGAATGATCGTCCCCACGATATTTCGCACCATCTGCTTTAAAAACCCGTTTCCTTCCAAGACAATCGCGTACAAGCGGGGATAAGAAGGAAAAGGAAGACTCTTCGAATCTCTCCTTTGCACTGAGGCCCCGAACAACTCTTGAATCGCCGCGGAATGAATCTTGCGCACCGTGGATTTCACCGGCGTCCCCACCGATTGGAACGATTTGAAATCGTGCTCCCCCACCACGCATTCGAGAGCGGCATGCACCGCGTCCCAATCGAGGGGCTTCTTCACCTGCCAACTATAGGGTTCGAGGAATGCGGAAGGAACCCGATCATTCAAGATCAAATAAGCATATGTTTTGCGTAAAGCGTCGCGCTGAGCGTGGAAATCTTCGGCCACTTCCTCCACACTCTTCACCGCCACGTCCTCGGGGAGCCGGGCGTTCAGGGCGTTTTGGATTTGATCGGGGCGAAGCTTCGTATGCGTCTTGAAATGGGCCACCTGGGCCAACGCGTGCACGCCCGCGTCGGTTCGTCCGGAGGCGATGAGCGTCACCTTCTCGCCGACGATGCCCTTCAAGGTCTTTTGGAGAAGGGCCTGCAGACTGGGCTTCCCCTTCTGCACCTGCCAACCGTGGAAGGCAGCTCCGTTATATTCGAGGGTGAGTTTGAAATTTCTAGAGATATTTCTCAATGAGATGTTCCGCGATCTGCACCGCGTTGGTCGCCGCGCCCTTGCGGATGTTGTCCGCCACGATCCAGAAATTGAGGCCGTTGGGAATCGACTCGTCGTCGCGGATGCGCCCCACCAACACTTCGTCTTTGCCGACGCTGCTGACGGCCAAGGGGTATTCGTTTTTGGAAGGGTTGTCGATCACGATCACGCCGGGGGCCTTCTTCAAAAGGTCGCGGGCGTCATGGGCGGAGAGCTTCGACTTCGTCTCCACGTTCACCGACTCGGAGTGCCCGCCGAACACGGCGACGCGCACGCAGGTGGCGGTCACCGACACGTCGTTGTCGTGGAAGATCTTCTTCGTCTCGTTCACCATTTTCATTTCTTCCTTCGTATAGCCGTTATCCAAAAACACGTCGATGTGGGGCAGGCAGTTGAAGGCGATTTGATGGGGAAACTTCTGCTTAGTGATTTCCTTCTGGTTAAACAGGTCGACGGTCTGCTGGTAGAGCTCGTCCATCGCCCGCTTCCCCGCGCCGCTCGTGGCTTGGTAAGTGGAAACAACGATACGCTTGATGCCGACCGCGTCATAGATGGGTTTTAACGCCACCACCATCTGAATGGTGGAGCAGTTGGGATTGGCGATGATGCCGCGCTTCGTATATTGCGCGATGTCGCCGGGGTTCACTTCGGGAACCACGAGCGGGATCTCCGGATCCATGCGGAAGGCGCTCGTGTTATCCACCACCACCGCACCGGATTGCCAGGCGATGGGGGCAAAGCGTTGGGAAACGCCGGCCCCGGCGGAGAACAGGGCGATGTCGACGCCCTTGAAGGATTTTTCGTCCAACACTTCCACGGGAATCGATTTATTTTGATAGGTAAGCCGTTCGCCGGCGCTGCGCTCGGAGGCGAGCAGCTTGAGTTGGTCCACGGGAAACCGGTGTTCTTCCAAGACCTGGAGCATTTCGTTACCGACGGCTCCCGTCGCTCCCACTACGGCCACATTGTATTTCTCTTTCTTCATGTCGCTTCGATCCCTTTCAATATGTTCTTTTTGTTTCGGCCTTCAGGCCCTCCAAGGGGCGAATTCGCTAGATAGTACGGAATCCCCCCGGATTTCAATACCCAGATAAGGGAGAATCCCCTACCCCATTTTATCGGCCTTTTTAAGGATTTTTTGCGTCGATTTTGAAGCGTTTTTCGGTGTCTTCGTAATAATCGATGATCTGACGCACATAGGCCCGCTTTTGACGGTAAGGAAGGGGGGAAAAGCTCCGTTTGAAACCGTAAATGATCATCTCCCGCAAATCGTGGGGAGAGACGGAAAAGGTATTCACGGTCTGGAGAATTTCATCGCAAACGGTCGTATGCGAAACGAGGCGGTTATCGGTGCAAAGGCTGACGGAAAGCTTCTCGGATATCATCCGCCCCACCGGGTGATTCTCCATCTTTCCGATGGCGGGAATCGTCTGCAGATTGCTCGTGGGGCACACTTCGATGGTAATGCGTTGGTCGGCGATATATTGGATGAGGGCGCGGGTATAAACCTCGCGCTCCGGCGCATCGAGATGTTCGACCAGCTCGGTGGCGAATAAATGCGTCCCATGGCCGATGCGATCCGCGTGACATTGGGTGATCGCTTGAAAAATCGAGGACGGCCCGTAAGCCTCGCCCGCGTGCAGAGTTTTCTTCAAGAAATGTTGATGGGCGTATTCGAAGGCGCGCCGGTGGGCATTGGCGGGCCAACCCTTCTCTTCCCCCGCCAGGTCGAAGCCGACCACGGAAATGCCTTTTTTATCGCGGATGTCCACCAGAGCCCTCGCAAGCTCCAGGGAGGCCAAAGGGTAAACCTGCGGCAAGGGAGAATAGCGGTGGCACGAAATGAAGTTTTGATAATAGGGAGAAAAGCGCTCGTCGAACTTGCGCATGGCGCAACCGATGATGCCGAAATCGAAGGGCGGCTCCTCACCGGACTTAATCTCTTTTCTGCGGTTGATCTCCGCCTTCGCCTTTTCCAAGCCTTCGTGCACCGCCGCCAGCACTTCCTCGATGGTTAAGCCTGCCCCCGCGCAAAGTTGGGGCGCGAAACGGGGCTCGATGTAGCGAACCCCTTCGGCGAAATTATCCAGGGCGAGCTCGTAGGCCACGCGGCTTAAGGCCTCCGCCTCCCGCAGCACGGCGCAGGTATATTTAAATCCGTGAAGGTATTCGCCCAAATCGGCGTAATGATCTTTGAAGACGGTCTCCCGAAGGCCTTCGGAAGTGTAAGAAGGAAGCTCCACCTTCTGCGCCCGGGCCAGCTCGATCAAAGTCTCCATACGGAGGGACCCGTCCAAATGCACATGAAGGTCCGACTTGGGAATGGCGCGAATGAACTCGGGAGTGATCCACGGCGCGGATGCCATGACTTAATTTTAAACGGGGACCTACGGGAAGAGCAAGCAAAGAGGAAGGCAAAAAATTAGGCCGCTTTTAAGGCCTTTTGATCGACGCGAAAGAACCAATCGGAGACTTTTTGGTTTTCCTCGATGAAACGGAAGGCCGGCAAACCCTCAATGCTCTTGAGGATGCCGAAAACGGCGAGATCGGCGCCATTGGGTTTCTTACCTCCTAAGTAGTCCTCTTCTCCCAAGGCCTTTTCCCAATCCTTCAGGCATTTTTGAAGATGCTTTTCGGGGTCCGCGATGCCTTGCGACTTGGCGCTCTTTTTCGCCACGAGCGTCATGACGGCGGCGCCGGAATATTTGATAAGGGCTTGTTGCAGGCGGCTGAACTTTTCCACCTGGGTAATGTAATCGAACGCTTTGATCGAATCGGAAAGATTACGATAGATGAGCGGAGGCAAAGCACGCACTAAAGTGGCGTCGGCCCATTTCAGCCATTTTTCTTCGATCTTCTTCCCTTCCCCTTCCTTCTCGAAAACGGGGTTCGCCGAATATTGCTCGTCGATATATTTCATGATGGGGGTGGAATCGTTGACTTGCTCCCCCCCTTTGCCGATGAAGATGGGAACTTTCCGGTAATCTTTCGAGAAAGAAATTTCCTTTTTGTTGAGCGGATGAACTTCTACCGTCTCGTAAGGAATTTTCTTGTAGGAAAGCAGCGCCCGCACCTTCCAGCAAAAGGGGCAGACGTTGTATTGGTAAAGCTTCGGAAGCGTTTTTTCTTTCATGCCCCTCTTCTATAAGCCTACGAGGCACGATTTCAAGTGGGGATTTTTCTTTTCGTCCTCTGCCAAGCGAAAGTCTTTCGGCAAGGCCCCGTTCTGCAGGATTTTCAACTTCAAAGGCCTTACGGCCTCCCCCACGCGCTCCCGAAACTGGGCAGGGGTGATTTTCCGGGTATTGAGCGAGACGAAAAGCCGCCCCCCCTTCGAAAGCAATTCCGCCGTTTGAAGAACCAACGACTCCAGGTCTTTCTCAGTGGAAAAGGTCTGGGACTTGTTTCTGGAAAACGTGGGAGGATCGAGAACGATCACGTCGAAACGCTCTTCCTTTTTCTTGGCCTCTTTTAGGTAGCGAAATACGTCCCTCGCGAGGGTGGGAGCGGACGAAAGGGGAAAATCGTTTAGTCCTAAGTTTCGCTTCAACCATTCGAGATAATTCTTCGAAAGATCCACGGAGACCGCCTCGCGCGCCCCCGCCCGCAGAGCGGCAAGAGTAAAGGCCCCCGTGTAGCTGAAAAGATTTAAAACCCTCTTCCCCTTTGAGAGCGAGGAGACAAGCCTCCGGTTCTCCCGCTGGTCAAGGAAAAGGCCCGTGTGCAACCCTTCTCCCAAATGGACCTCGAATCGAAGGTCTCCTTCTTTCACGATCTTTTTTTGGACGGCACCCCCCGCTCCCAAGGGGGCATTGGAGAAATTGCTGAAGAAATAAAAGTGAGGGATGGATAAAGGAGAGATTTCCCCGGCCAAGTTGGAAAGCGCCTCTTTCAGCTCCGCCTGCTTCTTAGCCCAATGGGATTCTTTAAAAACGAGGAAAAAACTTCCCGCGTAAAAATCGACCGTCAAGCCGGCCATCCCATCTCCCGCCTCGTGCACAAGGCGGAATACCTGCCACTTCTCCTTTTGGACGAAGGGTTTCCGATAACTCCAAGCGTCTTTTAGTTTTTTCTTAAGATCCAAGGGGGGTTACTTTTTCTTGAATAATTCATCCAGTTTCGAAAGCGTCGCCTTTTTCTTATCTTCCACCTGAGCGCGGGGGCCTTCCAAGAAAGTAAAATAATCGCAAAAATTGGCCCGGTCCTTTTCCAACACCCGGTCGGCGTTGGTTTCGTGGCATTCGTTATAAACGTTGGGGTCGTAAAACTTGCAGTTGAGGCAGCAATGAAGCTCGGCGTTGCAGAAGGGACAGATGTCGCCGCGCCCCGTGTGTTCGCAGCCTTGAAGCTCTCGTTTGCAGTGGTAGCAGTAGTAGGCCATAGGACTTCTTAATATATTCAAAGGCCAGGAAAGATTGCTATGGCAATATTTTGATTTTCGAAAAGAGGATCTTTCTTAAGGACAGATCCAGTTTTTCACGAACAATAAGAAAGAGTCAAGGGGGTGAAACCCTCTCTGCGTCCAGGCCTCAGACTCTAAAACCGCGACTCCCCTCAACAGGTCATCCGCTGGCTCTGTGCTCATGCCCTGTTCTAGATACACCTCCCGAAAAGAGAGCCCTTCCAGGAGAAGATGGCATTCTTTCGAAGACATGGAGTCATCGCAAAGAGGAGAAATGAGAACCCTCAGTTTACTGGGAAGAGAGAGACTATCAAACAGCATATGACCTGATGCCGCGGCCCCGGCACTGGCCCCCACTAGATCGAGCTGACGCCACATCACCCTGGCATCTAGCAACCGCTGCTGGTCTATCGGAGGTCTCGTGCTCGAACCGGCAGCCGGCGCATGCGGTGCCCCGACGGAAGGGGACGACGCAGGAGAGCGCCCCATCCATTGGCGCGATAAATCCGGCCCCAACTGCATTTGAAAAGAAAGCGGCAACCTTGAAACGGATGGAAAAGGGACTCGCAACCACTTCGTATAATCAGGGATGTCATATCCCATAAGTTCTCCATTCGATGGATTTTTTAGTTTCAAATCAACTCTTTTCTCTTTAGAGAAAAGCAAAACACATGCCACTCCATGCAAACATTAAAGTATTTTAATTTTAAATAGTTACACCATTTTCTCTTCATCAAATTTTTCAAAGTGTGTATTTTAACGCCCTCTTTTTCTGTTTTTCTATTCCTAATACGTCTATAAAAATTGGCTCCCATTTCTCTGACTATACCTTGCAATTTTACGGGGGCATTGATACCAAGCCTATCTCTATGAGCAAACCCAACAAAATCGCCATTTTGGCCGGTGACGGCTCGGCCCCCGAATTCATGGCGGCTGCGGTTCGGGTGTTAAAGCACGCAGCCCAAAAATTTAAACTTCAACTCGAATTCGAGGAGGCCTTGGTCGGCGGCGCCGCTTACGACCGTTATGGCCATCCCCTCCCCCCCGAAACCCTGAAGATTACGGACGCCTCCGACGCCATCCTGTTCGGCTCGGTGGGCCGGGACGATCTTCCTCAAGGGTTGGTGGAAAAAGAAGGCCTGCTCGCCATCCGCAAGCATTATGGTTTTTTCGCCAACCTTCGACCCGCCACCGTGTATGCCTCCCTCTCCCAAGCGTCTTCCCTGAAGGAAGAGCGGCTGAAGGATGAAAGGGGAAACGCAGGATTCGAAATCTTGACAGTGCGGGAGCTGACCGGCGGTGCCTACTTCGGCGACCGCGTGCGCATGGAAGATACCGGCGGCGAATACGCTTCGGACAACATGAAATACACCCGCAAGGAGATCGAGCGCATCTTGAAGGTCGGCTTCGAAGCGGCCAGAAAACGAAAGAAAGTGCTTCATTCGGTGGATAAAGCCAACGTGCTCGACTCGTCCAAACTGTGGCGCTCCATCGCCCAAGCTATGGCGAAGGATTATCCCGACGTCGCCTTGAAACACCTCTACGTCGACAACGCCGCCATGCAGATTGCCACCTGGCCCCGGCAATTCGACGTGATCGTGACGGAAAACCTCTTCGGCGACATCTTAAGCGACCTCTCCGCCGCCATTACCGGATCCTTAGGCCTGCTGCCCTCCGCCTCCATCAACGAAAAGGGATTCGGCATGTACGAGCCCTCCGGCGGTACCGCGCCGGACTTGGCGGGTTTAGGCATCGTCAATCCCATCGCCCAGATCCGTTCGGCGGCCATGCTGCTCTCCTACAGCTTTAAATTAGAGAAAGAAAGCCAAGCTCTTGAGAACGCGGTTGAAAAAGCCATCGAAAAAGGCGCCAGAACCATCGATTTGGCGGGCTCGAAAGAAGTCTACGAAAAAACCCGGGCCCCCATTGCCAACCGCGACAAAGATGCGGTATTAAAAATATTGAAGGCCCACCAAATCCTCACCACCGAAGGCATGGCCGATCGGATCATTGAGGAATTAAATCGTTAACGCCTTCCCCCCTTCCCTCTTGGACGGGGAGAACGACCGGAAAGAGAATCCATGGCCAAGACCCTTTTCGACAAAATTTGGGAGTCGCACGTCGTCAACACCTTATCGGACGGCACCAGCCTTCTCTACATCGACCGCCACCTGATCCATGAAGTCACCAGTCCCCAGGCCTTCGAAGGCTTGAGGCTAACCGGTCGCAAGGTGAGAAAGCCCGAACTGACGGTGGCCACGATGGACCACAACGTGCCGACCGTCGATCGTTACAACATCAAAGACGAAATCGCCCGTGCCCAAATCGACGCACTCACTCAAAACTGCAAAGACTTCGGTATCACCCTCTACGACTTAAAAAGCGAAAACCAAGGGGTCGTCCATATCATCGGCCCGGAAATGGGACTCACCCTCCCCGGCACCACCATCGTCTGCGGCGACAGCCACACGGCCACCCACGGGGCTTTCGGCACTTTGGCGTTCGGCATCGGCACTTCGGAAGTGGAGCACGTGCTGGCCACCCAAACCCTCCGCCAAAAGCGCGCAAAAACCTTTAAAGTGGAATTTACCGGCGCCCTGCCCAAGGGCGTGACGGCGAAAGACATGGTGCTGAAGTTGATCGGAATCATCGGCACCGCCGGCGGCACCGGGCACGTCATCGAATATACGGGGCCCGCCATCCGCGCCCTCTCCATGGAAGGGCGGATGACCGTCTGCAACATGTCCATCGAAGGCGGCGCCAAGGCGGGCATGATCGCGCCGGACGACACGACCTTCCAATACTTAAGCCAACCGAACCGACGTTATGCCCCTAAAGGAAAAGAACTGGAGAAAGCGATCGCCCATTGGAAGAGTTTGGTGAGTGATCCCGATGCCACCTATGACCGCACCTTGACGATCGATGCCTCCAAGATCGCGCCTCAAGTGACCTGGGGAACCAGCCCCGGCATGGTGATCGACGTGGACCAACCCCTTCCCGAAACGGACAAAGTTCCTGGCCTTTCCAAGAAAGACGCGGAACACGCCTACGAATACATGGGGCTCAAACCCGGCACGAAGTTGACGGAAGTGCCCGTCGACGTGGTCTTCATCGGCAGCTGCACCAACGCCCGCATCGAAGATCTGCGCGCGGCCGCTCAAGTGTTTAAAGGTAAAAAGGTTTCCAAGAACGTAAAAGCCATGGTGGTGCCCGGATCTCAAGTCGTGAAGAAGCACGCGGAGGCCGAAGGCTTAGACAAGGTTTTCTTAGAAGCCGGGGTCGAATGGCGCGAGTCGGGCTGCAGCATGTGCCTCGCCATGAACCCCGACCAACTGAAACCTCAAGAGCGCTGCGCCTCCACCAGCAACCGCAACTTCGAAGGGCGCCAAGGCAAGGGCGGACGCACCCACCTGGTGAGCCCGGAGATGGCCGCCGCGGCGGCGGTGGCGGGAAAATTCGTGGACATAAGGAGCTTTAAATAATGGAAGCCTTCAAATCGCACCGAGGAAAAATCGGCACGCTCGACCGGGCCAACGTGGATACGGACCAGATCATCCCCAAGCAATTCCTAAAATCCATCCGCCGCACCGGCTACGGGGAACAACTCTTTTTCGATTGGCGCTACCTCCCGGACGGCAAGCCGGACCCCGCCTTCGAACTCAACCAACCCAAGTTTAAGGGCGCCTCGATCTTAGTGACCCGCAACAACTTCGGCTGTGGTTCTTCCCGCGAGCACGCCGTGTGGGCCCTCACCCAATACGGGCTGCGCGCCATCATCGCTCCGCGCATGGGCGACATCCCGGCCTTCGCGGACATCTTCCACAACAACTCGGTGAAAAACGGATTGCTCCTCATCGCCTTGAAAGAAGCGGAGGTGGAGGAGATTTTCCAGATGGTCGGGCGTTATGAAAGTTTAGAAGCCACCGTCAACTTGGAAGAGCAACGGATCACCCTGCACATTCCCGCCGTAGACGAAATCTCTTTCCATTTCGAGATCGATCCCGCCGTGAAGGAACATTTGATTCGTGGGCTAGATGAGATCGGGCTCTCGCTGAAGCATGAAGGTGAAATCGGCGCTTTTGAGAAAAAGCACAACGCGCAGATGTATTGGTAAGAGAAAAGGGGCGCTTTCGCGCCCCTTTTCTAAATCCCCTCCTTCTTCGACCGGAAATTCTCTAACCGATTCAACGCATTCACATACGCCTTGGCGGAAGCCTGCAGGATGTCCGCGTGCGTGCCGACGCCGCGCACTTCCTTTCCCTTGTCCTTCAAGGTGACCGACACCTCGCCTTGCGCATCGGTGCCGCCGGTAATGGCGGCTACGTTGAACTTCAGCAGCTCACCCTTGAATCCCGCGATCTTGCGGATGGCCTTGAAGGTGGCGTCTACTGGGCCGGCGCCGGTCGCTTCCAGCGCCTTCGCCTTGCCGTTGCATTTCAATTTCACCTTCGCTTTTGGCTTCAGTTTGGTGCCGCTTTGCACTTTCACGTCGATCAGCTCGTATCGGTCGGGGCCGCGGGTAATGACGTCAGTGACCAAGGCCTCCAAGTCGTCGTCGAAGACCTCCTTTTTAATGTCGGCCAAATTCTTGAACAAGCCGAAGACTTCCTGCAGCTCCTCTTCGCTCAACTGATAACCCAATTCGGTCAGGCGTGTGCGGAACGCATGACGCCCCGAGTGCTTGCCCAGCACCAACTTGTGGGCCGACCAACCGACGGAGGCGGGCGTCATGATCTCGTAGGTCATCTTGTGCTTCAAAATGCCGTCTTGGTGGATACCCGACTCATGGGCGAAGGCATTGGCGCCCACGATGGCCTTATTGGGCTGCACGGCGACGCCGGTGATCAGGGTCAACAGTTTGCTCGAATGATAGATCTGGTCGGAGACGATGCGCGTGTCGCAGGGGAAAATGTCGCGTCGAACGCGCATGGTCATTACGACCTCTTCCATCGAGCAGTTTCCCGCCCTCTCGCCGATGCCGTTGACGGTGCATTCCACTTGCCTCGCCCCCGCCAATACGGCCGCCAAACTGTTGGAGACGGCTAAGCCCAAATCGTTGTGGCAATGGACGCTGAAGACGGCCTTCTCCGCCCCTTTCACGTTCTCTTTCAAAAAGGTGATCAGGCGCGAAAATTCCAAGGGAACGGTATAGCCGACCGTATCGGGCACGTTCAACGTGGTCGCCCCCGCCTCGACGGCGGCGCTGAACACTTGGGCCAAGTAGTTCCAATCGCTGCGGGTGGCGTCCTCCGCGGAGAATTCCACGTCGGGCGTGTAGCCGCTCGCGTGTTTCACCGCATTGTAGGCGTCTTCCAGCACTTGTTCGCGCGTCTTCTTCAGCTTGTATTGCAGATGGATGTCGGAGGTGGCGATGAAGGTATGGATGCGCGGCCGTTTGGAATATTTCACCGCCTCCCAAGCGCGGTCGATGTCCTTCGGATTGGCGCGGGCCAGGCCCGCGATGGCCGGTCCGTCGATTTCTTGGGCGACCTTCTTCACCGCCTCGAAGTCGCCGTCGGAGGCGATGGGAAAGCCCGCCTCGATCACGTCGACGTTTAACTTCGCCAATTGTCGAGCCATGCGCAGCTTCTCGTTGATGTCCATGCTGCAACCGGGCGACTGTTCGCCGTCGCGCAGCGTCGTGTCGAAAATTTTTACGATATCGTTTTCCATTTTTTGATCCGTTCGTGGATTCTTCGAAAGAGAGGAATGATGTCAAATTCGCTTAAGTAAAGTCGAACTTCCCTCTGCATCAAAAAACCGTTCTTAAGATTTAAGGGTTTCGGCCGAAAAATTAAAGATGTTTCTCGCTCGTAGTTTTCTCCCCCGAGGGGAGATTCACCACTTTGAGATGATCTTGAGGGCGGAGAGCCTGCTCTTTTTGGGCAAGGCGCTTCTCGAGGTAGTTTTTCCGGTGGCGGAGATGAAGCAGTTCGTCGACGATCCCCATCAGCACGTAGGCTACGGAGGCCAAAAACATGGTCTCTTGAGGGGCGCTCGCCACGACGAATACCACGACGGCGGCGATCACCAGGAAGATGAAAGACTGGGGTTTCGAAAAATCGATGTGTTTGAAGCTGCGGTAGCGGATGCTCGACACCATCAGCAGGGCGATCACGATGGTGAGCGGCATAACGAAATACGGTGACATCTTCACCGAGCCCGCGATGTGCTCGTGGAAGATCACCAAGCTCGCCAACACGTAGGCGGCACAAGGGATGGGCAAGCCTTGAAAGAACCGCTTTTCCACGCTGGAGGATTGCACGTTAAACCGGGCCAATCGCAGGGCCCCGCAGGCGAAAAACAGGAAAGCCGCCGCCCAGCCGATGCGGTTGAGCGCGTGAAGATTCCAGGTAAACACCAAAATGGAGGGAGCCAAGCCGAAACTGGCCAAATCCACCAACGAATCGTACTCCAGGCCGAACTCCGTTTGGGTTTTGGTTAAGCGGGCGACGCGTCCGTCCAGGCCGTCGAAAACCCCGGCGAACATGATTGCCCACGCCGCCAAGACGAAGTCGCCGGAAATGGAATGGATGATGGAATAAAATCCGCAAAACAAGGAAGCGGTCGTAAAAAGACTGGGCAGGATATACACGCCCTTCTTGATGCCGGCCCGGCGGGGCCTCACCATTTCCGAAGGGGCGTCTGAACTGTGTTCTTTTCCATCCATATCTTTAAAATACTAACTTAGTCTTCCTCCCGGGAAATGGCAATGGTTCCCGTCCGAATGAGCTTTAAGATCCCGAAAGGCTCCAACTTTTTCACGAACTCTTCCACCTTTTCACCTTCCCCCGTCAATTGCAAGAGGAGAGATGAAGCGTTCGAATCCACCTTTTCCGCCCCATAGCTCTCGATCAGCTTCAAGAGGTCGGGGCTTTTCTTCTCATCGGCCTTCACCTTGGCCAGAATCGTTTCCCGGTTGAGGAAGTTCTCGCCGGTTAAATCCTGCACCTTCACCACGTCGATCAAGCGGTTTAACTGCTTCAGGATCTGCTCGATGATTTCCGGGCTCCCGCTCGTCACCAGGGTGATGTGGGAGAACTTGGGGTCCAAAGTCGTCGCCACCGAAAGGGAATCGATATTGTACCCACGAGCCGCAAACATGCCGGAGACGCGGGCTAAGACCCCAAACTCATTTTCGACCAAAACTGAAATTGTGTGCTTGTTATTATTTGGCATCAGGTCACGCTAATACGATATCGCCCACTCCCTTGCCCGCGGGCACCATGGGGTAGACGTTTTCTTCCAGGGCCACCACAAAATCGATGATCGTCGGCTTATCGCGGGTGGCCAATGCCTTTTGGATGACGGGGACCACGTCCTTCGGGTGTTCCACTTTAAACCCCTGGGCCCCGTAGCTTTCCGCCAGCTTCACGAAATCGGGCATGGCTCCAAAGGTCACTTGCGAGAGCCGGTTGTCGTAGAAAAGCTCCTGCCACTGGCGCACCATCCCCAAATAATTATTGTTCAAGATGGCGACGATGACGGGCAGTTTCCATTCCACGGCCGTTCCCAATTCTTGGATGTTCATCTGGATGCTGCCGTCGCCCGAAACGCAGATCACCGTCGCATCGGGCTTGGCCAACTGGGCGCCGATCGCCGCGGGAAAGCCGAAGCCCATCGTGCCCAAACCGCCGGAAGTGCACCAATAGTGGCTCTTGGCGAACTTGAAGAACTGGGCGGCCCACATCTGATGCTGGCCCACATCGGTCGTGACGATCGCATTGCCGTGGGTGAGTTGATAGAGCTGATCTAAGACGTATTGCGGTTTCACTTCCCCATCCATCGGCTGATCGTAGGTGATGGGGGCCTTCGCCTTCCACTCCTCGATCTGTTTCCACCACGGGGCGATTTGCTTTTTGAATTGATCCAAATTTTTGCAGCTTTTCGCGAGCCGGATGAGCTCCCTTAAAACCAATTTCACGTCACCCACCAGCGGGACTTCGGTCTTCACGTTTTTGCCGATGTTGGAAGCGTCGATATCCAAATGGATCTTCTTCGAGTTCACCGAAAACTCGGAGAGCTTGCCGGTAACCCGATCGTCGAAGCGGCTGCCGATGGCGAAGAGAACGTCGCAGGTGTTGATCGCCATATTGGAAAAGTAGGTGCCGTGCATACCCAACATGCCGACGGATAAGGGATCGGTTCCCGGAAAGGCGCCCAAGCCCATCAGGGTCATCGCCACGGGAACTTCCATAATATGAGCGAACTCCGCCACTTCATCGGCCGCCTTGGAAAGCACGGCCCCGCCTCCCACGTAAAACAGAGGCGATTTCGCGGAAAGCAAAAGATCGAAGGCCTTTTTGATTTGAGCGGGATCTCCCTCGGGGCTCGATTTCGGAGAGCGCACCGGGATCTCATTCATGGGCAAGTATTCGGCGATGTGCAACTGCACGTCCTTCGGAATATCGACCACCACGGGCCCCGGTCTTCCAGTCGTCGCGACGGTAAAGGCTTCTTTCAATACTTTTTGCAATTGAGTGATGTCTTTCACCAAATAATTATGCTTGGTGCAGGATCGGGTGATCCCCACCACGTCGGCTTCTTGGAAGGCGTCGTTGCCGATCATGGGTACGGCCACTTGGCCGGTAATCACGACCATAGGAATGGAGTCCATGTAGGCGGTCGCCAACCCCGTCACGGTATTGGTGGCTCCGGGACCGGAAGTGACAATGACGACGCCCGGCTTTCCCGTCACGCGGGCATACCCGTCGGCCATATGGACGGCGCCCTGCTCGTGTCGCACCAAAATGTGGCGCAGTTCGGGGTGCTTGTAAATTTCGTCGTAGACGTGGAGAATCGCCCCGCCGGGATAGCCGAACACCAGGTCGACCCCGAGATCTTTCATGGATTGGATGACAATTTGAGCGCCGGTGAGTTTCATCGTCCTTATTCAAGATAAAAGGTTTTCTTTACGAAACCCTATGATTTCGCAAAGCAAAACCTATGAATCTTTTAATTTACCTTAATTTTTTTAAACCAGGCAAGGCTTTTAAAAAGAAGGCTTATTCACGAAATTTGACCAAAATCTGTTCGATTCGGGTTTTGCCGGCGAGCTTCGCCAATTGAAGCCGCTTTTTTTCCTGTCGATCGGCCGGGGTGAGAAAGTTTTTTCGGTCGAGCTTTTCCAGTTGCTGCTCATACTTTTGATGCTCTTTCCAAAGGGTTTTTAGTTCATTGTTTTCTGAAATCAGTCGTTCTACCAACTCCTGATCCTTTTCCTCCATACGCCCTCCTTTTTCTAAAACCCCTCTTTCCTGTTTTTTATCCTATCATAATTTCGAGGCTGTTTTTTCCTTTTTTCCCAAAAACGAATATGGCATTAACTGATTAATATCATTGCCCATTTTCAACATCATGACTCATTTCTTTCTTTTCAGTTCCGCCTCCGAGGCGCGTAAATACTGGGGAACTAAATCGACCCCTCCCCTCGAAAATCGGCCCGCCTTAAACCCTTCAAAACCTATTTCTCCCACCCGACGGGCTTGCACCGCGTCATAAGAAACCGGCAGAAATTCCGCTTCGGGAAAAGTGGAACGGATTTCCTTCTCGTAATAACGGGCGCCGCTCCCCAAAAAACGGAGGGGACCTTTCAATGTGGGAATGCAGCCCTTTAAATCTTCCAAAAATGCCTCCGGAGAGGCCGCTCTTTCCTCTAAAAGGAGGGAAAGACCGGCGGGTGCGGGCTCAAAAGCGGCCCCATAAATTTCATCCCGTTTGGCGGAAAGAAGAGGGACAATCGGCCCTTCTCCCGAAACGGCCCTCGCCAGGGCCCACAGGGTGGAAACTCCGATGACCGGCTTTTTCTCCGCCTGAGCGAGGCCTTTTACGAACGCAAGACCGATGCGCAACCCCGTGAAGGAGCCGGGCCCTAAGGTGACGGCGATGCCGTCCACCCGCCCAAAATCCAATTCGGCTTTTTTTAAAACGGCTTGAACTTGATCGGGAAGCTCGGAGGTGTGGCTCGATTTCGCCTCCCACGTGATTTCAGAGAGAAGCGCTCCCTCCTTTAAAACGGCGACAGACCCGGTAGGACCGGAGGTATCCAAGGCTAAAAGAAACATTTCTAAAACCAACTGACGATCTTGCCCAAGAGCTTCTTGATGCCCCAAATGGTGTCGATGTCGTTGACGGTCACCAAAATCATGAGAGTGAAGAGCACGAGCATGCCCACCTGTTGGGCGATGATTCTCTTCTTGATGGAAAGGGGTTTGCGACGGATCACTTCATAGCCCATGAAGAACAAGTGCCCGCCGTCTAAAACGGGAATGGGAAGCAGATTCAAGATCCCCAACTGCATGCTCAAGAACGAGAGGAAGAAAATGAAATCGCCCAGACCCGAATGGGCCGCTTGGGCGGTCGCCTGGGCGATTTGCACGGGGCCGCCCAAAGCCTTGTAAGAAAGCTGAAAGGTGAAAAGTTTTTTGAGCACTTCCAAGGTTAAGCCGAACAAACGCACGTTTTCCTTCATTCCCCGTTTGATGGACTCGACGAAACCGTAACGATGCTTCACGAAATCTTCGGGGTGAAACTCTTTGGTGATGCCCAAGATCCATTTTTTATTGGCGTCGCTGTATTGGGGGGTCAAGTTGAGTTCGAGCTTCTCGCTGCCACGCAACACCTCCACCACCACGGGTTTTCCGTTCGACTGAGAGATCTTGTCGCTCATGTCCTGCCAATCGGCGACGATCTCTCCGCCGATCTTCAAGATTCGGTCTTTCGAGCGAATGCCCGCCTTCTCGGCCGGGGAGTCGGGCGCGACCTTGTCCACCTCCGCCTCGTTGCCCAAGAAGAGACTCGGCTCCACCCCTAAAAATCCCGCCTTGCCCTCCTTCACTTGCGAGAGCTTCACTTTTTTCGTCTCTTCCGTCCCCGATTTCTTTTGAACCTTCAACGTCACTTCCCGGTTGGGATTCATCAAGATGCGTTGCAAGGCTTCGTCCCACGTGGGTGTGGCGGTTTGTTCGATGGAGAGGATCTTGTCGCCTTTTTCCAGACCGATCTCTTGGGCCGGAGACTTGGCTTTCACCCCCAACACCACCGGCGGCTGATAGAGAAAAACCGGCTCCATGCGGCCGACCATGAAAACGATGGGCATGAGGACCAAGGCGAGCAAAAGATTCATGATGGGGCCCGCCGCGACGACGAGCACTCGTTTGCGCAAAGGTTGGGCGGCGAAGCTGCGGGGATCGTCCAAGGGCTTGATCTCGCCCTCTTCCGGATCTTCTCCGGACATCTTCACGTACCCCCCAAGCGGAAGAATCGAAACGCGGTATTCCGTTTCACCGCGGGTGAAACCGATCAGCTTCGGACCGAAGCCCAAAGAAAATTTTTCCACCCGGATACCCGCCCACTTGGCCACCAAAAAATGGCCCAATTCATGGATGAAAATTAAAAGGCCTAACCCCAATATAAAATAAAGAATCGTCATAATATTTAATTAACGGATGGGCTCCGAGAAGGTTGATGATTGCCGTTTCTCCCGCCCTGAGAAGCGGAAGACTGAAAAGCCCCCAAAATCTCGCGGGCCTTGGCGCGGGCCCCGGCGTCGACGCGCAGCAAGTCTTCCAGCCGATGCGCCGCTTGCGGGGTATGTTCTCTCAACACCTGCCCCACTACCCTGGGAATGTCCAGAAAGCGGATCTTCCCGTCTAAGAAGGCCTTCACCACCACTTCATTGGCCGCGTTGAGGACGCAAGGGGCGTCGCCTCCCTGTCGAAGGGCCGTTTTGGCGAGCTTTAGGCATTCGAAACGGTCAAGATCTGGCTCGTAAAAATTCAAGTCTCTCACGCGGAAAAGATCCAGCGGGGGAAGGGTGTTGGGCAAGCGTTCGGGATAAGAGAGTGCGTAAGCGATGGGGATACGCATGTCGGGAATACCCAGTTGGGCGATCACCGAACCGTCTTGGTATTCGACCATCGAATGCACCACGCTCTGCGGATGCACGTGCACGTCGATCTTTTCTTCGGGAATGTCGAAGAGCCAACGCGCCTCGATGATCTCGAGTCCCTTGTTCATGAGCGTCGCCGAATCGATGGTAATCTTGGGGCCCATGCTCCAGTTGGGATGCTTGAGAGCCTGCTCTAAGGTGACGTTTTCCAATTCTTCTTTCGTCTTCTGGCGGAAGGGGCCGCCGGAAGCGGTGAGAATGAGGCGCCTTACGTCTTGGGGGCGGTGGCCTTGAAGCGCTTGAAAGATGGCGTTGTGTTCGCTGTCGACGGGGAAAATTTTGACGCCGGCTTTCGCCGCCGCGCCGTTCATGAGTTCTCCGGCGATCACCATGGTTTCCTTATTGGCGAGCGCGATCTGCTTTTTTGCCTCGATCGCCCTTAAGGTAGGCACCAGGCCCGCCGCTCCCACCATGGCGGAAACGACCATCTCGACGTCCGCGTGGGAGGCCACTTTCACCGCCCCCTCCTCCCCGAAGACGATGGGGACGGAAAAACCGTTCAATCCTTCACGAAGCTTGGGGACGTCGGCTTCCAGCAAAACGCTCACGAGCTTGGGCTTGAATTCCAACACCTGCTCTCGGAAAAGATCCAAGTTTCTTCCGCAAGAGAGGGCCACCACCTCGAAGCGTCCGGGATGGGAACGCACCACATCGAGCGTGTTTGTGCCGATGGAGCCCGTAGAGCCTAAGATGGAGATTTTTTTGCGCATAAAATCCTAATAAAAGAAGGCCGCGTAATAGTAGACCAGTGGGCCCGTAAAAAGCAACGCATCCACGCGATCTAAAAGCCCCCCATGGCCGGGGATGAACTGCCCCGAATCTTTCACCCCCACGCTGCGCTTAATGAGGGACTCGGACAAGTCGCCCAAGGGTCCGATCAAACCTACGAGCAGGCCGATGATGACGGCGCTCACCGCACTGAACTCTTTCCAAAAAAGGAAGCGACAAACGAAGGCCGCGAAAATGCTTCCTAAAACGCCGCCGATGAGTCCCTCCACCGTCTTTCCAGGCGACACCCGCGGCGCCAATTTATGGCGACCGAAGAGGTGACCCGCGAAAAAGGCGCTGGTGTCGGCCATGAAAGTCGCTCCCGCCGTGAGAAAAACCCAGAAGGTCCCCCGCTCGAGTCCCCGGAGCAAACCGATGTATGAGAAAAGACAACTGACGTAAACGCAACCGAACACCGTCAGGGAAATCTGGGTAAGCACGATGGACAAGTCATGCTCGCAAAAAAGGTAATAAACGAAGGTAACCACGAGAACCAGAGCCAGGCTGCCGATCCAAAGGTTGGATCCCCTCTCGGCGAACAGCAACACCCCCGAAAAAAACATTCCCAACACGACCCCCAGATAAGGCACCGAAGAGGGGTGTTTGGGCAAGGCGATCGTCATGAACTCCTTCAAGCAAATCCCCCCGACCAGCAAAATCACCGCCTTAAAAAACGGTAGGGGAGCGTACAAGACGAAGAGCACCACGAGAGGCGCGAGCAATAATCCCCAAACGATCCTTTTTGAGTCCATGGTGGAATTAAGATGAGTTGCTATTCGATGCCATTCCGACCCCCGTGAAGGCTCCCGCCGAGTGCGCCTCGGGAGATCCTTCGCCAACGTTCAGGATGACAACAAGTAAGTTTCGAATTAATCAAAATCCCGAATCTGATCGCTCGTCAAACCGAAACGCCTTTCCCGGCTTTGGTATTCTAAAATCGCCTGCAGAAAATCTTGCCGGGTGAAATCGGGCCATAAAATGTCGGTGAAATAAAGCTCCGTATAGGCCATCTGCCAAAGAAGGAAGTTGCTGATCCGCCGTTCACCGCTGGTGCGGATGAGCAGGTCGGGATCGGGAATCGATCGGGTATCGAGGCATTGCTGGAATTCCTCGGGCGTAATCCCCTCCGCCAGGTTCGAGGAGGCTTGACGCTTGCGGATCAAGCGTTCCACCGCCTGCACGATTTCATGGCGCGACCCGTAGGAAAGGGCCAAAACGAGGGTCATCTTGCTGAAACGCCGCGTCGACTCCACGCTGTCGGAGAGTTCTTGAAGCACGGGGTCCGGCAAACGGTCGACCTCCCCGATCGTTTGAAAACGGATCTGTTTCTCGATGAGGCTGGGCCTTTTCGCGCGAAGAAAGTTGCAGAGAAGCTCCATCAAACCGGAGACCTCTTCCATCGGTCGGTTCCAATTTTCCTTGGAAAACGCATAGAGCGTTAAATATTCGACACCCATGTCGTAGGCGGAATTGACGATCTCCTCCACCGTCTCCACCCCCCTCTTATGCCCTTCCAAACGAGGAAGGTTCTGGCGGGTGGCCCAACGCCCATTACCATCCATGATGATGGCGACGTGGCGCGGAATTTTCTTAAGGTCAATCTGCATCGGGATCGTCAAGGTTCGATGGATTACACTTCCATCAATTCTTTCTCTTTGTGTTCGATCGTCTTGTCGGCTTTCTCGACGAATTCATGGGTGATCTTTTCGACTTCGTCGCTCAAGTGCTTATGGTCGTCTTTGGAAAGATCCCCGTCCTTTTCGAGCTTCTTGAGAGCGTCCATCGTATCGCGGCGCACGTGCCGAACGGCGACCTTGCCCTCTTCTCCCATCTTCTTCACCATCTTCACCAAGTCTTTGCGGCGTTCTTCGGTAAGGGCGGGAATGGGCAAACGGACCATCTTCCCGTCGTTGGTGGGCATGAGACCCAAATCGGCCTTCATGATCGCCTTCTCGATGTCGGGAATCACCTTAGGGTCCCAGGGGGAAATCGTGATGAGGCGGGGTTCTGGCACGCCTAATGTCGCCACCTGGTTGAGCGGGGTCAAGGTGCCGTAATAATCCACCTTCACGTCATCGAGCAGATTGAGCGAAGCCCGCCCCGTGCGCACCTTGGTGAGCTCGGTTTGCAGGGACTTCAGGCATTTTTCCATCCTTTGTTTGAGTTCGGCGATCGCGGCATGATTGGACATAATGGCTCCCCGTTAATTGACTTTTTTTCAAGATACCTGGGTTCCGACGGTTTCCCCTTCGATCACGCGTTTGATGTTGCCCCGCTTGAAAAGGTCGAAAACGATGATTGGCAAGTGATTGTCCATGCAGAGCGAAATGGAGGTGGAATCCATCACCTTGAGGTTTTTATTGAGCACATCTAAAAAAGAGAGATGATCGAAGCGCTTCGCGTCTTTGTTCTTCTTGGGATCGCTGTCGTAGACCCCATCCACCTTCGTGGCTTTCAGGATCACGTCGGCGCGAATCTCCATCGCCCGAAGCGCGGCGGCCGTATCGGTGGAGAAAAAAGGATTCCCAGTGCCGGCGGCCAGAATGATGATGCGCCCCTTCTCCAAGTGTCGAGTGGCGCGGCGGCGGATGTAAGGTTCCACCACTTTTTGGATTTCAATCGCCGAAAGGACGCGGGTATGCACGCCCAACTTTTCCAAGCTGTCTTGGAGGGCCATGGCGTTGATGACGGTCGCCAACATGCCCATGTAATCGGCGCTCGCTCGGTCGATATTGCCGGCCTCTTGACCCGTGCCGCGGAAGATATTTCCTCCCCCGATGACGATGGCCAACTGGACCCCGATTTCTTGGAGTTCTTTGAGTTCTTCGGCGATTTTCTTCACGACCTCGTGATCGATCCCGTACCCTTCGGGACTCATGAGAGCTTCGCCGGACAATTTAAGAAGTACGCGTTTGTATTTAAGGTTAGACATTGTTTTTTGCTCTCAATGAATGAAGAACACCCGACGCGGAAGGCTCAAGCCGGAGGAAAAGACGTTATCCTCGGGTTTTCGCCACTTCCTCCGCGAAATTATCCTCGCGTTTGGCGATTCCCTCGCCCACTTGATACCGGAAGAAGTCAACGACGGTAATCTCCGGGTGGATCTGCTTCAAATACTGACTTACGCTTTGTTTGCCCGTAGGGTCTTTCACGAAAATCTGCTGCAAAAGGCAAACCTCGTCGGCGAAGCGAGCGATCTTTCCATCCAGAATTTTCTCCAGCACTTGGGGCGGCTTGTTCATGTCTTTCATCTGTTCTTTATAGATGGCCTTTTCCCGCTCCAAAGCCTCGGCGGGAATTTTCTCCGGGCTTAAATATTGCGGGGAACTGGCCGCAACGTGCATGGCCACATCGCGCAACACGCCCTCGGAGAGCTGGTCTTGGGGACCCTTTGCTTTCACGATGACGCCGATCTTATTTCCCATATGGATATAAGAACCCAATTTCTCTCCGGCCCCCGCGGAAACGAGGGTGAAGCGCCGCACGGAAAGATTCTCCCCCGTCTTCGCGATCAAGTTTTGAACGGTTTCCTTTACCTTCTGGCCGTTCAACGACGAATCGAGCAAGGCTTCCAAGTTCGCCGGGCGGGTCTTCAAGGCATGAGCGGCCAAGGCATCGACGAAATTTTGGAAGTCGTCGGTTTTGGCGACGAAATCCGTTTCGCAGTTCACTTCGAGCAGCACGCCTTCGCTGCCTTCGATCTTGGCAGCCACGCGCCCTTCGGCGGTAATGCGGCCCGATTTTTTGTCCGCCTTGGCGGCCCCCGACTTGCGGAGAATATCGACCGCTTTTTCTAGGTCTCCGCCGCTCTCGACTAAGGCCTTCTTGCAATCGAGCACGCCGGCTCCGGTTTTTTCACGCAGTTCTTTAATTTGGTTCGCTGAAATTTCTGACATACGGATCACTCCAATCTTGAGGGTGCTTTACTTTTCTTCTGTGGTTTCTTCGCCGGCCCCTTGCCCCGCGGCTTCTTCTTCGGCACGGGCGCTGAAGCCTTCCAACTCTTCCTTCTCTCCCTCGAACTTATCGGGGCGGCTTACGAAGGCGGCGCCTTTACCGGCGGGTTTGGCTTCGCGGTTGGCGGGTTTCTTCTCCGGTTCGCGATCGGCCTCGGCCCGGGCGCGCTCTTCACGCTTCACCATGCCTTCGAGCACGGCGTCGGCGATCTTGCTCAAAATCAGGCGGATGGCCCGAATGGAATCGTCGTTGCTGGGAATCAAATAATCGATGCCCGCGGGATCGCAATTGGTGTCGGCCATGGCGATGACGGGCAAGGCGAGCACGTTCGACTCGTGGACGGCGATTTTTTCCTTTTTCGGATCGACGATGACGACGATGCCGGGAACGCGGTTCATGTTGCGAATTCCGCCCAAAGATTTCTCGAGTTTTTGGATCTCGCGGTCGATGGTTAAGTTTTCCTTCTTAGAGAGTACGGAGAAGGTGCCGTCTTCTTTCTTGGTCTGCAGGTCCCTCACACGGTCGATAGAGGCCTTCACCGTCTTGAAGTTGGTGAGCGTGCCTCCCAGCCAACGCTGGCTGACGTAATACATCCCGCAACGCTCCGCTTCTTCGCGGATGATGTCTTGGGCTTGGCGTTTGGTACCTACAAAAAGCACATCCACCCCTTCACCCACCGCTTGGGCGACGAATTCGAAGGCGGCCTGAGCGAGAGGCACCGTCTTGGATAAATCGATAATGTGGATGCTGTTTCGAACCCCGTAGATATAGGGTTTCATTTTGGGATTCCACCGCTTGGTCTGATGACCGAAGTGGGCACCTGCCTCGAGCAGGTCCTTCATATCGAGGGTAAGCATATTTTCTCCTTTTGGTTTTTGCCTCCGACCTCATTGGAGACGAGTTCGCTTTTTTTAAAGCGAACCACCGAGTCTCTCGTTGCGGCCTCTTTTATGGAAGGCCCCAACCCGAAGTCGTGCGTTTTTTATTGTGAATCCGCTACTGCCATGAACCACGGATGCTTTTGAAAAAATTAACGTTTTCGGGTAACATACGAAATGTTACAATGCAAGGGTGAATTTGATAAGTCTACGAAAAATATTGCTATTTCTGGCCTTTCTCTCGTTTCTCGTTCCTTTTCCCTTCGTCAACGCCCAAGAGTCTAAACCTCCAGGGGCTGCTTCCACAACCCCGAAAAAGCCCGACTATGACGATTACGGGTATTATAAAAAATACGGACGAACGGGGAAGGCTTGGAATGACTTCGTTAAAAACGGTTTCGAGGCCTACGACTCCCAAGACTGCGAAAAGACCATCGCCAATTTAAAGCAGGCCATCGGTGCCGGTTGCAACGATTCCCTCGTTTATTTCAAACTGGGAGCCTGCTCCGAACTGACCGGCAGCTACTACTCCGCCATTCAATATTACAAGCAATCGGAGGACGGCCTGAAAACCCTCTCTGCCCCCCACCGCTATCAAAAGGATTTTTACGAAGCTTATGGGCGGGCCCTCTATATGAGCAAGAAGCTGGATGAAGCCATGCCTTATCTGATCAAGGCGGGAGAGGTGGGAGCCCCGAGTTATGCCCTCTATTTCTTGTTGGGCCAGATTTATCTTTCAAAGGGAGACAATCCAAACGCCCTCAACTATTTCAACAAGGCCATCGCCCAACCCCTCGACATGGCAAACCCGGCCCAATTGGGAATCATCTACGGCTCCATCGGAAAGGCCTATTTGGAGGCGAAGGATATCGAGAAGGCGATCCAATATCTGGACATGGCCTTAAAGCAGACTCCCACCGATAACGACATTCAGCAGGCCCGCATCCGGGCCGGCGACATGAAGCGTCAGCAGGAAATTTTCAAGATGAT
This sequence comes from bacterium, assembly GCA_046346885.1. GTDB lineage: Bacteria > UBA10199 > UBA10199 > JADFYH01 > JADFYH01 > JAXMHI01. The sequence goes on along the minus strand of JAXMHI010000002.1, from coordinate 167,446 downwards.
GCAGGGGCTTTCCAACGACTCTTCCAAACCCGTCTACCCAGTCAGTCACTAGCGTGTACGGCCTCAGGGAGCGGGGGTATTTCCCAAGAAAACGTTTCCGATGGACGAAAGCGGATCCTCGATAAAGCGGGAACCTAAAGTGTTTCCGGTGAAGTTATTATTCGTCACCGAGTTGTTGGTGGAATAAAGATAGAGGTGGATGCCGTAACCGCCGTTTCCCGTCACGACATTTTGGTCGATCGTGCTGTCGTGCAGGGTGGATCCGTAAATCCCGTCCCCGCCGTTCGAAATAATTTGGTTTCGGAGCAGAGTGGCGTGGTTCAACGCGATCAATTGAATGCCCGCCCCCTTGCCTGCTTGAATGGTATTGTCTGCGATCAAATGCCCAGTCCCGTTCTGAAGAGCGAGAACCCCGTAAAGTTGCACGCCCACCGTGGGGGGAAGCCCCCGGAAGACGGAATTACGGACCGTCAAACGGTCGGAGCTGTAAAGCTCCAGCGCACGATCGGCATGAAAGTATGCCCGCACGCCGCTCAATGTGACGTCGTTGGAGTCGTTGATGTGAAACGCCATCACGCTGTCGAAGCCTTCGCCCACGTTGACGATCGTATTGTTGAAAACCGCGTTGGGTGCCTGGTTCAAATAGACCACGCCGGGCGACGAACGGAAATTCATGAAATTAAACCCTTGGATCGTCACGTTGTTCGCCCCTTCCAAAAGAAGGCCCGGTCGGGGAACGGCCAACCCCTGCAGCGCCGTTCCGTCCAACGTCACTCCGTCTCCGACGACCGTAATGCCCGAAGAACCCGGCGTTTCAATCGCCAGTCGAACGCCCTGATATAGCCCCGGGCAAATCGTCATAGAGGAAGAGATGGAAACCAAACCTCCGGCGCCCATGGGCGGAATCGGGAGGGGGTGTACGTTCGGATCGTTGTCATCACAATCCACGTCGGAAGCGAATCCGTCGCCGTCATGATCGGGAAAAACGGGATGAGAATCCGTCGAATCGGCGCCTCCTCCCCCGTCTTGAAAAGGGTGACCCTCGGGAGTATTGGCCCCGCAACCAACCGCCATGACGGGAAGCACCGTCACGCCCAACCAGCGCCAACGGGGCGTGGAGGTCACGGTGGAAGTAAGGGTGGAAAGACCCGCTTCCATTTCTTCCAGTCGCAACGCGTTACGCCCCATTCCCACCAACACCCCTCCTCCCACCAGAAAGGCCAGATTGCGGGGGTTCGAGATAAAATCTCCCGAGCGTGCGACGGCATTGTCCACAGCCCTTTGGCTTTCGCTCAAGGAAGACAAGGAAAGAAGAGATTGACGCGTCAAGATCGATTCTAAGGTCCGCGACTTATCATTGGCGAGGGATTTAGGAGCGGAAAACGCATAGCCACCGCCCCCTGAAAGAACCTGCGGGGGAATCACAGGTAAAGCTTCGGAGGAGAATATTCCCTCGCCGAACACCGGCGAAGAATTGGAAGGAACAGAGGACAGGGAAGTCGTTCTACCTTCAGCCATAAAAACACCTCTTTTCTTTTTTCCTCACTCCCAAGGCCGACGGTAATCACCGCCGCCTTTTGACCAGGGTTATACCTAAAGGCGATAGACAAAAAAATCTACAGATTTTTTCGATGGATAAGAGGTCGGGTTTAATGGAAAAGAGTTGCTACTTTTTTGGGCAGAATTCTACTTCGCGTCCCAGGAAACCTGGGACTTGACCCAAGGGAGAGCACTCCGTTGCTCCCCTTGGGGAACCCCATTGGACAGGGTACTTTTTTAATTTTTCCCTTTAATTACAAGCGTCTTGGTCGGAGCCGCAAATATGGAGTTTGCCTTGGATGGCTACCCAAAGTTTGCCGCCCGCCATGAAGCTGGGCACATAATTGGGGGCGCCCGCGCCGGGGAAGCGGGTGAGTAAGGTAAGGATCATTTGGTAATCCCCGTCCGGAAGGGGAGTGACGCTCATCCCCTTCAAGAAGTAGGGGGAAGAATGGCTGATATAGCAGCCGAATGCCGGCGTGGCGCTGTCGGTGGGTTTCCAGGCGTCGCCGCCGGGACATCCGTATTGGGCGCTCGCCAAGAACGATTGGGCCGCGCTGTCGGGAACGGCGATTTGCGAGTTGGTGATGGTCGGGTCGGGCACCAAGGAAATGTCCCCGTCATATTTCGAATCGACGGTGAGCGTCGAAACGGTGCCTCTCAAGGGAGTGTTGGTGAACTGGTTCGTTTGGTAATCGAGCACCTGGGCGTGGAAGGGATTGACCAGCCTTAAATCGATGTCCGAGAAAATCAGTTGTCCCGTTTCGTCGTCATACTGCCCCGGCTGTCCCGGTTTGGTGGCAAAGAGATAGTAGAAGAAAGAACAGCCACCCGCCTGATAATCCTGGTTAATCGATTCAGGATCGGTGCAGTCGGGAATCCCATCGTGATTGGCGTCTTCCACGCCGCCCGGATATCCCGAAAGGCGCGTGCTATAGACCCGAACGAGTTCGGCTCTTTTGCTCTTGGCCATGCCGCGCACCGTGTTGAGCACGCCCACATCCGTCGGATCGACTCCCGGGGGGTTGAGGATCGTCACGTTTCGTAAGGTTTCGGAACCTTCCACCGCCGTGAAATTCATCTTCATGGGGCCGGGACGAAAGGCGGTGAGCTGCGGTTTGCGGTAATCGAGGGAATCAACGGGCCCGCTGGAGAGCAGGGGCGAGTCGATGTAGGAACTGATGAATTCGATATTCATGTTGGCCCGGCCCGTGATCGCCTGATGGTTGATCGAACCGATTAGGTTGACCGTGAAGGTGTTCTGCACTCCGGTGCTGTCGGGAATGAAACGCACCTGCAAGGTCGTCGGGAAGGCCCCAGTCGTCGCCCCGGAGGGCTTGGTGAAGCGGACGTAGAATTCCCCCTTGCCCGGCTCGGCCCCAGCGCCATTCGACATGGCGGGAATTACCGAAGGAGGCGGCGCGGGAGAATTCACGATTTGGAAATGGGCGGTATCGGCCACGGTAATCTGCACTTCATTTAAGGGTTGATCCAGGTGGTTGAGCAGCACGAGTTTTTGGGTGACGGCGCCGTCGGTCGTGTTGGGGATGTTCACGCGGACGTTGCCGCCGGCGGAAACCTCGGTCGTCGTTCCGTCCCTCTTGATCTTGAGCACGTTCGAGCGGTCCGGGCTCACCGCCCCTTGTAGGTTAATCGAATAAGAATCGTGCCCGGCGCTCCCGTCGAAGCGGGGATCGTTCGTCTGCACCGTTAAGTGCCCCGCGTCTTTCTCGAGATTATTGCCCGTGGCGTTGCGGATCGAACTCGCGTTCGCGGGCAAGTACACCACCTTGAAATTCACTTTGCCGGGCCCCACGGGAATCGTGCAGGTATCCGTAAGATACACATGGCCGCTGACCGTCACCGTTTGGCAGGTCGCCCCGCCTTCCACGTTCAAGCCCATCCTCATAAATTCGGTTCCATAGTTGGCGCAGTAAGGGTCCGCCGGTTGGGCGGCGTTGTTCACGGGAGCTAAAATATGTTGGATCTGCAGAGGCCGGATGCCCGTGTTCTGGATGCTCACCTTGCGGGCCACGAGAGGGATGGGCGGGCTACCGGGACGGCAATCTAATTTCGTATTGGCTCCCGTTCCCAACACATTGGCGGGGGTCACGCCCAAATCCACCGTATTGGGAGCGCTCGTTTCCGTCCCGGCCATCGTCAGCTCCGGGGCCGCCCGTTTGGCCACGCCACCCAAGGTGACGCTCGCGGAACCGAAATTCAAGGTACCGCTCACCGTGCGGCTGGCCGGCACGCTGCCTTCGGAATAATCGCTCGCCGGGGGGAAACCGAATTGAATCTGGAAATCTTGGCTGCCTCCCGGCGGGATATTCACCGATCCGGACGGCGTGATGGAATACCCGGCGGGGTTCGTAAGGTTGCCGCTTAAGGCTGACGACGTGTTGTTCCGCACGCGCAGGGTTTTCGTCTTGTAATAATGGGGGTCGTCCGTCGCGGCGGTATCCGTTCCCGCTTGGGCGACGAAGACGCCTCCGAAATCTAAGGTATTGTTGGCGCCCAAGCCGGTTTCAGAGGTGCTGCTATCGGGATTGTGGATGACTTCCTTGAAAATGACGCCGCTCGCCCCTCCTCCGCCTCCGGTGCAAGTAGCGGGATCGGGAATCGAATCGACCGTTCCGTCCAGAACGATCGTCACCGCCGCGCCCACGTATTCGGGCAGGGGGAAAGTGCCGATCTGAAATCCGGCGGCCAATTTCAATTTTTTGTCGGAGGTTAAAGGCGCCCCTTGGGCGCTCAAGTTGCCGTTGGCCCCGGTGATGTCGCCCGTACCCCCGGTCGTAAAGCTAAAGGAAGGAAGTTCGATGGGAATGGGTTGAGTGATTTGAAATTGAACGCCGCTTAAATTGATGGCGCCCGTCGCGGCGTCATAAGTACCCGCCGCTTGGGTGCCGGCCTTTTGGCGCACGGTGATCGGTTGGGTACCCAACACCACATCGGCGGGGGGAAAGTCGTCCCCCAACATGGTCACTTGGTTGCCGTTGAAATGCAGTTTAATGGGGGGCAAGTCATGGGGATCGCCGACAACGAGCCCTGTGGGATCCGCGCTGGAGGATCCTCCCGGGGCCAATTTCGCTTGAATGGAAAATTTCGAACTGTAGGTGACGACGCATCCGCCTTGGGAGTTCCCCCCCGGAGTGACGACACCGGAAGAGCCGGGACCTAAGTTACCGCCAGAATTGTCGGGAGTATGATCGACGAGGGTGAACGGTGTATCGGCGCCGCCGCACGCCGAGAGAAGGTGAAGAACGGCCACAAACAAAACGGATTTTAAAATGGAGCGTCCCTTCATCCTGTTCCTTCCACTCACCCCGAGTGAAACCTTGTGCCCCATACCGCGACGGGCGTTCCCGGAACCTTTTTTCTCCCCTACCGTCCGGGAGATCCTCTCATCGCTTCGTCGCCTTCACATTTTAAGTTATCGGCAATGATTCCGGCAGGTTGTTAACGCGGCGAGACAAAATGGGAGCCTGTTTTTTTAGGGGAAAGCAACCGCTGAGAAACATTGTTTTTTTTGGAGATTTTTGGAAGAAAATTTTTGGATAATTTTTTCACCTTAAAACGCGCGGGGAAAAATCAGAATTTTTACAGTTTTTTTTCGCCCGAATTGAACGCATCCGCACAGCAACGAAAGCCCGTCGAATAATCATGATAAGCAGGCTCGTGCCCGATGGTGATGAAGCCGCAACCCAAGCCGTGTTCATTGGAGGTGCTGAAAAAACCGCCCATGAAGATGCCGTGGCCGTTGTTGATCGGCAGCTTCTCCAAGAGATTCTCGTAAAGAACGATCTTGTTGGGCAGGCTTGAGTCCACGGTATCCGACACCCATTCGTGCAGATTCCCCACCATGTCATACACGTGATACGGGCTTAAGCAGGCGGCGTACTCCCCCGCCTTCGCCAAAAAACCGGGCGTCACGTCTAAGATCGGGTTGTTGAAGTGCGACTCGTATCCCCACGACATGGGATCCACGTCCCCGAAGAGCTTCATTAAAAGATGAGGCTTCCAATTGTTGCATCTCCCCTTCTCTTCGACGTTGCCGTAAGGATAAATGAATTTTTCCGCCCCCCGGCAGGCCTGTAGCCATTCGGAAAGCGTGCACAGCCGCTTCGCGGAGCGCCGGCAGGCCTCCTCCGACTCCTCGCGGCTGATATAGGCTTGGGGATAAACGTCGCGGCGGGATTCGGCCCAATAAAATTGATCGAAGGGAGGACGTTCGTTGGCGGGCCAATCGCGGCCGGGCACGAGCAGGTGATCTTCGTAAGTGTCGATGCAAAAGCGGTCGATGGAGACCATCCCCTCCGGACAAGGGCTCGCCGGTTTCGTTTCGCTGGGTTCCGGACGGGAAATCGAGGAGGGAAGCTCTTCCGGAGGAGGATTAGACGGAATGCGAGGCACCTCCGGCTCACTCTCATTGCTTTCGGAGGAAGAATCGTGGCTGGAACAATCCGCAGACAAAAAAGCGACGAACGCGGCGCCGAGCGCCAAAAGTGGGAACATAGGCGGTCCTTTCGGGTTCTTTTCTACCCTAGGATTCACTTCACGGTCTTCAGCCCATGCCCAGGCTTTATCGTCTTAAACACTTTCTAATTACAATCCGAAGTCGTGCACTGCTTCATTCTTCCTTGGATGGCCACCCACATCGTCCCGTTCGACATGAAGAAGGGAACGAACTCGGGGGAGGATTTGTTGGCGCTAAACTTCGTCGCCATCGAAAGAATGATGGATTGCTCGTTGGGGCGCACCCAACGGCCGGACATACCCCTGACAAACCCGTCGGAACTATCCGAAGCCCTCGAGAGGTAACACGAGAACTTCCCCGGGGGGCTGTCGTTCGGGTTGGAGGCGTTGAAATCCTTGGTCGGATCCCATCCCGTGGGGCAAGGCACCACTTGGTTGCTCGGGTTGTTCAACTGGCTCGCGGGAACGGCGATGCTAACGCCGGAAGCGGGCACCAGGTTAACGTTGTCGCCTCCGAAATCCTCCAAACGGACATTCTTCGAATTGATGGTAAGCGTCGTGAGCGAGGCCTGTAGTCGCGTATCCGTCTTGTTGGCGCTGGGGTAGATAAGGCCCGCGTGGTACGGGTTCATCAACCGGATTTTCAATTCCGGCAAGGTCATCTCGCCCGTTTCCGTGTTGTACTTACCCACCTTATCCCCGGTACCGATCACGTAATAGAAGTAGGAGCACTTGCCTTCTTGGTAATTGCCGGAAATGTCATCCGGGTCGGTGCAAGAAGGCACGCCGTCCGTGGGGCACGCGGCTCCCGAGGCGCTACAACTGCTGTTTCTGGAGGTGAAGAGCTGCACCATTTGACGGCGCTGCTGGGCGGCCGTCATCCCCACGATGTTGACGCTATCCGGGTCGGGGCCGTCAATGGTGACGTCGCTGATGGGGCTGTCCGGATGGGATGTCAAAGTCATCTTTAAAGAACCCGACTTAAAGTTAGCGTTGGCCGGGTTCCGGAAATCGAGGGAATCGGTCGGCGAAAGCTGGATCTCACCGCCCACGATGAAGGAAGAAATGAATTCCACCTCCATCTTCACTTTATCGTGGAGAGGGTTGAAACCGATCGTCCCCACGAAAGTGATCTTGAAGTGATTGGTGACGCCTGCGGGTGTGCCGGCGGTCTTGGTGCTCTCCGGCACGTAGCTCACGTCCATTTGGGCCGAGAAAGGCCCGTTGCCGGAAGCGGGCTTGACGAAGCGCATACCGAGATAGGCCTTACCTTCTGTGGTATTGACCATCGCCGGAATCTCCGTGACCACGCCGGGATTGGTGGCCATGCAACCGGTCAAGGGGGGAGGCACCGCCGTCGTCGCCGTGGCCGGGCAGATCTGGAACTTCTCCGCATCAGGACCGGTCAACGTGACTTGAATATTTTGTAGACGATCGCTGCTCGAATTCAAAAACTCATAGACGGCGTCGAGCTGGGTGTCGGTGTTGTTGGCGATATTCATCGAAAGGCTGCCGCCGTTCTTCACTTTGAAATTGGAGCCGGTTTTGTGGATCGCCAAGAGATCGGAAGTATCCTTACTTACGGCGCCCTTCAGGGTCAGGGTGACGGGCGTCGTGGTGAAAAGAGGATCATCGCTCGGAATCGTCATGGTTCCCGTGTCTTGGCCGGCATGCCGGAAGCTGCCGGCGTTTCTCGGAATGTAGGCGGCCTTGAAGCTCACCTTCCCCGCTCCCACGGGAATCGTACAATTATCCGTCAAATAAGTGTGACCCAGGACGGTTTGCGTCTGGCAAGTGGCGCCGCCTTCGACGGCCAAGCCCATCCTCAAGAAAGCGCTGCCGTAGTTGAGACACCCCGGATCGGCGGCCGTATCGGGGCTCGTATCCGTCGGAGCGTTGATGTGCTGAATGTGCAAGGGGCGAATTCCCGTATTCTGCAAGATCACCTTACGTCCCAAAACCGGCGGAGGGTTGAGGGCGGAGCAAACCATCTTGGCCGAATCTCCGGTGCCGGAGATGGCGACCGGCGTCACGCCCAAGTCGATGGTGGTCGGGGCGCTCGTCTCGGTGCCCGCCACGGTGAGCTCGGGCCCGGCGCGCTTAGCGACGCCGGTTAAGTTGGCGGTGGCGCTGCCGAAGGTTAAGGCGCCGGTGACCGTGCGCGTGAGTGGCACGTTGGTGTCCGAATAATCGGAGACGGGCGCCAGGCTAAACTGCACTTGAAAATCTTGCGAGGCCCCCGCGGCGATGTTGACGCTCGTGGGAGTCACCGTATAACCCGTAGGATTGGTAAGGGTGCCGGTGATCGGCGCCGAGGTGCCGTTCTTCACCCGCAGGGTCTTGGTTTTCGCGAATTTCGTGTCGCCCGGAGACGGGCTGTCGGTGCCGGCCTGCGGGACGAAGACGCTGTCTAAATTGAGCGTATTGTTGGTGCCCAAACTCGCTTCGGTCGTGCCGCCCGCGCCGTCGGAGGTCACTTCTTTGAAGGTGACTCCCCCTCCCCCGCTGCCCGTACAGGCCGCCGGGTCGGGAATGCTATCTACCGTACCGTCCAGCACGATGGTCACCGCTGCACCAATGTACTCCGCCAGGGGGAAGCTGGAACCTAGTTGGAAACCGCCGGCCAATTTCATTTTCTTATCGGGAGTAAGGGGCGCCCCTTGAGCGCTCAAATTTCCGTGCGCTCCTGTAATGTCGCCCGTGCTTCCTGTGGTAAGCGAAAAACCGGGAAGTTCAATGGCAATCGGCGCGGTAATCTGAAATTGAACTCCGCTCAAGTTAACGGCTCCCGTTGCGGGATCGTAGGTGCCGGTCGCTTGCGTACCGGCCTTTTGCCGCACGGTGATCGCCTGGGTGCCGAGCACCACGTCAGCCGGTTGGAAATCGTCGCCAAGCATGGTCACTTGGGTCCCGTTGAAATGCAATTTAATCGGGGGTAAGTCGTGCGGGTCTCCGGCCACTAAGCCGGTAGCGTCCGCACTCGTGGAGGCGCCGGGGGCGAGCTTGGCCTGGATGGCGAACTTGGAGGTGTAAGTGACGACGCATCCCCCGCCGCCGTTATTTCCGTTATTGCCGTTATTTCCGTTGTTCCCGTTATTTCCGTTCCCATTGTTGGTGTTCGGTTGCGGCTCCACGAGGGTGAAGGGACTATCCGCGCCGCCGCAGGCGTTCAAAGCAACGGCGCCGAGCAAATAGATGAAGGCCAAATGCAGGATGGACCAGGTTTTCTTACCCCACGACATGACGATACGCTCCCTACCGCCTTTCCCGAAAAAAGAAAGGCAAAAGAGGACTTGGTGGATGCATCAAGCCCTTATCCGTTTCTAGGACTTCCCTTAAAACCAAACCCCTTGAGCAACCCCACCCCATACCCCCTTCTCTTCCATAAAGTCAGGAAGAAAAGGGGGTCGGGATATTTCTTAATGTTGTTTCCAGTCGAAATTCAGTAATTTTGCGGACATCGGAAGACTGCCGAGCAGGCTCCCCGAGAGAATCGTCTGCTGGTTCACGCAGGCGTCTCCCTGATAGCAAATCCCCACGTGAGCCAACAGATCGAGATACAGGCTGTTATCTTCCACGGACACGTGCGGTAAGCTGTTTTCCGTTTCACCGAAGTCTATGTGATCCACCCCGAAGTTATGCAGGCTCTCGATCAAGCCGCCCTGGCTGCTCGTCGTCGCGCTGGGGAAACGGCTGGGAATGGGGATCTGCAATTCATTCAAGTTCTGGCATCGGGTGCCCAAGGCGGTGGGAATGACGGTTCCCGCAAGCCACGCCGTGAGGCTGTTTTCGTTGAAGGGCGTGTGGTTTTCCGCCACGGTCAACTTCGTATAGATCTCTTCTCCCGTTCTCAACTCGGTCGGCAAGAACTGGACCCTCAAGAAATTGGAGGGTGCCGCACTGGACTTTTTATGAACGGAAGGCGGCGACTGCGAATAGTCGAAGTCGTAGTTATCTTTACTGAAGAGCAATTCGCGGTAGACACCCCGGATCACGCCCATGAGCACGATGTTGGCCTTGAAATGCACCACCGGCGCTTCATTCACGTTGGGCACGGCCGAAATGATGGGCCCGTTCTTCACCGGCAACGTGATTTCATCATAATCGGTCGCGTTAGGACACGAAGCGCCCGTTTTCTCGACGAAGGGATTGATCGTCTGCAAGCAAGCCGTCGAATACCCCGGGGCGGGATTGCTACCCTGCAATAGGATACCCTGCACGGACGGCAATTCACTGGCATTGGGCTGCGCAATGGGGTTGGGCTTGTTGTAGGCGCAGAAGGTCTTGGTTCCTCCCACTTCCTTGCCCAAGGGATAGACCCGATAGAAGGAAATATCCAGGTTGGTTAAACTCAGACGGAAGTATTTTAAGTTCTTATTGAGCGTGGTGACCGCCTGATCTCCGCTGCCACCGCCGGAACCACCCCCGGAACCTCCGCTGGTCGTCGTCGGCTTCAAGGCGTCATTCACTCTCGTGGCGAAGTCATCCACTTCGGACGGAGTTAAGAAGTGAATCGTCGGGGGAATCGTTTTGTCCGTCCTCAAGCGGAGCAATACGGGCAACCGGGCGTCGTCGGCGACGCCGTTCTGGTTGAGGTCGATGATGGCGCCGTCCCCGAACATGTCGCGCACGGTGGGAGTCGCCTGGTTGATGAAGGGGATCCCGTTATTGGTATAGAAATTCGGGTCGATGTCGATATCGAGAAGACCCGCCGCGTTGGCGCCGAACAAGGCCTGATTGAGGCCGTCTTCGGAAAGTTCCACGGACAGGTTCAAATTATCGTTGGTCGCCGGGTTGGTCGGACCCGTCTCGTTGGTTTGAGTCGGCATGGAGAAGGAACCGAAACTGCTTTTGTTCGGGCTATTCAAAAACTTTTTGTCCGCGTCGGTTTGATCGGCCACCGCAACGGCACCGCCGAGAAGGTCGGTTATATGGCCCAAAATGCGCGGGCTGGGATTGATGCGCAAGGGAACGTTGCGAACCTGAACTCCCCGGTCGTTGAAGGTGATGTCGCCTTTCAAAACGTCGTAGGCGATATCGATCCCGATGAGCTTGTTGAGCAGATCGAATTCGAGGGGAATACGGAAGGGATTCAAATTATTGTATCCGGTGAGTTTGAGAAGATCCGGCTCCCATTTTCCAAGACCGGTCGTGGCGTTGTTAAGGCCGTTCTCCACGCCGCAGACGAAATTGCGCTTCAGCGATTTGATGAAAGTATCCCCCAACACGTCGCCGGGGCCGTAGAGGTCGACGAGCCCTTGAGCCAGAGGATTGCGGCTCGAATCCACGTAGACGAAACGGTTCAGGGCGTCGTTGCCCTTGATCGACACGATTTCTCCGCTCGCGGGCTTCACCAGATCGATTTTTTCAACGCCGTTCTCCCTCTTGAAAGTCAGGTCCACCTGGATCGTCATCTCTTTCACGTTGATGTAGATGGGGATGAAGCTCAAATCGACTCCGTCTTCCTCGATCTTCACCGTGTTGTTCAGGCCCCTTAAATCGGCCTTCGCGATGAACTTGTTCAAGCGGGCGATAATGTGGAGTCGGTTGTCGTTCTTAGGCTCCAACTGGAGGATCTCGAAGTTCCCGATATCGAGGGAATCCGGCAAAATGTTGATCGTCGAATCCGCGGTGTCGATGGAGTACTCCCCGAGTTCGGTGCAGACGTTCGTAACGCCGGGGGAGTCGCTCTTGAACACGCTGATGAAGGTGTTCTTCTTGAAGTCGTCGGTGTTGAGAAAGGACACCAGCATCTTCTTCACGTCGTCCGTAATGATTTTCTTGTTGATCTCTAAGGAAAGACCGCGCGCCAAGAAATTGTCGCTCTGCTTAAGCTGGTTGTTGTCGATCAGCTTGTTCACCTTGCCGAAACCGAAGGAGGCAGAGGCGCTGCCCAAGGTCGGAGGAGGCGTCGGCTGGGACCCCGAAGCGGGGGGAGGAGCCGGCAAGAATTGGCTGTTCGTCACCGAAACGGTCACTACGTTGCCGCCGAGAAGAGGTTTCACCGAGGCGGTGTAAGTTCCATCGGATGCGCCCGTCACCTGGGAGGCGGGAAGCGTGAAACCGTTGAATACGACCGCGGGCTTCTCGCCGTTCCAATTGGGAATGCACTGACCTGCCGGCGCGGGGCTCGGCCTTCCCGGCAGGGCGGACAAATCGGTGAAACAAAATTCGATATTCACCTTCTGGTTGGAGTTTCCGGTCGCTTCGACAACACTTCCGTCCTTCGGAGAGTTGAGCTTAATGGTTACCGCGGGCAACACGTTGACCAAATTCACGTCGACCGAACTGGGCGTATCGGGGCTCAAGCCCAGGCTATCCAATACCGTGTTATGGGCCGTGATCTTGATGTGGTTCGCGCCGGCGAACAGCGGCAAAGTGGCGGCGTTCACCGTAATGCTCTGGGTGCTGCCGTCGGGCTGGCTCTGGTCTTCGGTGGCGAAAGTGCCTTCCGCGACGTAACGCACGTTGCCCGACTCGTCTAAATTTTCATAGATCACACCCACGTTCGTGGTGCCGGGGGAATTCATCTTCACCTTCGCGGTCACCGTCTGCATGCTCACGTTGTCGCCCGAATGAACGGGATCGTTGCGATGGGCCGCATCGGTGGGATACAGGTTCCCTTCCGGCGGGGGAGTCAAACTCAACAATTCGATTTGAGGCACGTCTTGGCGAATGACGTTGCGGCCGATGCTGGTGAGTTCGACCGAATCGCCGGTGTCTTTAAAGGCGCTGATGACGATCGTGTAGGAACCCGGACCGGAAAGGCCGGCCGGCTTGCTGAAAGATCCCACTTCGGGGGCGCTGGGGCCCGAGGGGGGCGTCACCGTAATGTCCGCCGCCTTTAAGGGATACGTATTCACCGCTTCGCCCGACTGACGAAACACCGAAATAAGGACGACGGGGTCGGTGGGGTTGAAGAGCGCCACCTGGCTCATGTTGATCTTGCCCTGCACCATCACCGAGTCGACGACCGTGCTCTCGCCGTCCACCGGCTTGCTCACGCACAAAAAGCTCGTGGCCACCGAGGCGTCGTCGCACCCTCCCGCCACCGTGTCGGCGAATACTTGATAAGTCACCGTCTTTCCATCGGCCGTCTGGGCCTGTATGGGGGCGAACGAAGAAGAAACTCCGAAGGAAGGGCTCGTCCGGCCGAACAGAGTATTGTAGTAACCGTGCCCGCCGGATCCCGCGCCCGTCATGCTGCCGGAATGGGCGTAGTTGTCTTGAACTTTCTGCTTGAGGGGATCCGAGAAAGAATCCCACACGTCTTTTTGCTGGAAGAAGAGGGTATTCGGGGCCCCCTGGGAATTGGAATCGTTGCTGCGGTCGGGAGGAGGAAGGTTGCCCGCGTTCGGACCGGCCGGCGCGTTGGGATCGGCGCTCGTCGAAGAAGAAGAGGAGGAGGAAGAAGGCTGACCCTTCTCCGCGTCCGCGCCGCAACCCCACAAGGAGGCCGCCAATGTCAAAACGAGAAAAAATCGAATCCCTTTGAATAGCTTGACCATAAATTCTTCTCTCCCTTAAGGCAGTCTGCCCCCAACCGTGGCCATGGCACCGTTTCCGGTCACTGCGGCGTCAAACGTAAGCGGCGTGCGGCGATTCAAGTAGGAAAAAACCGCCCAGGTCAGCGGCAAAGCCAACAAGGCATTATCTCGAAAACGGTTGTCGATGGCGGGAAGCCTTTCGCTGGGGCGAACCGTTCCCGTCCCGCCCGAAAAGGCGATCGTATCCGGATCGTTTCCGAAAGGGCGGGTATAATTGATAAGTCCCACAAGCCCCACCACCGCGGCGATGCCGTGCGTGGTCCAGAATAAGGCTTGAGTTCCGGTGGAACCGTTAGGATCCCCCGTTGCTCCGACGCCGTCCAAAATAGCCAATCCCAACGCTTCGGTCGCGACGGGCGCTTGGATGCAGGCCGCCCGGCCGGAGAAATCGGTGATCGCCCCGAAACGGCCCGCGAGGATGTCGCTGCCGCTCGGATACCCGGGAGAAGCGCCGCAAACGGCCCATAAGCCGATGTTCATCACCGACTGGCTCCCGATCAAAAAGACGTTCTCGAGCGTGTTGGCCCTGCGGATGGCTTGAGCCAAATCCGCCGAATAGCGCCCTTGAGACAACATTAAACTGAGGAAGGACAAATCCATTCCCACGTGGACGGTGCTCGAAGCGTCGCGGCTCGCCATGCTTCCCGTCGGGGTGGCGTCCAAAAGCAGACGGGTGTCGGAATAGCGGGGAACATCCTGCAGGGAGAGAAAACTGGAGAATTGTCGCGTGGTTAAATCGGTAATTCTGGGGGCCAATTCACCGGGATACAAGCGCGCGTAGTTTCGGCGCAACACGGGATTGTTGACGGGCTCCAAGCTCACATCAATGGAAAGCGGAACGCTGTTGGAAGCGGGAATCACCTGTTGCGTCGAACAGGCGGAGAGTCCCGCGGGGCATCCGGGAACTTGCGAGCTACCGATCATGAAACCGCTATTGGAGGAGAAAAGATTGGCCCCCAAAGTCAAATTCCCGATGGGGGTCGGAATCATGGCCTGAAAGAAAGGCGAACGATTGATGATGCTCAACTGACCGATGCCGGGAACCCCGTTATCGATGCTGTACCAATTGAACCCCAAACCGACGGCCCGGTGGCCGCCCAAAAAACCGGTTCCCAAATTTCCGAAGCTCAAAGCGGGCTCTTCATTGAGGAGGAAGCCGGCTTCGAGGATGAAGCGGCCCCCGCTGGCGATATCCCTGCCGTCGGGTGATTTCGTGTAGAAATTCCCGCCGCCGATATTGAGAAAGGGTCTTAAGGCCGTCATGGCCCGGTAATCGAAGCCCACCGTTCCGGTATACCCGGTGTACATGGGGCCCAAAATTCCGCGGGGGACGATCGTCGTCGCTTCGACGGCGCGCGATAAGCCTTCGGAGGCAAACTCGTTATGCAGATGAAAGGAGAATCTAAAATCGGAGGCGCTCGCTGCGGGAGTCGGCGCCCCTTGAGGGGCCGGGGATCCGGCAGGAGTCGGAGTGGGTGCGTTCGAATCCGGTAAATCCGATGAAGAACCTGATGAAACCGGTGGTAGTACCGTTGGCGGTGGTGACATAACTTGGGTCTCCCTATCCCTTTGTTTTCTCTACCCTAGTTCCCTGAGCTTTTTTGCCCATTTTTTCGGCACCTGACCCCTTCTAAAGCAATGATCGGGCAATTTTTTGAAATGTTGCGTAAGTTTTCGTCTCGATTGAAAAATTTCGACTTTAATAATGATGCTTTGTGTCAAGAATTTGGGAGGTTTTTAGCAAAAAGAATGGAATTGAAAAAAGAAGCCCTTTTTACCCCTAATTTCGACCCGACAAGACGAATTACGGCGTTTTTTTGAGGATGACGAATTGCACCCGCCGGTTTCTCGCCCGAACCTCGTCGGTCGCGCCATTTACGAGGGGAACCTTCCGGCCGTAGCCGACGGAAACAAGGCGGGAAGAATCCACTCCGCCTTGTTGGACGAGATAGACCTTCACGGTCTCCGCCCGCTCTTCGGAAAGGGTTTGGTTGTATTCGTCGCTTCCCACATCGTCGGTGTGTCCCTGAATCTCGACCTTCAGAATTTCGGGGTGGTTACGGATCAACGCCGCCACCGCGTCTAGGGAGGGAGAAGAAGAGACTTTCAACGTCGAGCGGTTGGTATCGAACTGGATCGTCTGGTTGATGACGATAAGGTTGTCTTTCACCTCCGCTTTCGGCTTCTCGCCGATCACTTCCACTTCGCCCAAATCGAGGGGGTCTTTTTGCTCGGGTTTTTCGGGCGTAGACGCCGGAGGTGGAGGAGGAGCGACGGGAGCAGGCTTGGGTTTAAAGGGAGAATTAAAAATGAGTTCGGCCAAATCGATGCCAGCCACCCAATTAAAATAGTGCGAAGGACTTGGCGTGTAGGCGCCCCCGGAGAGTTCCGTGAAAAAAACTTTTTTACCGAAATAAAACCCCGCCCCGACGCTGGTGCCTAGGCCGCTCACGCCGTTCAGCGGCCCTTGACCGCCGTGAAAATACTGGAGAAGCGGCGCGCTCAAGTAAGCGCCCCAATTTTCGTCGCCGTACCCGAGTTTTACGCGGGGGGAGATGGAAAATAAAGTGCCCGTAACACGGGAGCCCATTTGCGCTCCCTGCGCGTTTTTTCGGAATTCACCGATCCAAAACCCTAAGCCCACGTCCGCCTCGACGAAGACGGAAGGAGTCTTGGCGGGGAGTCCTTGCGCTCCCAACAAAAGCAGCGGCCCGAAACCGCCGAACGTCAGTTCATTTTTATGGCTGGCCCAAAAATAACCGCCCCCGTATTGGAGCGATAAACGAAGCGAATCCTCCGGCATAAGTGTCCCCCTGAAAATAAACCATACCTCGATATTTCACTCTCGGAAGGCCGCGAAATTCGTTGTGAGAAATAAAAAACCCCCTCTTCTTTTCGAAAAGGGGGTTTTTAGAATCTAGACGATTTCCTCTACTTCGCGGCCGGAGGAGCCTGTTTGGCGAGCTTCGCCAAGGTTTTCCGTTTCCCGCTCCGCCTTCCCCAGACGTACCCGAAGAGAAGACCGAAGAAGAAAATGCCGAAGCCGGGTCCCAGCACGTATTTGCCCAGCCACTTGGCTTTTTGCAAAAGCGTGAGTCCGCTTAAGGCTTTTCCGATATCGGGCTCGCCCGTCGCCGAAACGGGCACGCTCGCGGCGGGAGGGGCCGCAGGAGTGGCCGAAGGCGCTGGAGGCGTCGCCACCACCGGAGGAGGAGCGGACGGAGGCACGGCGGAAGGCTGGCTCTCCCCTCCTGCCATCGTTCCGACCGGACTAATGCTCAACGAATAGGTGGTTTCGGCCGTCGACTTCCAATAATCTTTCACACGGATGAACACGGGCCCCGCTTTGTTGATCACCAAGTTATCGATCTTGGCCAAAGCGCCGTTGTTGGGGGACTTTCCCTCCGCCAACTTCACCCCGTCGGCGTCATAGACTTCAATAAGGATCACCCCTTCAAGAGTCGAACCCGAACTATTGGCGACCGTCGGCCGAGCCTTGATTTCATAAGGAGTATTCGGGTTCAAATTGACCTTGAAAACGTCGGTGTTATCCGAACCGCTCAAGTAGTTTTTCTCGTAGGTGCCCGGAGCGATCTCCAGTGCGGTGGCGTCCGTGTCGCCCGCATCCTGGTTGGTGTTGGCGTCGAACTGGCTGGCCATATCCACTTGAAAACGGTTGTCTTTGTTTTGATTGTCGTAGGTGCTTCCCACGAGGATGTAATAGCGGCCGTCTCCTCCGGTGGGCACCGAGAAAGAAATCGTCTTCCGCTTGTTGGAAGCACCGATCAACTCCTCTCGCTCGATCTGCTGACGGGTGGGGCCATGCAGGGCGATCCCCGCGTAGGGATTCGTGTTCACCGTGGCTTGGTCACCGTTGATGGTGACGCCATTGTCGCCCGTTTCGATGAAGGTGACGATCTTCTGGCCCGCCTTGGCATCCACGTAGAAATAATCGAACTGGTTAATGCGTTGGTGATGGTCGAGGTGGAAAAGCTTGCTTGGCGTGAGCGCCACTGCGGTCTCATAACTGTTGCCGCCCCGGATGGGATCTCCGTAGACCGACTGTTCCTTCTTGATGAGGAGTGAATCCTGCGTGAGCTGTTGGAGGGAGCTCGTCAAGCTCGCCGCATCACGGGCATCTTTATAAACGCCGCCGGTCGAGGTGGCGATGCCTTCCAACTGAGCCTTGGCGTTGGGATCCACGTCGATGCCGATGGTGTTGATCTTCAATTTGTAACCCTTAGCGATTAGTCCCTTGGCAACGGCGATGGGGTCTCCACCGCAGCTCTCTTCGCCGTCGCTCACCAAAATGATGACGGGCTGCTCGTCGGCCCCCGGGTTGAAATCGGCGGCCGCTTGCTCGAGGGAATAGGCGATCGGCGTTTGCCCCAAAGGCATCGCTTGGTTGGCCGTGCTGACGATCTGCTGCTTATTGATCGGGCCGAAGGGAATCACGAGTTGGGTGTCTTTGCAGCTTCCCGCCTTGTCGTTGGGGGAAACCCGGTGGGCGTACAAGCGAAGGGCGACGGTGGTGCCGTCGGGGATGGACCCCACCGCCGTCTCAATGGCCTTGCGCGCGGCGGCAATGCGGGTAGTATCTCCGAAACGGGCGTTCATCGAGCCGCTCACGTCGAGGATGAACTCGATGCGGCTGGCGGCCTGGGAAAAAGCGGAAAAGCCCAAGAAAAGAACGGCAAAAAACATTCCGGCAAAAAAACGTCGCATAGTTTTTCGTCTCCTTGTTTTAGGAAGCAACCGGGACATTGTTGTTCAAATTAAAATGTTAAGAGCAAGAACCGCTCCTTATCAAAAAGCGGAAGGAAAGTAATCTTTAAATTGAGCCCCCGAAACCTGTGTCGTCCCCCATAAAAAAAGGGCGCCTCCTCTTTCTCCCTTCAAAGAGGTGACGCCCTTTCTCATGCCAAACATTTTTAAGGCGCTTTTACGGGCAAGGAACCGGATCGCATTTAATCTTGCCGTCCGCGCCCCGATAACACTTTTCGCACTTGGACTTTACCGGGCCGCTGGGGCCGGCAAACACCGCGCCGGCCGCGACGGATAGAACGGTGAGGACCGCGAAAGCGCCCACGATCCATCTTTTTATTTTACTGTCTTGCATCATTTTCTTCTCCAATTCTTAAGCGTAATCCACCTTCTCTTCATCAGAACGACTTCGGCCTTCATTTTGTTTCATCTTATACACAATAGCAAGAATTTCCGCGATAGCCGTGTAGAGCTCTTCGGGCACTTCGTCTCCCACTTCCAGCTCGACGAGAGACCACGCCAGAGGCACGTTTCTCATGATGGGGACTTTGTTCTCTTCCGCCACTTTCCGGATCGCTTCGGCGAAAAGCCGCTGCCCTTTGGCCACTACTTCCGGCGCGTTCATCTCGCTGCGGTCGTACTTGATCGCCACCGCCACGTGAACCGGGTTGGTGATCACCGCATCCGCCGACTTCACCTGCTTGGGCATGTCGCCGAACACCATTTCGCGGTGCAAGGCCCTCCGGTGGCTCTTGATGTGCGGATCGCCCTCGTCTTGTTTGTATTCGCGCTTTACCTCGTCCTTACTCATGCGCATCTGTTTCATGAACTGCCAGCGCTGAATCATGAAATCGGCGAGCGCGATGGCGACGAAGAGGATGAGCACACGCAGCACGATGCGGAAGATGATGTCGCCGGCGATCTTCGACGAGTCGAGAATGGAAAGCCTCATCGTTTCCAAGATCTGGAAGAGGCTGCCGTTCAACACCTTGTAGGCCATGAAGAAAATGAACGAGATTTTTAGGATATTCTTGACGAGCTCGATGAAGGTTTGCGTCTTGAACATGTTCTTGACGCCTTCGATGGGGTTGAGCTTTTTGCCCTGGGGTTTCAAGGGCTCCAATGAAAAGACGGGACCCACTTGGAGGAAACCCACGATGAGGGCCACCGCCATGCCCGCCACGAAGGCCGGGGCGCAAACCTTAAAAAGCGTGATGAGGCATTGCTTCCCGTAACTGAGCAGAGTCGCACCGGTGATGTCTTTTTGGGCGACGCCGTCGAAGATGTAGATCATGAGCTTTTTAAGCTCTCCCCCCATGAATCCCAGGGAGAGGCAAAGCGTCATGAAAAAGGCGATAAGCACGAAAATGGTGGAGAGATCGCGACTCTTGGGGACCTGCCCTTTCTTTCTCGCCTCGCGCAGGCGCTTGGGCGTCGCGTCTTCAGTTTTTTCCTGACTGGATTCAGCCATTGAATTTCGACCCCTGTCGAGTCGCCCCGGCAAACGCGGAAACGACCTTTTTACTATACAGGATTCTTATCGGCGAAAACAGTCGGAAGAGTTGTCAACTCAACCACTTAGCCGCATCTTTTGCGAAATAGGTGAGAATGAAATCCGCCCCGGCCCTTTTCAGGCAGGTAAGTGTCTCGAATACAACGGCTTTCTCGTCGATCCAGCCGTTTTGGGCGGCGGCCTTGATCATCGAATATTCTCCGCTTACTTGGTAGGCGGCCAAGGGACAATCGAATTTCTCCCTTAATGTTTTCAAGACATCCAACTAAGGGAGACCCGGTTTCACCATCAGGATATCGGCCCCCTCCTCCAAATCGAGGGCCGCTTCCCGAAGGGCCTCCCTCGCATTGGCGGGATCCATTTGGTAAGAACGCCGGTCTCCGAACTGGGGGCGGGATTCAGCGGCCTCTCGGAATGGGGAATAAAAGCTCGAGGCGTATTTCACCGCATAAGAGAGAATGGGCGTTTCCTTATAGCCCGCCGCATCGAGCTCGTCGCGGATCTTCTGCACGCGACCGTCCATCATGTCGGATGGGGCGACGATGTCGGCGCCGGCCCGAACGTACCTTCCCGCCATTTTCGAGAGAAGGTCGATGGATTTATCGTTATCGATGAAAAAATCACCGCCCTCCTCTTTTGAAACCACTCCGCAATGCCCGTGATCCGTGTATTCGCAGAGACAAACATCCGCGATGACGACCAAATCGGGAGCGGCGTCTTTTAGGGTGCGGATCGCGCGCCCGATCACGTTGTCTTCCGAATAACCGGAAGATGCCGTCGCGTCCTTCGATTCGGGAATGCCGAACAAAAGCACCGCGGGAATTCCCAACGCGGCGATCTCCTTCGCCTCTTTGGCCAGTTGATCGACGGAAAGCTGAAAAACCCCCGGCATCGACGCAACCGGTTTGCGCATTTTTTTATCCTCAGAAATGAAAAGAGGCTGTACCAAATCTCGCACATTCACCTCCGTTTCCCGCACCAGAGAACGGATCACGGGGTTTTCACGAAGGCGTCTTAAACGTTGAATCGGAAATGGGCTCATCCATTATTCCTTATGTAAAAATAAATCGTTCAAAATCAGGAAGTTATTTTTGACCCTCAGCGTCAATCTTAAGGGACAATTTTTACTCCAATAATTTTCTTTACAATTAGCAACTTCTTCCATTACTCACCGATTGGTTACTTAGTTAGGTAAGGCAGTTTCCGTTACCCATTTTTCAAACATTTTTCGAGCTGTTTTTTTTCGATCGAGGGGGATAAGTCAATGACCGATACGGTTCTGTCGCGTCTTTCCTATAGCAGTCTGGGGCAAGAATCTCAACTGACAAGCACACAATCGCAAGTGGACGCCATGGTGAGCGGCTTCGCCGAGCAAGCCAGCGACTGGAGATCGCTCGCGGCCATGGCCACCGGATCCCTTTTTTACCGCGTGGGGAGAATGGGGACCCTGGCGCTGGGCGCCCGAGCCGGGCAAGTCGCCGCTCCCGTCATTAACGTGGCTTCTTACGGCATCGGACTTGGCACGGAAGTCGCCGCCTTCGAAGGCACGAGTCGACTTCTCGCCACCGCCACCGGCGACCGGTCGAACGCGAATCTTTGGAATTGGAGCGGACGCGGCGGATGGCGCGACGGGCTCGCTTCTTCGATGGTCACCTTCGGGATGCTCAAGGGCGCGGGAAGCTTAGGCCAAAGTCAAAATGTTCTCATCCAACATCTCTTTTCCGATTTAGCCATGGTGGGAGGGCACCAAGTAACGGGTGCCCTAGGATGGACGCCCCATGCGGAAGGCACCTTCGCCGAGCAAATGCTTCACGCGGAAGTCACCAACATTCAACTCGGCGCCGGCATGAGTCTCTTGCATACGGTCGCGCCGGGGCTGGCAGCCTTCGAACGGGGCTTGGACTTGTCGCTGCGCGCCCGGGAGCTTCCGTCCTCGACGGAAAGCCATCCGGAAACCGGATCAATTTTGGACGGAATGGGACTGGCTCTCGAAACCGCGGGCGGACCTTCCTTAGACCGCGCCTCTTCGGTGCGCGCGCCCGAAGAGCTCGTGCTTCCCACGAAAATGGCGATGTCGATGACGACGGTGGAAGGTGAAACTACTCCCATTCCTTCCTCCGGACGGTCCTCCTCCCACCCGTCTTTGAATCCCAACGGCAACGGCAACGGAGAATACAAGACTCAACGTAACCTACCCGAACGCTTAAGAAGCAAAGCCTCCGAGCGCTTTACATCTCACGTGGAAGAACCGGCTCCGCCCATCCGCTCGACGGAAGACGCCGTTCACCGGGCGGAAGCGCTGGGACAATCAGAGTTAGCCCTCCGTTTTTTGCGTTGGGGCGCCCATCAGATGCGCGACACGCCCGAGGCCCGACAACGCTTGTTCGACCTCATGCAACGGGTTTTCGAATTTCAACGGCGCCAGCGCGAACGGCTCGACCCAATCTTGAAAGACCTCCCCACCTCCGACTACCAAGAGCTCAACCGCTTGGCCGGCGAATATCGAAGGGCGATCAACGATCTGACGCCGCTGAAATCCGCCCCTCTCGGAGAAGCGTTGCTTCTCATCGAAGCCACACGTTCCCTGGAAACACTCGAAGATTACGCGAAGGTCACGGACGAAGACTTACGGAGTTGGGGATTGGAACCCGACGCCCTCTACTCGATGGTGCGTAACGCGCACGCCATGCAGGGCCATGTTTTGCGCCGAATCCTCAACCATCCCTTATTGCGCGACCGGCCCGAAAATCAGGCCCTCCTCGACGCCCACGCACTGTACTTGAGGCAAGAGGCAGAGTCGCTCTCCCCTTTGCCCGAGAAGATGTCGAACGAGTCAAAGGACGACATCATCGAAACCCGCAAGCGGGGAATCACCGAGGCGACTCAGCAGTTTCAAACCACGATGCGCGATTTTCTCTTCGCCAACGCCACGCAAGGCCGCGTCTTCTTTCTCGAAATGGCGAAGATTTCTTCCCTCACTCGCGCCCTCTACATGACCAACCGCCACGCGGTGATGAACGGCATTTCGCGCGAGCAAGCCTCGTTGCCGGCGGAAAGCCAGAGAATGGCGTCGACCTTGCTCGAGAACTCCGACAACTTGAACGCCATCCTCGACCGCGGTGCGCCCACACGCTTTTTCTTCGGGGCTTTAAGTCTAGTGGGCTTAGATCCGGATCCCCTGCACCACGCGGAAAAGCGTTACGAGGAAAGCTTGGATCGATGGATTCAAAACCTCCCCATCGAACACATGGAGAGGCTCGTCTCGAACCTGGCCCATGCGCCTTCCGAAGCCGAATTGGCCAGAGCCCAAACCGCCCAGCGCGAATTCAACCAAGCCCAATTCCGGGTGACCCAAGAAGTTCGCTCACGACTGGACGCCTTACGCGAAACCAATGACGGCTTCTGGCAGCAGGCGGACCGAGAGCAGAACCTTTTGTTCGTGGAAGACATTCGGGTCCAACTCGACCATGTGACCGAACAAATGGCCCGGGTAAGGTCGAAAATCGGGGCGAACGCCTACGAGAGGAATTACGGCAGGCAAAATTCAGACTATCAAACGAAGCTGAGCGAGGCGCAGGCCATCCTTAGCTCACTCGAACAACTGACCGCTCCCGACGCTCCCCCCTTAAACAGTCTGGACATGAACCGAAACTTCGAGCGGGCCTTGCAAGCCGTCTCCAACTTGAGAAAGGCTTCCCGAAAGGCTCTGGGACGATCGAGGCTCGGGGGCGCCGACTATTTGGCGGTAAGCCCCCTGGGTGCCGTCGTCGCGATGAAGTTCGATCAAGGTAAATTAGACGCACTAGGCGGCAGCATCAGCGCCGCATGGCCCCACTTGCTCAATACGGTCCCCGAGGCGCGCCGGGTGATCAACAGCGAAAAAGGCGACGAGTCGATCACCCAACGGCGCCGTATTTTCGGACGTTGGACCGACTCCATCACGGACGCCACCGATTCGTCCTACGTGGTCGATCCGCATATCGAAAACTTAATCTCGCTTTCGGCCTTAAACATCGCCAGCAAGCATAATTCTTGGCTCGACTTCTTCGAGGGGGGCCTCTCCGGAGTCCGCTCGGCTCACTTGAACGGCGAATATACGGCCCACGACGTGCCCGCCATCCTGGCCAAAGACGATCTCGGCCAAAAGATGATGGAAACCGGGGTGGGGAGAATTTTGAGTCGGGTCATCCGCCTGCTCAGCATCGCCGTGGGAAGAACGCCTCCTCAATACGAATTGGCCGTCACCCAAGGCGCCAGGGCCATGGCGTTCCGCGACCGCACCACCGCCTGCTTCCCCGAGCTGACGATGCCCGTGGGGAACTTCTTCTCGCCCATCGCTTTCGATCCCATGCCTCACTCGACGTCGATCATGGCGCCTGTGAACGGAGGCCGCAACTATTCCCTGGTCGACCGCGCCATGGCCTTAAGCGGTCGCCCCTATTTCACGATGGTCTCCACCTCTCTCAACGTAAACCGGCTCTATCCGCCCAAACCAAACCGCCCCTTCCCCTTAAGGTCGGGGGCTTCCGTGACGGTGGCGGAGCTCTATCCGACGTCGAGCCTGGTGGATGCCCCGCAAACTTTGGTGGACTCGAAGCAGCCGATCACTTCTCAATCCAACATGCTGCGCACCTTCTGGCTGCGCATGACCATGACGCCGGAAAACGCCGTCTCCCATCCTTCCATCGAGCGCATGTTCGCCCCCTTCGCGAAGCCGCTGGACGCCTCGACCGAATCCACGTTGGAAAGCATGTTCGGAGGCGCCTTGGGCGTCTATCCTTCGATCGAGCGCGTGGAGCGGACCCAAGCCCGCGTCGGCCAACTGGAGACCCAACTAGCCTCCGCGACCGACGCCTCGCGCCGTGAGACGGAATACCAGCTGCAGATGGCGAGACAAGCCCTCGTAAACAACGAGATTCAGTTCTTTCAAACCCCAAAAGGACGGGAGCACCTTCGCGTCACCTTGGAACCCACCGCCCGGCAAA
This sequence comes from bacterium, assembly GCA_046346885.1. GTDB lineage: Bacteria > UBA10199 > UBA10199 > JADFYH01 > JADFYH01 > JAXMHI01. The sequence continues at coordinate 142,619 of JAXMHI010000002.1, read as the reverse complement.
TCGCCGCCTCCGAGGAAGCCTTACGCCTGGCCTCCGCGAGCGGCGCCAACCGTGGAGAAAGACGAGCCCTCGAGAAAGTAGTGGAGAATCACCGCCGCATCTTGCGCAACGTGGAAGCGAAGCTCCGCGACTCGCGGCCTTTAACCGCCCAAGAGTTGCGCGAATGGCAAGCGCTTCAGCAAAACTTGTCGGGGCGGGTTTCTTTGGCGGAGGCCGGACCGATCTTAGAGAATCTCTCGGGCCTCATCTCGCAAGTTTCGTCTTCGTCGCATCCCGATCGCCGACGCATCCTCTCCTTGCTGAAACAGCGTCGCGCTCAAGTTTCTCTCGCCCAAGCCCGCGCGGAAGCCGGCGAACGACTGACGCCGGTCGAAGAAGTGTTGATGGCCGATTTGAGGGGATCGACGCTGCGCCGAGGGGAAGAAGGACCGCAAGACGCCCTCGTGAGCGCCCTGCAAAACGGCCTCGACCGTTTGAGCCCCGAGCAAACGAGGCAACTGCTCAGCGAAGAAACGATCCGCGAAGTTTCGCGCCGCTACATCCGCAACCTGCCGGGCAGTGGGCGCGGGACGATTGACTCGGTCGCCGAATCGGTGGAGCGGCAAAGAACAGTCCGGCAAGACAGCCTAGGCCGCTTCTTGGAAGGGCCAAAAAGCGCCTTAAGAACCTTGGATTTCGGGCTCCGCTTCGTTGCGGGTTGCGGCGCCATGGTCCTTGCCTCCATCCCCGACCTTCTTACGGGAAATTATTTCCAAACCTACAACAAGGTGAGCGCTGCAACGAGTCGTTGGGTAATGGGTGCCTCAAAATGGCACCACTCCCTTTCCGCAGAGGACGTCCGTGTCTTGGAAGACGTTCGAATCCGATCTCAACGCGAGAGACGCCCCATCGCCATTGCCACCAATCACTTGAGTTGGACGGACATCACGACCATTATGTCGGTTTTCCCGGAAACCCGCTTCGGAGCTAAGTTAGAATTACTCCTCGTGCTTCCCTTAGGCGCCGTTCTATTGGCGGGCCGTCACACGATGCTGCCGCGCCCCAGCAAAAACGCCAGCCCCGCCGCCCGGGCCCGGGCCTTCGCCCAAGTGCGAGGTGCCGGAGAAAAAATGCTAAAATATGGCGTAAGCACCCTTTTCTTCTTACCTGGAACCCGGTCTAAAACGGGAACCATTGGACGACCCAAAACGGGTGCGGCGAACTTAGCTTTAGGAACCGACGCGTTGCTTTTAACCGGTAGTCTGCTGGGCACCAACGAAGTGATGGGACTCAGTTGGGGAAAATTATTCACGCGAGGTACCGGCATGGACCGGAGAGTCTTCTCCCGTTTCCGCGTCATCGACTCAAACGATCATCGAACGGTGACGGAAGGCGAACCCTCCCTGGAGGACGTGCGGACTTTGACCAACCAGGCCCATCAAGCGATCGAAGACCTCTTCTTCAACGAAGCGGACGAACTACGCCGTCTCGCCCAGTCGGGGGACCGCATGGCCCAATCGCAACTCTCCACCCTAGTTTCAAACCTGCAACCGGGAATGGATCTCATTCTAAACGGCCAATTGGAACGGGCCCAGCGTTGGGCGGAAGGAACCGGCGGTAAAAACCAAGGGATGAAGACCAGCTACGATTTCCTCCTCCGCTTTACCGAATGGTGGACGGGAAGACCGGCAAGACGGGCTTCGGGGGCTTAAAGAACTTTTCAACCCCCTCCCTCCCCTTGATCTCTAGGGGAGGGAGAAAAGGGGTTTAACGGTTTCCCAATAAACCTTGAGTTTTTATAGCAACTTCCCCATCCTGCCACCGAAGCAAGGGGTGAAAGCCCCCAAATCTTTTATATTTGTTAGAGAGCATATTTTTTCTCACTGAGGGAGAGGTCTTGTGGCAGAGAGCGTTCTCACTCGTTTTTCCGAGTCCTCACTTAACGTTTCTAACTTAACCAACGCCCAATCCGCCGTCGACGGAATGGTAAGCCATTTCGCCGAGGAAGCGGGCAACTGGAGAAACTTGGCCGCCATGGCCACCGGTTCTCTGTTCTACCGGGTGGGGCGCATCGGCACCTTGGCGCTCGCTTCCCGGGCGGGACAAGCGGCACCGCTATTTCAAGTGGCCTCTTACGGCATCGGACTCGGTACGGAAGTGGTCGCCTTCGAAGGCAGCAGCCGCCTACTCGCGAGCGCCGTCGGCGACCGTTCGAACGCCAATCTTTGGCGGTGGAGTGGACAAGGCGGATGGGGGCAAGGGCTTGCCTCCTCCCTCGTCACCTTCGGCATGCTCAAAGGGGCCGGCCACGCTGCCCAAGGCCAAAACGTCGTTCTTCAACACCTCTTTTCCGATTTCGCCATGGTGGGAGGCCACCAAGCGGCCTACGCCTTGGGCTTGAATCCGCGGCCGGAAGGAACTTTCGCCGAACAGATGCTCCATGCGGAAGTGACCAACCTGCAACTCGGCGCGGGCATGGCTCTGCTGCATTCGGCCGCGCCGGGTCTCGTCTCCCTCGAGAGGGGACTCGACCTTTCTTTGCGGGCGAACGAGACCCTCCCGAACGCGGATGCCCGCCCTCTTCGGCCCCTTCTCTCCTTCGCGGAAGCCGCCGCAACCACGGGAGAGGCCGGCGCCCGGGCGGAAGAGCGGATCCCGTTTGATCCCCGGAACAATATCGCGGCCATGTCGATACTGGACGGAGAGGGAGACTCCCCTTCCGCTCCCGGCCGATCCCGATCCTTGCCATCTTTCGAAGTGGAGCCTTCCGAACCGATCGCGCCACTGGTGAAACCGGAGCCCCCGTTGGCCCCCTTTTCGACGACCGAACCCGTCCCGGCGGTTAGGTCGAGCCTGGAAGGCGTGGATCGCGCGCGAGTTCTGGGAGCGGACCGGAGACAACTCGCCTATCTGCGCTGGGCGATGGGAGAATTGCAAACAACGACGGAGACGACCCGACAACAGTTTCTGACGTTGATGCGGCGCGTTTTCGAAGCGAACGAACGCTTACGTCCCCTTCTCGACCCGGTCCTTTCGCAGATTCCCGAAGCCGACTACCGAGACTTGAATGAGCGGGCCCGCGCTTACCAACAGGCCTTACGGGAGCTGGCGCCCGGCGGCGTTCAATCTTTGGGGGAGGCCGTCCTTCTTTTAGAGGGAACGAGGCACCTGCGCAGCTATCAAGATTTTTCCAAAGCCGGCGCGGAAGCGCTCGACTCGCTCATGAGGGGCTTAGGCGTCGAGCCGGACACGATTCTCTCCATCGAACGCAATCCCCGAGCCTTCGAGCGCGAAGTACTCTTCGAGATCCTCTTGCAACCGAGCATGTCCGACCTTCCCGAAACGCGCCCCTTGCTGGAGGCGATCGGGCGGCCCGACGCGAAAAACGAGGAAATCGCCGCCGCTTTCTCGACCTTCCTCTCCGACCCCGTGCGGGCCCGCGTTTTCCGTTTGGAAAGCGCAAAACAAGCGGCCTTGGTCCGCGCGCTGCAGGAAATCCCCGGGAACTTTCTGGTGGATTGGGTAAGAAGACACGACGGAGACTTCTCCCGAGACGACCGGCCGGCGATGAAGGAATTCCTGGACGCGGCCGACGACTTGGCGACCCAGCCGGAACCCGGCGCCCTCGGAAAACTATGGAATCGCGCCCAGCAACTGGCGGGACGCGAAGTGGACACCTTGAGCACCGCCCAGGGACGATACGAAAAGGCTTTTTTCGACCTGATCCGCCGCCTTTCCCTCTCCCAAAAAGAATCCATCGTGGAAGACGCCTCCTTGACTCCTCTAATCGAGAGAACGGCCTTAAGCGACGCGTTAAGGGCGTCCGAGTCTTATTTCAACGCCGAACGCGAGCTCACCGAACGCCTCCGCGAGACCTTCCGAGCCCTGGAGCCCGCCAATTTAAGGCTTTGGCGGGAAGTGGACGAGATTCTCTACGGCAAGAAAAAGCAGACGGGTCTTCTGGAAGCGGATCTTGAATTGCAATTATCCCAAGCGAGAGACGAGCTTCAGCGGGCCATCGACCGCGTCGGCCCCGCCTCCTTCGAACGCCGTCCTTACGTGCAGGAATTCTTGGAGAAGGCCCGTAAACGCAACGAAGACGCGAAAGGCCTTGTCACCGAAGGCCCTCTCTTAGACCGCATCCAAACCTTCTCCTCCCAAAAGGTGCAGCGGTTCCCCCGCGTGGTCCAGCGCGGCGATGTCCCGAGCTTGATGGCCAACGGCCTGCTCCGCGAAGCGATCCAAGAAGTGGCCCATCTGCGCCGCCTGGCGCACACCGCCTTGGCGGCGGAAGGCTTGTCCCACGAAGATTTCACGGTCATTTCCCCGCTGATGGCGCCGGTCTCCGAGAAGATGGACACCAAAAACGGCACCCACCTCTACCATTCCGTGAGGGCGGCGACGCCCCACATTCGGCATACCCTGCTTGCCGCCAAGGCGGCGGTGGACAGCCAAAAACGCGGGGAGTCCAGCGCCGTTCCCGACCGAACTTTTCTTCAGCAATCCGCCTCCGTTCAACGGGGCACCTCCTCGCAATACGTCGTCGACCCGAACGTCGACGCGATCGTCGAGCAAAGCCCACTCGTCCAAGACGCGAGCCATTCCTCTTGGCAAGGGGACTTCTTCGATGGGAGCATCCCCGGCACCCGGGCCGCCCAGTTGAAGGGCCGCCACACCCACCGAGACGCCTTGCGCATCTTGGCGAAGGCGGATTTAGGAGAAAAGATTAAACAAAATCCCGTGGGACAAATCTTGGCGGATGCCATAGGAGTCTTCACCGAACCGGTGGGCTCCACCCCCGAAGAATACGACCGAGCCATTACCGAGGCGGCGCGCAGCATGGCATACGGCCACCTGCCGGGGCACCGGCCCGGCCCGAGAAGCGCGGGGGTTTTCTCCGAACTCACCATGCCGCTCTTTTCGATGCTTACCCCTTTCGCGTTCGACCCGTTCCCCCCCAGCACCGGCATGATGACGCCCCCCCTCGGCGGCCGCAGCTTCGCCATCACCGACCGGGCCATGGCGTTAACGGGCCGACGCACGTTCAGCCTTTTAAGCAACGCCCTAGGCGGCTACGTGCTCGATCCTCCCAAGCCGGATCGCTTTTTGCCCCGGCGCCAAATCTCTCTCAATACCGTCACCGAACTCTGGCCCACCTGGTCGCTTATCGAAGCTAACCGATCCCCGGACGACAAGAAGGAGACCTCGCAGGGCCAATGGTTGAGAACACTCTGGTGGCGCCAAGCGCTCACCCCCGAACACGCTCCCGCGATCCCATACATCGACGCCCGATTCAAAAATTTCTTAACCCCGGTCGACATTTCCGTGGAGAGGACCTTGGAGGCCCAATTGGGAGGCGCCCTCGGTGTTTATCCTTCCACCGAAGGGGCGCAATCCGCCCGCCAGCGGGTGGAAGCCTTGGAAAGCGTCGCGGCGGGCCGCGAAGGGGACGCGGAGTTCCAAAGAACCCTCACGAACGCGAGGCGGGCCCTCAACATTTATGAAACGCGTGTGGTGGAAACGCGGCTGCAACGCGCCCAATTGGAAATCGAGGAAACGAGAAAGCTCGTGCAGGACTCCCGCGAATGCGACGCGCTCTCGCGTACGCTCGGCCGCCGTTTGAAACGGCTCGAGCAAATCGCGGGCGCTTTAAGCCAAGGAAAAGAATTAAGCGAGAACGACCGTCGTGAATGGAGGGCCTTGCAGGATTCGGTCGCTCAACACCCGATCCATCCCCAAGCGAACGCCATCTTGGAGGGAATGAACCGGGCGAACGGGGCCTTAAACGGACCCCTTCCCTCTATTCCCGCTCCGCTTCTCGAATCCGCCCGCCGCCTCGTGAAGGAGCGCATCGTTCAGGCGCGGCTCGCCTTCGCTCGGCAAACCTTGGGCGAACGGCTTTCTCCCACGGAAGAACTGCTGATTTCCAACCTGGCGGGAACCTTGGCGCCCTCGAGCACCGCGGCCTTCGATCCCCTCTTCGGAGCCCTTCTCGGGCCTGCCTCGGATCTGACGGCCGACACCCTACAAAACTTGCTTACCGAAGAAGGAATCCGCGAACATACTCGGGAACTGATCCGGCGCCTCCCCGGCGCCGGTCGCGGCATCCTTGATTCGGTCGAGGAAAACGCCCAGACCTCTCAAAGCGATGCGGCACCCCAAGGGCGACGCAGCCATTTGGCCACCGCGGGAATCGCCGCCCTCTTCACCGGACAGGCGTTGGGCTTGGGCTCCTTAGATTCCATCGGCAACGCCTTAAGCGGCGGCCGCCTTCCCTTCTACGGAAAAGTTTCGCCGGGCATCGCGCGGTCGCTTTTGTCGACTTCCCGTTGGAGACCCGTGCTCACGCCGGAGGATTTGCGCACCCTGGAGAACGCGCGCCTACTGGCCCACCGCGAAGGGAGACCCGTCGTCATTTTCTGGAATCCCTTAAGCGGAATCGACAACACGATTTTGATGAGCGTTTTCCCCGAAGGGAAAACCGGCAGGGAAACAAACCGAGCCCGATCGGGAACCTTCATTCCCATCCAAGACGAAATTTCCCAAACAGGGAGCGTGGCGACGCTCAATGACCGGGTTTTCCGAAACGTCGGTGAAAACAATGCCCTCGTTTTAGTGGCCACGCTGCAAGGATCCGATCAAATCACGCCGGACGGCGTGGCGGGGGTCGCCGAAGGATCGGGGGTCGACCGGCGCGTCTACCTGCGCTTCGACCTTTTGGATCCGCAAAGGGCGAACCTTTCCAACCCTTCCGTCCTCGCCCGCCGGGTCGAAGGCTTGATGGCCGACCGTTTCCTGGAAACCGCGCAGGATCTGAAGAACCTCTCCGACCGAGGCGACTTAAGGGCCCGCGCCCAGTTGAGCGCGCTCGTTTCAAGGTTGGAGCCGGGCATGAGGCTCGTGCGTCTGGACCGCACGCGGGAAGCGCAGGAGTGGACGAGAAGGACGAATACGGATTACCACTTCCTCCTTCTTTTCACCCACTGGTGGGACGGGGCAAACACCCCTTGATTTCCCCGATGAAATAGAGGGAACCGGTGACGAGCAAGGCCTCGCCTCCTTTCAATCCATCCCTTAAAGACCGGTAGGTTTCAACCCCGGAAAGACCGCTTCGCGAAACCCCTTTCAGCCGCGAGGGGTCGGCGGATCGGGCGCTCTTCATCCGGCACACGGTAATGGAGGCGGAAAGTTCGCGAAGAATGGCCAACATTTCCTCCGCGTCTTTCTCCTTGGCGCAACTAAAAAGGACTTTCCAATGAAGCGAGGGGCCCGGCCCTTGTATTAGGGAATCCACGAGCGCACGAATGCCCGAGGGATTATGAGCGCCGTCGAAAAGCACCGGGGGATCCTCGCTCACCCACTCCATACGCCCCGGCCAACGCACTTTCTCAAGCCCCCGACGCATCTCGCTTTCCCGAAGGCTTAAGGAAGGAAGCACTTCGCCCAAGACACGCAGGGCTTGCATCGCCGTCGCCGCGTTGGCGGCCTGGTGAACTCCCGTAAGGCCCGTTCTTAGCCGGGAAAAACCCGGAACGTCGAAAGTGCCGTCCGAATGAAGCCGCGACGCGGGCGCTTCGTGGAAAGGAGATTTTTTTTCGCCGCTTAACGCGCGAATCACCTTCTTCGCTTCTTCTTTCGTCGCCCCGCACACGACGGGGACTCCCGGTTTAATGATGCCGCCCTTCTCATAGGCGATGGAAGCGAGGTCGTTTCCCAAAATTTCGGTGTGGTCAAGGGCGATCTCGGTGATCACGCTGAGGCGGGGAGTCAAAACGTTGGTGGCGTCCAAACGGCCGCCCAAACCGACCTCGAAGACGGCGAGATCCACGTTTTCTTCCGCAAAAAATTGAAAAGCGAGGAGAGTGCAGCGTTCGAAAAAGGAGAGTTCCGTTTCGGGAATTTTGCTTAAAACTTCCTCCAACCTCGCGTCCGAGATCTCACGGTCTCCCACCCGAAACCGCTCATTCACCCGCACGAGATGGGGCGAAGTGAAAAGCCCCACGCGGTATCCCGCCTCGGTGTAAACCGAATGAAGCATGGCGGCGACCGAGCCTTTCCCGTTGGTCCCCGCAATGTGGATAGAAGGATAACGGCGTTCCGGATGCCCCATCTTTTCGCAGGCGGCCTCCATCCTCTCGAGACCGGGCTTCATTCCTTTCCATTCTTGCGAGGCTTGTTCTAGAAATCGTCGCAGAAAAGTCATGGGGGGATTTGATCACACTTTCTTCGCCACCAGCAAGGTGATGTCGTCGCTCGGAAAAGTATCGTTCTTCTTACGCTTAAGATTCTTCTTCACGCGCTGCACCATGAGAGAAGCGGAGAGTTTGCGGTAGGGGAAGATCAATTTCTTGAAGCCTTCCACCCCGAGCAGGCTTTCGTGTTTCACTTTCAGGTCGAGGGCGCCGTCGGTGGCGAGAAAAATTCCCTCCCCGCTTTTCAGCTGGAAGACTTCCTCCTCGAAACGCGTTTTCTCCTCGACCCCCAAGGGAAAACTTTGGGCCGGCAGGCTCTCGATTTCGGGGCGCTTCTTGCCGAAAACGAACAGAGGCACCGAGCCCGCGCCGGCGAAGGTCACTTTGCCCGAATCGGGGCAGAAGCGCACGAGCGAGACGCAGATGAAATGTTCGGCGTTCGACAAGTCTTCGAACATCATGCGGTTCAAACTGAACAACAATTCCTTGGGAGAAGGATGCTTTAAATACAAGGTGCGGAAGGCGGCACGGAAGTTCACCATGGTGAGCGCCGAGGCGAGGCTGTGCCCCGTGACGTCGGCGGCGACGAGGTAGATTTCCCGCTCGTCGCCCACCGCGTCGAAATAATCTCCCCCGCCCTGCGGGGAAAGCAAGGCTTCTCCCGCGATCTCCGCCCCTTCCGGGGTGGGAAGCCGGGTGGGCAGGAGCTTGCGCTGAATCTCGGCGACGATCTCCAAGTCGCGGTGAATCGATTCGGCCTTTTTCAAGCGGTCGATGAGCGTGCCGATCCTCACGTAGGCGGCCGCCTGGTGAGCGATGGCGGTGAGGAGCTTCAAGTCGGCGCGGGTGAAGGAACCTCCGTCGCGCTTATCCGTCAGGTTGATCACCCCCAGGGTTTCTTCCCCCATCTTCATCGGAGAGGTAATCAGCGGCGCCGAGATGAAGGAGCGGCTTTGATATTTCTTGAAGGGCTTTCTCAAAGCCTTGTCGCTCTTCCTCACGTCCTCGATGAGCAGAGGCTTGGAGCGCTCGAAGACATACCCGGAAACGCCCTCGCCGCCCTTCACGCGGACATGCTTCAAGACCGCGCTGGATAACCCCCGCGCGGCCACCACCCGAAGCGCCGCTTCTTTGGCGTCGTAGATCATGATGGAGGCGCGCTCGACGTTGAACACTTGGATGAGCTTGTCGAGAACGATGTCGTAAACCTTCTGCAGGTTGGGGGCCTCGGTCAAGCGGTGGCTGATCTCATAGAGCAGATCCGTCACCCGATAGCGCTTGGCGGGAGGAAGAATTTTCTTTTTTAGATAAAGACAGTTCTCGTTCTTGCCCCGCGCATAGACGACCCGGTCGGCCAGTTGTTTGAGAATGGCGATTCCCCGCCCGCGCTCGTTCCAAAGATCCGCCTTCTTCGACCGTTTCGGCCATTCAAACCCCTCTCCGCGGTCGTAAATCTTGGCCTCGAGCCATTTCGAATCTTGAAGAAGGAGAACCTTCACCGGCTCCCGGTTTTTCAGCGCCCCGCCGTGCTGAAACGCGTTTTGAATGGCCTCGAAAAGCACCAAGAACCAATCGGACTGAAGGTGGAAGGGAATTTGGAGCGCCCCCTTCTTCTTGTCGGAAGAGCGCAACAGGCGCGTCAGGGTGGGATAAATCCTCTCCGGCTTCGAAATGGTGAAGGAAATTTCTTGAGATTTCATGAACGGCAGCCTTCGATGGCGTGCTCCAAATGAGGCGAAATCTTAAACAGCTTGTGGAGCCGGGTAATCTCGAAAATCGACTCCACTTCCTTGCTCAAATTGAAAAGCCGCATGGAGCCGTTTTTCGACTCGATTTTTCTCAAGATCGAAATCAAGGCGCCGAGCCCCGTCGAATCGATGAAGTCCACGTGCCTGAAGTCGAACACGATCCTCACCTCTTCCTCCTTCAGAAAACCGCCGACGGTCTTCTTGAATTCGGCCACGGTTTGGGCGTCCAAACGGCCCTCGGGGGTTAAGATCCACGCTTCTTTTTCTTTGCGGTGATGAAGTTTCAACGGAACCCCCTTATAAATATTGGCCGTAGCCTTTCTTCTTCATCTCTTCGAGCAGGGCCTTCACTTCCTCGCTCCGCTCTTTCGGCGCCACAAGCACCGCGTCGCCGTTGCGGATCACGACCAAATTCTCGACCCCGAGACAAGCGACGACCCCGCCGTCGGAAAGAACCAGATTTTCAGCCGAATCCACGAGCGCCGTTTGACCCGACGCCGCATTTCCGTGTAAATCGCGCGGATAATAGGCGGATAACGAAGCGAGGGAGCCCACGTCGTCCCAGCCGAAGGTGGCGTCGATCATGCGGACCCGGTCTGATTTTTCGAGAATGGCGTAATCGACGGAAATGGAAGTGAGTTTAGGGTAAACATCGTCCAACTTCCGATTCCAGTCGGGGCTGCCGACAGCGCCCTTCAAACCATTCATCGCCGAAGCGTCTTGAGGAAGATGGGCCTCGTAGGCTTTCCAATACTCCGCCGCCGTCCAGACGAACATGCCGCTGTTCCAGCAATACTCGCCGCTTTTCAAATAGCTCTCCGCCGTTTCAAAGTCGGGTTTTTCTTGGAAACGCAGCACCCGGTAGAAGGGCACGCCCTCTTCTCCCACTTTTTCTCCCCGATGCAGATAACCGTACCCGGTGGCGGGATAAGTGGGGCGGATGCCCAAGGTTAAGAGCCCTCCATGCCCGCGGCAAAAACGGAAGGCGGACGCGATGGAATCTTGAAACGCGCCCAAATCCTTTTGGGGGATTTTGTGGTCGGCGGGCAAAACCGACATCGCGGCCTCGGGATTTTCCTGAAGCAGCGCGTGGGCCGCGAGCGCGATGGCGGCGGCGGTGTTTTTACCCATCGGCTCGAGCAAGAACTGATGTTCCTTCAACTCGGGAAACTCCTTTTGCATGAGACGGTGATGGTCGCGGCCGCAGACGATCCTCACGTTCTCCCAACCGACTTGCTCCAGCAGCCGCTGCGCGGTTTCCTGGACAAGGGAGAGATTCGAGCCGACTTTCAAGAACTGCTTGGGCAAATTTTTGCGCGACAGGGGCCATAAACGAGTCCCGCTGCCGCCGGCCATAATGACGAGGTAATGGGGGTTTTTCATAAATCCTTAAGCTTATATTTGTTCAATTTCCGGTAAAGAGTCGCCTGGCCGATCTCCAAAGCCTTGGCCACTTTGCCGATGTTGCTCTTGTACTTCTTCATCGCCTGCTCGATCGCTCTTCTTTCCAAATCTTTGAGCGGAAGAATGAGCGAGGCGGAAGCGGAAGGAGAAGAAGCGCCTTTCCATTCCTTTTTCAAAAGCCCTTGGAAAGAGTCGGGCAAATGCTTCATCTTCACCTGAGAGTCGTTATGGAGCACGATGACGCGTTCGATGACGTTCTCGAGTTCCCGCACGTTCCCCGGCCAATCATAGCTCATGAGCGCATCGACCACGTCCGGGTGAAAATCGATGAAAAGCTTGTCGTTGCGGGAAGAGTAGATGTTGAGAAAATGCTTGGCGAGCAGGGGGATGTCTTCCCGCCTCTCGCGCAACGGCGGCATCACGATGGGCACCACGTTCAAGCGGTAATATAAATCTTCGCGGAAACGGCCCGCATGGACCTCTTCCTGAATGTTGCGGTTGGTGGCGGCGACGATGCGCACGTCGATATCGATCTTCTCGCTGCCGCCGATGCGCAAGAAGCTGCGTTCTTGGAGAACGCGGAGCAGCTTCACCTGCAGGGGCAAGTCCATCTCGCAAATTTCATCCAAGAAAAGAGTGCCCCCGTTAGCCCGCTCGAAACTTCCGATGTAGCGACGGTCGGCGCTGGTATAAGCCCCCTTCTCGTGGCCGAAGAGCTCGTTCTCCAAAAGCTCCTTGGGGATGGCGCCGCAGTTTAGATCGATGAACTTATTCTTTGAACGGTCCGACAAGCTGTGGATCGCCTTGGCCACCAGCTCCTTGCCCGTACCCGACTCGCCCAAGATGAGAACGGTCGCCTTCGATTTCGCCACGTTGGAGATGGTCTTGAAATTCTCCTGCATGGTGGCATGGGACCCCACGATGCCGCCGAATTCCCCTTCCACCCTTTTTGCCGCTCGAGAAAGAAAACCTTTTGGGTGAGCTGATACAGACGAAGCGCCCGCTCCATGACGTGGCTTAAGACCTCCCGGTCCACGGGCAGTTGGATGAAATCGTAGACGCCCTCCTTCATCATCCGCACCGCTCCCTCGACGCTGGCCTGAGGCGTGAGACAAAGGATCGGCACGTTGTCGTCGATCACTTTGATCTCGCGGACGAGCTCGGAAAGGGGATCATCCGGAGCCCCCTTCAGGTTCATCACCACCAAATCGGGCGTCTCTTGGGCGAGCAAGCTCGCAATCTGCTCGGGAGAAGCCACCTGCACCTGGTAGCCGCGCGAAATCCAATCTTCGATGAGCTCCTGCGAGAAACGGTTTTTCTCGTCGTACACAAGCAGCTTCGCCTTGTTTGTATTCACGTTAATTTCTCCTGAAATCTTTCAAGTCGATGTCGTACTTGCGGATGATCTTTTTGAAATTGCTCCGGTCGAGCCCCGCCTTCGAACTGGCGACCGTGATGTTGCCTTGCGCTTCGCCGAGCAGGTGATGCAGGTAATTCCGATGAAAAATGTCCAGAGCCTTCTTTTTCGCGTCTTTATAGGAGAACTGGGAGAGGTCCGAATCTTCCGAATGGGAAAAGTAAAAATTGTGGGTCAGTAGCTTCGCCGGCAAGTCGTTGGCGCGGATGGTTTCTCCGGGGGCGAGCACGACGCAGCGTTCGATGAGGTTTTCCAACTCCCTCACGTTGCCGGGCCACGAATACTGCTGCAGGGCCTGCAGGGCGTCGAGCGAGAGGTCGTGAATGTTCTTCCCCATGCGGGTCGTGAATTTCTTCAGGAAAAAATAGGCAAGCAAGGGGATGTCTTCGGCCCTTTCCCGGAGGGGAGGCAAATTGAGGCAGATGACGTTCAGCCGGTAAAAAAGATCTTCCCGGAACTGTCCGCGCTTGATCATCTCGGTTAAGTCCCGGTTGGTCGCCGCCAGCACCCGAACGTCGATGTGCCGGGTTTGGGAGCCGCCCACCCTACGGATCTCGCGTTCTTGCAGGACGCGCAGCAGTTTCACTTGGATGTTGGGAGAAATCTCGCCGATCTCGTCTAGGAAAACCGTACCGCCCTCGGCTTCTTCAAAAAGACCCCGCTTGTCCTGCAAGGCCCCCGTGAAGGCCCCCTTGATGTGGCCGAAGAGCTCACTTTCCATCAAACCCTCCGAGATGGCGCTGCAATTGATCACCACGAAGGGCTTGTCGCGGCGGACGCTCGTCCGATGGATGGCCCGGGCGACGAGCTCTTTACCCGTCCCCGATTCTCCGAGCAGCAAGACGGAAGATGCGGAAGCTCCGATGTTCTGGATGGTCTTATAAATTTCCTGCATGGGCTTGGAGCGCCCCATGAGGCCCTCGAACTCTTCGAGGCCGGGCTGTTGCAGTTCCAAGTCTTTGATCTTTTTCTTCAGTCGGGTCTTCTCGATGGCCTGACGCAGGCAGGAGAGGACGAGCTCGAGCGTGTCGAAGGGTTTGGTGAGATAATCGAAAGCCCCGAGCTTCAAGGCCTTCACCGCGTCTTCGATCTTGGCCTTGCCCGTGATGACGATGGTTTCGGTATCGGAGCTGTTGGTGCGGATATGGTCTAAAATCTGAAAGCCCGTGAATCCGGGCAGGTGCATGTCGAGGATCACCACCGAGACGTTGTTCTTGTTCAAACAATCGAGCGCCTCGTAACCGTTCCTCGCCACCGCGAAGGAGTATTTTTCTTGGCGGGCGAGCCTCTCGAAGAGCTTTTCGACGCTTTCCTCGTCATCTACGATCAACAGGTCTATTTCTCGTGCCATAGTTTTATTCGATGCCTTTTTTAGGGTTAAAGGAGGTTCAAACGGACTTTAAAATTTGGCGCTTCACCCTTCCAAGTCGTCGTCCAACAAGGGGTCGATCAGCTGACGCTTCTTGATTTTCTCCACGAGAGTGGTCCGGTTGAGCTTGAGCAGGCTCGCTGCGCGGTTCTTGTTCCAGCCGGTCTTCTCCAACGCCTTGACGATCAGCTTGTTCTCGAAATCGTTCACCACGTTCTTGAAATCAAGCCCGTCCTCGGGGATGTGCACCTCGGTCACGATGTGGGAATTGTTGGCCGCCATGCACAAGGGTAGGTCTTCCGCCGTGATCTCCCCGTCCTTCTTCAAGATCACCAGGCGTTCGATCACGTTCTCAAGCTCGCGCACGTTTCCCGGCCACGAATAGCGTAAAAAAGCGTCCAAGGCCCCGTCGGTTAAGCGGGGTTTCGCGCAGCCGTTCTCCTTGGAGAATTGGGTGAGGAAATAATCGGCCAGAAGCGCAACGTCCGACTTGCGCTCCCTGAGCGGCGGCAGATGGATGGGTATGACGTGGAGACGGTAGTAAAGATCCTCGCGAAACTGGCGTTCCTTCACCGCCTTCTCCAGGTTCTTGTTGGTGGCCGTGATGATGCGCACGTCCGACTCGACCGTACGGCTCGACCCGACCGGCTCAAATTTCCGCTCTTGCAGCACGCGCAAGATCTTCACCTGCAACTTGGGCGACATGTCGCCGATCTCGTCGAGGAAAATCGTGCCGCCGTCAGCCATCTCGAAACGTCCGGGCCTCGTCGCGACCGCCCCGGTGAAGGCTCCCTTGACGTGGCCGAACAACTCCGACTCGAGCAACTCCTCCGGGATCGCCCCGCAATTGACCGCGATGAGAGGCCTCTCCGAACGTCGGCTTCGGGTATGGATGGCCCGGGCGACCAACTCCTTACCCGTGCCGGATTCGCCCAAGATGAGCACCGTCGAATCCGTATCGGCCACCTTGTCGATGAGCGAGTAAACTTCCTTCATCGGCTCGGAGACGCCGATCAAGTTCTTCATTCCGAAACGGGAGGAAACCTGCTGCTTCAAAAGTCGGTTCTCCTGCTTCACTTTTCGCGACTCCAATGCCTGCTTGAGGAGGTTCTCGACATCCTCCAACCGGAAAGGCTTGGTGAGGTAATGATAGGCCCCCGCACGCACCGCCTCGATGGCGGAATCGATGGTGGCGTATCCGGTAACGATCATGCAAACGATCTCGGGTTGGTTTTTCTTGATCTTGCGGATGAGCTCGATGCCGCTTTGGTCGCCGAGCTTCAAGTCGATCAACGCCGCATCCAGATTTTCGCGCTGCAAGGCGCTTAAGCCCCCGTCGAAGGATTCGGCGGGCACCACTTCGTAACCTTTTTCCGTAAGGAAACGCTCCAACGCGCGCACGATTTGGTTCTCGTCGTCCACGACGAGAATTCTCTCTTTTCTCATATCGTCACACCCCGTTCGGCGATCCGCCGAACTCCTCTCATTAAGATTTCGCGTTTAAAGGTTGCCCTTCAACGCGACCAAAGGGCGAGCACTACGTGGCTCCCCTTTGGAAACCCCATTGTTTAAAGGGTCCCAATCCATATGCCGCACCCTTCACTTTGCGCGGGAGGACCTCTCCAGCGGCGGCGCCTTTGCCACCGGCAGGAAAATACGGAAGAGGGTTCCTCCCCCCTCCTCGCTCTCAACTTCGATTCTACCGCCGTGCTCCTGAATGATGCTGTATGTGATGGAAAGTCCCAGCCCCGTTCCCACACCGGATTTTTTAGTGGTGAAAAAGGGGTCGAAAATCTTGGGCAAATGCCCCTTGGGAATGCCCGTGCCGTTGTCGGAAAAATCGATGCGGATCCAATCCGGGTCTTCCTGTTTTACCTCGATCTTGACTTTTCCCCCCGACTTTAGAGCATGGCAGGCATTGCTCGTCAGGTTGAGCAACACTTGTTCGAGCTGGTTGCTGTTAGCCAAAATCTTGGGCAGGTCTTCGGCAAGCTCCGTCTCTAAATAAACGCCGGCTTCCTTGATCTGCACTTTGAGGAGGGGAAGCACCCGCTGCAGAGCCTCGCCTAAATCCAACTCAAAACGGTCTTCGGAAGAGGACTGGCGGGAGAACTCGAGCAAGTTCTCGACGATTTTCTTGCAACGAAGGGCCGAGGTTTCGATCTCGCGGATGTCTTCATTGAGCTGACTTCCCGCCTCCGTTTGGCCCAAGGCCAGTTGGGCAAAGGCCAAAATACCGCTTAAGGGGTTGTTGATTTCATGGGCGATCCCTCCCGCGAGTAAGCCCACCGCCGCCATTTTTTCCGATTGAATGAGGCGGGCCTGAAGCTGTCGTTCTTCGCGGATATCTCTGTATTGGACGATGTACAGATCTAAGTCCTTGTTCTTCCCTTGAAGGGGGAAACTCGTCGCCTCATATTCGCGTCCGTCGGAAAAACGGTCGACACGGGAATTGACCGCTTGATGATGAAACCAGGTTTGCTTCAAGGGGCATCCCCCACAGGGGGATTCGCGACCGGCGAATACCTCGTGGCACTTCTTCCAAATCAAGTCCCTCACATCGCGGCCGATGGCCTGGGCCAACGCCAGATTGGCCCTCTGAATATGATAACTCCGGTCGACGATCATGACGGGATGAATGATGGCGTCGAAGGTGGATTCCCAAAAATACTTTCCACGCTCCACCACATCGAGCAAGGTTTTGAGCTTGCGCAATTTAGCGGGAGTTTGGGCGCTTGTCGCCTTTCTTCCCTTCACGGCACTTTCTTTCTTCTTTTTCTTTTTTCCGGAATCAGCGGCCATTTGTTTATCGCGATTGATGAAAGCATTCCGAACTTCGCGTCCGGAGAATAAATCTGCGGGCTCAACCAAAGGGCGCCCCTCCTTTGCATCCCCTTTAGAAACGCCATTTGGATAAGGTACACCCCATGTCAAGCCACGGGAAAAATAATGATTCAAACCGGCATCACGATCTCTTACGAAAGTTCCTTTTTTTCTGGATAAAAGTTTTCCGGGTGAAATTATACCTTCTCTCTGTCAGAGAGCCAATTTATTCTTGTCGATTTTTTGACAGTTTTCCATCATTATTTAATTTTTCCAACTAAAACATGGCAGCTTTTCTCGAAAATGGAGGCCCTCTACGATTGACAAGGGGAATCTCCTGCGTTATTCGGGGCTAAGCTTGCCTTTTTCCTCAGGAATTGAGCAAGAAAATTCCAAATTTAAGCGGATTCGGCTAAAAAATACGCCGCCACATCTAAAGATGGGGGACCTTTTTGAAACCACCCAGCACCTATAAAGAAGCGGGAGTCGACATCGACGCGGGAAACGCCTTTGTCGATCGCATCAAACCTCTCATTCAAAAAACTCATCGTACGGAAGTACTTTCTTCCTTAGGAGGCTATGCGGGTCTTTTCTCCATCAATACCCTCAAATATAAAGAACCCGTTCTAGTGAGCACGACCGACGGAGTGGGCACCAAATTGAAACTCGCCCTTCAACTGAAAAAGTATCGGGGCTTAGGTCAAGATTTGGTCGGCATGTGCGTAAACGACCTGATCTGCGTCGGGGCGGAACCCCTCTTCTTCCTCGATTACTTCGCGACCGGAAAACTTGATTTGAACATCGCCCCCCAAGTGATCGAGGGGATCACGGAAAACCTGAAGGCCATCCGCTGCACCTTGCTCGGCGGGGAGACGGCGGAGATGCCCGGACTTTATCAGCAGGAAGACTTCGACCTGGCAGGCTTCGCCGTCGGCATCGTCAACCGGGATGAAATCATCGACGGCTCGGGCGTGGCAATCGGCAACAAGATTATCGGAGTGGCCAGCAGCGGACTTCACTCCAACGGTTTTTCGCTCGTGCGGAAAATCATCGAAGATCGAAAGCTCGATCTCCATAAAATTTATCCGCCCCTAGACCGCCCCTTGGGCGAAGCGCTCTTAGAGCCGACCCGCATCTACGTCAATCCCGTCTTGGGGCTTCAGCGTCAATTCAAGCTGCTCGGCATCGCTCACATCACCGGCGGAGGGCTCGTGGAAAACCCCCCCCGGGTTTTCCCGAAACAGTGCCGCGCCATCCTCAAGAAATCGGCGTGGGAAAGGCCGGCCCTCTTCTCGTTGCTTCAAGAATGGGGATCGATTGAAGAAGAAGAAATGCTCCGCGTGTTCAACTGCGGCATCGGCCTCATCCTCATCGTCGACGAATCGCAAGCCGACGACATCGTCGGCCGCTTAAATACCGTCGGCGAAAAGGCATGGATCATCGGCGAAATCGCCGAGAGGTCCGAGGGAGAAGAGCCGGTCCATTTCGAATAATTCCCCGCTTCTTTGCTTCTATGAGGCGCTCGTCATGAAGAATCCAGCGAACAAGCCCCTTTCCTTAGGCGTTTTGGTTTCCGGAGGCGGCACCAACCTCCAAGCCATTCTTGACGCCGTCGACAAGAGGGAGTTGAACGCGGCCGTGAAGGTCGTCATCTCCGACAATCCCCAAGCCTACGCTTTGGAACGGGCAAAGAAATGCGGCGTGCCCGTTCGCGTGGTGGTGCGCAAGAATTTTCCGGACAAGAAAAGCTTCGAGGAGGAGATCCTAAAGCACCTGCGTGAACAGGGGGTCGAGTGGGTGGCGCTGGCCGGATTCATGCGCCTGCTTTCTCCCCACTTTTTACAAGCGTATCCTCACCGGGTTTTGAACATTCATCCCGCAATCCTCCCTTCCTTTCCCGGCATGGAAGGAGTAAAACAAGCCTACGACTACGGGGTCAAAGTGACCGGGTGCACCGTTCATCTCGTGGACGAAGGTTGCGATACCGGTCCCATCATCGCGCAACGGATCGTGAAAATCGAAGACGACGACACCTTGGAAAGCCTGCTCGAAAAGGTGCACGGGGAGGAGCATCGCCTCTATCCTCAAGTGCTGCAGTGGATCGCGGAAGGTCGCCTCACGATCAAGGGAAGAAAAGTGTTGATTAAGTTTTGATTTTCGAGTTTTAGCTTTTCAATTGTACTTCGCGCTCGGGGAATGAATCCCCGAGCTTGACCAAAGGGCGAGCGCTACGTTGCTCCCCTTTGGAAACCCCATTGTATAAGGTACATCCCGTGGCAAGCCACGGAGAATGCAATGATTCAAACGGCGATAGATTCTCAAATTCGAAAGTGCGAACCATGAGAAAAATCATCCTCCTTTCTTTTCTGGGACTAAGCCTCCTCCTTTCGCCGGCAAAAAGCTGGGCGCGCCACACCATGGCGATAAGCGGTTTCGGAGGGGCCAATTTCCAACTCACCAACACTTTTCCCGAGTTGGATACGGGGTTGGGCGGCGGCATCGCCTTCGATTACCGCTTCAATCAACGCTGGGGTCTTTCCACCGCCCTTTCGGTGTTCAGTCACGACGGCAAAGGCCCTTCCTCGGGCGATGACGGCATTCTCCTTTTGGGACTTCCCACCGTGGATCTTAAATTTTACTTCTTGAAACAGGAGCATTGGTTCGATCCTTATGCCAGCGCCGGTCTGGGCATCTACGTCTTAACCGGCGGCAGCAAGTCGGACAATTCCGGCGGCGCCGGCATGGGCGCGCAACTGGCGGTGGGCAGCGACTTTTATTTGAGGGATTGGTTTTCGCTGGGAATTTCGACCCAATTTAAGACGATAGGCGTCATCCGGGGCAACAATCAATCTTCAGCCATGATCTTCTTGGCCGCACTGGGAAATTTTTCGTTTCATTTTAAATAACCTTCTTCACGGGGTGTCATGTCGGAGAAATTTTGCGACATCTTGATCGTCGGTTGCGAGCTCCCGGGGCTCATCGCAGGCGCTTTCCTGGCCAAGCGGGGTCTTTCCGTCATCGTGCTCAATACCGACCATGACGTGGCGACCAAGAAAAAGAACATCCAACCCAACCTTATCTCTCATCTGGACAGCCGGCTCTTCAAAACCATTTTAGGAAGGCTTTCCATCGTCGACGCGGAGTTGGGCATCGTCAACCGCTATGACACCCCCTACCAGGTGGTATTGCCCAAGCACCGCATCGACGTTACCGTCTCGCGCGAACGCTTTCACCGCGAATTGAAGCGCGAATTCCCCGACCAGGCGGACTCCATCCGCTCCTTCTACCTAAGCTTGGACGAGCTCGACCGAAATTTAGATAACGATAAATTCCAAGACCTGATGCTGCCCCGCGGCCTCTTGCAGCGTTTCCATTTCTCCAAGTTCATCAAGGAAAACCACCTAGATCTGACCATCTCCGACTGGATGGAAACCTTGAATCTAAACGGCGAGATCGGCTCTTTCATCGAGGCTCAGATCAAGTTCTTAAGCGCCCTTCATTCGGATAAGCCGTTCTCTTATCCCTTGGCCAAGCTGCTGGGAAACCAGAATAGCGTGCTCTTCGACGTGAAGGGGGGCATCGGACAACTTAAGAAGGTTTTCCTGAATAAGATCGAATCGTATTCGGGCAAGGTGAAGAACGAAGTGAAGATCGAAAGCATCGTCATCGAAAAGAGAAAGGCAAAGGGCGCCAAGCTGGGAGGCTTCGAGGGCATGATCGCGACGCGCTACCTGCTTTGGAACCAACCCAGCGCCCAAATCGAACCTTGGTTGCCCCAAAACTTCATTTCCCGCTGGCTGCTGCGCAAGATCCGGAAGGTAAAACCTAAATTTTCGCGGTTCAGCATCCAATATGAAGTGGACCCTGAAATCATCCCGGTGGGCATGAAGGGAAACCTCCTTTACGTCATCGATCCCGCCCAACCCTTGATCGGCCCCAACTTCCTGCATCTGCATTTCTACTATCCCACCGAACCGGACCAACACCCCGGGGCGAAGCGCAACCTCATCGTCACTTACTTGCTCGAGACGGAGGCTTTGGATAAACCGGAGAGTTTCTTCGAGGTCATCCACGAAAAAATCACCGCCCAACTCCACCAATTGATGCCGTTTAGCGAGGGGAAAGTGGAACTCACCTTCCCGAAGGCCGGCCAAATCCATTCGGGAGAATTGCTCTTTCCCTTGGAAGAATCGGACTTCGAAGTGTTCAAGATGAACGCCTCGCAAAACCCCATTTACGAGGCCCATCCGAAGGCCTTCCAAGATCTCTTTCCCTTCTCCAACCGCACCTTCTACAAAAACCTTCTGCTCACGGGGCCCGAGATCCTCGCCTCTTTGGGTTTCGAGGGTTCATTCCTGCTGGGTCTAAAAACGACCGATCTGGTTTGGAAGGATTTTGAGGGCGGAAAGAAAAAAGCGATTCGCCAACGCAAGATCGCCTAAAAAATCTTAAAACAAAGATAGATCCCCATCCCCACCGCCAAGCAAGTTTTGACGAAACTCGCCACCAAGCGCGAAAAGAAAACCGCGATCGCCGAACGCAGGGCCGAGAGCAAGTTCTTCGTAACGATCAGCTCATAGGCGAGCGCCCCCAAGAAGACCCCGAGAAAAAGTCCCAAAAGGGAACCGATGAGGAAGACGGGCACGCCGACAAAGGCCCCAATGAGCCCGCCCACGATGGAGGCCACGATGGCGCCGGTGGAAACGTCCAGCTGTTTGCCGCCCAAGACGCTCACCAAATATTCGAGCACCTCCCCGAGAACGGCTAAGAAAAGCAGGAAGAGGACCACCCAGACGTCGGAACCGGACGGGTTGAAATCGAAAAAAAAGGAGTAAAGAAGGGCCGTGCCGGCAATCACCCAGGTTCCCGGAAAGCCAAGCGGCACGAGCACGATTCCCGCGAGCGCGAAAAGAACGACGCCGATTTTGGGCAGAAAAATAAGAACCGTTTTGAGAAAGGCGTAAATTTTTTGCATTTATTCGTCCCCGCCGATAGTGCCCAATAAGTTAAAACTCCGTCGATGAATCGGAAGGGGACCGTGCTCACGAAGTTCCTCGCGGTGCTTTTCCGTGGGATACCCTTTATGGACCGAAAAGGTAAAATTCGGGTACTCCCTCTCGAATTCGGCCATCATCCGGTCACGGCTCACTTTGGCGACGATGGAGGCGGCGGCGATGCTCTCACAGTGGCGATCCCCCTTCACCACCGGCCTCTGGGCTACGGCAAAGGGAATTTTGTGCTTGCCGTCGATGAGCAAAAAATCGGGGGACGGTTTCAATTTTCCCACCGCCTCGCTCATGGCCTTCAAGGAGGCGTGAAAGATGTTGATGCGGTCGATTTCGGAAACGCCGATCACTCCCACCCCCCACGCAACAGCTTGTTCGGTGATCTCCCCGTATAACTTCTCCCGCTGGGCGGGGCTCAATAATTTGGAATCTTTGATGCCTTCGATGGCGTGGAATTCGGGCAAGATGACCGCCGCCGCCACAACGGGACCGGCCAGACAACCGCGGCCCACTTCGTCGGTTCCCGCCAAAAAACGGCAACCGCGCGAGCGCAACTCCCGCTCAAGAAAGCGTGGTTCTGTTTCTCGCAATTCGAAAAGACAAGATAAGTCGGTCACGGCTCCAGTGTATGCACCGACAAGGCGGGATCAAGGTTTTTCTGAAGGGGAAATTACTGATTTGCGGAAGGAGCTTGAGTCGCCGATTCCGCGACCGCCGCGGCACCTTCCGTGGCCGCTTCCGCCGTCGGTTCGGAGATCAGAAGCGAGCGCTGCAATTCGGTGATACGGGCCTTTTTGCCGGAGAGATTTCTTAAGTAATAGAGTTTCGCGCGACGCACGCGACCGGGGGTGACAAGTTCGATCTTATCCAAGGTCGGGGCGTAGAGGGGGAAAATCCTTTCCACTCCCACGCCGTAAGAGACTTTTCTCACCACAAAGGAAGAGCTGACGCCGTTGTTATGCCGTTTAATGACCACCCCTTCAAAAATTTGGATACGCTCTTTTTCGCCTTCCACGATCTTGCAATGCACTTTCACCACGTCGCCGGCTTTAAAAGCGGGAATTTTGTTTTTGGGTAAGGATCCGAAGCTGAGCTTTTCCAGGGTGTTCATAAAAACCTGCCGTTTTATTAAGGGGTTAATTCTCTCAAAAATAGAGCGGGCTTGTCTATCAGGTTCGTTTTACTATGTCAAATCAATCATCATTTGGTTTTTTCAGATTGAATCAGACGGATCAAGCGGAGGATTTCTTCAGAAAGGTCTTTTTTTTCAACTAGATCAGGCCTAACTTTCAAGGTCTTTCGAATGGCCTGTTCAAGCCTCCATTCCCGAATTTGTGCGTGATTTCCGGAGAGGAGTACCGACGGCACCGCGCGGTCTTGAAAGACCTCGGGGCGGGTATAATGGGGGTATTCTAATAAACCCCATTCAAAAGACTCCTCCTCCAAAGAGGCGCTTTTTCCCAAAACTCCGGGAATGAGACGGATTAAAGCATCCATCACCACCATCGCCGGAACTTCCCCGCCCGCCAGTACATAATCTCCGATAGAGACTTCCTCGTCGATCACCGTGTCGATGACCCGCTGATCGATCCCCTCGTACCGACCGCAAACGAGAAGGAGCTCATCCCAATCTTGATAAAGCTTTTTAGCGTATTCTTGGTCGAAGAGCCTTCCTTGGCAGGAAAGATAAATCACCCGCCCCTTTTGATACCTCGACTTCAGGCTTAAAATGGCCTCGGTCAAAGGCTCGGGCCGGAACACCATCCCCTCCCCTCCCCCGTAAGGGACGTCATCAACGGCACGGTGTTTATCGCGAGTCCATTCCCGCAAGTTATGCACCGCCACTTCAAAGAGCTTTTTTTCGAGGGCTTTGCCGACCAAGCTCTGGGAGAGGTACGAATCGAAAAACTTGGGAAAGATGGTAAGGAGGTCGAACTTTTTAAGCACGCTTTTACCCTTTAAGAAGATTCCGTCAAGCCTTCCACGGATTCCACCCGGATCTTTCTTTCCATCGGGGAAATCTCCCGCAAAAAATCGGGAATGAGCGGAATCATGATTTCACCGCGGGCAGGGGAAGAAACCACCAAAATTTCCGAAGCGCCGTAGCTCACCACATCCTTCACTTCCCCGATCTTCTCTCCCGAGGGGAGAACCACTTCCATCCCGATGAGCTCGAAGATGTAATACTCCCCCTTTTTTTTCTTCGGCAAGAGATCCTCGGGAACGAAGACCTCTTCGCCCTTCAACCCCGCGGCCTGCTCGGGACTTGAATATCCGTCCAGATGAAGCAAAACGGAACGGCCATGGCGACGGGCGGAAAGGAGATTTTTTTCGGAAAAAGAAAAACCCGCCTTCAAGAAAATTTGGCGGGTTTTAAAAATCGTCTGCGAATCGGCGTGATAAAGGTGAAACTTCACTTCCCCTTTAAGCCCCCAGGGGGCTTGGATTCTTCCTAAAGCGATGTATTCTGTTCTTGAGACGTCGTCTTTTGGCTTCACTCAATGATCTCGAGCACCGAACGCTTGCGGATTTTCGTGGAAGCCGCTCCCAGGATGGTTCGCATCGCACGGGCGGTGCGGCCTTGCTTTCCGATCACTTTTCCCAGGTCGTCTTTGGCGACCTTCAGCTCGATGACCGTGGTTTGCTCCCCCTCCACCTCCGTGACGCTCACTTCTTCGGGTTTATCGACGAGTGCTTTCGCGATCTCTTCAATCAGATCTTTCATCGTCATAAGTCACCTCCAGGACGAACATGAACAGTTGATATAAGGGGCTTAGCAAAGCCCCCCTCCATGGGCAAAGCCCGTGGAGCCTCCCCCTCTCGCTCACGTTGTTCGCTATATTGGGGCTATCTTTTTTTCGAAAGATCCGTATTTCTTTTAAGCGGCGGGAGTGCTTTTCAGCAACTCACCCACGGTTTGGCTCGGCTGCGCGCCCTTGCTGATCCAATATTCAATGCGCTCCCGCTTCAGGGTGCACTTTTGGGCTTGGTCGCGGGGAGAATAAGTCCCTACCACTTCCAAAAACCGACCGTCACGGGGAGATTCTTGGTCCGCCACTACAATGCGGTAAAAAGGTTTCTTCTTGGTCCCGTGCCGGGCTAATCGAATTCTGACTGACATTATAGCTCCTTTAGAATAAATTGAACAACTCAACCAACATATCTAGAATATAAAGCTTTTGCAACTTTCTAGCGCCCAAACAGGCTCGCCATCTGTTTGAGGCCCTTCATACCAAACTTTCCGAAACGGTCCATCATCTTCTTCATTTGCTCGAATTCTTTGATGAGCCGGTTCACGTCCGACAC
Organism: bacterium; assembly: GCA_046346885.1. Lineage (GTDB taxonomy): Bacteria > UBA10199 > UBA10199 > JADFYH01 > JADFYH01 > JAXMHI01. Next base: position 117,375 of record JAXMHI010000002.1, on the reverse strand, counting down.
CTGGGTACCGCTTCCCTTGGCGATTCTCAATCTTCTATTACCGTTTAAAATCTTATAGTTAAGCCTTTCATCTAAAGTCATGGATGAAATGATGGCGCCTTTCTTTTTTAGGTCTCTTTCCACTTCGTCGAAATTGACCCCTTCCTTCATTTTTCCCATTCCGGGTATGAGACCGGCCACTTTCTCGATCGGCCCCAACTTCTTCATCTGTTTAAGCTGCTCCTGGAAATCGAGCAGGGTAAAGCCCTTCTTCAAGACCCTCTCGGTCACCTCTTTGGCCTTTTCCAGGTCGATCTTTTCCTGGGCCTGCTCGATGAGGGTGAGCACGTCGCCCATGCCTAAAACCCGAGAGGCCATGCGATCGGGGTAAAAGGGTTCCAAATCTTCCACTTTTTCGCCCATTCCGACGAAAAAGATGGGTTTTCCCAGCACATGGCGGAGAGACAAAGCGGCCCCGCCGCGGGCATCGCCGTCCAACTTGGTGAGCACGACGCCGTCCAAGGGAATGGTCGCGTTGAAATTCTGCGCCACCTTCACCGCTTCTTGGCCTGTCATGGCATCGACCACGAGCAAAATCTGTTGCGGCTCCACCTTCGACCGGATCTTCTCCAACTCCTTCATGAGGGTTTCGTCGATGTGAAGGCGTCCGGCGGTGTCGATGATCACCACATCATAGCCATGATCGCCCGCGTATTTGACGGCTTCCTTGGCGACCTTCACCGGATCGTCCTTCTCACGCGTGGGATACACGGGAATTTCCAGCTTATCCCCCAAAATTTTCAGCTGTTCGATGGCGGCGGGGCGATAGACGTCGGCGGGAACGAGATAGGGCGTCCGTTTTTCCTTCTTCTTGAGGTGAAGGGCCAGCTTAGCGGCCGTCGTCGTTTTGCCGGATCCCTGAAGACCCGCCAACAGGATGACGACCGGCGGCTTGAAGGAAAGATTGATCGATTGAGGCTCGCCCAACACCTTGATCAGTTCTTGGTGGACGATCTTGACGAACTGCTGGCCGGGAGTGAGCGATTGCATCACTTCCTGGCCCAAAGAGCGCGCCTTCACCGCATCGGTGAACTCTTTCACGACCTTGAAGTTGACGTCCGCTTCCAAAAGCGAAAGGCGCACGTCTCGCAAAGCCTCATCGACGTTCTTTTCGTTGAGCTTGCCGTAGCCGCGGATTTTATCGAAAACTTTGCCTAATTTATCGGTGAGTTGTCCGAACATGAATCTTAAACCTTCTACTTCATAAGGGCGCGGAATTTAGGGGAGATCAAGGGGGAAGTCAAGGGGGAGGAGAAAGGATTATTAAAAGAATTATTCAGTTAATGTTAGCAACTTTCCCTTCCCTCGTGGGATAAGCGACCGAGGCAAAAAAGGCATAAGAGGCTAAATGGAGGGCACCTTCCATGGAGCCGAAGTCTGTTCAATCTCTTGTGACGTAAAGCATTCTCACTCGCATCGAGTCGGGCTCTTCCCCTTTTCCCGTCACTTCCACCCAAAAACAAGTCGATACGATGGTCGGCCATTTTGTCGAACAAGCGTCCGATTGGAAATCGCTAGCCGCCATGATGGCAGGGGGGATCGCCTATCGTTTGGGAAAAGTCGCGACGTTTTATAGCCCTTTAAAAAATCTCTCCCTCGTCCCCCTGCGTGACTTCATCGCATGCACCGTGGGGTTGGCGGCGGAGGTTACGGCATTTGAGGGAGTGAATGAGATTTTGACCTCCCCGAACCCTCTCCTTACCAAAGAGAGGGCCGTGGAGAAGTCGCAACGATGGCTCACCTCCTTCGTCCATTTCGCCGCCCTCAAAAGTTTCGGAAGGCTCGCCGAAGGCCAAAACATCTTCGTTCAACACGGTCTCCAAGATTTGGCCATGGTACTCGGCCACCGATTGACATACTCCGCCGGGCTCTCCCAAGCGCCGGAAGGGGGACTCGCGGAACAATTCCTCCATGCGGAAACCACGAACCTGCAACTCGGCGCAGGCGCTTCCTTGGCTCACGGCGTAACCGGCGGCCGTCTCTTCGCTTTGGAAAGAAAACTGGATCTGGAAATACGTTCCCGGTCCGTCCCCACCCCGATTTCGAGGGCAAACCAAGTCGAAAAAATCAGGGAAAGAAACGAAGCCGGCCTCCGCTTCCTACAAAGCCCATTTTCTCTCCCTTTTTGGATGATGGTGGGAATCGGGTCAATAGGCGGGGGAGGCACGTGGAGGTCGAGAAAGGTAAAAAGGGCCTCCGACAATCCGACAGATGCATTTAAAAACGCCACCGCCGCCGCGCAAGAAGCGGGAAAAATCTTAAAAAACGTAATCGAAAAACAAGGCGGAAAAACCGAAGCGAAACCGGCTCAAGTTAGCGCAGCCTCTAAACCGTTCTTCCCAACGGTCGACTCGATTCGAACTCTCGTGGAGGAAATACGAAAGATTCTTGTTGAAGCCCGAACCGCCGAGCGGCCGAGCGAATGGCGCGTCCATTATAAAACACCCGGCCGATTGGGATTCTTGCCGGAACTCATGGAAAAGATGCTCAAAGGAAATTTCCCTGCCCAGCACCGGCTCATCGTGTCTTCGGACACGGTGGAAATAACTTACTGGTCGGAAGAAGGGAATCTACAGTCCGAGACGCAAGAACGGCCCCCCATACAAGAGGACACGCCGCCGGCTCCTCCGGTAAAAGCTCCGGAACCCGCCCCCGAAGGGAAAGGGAAAACGGGGGCCATTGCCCCGGGCCACCAGGATTCACCCTCCACTCCCCCCCAAGGCCCCTTGTTCAACAAGGGCAAGACCCAGAACGAATTCTCCGCTTCGCACAAACAAGGGGTTTTCGCGGCCTTCCAAGAAATCCTGGAGCGGCAAAGCGCCATCACCCTTCCCGCCACTTTCACAATCGAAGCCCACACCCAATTTTTTTACGATCTCGAAAAAAACATCGGAACCTTCGCCGATCTTCTACGAAAAGTCCCGCTGAACGGGCCCCATAAAATCATCATTGAGTTTAAGGACAGGATGGGAGGAAATGTTATTTTCCAAAGGCGCGGAGACAAAATCTTCGTCGAACAGACGAGATGTGACGAAAAAGAAACCTATTATTTATTGCCTAGGGCCACGGTACCCTATCTCTTCGAAGCGTATCCCGCGTCCCGGCTGAAGCTCCACGCCTTCGAACCCCTCTCCGGATACAAAGAAAGCCTTGTCTCGCAAACCCGCCGGATCGCAGCAGCAGCAGGTGCCCGTTTCGACGAAACCGGCCTTCGCTCGACCGCAAACGGAGCCACTTTTGGAAAACTCCTGGCGATCAGCTTCCAACGCATCCTCCTCATGAAAGGAGGGGAAAAGACGGGCGACTTAAGCAGGGAGGGGTGGGAAATCGTCGCCCAAATCCACCGCCAATTGGAGAAGTCCTACGTTTTCTGCGATTTCGACGTCATCCAAGGCTTTTTCGAACAAACCACGCTGCAGGATACCTTCCAATCCTACCGCAAAAGCATCGAAAGGATGAACGCCGTCGTCGATAAGACCGAGCCTCTTTTTACGACCGTGGGAGACATGACCTTAGACCTGCACGGCCGCGACTTTCTCCCGAAAGGCGACGCCGAGCGGCACGTCTTCCTGAACTTCCTCTTCAAGAACGGGCAAACGCGCGCGCCGCAAGAAAATATCGCTCTTTTGCAAGACCCGGTCCGCTTCGCGGAAGTCTTCGCGGCGGGATTCGAAGAATACCTACAAATGGCTACGGCGTCGATCGCCGCTTTGCACAAACTACGCCCCACCCTCTCCCTTCAAGATCTTCTGGACCCCGCACGAAAGGAAGCACCGCCCAGCCTTCAAACCACCCTGGGAATCCTGGAGGGAATCTCGTCCTTCGGAAGAGGTTTGACCCTAAAAAAGAAGGATTTCAGCATCCCCTTCCTTCAAGCCCTTCTGAATCCCGGACGGTCCTTCCTCGGAATTTACGAAGAATTCATCCACGAAGTATTTTTGCACTTTCCGTTCGCATTGAAGCAAAGGATTAAGCTCCCCACCCTCCTTGAGATCGAGACGGCGATGAAACAGCCAAAATAAAATCGGAACCGAACAAAAACGATATCCGGGAAGACCTCCATATTTCCCACAACTTTTCTTGTTTACACCCGAAGAGAAGTTCATCAGAAGAGTGAAGAGCGTTTTCTCCCGCCGTTGAGGAGCGTCGGGAGCTTTCGGTGAAGGGCTTCATTCGTTAAGGAGAGAGGATTCATGGACAAGGTCATTTTTGACACCTTCGTGCCGGACTCGGCGTGCTTTGAGCCGCCTCCGTCCAACCCCAGCCAACAAGATAAGTGTACAGTTTCCGCGACGTTTCACTTGCGGGACAACCCCACCGCCTCCCAACCGGACGTGGTCTTCCAGCGCGACAAGGACAAATTCATTTACTATCCCGGAAAAGCCTCCATCGCGGTTTTACAAGGATTAAACTTCAACGAAAAAGAAGCCTCTTTTCAGAGCGGCCTTAATTTCGAAGTCTTCCTGCACGGGTGGTTCAAAAACAATTATCCTAACTTTAAGAGCGCCGTGAACTACAAGGGGCCCGATCTCATGCCCTTATCGGTCAAGCTCGCTCACTTCATCACCGCCGGAAACATCGAGGATCCGGACGGCCCCCAGCGCAAAGCCCTGTCCTCGATCATGCGCGATCTTTATCAAAGCGATTCCGACGGCAAAACCTGGTTTCGGACGATGTTCGAGAGCTTGTCCGACGAGAAGAAAAACCTGAAGCTTACTCCACTGCCCATGCGCCCACGGGTGCAGTGGCTCCTCGAACAAGTGAAATTTTACGAAGAAATCTCGAAGGCCATCGACGCGGTGAAAGGCGACGACAATGCGCCCTTCCGAAGCCGGCTCTACCAGATCACCAACGACATTTTAGACCACTTGAACACCGGTGAAAAAAGCTTCAAGGACGTGAAGGCGGATCTGGACAAGATCGCCGCCGAAGCCTACGGCTCGAAGGCGGCCACGAAGGATCTGAAAGACCTCTTCGCCTTCTTCAGCAAGAAGATGGATGCGCTCGCCAAACAATCCTTCTACACGACCAACAAAGACGCCGAAAAACGACTTCTTACCTTCAATGGCTACATCAAGCAGGCGGTTACCGACAGCCGTAGCGAGCTTTTGAGCCTGCCCGAAGGACAGGCCTTCCAAAAATCCATCGAATACCGCGCGGAAGGGGCGGCGCAATCGGGGCTACTCGGCAACCGCGTGAAAGACGAGGCGTCCGGCGCCGGCATCACCCCGACTTGGGTGAACGAGAACGCGGATGAAGTCATCAAGGCGATGGTTCCCCATTTCACGTTGGACACCAAGAATTCGCTGCCCCGCGTCCATATCGACGTGAAGTCGATGAAAGATTCGGTGGACGCCTTAATCAAGAAACACCCCTCGCAAGAAAAGGAATATCACGTCGTCGCTTTGGCCGTATTGCGCTACCTCGTCGGAGACAGCCTCTCAACCCCCATGGTGGAAGGTTGGTACAAGGACGGCTTCAAGAGCATGGAAGTGGACTTGAACCAAGAAGAAGGCCAGCAGATGTTCGCCTTCCGCGACCAACTGACTAAGAAAACCTACAAACCGAGCACCTTCGTCAACATCGGCCTGCCCATCATCGAAGGCGGCGTCTTGGCGACCGGCATCGGGTTGAGCGCCTATGGTTTCGCGACCGCCAAAGACCAAAAATCTCCGTTCACGATCGCCGGCATGTCCGCTGTAGGAACCGGAGTCGGCTCGCTCACCTGCCATTTCGCTTGGAAGAACAAAAACCAAGTCTGGACCGACATGCTCTGCGGCGTCGTCGGCGGACTCGCCTTCGGGCTCACCACGGGCTTCGCGCTGAAAAATCCCCCGGGAAGCACGATGCCTCCCGGACCGCCGATCGACGGAAGAAATCCCGTGACTCCGTGGGGTCCTTGATTTAGACATGCAGTCCGGTAGGCAAGGCAAAATACAAAAAACTTAAAACAGGAAGTTTCCGTGAGGGGTTGCTTCTTAGAGGAGTCAGCCATGGCTGACATCATCTTCGACGCCTTCGACGCCGACGCGGCCTGCTATAACCCGCCGCCTTCCAACCCGCAACAGGCCGATCCTTGCACGGTCAGCGCCACCTTCCATTTGCGGGGCGAAAAAACCCCCGCGACGCCGGTCATCACCTTCCGGAGAAGCCAAGACCATTTCGTCTTGGAGACCTACGGCAGCGAAGCCACGCTGGGCCTTCTGCATAGCGCGGGTTTCTCGGAGAACGACTCCAACCTAAAAAGTTCGCTCAACTACTCCATCTTGCTCGGCCGATGGATGTCGTCCAGCTATCCGGATTTCGTGAAGTACCACAAATATCAAGGATCTTCCCTTCTGCCGCTGGCGCAAAAGACGAAAAATTTCATCCTTGCAGGATCCATCGACAAAGCGGACGCCACGCAAGTTTCCCAATCCGCCGACCTCCTTAAACAGATCCTGGCTTTGCCCAAGGAAAGCCGCGTCTACTTCAGCGAGATGCTCGACGTGCTCAAGAAAGACCGCACCCAAGTGTTCCGCTCCGAGATGGAACCGCGGATCCATTGGCTCTACGACCTGCTCCAAAACTACGAGGAAATGGAGAGTGGCCTGCCGAAGGCCACGGCGGAAGACGGCTTGAGAAATTCGATCGAATCTTGGTTTCAATCGCTCTACGCCTACCTGGGCGCGGGCGAAAGCAAGGAAACGGAGTTCGGTTTGAAGCCCGATCTCTGGATCCCCGATCTGAGTGCCCGGAAGGACTATCCGGATAAGATCAAAAACTTTTACGATTTTCCGTTGCCCTACTTGCGCAAACTGGCGGACGTAAAATTCTTCAAGACCTCGAAGGAAGCGCAGGAGCGCTTAGACCGGGTGAACGCCCTCTTGAAAAACGCGGTGCGGGAACACCGGGCGGATTTGCTCGTGTTGGACCCCAAAAAAGCCTTCGAACGCTCCATCGAGTTCCGCATCACGGGCGCCGCCTCCGGCCCGGGATCGATGGAAGACTTGGTGTCCGAAGAGTCGAAAAGCGCGCATCTGGACGTCTCATGGTTTTCCAAACCCGACCAAGTCGCGGAAGTGGCGCAAGCCATCGCCCCGGCCTTCCGGTGGACGGGAAATCCCGACCAACCGGGCCACGCCGAGCTGAACGCGGCCGCACTTTCGGAGAAGGTCGAAAAACTCCTCTCCTCGCACACGATCGAAACGCGTGAATTCGCGATGGGAACCTTGGCGGCGCTGCGCTTCGTCTTCGGCAAGAAGTTCGAAGCGGCGAATTTAAGCGCTTGGACGGGCAAAGGCTACCAATCGATCCCCCTCACCCTTTCCGCGGACGACCGAAAAACCCTCTCGGCGTTGGATTCGAAATTAAGCAAAACCCTCTCGCAAAAGAAAAAGCGGGATTCGTTGATTTTGTCCCTCGACTCCCTCCCCTGGGCCGAAGGCGGGGCCTGTTTTGGAGGGTTCGCGACGGGCGGTGGCGGAATTTTGGAAGAGAGCCGCCCCTTCACGGTGGGAGGCTTCACGGCGGGCGGCATCGGCTGCGGGGCGCTCCTAGGACATTCGCTCCACCTCACGAAAAACCGTTATGTCTCGGATGCGGTGGGCGGCGTCCTGCTCGGCGCGGCGGGATTCGCCCTTTCCCTGCTTCTCACGCGGAACTTTAGTTCCGGAGGAACGGATGCGAAAAATCCGGTGACGGGCTACGGCCCCTAAGAAATCCTACTCAAACACCACCGTCTTATTCCCATACGTCAAAATCCGGTGCTCCAAGTGCATACGCACGGCGGAGGCGAGCGCCACCTTCTCTTGGTCGCGCCCCTTGCGGATCAAATCTTCCACCCGGTCGCGGTGAGAAACGCGGATCACGCTCTGTTCGATGATCGGCCCCTCGTCTAAACGCTCGGTCACGTAATGCGCCGTCGCGCCGATCACCTTGACCCCCCTCGCATAAGCCTGGTGATAGGGTTTACCGCCGATGAAGGCGGGCAGGAAGGAGTGGTGGATGTTGATGATCCGGTGGGGATATGCCTGTACGAAGTGGGCGCTCAAGATCTGCATGTAGCGGGCGAGCACGACGAGGTCGACGCGGTGCTTTTTCATCAGCTGAATCTGCTTCGCCTCGGCCTTCGCCTTGTTCTCCTTCGTGACGGGAATCACGTGGAAGGGAATCTTGAAGTGATCGGCGACCGGTTTCAATTCGGCGTGATTGCTGACCACCAGCGGAATATCCACCTGGATCTCTCCCAACTGATGGCGCACCAAAAGATCGTAGAGACAGTGGCCGTATTGGGAGACGAAAATCGCCATCCTCGCCGGTCGGTCGCTGAAGAAAAGCTGGTATTGCATGTGAAAACGGGCGGCCAAGACCTTCACCTTGTTCTCCAAGGCCTTGCGGGTAAGATTCATCCTTTCGAACTCCCACTCGACCCGCATGAAGAAGATGCCCGTCTCGAAATCGGTGTGTTGGTCGGAGTCGACGATATTCCCCCCCTCCCGGAAGAGAAAATCGGAGACCCGTGAGACGATCCCAGGTTGGTCGGGGCAGACGAGCAAAAGAATCGCTTTCTTGGTTTTGGATGCGTTTTTGTCCATTTTTTCAAGCCTCTTGAAGATGAAGGGGATTCTTGTCACCTCTTCTACCCCCTTTTTTCATCCAAATTTAACCTAATTTCACGCTCTTCCCAAGCAACAATCTGCAAGAAAAGCCGATAGTACCCTTCGAGAGATAGAGAGCATTCTGAGTTTCTAAGGAGAAGAGGAGAACTTTAAATGAGCGACCCTAAAGTGCCAGCCGCGCCTGCGGCTTCGTCTGCCCCTGTCAATTTAGACCCACCCCCGCCCGCCCCTTCGGCGGCTCCCTCTCCGGCGGCCTCCGCGGCCCCCGAGAAAAAGGACGAGGAAGGGCCTTTAACGCCCCGACGTTTCGAATTTACGGGCGGCTTCACCTACCCCATTAGCGATTCGTTCCAAGCGAAAATCGGCGCGGGCATTCTCGTTTTTCCTTGGCTTTATACCGGCTTAGGTCTTCAAACCAATTTCGGCACTCGTGTCGCCGGCACCGGAGAAGTGGGAATTCGATTAAACCCCTCCGACACGGTTTCCATTCAACCCACGGTCATCGGAGGTCTCGGTAAATTCTCCGATTACGAATACACCACGGGACGCCTCGCCGAAAAAGTCAACCTAAACGGCCTTTACTGGTTTTTAAATCCGGAAGTTCGCATCATGGTGGAACCGCCCAGCAAACTTCCACTGGGAATCGGTTTCTACGTGGCGCCCGGTGTCCTCATTGAAGGACGGGACAAGGCGACTGCCATGCCCGATATCCTTCGCAGCGGCGACAGCCCGACCGGGATCAGCGTCACTCCCACTTTGGCCTTAGGAATCACCTTCGGCACGGCTCCCAAGCGCCCCTCCAAGGAAGCGCCGGACGAAGTGAAGAGAGTGAAACCCATCGAGGAACCCACCGTGGAGGCCCGTAAACCGGCCACTCAACTCACGGGCGACGAGTTCAAAGACCGTGTGAAGGAAGATGCCGCCGCCGTGTCGTCGGGACTCGAAGCGGACAAGGCGAAGAAGCTTCAGCAAACATTGGAGTCGATGGGCAACAAGATCGCCGCCCTCAAGGCACGCGCGGGCAACCTCAATCAAGGCATCAACCAAGCCAACAAAATTTCTCAAAACAGCATCGAGGCGGTCGACACCCTGAAAGCAAGCAAGACGGCGACCCTTTCCGGGGACCAAAAAACGGCCTTGCAAGGGCAATTGGACGCCCTCACCACAGCTTGCCAGTTGAACACCAAGGGCCAACCGGACTCGACCACCCCGCAAAGCGAGCAAATCCGGGCGGGCCTGCTCTTCATCCTGACCAATACGGCCAGCGACCGCCGGTACGGCGAGCGGGTGCTCGACATCCTCAAGGACCTCAAGAAGCAGCTCACCGATCACAAGGAAAACGAGCTCGCCTCGAAGACCGACGTGGCGATCACCAAGCTGACCGATTTCCTCGCCCAATACCCCGATGCCCTCAAGATGGAAGATCTGCAAAAGGACACGGCAGACTTGGAGACTTCCGTCCAAAACTTGGACAAAGTGGAAAGCGAAAACAACTTAAAGGATAACCCCCGCTGGGCCCAGCTGAAGGAAGACCTGAAGGCCACCTCGGCGGAAGTGGGCCTGATGTCCCGCAGCTTAGACGCCCTCCGCAACTTTGCGGCGATCTTCTTGGGCAGCACCCGCAACTTTGCGGACCAAGTGGATACGCCGGATAAGGCGCAAAAGACCTTCGATAAGGCCCAGACCTTCTTGAAGGACTTGCCGAGCAACTCGAAATACGCGGGCGTGACTCTCGAGAAACTGCGCGACCAATACGCCCAATTCTTCGGATTCTTGAATTACAACCTGAACCGTTTCATCACGATCCACACGCCTCCCGAGACGAAAAACGTGGCGGAAAGACGCAAATGGTTCGATTCGGTGAAGGGGGCCTTCGACCTGCTTTGCAAAGTGTCGCCCTCCGACGGTCGATGCAGCAATCCTCCGGAAGCGCCGCCGAAGCCGACGGGAACCGTGACGCCACCGGCGCCTACGATTCCTCCGCCTCCGGCACCTACGATTCCTCCTCCCCCGCCCCCTCCGGGAGGATCCAAACCGCCCAGTGGCGCGCCGACTCCGCCTCCACCGCCACCGCCTCCGCCGCCACCGCCGCCCCCTCCCCCACCGCCTCCTCCCCCTCCGGGCGGAAGCAAGGCTCCGGGAGGCCCGCCCACGCTCCCAAAGCTGGGTAATTAACGGAAACGACTACGAACTTGAGGATGAGGGAGTTTGAAGGAGTGAAGAAGAAATGACACCACCGGATTCAAAAAAAGCGACGAGCCCCGATTTAAGCAACCTAATCTTGGGCAATCCGCCGGTCGTTGCGCCGCCGATCTTCCTTCCCGGCGTGAAACCGGAAGATCCCAAACTCTCTCCCGACGCCTCCGGAAAGGGACTGCCTCCCGGCGACGCCACCCCCGACAGCTATTTGCAAGGGCTCAAAGGCGACAAGACGATCGACGGGCATCTGAAATACCGTGATTATTATTTCAAGGAGAAGTTTTCCGATTATCTCGCTTCGCTGGTAAAGGCGGGATATGGCGGCGATGACCCGGCGAAAATCGGCTATCCCGCCCGCGACATTTTTTTGAATCTCTCCTTCTTGGCCTTTCACAACAGCCCGAACCCGGATGAAAAGAAGAAATCGCTCGATTATTTCATGAAGGGATTCCAAGGTTACGTCGACACCCTGAAGTACATGGGCAAGGCGGGCGACGCTCAGAACATGGCCGACGGGGTCCGCAAGCTCACGATGACCGCCGGACTTTTCTTAAAGGACTTGAAGAGCGACGGGCAAACCCACGAAGAAGAGGCAAAGATCTTAAACGGGTTGAAAGAATCCTACCAAGCTCTGGAGCAAGCGATCGGCGCCGCCGGGAAACCCGAACTTAAACCGCTGCAAGATTACGCCAAGGCCTACGGCCTTTTTCTCGAGTTAACCACGCAAGACAACTCGAAGGTGAAAGCGGGGGACCTCCGGAAAAAAATCGGCGACATCCAAGATTTTCTCGCCAAGGCGAAAAAAGGATTAACCGACACGACCCCTTTCAAGGGCGACTTCGCCCCGCTTATCGACAATCTGTCCGCCGCCCTGCCGGTGGCCCGCTCCGAGGTTTCGATCGCCCGCGAGGTGATCACCCGCAACACCGCCTCCTTCACCCTGACGCTGGCCACCGAAATCGATCTGAAGAACGGCGCCAAGCTCGAACAAGTAAAAGTACGCTACGAAAAACTGATGAAGTTAGTGGAAGAGGCGATCACGAAGAATCCCGACTCCACCTTCGAAGAGGTGCTCGGCACCTTAAGCGGCGACGAGGCGGAGCATTTCAAGGCGCTCAAAGGCGGGAAACACTCGAAATTTTTCCAAGAGATCATTGACGCGGACAAAATGGCCCTTTTCCTGAAAGACGGAGCGGGCCAGAAAACCTCCGCCTCCGCCATCGTGGGCGACTGGGCGAACCAGATGGTCGGCATTGTGAAGGGCCATCTCGAATTCACCGCCCGGGTTCTCGAAGAACCTTGCCTAGGCAGCGCACAAGAAATTTTGAAAACCTTCACCGGTTCTCTCGGCAAAGCTTCCCCCGTCGCCTCGGCCCTGCAGGAAATTTTGGGCACGAGCCCCGTGGGCGAAGACAAGCGCTCCGCCGATGCGGCGCAGAGCTTGCTCGACATGGACTCGGTCACCTTCAAGATCGGCAACGGTTTCGCCGATTTCTTAAGCTGGAAGAGCTTGGCTTTCGTGGGCATCACCACGGCCATCACGCGCGTGGCCAACACGGGCCTCATCATTTGGGGTAACCGCGCGGGCGGCACGCTCGGCAAAGGCATCTTCCGGGTGGTGGAAGGCGGCGAGCTCACCGGCTGGGGACATGTGTGGAGCGGCGCGGCGAACGGCCTCGTCTTAAGCGGAATTTTCTCCGGCATGCAATACGCGAAGGAAAGCGGCGCGGGCAACCCGGATGCGGGCGCCAACTTCTGGAAAAATTTGGGCACCGGATTCCTCATCAACACGGCCGCCCTGGGCGTGACCGCCGCTTATTCGGCGGGTATGCGCGGCGCCATGAAGAAATTTCAACTGGAACCGGGCGCCGTTCCGGAAACCACCTTCGAAAAGATCGCCTACGCGGGCAAAGACAAGTGGTGGGGCAGCGGCAGCCGCTTCCTCTTCGGCCAAGTTTTTACCCGCCCCTTCGTCTCCGGCACCTTGGGCATGATGGGCGCCAATGCCCTCTACCGCGGGCTCTGGTACAACCGAACCCACTCGGAAAAGGAGCAAGTGCCGATCGCCACCTGGGACGAGACGACGGAAACCGTCCTCAACATGGCGGCGCTGAACATGGCCGAATCGTTGAGCCACCGGGCCTGGATGCGCACCCAGTTGGGCGAAATCCGCGTCCGCGAGATCAACACGCTCGCCGAAGCCTTGACCACGAAACACTATGGAGAAGTCTCTCCCGATTACGCCAGCGAAAAGCTGACGGAAAGTCAGAGGAAGCTCTATAAAGAACAGATTTTCAACCGCATCTCCCTGGACGCCTTGGGCGGAATCCCCTTAAAGACCTTGAAGAGCGAACCGTATAAAACCGATCTGGCCAAGCGCATGGGCCTACCCGAAATAAAATCTGAGGGGAACAAAGGCCAGGCATTGGAAAACCAAGACCAGGCGTTGCCGGTCGCCGTGCTTCCAGCCGTAGGGACCGTACCCACGACGCCCGCGGCCCGTCCGCTTCCCCAAGGAGTTTTCAAGAGCGTAGACAACTGGCATTTTGAAATGAAGAAATTCGGCGCGTCGTCCGCGGACGATACCCTGTCGATGCAAAACGGATTCCGGTTCGGCTCGGTGACCGTGCTGAACCACGATACGGCCGCCCCGGGCGGCGGCACCGTGACTTTCGAAGTCAACATCGCGCCCACCGCCACCCATCCGCAGGCACAAAAGGTCAAATTCACTCTGCCCCGCACCGAGGCGGATGCCTTGGGCGTCATGGGAGGCTCGGCCCTTCTTTTAAAAAGTTACACGCCGCCTACCATCGTCATGCCGCCCCCCGCGGCAACTCCGCCGACGCCGGCTCCCACGGCGGCACGCGTCGTTCCTCCGCCGGTGGTGGCGCCCCCTCGGGTCGCGCCTCCTCCCCCGCTTCCGCCCTTGGCGAGCGTGGCGGGCCGCGTAATCGAATTCAACGGAGTTAAGCTTGAACTGGGAACTCCGCTGCGCGGAACCATGGTTCCCGTCGGCGGAACGATGGTCGAAAACGTAACTCGCTCGGCCAACGCGACCCATGTGCGCATCCATCAGATGGAAGACATGACGCCCCAAAATCCCAACGGGGAAGTAAAAATCAGCCTGACGGTCGAACGCATGGATATGGGAATCAACGAATCCCATACCCTGAGGATGAGCAAGGCCCAGGCGCAGCAGTTGGGCCTCACCGTGAATAAATGGTATGCGGCACCCTCTTACAAGCCCGCGGGAGCGGCCGCCCCCATCTTACCGGGCAGCCCCGCCGCCCCGACGGTTCCGACGGGACCGCTGCAAGCGCCTTCCGTGCTCCCCGATCCCACGACCCAGCCCAACCGCTGGTCCGCCCAAGAATTGGAAGGCATGTTCGAGCGGGGAGGAATGGTGGTCCAACTGCCGGACGGCAGCTACAAGCTGCACTATCCCACGCCGGGAGTGAATCGGCCGACGATCGTCCCCTTAACCGCCGACGAAGCCGCCTTTAATCAATATCAATCATGGCAGGCCCGCCGCGCCGGCGCCGCCGCGCCCGCAGCGGCACCCGTGACGGCCACCCCCGGCCGATTTTTAGGAATCGACGCCAACACTCCGGGCGCCCCTCGCCGTCACGACGTTCGCATGGTGTTCCCCGGATTCGGGGAAGTGGCCGGCTTCACCCATGAAGGCATCGACAAGGGCACTTTGGACGGCAGCCGCCAACATCCGGTCAATGAAGACGGACTGGGCGTCGCCACCTCCTTGGGAATGCCCACCCTCGTCATCGCCGACGGAATGGGCGGCATGGGCAAGGGCGACCAAGCCAGCGCCTGGGGCGTCAACAAGTTCGTTCAAGACATGGAAACGGGCAACTTCGATTTAGGCCAAGCCTTCCTCAATGCGCATGACGTGGTGAAGAGCAATTGCGGCGGCGGAGCCTGCGTGGCCAGTTCGGTCCGCATTCAACCCGACGGTACCGTCGAGACGGCCATCGTCGGCGATGCCCGCGTATGGGTCATCCGCCCCAACGGGGACGGCAGCTACCAAATCATCGAACCCTACATGCCCGACTCCATGGCCGGCTACATCCGGGTCAATCCGGGAATCTCCGCAGCGCGCGGGGAAGATCCCATGGATACCCTCATGATGAACGCCTCACCGGCCAACAGCACGGTTCTTTCCGGCCTAGGATTGCAGGGCAACTTACACATCGTACCGGAACTGCAGCATGGGGCGCGGGGACAAGTTCTGTATCCGCCCTTCATCACCTTACCCGAACTCAACAACCCTACGGCGCCTCGAACGCCGCTCCAGCTCCAAGAGGGAGACACGCTGCTCCTCATGAGCGACGGAGTCGCCGATCTTTTCAACCGTTTCCAATTGTCCGAGACGATCCGCGGTCAGACCACGCTCGAAGGGATGACGGAAGCGATCAAGAAAGAAACGATGAACCGTCTTTCGATCTACTTCCGTTTCGCGAACGGCCTGCAACAAGGCCAGCGACGCGAAATTCCCGACGGCCGGTACATCGATTGGGAAGGGAACGTCTATGCGAGCGAAACCCCGGTGAACGGCGAGAAAATCCTCGCCCACTACGGGCCGGACAACGTAACGGCCTTGCTCTATCGCCATAACCCCTCGGCGGGTTCCGGCATGTCTCCCGGAGGCAACTTGACCGCGCTTCCCCTTCAACCCCGCGTGGATCCCTCCGCCGCGACCCCGGCGGAAGGTTTGCCGGTCACCGCCCTACCGCCCGTGAATGAAGGTCAACCTTTAACGGCGGAACAAGAACTAACGGGGAATCCCCCGGCTGTAAACGGTTCCCCCGCCAATGACCGCATCACCGCCCAACCTCCTCCGCCCGATGCGGACGATGAAATTACGGGTCAGTTCACCCGCAAAAACGGACAAGTGCCCGTACCCGTGGCGGACGGCGTCCCTCAACAACCGACGGACCCCAACGATACGGCGAAGTTTACTTACGGCACCGACCCGGAGGCGAGCGCCATTCGGGCGGCCAGCGATCTTAAACCGGCGGAAGGATCCGACGCCGTCTGCAAAGCGGACGACGCTCCCCCCGCAAGTGCGACCGACGTCGATTCGACCCAACAATTTAGATATGACGAAGTGAATCCGGAAGCCAGCGCCGTCGCGGGAGCCGCGAAAGCGCCGCCCAAGGCCGCGCCTCCCCCTCCGCCTCCTTCGCGAGCCGGCAGCGGCGGACCCGGTCGGGCCTTTCCTCCCGGTGACACGCTCAACATGAGGCGTCTGGATATCCAAGCCGAGATGCTTTTCAACACATTGCGGGACACCGTTCTGAGAGACGTCAGCCCGAACGACCGCTACGTGCGGGTGACCTTGAAGGAAGAAGATCAAGTCCTTTCCCGTAAAGGATTTGAGTATGACGAGCGCGTCCCCCGCGAGTGCGCCCCCAATCAGGTGATCCTCCAAGTGGTGGAAGACGGATCCGGCACCAAGCGCCTCGCCTACTTAGACGGCGACCTGAGTCCCTTCTCGGAAGCCACCAAAACCGCGCTATTCAAAGTTTTCCCGCCGGTGGAAGAAACGAGCTCCGCTTCCCAACCGGGAGCGCCTCTTCCCGCCCCGGGCACCGATGATGCGGTGATTCCGCTGACCCAGAAAAAGGATCCCACGCCCCCTCCGGGACCTCCTCCGCTGCCGCCCCCCGAACCGGCGAAAGATAGCCTCGATAAACTCTACGATACCCGTTTCGCGGAGCAGTTGAAGTCTTACTTCGACTCCATCAAGCCGGGACAACCCATCGAGCTCGGACAATTGAATCTCCTTTACGTGGAACACCAGGGCGGCGGGAAGGACTTCCCCATCCAGTGGATGCCCCGAAAAGGGAATCCGCCGGGCCCGATGATCTTAAACGCCAAGCTGCTGGGTTCCGTCGAAGTCACCGGCGATCTCACCAAGGATCCCACGGCCTTCAAGATCAACCTCGCCAAAGGCTTGAAAGAACCGGCCAAAGTCGAAGCGCGAATCAAAGGAGTCATCCACAGACTCCTCTGGAACCGCCAACAACGCTCGAAAAACAGCGGAGATGCCGCGGAGTAATTTATGACGCCTCCTGATTCATCCTCAAAACCGGCGCCTGCGCCTATGTTTCCTTTCGCTCCTGCAAACTCGGGAACGCCGCTGAACTTAGGCCTCCCCTCGTTCACCGCGTCTCCTCCTTCGACCGCAACGTCCGACAAAACGGCCGCCGCGAAGAAGGAAACGCCGAAGGTCGATGCCCACGGGGATCTCATTACACCCAACTTGGGCACTTTGTTGTTAGGCCAAGTACCGGCGCTGCCCGGCGACCCGACGCTTCCGCTCGCCCAAGCTCCCGCTGTGGACGCGAAAAACTTGCCGGGACCTCCCAGCCTTTTCTTCGGACAAGATCCCCAAGCCGCCATCGGCGCCATGGAAAAAAACCAAAGCGTGGCCGGGCACCTTCCCTATGCCAAATATTATTATAAGAACAACCTTCCGGGGTACCTGGACTCGATCAAAAAAAGCTGGTTCACGGGGGATTCGGACGGCGTAAAAGCCACTCGCAAAAACTACGTGGCCTGGGAAACTTATTTCGGCGTGGCCTTGCTCCTCTACCGTCAGTCGACCAATCCCGATGAAAAGGGAAAATTTTTGAAGTCGGCATTGGATGCGCAAGCGGGATACGTGGAAAGTTTAAAGGCTCAAAGCCAAGAAGGAAACATCCGCGGCACCGCCGACGGAACGCGGCGCTTAACGGCGATCACCGGTTTACTGCTGAAGGATTTAAATGCGGACGGCCAGGCTCACCCGGAAGAAAAAGAGATTTTAGGCAAGCTGCGCGACGCCTATAAAAACCTCGACGGCTCCATCGACGCCAAGAGTCCGGAATTCGCTTATATTCAAGAATTCGCGCGGGCCCAGGTCATCAAGTTCGACCTGATGCTCAATCCTCCCGATCCCGAAAAACCCGCCGAAATCAGAAAAAAGATCTCGGAGTTGGGAAGTCATCTCAATAAAGCCAAGAATCTTCAAAAGGACGATTCCCCCTTAAAAGAAGATTTCGCTCCCATGATCGACGCGGACTTGAAGCTCGTCCCCTCGCTGCCCAACGACCGCGACTTGGCCCGAGTCTTCATTTCCCGTTACTCCGCCACTTTCCTCATGACCATCGCCTCCGAAATCGATTTGAAGGACGGTGACTCAAGACCCGCGGTGGAAAAACGTTACCAAGATTTAAGCGCTCAACTCGATCAAAAGCTCTCGGCCAACCCGGAACTCGCCGTCGGCGACGCCCTCAGCCAAATCGATTCCCCGGATGCCAAGCATCTCCTCTCGCTCATCAAAGACCATCAGGTCCTTCAGCAAGTCCGAGACGCGGACGGCACCGCCTTCACCTTGGTGAGCGGATCGGCCTCCGTCGGAGAGATCGTCGGGTCTTGGGAGAAAAACCTCATCGGCATCCTCCAAGGGCACATGAATTTCTCGAGCAAGGTCTTCGAACACGGAGAGCTTCACTTAGGTTCGTATCAAGAGATCTTAAGCCAGTTCGTCAAAAAGATGGGCGTCGGGCCTTCTCCCGTCGCAGAATCCCTGCAATCCCTCTTGGGAACCACGCCGGATAAAGAACAAGACATCTCCAATCAAGCCACCCAAATCTTGCGCGACATGGATTCCACCTCCTTCAAGATCGGAAACGGATTCGCCGAGTTCTTGAGCGTCAAAACGCTCCTCTTCGTCGGCGGGGCCACCTTGCTCAACCGGGCCGTCGGAGGTCTGCTCCTCCGAGGAGCGGGAGCTTCGGGTAATTTGGGTAAAGGCATGTTCCAGCTCGTCGAAGGTGGGGAGATGACGTCTCTCGGACATTTTACCGTGGGCGCCGGGGCGGGAACCCTGCTCACTTTGGGACCTTCGTTTCAACAATACGTGAAGGACAAGATCGCCGACCGTCCCGACGCCGGAGCCAACTTCTGGCGGAACTTCGCCGTGGGTTCGGTGATCAACGTCGCTGTTTTAGGATTCTCGGCGGTGGGTAGCGCGGCGGTGAAACGCCGATTCTCCAATCCGACTCTTCTTCAAGAAGCCGAACAGGCGCCCCTCTCCAAGTTCGACCTCTTCAAGGCGAAGGCCTTGCCTTTCGCCACATCCGTTTTCATCGGAACGGGCAGCATGCTCGGGGCCAACGCCTTCGCCCGAGGCGTCTTCCACAACTGGAAATCTTCCACCAAAGATTCCGACAAGGTCCCTTATTTCACCGTCGATGAAACCACTGAAACCTTGCTCACCATGATCTCGCTCAACCTGGCCGAAACGGGGGTGAACAAA
Source organism: bacterium (assembly GCA_046346885.1). GTDB lineage: Bacteria > UBA10199 > UBA10199 > JADFYH01 > JADFYH01 > JAXMHI01. The sequence continues at coordinate 98,217 of JAXMHI010000002.1, read as the reverse complement.
GCCCTTGCCTCGCAAGGAAGCACGAAGATCGGCGAAAAACTTTTGAATTTCCAATTGGGAGAATTCCGCGCGAAACAGATCGAGCAATTATCGATCGAAATCGCCGACGCGAAATTCGCCTCGCTTCCCGCGCCGGATCCCGCGGAAACCGTAACGGCCGAACAAATCCGCAACATGCAAAAACCCGTTTATCAACGGGCCGTCTTCAACCGCTTGGCGCTCTATGCTCTCGAAGGCATGCCGCTGAAAGACATCGCCGACCCGAGGTTGAAGGCCCACGTAGGAAAAACCATCGAAATTCCGGTGATCGATCTTCCCAAAGGGAAGCCGCCCAGTTCCTCCAATCCTCCGCCCGCCAACGGAGCGCCGGCGGCCGGGGAGGGGAAAGTGCCGTCGAACCCTCCGGGACCCGACGCCTTCCAGCTCGGAAAAGTTGAACTCCCTCCTGATACGACCGTCGTGGCTTTGGAATCGAACGGGGGAACCAAGAACAGGCCCTTGCTTTCGAAGCTCCTCGGCTTGGACAAAGTACCGGAAGACATGAAAGGGTTACGGATTGTACGCGTGGGAGATCAATTCAAGCTCGCCATCCCGGACCCAAAATCGAAGAAAGTCACCATCACCCGCGAATACGGCACTGACGCGGGACTGGAAGTTCAAGCAAGCAACGAAACGGCCACATTGGGAGAGGTGGGAGAATTCGTGAAGATTCGCGTGGGAGATGAAAAACAACCCACCTATACCTTGTTCCTCGACGACGAAGCGGGCAACGGCCAAAAAATGCCTCAGGTACGCGTGAAGTACAAAGACCGGGAAACCGTGGTACGCTTCCGTTCCACCGAAGGTGGAATCAACTTCGGACGCTTGTGGAACCCCAAAACAGGACCCAAACTCTTTACCAAAGCCGATCAATACATTTCACGACATCATTTCAGCCTTTCCACGACCGTGCATGAGGGACAGCCTTTTTACGTGTTGATCGCCGAAGGGAACAATCCTCTTCTGGTGGATCGGCAGATCACCCTCAAGAAAGGCCAAGCCATCTTTTTGCAACCCGGCCTGATCCACGGCATTGAAACCTTCAAGGAGTTCGAACCGAACCCCGTAGGCGTGGAACCGATCCCCGTTTATGACGACCCGATCTTGCTCGACCTCTCAAAAATCGAGACCCGATTTAAGGCCTGGGATACTACGGCTGGGATGCCCGAACCGACGGGAACCGTCGATGCGGCGGAACAAAAGGGGCCTTTCCTGCTTCCCCCCAAGGAAGCCATTCAGCCCCCGCCTCCCAAACCCTTTAAATCGCCCGGCGTGCCTCCGCCTCCCACGGCGGCGAAGCCTTCGGGCTCCAACCCTCCGGGACTTCCCGACGGGGTTTACCGAGCCAGCAGCGGCATGGTTTTCCAATTCGAGAAACGCAGCTCCGATCCGGACAAGACCGAATTCAACGCCCAGATCGCGAAAGTGATCCGAGTGAAGCCCCAAGCGGACGGCACGGTAGTGGTGCGCGTGAAAAAGGGATTCAAGACGACGGCTTCCGAAGAATTGGAATTCAAGCTTCCGCGCGAGAAAGTCGCCGAATTAGGCATCAAGGCGGGGGGTGAATTGATCCTGAAACATTGGCTGCCGCCCATTACGCCTCCCCCCGTCAAAACCCCTTCGACACCTCCCCAAGCAGCGGCTCCCGTTACGCCTCCCGCAGCTTCCGACGGAGCTCCAGAAGCGGTTGAGGGGGAAGCTTTACCGGTACAACCTTTACCTCCCATACCGGAGAAAAGGGCCGATGACGGCGACCCAACCCTGAAAATGGAAAGGACGGGAGACAAAGCGAAAGGCGAAGAAACGGATGAGGATGCAACCGTCCTTGATGCGGACGATCCAGACGTAATGATCGGAGGCAGCGAAAGCAAAGCGCCGCCTCCGCCCCCGCCGGCCGATCCCGCAACCGCCGCGAAGGATCCTCAAGAATACCAAATTCCCGAGGGAGTTCCGGAAGTGCCGGAAGATACCTTGGTGACGATGGGCATTTCCACCCAAGCGATCGGCGCCCTCCAGCGCATCAAGGAAAGCCTGGAGATCGACGAAAATTTCAGCCCGGGGGACCATTACGTCACGATCCGCCTGCGCGAACAAAACGGAAATCTCAAGATGCAGGGCTTCGAATATTCCGAAACGGCGCCCACTTGCGGAAAAAACCAGCTGGTTCTTGAAATTCACGTGGATGAAGCAGGGAAAAAGCAGTTTTACATCGTGGAAGAAGAACTTTCGGCTCTTTCCCAACAAATTCGGGACTTAGTCCGCGTGAGCTTTCCTCCCCCTTAATCGAAACCGGTTTTACGCTGTAAGTGAAAAAGGGATCGTGAACCATGACGGACCCCAAATCTTCCATTGGCGAAGTCTTGACCACGCCTGACCTGTTTTCCCTCCTTCTCGGGAAAACACCGGCGTCTTCCGTCTTTCCGACGCTTTCCGTCCCGGCAGTTCCGGCGGATCCGAAAAATATTTCGTCCCCTTCTTCCGTCCTTTTCGGCCAAGATCCCCAGTCGGGCTTTCAAACGCTGGAAAAAAACCCCGGCATCGGCGGACATCTGCCTTACGCCAAGTATTATTATAAAGACAATCTACCCGCCTATTTGGATGCCCTGAAAAAAAGCTGGTTCGAAGGCGACTCGGAGACGGCGAGGGCCGCGCAAAAAAATTATCTCGCCTGGGATACCTACACGAGCCTCTCCCTCCTTCTTTACCGACAAAGCGAAAGCCCGGCGGAAAAACAAAAATTTTTGGCGGCGTTTTTGGAAGCGGAACGGGGATATGGGGAAAGCCTTAAAAGCGCCGGAGAATCGGGGGACGTCAAGTCCACCGCGGACGGTACCCGCCGATTAACCTTCCTCACCGGCCTTTTATTGAAGGATTTAAATGCGGACGGCCAGGCTCACCCGGAAGAAAAAGCGCTCTTAGAAAAACTAAGGGAAGTCTACGATCGCCTGGACAAATCCATCGACGCCAAGAATCCCGGGTTCGTCTACATTCAAGAATTCGCGAGAGCCCAAGTCATCAAGTTCGCCCTGATGCTCTCTCCCCCCGATCCCGAAAAACCCGCCGAAATCCGCAAAAAGATCTTAGAGTTGGGAAGTCACCTAAAAAAGGCTAAGAATCTTCAAAAAGACGATTCGCCTCTCAAAGAAGACTACGCGCCCATGATCGATGCGGATCTCAAACTCGTTCCCTCGCTTCCCAGCGACCGCGATCTGGCCCGAGTCTTCATCTCCCGTTATTCCGCCACTTTCCTCATGACCATCGCCTCCGAAATCGATTTGAAGGACGGCGATTCAAGACCCGCGGTGGAAAAACGTTACCAAGATTTAAGCACCCAGCTTGATCAACGCTTAACCGCAAATCCCGAACTCTCCGTCAACGACGTCTTGGCTCAGATGGATACTCCGGAAGCAAAACATCTCAAATCCCTGATCCAAGACAGAAAGGTTCTCCAAGAGATTCGAGACGCGGATTCCGGCGCTTTCACCTTAATTAGCAACAACGCCACTGCCGGCGAGATCGTCGGGTCTTGGGAAGGAAACGTCATCGGCATCCTCCGGGGCCATATGAACTTTAGCAGCAAGGTGATTGAACACGGGGAGCTTCACTTAGGTTCGTATCAAGAGATCTTAAGCCAGTTCGTCAAAAAGATGGGCGTCGGGCCTTCTCCCGTCGCAGAATCCCTGCAATCCCTCTTGGGAACCACGCCGGATAAAGAACAAGACATCTCCAATCAAGCCACCCAAATCTTGCGCGACATGGATTCCACCTCCTTCAAGATCGGAAACGGATTCGCCGAGTTCTTGAGCGTCAAAACGCTCCTCTTCGTCGGCGGGGCCACCTTGCTCAACCGGGCCGTCGGAGGTCTGCTCCTCCGAGGAGCGGGAGCTTCGGGTAATTTGGGTAAAGGCATGTTCCAGCTCGTCGAAGGTGGGGAGATGACGTCTCTCGGACATTTTACCGTGGGCGCCGGGGCGGGAACCCTGCTCACTTTGGGACCTTCGTTTCAACAATACGAAGGACAAGATCGCCGACCCGTCCCGACGCCGGAGCCAACTTCGCGGAACTTCGCCGTGGGTTCGGTGATCAACGTCGCTGTTTTAGGATTCTCGGCGGTGGGTAGCGCGGCGGTGAAACGCCGATTCTCCAATCCGACTCTTCTTCAAGAAGCCGAACAGGCGCCCTCTCCAAGTTCGACCTCTTCAAGGCGAAGGCCTTGCCTTTCGCCACATCCGTTTTCATCGGAACGGGCAGCATGCTCGGGGCCAACGCCTTCGCCCGAGGCGTCTTCCACAACTGGAAATCTTCCACCAAAGATTCCGACAAGGTCCCTTATTTCACCGTCGATGAAACCACCGAAACCTTGCTCACCATGATCTCGCTCAACACGGCGGAGATCGAGACACAAAAAGGGATCGCTTGGGCCGGCTCGACAAAGCTCGGCGGAAAACTTTTGAAATTCCAATTGGGAGAATTTCGATACGGCGCCCTCGAAAAACTTTCCGAATCGATTGCAAACGAGCGATTCGGCGACCCCACGACGGAACCAAAAGTGAAGGAAAAAAGCCTGGCGCAAGCCCGGCTCTTTCATCAACTTTCCTTGTATGCCCTGCAAGGATTTCCCCTCAAGGTTCTTTCTGAAAAGGCGTTCCAAAACCACCTGGCCGAAATTTTTGACCTTCCTCAACCCCTTCCAAAAGTATTTCCCCCGGCGCCGCCGGAGCCCTCCCCTCCTCGAGTGGAACCCACCTTACCGATGGGGGATGAAGGGAACGAATGGAAAGGTAAGATGCCCGACCCGACGCAACCGGGACTCAGCGACCTGGATCCCGACCATCCCATGTATGCGGGTACCGGCAAAGGATCGGCGACCGGCGTTCCTTCCTTTATCGGGAACGCTCCCGGTACCGGCACGCAGCCGGGCCTGGATGCGATCGATCCCTCCCATCCGGCGGCGAATGCTCCCGCGATCCATCCGACGCCTGCAGAGGGCATAGCGCCCACGCTGGATGGAGCGCCCGCGGCAGTCGCAGTGCCTGCGACGGGGATTTCTCCGCAAGCGGAAACCCTATCGGAAGGCCGGGTGACGCCCACGATCCCCATGACGCCAGCCCAGGAAGAAAAGCCGGTTCTCTTCGGCATGAATTCTTTCGACGCCTCGGAAGTGCTTCGAAACTTAAAATCGCAAATCGACTTTGACTCGAACCTAAGTCGCGAAGACCGCTTCGTGGTAATCCAACTCAAAGAGGAAGGCGGCCAACTCAAGCGAAAGGGCATGCACTACGAGGAAACCGCCCCGACCTGCGGTCCTGGGCAAATGGTATTGGAAGTGAGGATCGACGCCATCGGCATCCGCCGGGTTTATCTCGCCGATCTCGATCGAACCCGTCTCTCGCTGGAGACTCAAGTGGCGGCGGAGAGCCTCTTCCCGCGTCCGGCAGGCGTAAACGAAGAGTTGCCGATCTTCTTGGACGACCCGGCCGAAAAAACCCACGATGATCCTCCCCCTTCCTCCTCCCGTTTCCGCAGCGATCCCACCCATCTTTCGGCGCAGATCGAGGGAGCGGGCACTCCCCCACCCGAATCGGACCCCACGATCCCCCTCTCTCGTTTCGAGTGGTCCGTTTCCATCGCTTTTTATGAGAGGATGGTCGGTTACTTCGAGGAGGCTAAAAGCGGAGAAGTGGAACCTCACGAAGTTTGGTTCAGCATTACCCCCCAAGAAACGATCCGCATCCACACTTATTCCCAGCGGGAAGAACCACAGCTCGAGGAGGGCGATACTTTGCTCGCAATTTTGAAGATTAAAAAGGACGTGACGCGAAATCCCGAGGCCTTCTCACTCATCCACCCGCCGGAAATCAAGGAAACCAATCCCGCCTTGCCGATTTTAGAGAAGATCATGAGGAGTTGGATCGCCGATCATCAACTACCGCCGGAATCGAAAAAATAATCCGTTAAACGAAAAGCCGCTTTTCCATGCGGACAACGGCGACCGCGCTGATCACGACCGTGAGCAGCACGAGCCAGAGAAGTGAAAAAGCCAAGGTCGAGTTGAAATGGCCGAGGAAAATTTCACGCGCCCCGGTAATGGCGTGGGTGAGGGGCAAGAACCAAGCGGCCTTCGTGATCCAACCGGGAAGGCCTTTCAAGGGGAAAAAGGTCCCCGAAAGGAGAAACATGGGAGAGATGAAGAGCGTAAAATAGTAAGTGAAGAAATCGTAGCTCTTGGCGATCGACGTGGCGAGCATGCCTAGAGAGGAAAAAAGGATCCCTTCGACGAAACACACGACGAGCACGACCGGCGCCCACGGCGAATGCACCAAACGCGCCGCGGAAAAAACGAGGAGGATGACTGCGCCGGAAAGCACGCCCTTGGTGGCCGCCCAAAGGATTTCGCCCATGACGATCTGCCGAAAACTGAGCGGCGTCACGGCGATGGCGTCGAAGGTCTTCTGCACCGCCATGCGGGTGTAAGAGGAATAGGTCGTTTCGAAAGTGGCCGTGTTCATGACGGAGGCGACCACGAGCGCGGGGGCGATGAACTCGGCATAGCTCATGCCGTCGATCCCCGTCACATAGCGCCCCACGCCGAAACCCAAGGCGAAAAGATAAAGAAGCGGCTCCCCTAAATTCGCCACGAGAGACGAGGGCCAATAGCGAGACCAAACTTTGAGATCGCGGTACCAGATTTTGAACATAATGCGTTACTCCCGGAGATCCCTCCCCGCCACCTTCAAGAACACGTCTTCGAGCGTCGCCATCCGGTGGTGAAAATCGAGCTTTTTCACCGAACCCAACAATTCTTCGGAAGGTTGAAGCCCGTCTTGCACGAAAAGGTAGAGGGTTTCGTCGAACCGCTCCGCGGCGAAGCCCTGCTTACGGAAAAGCTCGCGCAAGGGATCGAGCACGCCGCGGGGGGCGCGGATTTCATAGACCTCCCGCCCCACGTGGCTCTTGATGAGTTCCGCGGGGCTTCCCTTCGCCAAGATTTTCGCCTCGTTCATGATCACCAAACGGTCGCAAAGCTGGGCGGCCTCTTCCATGTAATGGGTGGTGAGCACCATGGTGACGCCGCTTTTCTTCAGGCCGCGCAGCTTGTTCCAAATGAGGTGCCGGGCCTGAGGGTCGAGTCCCGTGGTGGGCTCGTCCAAGATTAAAATTTTCGGCTTGTTGATCAAGGCCCGGGCGATGACCAAGCGGCGCTTCATGCCGCCGGAGAGCTGGGCGATTTTTGCATCGCGTTTTTCCTCGAGCTGCAAAAAATGAAGCAGTTCGTCGGCGCGGCCCAAGGCTTCCTTGCGGGGAATGTCGAAATAATGGGCGTACATGGCGAGGTTCTCCACGACGGAAAGGTCGGGATCCAAGCTATCTTCCTGCGGCACCACCCCCATGGATTTCTTGATGAGGGAGGCTTGCCGTAAAGCGTCGTACCCCATCACGCGCAGCTCCCCGGCGGTGAGCGGGGAGAAGCAGTAGATCATCTTCATCGTGGAAGTCTTACCCGCCCCGTTGGGGCCTAAGAAACCGAAACACTCCCCTTCGGCGATCTCGAAATCGATGCGGCTCACGGCGACCAAATCGCCGAAGCGCTTAGTGAGGTTCCTTGCGACGATGATGGATTTGGGATTGGGCATAAAATTGCGTGGGGGCGGGGATCTGAAATCAGCCTACATCAATTCGTAATGCACGTTCACGTCATAAGCAAAATCCATATGCCTTTTCTTGGCGTCTTCGATGAAGGCCCCGTCTTCGACCAACGTGATGACCATCTCTTCATTGCGGCCGGAAAGCATCGAGACGAAAAGGCGGACCGCGTTGCGCCATTCGAACATGCCGGGGATCAGGTCGGAAAGGGAGAGGCTGAAGGAGACGGTCTTTTTCATGAGGATCTTCTCGACGAGCATGGTGAGGATCGACGGAATTTCCGCTTCGGCGATGCGCGTCTTATTCCCCATTCCCACAAGCAAAAGCTCCCTCGCATCCAGTCGGCCGGCCGTCGGCATCAGAAGGGCCTCCCCGCGGGAGCCGGAGAATCGGGAATCGAGAATAAGTCTCGACAGGCGGCCGTTCAAGCGCCAATCGACGAGCCCCGCCGTGCCCTTCAACGGCCTTATGTCCTCGAAAGCCGTGACGAGGGCCAACTGGGAGTCGATTTCATCGACGGGCGCGTTGGAGAGTTTCAGTTGGATCATGAATATTCTCTACAAAGTACCTTATCCTATGGGGTTCCCAAAGGGGAGCAACGGAGCGCTCGCCCTATCAAGCTCGGAGGAATTCCGAGCACGAAGCTCAATCGGCTCACGGTTTGACCTCTTTGGCGATGTTATCCAGCACCCCGTTGATGAAGGCGCCGGAGTCTTCCGTTCCGAACTTCTTGCCGAGCTCGATGGCCTCGTTGAGACTCACGCTCTTAGGAATGTCGCGGCAAAAGAGAAGCTCGAAAACTGCCATCCTCAAGATGTTCCGGTCGACGCAGGCCATGCGTCCCAACTTCCAGTGGGTGGAATGCAACTCGATGAGCTTGTCGATCTCCGCCTGGTTGCGCAATACCCCTTCGACCAACTGCCGGGTAAACTCAATGACCTCATCCTGCGACGGATGGTTTTGCCAATAAAGCGACATCGCCTCTTTCGCGTTTAAGTGCGAGAGATCGACCGGATACAAGATTTGCAAGGCCGCTTCGCGGGCCTTTCTTCGGTTTCCCATAAAGACTACTTCTTTTTCTTTCCCAACCCACGAACCAATTCGACCATTTCTATCACAACCTTGGCGGCCTCGTAACCCTTATTCTCGTCGTCGTCGCCCGCGCGTCGGAGCGCTTGATCGATCGTGTCGGTGGTGAGCACTCCGAAGGCCATGGGAACGCCGGTTTGCAACTGCGCTTGCATCACTCCCTGGGTCGCCCCCTGGCAGACGTAATCGAAATGCGGCGTTTCTCCGCGGATGACGGCCCCCAAACAGATGACGGCGTCGAAAGTCTTGGTTTCCGCCGCCCGCAAAGCCGCGACCGGGATTTCGAAGGCGCCCGGCACTTCCAGAGCGCGGATGGAGCCGTCGGCCAGGCCCGCCTCCCGCAACCCCCGCTCGGCTCCCTTCAGGAGCGATCGGGTGATCGACTCGTTGAAGCGGCTCCACACGATGGCCACCTTCATTTTTCGCGCTTTCAGGTCTCGGCGAACGCTCGAAGATTTTTGAATCGGCATAAAGGATGAAATCCACTCTTTGTCACCCCCGCGAAAGAGGGGATCCATCTTACTTCAGGGGGATCCCCTCTTTCGCGGAGATGACAGCGGTTTTTTATACCTTCCTGAGCAAATGGCCCAACTTCTCTTTTTTGGTCTTCAGATAATTCCGGTTCACGTGATTGGGATCGATTTCGATGGGAACGCGCTCAACGATCTCCAAGCCGTAGCCCTCCAGCCCCACCACCTTCTTGGGGTTGTTGGTCATCAGGCGGATTTTCTTCAACCCCAAATTCACCAAAATCTGCGCCCCGACCCCGTAATCGCGCAGATCCGGCTTGAAGCCTAGTTGCTGGTTGGCTTCCACCGTATCGAGGCCCTGCTGCTGCAGGTGATAGGCGCGAATCTTGTTCATAAGGCCGATTCCCCTTCCCTCCTGGCGGATATAAAGAATCACTCCCTTTCCCGCCTCCTCCACCATCTGCATGGCGCGGTGGAGTTGGGGACCGCAATCGCAACGGTAGGAACCGAAGGTGTCGCCGGTTAAACATTCGGAATGGACGCGGACCAACACTTCTTCATCCGGGGAAATTTCCCCCTTCACCAAGGCCACGTGGTGGCGATCGTCGATGTCGTTGTCAAAAACGGTGATGTTGAAATCCCCGAATTCGGTGGGCAGATTCGCATCGGAGGCCCGACGCACGAGGGACTCCTTCCGCATGCGGTAACGGATGAGGTCGGCCACCGAAACGATATTGAGCCCGTGCTCGCGCGCGAAGGCTTCCAAATCGGGCATTCGGGCCATGGTGCCGTCGTCGTTCATGATCTCACAGATGACGCCCGAAGGATCCAAGCCGGCCAAACGGGCCAAGTCCACCGAACCTTCCGTCTGCCCGGTACGCACGAGCACTCCGCCCTTTTGGGCCCGCAAGGGGAAGATATGGCCGGGGCGGACGAGATCGGCCGGTTTCGCGCCCGGACGGATCGCAGTTAATATCGTGTGGGAGCGGTCGGCGGCGGAAATGCCGGTGCTGATCCCTTCCCGCGCGTCGACGGAAATGGTGAAACCGGTGCCGAAGGGGGAATCGTTGTCTTTCGATTCGACCATGAGGGGCAGGTCGAGTTCCGAGAGCTTCTCTTCGGTGAGGGTAAGGCAGATCAGACCGCGGCCGTATTTGGCCATGAAGTTGATGATCTCCGGGGTGGTTTTCTCGGCGGCGAGCGCCAAGTCTCCCTCGTTCTCCCGGTCTTCATCGTCCACCAAGATGACCATTTTGCCTTCGCGAAAGTCTTGGATGGCTTGTTCGACGTTTCTTTCGGCCTTTTGCAAGGCCTCCAACTCTTCAAGGTTTTGTTGAGAATTTGGCATAAAAACTACCGTTTCATCAATTGTTCTAGATATTTGGCCAGAATGTCCACTTCCAGATTTACCCTATCACCGGGCTTCTTGGCTGTCAAAGTGGTGAGGGCCTGGGTGTGGGGGATAAGGCAAACCGTAAAAGAGGTCTTCCCCACCGAGTTGACGGTGAGACTAATGCCGTCGATGGCGACCGATCCCTTTTCCACGAGGTATTTTTTTAAACCGACGGGCAATTGAATTTGAACGACCTCATAAACCTCCTTGCCCGACTTCACACGCTTCTTGGATTGGATCGTGCCCACCCCATCCACGTGTCCCTGAACGAGGTGCCCCCCCAGGCGGGTGCTCAAACTCACAGGGCGCTCCAAGTTAACCCCTTTTCCCGTCTTAAAAGATCCCAACGTCGTCCGCTTCAAGGTTTCCGGGGAAACGTCGGCGGCAAATCGACGGGCCGTTTTTTGGGTGACGGTAAGACAGCACCCTTCCACGGCGATAGAGGCGCCCAATTTTTCGTTTTTCAAGGAAAAGGGGGACTCGATCCAAAAACGGCGGGAATGGGGAAGATTCTCGATCTTTAATATTCGCCCAATGCCTTCGATGATGCCGGTGAACATAGAGAAGATAGGATCTAGCGGTGGGGATTGTCGGAAGTCAAGAGGCGAAGATCCAACTCTTTCTTATTCTTCCTCTTGTGATCAAGGGGAGGCTAGGAGGGATTAGAAGAACCTTTAGGCCTTAACCGGATCCACAGATCCTCGCCAGCCTGCTCCACCTCCAACACCTCGAACAAAGGGGAACCGGCCAGGCTTTTTACCCTTAAGGAACTGAAAACATCCAACGCCGCACCCCCTAAAATTTTAGGCGCCATCGAGAGTTTGAGTTCGTCGGTAAGTCCTAATTGGAGAAATTCGGAGAACAGGGCCGCCCCGCCCTCCACGAGCAAACTCGTAATGCCGCGCGCCCCCAACTGCTTCGTCAGGTCGGCCAAGTCCACCCACCCTTCTGGCGTGGAACGGCAAAAGAGGAGTTCAGCCCCTTTCGCCTTCAGCTTGGAAACTTTCGATTTCTTCTTTTGGGATTCGAGCGTCGCCACCAGGGTCGGGGTTTTCTTGGCGCCGGAAAAAACCTTCCGTTCGAGGGGAAGGCTCAAGTCGGAATCGACGACCACCCTCAAGGGGTTTTTCCCGCGCACGTGACGAACGGTGAGCTCCGGATCGTCCAGCAACACCGTTTGGGCGCCCACCAAAATTGCGTCGACCTCGGCCCGAAGGGCATGCACTTTCTTTCGGGAAGCCTCGCCAGTAATCCAACGGGAAGAACCCTGGGCCGTGGCGATCTTGCCGTCTAAGGTAATTGCGGCCTTGAGCAAAGTGAAGGGGCGGCCGGTCAACACCCACTTGGCGTAAAATCGGATGAGGGCCTCGCATTCGGCGCCCAAGCACCCCACCTGCACCTCCAACCCTTTCGAGCGCAGGAAGCGCAAGCCTTTGCCGTTTACTTGCGGGTTGGGATCCAAGCAACCGATCACCACCCGGGCGATGCCGCTTTCCGCAATGGCGTTCACGCAAGGGGGCGTCCGTTTTTCCACATGGCAACAGGGCTCTAAAGTGACGTAGAGGGTTGCGCCCTTGGCCTTCCCCTTCAATTTTTTCAGCGCGTCGACCTCCGCGTGGGCCTTGCCAGGTCCGCGGTGGTAGCCCACGGCGAGCACCTTGGAGCCCTTCGCGATGACGGCGCCCACGGGAGGGTTGGGCGAAGTCCGCCCCGCCAGATGCGCCAACTCTAAGGCGCGGCGCATTTGGTCGAGGTCAAACTTCGAAAATTCACTTTTGGTTTTCTTCTTTTTCACGGTCTTTAATCAGGTCGACGAATTCGCCGATATCTTTGAAGGAGCGATACACCGACGCAAAACGCACATACGCCACGTCGTCGAGCGCCTTCAATTCTTCCATCACCTTCTCGCCGATTACGGAGGAGGAAATTTCACGCTCCCCCTTCTCGATGAAGGCCGCTTCGATGCGGTCCACGATCTTCTCCACCACCTCGATGGAAACCGGACGCTTCTCGCAGGCCTTGGTCACCCCGCCCACGATTTTGGCCCGGTCGAAGGGCTCGCGGCGGCCGTCCTTCTTGACGACGAGCGGCAGACTCTCCTCCACCCTCTCATAGGTGGTGAAACGCTTCTGGCATTGATCGCATTCGCGCCGGCGGCGGATGATGTCGCCCTCTTTCGAGAGACGCGAATCGATCACTTTGCTGTCGAAATAATTGCAGAAGGGACATTTCATAATAGGGCTCTATTAAAAATAGAGCGGGAATTTTTTACAAAGGGCTTTGATTTCCTCCAGCACCTTCTTTTGGAGGGTCTCGTTCGTGGGGGCGCTCAAGACCCCATGGATCCACGCGCCGATCTGCTGCATTTCAGGCTCTTTCATCCCCCGCGTCGTGAGGGCGGGCGTACCGATGCGGATGCCGCTCGTGATGAGGGGGCTTTGGTCGTCGAAGGGAACCGAATTTTTGTTCGTCGTAATCCCCGCCGCTTCCAGCGCCTCCTGGGCGTCCTTGCCGGTGATCTTTTTGTTCCTCAGGTCGATGAGCAATAAGTGATTGTCCGTGCCGCCGGAGACGATCTGATAATCAAAGCCCTTCAAGGTTTCGGCCAGGGCTTGGGCGTTCTTGATGATTTGCTTCGCGTAGGCCTCGAAAGAAGGGGCCAAGGCCTCCTTGAATGCCACCGCCTTCGCGGCGATCACATGCATCAGGGGTCCGCCTTGAATGCCGGGAATCACCATCGAATCGATGAGTTCGCTCATTTTCTTCACCCGCCCCGACTTGGGCGCCACTTGCCCGAAGGGGTTGTCGAAATCCTTGCCCATCAAGATGACGCCGCCGCGAGGACCCCTCAAGGTTTTGTGCGTAGTGGAAGTCACTACGTGGCAATGGGGAATGGGATCGTCCAAAAGTTTCTTGGCGATGAGACCCGCCGGATGGGCGATGTCGGCGAAGAGGAAGGCGCCCACCGAATCGGCGATCTCGCGGAATTTTTTATAATCGATGTTGCGGGAGTAAGCGGAAGCGCCCACCGTAATCATTTTAGGCCGCTCTTTTTTGGCCAGGTCGGCGCATTGGTCGTAATCCAAGCGGCCCGTTTTAGAATCCACGCCGTAAGCGGCGAAATTGTAGAGTTGGCCGGAGAAGTTGACGGAAGAACCGTGGGTAAGGTGTCCGCCGTGGGAAAGATTCATCCCCATCACCTTATCGCCGGGCTTCAGAAAGGTAAAATAAACGGCCATGTTGGCCTGCGAGCCCGAATGAGGTTGCACGTTGGCGTATTCCGCGCCGAAGAGCTGCTTCACCCGGTCGCGGGCGAGATTCTCGGCGATGTCGACGAATTCGCAGCCCCCGTAGTAACGCTTGCCGGGATAACCCTCCGCGTACTTATTGGTCATTACCGATCCCGCCGCCTCCATCACCGCCTTCGATACGAAATTTTCGGAGGCGATCATCTCGAGCTTAAATTCTTGCCGCTCCGCCTCTCCGGCGATGGCGTCGGCGATTTGGGGATCTTCTTTTCCGAGAAAACTCATGGGCGAAACTCCTCCTCTATCATGGATAGGATGCGCATTAAGAGTCGGCAATCTAGCCAAGGTAAGCGAACCAAGTAAAGGGGAAAGGGCTTTTAAAAAAACCTATTTCAGGTTTTTATTCTCGATCTCGGTGATTTTGTCGAGGCGGTTCTGATGGCGGCCCCCCTTGTAAGAGGCCTTCAACCAAGCCTTTACTAAACGGACGGCTTTGGAGGGGTCTAAAGTGCGGGCGCCCAGCGAAAGGACATTGGCGTCGTTATGTTCTTTGGCCATGCGGGCCGAATAGACGTCTCCCACGGTGACGGCCCGGATTCCCTTAAATTTATTGGCGGCGATGCTCATGCCTAAGCCGGTGCCGCAAACCAAAATGCCCGAATCAACCTTGCCGGAGGAAACGGCTTCCGAAACGAGAGCGGCGAAATCCGGGTAATCGACGGATTTAACTTCGTCGACCCCCAAATCTTGAAATTGAATTTTTTCTTGGGTGAAAAACCGGAGAAGGGCTTGTTTTAATGGAAAACCGGCATGGTCGGAAGCGATGGCAATCTTCATTGGGCCCGTTTCTTCACGTATTCGATGGCGTCTTGGACGCTCAAGATCTTTTCCGCGTCTTCGTCGGGGATCTCGAGTTCGAACTCTTCTTCCATCGCCATGATGAGCTCGACGATGTCTAGCGAGTCGGCGCCCAACTCTTCGACGAAGCTGGCCTCATCCGAAATTTCCTCTTCCGGAATGCCCAACTGGTCGGCGATGATCTGCTTGATTTTCTTTTCGACGTTCATGCTTTTTTAAGCTTCCATGGCGATGACTTCGCGTCCCCGATAATAACCGCAGTGAATGCAAACGCGGTGGGGAAGCTTGGGAGAACCGCAACGCGCGCAAGGATTCAAGGTGGTCACGGTCAGTTTATGCTGCGAACGCCTCATGTCGCGGCGCGATTTACTTTTTCTTCTCTTAGGAACTGGCATGCGAAAAACCTCGTTTTGAATGATGGGTAAAATCAGCGAGTGTAGCTACTATAGGCTAAAAACCCTGTCAAGTAGAGGAAATTCGGCCATTATTTACCTTAAAAACCCCTTTTTTGTGTCGAAAACGTGATTTTTAGGGTTTTTACGGCCTTATTTTTTGACGAACCCCTTCAGGGCGGAGAAGGGGGATTCTCGAATGTCTTTTTGGGAACAAGCGCATTCTTTCTCGTTCCGATTCGCTCCGCATTGGGGACAAAGCCCTTTGCACTCGGGTTGGCAAAGATAGATCATCGGCTGCTCTAAAACCACGTGCTCGGCCAAAATATCTCCCACGTCGATCTCATCCCCCTCGAAATAGCTGAAATCAAGATCATCCTTGGTAAGCTCCGCCTCTTCATCCCGATGGATCTCCCGCTCTCTTGTAGATTCGAACAAAGGGACGAGAAGTCGGTCGAAATGGACGTCGATTTCGTAATCGTAATCCTTCAGGCAACGGGCGCAGGTGGCGTGGATCGGCAGATGCGCGTCCCCCCGGATGGCCAAGTTATTGACGGTTTTGTAGACGGAAAAATGGCCTTTTACGGGATCACTTTCATGATGGAGCTCCTTCAAAGCGCGGGTGAGCTTTTCGCGGACCCACCCGTCTTTTTGAGTGAAGTCCATTTCCATTCCTTCGTCTGGGATATTGGCGACTTGGAGGATCATAAGTTTTTACCTTAACACCCTATCTTTCCATTTCAAGGGTAAAGGAAAAGCGTCTTTATAGCGAACAAAGTGAGCGAGAGGGGGAGGCTCCGTTGGCTTTGCCAATGGAGGGGGACGACGCAAGCCCCTCATGATAAACAGCAATTAATCCATTGCCAACGCATAGGTCAATCCGTACGATGGCCGAACTCTATGAAAGAGCCCTCCTTAAGATTTCGATTCCTCTATGCCTACGCTACCTCGGCCCGAATTTTTTGGAGCTACTTCACCCTTTGGATCCTTAAACGGACCCTTGGGGAAGGGCGATTGAAGGGCTATGCGGAACGCACCCACCAAAAGAACGCGCGCCGCATTTTGAAGACGGTCTTACGCTTGAAGGGCCTCTTCATTAAAGTGGGCCAAATGATCAGCATCATGACGAATTTCCTGCCCAAGCCCATCACGCAAGAATTGGAGGGGCTGCAAGACTCCGTTCCCCCACGCCCCTACGAAGACATCGAGCGACGCTTTTTAGAGGAGTTCGAACGAAAACCCGAAGAAGTCTTCGCGAGCTTCGATGAAAAACCCTTGGCGAGCGCCTCGTTGGGACAAGTCCACAAGGCGGTGATGAAAAACGGCACGAAGGTGGCCGTGAAGGTGCAATATCCCGACATCGAAAGGATCGTGCGGATCGACCTAAAAACCCTGAAGCGAATTTTCGGCTTCTTGCACGTGATTTTTCCGGGCTACGGGCTCCGGCAGACTTATGGCGAAATCGCCACCATCGTCTTGCAAGAACTGAGTTTCATCACCGAGGGGAAAAACCTCGAAACCTTGAGGGATCACTTCAAGGAAGAACCCGATTTCCTTTTCGCCAAAGTCTATTGGGATTATTCGACCGAGCGTGTGCTCACCTTGGAGTTCATGGAAGGGATCAAGATCTCCAACGTGGAACAACTGAAAGAAGCGAAGGTCGACCCCAAAAAGGTGGCGACGAAAATCATCCACGCCTACTGCAAGCAGATCTTTATCGACGGCGTCTACCACGCGGATCCCCACCCGGGAAACTTCCTCGTCCAACCCCCAGAAAACCTCGAAGCCGACCCCAAAATCATCATGATGGATTTCGGGGCCGTCGCCCGCATCTCCGACAAGATGCGCAAGGGGACCGCCCAATTCATCGAAGGCATCATCCACCGCGACAACCGCATCATCAGCCAAGCGATGAAGGAGATGGGTTTCATCTCGAAAACGGAGAACGAGCAGGTCTTCGACCGCATCGTGGAGTTTTTTTACGACCGTTTGAAAGACGTGAAGATGGAGGACGTGAAAGACCTCAACTTAAGCAACATCGGCCACCTGGAAGACCTCATTGAATTCAAGAAATTAGACGTAAGCTTCAAAGACCTGCTCGAAACCTTCAACGTGCCCAAGGACTGGGCCCTGATGGAACGGGCGCTCATCCTGCTCTTCGGGCTCACCACTCACTTGGAGCCCAACTTGAATCCCCTCTCCATCATCATTCCCTACGCCGAACAATTCGTGTTGGGAAAGGACAAGAAATTGGGGGATCTCATCGCCGAAGGGGTCAAAGAGATGGGATTGAGCTATTTGCGTCTTCCCTACGAGGTCTTGCGGACCTTAAAACGGCTCAACCAGGGCGAAATCGAAGTGATGGTGAAAAAATCGAAGGAGGGCCCCACTCCCCTCTCCCGGGCCGTCCACCGGCTCAACCTCATCCTCCTTACTTTCGGCACGGCCTTTTTGGGGTATACTCTCTATAAAGAACAGATCGGCGACTGGCGTTACCCGTTGTATGCCAGTGGATTCTTCGGCTTATGGCTTCTCGGCGCCTCTTTTAAAAAATGATCTTTCGTTTTGGCCTTAAAAAGGCCTTTTTTAGACGGTGATGTCAGACAACTCTAAAAAACAGAAAAAACTCATACTGATCTTTTTCCTCTGTTCGATTCTCCTCCACCTCCTCATCGTGGCCGTCTTGTATTTCATGCCGAAAGCCACGCCCATCGCGTTGTTTCAGGAAAAGCCGGAAAGTAAGGTGCTCTGGGTGAAGCCGGAGGATCTACCGCCCCAAGAAATCGCCGACATCGAAAAACCCTTGGAAGAAAAACGCCCCGAAAAGGCCAAATTCGCCGGCCAATACGACAGTTCCGTCAAACAAGAAACGGTGGCACAGCCTAAACCGAAGCCGAAGGTCATCCAGGAAAATCCCCTTTCCACCAACAATCCCCCGAAAAAAGTAGCCCAAAAACCGCCCCGCCCGCGGGTAAAACCGCCGACCCCGAAACCGCCGGTGGAGGCCCCTCCTGAAGAGGCCAAAGAAGAAACACCCCCGCCGCCCAAAGAAGTCGCGAAAAAGGAAGAGAAGAAAGAGGAAAAGAAACCCGAGAAGAAGGAAGAAAAGAAAGAAGAGAAAAAAGAGGAGAAAAAGGAAGAAGTCGAAGTCAGCGAGAAATCGGAAATGGAAAAGCCGGAGGCGAAGAAGGAAAAACCTCTTCCGGAGAAAACGGAAGAGGAAAAAGCCCCCGCGAAAAAACCGGTCGACCTTTCCTTAAAGCCGACGGACGTCTTTAAGGAAAAACCACCGGTGAAAACGGCGGAGAAAAAACCGGTGGACCTTCGCAGTGTGGGCTCAGGGCTTGAATTCGGCCACCCCGGCTCCCCCGATCTTTTCAACCACGAGTATTACCCCGATTACAAGGTAGGCGGCAAAACCTACCTCAACGTGATGAAGCTGCAGGACGTGGGCTACTTCGTGAAGATGAAGCGCATCTTGAA
Organism: bacterium; assembly: GCA_046346885.1. Classification (GTDB taxonomy): domain Bacteria; phylum UBA10199; class UBA10199; order JADFYH01; family JADFYH01; genus JAXMHI01. Next base: position 79,601 of record JAXMHI010000002.1, on the reverse strand, counting down.
AATGCGCTGGAATCCCATCCCCCCGGTGCGCGACTACGTCTACTCCAACCGCATTACGGCGGGAAAAATAGAATGCGTCTTAGGGGTATCGGTGGATGAATCGGGGCGCATCGCCGAGATGCTCGTCATCCGCTCTTCGGGCCTCGGCGCGTACGACCAAGAAGCCATCCAAACTTTCCGCGACTCCGCCCCCTTCTCCGCGCCGCCCGCCGAGTACGTGAAAGACGGACTAGTGCGGATGAGCTGGACGTTTACGGTTTATCTTTAAGATCCCTGCGACTGCACCAGAGCGGCAAACGCCTTTAGTTCTACGGGATCCAAATCGGAAACGGCGGAATAACTAAAACCGGATTTATTCCAACTCAACACATGATATCCCCGCAAGGTCTCCATCCCGGCGCGCGGGGCGCCGGCTTCGGAAGCGGGCCTTAAAAACAAGTTAATCACGTGCTGTCGGCGCTGATAGACCAGCACGGCCACGGGGCGCTGCGCCACGTAGTCGAGTCGGCCTCCCACCAGCGGGAATCCTTCAGAAGCGAAATCCTTGACCGTCGGGGAATAATCGAGTTTCCCGCTGAACCATGGCTTCACCGTGTGTTGGTCGGAAGAAGCCACGTCCGTTAAATGCCCGGGCATGAGCGACCGGATGTGGCTTGAGAGAATCTCCTCCCTTTGAAAATCTGCCGCGGACCGGAGATAAAGAAAACCCAAAGTCAGCGCGAACAACAAGGCAAAGGCGGAAGCGGCGAAGACCGGAAAGAGTTTCCTTCTTCCCCAAAAAGAAGGGGGCTTCTCGGCGAACGTTTCACGAAGGGATCGACGGAGATTTTTCTCAAGACGGGAGGGAGAGGCATACCGGAGCTTTTCCGCGTTCGTTTGAACCAAGTCCTTTAGGGATTGATGCGCTTCCGCCTCTTTCCCGCAAATCGGGCAACCGCGAAGATGCTCCTCCACTTCGAGACTCTTGGCTAAATCCAATTCCCGATCGAGATATCCATGAAGAAGACTTTTCGTTTCCTCACAGTTCACGGGACTTCTCCCTTCTCAAAATGCCCCTCCAACATTTTTTTGATCCGTTTTCGGGCGCGTGCGAGGCGCGACATGACCGTGCCTATTGAGAGGTCGAGCGTCTGGGCGATTTCCTTATAGGAGAATCCTTCCAGATCGGAGAGGACCGCCACTTCTCGAAATTCGAGGGGCAAACTTCGAAAAGCCTCTTGGATCAAGCGATAGTCGCACTCTTTCAAAAGAAGGCTTTCCGGGTTTAAATCCGCATTTCCTCCTCCGGCGCTTTCCTCCTCCGAAAGGCACGTCATCCCGGAGGGCGGCCTTTTGTTAAACCAGTCGTAGCAAGTATTCCGCACGATCTTGAGCAACCAAGCCCGAGGCCCCACCCCTCGAAAACCGTTCCAGAAACGAAAAGCCCTCAAGAAGGCCTCTTGAACCACGTCCTCCGCCTCCGAATCGTCTCGGGTGAGATAGCGGGCAAGGTTATACGCCGCCCCCCTGTGGGGAAGAATCTCCGCCTCAAATTGGGCCAACCGGTCACGCTCCGCCAAGCTCCGAACCTTTCCTTCGAACGCTCCTTATTGAAGGACCGTTTTCGCTGAAATTTTATTCCCCCGAACGCGAAAAAAAAATCTTTTTTCGATTTTTTCCTTTTCGGGGAATATTCGCCCCCTTACCGCGGTCATACGGTAAACAGGAGGTGCTTTCATGAAAAAGATCTTTCACTGGCTTTTCCACCCGCCGATCAACGCCCCTACGGCGACCTTGCTGATCCGCTTTTTGGCTGGCGGGGTTTTCCTTTGGGAAGGAATTCTTAAATTCGTATACGTCAACCAAGGGCTGGGGCGTTTCACGAAACTGGGAATTCCGTGGCCCGAATTTTCGGCCCCGTTCATCGGCATGCTGGAGATCGTCGGCGGCCTGCTGATTCTCTTCGGTTTCCTCACCCGCGCCATCGCCGTGCCTTTCATCATCGAAATGATCGTAGCCATACTCTCCACCAAAATCCGTCTTTATCTGGGAACCTCTCCCCTTCCCCCGCCTCCTTCCCCGCCCGTGCTAGGCATTTGGGCCGTGCTGCATGAAATTCGGTCCGAATATGCGCAGCTCTTAAGCGTCATTTTCCTGCTGATCGCAGGGCCTGGAACGGCCTCGATCGACTCTGTTTTGGAGAGAAGAAAGAAGTCGGGCGAAAAAGCGGGCAAGATTTTGAAGGTGGGAAGCGCCTAAAATTTCAGCTTGGCTTGAGATTCGAAGGAAACGGACTCGTCGTCATGGGGCTTCCAAGTGAGCTTCGGCTCCTTCACCGCGCGCACTTCGTCGAGGCGGCCCATGTGGGTTAAGTGGGGGGCCGAGCGGACGAGGTCCGGATTGGCCTCGCATTCTTTCGCGATCTCGATCATCGCGTCGCAAAACTGGCTTAAGGTCTCCAAGCTTTCCGTCTCGGTGGGCTCGACCATCAAGGCCCCGTGGACGACCAGCGGAAAATAGACGGTGGGGGGATGATAGCCGTAATCCATGAGGCGCTTGGCGATATCCATCGTCTTCACGCCGTGAACGAGTTGTTTCTTGTCGGAGAAGACGCACTCGTGCATGCAAACTTGGTCGTACGCCAAGTGATAAAAAGGCGTGAGCCGCGCGCGGATGTAATTGGCGTTGGCCACCGCCATCTCGGAAACCCGCTTCAAGCCGTCCGGCCCCATTTCGCGGATGTAGGTATAGGCCCGGAGCAACATGCCGAAATTTCCGTAAAAGGCGCGCACCTTTCCCACGCTTTGAGGGCGGTTATAATCCAAATGGTAGCGCTCCCCCTCTTTCACGATCACCGGCACCGGCAGGTAGGGCTCTAAAATTTTCTTCACCGCCACGGGACCCGCTCCGGGTCCGCCTCCGCCGTGGGGGGTCGTAAAGGTCTTGTGCAAATTGAAGTGGAGCACGTCCACGCCCATGTCGCCCACCCGCGCTTGCCCCAGCAGGGCGTTTTGGTTAGCCCCGTCGCAATACACGAGCCCGCCCTTGGCGTGCACGATCTCGCTGATCTCGCGGATATGGGTTTCGAAAAGCCCCAAGGTGTTGGGGTTGGTGAGCATTAAGGCGGCTACGTCTTCATCCATCACGGCGGCGACCGCTTCGGGCGTCAAGACGCCGGTGTCCCGCGATTTAATTTCCACCACCTCGTAATTGCAAATCGCGGAGGAAGCGGGGTTGGTACCGTGGGCCGTGTCGGGAATCAAAATCTTCTTCCGGGGGTTGCCCTGGCGCGTCAGGTATTCGCGGATCATGAGGAGACCCGTGAATTCGCCGTGGGCACCGGCGGCGGGCTGCAAGGTCACCGCATCCATCCCGCTGATGGCGGCCAAATAATTCTGCAATTCGAACATCACCGATAAGGCGCCTTGCAGGGTTTCTTCCGGTTGGTAAGGATGGGCCTTCACGAAGCCCGCCATGCGGGCCACTTCTTCGTTCACCTTGGGATTGTACTTCATGGTGCAGGAACCCAAGGGGTAAAAACCCGTGTCGATGGAATAATTCCACTGGGACAAACGCGTATAATGGCGGATCACGTCCGGCTCGGAAACTTCGGGTAAAAGCGGCGCGTCTTCGCGAAGGTTTTCTTTTCCGAAGGCCTTGGAAGGATCGAGCGAGGGCACGTCCAATTCGGGCAGGCTGTGGCCGATGCGTCCCGGGGAGGAGCGCTCGAAGAGGATCGGTTCCTCGAATAATAAACCTTTCGTGCCTGGGAATTTCTTTTCCATGTCGTTTTTTAGGATAAAACCTTCTTCAACTCTTCCGCGAAACGGTCGATGTCGTCCTTCGAAAGCATCTCCGTCACGCAAACCAGCAATCCGTTCTTGATCTCGGGATAATCCTTCTTCAGATCGAAACCGCCGAAAATCTTCTTCTCACGAAGTTTGGAAAGGACCCCTTCCACCGGCTGCGGAAGGCTCAACACGAACTCGTTGAAAGTGGGTCCCTGCAAAGCCGTTTTCACGCCGGAGATCCCCAATAATTTTTCCTTCGCGTACTCCGCCTTTGCGAAATTCATTTCAGCGAGTTTTTTAAGACCTTGAGGGCCTAAGAGGGAGAGGTGAATCGCCGCTGCCAGCGCGCACAAGGATTGGTTCGTGCAAATGTTGGAAGTCGCCTTCTCGCGGCGAATATGCTGTTCACGCGTGTTGAAGGTAAGCACGAAGCCGCGCTGGCCCTGCGTGTCGACGGTTTCCCCGGCAAGGCGCCCGGGCATCTGCCTTAAAAACTCCTTCTTCGTGGCGAAAAGTCCCAAATAAGGGCCGCCCAGGTTGAGGAAGTTTCCGAACGAATGCCCCTCGCCCACGGCGATATCGGCGCCGCAAGAACCCGGCGAAGCGAGCAGGCCCAGCGAAACCGGATCACCTACGACGGAAACAAAGAGAGACTCTTTCGCGTGGGCGGCATGGGAAAGCGCTTTCAAATCCTCGACCACCCCGAAAAAATTGGGCGATTGAACGCAAAAGGCCGCGCATTCGCCGTTCAAAAGCTTTTGCAGTTCTGCGCCGTCCACGCGACCGGAGGCATCGCAACCCACTTCGACGATTTCGGCCCCCAAATGCTTCACGGTGGTTTTCACCACCTGCCGGTATTCGGGATGGATGCTCTTCGCCAAAATCACACGCGGCTTCTTCTTTTGCAGGCGCAAGCTCATCAGCACCGCTTCCGCCAAGGCGGTGGAACCGTCGTAATTGGAAGCGTTGGCGATCTCCAGGCCGAGCAAAGAGGCGACCATCGTTTGAAATTCGAAAATGGCCTGAAGCGTCCCTTGGGAAAGCTCCGCTTGATAAGGGGTATAGCTCGTAGCGAACTCCCCACGGCTGATGAGGGTATTTACCGCCACGGGAACGTAATGATGATAAGCGCCGGCACCCAAAAACGAGGCGTAATGATCAACCGTCTCGTTGGTGCGGGACAGTTTCTTTAAATGGGAGATGAGCTCTTGTTCGGGAAGAGCTTTGGGGATGGACAGAAGGCTTTTTAATCTTAACGATTCGGGAATCGAGCGGAAAAGATCGGAGGTGCTTTTGACTCCGATGGTCTCACACATCTTCTCGATCTCTTTTTCCGTTTGGGGAAGATAGCGCAGTTTCGCATTCCTTCAGAGTAAATTCGTTTCTACTCGGATTCTTCTTTAATATAGGCTTCGTACTCTTCGGCGTTCATCAATTCATCGAGCTCCGCCTTGTCGGCGATCTCGATCTTCACCATCCAACCTTCGCCGTAGCAGTCTTCGTTGATCATCTCGGGGGAATCGATGAGAGGATCATTCGATTCCACGACGGTACCGGAAACGGGGACATAGAGGTCGTTCACGCTCTTGGTCGATTCGACCACGCCGAAGGTGTCGTCCTTCTCTACTTCCTCGCCTTCTTCCGGCAATTCCACGAAAACGATTTCCCCCAATTGATCTTGGGCCCAATCGGTGATTCCCACGGTGGCGATGTTTCCCTTCACGCGCACCCATTCGTGTTCTTTGGTGTATTTTAAATCATCAGGAAAATTCATCGAAGACCTCCAAAACGCCACGAACCTCCATGGGTCCGTCTTTTAACTTTTCCTTTTGTAAAAGGGAGTGGCGACTACGACCGCCTTCTTTTTCTTGCCGCGAATCTCGATTTCAAAATTTTTTCCGAGGGTTGAAAAACTCTTTGGCACATAGCCACAACCAATACTTTTGTCAAGCGACGGCGAATAGGTTCCGCTGCTCACCCAGCCGATCTTTTCTTCCCCAGAAAAAATGGGGTAATCGGCGCGCGCAATCCCTTCATCCACCATAGAAAATCCCACCCGACACCGGGAAAGTCCCCCGTCATTTTGCTTTTGAAGGACCTCTCTCCCGATAAAGTCCCCCTTGTTGAACTTCACCACCCAGCCCAAACCGGCCTCGAGAGGCGAGATTTCATCGGTCAACTCGTGCCCATATAAAGGATACGCCATTTCCAAGCGAAGAGTGTCGCGACAACCCAAGCCGCAGGGAACAAGTCCCAGGGGTGTTCCCTCTTCTAAAAGCCTGGACCAAAGGGAAACCGCATCTTTATTATGGCAATAGATTTCAAAACCATCTTCCCCCGTGTATCCGGTCCTGGCAACCAAAACTTCGCAGCCGTCTTGGGTTCCCTCTAAAAAATGATAAATGCGGAGCGCAGCGGCCTCAAGGGCGGGAAACACCTTCCTCATCAAATCGGCGGAAAGGGGTCCTTGCAAGGCGATTTGGGAAAATTCGGCGCTCCGGTTGACGATTTGAACGTCGAAAGTGCCACGGTTCTTGAGCAACCACCCAAAATCCTTGTCGGTATTGGAAGCGTTGACGCAAATGAAAAAACTCCGGGAATTCAAACGGTGCAGGATGATGTCATCCACCACCCCCCCTTGGGGATTGGTGAGAAGGGAGTATTGGCATCTTCCGTCATACATCAGACTCACGTCATTGCTGGTCAACCATTGGAGGAACGAGACCGCATCCGGCCCGTCCACCCTGATTTCCCCCATGTGAGACACGTCGAAAAGCCCCATTTTCGTACGCACCGCCTCGTGCTCCTTCAAGATGCCCGAGTAAGAAACCGGCATGTCCCAGCCGCCGAATTCCACCATCTTGGCGCCTAGTTTCTTGTGCATTTCATAGAGGGGGGTGCGTTTCATCGTTTTCCTTTTTTCACGGCGGAGTTTTTCGCCGCTTGAAGGGTGTTCCAAAGCAGCATCGTAATCGTCATCGGCCCGACCCCGCCCGGCACCGGCGTAATGTATCCCGCCACGAGGGAGGCCGATTCGTAGTCCACGTCTCCGACGAGTTTCCCTTCCGAAGTCCGGTTGATGCCCACATCGAGCACTACGGCGCCCGGCTTGATCCAATTTCCCTTCACCATCTTCGGCGAACCCACCGCGGCGACGACGATATCCGCCGCCTTCACCTTGGCGGGAAGGTCCTTCGTCTTACTATGACAGAGGGTAACGGTCGCGTTTTGGGCAAGCAGTAAAAGGGCGATGGGCTTTCCGACGATGTTGGAGCGGCCGATGACGACCGCCTCTTTGCCCGAACAATCGTAGCCGATGTCTTGGAGCATCCGCATCATCCCCGCGGGCGTGCAGGAAACATAGGTGGGCTGGCCCACGGCGAGCCTTCCCAAGCTGTAAGGATGAAGCCCGTCCACGTCTTTCTTGGGATCGATCGCCTCGATCACCGTATCCGAATGGATCTGTTTCGGAAGGGGGAGCTGCACGAGGATGCCGTGCACTTTTTTATCTTTGTTGAGCTTCTGCACTAAAGCGAGCAATGTTTTCTGAGAGGTCTTCTCGGGCAGGTGATGGTGAAAACTCTTCATCCCGATCTTTTCGCAAGCCGACACCTTGTTTCGCACATACACTTGACTTGCCGGGTTATCTCCCACCAAAACCACGGCCAAACCGGGGATGACTTTCTTTTTCTTGAGCTTGGCAACTTCGGAGGCGAGCTCACTTCTTACTTTTTCCGCCAAGACTTTTCCGTCGATGATCTGGGCCATTTTCAAGACGCCTTTTTTAAAAGAGGGAAGGATAAAAACTTTAGTTCATATCTACACAAAATCGTAAGGCTGCCAAACAATTTCTACGATTGCCTTCCTCGAAAATGAAAGGTTACGATTAATACCTATCCTTAAAGGAGGGCCTGTCCATGGAAGAGCGACCGAAGTCTTACGAAATGTATATCAACGGCGAATTCGTCCCCGCCGAATCGGGGAATAAAACCGCGAGCGTTTGTCCCGGCGACGCAGAGGTTTTAGCCGAGTTTCCCGAGGGAAACTCGGAGGACGTGGAAAAGGCGGTGGCCGCCGCGAAGCTCGCCTTCGAATCGACCGATTGGGGAAACGCGAGGAACTCCCTCAACCGGGGGCAGCTCCTGAGGGAAATCTCGAAGAAAATGCGGGAGAAGGTGGATTATCTCGCCGAACTGGAAAGTTTGGACGCAGGTAAAACCATCACCGAAACCAATTTGGTGGACGTGCATTATGCGGCGGATTGCTTTGAATATTTCGCGGACTTAGCCACCCACATCGAGGGCAGCGTGCTGCCGGTGCCCATGGACGTACTCGACTTCACCCTGCGCGAACCCATCGGTGTCTGCGGGTCGGTCGTCGCGTGGAACTTTCCCCTCATGTTCGTCGCCTGGAAAGTGGCTCCGGCCCTGGCCGCGGGAAATACGGTCGTCCTCAAACCCGCCGAGCTCACCTCCCTATCCGCCTTGGAAATGGCGAAGATTTTTCACGAGGCGAACGTGCCGCCCGGGGTCGTCAACATCGTCACCGGTGCGGGCCGCACGGTGGGAGAAGCCATCGCGGGGCATAAGGACGTGGGTAAAATCAGCTTCACCGGCTCTACGAAGGTGGGGTCGCGCATCCTGGCGCTCGCCGGCTCCAACTGCAAGAAGGTGACTTTGGAGCTGGGAGGAAAATCCCCCAACATCGTCTTCGACGACGCCGATTTGGATAAAGCGGTGAGCGGCGCCTTGAGCGGCATTTTCTTCAATGCCGGCCAGTGCTGCATCGCCGGGTCGCGCGTGTTCATCCAAGAGTCGCTTTACGACGAGTTCGTCGACCAGCTCGTGCGCCGGACGAAACAAATTAAAGTGGGACACCCGCTCGACTGGGAAGCGAGGATGGGGGCCATCATCACCCCCCAACAGAAAAAGAGAATTTTGGAATACATCGCCTCCGGGAAAAAGGAAGGAGCGGAACTCTTGTGCGGTGGAACCGAACCCGATCCCTTGCCCCACCCCAAGGGGAACTACATTTTGCCGACGGTTTTCGCCGCGAAAGACGATTCCCTCACGATCTGCCGCGAGGAAATCTTCGGTCCCGTGCTCACCGTCTTCAAATTCAAGGACGAGGAAGAAGTCATCAGCCGCGCCAACGATACCCCCTACGGCCTGGCCAGCGCCGTTTGGACGAAGGACATCAAGCGGGCCTTCCGCGTCTCGAAGCAGCTGAAGGCGGGGCAGGTGTGGATTAACAATTACTTGATTCTCTCCCCTTTCGCCCCCCACGGAGGCTATAAGGAAAGCGGCTTCGGGAAAGACCTCTCGAAATACGCCCTGGAGGAATACACCCAGATTAAAAACGTGTTCGTCGATTTATCCGAGGGAGAATTCTTAACCTTATACGATTGATTCAAAGGAGAAACGTATGATGAAACTCGGCTTAGGCGCCAAAATCGGCCTCGTCATCGGGCTGATTGGCGGCCTCATCGGTTTGAGCGTCGGCATTTGGGCGTCCCCCATGTTCGGCATTCCTTTCGCCTTCGTTTTCATTCTGATTTTTGGGCTCACGTTCGGGCTCCTCTTTAAGAACATGGCCCAATCGAACCGCCTGTTGAAAACCGGCGAACCGGCCCAAGCGACGATCCTTCAACTTTGGGATACGGGCGTGACGCTCAACCAAAACCCGCAGATCGGCCTGCTTCTCGAAGTGCGGCCCATGACGAGGCCCGCCTACCAAGCGCAAACAAAAATGTTCATCTCGCGCCTACAGACCTCGATGTTCCAGCCGGGCATGGTCCTTAACGTACGTTTCGACCCCAACAACCCGTCGAAAGTCGCGGTGGAAAGCGCTGGAGGAACCGCCTCTCCCGCTCCCTTCAACGCGGTTCGGTCGTAACATACGAAAGCCTTCTTCCTTCCCTGCTTAGCCTCCTGGGGAATCCATTTGTAGATTTTTTTCACAAGAGGTGGAAATCTTCCCCAAACCTATTTCGCCGCACTTCGGCGGATTCAACGGCGAAACATACCGGAATCCCAATACTTGGGCGCTTATTTCGCCGTTGGCAGAAATCCTGCACTATTTTCCTTTCAGAAACTTTTATCCATCACCCTCGCATGAAAGGAGAATCCATATGAAACGCATCTTAGCAACCGCAGGAACCTTGGCTCTAGCAGGACTTTTCAGCTTTTCCACCGCCACCAACGCTTATTCGCGTCCTCGCCGAAACGAGGTGAATCGCCGCGAACACCGCCAGGAGAAGCGCATTCATCAAGGAGTGAAATCGGGAGAGCTGACCAAGGACGAAGCAAAGGATCTTCGCCAGGATGAGAAGGGAATCCGCACTCAAGTGAGGGACGAAAGAAAAGAAAACGGCGGACACTTGACCAAAGAAGAACACAAACAAGTAAACCAAGAACTCAACCAGGAATCGAAAAAAATCTATCAGGAGAAACACGATTCCGAAACGCGGCCCAAATCCTAGAGCCGAATTCTAAAAAAGGTGGGGGGAGATTCTCGTAGGGGAATCTCCCCTTTTTTCATTCCTTTTTCTCGTTTTTTTGAATCAAGTCTTCGATGGAACCGGCGGTCGATGGGTCGGCGGCGGGCTTACGTTCCATTTCCGAAACGGGCGCTTCCTCAGGAAAATCTTCTTTGCTCTTTTTGATTCCTTCCAAAGAGGGACTCCTGAGCTCGACCTTGGCGGACCCGGCACCCAACATGCCGATTCGTTTCGCCGCAGCATAGGAAAGATCGACGATTTTGTTGGGGATAAAAGGTCCCCGGTCGTTCACCGTCACCTCCACACTTTTCCCGTTCTCGAGATTGAATACCTGTAGAGGAGTGCCAAAAGGCAAGGTGCGATGGGCGCAAGTCAGCGCTTTTTTATTGAGTCGCGCGCCGGAAGCGGTTTTTCTCCCGTAAAATCCGGGACCGTACCAGGAAGCGAGGCCCACTTCGCGATGTCCTTCCACCGGCAAAGCCGCAGGCGCGTTCGAGGGCGTGGAAGTTGGATGGGAATAACGATAAGAAGTGGCGGGAGGAGACCCGCAGGCGCTGAGACTGCCCGCCCAAATGAACCCGAGGAGCATGGAAAGATGTCGACGTTTCATAAGGAAGGGCCGAACTTAATCGAAAGAAGGGCCAAAGGAAAACAAAAATTCCGGACGCGGGGCGTCATTCCTTTTTTCCTAAATTATTTCAAGCTTTTTGAAATCCTTATCTTTCTCCTTAGTTTTCTCATAATATCTCCCGCACTCGGAGGACGAATGAATTTTATTTTTCCCGGCGCCGATCGCCCCTTGGAAACTCCGCGTTTCGGGGAGGCGCAAAAAATAAAAGCCCCGTCGGGACGCGAGATTTATTTCATCGCCAATTTAGTCACCGCTCCCGCCAAAGCGAAAGCGGTCGTGCTCTATTTTCACGGCAACGGAGAGGTGGTGGAAGACTTGGATTACGTCGTTCCCTTCTTTGAAAAAGCGGGATGGCACTCTTTCTTCGTCGAATATCCCGGCTATGGCCACGCGCCGGGCACCCCGTCGGAACGGGAGCTCGGAGCCACCGCCCTAGGGGCCTACGACTGGGCGAAAAAGCAATACCCCACCTTGCCGATCATCGTCGCCGGCTGGTCGCTCGGCAGTGCGGTAGCCGCCAAGCTCGCCGTGGAAAGGGAAGCGAACCATCTCTTACTCCTCTCGGCGATGACTTCCATGCGGGAGGTCGTCTTGCGCCTCTACCCTTCCGCCCCGGCAACGCTCTTGGAAGGAAACGAGTTCGACACGGCCCGCTTCATTAAAAAACTTCGAGCGGCGGTGACGATCCTACACGGCGAAAAAGACGACTTGGTCCCTTTTATGATGGGAAAAGAACTGAAAACGCTCTTGGGTCAGCGGGCCCGCTTCGTGCCCATCCCCGGCGCGGGGCATAACGACTTTTATTTGCGGGGAGCTTCCATTCTTGAAGAAGAAATCTTGAGGATCGCTTACAGCCTATAAAAATTCGAAAGGAGTCCCATGAAATTAAAACTCTCCGACCTTTGGCGCTCGGAAGGCACGATCGGTCGCGGCCCTTATTTCTTGATCGGATTCTTAGGTTTCGCCCTCAAACACAATCTCGACCGCCTTATCGCGACCTTCTACTTCCATAAGCCTTGGGACCTTTTCAACTATTACATCCCATTAGGGCGCGTCGCCCAAATCCGCTCCCTCCCGCGGGAAGACGCTTGGATGTTCTTCACCTTGCTCGTCCTCGCGCTGCCCTTTATTTGGGTCGGCGTCGCCTTGACGCTGCGCCGTTTGAGAGCCATCGGCTGGCCCCTTTGGCTCGTGGTGCTTTTCTTCGTCCCTTTCGGCAACTTGCTTTTTTTCATCGCGTTAAGCCTGATCCCCTCCCACCCCGAACGCTCCTCCCCTTCTTTCGGAGACACGGGAGAACACAAAAGTTTCTTAGGCAAAATTCTGCCGGAAAATCCCGTGGGAAGCGCCGCCATTGCCATCGGCCTCACGATCCCCTTCGGCTTTTTGATGGTGTTGCTCGGAACGGGTATTTTCCAGCGCTACGGCACTGCGCTTTTCGTGGGGCTACCTTTCGGGTTGGGCCTCTTTTCCGCGCTTCTCTATAGCTACTCGCAACCTCGAACCTTGGGCGGTTGCATTTCCGTGGGGCTTCTCTCCTGCATTTTCTTAGGCTTCAGTTTACTCGCCTTGGCGATCGAAGGCGTGATGTGCATCGCCATGGCGACACCGCTCGCCCTATTCCTATCTCTCTTGGGAGCGATCGTGGGCTATTTCATCCAACGCCGGCGGCCGCCCGCGCCTCAAATGAAAACGGCGTTGTTATTGGCGGCGCTCCTCATGCCCGCCTCCCTCACGGCGGAGCAGCTGATCGACCCTGCGCCGCCTCTCTTTCAAAACGTGACGACCGTCGAGATCGCCGCGCCGCCGGAAAAAGTGTGGCAAGAGATCATCGGCTTCACCGAAATTCCACCACCCACCGAGTGGCTCTTCCGTTACGGCATCGCTTATCCGATCCGCGCAAAGCTCGACGGACAGGGCGTCGGCGCCGTCCGCCATTGCGTGTTTTCGACGGGAGAATTCGTGGAACCGATCGAGAAGTGGGAAGAAGCGCGGTGGCTGAAATTTTCTGTGAGCTCCCAACCGGCTCCCATGCAGGAGTGGACGCCTTACCGAAATATCCATCCCGTTCACTTGGAAAATTACCTCCGCTCCACCGGAGGGCAGTTTGTCCTCGTCCCCTTAGACGGTGGCCGTACCCGGGTGGAGGCGACGACTTGGTATTACCACCATCTCTGGCCGGCGCCTTACTGGCAGGTTTTGTCTGACCGAATTATCCATCAAATTCATCGTCGAGTTTTGAATCATATTAAAGAAGAAGCGGAGAAACGTGGCGCATAAAGGTGCCCCTTGCATCCGCCCGATCTCCCACGCTAGGGAAGGGGAAACGACTTCAAATCCCGGAGACTCTCTTTTATGAAAAACGCATCCCCTTACCAAGGCACTTCCCACTACGTGGCCGCTCCCGAATTGCAGGAAGTGGTCAACGTGTCCCTCGCCATCGGCCGCCCCCTCTTGCTCAAGGGTGAACCGGGCACGGGCAAGACCCTACTCGCCGCCTCCATCGCGGAGGCCTTGAAACGGCCGCTTTTGCGATGGAATATCAAGTCGACCACGAAAGCCCAAGACGGCCTTTATGTTTACGATACGGTGCAACGCTTAAACGACAGCCGCTTCGGCGACGGGAACGTGGCGGACATCAAGCGCTACATCAAGCTCGGCAAACTGGGCGAGGCCTTCATCGCCGAAAAACCGGTGGTGCTCCTCATCGACGAAATCGACAAGGCGGATTTGGAGTTTCCCAACGACTTGTTGGCGGAGTTGGATGAGATGCGTTTCTACATCCATGAAACCCACGAAGAAATCGTCGCGAAGCAGCGCCCCATGGTGGTCATCACCTCCAACTCGGAAAAGGAACTGCCTGATCCCTTCCTGCGCCGCTGCGTCTTCCACTTCATTGAATTTCCCGACGAAGAAATGATGACCCGCATCGTGAAGGTGCATTTTCCCGACTTAGACTCCCAACTTCTGAAGGCGGCTCTCCAGAAGTTTTACCAGATTCGCTCTCAATCCAACTTACGCAAGCCGCCCTCCACTTCCGAGCTGATCGATTGGCTCCAGGCATTGCTCGCCATGGGGTTGGACGCCAAGGCCTTGGCGAAGGAGACTCCGCTTATCGGCTGTTTGCTCAAGAACGAGCAAGATTTGAACCCTCCGTCGGGGACGAAAAAGCCTCGGAGTTTTTACAACTCGTAACTTCCCGTTTTTACTTGAATTCCTCCTATTCGCCCACTGCTCTTGAGGACGGTTCTTGACGTTTCAAAATACTTAGTGTAAAAAATACACTAAGTAAAAGGAGCGTTTGAAATGACCCATCAATACGAATATGCCCGCCCCGCCCTTACCGTCGACGCGGTCGTCTTCGGATATACCGGTGAGGAGCTTCAAGTGCTGCTCATCGAACGGGGAGAAAAACCCTTTCAAGGAAAATGGGCTCTCCCCGGCGGCTTCGTCCGAATGGAAGAAACGTTGGAAGAAGCGGTCGCCCGCGAATTGAAGGAGGAAACGGGCCTCGAAAAGATTTTCTTGGAACAGCTCTACACCTTCGGAAGGGTGGACCGAGATCCCAGGGACCGCACCGTCTCCGTCGCTTATTTCGCCTTGGTCAAGCCTAGTGCCTATGCCCTGCAGCCCGCGACCGATGCGAAAGACGCCCGATGGTTTTCGGTGGATGCCGTGCCACCCTTGGCGTTCGACCACTCGGAAATCTTGGAAACCGCCCTCAAGCGACTGCGGGGGAAAATCCGCTACGAACCGATCGGCTTCGAACTGCTCCCCCCCGCCTTCACGCTCACGGCGCTCCAGCAACTCTACGAATGCTTGCTTGATGAGGCCTTGGATAAGCGGAACTTCCGGAAAAAGATCTTGAGCCTCGGGCTACTGGTGGAACTCAACCAAACCCAAAAAGACGTCGCCCACCGGGCGGCCGCACTTTACCGTTTCGACGGCAACAAATACCGGCGTTTGAAAAAATCGGGATTCAATTTTGAAATTTGATCGAAAAAGGAGAAAGGCGATGGGCGTGCCTGCAAAAAGATGGAAGGACGAAGGCGAACGATGGTTTTATGTCACCCTGCTTTCCAACTTTTCGCGCGCTTTCGACAAATATAGCCGGGCCTATTCGAAAAATTTTATTCCCGACAGCACGTTTCCGGACCGTTTTTTCTTGCTCAAGGAGCACGAACTTTCGATCGGCATCGAAAAAGCGGCGAGGCTCCTCGAAAAAAACGGCCGATCGGACGATCGTCTGATCGCCCTCGAAACCCGTTTTCCGGACGAGGCTCTTTTTCCCAACACACGCACGGGCCGCGGCCATTTCATTCCCCGAAATTTCATCACGGTGGAAACCCTCCACCGGATCGGGCGGGGCGGGATGAAAACTCTTTGGAATCTCGAAGAAGCCTACGCGGCTTCTCTAAAACTCAACTCTCCCCTCCTGAAAAACTATGCCGACCTGCAACCGCGCTCGCTCTCAATCCTCCCGATCGCCCTGGCTTGCGACGCGGCTTGTCCCTTTTGTTTTTCCAAGGCCTCGGTTTCTTACGAGCAAGAGACGCGGAAGATGGACCTCGCGCGCACCCGTTCGGTGTTGGAAGCCGGAAAAGCACGGGGCGCCGAACGGGCCGTCATTACGGGAGGGGGGGAACCGGGAAAGCTGCCCTTCTCCCGCCTATTGGACCTGGTGAAAGAATGCTCGCGGGTCTACCCGAAAGTGATTCTCATCACCAACGGCTCGTTCTTGTCGAAAAAGAACGAGGCGGAAAGAAAGGAAAGCCTCCAAAAATTAGCGGAAGCGGGCCTCACCGTCTTGGCGGTTTCACGGCATCATGCCTCGGGAGAGGTTAATGAAAAGCTCATGCATCTGCCGCACGACGTGGAACGGACGGTGAAAACATGGGCCACGCATCGTTCGAGTTTACCGAATCTTAAAATGAGGGCGATCTGCGTCTTACAAAAAGGAGGCGTTGATTCGTTGGAGGCGCTGGAAAACTATCTCACGTGGGCGGCCGCGCACCAAATTCCCGAGATATGCTTCAAGGAGCTCTACGTCTCCACCAGCCAAGAGTCCGTCTACTATTCCCAAGCGGCCAACAAGTGGAGCCGCCTCCATCAGGTTTCCCTAAAACTCATTTTGGACTTCGCACAAACGCGCGGCTGGAAGGAAATCGAGCGCCTCCCCTGGGGCGCCCGCATCTTTGAAGGCGCATGGGAAGGCGCGCCCCTCCGAATCGCCGCTTACACCGAACCGAGCCTCTTTTGGGAACGACGGCACGGGATCGCGCGAAGCTGGAATTTAATGGCGGATGGGCGCTGCCTGGCCTCGCTCGAAGATCGAAACAGCGAGATCATTTTATGAACTATCAACGGTTTCGAAAGTTCAGGGACGACATCCTGAAGACCGCTTCTCCGTTAAGGCTGGATTGTATGAATCCGGCAAAAGCCCTGAGCGCTCTTGTCACCCCACCTCCCACTCCCCTGACAACATCCTCCGAAACGGAAGTAGCGCGGGCCTGGCTAAAACTTTTTCAATTAGAATCCGAGCTGCGCTCATTGAATCTCTCCACGGGTATCCGCCCGCTTTTAAAAGAGATCTTCCGGATTCTCGCCGGGAAAGGCTATGAGGCGTGGCTCCCCCAAGACGTATACCCCGTCTACGGGGAACTGGCGAAGGAAGGGGACTTGCCGTTTCGAACCTTCCCCACATACCCCACGCTTTCTTGGGAATTTCTCGGGAAAACGGGCGGAAAAAGCGCCCTCCTCATTCCTTCCCCTCTCACGCCCGCCGGTCGCTACCTGAAGGCCCAGGAAGCCGACATTTTGGGGGATTGGCTGCTGGAGGATCCCGAAAGAAAACTGATTTTAGATACTGCTTACCATTTCGAAACTCCCTTCGACCCGGCCACCTTTTCCTTGCTTCAAAAGGGGGCTTTCCTTCTTTATTCGATGACGAAGGCCTGGTTATCTCCCGATACGCTGGGCGTCGCCGTCACTTCCGACGAATTTTCGAAGGTGCTTTCCCCACTGCTCCCCACTCCCCCTTCGGCCTCTCTCTCGATCGCCCGGTTTCGGTGGGAGAATTCAGTTCACTTACCCTCGAT
Organism: bacterium; assembly: GCA_046346885.1. Lineage (GTDB taxonomy): Bacteria > UBA10199 > UBA10199 > JADFYH01 > JADFYH01 > JAXMHI01. The sequence continues at coordinate 62,603 of JAXMHI010000002.1, read as the reverse complement.
GCTTCAGGAGATTTTTAAAAAGCGATGGGCGGCCCTTGAAAATCGCATCCGGAAAGCTTCGCCCGGATGGAGTCCGCCGAAAACCGGTTATTTTTCTACGATTTCGAGGCCTGCCGCAACGCTGCTTGAGGAACACGGACTTTTGGCGGTTCCCGCCTCCGTTTTCGGGGCTACCGAACCGAACGAATCCATCGTCACTTGTTTGCATGAAGGAGTGGGCGCATGAGCAAAGAAGACTGCCTCGGCGTCTATGAAGATGCCGTTTTTTACGATCTCGAATTCGCCGAGAGGAAACAAGATCTCGCTTTTTATTTAAAGTGGGCGAGGCCTACGGAGAAAGGCAAGGTTTTAGAGCTCGCCTGCGGCACGGGAAGGATCATGATTCCTTTATGTTTAATGGGAACGGAAGTCATCGGCCTCGACCTTTCCCTCCCCATGCTTGAGCAGGCGATGAAAAAATCTGAATCGCTTCGCCTCTCGATCGAGTGGGCCCATCAAGATGCGGCGGATTTTCGTCTCCCTTCCCGTTTTGATCGAATTTTCATGGCCACCAACGCCTTGCAACACTTGGTGGAATTGCCTCACTTGCAATCGTTCTTCTCTTCCATCCACCGCCATTTGAACCCGAACGGACTTTTCATCTTCGACGTCTTCAACCCCAATCTTTCGAAGCTTCTCCGGAAACCCGACGAAAGATACTTGCATAAAACTTTCAAAGACCTTGAAAATCGGCAAATCCGGGTGGAAGCTTGCAGCGAATACGATCCTGTTCGCCAAATTTTTTCCTTCGAACTTTTTTACCTCGAACCCGGCGGCGAATGCTTCAAAACCAAGCGGGTGAAAATGCGCTGCTTCTTTCCGCAAGAATTGAGCCTCTTGTGCCGTTCAAACGGACTTGAAATCGTTCACCAATTCGGCGATTACGACGAAAGCCCCTTTCGAGCAGGCTCCCCGAAACAAATCATTGTTTGCCGACCCGTTTCTGGTAGAGAGTAAAAGCATGTTGCTCGCCTTTTTTTATGCCTTACGCGCCCTCAAAATCCCGGTGGGGACCCAAGAATGGCTGGTTCTCATGGAGGCCCTCACGCAGGATCTCGCCGAGTCCTCCTTACTGCGCTTCTATTACTTAGCCCGCGCGATTTTGGTGAAGTCGGAAGCCCTCTATGACGCCTATGACCAGGCCTTTCTCATGTGCTTCCGCGACATGCCGGCCGAGCTCAATTTAAAAGATGAATTAATGGAATGGCTGAACCGCTCGGTGGACGCGGCGGCGCGCCCGCCGATCCCCGACATCGATCCGCTCACGTTGGAAGAGCTTCGAAAACGTTTCATGGAACGCCTCAAGGAACAGACGGAAGAGCACCACGGCGGCAACCACTGGGTCGGCACGGGAGGCACCTCCCCCTTCGGCCATTCGGGGGCCCATCCTTCGGGCATCCGCATCGGCGGACCGGGCGGCGGGCGCATGGCGGTGAAGGTGGCGGAGGAGCGGCGCTTTCAGAACTACCGCCACGACCGGGTTCTCGACACGCGGCAGTTGAAGGTGGCCTTGAAGAGGTTGCGCCGCTTGGACCACGAGGGGCTTCCCGAAGAACTGAACATGGACAAGAGCATCGACAAGACCTGCAAGAACGCGGGTGAAATCGAGCTTGTGTTCGAACCGCCGCGCAAGAACCAGACGGAGCTTCTCTTACTCATGGACGTGGGCGGCAGCATGGACATCTATGCCGAAATGGCCGAATCCCTTTTCTCCGCGGCCCACGCCTCAACGCACTTTAAGGAATTCGAGCATTACTACTTCCACAACTGCATTTATTCGAAAGTCTATACGGATATGGCGCGGCGCGAATTCGTGCCCACCGACGAGCTCTTCCGCCGCTATCGGAAAAGTTTCCATGTCGTCGTGGTGGGCGACGCCTGCATGAACCCCTACGAGCTCTTCGTGGCCGGCGGCAACATCGACTATTACGAAACGGAGCGGCATTCGGGCATCGATTGGCTTCAGAAGGTCCGCCAGCATTTTCCGCAGATCGTCTGGCTCAATCCGGAGCCCGAGCATTATTGGCAGGCCCATCCCACGATTCGGGCCGTCTCTCACTTGATTAAGATGTATCCTTTAAGCGTGCAGGGATTGACGCAAGCGGTAAACGATTTGAAGAAAGAACACGTCCGGCCGCCCGTACCTTCGGCGCCGAAAACCGATCGGCTGTCTTTTTAACCCTTTTTGAGGTAAACTGGTCCCGTGTGCCGATTATTCGGATTTAGGTCTGTCATTTTAAGCCAAGTTCACAAAAGCCTGGTCCATGCGGAAAACGCCCTCATGACCCAGAGCGAGTCCCACCCGGATGGATGGGGCATCGGTTATTACGTCGCCGGAGCGCCTCACATCGTAAAATCGGTTCTCACCGCGGTGGACGACCATCTTTTTAAGCGTATTTCGGGCATCGTCTCTTCCCAAACCGTCCTCGCCCACATTCGCAAGGCCACATGCGGCGAGCTTTCCATCGTCAACACGCACCCCTTTCAATACGGCAGATGGGTCTTCGCCCATAACGGCACTCTGAAAGGGTTCAGCGAGGCCCAGGCCGCGCTCAAGCACAAGATCGCCCCCACCCTCTCCCGGTTTATCTTGGGGGAGACGGACAGCGAAGTACTGTTTTACCTGATCCTCACCCATCTCTCCCGGCGCGTGGAATTGCACCAGGCCCACTGCGACCTCGAAGTGCTGGAAGAGGCGGTGCGGGAGGCGCTTCATGATTTGAAGTCGGTGATCGGAGATTTCTCGGAAGCGGACAACGGCAAGACGGACGAGACCTACCTCACCTTCATCCTCACCAACGGGGAAACCATGCTCGCCCATCAGGGAGGCAAAGGACTTTACTACAGCACCTACAAGACGAAATGCGGCGACCGGGAAAAATGCGTCAATTACGCCCCCGAGTGCGAGAGCCCGACCCAAACCGGTTCGGTGAACCACTTGATTTTCTCGAGCGAACCTCTCCAAGGGGAAAACATCTGGCTGCCCATGAAGCCGGGGCAAAAGATCGGCGTGGATCACCGGATGAAACTGCGGATATACTCTTAAACCACCCGCAATACGATTTTTCCCCGCCCATGGCCCGTCTCGATTTTTTCATGGGCCTTCGCCGCGGCCTCTAACGGAAAGGTTTCCGTCACTTTCACCTTCAACCGGCCTTTTTCGATTCTCTCCTTCAGCTCATTTAATTGAGCGGAGTCGGGGCGGACGAAAACATATCCCGGCGCAATCCCCCGTTCCCGAAAATAAGCTTCATCGATCGCCAGAATGGAAGTGAGCCTCCCTCCCGGCTTGAGCACCTCCGCGCTCTTCTTTTGCACGTCTCCTCCCACCGTATCGAAAACCGCGTCGATTCCTTCGGGATGGGTGTTTTTGACGGCTTTCACGAAATCGGTTTGGCGATAATCGACGACTTCGTCGGCGCCTAAGCTTTTCACGTATTCGTGATTGGAAGAACCGGCGGTGGTGATGACATGGGCTCCCGCCTCCTTCGCGAGCTGAAGAGCGTACCCTCCCACTCCGCCGGCACCCGCATGGATCAAAACGGTTTCTCCGGATTTCAGCTGAAGACTTTCAAACAGCGACTGGTAAGCCGTTAGACCGGCCAGCGGTACGGCCGCCGCCTCCTCGAAGGAAATATTTTTAGGTTTTCGGGCCAAATGGCGGGGTTCCAACGCGATAAACTCCCCATAGGCCCCGTCGTGAATCTTCTCTTTGCGGCAATAGGCGAACACTTCGTCGCCTCTTTTATAGTCTTTTACCGCTTCACCCACCGCCTCCACCACCCCCGCCGCGTCCCATCCGAGAACGACGGGAAATTCATGAGGCATGCGGCCCTGAAGCAGCCCCTTGCGGATTTTCACGTCCACCGGGTTGACTCCCGCCGCATGAATTCTCACCAAAATCTCATGGGAAGCGATCTTAGGCTGGAGAATTTCCATTTTCTCGAGAACTTCCAAGCCGCCAAAGCGCCGAATGCCGATTGCTTTCATCTGAACCCTCCTTATCCATCTTCCCCGAAATGAGTAGCCGCCGCAGCCCCGAGAACGATTCCTAAAATCCCCACCACGATCCCCAAGGTGAGCCCGACTGTTTTGGGGGCACTCCAGTGCTGTTCCTCCAAATTGCGCCACTCGGAAGGAGCGTATGTCCGGGTTTCCCCTTTATGCACTACCTTTAAACTCCCGTCTTCTAGGCTCGCCTCATCGCTCTTAAAACTCGCCTTCTTCCCCTGAACCGTGCTCACTCGATACACGTTCGCCGGCCATTTCTTGCCTATGTCTCTCTGCAAATCCGCCACACCGGCAGCTCGCCAAGAAACGCAGGAGGAACAGTAGAAGGTTAGCGTCACCAAAGAAAGAAAGCGGAAATATTTTTTCATTAACCGATCTTCCAAAAAGAAGTTAATCGCAATTGCCGGATTGGGTGGAGCCTGTATTGACCACAAAGTTATATAACGCCAATACATGGCGGGATTGCACCCCATCCGTAAATGTAAGATCTAATTGAACTTGATTGTCTTTGGGAAAAGTCACGTTTCCATCATAAGAGGTCGGTTTCCAAGTTATAAATATTTTTGGATCCAGAGTTGGTTGATCTTCTCGATATACCACTAAACTCTCATCCAAATTTTGCCCAACCGACTTACCCACCGTAAATTCAACACCCGCTTTTTGTTCGAAAATACTTTGACTATTCGGCAAGGCATCAAATCGATAAAAAAAATAAACATTTCTCAATCCCCCGGGAAGGGATTCGCCAGGACGCGTGTAATTAGAAGACAATTCAAAGACATCATGACGAACGGATGAATCAGGAATCATATTTTTCATAAAAGCTTTACCGTCCGGATCCGTAACCGTTAATTCAAAATTAACAAGATCCACAACCGCAGCTTTCGATTCATTCGTATTGCAAGAGCTACAACCGGCTAGCGCCAATAAAGCGGGAAATAAAATAATAATTGAAATTAAAAGGATGTTTTTCATCCCCCTCCTCCTTCCAAAATCCAACAGTCCGTATCATCGCCATCCATCAACCCATCGCAATCATCATCAATTCCGTTGTCACAAGTAAAAGGGCCCACTCCTTCATGTGCGGTCTGAGGCGTGTCTGGGACGCAAGTTTCACAAACCGAGTCAATAGATCTTTGACATGCACCAATTCCGCACGTGGTTGGGAAATCTAATTCATCTATATTTCCATCGCAGTCGTTATCGATACCATCACAAACCTCCGGCCCCACCACCCAACAACCGCCACAAGCGTTCGTAACGCCTTCATCCACCTGCCCATCGCAATCATTATCAATCCCATCGCACACTTCCACTGGTTCCAGCCCGCATCCCCCGCAACGGTTGAGAACACCTTCATCGATCGCACCATTGCAATTATTGTCGATGCCGTCGCAAACTTCTGGTTGAGGCACCACTCCACTACAGGCCTCTGACCAGGTTCCATCCGAACGACAAGCTTGAACGCCTCGATGGCACGGCCCTAAATCAATACTGCATTCTCGGGTTGTCCCCGGTGTACAGGGACACCCCTCATCGGCGACTCCGTCGCAGTCATTGTCCAGTCCATCACAAATTTCCGGAACGGGAGTCCCCTCACCCTCACACTGCAAATGGCCATTATGGCACTGAATGGAACCCACCCCGCAAGTTCCGATCCCCAAACCGCAAGCATAGCCTTTTTGGGGCCAATCTTCGTCGATTTGGCCATTGCAATTATTATCCACTCCATCGCAAATCTCGAAAGGCGAAGGTAAGCGAGCGGGAGCATTACACACTAAAGGCGGTGCTCCCGTTTTTTGGCTAACGGGAGAAGAGCAAACCCATGTCCCCGAGGCACGACACTGCCCCACACCTCCATTATCACAAGCATGCCCCTTATCGGGAAAATCTTCATCGATAAGACCGTTGCAAGTATCATCGTAGCCGTTGCAGATTTCACGGATATGCTCCCCGTTGTTTCGGCAATAATCGACGGTGCGAACCCGCAGATCCAAGTCGCGCTCACCGGACAAATCCAAAACCGTCACCCCCGCTTGGTCGGGATCAATATCGCGCAACAACACCCCATGAGAAGTTTTGGTGACATTTCGATTGACCACAAAGTTGGTAATGACATCGTCCGGATTACAAAAGAATCTTAAGAAACACTCATCGCCCTCCCACACTAAAATACCCACTTGATCAAGGGGATTCGAGCGAGACCATTCCCAAAGAATGTAATTTTGATAGGCGATATATTGCTCCTCGGAGCCATCCCTCCATTCGCAGTTCGAGCGAACGGCGGGCCCCTTGATGATCAAATCGGCCGCTCCCACCGGGGCCGCATTATCCAATTGACCGGGCAAATTTAAAGGATACGCGCTAACGGGAAACGCCCACACGTGCATGTTCCCGATAGGACCCGTTACGAAACTTTCGTGATTCGTATAAAAAGTGGAGAAATCCAGAAGAAGGACATTTTCGCCCTGAAGGGCATATGTTTTTGTCGCGGCGATAGAGCCGGTATTGTAATTACAAAAAAGGCCTTCTTCGGAAAACTGCCTCATCGGGTTATACACCGGCGCTTTCTTAATTTCATCATTCCAGGTGGCGCCGTCCCTCAACCCTAAATTCGGATCAATGCAAGCACAGTCCGCCCATGAAGGTAGATTCAAGGGGCCCACAATGGCTTTCATCGACGGATCTTCAGAACGCTCGATTGCGTATACCACCATTTGGATCTTACGGATTTTTTTGGAATCCTCGTTCTGAATTCGGGCGAGAAGATTGAGAAATTTTTTCGCCTCTTCGCTCGAAACATACACGGGCACTTTCAATTTCTCACGAACCGCCAAATCCCGATAAGCTCCCTCTTGGGAATAACTTAAATCGATCTTCACTACTTTCTCGGTCGACGGCTGCAACGTAACGCCGGTCGGTGTCAGGATTCGAGCAGACTCCAGGGGAATGTCCGGATCATCCATCACTTGCGCTTGATATTTACCCAAAAAGGCTTGAAGCCCGTTTTCATCCACGGGATCGATGATGATTCGATCGATCAGGAAAGAAGCTTTTGTTCCTTCACCGGGAGAAAACATGAGATGGCGCTCGCGGCCGGCGATCTTATCGTTCACAATTTTCGGATTGCTTCCAAAAGCGAGGGTGGGATTGATAAGAATAGCATCCACCGTGGAAGCGTCTTGATTTCCAGAGCTTCCGGAACACCCTAGGAGAAACATTAAAACAAAAGGGGAAATCCTTTTAACAACCTTCATCGACCACTCCATTACAATTGTTATCGATACCATCACAAACCTCCGGATCAGGAGCACCGGGCTCCACATCGCAAACCAGATGCGTTTGGTCTGAGCCACATACAAAATGTCCGACGCGATAACAAACCCCCACGCCCACGGAACAATTTTTCCCCAAGTCGGGAAAGTCCTCATCGATGGCGCCGTCGCAATCGTTATCCAGCCCGTCGCAGCGTTCTTGCTCAGGAACACATTCAGCTGGAATGCCCCGTTCATAACGTTCGCATACCACCGAGGGAACACAATAACCGGTAAGCGAGTTGCAGCAGGAATCCGCCGCACAATCTTCTTTCACTTCGCAGCGTTTTTCACGGCAGGCGCCATAGGCAATGTCGCAAGTCTTATCCGTGCCGCAGTCCGAGTCTTGACGGCAACGGTTTGGGGAACAGCGAAAATCACGGCACACCATAGAATTGGGGCATTGATAATCAAAAAAACAAATGCCCTGCTCAAGACAAAGCCCTCCAGAACAACGACTGCCTCCCTTACAGTCCTGATCGGAGGAGCAACTTTTCATTCTGGATTGGCATCCCTGTCCTGGAACGCATATCTCAAGAAACCCGCACACGCTGTCACTTTGGCAAAAATAATGATCGAAATCTGAATCGAGACGGAGCTGCCCTCCACGCTCACAAGCGCAAAGCAATAACAATAGGAATGAAATCAGAAAACGAAACCGCATAAGCTCAATTTTTTTCGTGTGCGAAAAGATAAAACGAGAATGGGTTCTGAATAGAACCATCAAGAGCCAACGGGGCTCTTTTTTGCGAAGGTGGATGGCCTCCTCTTACTAACTATCGACATGGAAACTGTCAATATGACATCAGGAAGATATTTCAAAAAGATTGACGCCCCCTGGAAATGGAGAAATTTTTATCCCATTTTAAGCATAAAATTAAAATCGCTTCCCAAACACCGTCATTTGATCCTATGAAATGGATCCAGCGGCATCCTACTCTTCAACTTTTAATGAAGGAACTTTCATGAACACCAAACAAGTCATCACGCTTTGGTACGGCGGTTTAGCGATTGTGGGTTTATTGTTGGCGGGTGTGGGCGGCGGTCTCACCGTCGCGGCGGCCCTGGCGGTGGTCACGCTGCTTTTCGTTTTCAGCTTCAGCCATCATCACACGGTGAACAAGCATAAAGTCATGGTCGCCGTCATCCTTCCCACGCTGGTCTTGGGAATCGCCTCCTTCGTGATGGACAGCACCGAGTACGACGTGGGGCTGCCGGAGACGGCGACCTTTCAGTCCGTACCCGCCGGTGAGGTTGAATTGATCCATCCGAAAATGGTCCATCGCTATTTCGTCGATCAGCTGACCGGGGAAATCCGGAACAAGTCCGGAAAAACGCTCACCGCCCTGAAGCTGCTCGTCACCTACTACGACGAAAACGGTCCCGTGAGCGAAAGCAACGTGATCATCAGAAACATGAGCATTCCCCCCGGCCAAACACAGAGATTTCTGAAAAGCGTCGGCGGACCTCATGCCCAACTCAGCAAAACGCTGCACGCGACTTACCAAATCTTGATGGCGGCGGGGCGGTAGGGAATTAATAGACGGGATCTTTCAAAACCTTGAAGTCTTTCATCAGAAGCCCGAGCAAGCCTTGGTATTTATCCAGCTTCTCCGGCGGAGCGCTTAAATTGACGCGGAGGGCATAGCCGGGTTTATCGGGTTGTTGGAAAAACAGGGTGATGAGGGAAAACGTTTCCAGTTCGTCTTGGTTGTTCAAGATCTTGTGGCCGAAGTTCCCGTCGACCAGATTGAGCAGCTCGAGCTTGAATTGCGGGTTGGTTTTCTTTCTCTCTTTAAAATCGCGGGCGGATTGTTCGAAGAATTTTTTCTTGAATTCTTCGAAGCCCCCGTACTTGCCGCAGTCGACCCAATTCAGGACGATGAGGATTTCGTTATCCGGCGTAAAAACCCGCAGTTTCTTGCCGTCGTCCATCCCTTCCCAACCCATGGGCACTGAAAGGCTGCCCTGCAGGGCGGAGGAGGCGATCTGCACAAACCCGTCCCCTTGTCCCAAGATCTTGGGCACAAAACCAAAACCATTGCGCACCCGCCGTTTGTTCTCAACGGACTTAGGATCGAAACTCATCGTATTGTCGCTTAAAGCGTAGGCCTTATAAGTCGCCTCCGGGGGCGTAAACGCCTTGGGGCTTTGGGCGTGAAGCGTCCCGGAAACGCAAGACAGCACGAAAACGGCAAGTAAAAGGAAATAAACTTTCTTCATACGCCCCTTTAAGACCACAAAAGAAAATGCCGGCTCAAGTATTTTTTTGATAATAGTACCTTTATAATGGGGCTTTCGAAGAGAAGCAATGCAGTGCTCACCCCTGGATCAAACTCGGAGAGCCATTTTTCGGGTAGAAAGCTCCATTCATTTTTGATTTTTGTAAAACGGCAGGAAGGTTTAAAATGGAATCATTCAACCATTCCGCGAAAGGAGGAATTTATGCCCGCTTCTCTCCTCATGATTCGCTATCCGATTAAAACCTCTTTAGGCTACATGTGGCTTACGTCGATTCTCGGCATCGTGCTCGGCGGCGTCATGTTGTTTTACCCCGGAGGCACTTTAAGCCTCATGAACGTAAGTTTCCGCATCTTCCAGAGCCTTCTCACAGTCTTCATCGCGTATTACACCCTCTCCGAGTCTTATCATTCCTTCAAGGCGGGAGACACGGCCAAGGGCGTCGTCTTTTTGGCCTTAGGCCTCGTCTTTATCGGCCTTATCTGGTTCTTGAAAATTGGCCTGATCTACTACGTCATCGCATTCTTCTTCGTCGTCACCGGGCTCATTGAAATCGCCGGTTCTTTCACATTGCCCTTCGGCCGTTTTTTTCTGCTGCTCCTCGGGCTGATGGACCTGCTCTTCGCCGCCGTCATCATCGAATATCCGGTGGTGCTCGCCCTGCTCATCGCCTGGTACGTCCTTTTTTGGGGGATCTCGAGGCTCTGCCTCGCCTTCGAGCTGAAGGGAATCCAAGACCAACAAAAAAGCCCCGTTTAAGGCTTAATGCCGTCCCCAGCTCCTGGCCACCGAATGGGACCCGCCCCCAAAGCTGTGCCCGCTCGGCACGGAAGGATGACCGCCGTGGGAATTAAAGAAACCCGAAGGAGCGGAGGAATGATTCGCCGTGTTCGAGGTCGAGCTCACCTGTGTCACCCGCGGGGCTTCTTGGGGGTGGAAGGTCGGTTTATTCTCCGAATGGGTCACGGGGCGATCGGAGTTTTGGGTAAAGACAGGATGTGAGGAAGCATGATTGGCCGTGGAAGAAGGATTGTTGGAACGGTTCATCCCTTGTCGGAATCCCTGCCAACGCGCATTCGAAGCTTCGTCCGTATGGGATGAGTTCGCGGGTTGAAAAGACGAAGGAAAACGAGATCCTCCCTGCGTGCCCTGATTCTCGTTGGTTTTTCCCGCGTAATGATTGTCGGCGGATCGATCGCCTCGAGCCCGCTCCATTCCTTGTCTGAATTTTTCTAAATTGCTCTTCTGAGCGTCTTCCGTATTCATCGGACTCTCTTTGTGGAAGCCGGGAGAGTTCGAACCCACGCGAGCGGCATCATTTAATTTTCCCGAATCGGAATTATTCGGATGATCCGAACGGTTTCGGGAACCGAAATCCCACCCACGTCCCCGGTCGAAGCCGTTGGCGTGATCTTGGGACGTGCTTTTCGAGCCATCATTAGAATCGCCGGGCTTGTGGAAAGAAGGGGGAACGTGTCCGTCGCCCTGATGGGAATCGTCCGGACGCCCTCGCCATGGGCCTTTGCCGTCCCACGGACCTTTTCGACCGTCGTTTTGCGTAAAACCGTGGTGATCGTCGTTATTACCGGGGTTCCAGCGTTTGTCTCGATCCCCTCCATGATCGCGATCGGACCCGTTGGGGAAATGGCGATCATCGCCCTTCCGTCCATCCGCCCAATCGCCGTGATGGAAACCACCATTCGTCCCTTTCGGGTCGTAAGAACCGCCATGGAAAGGCGTGCCATGATCATTGTTGTGGAACCAAGGCCGGCCGAAGTTGTTTTGGGTGACGCGCGTGTTGTTCACGTTGGTATTATAAATATTCGTATTGTTGATCGTCGTGTTGTTGATATTGGTGATGTTCGTGTTGTTGTAATAGCTGCGCGCATAACCGGGGTCCCGCCACCAACCTCTCCAATAATGGTAATCGGCGCAAAAAATGCTGTGCGTCGGCCAATAAAACCCGCCGAATAACCAATCCCCCAAGGGAAAACCGATGCTGAAGCTGATGAGGGGGCGATAAACGGGCACCACCGGAGTCACGTAAACCAATTCGGTATCATAGGTGGGAACGTAGATGATTTCAGGATCGGACGGAACGATCTCGATGATCTTCTCGGTTTGACGGATCACTTGCTGGGGGGTCGTCCTCAAATTACCCGCCGTTTGGGCCTTGCCCCGCATCACTTGCACGGCCTCCATCACGTCTTGCTGCTGAGCCAGCACCGCTTGGCCCAATTGTTGAGTCCAGCTTAAACGCTCGCTCATCATTTTGAGGACATCGGGATAGTGGGCCACCGCCTTCACGCTGGGATCCCAGTTTTGCCCTTCAATTTTCGAGAAATCTTTTTTGCCACGAATGATGCGCGCCGCCTCGACGATTTCGAGGGGATAAGTGGAAGCCGGTAAAATTTGGGCTAAGAGGGGATCGGGATAGAGGGCGATGGGGGCGACCAACTTTTGCAGTTCATCCTGCGCGTAGTTGTAATTGCTTTGCGAAAAGGCGGAAGGGGAAAAAAGGACGAAAAGGAAGGACAAAAAAACGGCGATTTTTGTTTTCATATGAAAGCTCCTTACGGATGATCTTTATGAGTGAGAACCCTTCCGAAAACGATAAGTTAAGCAAGTCCTTAAAAAAAACGTGCTTTTCCAGGCAAAAGTTGCAAAAAAAGTATGAAATCAGAAACATTTTTTAACCTTTATCCCCCCTTCCTTTCTGAAAGGGGCCGTCACAAATTCCTTTTCTGTTTCGGCCGGTTAGTATAAGCAAACAACCAAACATTTTTATCGGTTAAAAGGTCACCCCCTTCATGAAGCGCCTTTGGATCTTAACTTTCGTGTTTTTGGCGTTCCCCCCCCGCCTCCACGCTCAACAGACGTCTAAGGCCTTGAAATGGGACGACTGCGTTCAAATTACCATCGTCAACAACCCGGATATCGCCTCGGCCCAAGGCTCCCTCGGCCAATCCAAGGCCCAACAAAAGGGGAGTTACGGCGAATTCTTCCCCCAGCTTTCCTTTAACACGGGCTATAACACCACCAACACCATCAACACCTTCAGCGGCAACAGCCCGCAATCTTTCCAAGTGAGCGGCGGAAGCGACCGCCAATGGACCACCGGGGTCTCCTTAAAGCAAAATTTCTTCGCCGGATTGGCCAGCAAGGCGCGCGTCGACCAAGCGAAGGCCGATTTAAGCGCCAACGAATGGAATTTGGAGGTCGTCAAGGCCAACATCAGCTACAATCTACGAAACGCCTTCTCCCAACTTCTTTTTTCCCAGAAACAAATCTTGCTCACCCAAGAAATCGAGAAGCGCCGGAAGGAAAACGTGAGGCTCGTGGAACTCCGTTATCAGGGAGGCGGAGAAGACAAGGGCGCCTTCCTGCGAAGTCAAGCGACCTACGACCAAGCGGCCTTCGAAACCCAACAGGCCAAGAGGGGTCTGGAAACGGCCCAACGTCAATTGGCCACGGTGATGGGGCAACCCCAATGGACCGGGTTGAAGGTAACGGGGGATTTTAAGGTGAACAAGCCCGGCCCCGAACCCGATTACGTCTCCCTCGCGGAACGCACCCCCACCCATTACCAAAAATTCTCCCAGAGCCAATCGGCGGAGGCCGGCGTTCGTGTAACGCGCGGCAACTTAATGCCTTCGGTAGACGGCAACGCCTCTTTCAACCATTTTTCCAACAACAACCAGGGTGACCGTGACCAATGGACGGCGGGGATCAACCTTACCTACCCCTTTTTCAACGGCACGAAAAACGTCTACGACTACAAGGCGGCGAAATTTCAGCGACTGAAAACCACAGAGGACTTGCGCAGCAGCGACAACCAAGGAACGAGCACCCTTCAAAGCACGTTCGCCCAATGGAAGGACGCCGTCCAGCAAGTGGAAGTGGAGAAGAGCTTACTAAAAGCCGCCCAAGTGCGGGCCGAGATCGCCCGCGCCAAATACAACAACGGGTTGCTCACCTTCCAAGACTGGGATCTGATCGAAAGCGACCTCATCACCCAAGAAAAAAGCATGCTCGCCAACCTTCGGGACGCGGTGATCGCCGAAGCGAATTGGTTTAAAGCCCAAGGCAAGGGAGTTTTTCCATGATGAAAAAAGTCGTCGTCCCGCTTCTCGTTTTGTGCCTACTAGGCGGCGGAGCTTACTACTTTTGGGGACCCAAGAAGGAAAGCGGCGAACGCTTTAAAACCATCGCCGTCACCCGCGGCGACATGAAAGTCACGGTGGAAGCCACGGGCGTCGTAGCGCCCGACAACCGCTTGGAGATCAAGCCCCCCATCGGGGGACGCATTGATCAAGTACTGATCAAAGAAGGAGAGGCGGTAAACAAGGGCCAAATCCTCGCTTGGATCAGTTCGACGGAGCGCTCCGTCCTCCTCGATGCGGCGGAAGCCAAGGGCCCGAAAGAAGTGGATCACTGGAAAGACCTCTTCAAGCCCTCCCCCATCATCGCCTCCATCAACGGCATTCTCATCGCCCGCAACATCGAGCCGGGGCAAACCGTCACCGCGCAAGACCCCATCTTCGTCGTATCCGACCGTCTCATCGTGAGGGCGCAAGTGGACGAAACCGACATCGGCTCGGTAAAGCTCGGGCAAAAGGCCTCCTTCACCCTCGATGCCTATCCCGGCCAAACCATCGAGGGAAAGGTTTCGCGCATTGCTTACGAAGGAAAGATCGTCAACAACGTAACGACCTATGAAGTGGACGTGTTGCCCGACAAGGTTCCCGATTTCATGCGCAGCCAGATGACGGCCAACGTCACCTTCTTGATTTCCACCCACCCGAACGTCCTGATCTTGCCCAGCGAGGCCTTGCGGGTGAAAGACGGAAAAACCACGGTTTTCCTTCCCAACCCCGAAGGCAAGGGGAAGCCGATCGCGCAGGAGGTTCAAACGGGGCTCTCCGACGGCAAAAGGACGGAAATCATTTCAGGACTCCAAGAAGGGGAGAAAATTTCGGTACCCCTCCTACGCTTTCCGAAAAGTGCCGGCCCGGCCTCCGGCAGTCCCCTCTCGCCCATGGGAGGAGGCGCAAGGCCGCCGCGTCGCTAGCAAGCGCAGTCCGCCTATGATCGAGCTCAAAGACATCAAAAAAGTCTACCAGATGGGGGATAGCACCGTTCAAGCGGTGCAAGGGGCGAGCCTAACCATCCAACCCGGAGAATACGTAGCCATTATGGGCCCTTCCGGATCGGGGAAATCCACCCTTATGCACCTGCTCGGTCTTTTAGACGTGCCCGATTCGGGCTCGTACAAGCTCTTCGGCAAAGAGATCGCCCAACGCAGCGAAGACGATCTGGCGCAAATCCGCAGCGAACACATCGGTTTCGTTTTTCAGCAGTTCAACCTGCTCTCGCGCACAAGCGCCCTGGAAAACGTGGCGCTGCCCCTGCTTTATACCCAGAAAAAAGTGGACCCGAACGCGCCGCGTAAACTGCTCGAACAAGTGGGGCTTAAAAGCCGGATGGACCACAAACCCAACGAGCTCTCCGGCGGCCAGCAGCAGCGAGTGGCCATCGCACGCGCCCTGGTCAATTCGCCGGAAATCATCCTGGCGGACGAACCTACCGGCAACTTAGACTCTTCGAGCACCGAGGAAATTCTCCAACTCTTCCAAGAGCTCAACGACCAAGGCATCACCTTGATTCTCGTCACCCACGATCCGGAAGTGGGGCAATATGCCAAACGAGTGCTGACCATCCGCGACGGGAAAATCCAATCGGACGAGAAAAACCCCGTAAAGGAAAGGCCGCAGAAGAAACCGATTCTGGAATTCAGCGAAGATCACGCCCCCCGCACTTTCAAAAACTTTTTGAGTTCGCGCTTACAACACTTAACTCGGCACTTGAAGCAAGCCGTGAAGGCGCTCACCTCCAACAAAGTGCGCACGGCCCTCTCCATGCTGGGCATCATCATCGGCGTCGCCGCCGTCATCGCCATGCTGGCGTTGGGCAACGGCGCGAAAAAATCCATCGAAACCCAACTCGCCTCGTTGGGCTCGAACTTGTTGAATTTAAGGCCCGGAGCGCGGCGCGTGGGAGGAGTGGCTCTGGACATCGGCGCCGTCACGCGCCTGACCCTCGAAGACTCGAAAGACATCTTGCTCTCCGTGCCTTCGATCGCGAAAGTCTCCCCTTCCGTCTCGGGAAGGGCGCAAGTGGTGTTCGGCCACAACAACGCTTCCACCCAAGTGGTCGGTGCGACCCCCGACTACGCCCCCATGCGCAGCTACGTCCCCACGGTAGGTCGTTTTTTCACCGAAGAGGAGGATCAAAAAAGGGCGCGCGTGGCCGTATTGGGGATGACCGTCGTGCGGGAGCTTTTCGGCGATGCGAACCCCATCGGCGAATCGATCAAGATCAACAAGATTAACTTCCAGGTGATCGGCATCCTTCCCGAGAAGGGCGCCAACGCTTACCGCGATCAAGACGACATGATCATCATCCCCCTTCAAACCGCCATGCACCGCCTGCTCGGAAAGGATTACGTCGACTCCATCGACATCGAAGTGGAATCGCCCGAAGAGATGGACACGGCGAAAGACCTCATCCAATCGCTCATGGTCAAGCGACACCGCCTTCCTCCTTCGCAGCAAGACAGCTTCGACATCCGCAACCTGGCCGAGATCCAAGCGGCCTTGTCCGAAACGAGCCGCACCCTCTCTTGGCTGCTTGCCTCCATCGCCGGCGTCTCCTTGCTCGTGGGAGGCATCGGCATCATGAACATCATGCTCGTCTCCGTCACCGAACGCACCCGCGAGATCGGCTTGCGCAAGGCGATCGGCGCCAAACGCAGCGCCATTTTAAGCCAGTTCCTCATCGAATCGGTGGTGGTGAGCCTGATCGGCGGCTTCATGGGCCTGCTGCTCGGCGTAAGCATTACCTTCGCCCTCTCGAAGCTCGCCGGGTGGGCGGCCTATGTTTCGCTCAGCTCCGTCGCCTTGGCGGTATCCTTTTCCGCCACGGTGGGCGTCGTCTTCGGCCTATGGCCCGCGCAAAAGGCCTCGCGCTTAAATCCGATCCAGGCCTTGCGTTACGAGTAATTTTTCTCGGCCAAGAACGAGGATAAATGAAGCGCGGAAAATAAGGCTCTCTTTTCACGCAATTTTTCCGTCGACCTGCCGATAATCCTCATTGGTATCGATGAGGTACCAGTTCAGGAGAGAGGGCAGGCATGGGGGACACACCTAAATCCGTTTCCGCGGCACCCGCGGGATTTCATCTTTATCCGAACGACCCGAATGGGAAGGCGCCGGATGCACCTCCTGCTTCTTACTCTGCGCCCGCTTTTCCCCTCGCGTGCGTGAACTCCAGTGCATACTCGAAAGCGAATCCCAAGTTTTTCGTCTGCGACGCCACCGCGGGCCCCATGAGCTACGGCTTTTTTTCGGAGAAACCAAAAACCCTCGCCCAAGCGATTCTTCAAAAACATCCCTTGAAGGAGATGGTCGATTCTCCCCAAGCGGCCTTTTTCAATTATTTTAAATCGGGGGAAAGCTATCCGCTCACTGAAGAAAATCGAGCTCTCTTGCTTCAACTCGATCCGAGACTCGCTTCTTATTTATCTTCCCTTCCCCGCTCCGTGACGGGAATTTCCCCCTTCAAAACCGAATATCGTTTTTCATTCGAAAATCTGGGGGAAACGGTCACGCCGGAAGGATTTAAAATCCCCAACACTCAACTGCAATTCTTCCGAAACGGAGACGGGGAAATCTCGTCACCGAACCCGAGCGGTGGATCCGGCCGAGGAATTCCCACGGGAGAGACCCCTCCTACGCCCTCGAAGCTCAACTCTGTTCAAATGAGTCTCCTGCTCATCGGTGGAACGATCCTGCTTTATGCGGGCATGGAAAAAGCGGGCGTACCGGAAAAGTTACAAGGCCCGATCCTCTTAGGCACAACCTTGGCAGCTCCGGCGGCCCTCAAGTCAGGCCTTTCCTTATTCGGAGGAGAGCCTCTCACTTGGAATGGGTTCAAGGGCCAAGTTAATGCCTTGGGCAATAGTTGGGCCTACTTCGCCCCCTATCAATTGGGATCCGCCATCCTGCTGAGCGAAACGGGCATCGCCAAATACGGGACGAACGGCAATAAATATGGCAGCCTTCTTATAGGCGCGACTCCTTTCGTGGCGGCGCGCTGGCTTCCCCAACTCAAGCCTTGGGTCGGGATGGAGGGAGGCGCCGCGACCGCGTTGGGCGCTGAAGCCACTCTGGGCGCCCGTGGACTGGCCGTCGTCTCTACTTCCGTACGGCGGTTCATCCCGGTCGTAGGCGGGCTCTTAATGGCCGACACGGTCACGGGATGGAGCGTGGGCTTGGGAGACGCGATCACGGGACAGGACAAAGACGATTACCGCAAACTTTGGAAATTCACCCAACACCTCATGATGACGAAAGACTTCGGGAACTACCCCATGTCCCTCATGGGACACTGGATGGGCCTTTGGGCCGACGTGGGAGATACGATCGGAAAAGTTTCGGATCACTTCAGCGGTAAATCCGGCAACGGCGCCGTGGAGCGGCAAGCAGCCGACTTCATCAAGGTCTCCGACGAATGGGGCAAAGCCATGCGCCAGGCCCTTTTCGAAATCGACGGCGAATGCCAGGCCGACGGCAAACGGGACATGAGCCTTCTGCAAAAAAGAATCCACGAGCTTTATCAAGGAAAGAGCGGGCCGGACATTCTGAACGCCTACTTCCTCTTAACCTATACCGGCTATTCGGCGAAAGAAGCCCAAGCGATAAAAGAACTCATCGGGGAGGACGGCGGCTTCAATACGGTACGCATGGAACAATATCTCAACACCGAAACGCGGCGGGAATTAAAGGTTCATTTTTCGGATTTCATGGAAGATCGGTTGATTCAGTTCGCCCGGCAGTCCTTCCGCATGACGGAAAAGGGCGAGACGATCGATTGGGCCCTCTTTCAGAGAAAGGTCTCCGATTTTTACGAGCAAAACCAAGCAGCGATGAAGGAACTTTACGCTTCTCCCGCGCCCGATTTTAGAAGCGGCCAAATTCAAAGGCTAATTTCGAAAGACGGGGTTCTTTTGAACGTGAGCGGCCTCGATGCCCATCTCACGGAAGTGCTTCGCAAAAAATACCCCTAAAGCCTACCCGGTCCCCGCTCCATTATCGCCGCCGATAAACTTGAAGATGCAAATCGTCCGCTTGTGCCGTAGGAAGCACTTCATTGGTCATGCCCAGGCGGTTAGGCAGCGCCTCATCGAAAATCCGTTCCCATAAACCAGGATCCAATCGGGGAAGGGAGAGACGCTCTTCTCCCCCATGGAAGTCGGTCTGGATCACTAAAAACCCCCCTTTTTTTACGTCCCTTCCAAAATACTCCCCTTCGCCCATTCCTAATGGCCGTCGAATGAAATAAGGATCGGGATTCGTCCAGTAAACGATGTCGGCGGGACTTTCGGCATCCAGGTCTTTCAAAGAAACATACTGGATTCTTTCTCGTATCGAGGCGGGAACCGTTTCCTGCATGATCAACTGATGGAGAGTGCCCGAAACGGCATCCGGCTCTTTGATCTTCACACGGCCTCCGAGACGGGCCAGGGTAACCGCCACATGCACGAGGCTGCCGGGGCCATTGTCGATCGACTCCAAACCTTCCGGGTTTCTGCCTCCCGACAACAGACGGTGCAGCACCTCCGTACGGCGGTAGCGCAATTCCCCGCTCGCGAGAGCTCCATAATCCGTGGCGAGCGTCGGAGGCCCGCCGGGCAATGCGCGAAGCATTTGCCGAATCGCCAAGTCGAGAGAGGCGACGGGAACAACGAAGCCTTCCCGCAAATTCGACTCGAGGGAAGTTTCCGGCGCCGACGGGCCCTTTCCCGCTCCCCTGTCGGGTTTGGTTCCCCGAAAGGCGAAGGCGGGAATTTCGAAACGAAACTGGGTTCCCTCTCCCGGGCGGCTCCGCAACCACAAGGGCCCCCATTGAAGAAATCGTAAGTTCTCGATGACGGAAGACAAACCATACCCTTGAGAGCCTTCCACTTCTTTTCTGGCTTCCTGAAAACCGGCCTTCCCGATGAGAAGAAAATGTTCCGGAAGAATACCGACCCCCTCGTCGGCGACCGTCACTTGGACGCTCCCCTCCTCCCTTTGCTCCACTTCCAAGCGTATCTTCGGAGGGCCGTCGGAACCGTACCGCCAAGCGTTGGTGAGGAGATTCGCGAGAATGTTCCCGACAAGCTTGGTGGCCGAGCGCCCTTGGAGAAACTTGAGTTCATCCAAAGAAGTTCGATACCAGCCGTCCCCGACCGTGCGGAACATTTCCGGAACGTCCGCCGTCGCCCGCGCCAGTCCATCCCTCAAAGCCCCGGAGGCGGAAAAGTCGGCGCCGGGCGCGGAAAGATAGGCCACTTGGAAAGGAAACAGAGGCTCCCTGCGAATCAATCCATCCAAGCACATATTGGCCATTGTAAGAAATTCGACGGAGTAGACCAGGTCATGGAAAACCCGACGAAAAGGCTCTTGTTTACCCGTTGCCTGTCCGTTTTGATCCACGCCCGCGTTCACGGCCGCCCTCAAGCTTATCCGCGATCTCTCGAAATCGTCTTGTTGATTTTGCAGCTTCCTTTTCTGAGCCCTTAACCTTCTGAGATCCCCCGCTTCCAATCCCGCACCCTGCGTTATTTTCTCGTGCATTCTCAACCACTCCGAAACACGCTTGCCCCATTCCGCCCTATTTCCCTCCGCATATCGATATCCCCATTCCATGATGCGCTGCGGATAATTCTCGGGAATGAGAACTTGAACGTTCCCCTTCTCGGTGAACCGGTTTAAATTCTCGGAGACAAAACGGACGACGTCGTCAACGGACGCCTCCCCCACCACAACGCGGATCTTCCCATCCACACGGGAAACACGGATCGGCGATTCGGAAGGGGAAGGACGCAATGCGCGCGTTTCTACTGCAAGATCCGCCTTGCTTCTTTCGTCTCCCGTTCCCGCTTCTTCTCCTCTCGAACGCCGAGGCCTCTTTCGCGAACTTTCCGCCATTGCGAGAAACTGGTCCCACCCGGCGGGTTGAAGCTCGGCTTCCGGAAAAAACGATCGTGTCCTTTCCTCGAAACGGAAACCCGGAGGACCTTTCAGGGAAAGATCGAGGCTCCGTTCGAGCGCGTGGATCCCCGGCAATGCCGTGTGGAAGGCGGACATCATGGCCGAGAGTTGAAGGTTGGTCCTTTCCGCCTCAAAAAATTGCTCCGTTAAAGACCCTTCCGGCGCGGGGACGATTCCCAGACGTCCCGCCAGATGATGCCCCACCACCAGCGTTCCGCTTTGGATGAAATGTTGAAAAACGACGTTTTGGCCATGAGCCAACCATGCCGCTCCTCGAAACGCCGTAAAAGTGATCGCGGAAGAGAAAAGGCCTTGCCTCAATCCCCCTTCTCCCTCCCAGCGCCAAAGTCGGGAGGAATGAGAAGACAAAGGCGCGTGGCCGTAAATTCCCCCGGCTTGAAAAACGCGGGAAGCCCCCTCAAAAGCCACCGCTTCCGCCCCGATGCTTCCCGCGACGGCAAGAACTTGAATGCCCCCGGCCACCCCAGCACTCGCCCCCGCACCCAAGGCCAGGATGCCCGCTCGGGCAAAACGGGAGGCAAAGGTTCCGCTGAGAATCGACATCAAGGTGGAAAGATCCGTCGTCTCTTCCAAAGCCCGCGCCACGGACGAATCGATCCGAGCTTGAGAAAGCGTCAACGGGACCGACTGCTCCAAGGAGGTCTGCGTAAGGCGGGAAAGAACATCCTCAGGGCGGGCGTAAGAAGAAGAATCGAAAAAAATCATGAATTTCCACTCGATCGTGTGCGCAACAACGAATAGGGCTAAAAAACGATGGTCGATTTTCCGGGACGAGAGAAGGGTATCGAAGGGGCGGTCATGGAGTTGCCAAAAAAATGGTTTTTTTATGGATGGGGGCTTTAGTTAGCAAAACCAAGTGACGATGAAGGAGCTTTTCGCTTCAACCGGGCCCAATGATTTTCGAGGAGGCCCAATCCAAAGGTTGATTTCGAAACACGGCGTTCTTCTGGACATGAGCACGTCTCACATCCAACCATATAGACATGCTGCAACGGAAATATGCAAGTTAAGGAGTCGCCGTCCCCTCGAAATAAGTCTTCGCCTTCGCGAACACCTGCTTCCCCACCGTGGAACCCGAAACGCGCCCGGTGAAATCGTCGGCTTGGATATGGATGCCGCCGTAGAGGCGCGATTGCCCCGCTTGATCGGAAGCATCGAAATACGTCGCCCATTGCAGGCGAACTTCTTGGCTGGGGCCCTGCTCAAATTTGAGGAAGCCGTTCTTCGGCGCCACCGCCTCCGCGATGCCGCCGGGAAAAAATTCGCTGCCCGTGAAAGCGGCGAGCACCTCGGCGGCCGCGCGGCTGAAGGTGCTGTGGCCCGAGTTATAGCCGGGAAAAGCGGGCGTGACGAAGGTGCTGAGTTGATAGGGAATCCACTCCTTGGCGCGAATCCACTTAACGCCGCTATACTGATTGGTCCGATCGGCCGGTTGTCCCGGCCACGCCATCACGGCCACCTCCCCCACGCAAGAGACTTGCACGCCCGGATTGCCTTGCGAATCCACGCAAGGAGACGGGTCGCCGCTCAAATTGGTGCAGCATTGAATACCCGCATGCCTGCCGCTCGGCCAGGTGCCGTTCGTGATGAGCTCGGTGACGCCGTTCACGAGAGGCAATCCTTGGGGATCGTAGGATGACGCAGTGGGATCGCTCGATTGCCCTTTCGTCGCCATGAAGCGAATCGCCGAGATGGGGCGCACCGAATCGTAAATGCGCTTCAAGCCCCAGGCATTGACGGCCGCATCGTGCACGGCGCCGTTCAAGGCGAAATATAATTTCACGTCCCACTCGAGACGGTCGACGGCCGGGCCTGTCCCCTGAAATTGATGGGTGCAGAGGGGATGGTCGGACACTTGGTTGGCGAGCACGTTCCAATGCCCCGGCGGCGTTTCCGAATTGGGGCCGTCGGCCCAATATTCGGCGAGCACTCGCGCGAAGTCTCCCCACTTGACCATCTGCGAAGGATAAGGCTGGCCCGTCGCGGGATTGACCGTGCGCCCGATCCCGTCGTTCGCCCCCAACGAATTATTACCGTAAGCGCCGGGGGAGATGTCGATCGCGGCGTTCAAATCGGGGGAAAGCAGGCCGCTTTTCTGCGCCACCTCGAGCATTTGGGTTTTAAACTCCGCATCGGTCGAAGCTCCCAACATCGGGGGAGGTCCGGCATCGATCTTTTGCGCAAGTGCGAAAGGTTTCACGTTGCCCCATTGGGATCCCACGAATTTCTGCGGTCCGCTCGGAACGGGAAGCCCGTTCTGGGTGAACGAGACGTCCAACACCAAGGGTTGCCAACGATTGGGATCGCTCATGGCATTTCCGGGAAATTTGACGATCAAGGGCGCGTTCACCGGCGTATAGGTTAAGTCCGCATAGTTGGCGGCCTGATTGGAACCGTCGGAATTTCCGAAAGCGATAACGGCGGCCGCCACTCGATTACCCACGGCGGCCGGGGAGTTGCCGTCCAACCTGGTCACCGCGGTGTCATAACCCAAATGTTTCATGAGATTATCGAAAGAGCTCAGCGAGACGACGGCATTGACCGACAAAGCGTAGCGGTTCTTTAAGACCCCGTACGCCGCGTAGCTGATCGCCTCGCTTCGGGCGGCCGCAATTTGCGCGGAGTCAAGACCCGCGACCTTCTCCGTCGTAAGATATCCTTTCGCCGCGGCGTCATACACCGCCCAGGCGTCGTACATGGCAAGGGAGAGATGCCACAAATTTCGGGCGTGGACCGGAGGACGGGGGGTGTCGATTCGGATCGCATCGAGAGCGGCTTCATCCCACAAGCGAGCGACGGTGTAATTGTTCGCGGAGTTCCCTCCCCCTCCGCATGCGGTGAGCAGCAGTGAAACCGCAAGCCCCGCGGCAAGGTTTCGGCGGAATCGAAGAAAGACTCGGGACACCGTGAGGAAAAACGATTTAGGCAACAAGGATCGACCCTCCGTTCGCTTTCAACCTTAAAAAAACGATGCCCCCTTTAAAGGGGGCATCGACGGCAATTGAGATCTTCGTAGCGGTTACCCGCCCTATTATTGGCAGGTCTGGAAAGTGCAATTTTGCGTTCCGCAAGGCGGCGGCGAACTGCAGCTCGGAGGCGTGGTCGCGCTGCAGAAGGACGTGCTTCCCGTAAAGCAGCCGATCGTTCCATCCCCTTTCTGGAAGAATCCGGTTAGGCTTTGGCCGTCCGCCGAGATCGTCCCGCAAAACGGTTTCGATCCGTTTGAATCGTTCGAACATCCGCTGAAGGTGTTTCCAGTAATGGCGGCATTGAGAGTCACCGGATTTTTGCCGGCGCAGGTGTCTTGGGCGGTACCGCTTAAGCTCGATCCGTTGATGGTGACGTCAAAAACACCGATATCGGTGGGATCCGAACCGCCCGCCGATCCATTGAACGTTCCGCAAAGGCTCGTCGTGCCGGGGGTATTCGACGTATTAAATCCGTTAAATCCCCCGATCGTGGTAGTCGTCCCATTTTGAGTGCTCGTAATGGTTCCGGACATCGATCCGCTGTTCGTCCCGGTCCCCGGGGTGTAATTGCCGTTGAAAGTGACGTTCCCCTGGGGGCACCCGGAATTGCTGCTGCTGCCCGAAACGCTGAAGGTGTTCGTCGAGGTATTGAAATTACCGCTTAAGGGAATGCCGGGGCTTGGGCATGTGGGAGTAACGCAATTACCCGTCACATTTCCCCCCGTTTGGGCTTCGGCTTGCCGCAGAATGGAAAATTTCGAATTCTTCGCGAGCGTGGCGCCGCTCACGTTCAGCGTGACGGTGCCGGATTGGCCGTTATTCAATGCGATGGTGCCTTCCAGGGTCGTGTTGCCTCCCCCTCCGCCGCCACCTCCCCCTCCGCAACCGGCCGCGGCCGCAATGAAAAAAAGGGATGGCAAAAGTAAACTCCATTTCCTTTTTGAAGAAATCATTTTACCCCTCCTTTATAAGGAATAAATAAGCGGTGCCCTTCAGAGGAGTTTTTATATCTGCTTCGATTTTGACTCACAAGTACTTTTATACCCATCAGGTGTTTTACCGAAAAAGGCCCGCCAACAGAGTACTGTATACCCCATAAGAAAAGAACGGACGACCGAGGAAAAGCAGAAAGAATTCCAAAAACAAATTAAGGATCTCTTTGGCGAAGTCACCCCATTCAAGCAAAAGGCGAAAACGCTCGCGGAAAACAACCTTTCCGATATCCCCTAATTACAGAGTTCACTCCCGATGGTTAAATTTCGCGTCGAAGACATCGTTGCGATAGCCGGTGGAAGGCGGGCACATCCTTTCCTGCCATTCGAACAGTTTCCGGTCACTCTCCCCCATGTTTCGGATATGCGCATCCGATCCGTTTTTGATCAAGGATGTGAGCAGGGTACGTTCCGTCGCATGCCGCCCCAACCGCTCCATGCGTTCGGCGCAGAGAAGGTATTCTCTCTCCGTTTTTCTAAGGTCTTTCTTATCCGTAATTTTACAAAGCGCTTCCGCTTCAGAAGACGTTAAGCGATAACTCGCCTCTCGATTCTCCGGCTCCAAGCACCAAAACGGCGGAGGGGTTGGCGTACAGGCACTTCCCGTAAAAATTCCCAAAGATAATAACCCCGCCAAACCTCCGATAATTTCAAAAAAGGAAATCGCGGGATGATCCGCCATCCCCTCTTGACTCATCTCCGGCCTAAAAAGTCGGCTTGCATAATTGTAGGACGCGAATTGCGGAGAAATGGAGGGGATGCTTGCCGGCGACACAAACCGTCGTGCCGCTTCGCAGGCTACTGGCGGAGGCATGCAAACGGGCACGAGATTTTCTTGATTTTCTTCCGAAGACGAAATGAAAAGAGGAAGTATCTCCATAAAAGTTCACCCGCCCAAAACGTTGAGATAAGAAAAGTCCCCGCCCCGACCGACAGGGGCGGGGGCACCCCCAGGAACATCAATACTTTTTCTGGACGATGACGGTGATAAAGTGGAGAGTGACGGAGATCCGAAAACAGATCCCCGTCACCCCTCTTTCACGCCACCCTTTTTTACCCAGTACACATTTCATTATTTACAACACGGAACCGGATAACACTGCCAACCACCATCGCCCGTCTGCTTACACACTTCACCGCAAATACTGCAGGTGATATTATTAATATCCCCCTCTCCCTTGATCGCGCTTTTGAAGATTCTTTCCTCCGTTACTGGGCTGCCGTCTTCACTCCCATCCAGCGTTTGAACAACGGACCTTTCCGGAAGTGCGGGCTTTTCGTACGCCAAAACGGGCTTCAGCAGAAGCACCGACGCCATCCATGCGGCGACGTATACCGACCCGACGAAGATGTTTTTCAGTTTGTTTTTCATAAATCCTCCCTAAAAAATTTATGAAGCTACGACTTTCATAGCTTTTCGATTGATAATAAAAGCAATGCTGATGCCAAAAGAGCGAATGTTATAAACATCATATATTTCAATATGTTAAAAATATTCGATAGGAGGAAAGCCAATTTTTTACGGTAAATTTTCGATACTTTTCACCTTTTAATGAAATACCTTCACCTTTATTGGTAAAAAATTTATAATTTTTGAATGTCTTACCGAATTGAAAGAAAGTTAGGGGAAGGAGGTTTAGGCAACGTCTACCTTGCTCAGAAAGGGCAAAATTTAAGGGCCCTCAAGTTCTTAACCTCTCCGCTCGATCCGGCCCATCGGCAGTTTTTCGAACGGGAAGCGAAGCTTCTTTCGCACCTCTCCCATCCCAACCTCGTGAAGATTTACGATTTCCAGTCCTCGAAAAAACCGGAGAGCTTATTTTCAAATCCCGAAATTCTGAAAGACGAGATCCCCCCGCATACCCCCTTCTTCTCAATGGAATACGTGAAGGGGAAATCCTTCGAAGAAATTTCCTCCCCTCTCTCCGCGCAAGAATGCATTTCGATGGTCGCGCAAACTTTTCAGGGGCTTCACTATCTTCACTCGCGCAACATCCTCCACCGCGACTTAAAGCCTTCAAACTTGTTCTTAAGCGATGAAGGCCGGGTCAAGATCTTAGACTTTAGCCTTTCGATCGTGAGCGGCGAAGTGGCGGGGAAAAATGACGCTCTCGGAACTTTCTCCCACACCCCTCCCGAGGCTTATTGGGGAGGATGGGAAACGCGAAGCGACCTTTTCTCGATCGGCGTCGTCTTCTATCAACTCTTCGCCGGCGCGCTTCCGTTTTCTAAACCGCTGACGGCTTCTGGCATTGCCTCCACTCCCACCCCGCGTCCTTTAAAGGAAATCAGGGGTGATCTTCCCGAGTTTCTCACCGATCTGATCGACCGCCTCCTGGCGCTCTCCCCGCTTGAGCGCCCCGGCTCGGCCCTCGCAGTTTTGAAATACTTGGAACGCCATGTCGAAGGGCTCACGCTCCTCGCGCCGGAGGATCTGAAAACCGTTTTGTCGAAAATCCCTCGGGTAGGACGTGAAAAAGAGATGAAGTTTCTCATCGAGGAAACCCATCCCACCCCTTTTTTTCGGGGCTGCAAACTCTTTCTCTTGTCGGGCCCCACGGGGGTGGGCCGTTCCCGCTTCATCGAAGAGCTGCGATGGCATCACCTTCTTCAACAAAGTCCGTTTACGACATTGAATCCAGTGGAAGCCCCCTCCTGGCTCACAACCTTGATCGAAAAAATGGGGGGACAGGCCCCGCGAGATCTTGATTTTCTCTCGCTCATGGATCTTGCCCTCCGTAAACTTTCCGAAAGCCAGCGAACGCTCGTCTTCGAAGATTTACACGACTGGCCCTCCCGCAGCCTTCCGGAAATCCAGATCTTCCTCCGCCGCCTCGCCCACTCATCGGCGAAGGCTTCGGTGATTCTCGAAGTCAACTCCGACACCTCTTTCTCTTCTCAAGAGCTCGCCCTTTTCGATTCGCCGGAAAAAGTAATCCGTCTGGCGTTGGGCGATCTCTCGACGGAAGAAGCGGCCTTGCTCATCGACCAAGCCCTCATGGGCGAAAAACTTGCCGAGGAAATTCGTGGTAAGATCCTCGCTTCTTGCGGAGGACGCCCGCTGCTACTCCTCGAAGCCGTCCGCACTTATTTTCTCGGAGAGGAGTCGGAAGTTCCCAAAAACATAAAAGAGGCGGCGAAACAAAAAATTGAAAGGCTCTCGGATGCAGCGAAGAAAATCTTGAAATGGATGATTTCCCACCCTACCCCGCTTCCCTTCGACGATCTGGAAAAGCTTTGGAAGGGGAAGAGAGAATCGCTCGAAGGGGCGCTGTTTGAAATCGGCCACGAAGGTTTTACCGCCCCCCAGAGCGACGTGAATTCTCTCCTTCGACTTGCCCACCCGTCGTTGAAAAACTCTTTCCTCGAATCTTTTTCCGATGACGAAATTCTCGAAGCACATCGTGAATGGATTAAGGAACTCGAAACGGCATATCAAAAAGAGGCGAAACCCGACACACTGCTCGCATTAATCGACCATGCCACGAAGCTCGGGGACGAAAACGCCCTCGTTAGGCATGCGCTCGCCGCTCTGGACGTATGGGAAAATCGTGGGGACTTCAGCGAGGCCCTGGAAGCAACGGAACATTTTCTCGAAATCAAAAACTCTTCTCTCAACCGCTGTGACCTACTCGGCCACCGCGCCCCGCTTTTATACCGTTTCGGGAGATACGCCGAAGCGCTTCAGGCTTACGAAAAATGGTTCGAATTAAGGAAAGACAACGAAACGAAACGCCAGCGGGTGAAGTACCTTTTTTATACGGGGCTGGTTTATTTTACTTCCGGACAAAAAGAGAACGCCGCTAAGAGGCTGCAAGAATGTCTTAAGACGGGGGATCACGAGCGACACCCCCTGCTTCGCCCTTATCATGTGCGAGCCCTCAATTTACTCGCGGCGCTTCACGAAAAATCGGGCGATGCGGGTAAGTCGCGGTCTAAACTCGAACAGGCGTTGGAATTGGGAAAGGAAGATCCTCTCCTTTCGGGAGAAACGGAGGAACGCTTCGGGCAATTAAGCGCGCGCGCCCTGCGCTTCGAAGAGGCGGAGGAGCATTTCAAAAAGAGCTTGAGCCATTTTCGAAAGCTAAAAAACCCGCAGACCGAAGCCATCGCCCATCATGCCTTGAGCATCCTATACAAAGACTTGGGCCTCCTTTCGTGGTCTTTGGAAGAAATGGAGAAGGCCCTCGTCTCGGCGAAAAAAGGTGGAGAGATTCTCCAATGGGCCCGCTACGAAGGGAACCGAGGAATGATCTTTCTGGAAGCTGGAAAATACGGCCCGGCCTTAAGCTCGATTCAAAGCTCGCGGGAAATATTATCCGCCTTGGGTAGCGCCGCGGACCGATGGGTGAATGATATCCAACATTGTCTCGCTTGCCTTTATTCCGGCCATTGGGAGCGGAAGGAAACTCTTCTCTCCCGTTTAACCGCCGCCCAAGAGGAGTTGGAGAAATTATCCTTATGGCCCACAGTGCTTCTCCTCAAGGGGGAGGATTTGTATCTTCAACAACGATGGGCGGAAGCACGAACGGCCTTTGAAGAATGCAACCAAAAATATCCTCAAGAGGGTCTTCTCTCCATCCAGGCTTCACTGGGAATTTGGCGCACACGAGTGGGGGAGGGAAATCCCCCAAAAAACCTTTCATTGCCTCCCCTGCCGGGCGTCTTCTTCCGCGCCTGGTCACAGACTCAAGATTTTTTCTCGAAAAATGTGGATGAAATATCGGAAGAAAGTTTTAGCGCGCTGATCGAGTCGATTTCATCCCTTGAAAATCCCGAAACTAGACTCGACCTCTACGGTTTGCTGCAAAACCACTTGGAACGTCACCAATTCTTTTCTCTCGCACAAAACATTCGGCAAAAAACGCAAAACGAATGGGAGAGGCTCTTTTCAAATTTACCGGAGGAAATAAAAATGGAATATGGAAAAAATAGAAGTTTAAAGACGTTAGAGAAGGCCTTATCCGCTTCTTCGACGTCCGGGCCTTTTCTTCAAACTCCACCTCCCACTTCTCCCCCTTCCTCTCTTAAGCCACAAATCTCTGAATCCCGTTTTCGTCATTTTTGCGAGATCAGCCGACAAATATTGGAAAAAACGGATTTGGCGGAGATTTTAGAGAGGGTCTTGGATGCAGCCATCGAACTCACAGGGGCGGAACGGGGCTTCCTGATTTTAAAAAATGAATCGGCTAAAACGGTTCCCCTCGTGGGTTACGAAGTGAAAACCGCGCGACACCTTAATCAGACGACACTGGCGGAGGAAGAGTTCAAGTTTTCATTCTCGGCCGTGAAACAGGCGATGGAGCAAGGAGTGCCCCTGGTCACCGATAACGCCCAGCAAGATGCCCGATTTATCGACGCGAAATCCATCCATCAATACCAGCTTAAGTCGATCCTCGTCGTTCCTTTGGAACTTCAAGGAAAAGTCTTAGGGGCCCTTTATTTGGATCACCGCTATCAACCGGACTGTTTCGGAAAAGAAGAAGTTCTCCTTCTCTCGGGATTCGCCAACCAAGCCGTGCTCGCCATTCAAAAATCTCAGATGATGGCCGAGCTGAAAAACGCGAAAGACCGGAGCGAAGCGCGTGTAAAAAACCAGGAGGAACGTATCGAGAGCCTTTCTGGCGAACTTTCTAAAACCAAGATCGCCCTCCAATATGATTATGACGAGATCATCGGAAAATCCCCCGCGATGATGAAGGTCTTTCAGCTTTTAGACCATGTGACGAAAACAAAAATCCCCGTCTGGATCTGGGGCGAATCGGGAACGGGCAAAGAACTCATCGCCCGCTCCCTTCATTTCAACAGCCCGCGCAAAAAAGCGCCCTTCGTCTCTGAAAATTGCAGCGCCATCCCCGAAAACTTGCTCGAAAGCGAACTCTTCGGACACAAGAAGGGAGCCTTCACCCATGCGGAAGCGGACCGCATCGGTCTCTTCGAACAAGCGAGCGGTGGAAGTCTGTTTCTGGATGAAGTGGCCGACATGTCCCTCGGCATGCAGGTAAAGCTTCTGAGAGTATTGCAAGAAGGGGAAATCCGCCCACTGGGTTCGAACAAAAAAATCAAGATCGACGTGCGCCTGATTACCGCCTCGAACCAAGATCTTCTACGGATGGTGAAGGAAGGCAAATTCCGGCAAGATCTTTTTTACCGGATCAACGGCATGACCCTGCGCCTCCCCCCCTTGAGGGAACGCAAAGAAGACATCCCCCTGCTCGTTCATTTTCTCATTAAAAAAATCGCGAAGGATTTCGACCTAAAACCCAGCTCCATGAGCAAGGAAGCCTTTCAGAAGCTCATGGGCTATTCATGGCCGGGAAACATCCGCGAATTGGAAGGGGTGATCCGCAACATGCTCCTTTTCGCCAACGGTCAAACCATCACCTCGGAGTTCTTCCAAGTGAATCCCGATCTGCTCTCTGGGGGAACGGAAAACGCTCCGCCTCCACCTTCTTCGAAAGAATGGACGGAAGAGGAAAAAACTCACCGCAATCAACTCATCGAATCCTTAAAGAAGAATAAAGGCGACAAGAAAAAGGCGGCGGAAGAATTGAAAATCAGTCTCAAAAGCGTATATGCCCGCATGGAACGCTTCTCTGTTCCGAAAAAAAAGGGGGCGCTCGAGGCCTTTCTCAATTCCCAAAAGTAATGACGACGGAAAACACAAAAGCCGTCGGGGAACCATTTCCCCGACGGCCTTTGCAGAAGTGACAGGCATGTGACTAAATCGTATTATCCTGCCCCTGAAGTGCGATCGGATCGAGCTTGCAGGAGGCAGTGATCTTATATGTGCTGTTATCGATCTTCACCGTTCCGCTGCAGTTGTGCAACTCGTCGATGAAAGCCTTTTTGAATTCGTACGTATCTCCATGGTAACTCAGATCGGTACTGGTGACCGTGATTCTCACATCACCGTCACTTAGCTGATACGCCAACGAAAGCGTGCCGTTGATCGTGATATTCCCCGGAGGAGGCGTCTCATCGGTAAAGTCTTGGTACTTAATCTCGACAAGTACCCCCGCGCTGGAATGATCGCTGTCGTCGCAAGCTTGCTCGGTGCCGTTCATCGACTCGCTCCCCTTCGATCCCTGTTTCGTCGATTGAATTTTGCCGACGGCCGCTTTGAGGTAATCGCATTTCGTCACGTTCTCAAAATTTTGAACCGAAAGATCGATTGCCGTTTTCAACATTTTTTCGACGAACTGCTCATGGTTCATCGCCGGCTTATTCGTGGCGGAAACCAGCGGCACCGGTGACACCGGAGTGAGCGTCAGCGGCGTGGAACCCGGCTGGGCCGTGGTTGCGCTCTCATTGCCGCATCCCACCATCGTAAAACTCATGGCCAAAAAGGCCGCTAAAGCGAGAATTGAATTTTTCCTCATAAGAAGCTCCTTCTTCAAATTCAGACCCACTATTGAGCCTTTATGGTTTACTAAAGCAACTGGGGTGCCAAAAATTAACTAATTGAAAATACTTACGATTTTTATTTTTAAAAGATGGGGGCAGGTTAAATTGAAGGTAAATTTTTACTCTAAAGGATTATTTACATCCCTCATGGATTACTTCCCGCCGGTGCCCGCCTTACCGGCATTACCGGCCGCCCCGCCCTTACCCGCACTGCCGGAGCTTCCTCCCGCCCCCCCTTTGCCGGCACCTCCCCCGGAGCCGCCATGACCGGCTCCTCCACTTCCCCCGTGTCCCGCAGTACCCGCTTGGCCTGCGGCTCCAGAAGTGCCGGCACCCGAGTACCCCGAGGCGCCACCCGAACCGGCCAAGCCGCCACGACCGGTAACGCCGGCATCCGGAAGATGGGTGCCTTTCGGAGAGCAGGAACTCGTAAAGGATGCGTTCGTCATTTTGGGATCGTATTTCACCATAATATCATCACTAGGCGGCCCAAAGAGGACGTGAAGCTCTTTTCCGCCCGATGAAGACATCCACACCGGATTATAAACTCCCGCAAAAGTGACCGCACCGAGAGGCGATGCCAATTTACTCCCTATGATCGGATAAACCAGCAATGTAGCGGGAGCAAAGATCCCCGCCGTTTCATTGCGAGTGAGGAGATACAATTTATTATCGAGCGTGGCGTAATTCACGATGTCACTTTTGCTGGGCTGGAAGGAGTTAATAGACTTGCCCTTGCTGTCAACGTAGTTGTGTCCGGAAAAATCGATTGTGGGAAGAACTAGGGCATCGACCATGGATTGATATTTTGGATCCGGAACATAGGTTTCAATTTCGTGGCGCAGGGCTACGCAGGCCGAGTCCACACTTGCCGAACCACTGGTTGCACCCGTTTCATCCCCACCCCCGCATCCCGAGAGCGAGGTGAGAAGAACCAGTCCCGCGGCAGGCGCGATCATGAAGGGAAAGACCAGCGCCGCCGCACCGACCCCTAAGACCTTCTGCCAAGAAGGCGTCGCTTCGAGAGGGTTGGTCTGCACTGTTGGCTTTGAACTCATGGCCCCATCCGGACGAACGAAGGAAGGATGCGGCCGCAAGGCGGCAACGGGAAGATCCAATCTCTCGCCAGCCCGAAAGGAATACGGACGTTCCACGCAAATCTCAAAATCTTTTGACGCGAATTCCGCCGGGCTTGAACCTGGTTCCGGCGCACTGGAATAGGAAGAATTGGAATTGAGGGGGAATTGGATTTGTGACGTAGTCATGGATAGGCCTCCTGCCAAGGGGCATCCATAACGCTAAAGAAATTATCGCAGTGGGGGAGATTTGGCTGCGGGTCTATTCGAAATCAATAAAAAACCGCCCCCAAAGGAGCGAATGGCGTTATGAAGTGCCCTAGTTTTTGAAGGTCGAGCCTTCGTGATTCTTCACTAGAGCAATCGTGATGCCAGCCGACTTCCCCTCGAATGATAAGGAGATTTCCATTTCTTTAAAAAAAATTTACGTAAAATAAGGTAAATTTACCTTTAAAAAAGTAAGGATTACCTGCGGCAGGTGGTAAACGCTCTTGTTTGACGTCAAAAGACGGTCAGCGACGTCCATTCTTCGGCCTCGTCAAAGCAATGGAAGGCGTTGGAGCAGCTTTTTTGCTCGGTCGAAATTCCCGAAAAGCCTTCCGGGACCAAGAAAATTTCTAGATGACTGGCAACCGTGTTCAAATAATCCATCGAGGCGGGAAGGATGTCGATGACGGCTTCGAAGGTATTGCCTTGGTCTTCGGAGAACTGTAAGGGGCTATCCAGGTATACGTTGTAAGACTTCGGCGTCCCATTTGAATTTAACGTCTCATCTAAAATTCGGACATACCGCCCTCCCAAAGAGGGCCCATTCACTACCATACAATTCGTCAATAATTGCCCCGAAAGCCTCACTTTAACGGGTTTATTCATGACGGGAATTTGATGGGGATCGAAAGAGGCGGCGCTTATCTTGGCGTTGGTAAATCCCTCGTAACAATTATGCTGTCGTGTGTTATCGGTGACCGGCGCCGAAACTCCCCCCTCGTGGGTGCCGCCAGACATGGGATTTCCCCCCAAACCCATGGGCGTTCCGGCCCCTTGTCCTCCCGGTCCCGTGCAAGCGAGCAAAAAAAGAAAAATCCCCATTCCCAGAAGAAAGGACCTGAAGGATTTCATTTTTTGTAAAATGGATCGCATGCCACTCTCCCCCTTGAAAGCATTATCGCACTCTTTTTGGGAAAAGTTGTGATTTTCTGGGCCGTCAAAACCCATCACGAACCTAGGCAAAGCCCTCCGAGAAAAACTGCCTTCTTATTTTTGATTTCAAACTAGGGTGAGGAAGTTTAAAAGTCGGGGAGACAGGATTTGAACCTGCGACCTCCAGCTCCCAAAGCTGGCACTCTACCGGGCTGAGTTACTCCCCGAAAAAAAGCGTGAAAAAAGCGGCGATGGGCCGCTTTTTTATTGTGACATTATCGTTCCGGGCCCGTCAATTCAATGAAAAAGGGGTAGCGTGTGGGGGGAGGATGTATTAGTTCATGCCGATCCCGGTCTTTTAGATCGCCTCTTTATCGACAAGGAGAACCTTTATGAAAAAGACTTCTTTATTATCCACCGTTTTTGCCGTTTTCGCCCTTTTTTTCTCCCTCACGCCGATCACCGCCTCGGCCGCTTCGGGAAGCTTGAAGGTGACCAGCACCCCTTCCGGCGCACGTATTTTCGTCAACGACCTGGATCAATCGCGCACCACTCCCGCCACGATCCGCAATTTGGAGGAAGGCAAAAAGTATAAAGTGCGCCTCGAGAAGCGGGGATATAAAAACTATGAATCAAGCGTGAAGATTGAGTCTTCCGTCAATTCCTTGCACGGGGATTTAGAGCGCGAGAAGGCGGAGAAGAAGGAGAAAAAAGAGGAGAAAAGCGCCAAAAAAGAAAAAGAGCCCGCCAAAAAGAAGGAAAAAAACAGCACGGACGAAGGTTCGGGCACCGCGGTGGAGAAGGCCTTCGGCTATAACAAAATGTATAAAGAAGGAACCTACGGTTGGCTCGAAGTGAGCAGCATTCCCAACGGAGCGGTGGTTTACATCAATGACCAGCGCCAAGTGGGGCCGACGCCGAACAAGTATAAGTTTCCGGTGGGAACCGTGAAGGTGGCCGTCGTCATTAAGGGAAAGGCGTCGCGTGAATTTTCCAACATTAAGATTCGGGCCGGCGAAACCACCACATTGGAAACGGTGGATTTTCGGGATGAAATTACACGGCCCAATACGCGCGATTTGTTGAAGTAAAAAAACGCCCCTTAATGAAGGGGCGTTTTGGTTTCTTTTTTCTTCCGAGGGCTTCTGATTTGTATCGGTTTCGCCGCCCTCATCTGCAGTTGGTAAGGGCCGGGCAACCAATCGAGAGGCGCCACTTCGTGAAACTGGGCGCTTAAATGTTGAAAGAAGCTTAAAGGTTTTTCTTTCTTGGATTTAAGGCCCTTCGCCTTCACGGAACGCGCCTTTCTCGTCCGTCTTTTGTGGGCTTTTACTTCTGGCTGTAACGTCGCCATCTTTCCACTTCCTATGAGATATTGTGCCATAAATAGACCTCCTATGCTTCATAATTAGCGCCATTGACGCAATGTGTCAATATCGGCCAAAAAAGAAAGAGGTTTCGTCAAAAACCTCCCTCAAGGCCATTTTTATCAACTGAAAAATAGTAAAAAAGTTTTAAATTTTAAATAGTTA
This sequence comes from bacterium, assembly GCA_046346885.1. Taxonomy (GTDB): domain Bacteria; phylum UBA10199; class UBA10199; order JADFYH01; family JADFYH01; genus JAXMHI01. Next base: position 26,765 of record JAXMHI010000002.1, on the reverse strand, counting down.
AATTGATTCTTTAAAAACGGCGAGAGAGAAGGATTTCCTTCATTTTTCGAAAGGCCTGAGATCGATGGCTGAGGGTATTTTTTTCCTCTAAACTCATATCGGCGGTAGTTTTGCCCAGTTCCGGAATAAAGAAAAGTGGGTCGTACCCAAAGCCGTTTTTGCCGTGAAGAGACTCTAAAATTCGCCCCTCAACCACCCCTTCCACCACGGCTTCAAAACCGCCGGGAGCGACGAGGGCCGCCACGCAACGAAAACGCCCCGTTCTTAACGGAGAATCCGCGGGCAGATGGGCCAGCGCTTTTACCAATTTCTCGTTGTTCTCCGAATCGGAGGCTCCCTCCCCCGCGTATCGGGCGGAATAAATACCGGGGGCTCCGTTCAAGGCGTCCGCCTCGATGCCGCTATCGTCGGAAACGGTGAGAAGATTCGTCTCACGGCAAATCTCCCGGGCTTTTTTCAGCGCGTTCTCCGCGAAGGTTTTACCGTCTTCCACCACGGCAGGCAGATGGGGGAAAGATTCGAGGGTCAGCACCTCGAAAGGCATCTCTCCCCAAATCTTTAAAATTTCTTTCACTTTGTGGGCATTTTTCGTGGCGAGAATGAGTTTCGTCATGGTGAAAATTAAAACGCCGAAGGGGCGAACTCATCGCTGACCGCGGCCAAATCTTCGAAGCGGGTGTACTCGTTGAGGAAGGCGAGCCGAACGGCCCCAACCGGACCGTTTCGCTGCTTGCTGATCAAAATCTCGGAGATGCCCTTATCCGCCGTGTTCTTGTTGTAGACTTCGTCGCGGTAGATGAACATGATCACGTCCGCATCCTGCTCGATGGCACCCGATTCGCGCAGGTCGCTGAGTTGGGGCCTGCGGTCGGAGCGATTCTCGACGCTTCGATTGAGCTGCGAAAGGGCGATGACAGGCACGCTCAATTCTTTCGCCAAGGCCTTTAGAGACCGGGAGATGTCGGAGATCTCGCGTTCTCGGCTGTCCGATTGAACGGTCGCCCGCATGAGCTGCAAGTAATCCACCACGATAAGTCCCAAGTTGTGCTCTTTCTTCAGGCGCCTCGCCTTGGCCCGCATCTCGAGCACCGAGAGAGCCGGCGTATCGTCGATGAAGAAAGGCGCCTCCGAGAGCTTGCCCGCCGCACGGGTGAGCTTGGGCCAATCGCTTTCCTTCAAGAAACCGCCGCGAAGTTTCGAGGCGTCCACCTTTCCCAATCCGCAGAGCATACGTTGCACGAGCTGTTCCTTGCTCATTTCAAGGGAGAATACGGCGCAACACACCTTTTTCTCGATGGCCGCGTGTTCGGCGATGTTGATGGCGAAGGAGGTTTTCCCCATGGAAGGCCGGCCGGCGATGATGATGAGATCGGAAGGCTGCAGACCGCAGGTCATGCGGTCTAAATCTCGGAAGCCGGTCGCCACTCCGGTGATCAACTCCTTCTTCTCGTACAGGCTTTCGATCGCCTTGAACGAATCCTTCACGATGTCTTTCACCAAATAGAACGACTGGCGGATTCGTTTTTCGGAAACTTGGAAGATGATCTGTTCGGCCGTATCGAGGAAACGGTCGACATCGACGACTTCGTCCATCCCTTGGGAAATGATTTCGGTCGCGGCAGTGATGAGGCCCCTCAACACCGCTTTTTCTTTCACGATGCGGCTGTAGCTGACGATGTTGGCGGCCGAGGGCAAATGGTCGACGAGCAAGGAGAGATAGCTGGAACCGCCCACGTCATCCAACTCGTTCTTGCGACGAAGCTCTTCCGATACGACCAACAAATCGGTCGGTTCGTTCCGCTCGAAGAGGGCGATCATGGCTTGGAAGATCTTGCGATGGGATTCCCGGTAAAAATCGTCGGGGATGAGGATCTCCACTACTTTACCGATGGCCTCCGGTTCGATCAAGATACCGGAGAGCACCGCCTGCTCCGCCTCCAGGTTGTGGGGAGGCACCCGCAGGTTTTCGACGATGGAGGGCTTTTGAAGGGCCAAAATGAAGAGCGGGAAGTGAGAAGAGAGAAGTGAAGCGATTCACCTTTCACGTCTCACTTCCCGCCCCTTTTTCGCGAACTATTTCTTAACGACCCAGACCTTAAGCGTCGCCGTCACGTCCGTCAAGAGGCGAACGGGAACTTCAAAAATGCCGATCGACTTGATGGGTTCGGCCAACTGAATCATGCGTTTGTCGACCGTGAAACCGTCGTTTCTCAGAATTTCCGCGATTTCCTGCGCCGTCACCGAGCCGAAGAGCTTGTCTTCCTCGCCGGTCTCCTTGGCGATGGTGATGGAGTGGCCCTCGATCTTTGCCTTCACTTCTTCGGAGGCCTTCACGACCTTCGCCTGCTTGGCGGCGATCACTTTTTTGTGATGCTCCAATTCCTTGATGTTTTTAGGGTTCGCCAAGACGGCCTTCTTGTGGGGAAGCAGATAGTTCCTCCCATAGCCGTCCCGCACTTTCACCACTTCTCCCGCGCGGCCGAGAGAGGGGACATCTTCTTGAAGAATTACTTCCATAAAGCCTCCATTGTATCCTTCCCTTTCATGAGGAAGAACGCACGTTCAATCTTCTAAAGTTAAACCAAGAATCGAAAAAACCTAAACCCGCCAATAAAAGCCCCAAGGGCTGCAAAAAAATCGCGAGAAGCGCGTAACATAAAAATCTTAGCCAAGGGCTGATGCCCTTCAACACCAAGTAAAAACTCAAAATCGCCAAACCCTGAAAAAAATAAATCACGAAAACCAGGATGAAGAGGTTAAGCAGCGCGAAACTCAAAATCTCCCACTGCCATAAATAAGCATTCGCCAGAAATAAACTTAATGCCGCGATGACGGTCCAAACCAAAGAAAAAGGAATTCGAAAGAGCGAAAAGTCCTGAACCTCCCCCCAAAAACCCACCGCGCCGAAAATTCTCTTACATACCACGAGGTTCAACCAGGTAAGAAAAAGCCCCGCCGCAAGCGAAACTCCGGGCAAAATCCTTAAAAAAGAACCGATAATCCACTGGCGGTTCTTCTCGATGAAAGCGATCTCCTCGCCTTTTAAACCCGCCGCTTGGTTGAGCGAAATGAATTGATCCAGCGCGAGACCTAAATATTTCGTCACGTTTTCCGTGAGCGAAACGAGGTGGCCTTTCGAGAATAAAACCACCACCAAAGCGGCAGCGAAGGTGGCTCCCAGCCACGTCCAAGCGGCCAACGAGGCCAAACGTCGCTCTTTCGGCCCTCTCCACGCCAGAATCAATCCCATCGACCCAAAAAAAGTAAGGCTCGCGAAGACCGAACCCATCACCGCCTTTTTTCCGAAAGGCTCATAATAGGCCATGCCGGGGAGCCACGAAAACCAACTCAGGCTGTTCGGGTCTTTTGAAACGGACAAATAATGAAACACCCCGAAATAAGCCCCGCTCAAAAGCAAGGCGATCAAGAGAAGGGTGATCCCTCCCCATCGCAGGGAATAGCGTCTTGAAATGTAAAAGAGCGGTACCGGTGTGAACCAAGAAAACAGCCCACTAAAAAATAAGGAAACCGAAAGCAAGACGGCCAAGGCCGTGGCCACGAAACGATCTTTCATGCCCCTTCACCCTTTTCGAGTTCTATCGTTGGGTGGAAGTAAAGGGCAAGAGGGCCATCACCCGCGCTTGTTTGACCGCCGTGGTCAAATCGCGCTGGTGCAGGGCGCAAGTGCCGGAAATGCGTCGGGGGATGATCTTCCCGCGCTCGCTGACGAAGTAAGAAAGCAATTTCGGATTTTTATAATCGACCTTCACTTCCTTATCCGTGCAAAAACGGCAGGCCTTGCGGCGCCCGAAGGAACGGCGCTTGTAGCCTCGGTCGTCATCGCGGTCGCGGTCGTAATCTCTATCTCGGCTCATGGGTTGAACTCCTTATTTCAAAATTCAGACGTTTTAATCTTATGCTCGGGGGCCTTCCTGCGGGGGAGGACGATCGCTCGGGTCGTCGATGCTCGAAAGGATGAATTCGCGCTTCACTTTTACGCGCTCTTCGACGTTCACGTCGTCCTCTAATTTTACCGTGATGTATTTGAGCACGTTGTCGTCGTATTTCAGGATTCGCTCGATCTCGGCGACGAGATTACCTTGTCCCAAATAATTCAGATAAACGTAAACCCCGTGGTTTCCCTTGCCCACGCGGTAAGCAAGGCGACGTTTTCCCCAGTTGAAAACCGTTAAGGGGTTTCCTCCCTGGGATTTGATGATTTCGGAAAGCTTGTTGTTGAATTCTTCGATTTTCTCGGTGGAAAGATCGGGTTGCAGCAAATAGAGGGTTTCGTACTCTCTCATGGAGTCTCCTTTCGGTCTAAATTCCCGAATCATCTCCGGGAAAAAGGGCCTCCCCTTTTAAGGAAGACCAAGAAGTTAAATATTCAGTTTAGTTCCGATCGGCTTTTACCGATCGGGGCGAATCAACTCGGTGACAATGCCGAATGGTCGCTTCTACCCCTTCTTTTACCCAAATTGCAAGCCCTTCGATGGTTTTTTCGAGGACGGGATCCAACTTTTCCCTCTCTTCCTTCGAAAAAGAGCCCAAAACGAAGTCGACGGTTTGCGTCTTATGAGTGGGGCGACCGACCCCGATTCGAAAGCGGCAAAAAGCTTTCGTTCCCAGCTCTTGTTGAATCGAGATCACCCCGCGGTTTCCCGCCGGGCCCGCTTCCCTCACGACCTTCAACTTACCCACGGGAAGGTCCAAATCGTCATGGACAACGGCCAAATCAGAGGGTTCAATCTTGTAAAACCCCATGAGAGCCGCCACCGCCTTGCCGCTTAAATTCATGTAGGTTTGGGGCATCGCCAGGAGGATCTTCTCCCCCTCTCTCTGGGCTTCCCCCCAATGGCTTTGAAACTTCTTCTTCGAGAGGGAAACTTCCCATTTTTCGGCCAAAAGCTCCACCACCCAAAATCCCACGTTATGCCGCGTATCGGCATATTCGGAACCCGGGTTGCCCAAACCGACGATCAGTTTCATGAAGATTACTTCTTATCGGCCTTCTTCTCTTCCTCGCCCTCGGCCGGCTTCTTCGCCGTCAATACCTCGGGTTCGGCAGGGGCGCCTTCGGCGGGAGCCGCCGCGGCGACTTCTTCAGCCTGCGGCGCCACGACGGCGACGATGGCGAAGTTTTGGTCATGGGGCACTTCAATTCCTTGGGGAAGCTTCAAATCATCGATATGAATGGATTGACCGATCTTTAAGGAGGTCACTTCCACTTCGATCTTCTGCGGAATATTGGTAGGGAGACAGACCACCGAAAGTTCGCGGCGAATGACTTCTAAGATTCCGCCTTCTTTCACGCCTTCGGCCTTACCCATGATATGGATAGGAACGTCAACGCGGATCTCTTTGGTAAGATCGAGCTTCACGAAATCGAGGTGGGTGAATTTGCGGGTGATGTTATCGGCCTGATAATCTTTCAGCATGGCGACGATCTTGCCTTGCTTGGGCACTTCCAAGTCGAGCACCGCGTTCATGCCGGCGCTGCCGGAAAAGGCGCTCAGCACTTCCTTGGGGTTCACTTCGATCAGGATATTCTCCATCCCCTTACCGTAAATGATTCCCGGCACGGCGCCTTTGGCGCGAATTTTACGGGCCACGCCCTTGCCGTGCCCTTCCCTTAAACTTACCGATAACTGTACGCGTTCCATAAAAAACAACTCCTTAAAGAATGAAAATTAAAACAAAATTTAACCCGCTAAACAAACAACGAAGAAACCGAATCGCCGCTATTGATTCTTCGGATGGCCTCGGCCAAAAGTTTCGCGACGGATAAAATACGGATCTTCGAACACTTCTTCGCCGCCTCCGAAAGGGGAATCGTATTGGTCACGATCAATTCAGTCAATACGGACTTTTCGATGCGGTTCACCGCCTCGCCGGAGAGCACCGGGTGGGTGATGGAGGCGTATACCTTCTTCGCCCCCTTTTCCTTGATCGCCTGGGCGGCTTGCGTGAGGGTTCCGGCGGTGTCGACGATGTCGTCGACGATGATCGCCGTCTTATCCTTCACGTCGCCGATCACGTTCATCACTTCGCTCACGTTGGGCCCGGAACGGCGCTTGTCGATCATGGCGAGGGAGGCCTGCAGACGCTTCGCATAAGCCCTCGCCCGCTCCGTGCCGCCCGCGTCGGGAGAAACGATGACCAAATCGTGGTCGAAATTATCGCGCACGTAATCGAGCAAGACGGGCAAGGCAAAAAGATGATCGAAAGGGATGTTGAAAAAGCCCTGGATCTGACCCGCATGCAGGTCCATCGAGAGAATGCGCGTGGCTCCCGCCGCGGTGACCAAATCGGCGATCAGCTTAGCGGTGATGGGCGTGCGGGGCTGCACTTTGCGGTCTTGCCGCGCATACCCATAATAAGGCATTACCGCGGTGATCCGGTCGGCTGAGGCGCGCCTTAAGGCGTCGATCATGATGAGCAATTCCATCAGGTGCTCGTTGGCCGGGGAAGAAGTGCTTTGGATGACGAACACATCGCGACCGCGAACGTTCTCATCGATTTCCACCCACACTTCCCCATCCGAAAAACGCTTCACTTGGGCCTTTCCCAAGGGAATCCCCAAACCGCCGGCGATCTCTTCCGCCAAAGCGCGGTTGGAATTGCCGGTGAAAATCTGCATGTTTTTCAAGTCGTTCATTCGGTTTTTACCAATTCGATCTTAAGTATCTAAAAACAAATGGAAGACACACGATACACGAATTCGGTTTGTCTTCGCGTATCGCATATCTTAAATATCGTGTATCGGAAATTTTGCTTTCGCAAAACTTACTGGGGCGCCAGGATTCGAACCTGGGAATGCCGGAATCAAAATCCGGTGACTTACCACTTGTCGACGCCCCAAAAAAGCGAAACGGCATTTTAGCGGCTCGCAGATTGCACATTCAAGCCTTAAAAGTCAACCTGCTAAAACATTAAACTAATTAGAATCATAGCGACCGTAAAGGTGCGATAGCAGGAGACTCTATCGGCATTACCGGTAGAAAGGGTGGCGCCAGCCCTTATCATCTACTTTTACTTATCGCCTATTCGTCGTCCGGGGCGGAATAATCCTTAGGATTTACTTGATCCGGGGTCTTCGATTCAACCTCCGGTGTGGCGAGAATTTGCTGGGCCGAGCTGGGGGTGGCCACTTTTTCCTTATCGTAGGCTTCCAAGACCACTTTTTCGATTTTGGCCCTAAAATCGTTGTTTAAGGGGTGGGCGATGTCTTTAAAGGTGCCGTCTTTACGTTTTTTCGACGGCATGGCCACGAAAAGGCCCGAATTGCCTGAAATAATCTTAAGGTCCCGAACCACGAAGCAATTGTCGAAGGTGACGGTCGCGTAGGCCTTCAGCTTGTCTTCATTCATCGGAAAAACGCGCACTTCGGTGATTTCCATTCGCTACCTCCCCTTCCAGTCTAACCCAACAATCTAGCAGAGATTTTCCGCCCGAAAGATCTTCCATTTCTTCTCGGCACGCCCTTCGATCTTCGAAAGGGCCTTTTCCATGGAGGGTCGGTCGGGAAAAATGCCGAACACCGAAGGGCCCGACCCGGTCATTTGGCTGGCCAGGGCGCCTTGCGAAAGCAGGAGCTTCTTGATTTCGGCGATAATGGGATATTCTTTGATGGTTACCTTCTCCAAATCATTATTGAGAACCTTCACCACGTCCTTCTTGGTATTGAAAGCATTGGGAAGCTCCGCCAGCTTAGAGTCGCCGTTGTGCCCGTTCCCGTTCAGGCCTAAATTTTTATAGACCCACTCGGTGGAAACGGGAATGCCCGGGTTAATGATCACGAAGGACATTTTCGGAATTTTTTTGATCTTTTTCAGTTGGTCGCCGATGCCGCTGGCGATGGCCGGGGCTTCAAAAAGGAAAAACGGCACATCCGCACCAATCTTGGCGCCGATCATCATCAACTTTTCGCGGGGCAGCTTAAGCTTGAGCAGGTGGTTAACACCCTTGATGACGGTGGCCGCATTGGAAGAACCGCCGCCCATCCCCGCCGCAACGGGAATGCGCTTCTTGATCTTCACTTCAACGCCGATATTTCGGGAAGAATAGGCCAGGATTTCTTTGATGGCCCGGAAAGCGATGTTCGACTCCCCTTCGGGAACCGTTTGATCATCGCAAGTAACGGTAATGCCCCTTTCGACCACCTTCATTTCAATTTCGTCTTCTAAGGTGACCCGGTCCATCACCATGAGCAAGTCATGGTAGCCATCATTTCGTTTTCCCAATACATCCAACCTCAAATTGAGTTTCGCGGGGGAGGAAAGGGTCAAGGTTTGCATTTTGGAAGTACCCTCTTTTAGTAGGCCTGACGAGGTCTACCCGATATTCTACCAAAAACCCTCGTGGACTTAAAGATTTCGACGTTAACTGCTGGAGAATCAAGGCACCCTTTTAAGAAAACAGGGCTCTAATGGGGGGATTCATATACAGATTCGATAAGTTGATGTCAATACGGGTTTTTTGGGTTGATCTTTCCAAAAGTCAGTGTTAACTCCCCCGCGCCTCAACGAAAAAAATGGAATAAGCCATGGGAATCGCTGCAAAATCGAAAACAATCAAAAATAAGACCATGCTCACCCAGTTGGTCCGCACCAAGGAGGGGGATGTCCGAAGTTTTGACGGCACCCGCATCCATTACCGCTCCGTGGGCCAAGGGATTCCCATCGTCTGTTGCAGCGGTTTAGGAGTCCCCAGCTTCTTTTGGAAATACCTGGAAAACTTCTTTAAACACACCCACCAAGTGATCATTTGGGACTATCGCGGGCATGGAACCTCCGATGTCCCCAAAAAGCCCCAACATTCCACCGTCGATGCCTTGGTGGAAGATTGCAAGGCCGTTTTAGACGCCCTCAAGGTTAAAAAAGCGGTTTTCGTAGGTTACAGCTTGGGCGTTCAGGTCATTCTTGAGTTTTACCGCCGTAACTCCAAGCAAGTACTGGCCCTCATCCCCTGCCTGGGCACCTACGGGCGACCGATGGACACCTTTTATAACAGCCCCTTGTCCAAGTATCTTTACGAAGTGATCACCTTCATCGGGGCCACCTTCCCTAAACAAGGCAACTGGATCGGCCGTTTCTTGCTCAAAAATCCCCTCTGGTACCAATTGGGCGGCGTGCTCAAGATGATCGACACGGGCATGGCCAATAAGGAAGACGCCGAAGTCTACGTGAACCACATTTTAAGTTTAGACCCCGCCTTCTTCACCAATCTCCTCAAAAGCATTCAGGCACACTCGACCGAAGGCATCCTAAAAAAAGTAAAAACCCCGACCCTGATCGTGGGCGGAGAATTGGACCAATTCACCCCCGTTTGGATCGCCAAAAAAATGCACCGCACCATCCCCAAGAGCGAGCTTTTCGTCGTCAAAAAAGGGACGCACGCCGCTTTGCTCGAACAACCGGAACTCATCAACTTGAGGATCGAGAAGTTTTTGAGGGAGCGGGTGGTGAAGGGGAAGAAGGATTAATTAAAGACTCATCTCCCTACCTGTTTTTGCAACGTCCAGAAATCGAAATATCTGCCTTAGAGTAAGGTCCGAAAACCGGATCGTTTTTTCTCATCCAATCCACGAAAACCTATACGCGTTTTTTAGAGGATGGTCTAAATTTTGCTTTTGATTTAGAAATAGCGTGTCCATGAACCTTAGACTGAACAAACCGCCACAAGAAATCCTCCGAACCATCTTCGGCTACGAAGAATTCCGAGGCGAACAGGAAAGCGTCATCCAACATCTTGCGGAAGGTGGCGATGCGTTGGTCCTTATGCCCACGGGCAGCGGCAAGTCGCTTTGCTATCAAATTCCCGCATTGATCCGCCCGGGAGTGGGCATCGTCGTCTCTCCCTTGATCGCCCTCATGAAAAACCAGGTGGACCGATTGAAACAAATGGGCGTGCGAGCCGCTTATTTGAATTCGAGCTTGGATTACCAAAGCGCCCAAGAAGTGACGGAAAGTTTAAAAAAAGGGGAGCTGGATCTTTTATACGTCGCGCCCGAGCGCCTGATGACGGAGACGTTCTTAAGCTTGATCGCCGAAATTCCCCTGGCCCTCTTCGCCATCGACGAAGCGCACTGCGTCTCCCAATGGGGGCACGACTTCCGGCCCGAATACATTCAGCTCTCCGTATTGCACGAACGTTTCCCGAAAGTGCCCCGCATTGCGCTCACGGCTACGGCGGATTTACCCACGCGCAAAGAAATTATCGAACGCCTGAACCTGCAAGAGGCGAAAACCTTCATCACCAGCTTCGACCGGCCCAACCTGCACTATCAAGTGGTATTGAAGGAGAACGCGCGCAACCAACTTTTACAATTCATCCGGGAAGAACACGCCGGCCACAGCGGCATCGTGTATTGCCTCTCGCGGAAAAAGACGGAAGAAACCGCCGAGTGGCTGAACAGCCAAGGCATCAAGGCCCTCCCCTACCACGCCGGCTTGGACGCGAAGACCCGCGATAAAACACAAGACCGCTTCCTTTGGGAGGAAGGCTTCGTCATCGTCGCCACCATCGCCTTCGGCATGGGCATCGACAAGCCGGACGTGCGCTTCGTCGCCCATCTCGATCTTCCCAAAAGTTTGGAGGCTTATTTTCAAGAGACAGGCCGCGCCGGACGAGACGGGCTTCCCGCCGATGCCTGGATGGCTTACGGATTGGGCGACGCGGTGATCCACCGGCAGATGATCGACGGCTCCGACGCACCGGAAGCGCGAAAGCGAGTGGAGTTGCACAAGCTTTCCACCCTGCTCGGTTACTGCGAGAGCACCTCGTGCCGAAGGCAGGTGCTGCTTCGATATTTCGGGGAAGAACGCGCCGAGCCCTGCAACCACTGCGATACTTGTCTCACACCCCTTGAAACTTGGGAGGGCACGGTCGCGGCTCAAAAAGCCTTGTCTTGCGTCTACCGCACGGGGCAACGCTTCGGCGTGTCCTACCTCATCGACGTGCTGCTGGGAAAAGAATCGGAACGTATCCAGAGCTTCGGCCATCACAACCTAAGCACCTTCGGCATCGGGAAAGAACTGGAAGCTTCTCAGTGGCATTCGGTTTTCCGTCAATTGGTGGCCATGGGCTATCTGAGCGTGGACGTGGAGGGTTACGGAGGCTTGAAACTTCCGGAAGAATCACGCCCGGTGCTCAAAGGAGAGAAGAAGATCGAATTCCGCAAAGATCCGCCGAAGAAGAAAAAATCGAAGGCGGAGCGCGCTTCTGCGGCGACGGTGGACTTTGAGGATCCCGACAACCAAAAATTATGGGAGGCCTTGAGAAACCGGCGTTTAGAACTCGCCCGCAAACAGCAGGTTCCGCCTTACATGATCTTCCACGATAGCGCCCTGAAGGAGATGGTGCGCCTTAAACCCAAAGATTCAGAAGCCCTCTTGCAAATCAGCGGCGTGGGGAAGCACAAATTAGAATCTTACGGCGAGGCATTTTTAGAAGTGATTCAGTCCGCCGTCATCCTTTGATTTTATTGAACGCGATCGTTCCCACGTCCCCCGCTTCCGCCTCGATCGTGTCTCCGTCGCGGAACTCCCCTTCCAAAATTTTCAGCGAAAGAGGATCTTGCAGGTATTTTTGAATCGCGCGCTTGAGTGGCCGTGCCCCGTAAACCGGGTCGTAGCCGTGCTTGGCGATGAAGGCCTTGGCGCCTTCGGTGAGCTTCAAATGCATCTTGCGGTCGGCCAGCAGCTTTTCCAGGCGCTTCAATTGAATGCCCACGATATTCTTGATCTGCGCTTCCCTTAAGGGACGGAAGATCACGATGTCGTCCACGCGATTCAAGAATTCGGGCCGGAAATGGTTGCGCAACTCGCCCGTCATCCGCCGCTCCATCTCCTTCTCGTCCTCGTCGGACAAGTCGGCGTGCTGAGAACCGATATTGGAGGTCATGATGATGACCGTGTTCTTGAAATCCACCACACGTCCCTGCCCGTCGGTAAGCCGCCCGTCGTCCAACACTTGGAGAAGGACGTTGAACACGTCGTGATGGGCCTTCTCGATCTCGTCGAAGAGGACGACGGAATAAGGCCGTCTTCGCACCGCCTCGGTAAGCTGTCCGCCTTCTTCATAACCCACATAACCCGGAGGAGCGCCGATCAAACGCGACACCGCGTGTTTCTCCATGTATTCGCTCATATCGATGCGGGTGATGGCGTTTTCGTCGTCGAAGAGGAATTCGGCCAGGGCCCGCGCCGTTTCGGTTTTTCCCACGCCGGTGGGGCCTAAGAAGATGAAAGATCCGATGGGGCGATGAGGATCTTGCAAACCCGCACGGGCCCTACGGATCGCATTCGCCACCTTTAGGAGCGCCTCGTCCTGCCCGACCACCCGTTCGCGCAGGCGGTCTTCCATGTGGACGAGCTTGGCCACCTCGCTCTCCATCATCTTCGAAACGGGAATGCCGGTCCATTTTGCAACGACTTCAGCCACGTCTTCGGCGTCCACTTCTTCCTTCAGCATCTTGTCGCCCTTTTGCAACGTGGCGAGCTTCTGATTTTCTCCGTCCAATTCCTTCTGCAAGGTGAGCAAGGTGCCGTATTTCAACTCGGCCGCCTTGTTGAGATCCCCCACCCGCTCCGCGCGTTCCAAGTCGATCTTCGCTTGTTCGATTTTTTCCTTCACCGCGCGGATTTTTTGAATCGCCTCCTTTTCGTTCTTCCAATGGGCCTTCAGCTTTTGGCTGCTCTCCTGCAAGGCGGCGAGCTCGCTTTCCATCTTGGAGAGCCGCTCCTTCGATGCCTCGTCATGCTCCTTCTTCAAGGCCTGTTTCTCGATTTGGAGTTGGGTGATCTTCCGCTCGATCTCGTCGATCTCGGTGGGCAAGCTGTCGATCTCGATGCGAAGTTTGCTCGCCGCCTCGTCGATGAGGTCGATGGCCTTGTCGGGAAGGAATCGGGAAGTAATGTAGCGATGGGATAATTGGGCCGCCGCCACGATCGCCTCGTCCTTGATGCGCACGCCGTGGTGCACTTCGTAGCGCTCCTTCAAGCCGCGCAAGATCGCGATGGTGTCTTCCACCGAAGGCTCGCCCACGTATACTTGCTGGAAACGCCGTTCCAAGGCCGGATCCTTCTCGATGTGCTTCCGGTATTCGTCGAGCGTCGTCGCGCCGACGCAACGGAGCTCCCCGCGGGCCAGCGCCGGTTTCAGCATGTTGGAGGCGTCCATCGCCCCTTCGGCGGAACCCGCCCCGACGAGGGTATGTAGCTCGTCGATGAAAAGGATGATCTTGCCTTCCGACTCCACGATTTCCTTGAGAAGGGCCTTTAAGCGGTCTTCGAATTCGCCACGATATTTGGTGCCGGCGAGCAAGGCGCCCAAATCCAACGCGACGATGCTTTTATCGCGCAAGGTCTCCGGCACGTCTCCGTTGGCGACCCGTTGAGCCAAACCTTCGACGATGGCGGTTTTTCCGACGCCCGGTTCGCCGATGAGGACCGGATTGTTTTTCGTGCGCCGCGAAAGGACTTGAATCACGCGGCGCACTTCGTCGTCTCTCCCGATGACGGGGTCGAGTTTGCCCCGTTTGGCCAAATCCGTAAGATCGCGGGAATATTTTTTAAGAGATTGATATTTCGCCTCGGGGTTTTGGTCGGTCACCCGGTGAGAGCCGCGGATGTCGACCAAGGCCTTAAGCAAGCTTTCTTTCGTAATGCCCCGCTCCCGGAGCAAGCGCGCCGCCCTGGAATCTTTCACTTCGGTCGTGGCGAGCAAGAGGTGCTCGGTGCTGACGTATTCATCCTTCAGTTTCGTGGCCTCGGTCTGGGCCGTATCGAGAATTTTCTTGAAGGCGGCGGAGAGGTAATCGCCCCCCGTGCCGGAAACCTTGGGGAGCTTTTGGATGTCGGCCTGCACCTGAGCGCGGATCTGCTGGGGATCGGCCCCCAACTTTTGCAGGATGGGTTTGGTGAGCCCCTCCTCCTGGTCTAAAAGCGCCAAAAGCAAGTGCTCCGGCTCGATTTGCTGGTTTCCGTTTTGCCCGGCGAGATTCTGGGCTTCCATCACGGCCTCTTGGGCCTTCACCGTAAATTTATCTAGTCGCATAAGGGTGAAATAATAACGATTCTTAACAAGTCAAGCCAACAAGAAAGAGGAAAATAAAGGGAGCGGATCAAAAAATGGACAAACGGGAAGCAGGAGGCGTCCCCCTTACCGAGAAGGGGAGCGTATTCGCCATTGGGGCGCGAATCGCCGTTCATGAGCCGAGGTTAAGTACAAAACCATTTTATCTTTATAATCGGTAGGGGTTATTTCCGAAACGCAAAGAACGAGGTCATTCCGCCCCTCTTCACGAAGACGCGGACGATCTCTCCGGGACGGACCTTCGAAATAACGGCGTTGTATTCGCCCGTGTTGTTCATCGGGGCGTTGTTCATCTCGAGGATCAAGTCGCCCGTGCGCAGCCCCACGTATTCGGCCTGGCTGCCGGGAAACACGCGGACGACAAGAACGCCTTTTCGGCCTTGAAAGGAGAGTTCTTTCGCCTCCTCGGGCGTGAGGTCGCGAACGATGAGACCCAATTCGCTGGAAACCCTCTGAGCTTGGGCGATTTGCTGCTCCGCCTTCTCCAACTCGCCCACTTCCACCGTATAAGTTTTTCTCTCCCCCTTGCGGACCACATCCAAGCTGACATTGCTTCCGACGGGGGTCTGGGAGATCCAAAGAGGAAGGTCGTGAGGATTTTGCAAAGTCTTACCGTTAAAGGCGAGCACCACGTCGCCGGCTTGAATTCCCGCCTTTTCCGCAGGACCTCCCGGATAGACATTGGCGATCAGTGCGCCGTTCTCGCTGGAAAGACCGAAAGACTTGGCCAAATCGGATGTTACATCTTGAATGCCAACCCCTAAATAACCGCGGCTTACCCGCCCGTTGCTGATAAGTTGGGGAACCAAGTTCTTCGTGATATTAATGGGAATCGCGAAACCGATGCCCTGCCCGCTCGCGATGATCGCCGTATTGATGCCCACCACCTCGCCGTTCAAATTAAACAAAGGGCCGCCCGAATTACCGGGATTGATGGAAGCATCCGTCTGGATGAAGTCGTCATAGGGACCTGCGCCGATCACGCGGCCCTTGGCGGAAACAATTCCCGCCGTCACCGTTTGCCCTAGGCCGAAAGGATTGCCCACCGCCAAAACCCACTCCCCGACGTCCAAGCGGTCCGAATCCCCCAAGGGAGCGGTGGGAAAATCACCCGCGCCGCCGGCGACTTTGATCACGGCAATGTCGGTTTTGGGGTCATTGCCCACGACCTTAGCGCTAAACTTGCGGCCGTCGGAGAGTTTCACGACGATCTCGTCCGCGTTTTGAACCACGTGATTGTTGGTAAGAATCGTGCCGTCACGGTTGATGATGACACCTGAACCCAAACTATTCTGGCTGTATTCTTGGGGTGCTCCGAAGTTTCGCCCGTAAAAATCGTCGAAGGGATCGCGGTAGCTCCGCATCACCGGCCGCATGCGGACGACGTGGGTAGTGCTGATATTCACCACGGCGGGCTTCACGTGCTTCACCATATCCACGAGATTGGGGAGGCCGGAAACAGTCGTTTTGGAAGAAAGAGGCGCCGAAGAAGCAAGCGGGCCGTCCACCGCCTGCGAAGGCTTCGGCAACTCAAGCTTGCCCGCGAAGAAAATGCCCAACAGAGAAGAAAGGAGGGCGGTGACCATCAGGGTGGTGCGCGAATACTTCTTCTTCATTTTTTACTTTTCTCCTCGACGAAACGGAGGCGCAAATCGGAAAGAACCACTTTTAAAAGCTTATCTTCTTCCTCCGTTAAGTTCCCTTTCGTTTTCGTTTCCAGCAAACCGATCAAGTCGATGGTCTGCTGGGCTTGAGCCAAGTCTTTTTCGATTTTTTGAGTGAAGGGGTTCGGGGAGATCCCCAAGCTCATTTGCGCCGAACCCGCCAACGAAAGAATGAGCCCCGCGAAGCTGACTTCAGCGGGCTCCTCTCGAAACTGGTCTTGGGAAGCCCCCGCCGATTCGGATTTCTGGGGTTCTTCCTCAGAAACCGGTTTTTCCTCCGCGACCTCCGACTTCCCGCTGCCATCCACGTTAAAACGGCGATGATCTTCCACTTTAAAGCCTTTTGAGGACTCCTCGCGTTCTTTCTCTTCGCTCATGTTTTATCTCCTCTAACGTGACGAAAGTACTACAGGTTTAAACCGAAACTAAAATTAAACGCCGTTACCAAATAGATAATGATTGGAGTAAAAAGTGTCAACTCACCCCTTTTCAGGAACCTCCCCTCCCTGTCTAAAACCGACTTTTTCACCCCAGAAAAAACGCCAAAAGACAAATTCATGATTCATCTTGAATAGTTCCATGAAGTTCTTATAGGATGCCGCCACCATGAAAAAACCCCTGATTTTATGCCTTTCTCTTGCGCTTCTGACCGGCCTTTTTTCCGCATGCAGCAAAAAGACTCCTTTCAGTTTTACGGGCCGCGAAAACGAAGAGCAGGCCTTCGCCAAGTGCGTTCAACTTTCCACCCGAAAGAAGTTTCAACAATCCATCGACTGCCTCGAAATCTTCAAAAGCCGCTTTCCCGATTCGAAGTATGCTTTGGAGGCGGAGTTGAAAATCGGAGACGCTTACTACCGAAAAAAGGAGTACCTACTCGCCGCCGAGACCTATCAACTCTATACCAAGCTCCATCCCACCAGCGAGAAACTCGATTACGCCTATTACCGCATCGGCTTGAGCTATCTCCATGAGAGCCCCAAGCAAATCGACCGTGACCAAGAGCACCTTCCCGCCGCCATCGACAGTTTTGCGATCGTCGTCACCCAATACCCTAACTCCCAATATGCGAAGATCGCAAAACAGAAATACGACGAGGCCCGCCGTAAGATCGCCCAGCGCAATTTCTATGTGGGGCGCTTTTACTACAAGTGGGGCGAATACAAAGCGGCCATCCCCCGCTTCATGGAAGTTTACGAAAAATTCGCGAATTTAGGACTCGACGAAGACGCCCTTTATTATACAATCGAGTCGTTTCACCGTTTGGGCAAGAACGACGACGCGAAAGCGGTGCTGGAAATCTTGAAGGGAAAATACCCCAATAGCGGCAAGATCAAGAAGGTACCGAAGGAAGTTTTAAAAACTTAAAGGAGTGTCTAAGATGGACAATCATCGCCAAGTGTTTCGCGAAGGCCGACGACATTTCGAAAAGAAGGAGTACGACAAGGCGGAAAAATGCTTCATCTCCCTTCTTCGCTCCCATAAAGACTTCGCGGACGTCTACAACATGCTCGGCGTCATTTATCACGCGAGCGGCCAATTCACCCGTTCGATCGAGTGCTTCGAAAAGGCCATCAAGATCAACCCCAATTACACCGAGGCGCTGCTCAACCTGGCGGTCCTTTATAATGATTTGGGAAAATACAAGAAGGCGACCGCCTTATATTCGAAAGTCGTCCCGCCCGGCGCCCGTAAGAAGAAGGAAAAGATCGACCCGTTCATCAAGAACAAGCTCGCCAACAAGCATGCGGAGTTGGGCGACATGTACGAGGGAATCGGCCTTTATCCCGAAGCAATCTCCGAATACGAACGTGCCCTCGACTTGCGGCCCAAATTCTTGGACATTCGGTCGAAACTGGCCATTTGCCTGCGCGAGGAAGGCCGGCATAACGAAGCCATCAAGATTTTCAGCGAAGTGCTCAAGGCGAACCCCAAATATTCCAACGCCCGCATCCAATTGGGGGTCACCTATTTCGCTAAAGGCGAGCGCAAGAAAGCGATCGACGCCTGGAACGGCGCCCTGAAGAACAATCCCAACGACGAATCGGCCAAGATGTATTTAAAGCTCGCCGAGGTCGCCAACGGCTAATCCCTTTCCCCGAACCCCATGATCGAAGTCTCCGGACTCACAAAAAACTTCGGTTCCGTCCAAGCCCTTCAGGGCGTGGACTTTGCCGTGGCCCGAAACGAAGTCGTCGGTTTTTTGGGCCCCAACGGCGCCGGGAAGACGACCACCATGCGCATTTTGACCGGCTTCTTCCCGCCAGATGCCGGAAATGCGGTGATCGCGGGCATCGACGTGAAGGAAAACTCCTTTCAAGTTCGCGAAAAGATCGGCTACCTTCCGGAGAACAACCCCCTCTGGGACGATTTAGAAGTTACCGAATCGTTGCGCTACCACGGGCAGCTCAGAAGAATCCCTCCCCGAGAGCTCGCCTCGCGCATCCCCGAAATGATCGAGCGCTGCGGCTTGGAAAAAGCGGTGGGCCGCCCCCTTTCTGAACTCTCCAAGGGGTTCCGCCAACGCGTCGGTCTTGCCCAAGCCCTCCTTCACGACCCCGAAATTTTAATTTTGGACGAACCGACGAGCGGACTCGACCCGCATCAAATCCTCGAGATTCGAAGCCTCATCCGGGAGATCGGGAAGGAAAAGACCGTCCTGCTCTCGAGCCATATCCTGCCCGAGGTGGAAGCCACCTGCGGACGCATCGTCATCATTCATCAAGGGAAAACGGTGGGCTCCGGAAAACCGGAAGAGTTGGCCGCCCGACTCAAAGGAAAAGGGAATTATTCGCTCACGGTCCGAGGCGACTTGGAGGCAATCAAGAAAGGGCTGCTTTCTTCGCTTCCCCTGACCGACCTCAAAGGAGAAGAAGGCGTGGACGGTTTTCATCATCTATTGCTTTTCTCGAACGCCTCGGAAGATTTAGGAGAAAAAATCTTCCAGCTTGTCGCCCAAAAAGGCTGGGCGCTCAAAGAACTCAAAAAAGAAGAAGCCTCCCTCGAAGAGGTCTTCTTAGGATTGACGGGAAACTAAGATGCCGCCCACGCTCGTCATCGCAAAAAGGGAATTCAAAGCCTATTTCACCGGGCCCATCGCCTATGTGTACCTCACCGCCTTCTTAGGCTTAAGCTCCTGGTTTTTCTTCCGCACCTTTTTCTTAAGCGGGCAAACCACCCTGCGCGCCTTTTTCGGGCTTACCCCTTGGCTCTTTCTCTTCTTCATCCCCGCCGTCACCATGGGCAAGTGGTCGGAAGAAAGACGCTTGGGCACCGACGAAATCCTTTTCACTTTACCCCTTCATGACCGCTCCATCATTTTGGGCAAATTTTTATCGGGTCTCTTTTTCGTCGTATTGTCCCTCCTTCTCACGCTCCCGCTCGTTTTCACGGTGTCTCAATTGGGAAAACTCGACCTAGGCCCCGTGTGGGGCGGATACGTCGCCCTCTTCCTACTGGCCGCCTCCTTCTTAAGCATGGGCCTTTTCGCCTCTACCCTTTCGAAAAACCAGATCGTCGCCTTTCTCTTAGGCGTAGTGCTTTGTTTTCTCTTTTTCGTATTGGGGGAATCGCTCATCCTCTCCCATGCGCCCGCCTCCCTGGCGCCTCTCCTCTCTTATTTAAGCGTTCAAACCCATTTTGAAAGCATGGGCCGCGGCGTCCTCGATACCCGCGATTGGGTCTACTATTTAAGCTTCATCTCCTTTTTTCTCTACCTCAACCGCATCAGCCTCATGAGGCGCCGATGAAAATTCGCCGCTCTCCATGGGGGAGCACCCTTTTTTTTACCGCCTGTTTCCTGGGGATCTTGATCCTTTTCAACGTGCTCGCCGCCCGCCATTCGTTGCGTTGGGACCTCACGCAAGACCGCCGCTACACCCTTTCTTCCTCCACCCTAAAAATTCTCGGGGGGTTGCAAGACCCCGTCCTGGTGAAACTTTATCTCTCGCGCGATCTGCCTCCCGTCGTCGCCCCCTTGAAACTCCAAATCGAGGACGTATTGCGCGAATATCAGGCGAACTCACACGGAAAGATCCGGGTGGAAACGATCGACCCCGCGCGGGACCCGGAGGAAGAAAAAAAGATCATCGCCTCAGGCGTGCCGCCGTTGGAACTTTCGGTGATCGAGAAGGACGAAAAGCAACTGAAGCGGATTTTTTTGGGAATGGGTCTTTTCTACGAGGATAAGAGCGAGGCGATCCCCGTGATCGGCGACACCAAAGACTTGGAATACCAGATCACGAGCGCCCTTTTAAAGCTCACGTCGAAAGAACTGAAAACCGTGGCCGTGCTGCTGCCCGACCCGACGCGACTCGAGAAGGATTTCGGAGCCCTCAAACAATTGCTCGAAAAAAGTTACCGTGTTCTTAACTTGGACGCGGCGAAGGATGAAACCCTCTCCGATAAAAAAATTTCGACCCTTCTCGTGCTCGCGCCCGAAAATTTAAGCGAGGGCCTGCGCTATGAAATCGACCAGTTCCTAATGCGCGGCGGGCATGCGGTTTTTCTCGTCAACCGGGCGAAGGTGACGCCGCAACTGACCGTCACGCCCGTTTCCACGAATGTATTGGAACTTCTGGAACATTACGGGGTGAAAATAAACGAGGATCTAGTCGCCGACCGATCCAACGCCCCCGCCACCTTCGCCTCGGGCGCCGTGCAATATCAAATGCCCTACCCCTTTTGGGTGAAGGTGACGGAAACCGGGATGAGCGCGACCGATCCGGTGACCGCCCGCTTAAACAGCGTGGTGCTTCCCTGGACCTCCTCGCTCGAATCGACCGTAAAGGAGGGGAGCAAAACCCAAGTGCGTTTCCTCCTAAAAAGCTCACCTTCGGCCTGGGTGCAGAAACCGCCCTTTTTAGTGCAGCCGCAAGGAGGCATGATCGCCAACCTACCCGAATCGCCCGGCACGTATTCGTTGGCCGCATGGGTGACGGGACCTCTGAAAAGTTTTTATGAAGGAAAGGAAATTCCTCCCGTAAAAAAGGAAGGAACGGAAAGCCAGCCTTCCGCGCCGCAAAATCCTCTTACGGAAACGACCGCCACGGTCTTGTTGGTGGTGGGAGACTCCCGCGTCGCCGAGGACGGCTTTCTCAAGCAATTCGAAGACAACTTAGTCTTCGTCATGAACGGCGTCGACCAGATGACCCTAGGCGACGCCCTCTTGGGCATTCGCGCCAAGGTCTTGACCGACCGGCCTCTCATTCTCCTGAGCGAATCGGAAAAAAGCTGGATTCGCAACGTCAACACCTTCGGCATCCTCGTTTTCGTTTGGGTGATCGGACTGGCCTATCACCTCCATCGAAAGCGTCAACGGAAGCTCCTCGCCGAAGAATACCTCTCCCATTAAAGGTGCAATAAGCGGGTAATCGTACCCGTTGGCGGTCGGTTTTCGCGCCATTCGCCGGGTGGAACAAGGGCCATCGGGAGCGCCCCGTCGGGCCCCATCGCGAAGGTTTGGACGCGGTAATTCACCGGCCTGTTCATCGGAACAAAAGCGTGACGTTGGAGCAGAAGCGCCAAAGTGGCGCGTATTTGCAGGTCGGCGAAGACGCCTCCCAGGCAACGCCTCGGCCCCGCGCCGAAGGGAAGAAAATCGTAGGCAAGATTGCGGTTTGCGGCGTCCAATTCGGCCCAACGGCCCGGATCAAAGCGGCCGGGATCGGGAAAAATCGCGGGGTTGTGGTGTTGACCCACGATCGACACGGTGACGTTGCTCCCTGGAGCCAACCTCACCCCTCCCAATCGCGCCTCGCGGACAGTGGTTCGCGGAAGGGTGGCGGGTACGATGGAAAAAAGGCGCTGTGCCTCTCGGACAACGTCATTCAAAAAATTTAACCGGGGGATGTCCGCGTAAGTCGGCGCCCTCCCCTGCAATACGTCTCGAACTTCTTGAGAAGCCCGCTCCCCGATCTGGGGATGATGGGCAAGAGCCCACAAAGTCCAAGTGAGGGTATGGGCCGTGGTGTGGTAGCCCGCCGCGTAGAAAGCGGCCAGCTCGCCCACCAACTCATCATTGGTAAGCGTTCGGCCCGTATCCGCATCGACGGTAGCCACCAAGGCTCCCAAGGCATCCGGGGAGGGATGCTCCCTCTTGTAGTCGATCAAGGCGTCTAAATCCGAGCGCAGGCGTTCCGCGTTTTTCACCCACCGGGCGACGTTCGTTCCCGGCAGAACGCGCCCAAAGCTTAAACGTTGCACCAAAGCAACGGCGGGAGACGTTCCTCCCGCGGCAATGGAATCCATGAGAGAGGCCAGCCTCTCGCCGCGGACGGGATCCTCGAGCCCCATCAAACTCCTCATAAGATTACGCAAGGTAATGGCGTTCGTGACCGAGGAAAGATCGACCGTCTCCCCGGATCTCCAATTCCCCGTCTTTTCCGCCACGGTTTCTTCGAAGATCGCGGGCATCCGCTCCATCACCGCCCGCTGCGTCATGGGAGGAACGAGCACCCGGCGGGCCCTTTGCCATTCGGCGCCGTTTCTGCGCAAAATCGAGGTGAAAATCGCCGCAAGACGGGGATCTTCCGGCGGACGGACCAAGGCGTTGCTGGGTTTCAACCATGTCGCCATGTCGGTCAGCACTTCTCGGGCCAGTTCGGCCCCATAGACCACCACCATGCCGCCCGAACCTTTCGCCACCCCCACGACTCCGGAGCCGGAGACCGGTCGATGTTCCAGCCCGAAGCTCACCGGATCTTTCACGAACTGAAGCGTAGCCAGCGTGGGGATCCGTCGTGCGGGGCCGGGCACCTCGGGAGAGGCCACGTGCAATTGAAGTTTCGGCGACGGGGCGGGAGGGGCGGAAGAACCGGATGCGGAGGACGTCGTTTCCCGCGACGGGGAACTTCGGCCGTTGAGGCCGCGGTTGCGGCCTCCCCCGTTTCCATCCCCGGCACCGGTCATCATGACTACCGTCGGCCCTTCAATTCGGGGCTCAATTCCCCGGCCCTCGGGGGCAAAAAAACCTCGTGAAATTTCCGCAACGGCGAAGGCCGGTTGAACGCGAGAGAAGGCGTGAGAGAAGAATAGGCCGGAAGAATCAAGGGCCTGAAGGGATAAATCCAGGCCCCTTTCCAAGCCGTAAAGACCGGGGGAGCAGGCATGGGCAAAGGAAAGAGCCGCGCCCGTTTGGAGATTCAAGACTTCCGCATGCAGGAACTGCTCGGCCCAATCTCCCCGCGGCGCGGGCGTCCAACCCAGTCGGGCGGTGAATTGATTACCGGCCACCATCGCACCGTCTTGAATGAAATGCCGGACGAAAAGATTTTGCCCTTGGGCCGCGGCGCCTCCCAACTTGAGAATTCCGAAATTAACAAAAGAGGATCTCCAGCCATCCCAAAACCCTTGCTGAAGATGGCTGGCATCGCCCGTGAGATGACGCAAACCCCGTTGGCTTGTCTCGAAGGCCGTCACTTCGGAAGCAAGACCGACGCCGTGGGAAATCAACCGCACCAAGGACCGAGCCGGCAAGCCTTCCACGAGCGATAAGGTTCCCAAACGACCCAGCCGGCAAGCGAGCCCTCCTAGGGTCATCGCCGCGACGGAGGTAAAATCGGAGGCTTGTTCGACAAAAGAGCTCACGTAGCAGTCCACATGGGCCTGCGCGGTGCTCAAACCCGAAACGGCCGGGCCGAACGATGTTTGTGAAAATCTTGTGAGAAGCGAATCATTCCCCGGGGAAAGAGGGAGGAGGGAGGAAGTCATAAAGTCGTTTTCGTCGGGTGCCCGCCGACGCCGTATGATTGAAGATTTCCAACGATCTTCGAGAAACCCATTGGAGTTTTTCTCGATTTCCTATAAAAAAATGCAGGGATCAACCCTCTTTTCTTATGAAAAAAAACCACGCCCTAGCCGCTTTTTTCGCGCTGCTCCTTCTCGGGGCGTTCGTTCTTTTCCTCGATCCCCCGTTTCTGAAACCGGAAAAGGGGGGAGAGAAGCTTTTCCCGAATTTCGACCCGAAAAGCGTCGTTTCCTTGCGTATCCGCTATATCGATCGTGGGATTTTTTTGTTCCGTGAAAAAGACGGTTGGCGCGTTTCTTCTTTTGTTCCCGCGAAAGGGGAAAAAAGCGAATCTCGTCCCGAATCCACCGAAGGGGAAGAACTCCTTTCTTTTCCGGCGGACTCCGCGCTCGTAAATAAGGTTTTGCAAGCCATCTCCGGCCTCGAAAGCTCCGGGGTCATTTCCAATAATCCTGAAAAATATGCCCTTTTCCAGGTGAATGAATTAGGCGCCGAAGTGGAAGTGAGCGACGGGAAAAATCCAGAGCACTTTCTCGTCGGCAAGATCGATGCCGCCGGCAACACCTTTTTGAGAAAACTGAATTCTCCGGACGACGCTGACGTCGCCCTCACCTCGGGAATTTCGCGCCCCCTTCTCGTTAAATCGCTCGCCGAGTGGAGGGATAAGGCGATCTTGAGCCGCGGCGCAGGCGAACTGAAATCGATTCAGTGGATCACCCCTTCAGGGCCCGTCACCTTGGAAAGGGGAACGGAACCGCAGTGGAAATCGCCCGAAAAACCGGAGGCCGAGGCCGACTGGGAAAACTTGGATTCCATCGCGAGAAGTTTTTCCCACTTGAAGGCCCTTTCTCTGAGTGAACCCGTCTCTTGGGAAAACGCCGGTTTGGAGAAGCCGGAGGCGCAAGTGAACCTATATTTTTCTGGCTCACAGAAGCCCCTTCAATTAAAGTTAGGGAGATTGAAGGGGGCGGATACTTTCTACGCCGCCCTTTCCGGGGATCCGAACTGGGAAAACCAAATCTTCACGGTCACCCAAGACGTGGCCGAAAAAATAAAATTTCACCCGGAAAAAATTTGGAAATCGAGCGAGCCCAATTCCGGCCCTCGATGAAGGAAATCGACATGGCCCTTCCCAAAAAAGCAGGCCCCACCAAAACCTTGGCCCTCATCGCCCATGACGGAAAAAAGGCCGAAATGGTGGCGTTTGTTAAAGATAATTTAAAATCGATCAGAAAATTCAATCTGGTCGCAACCGGCACCACGGGCCGCTACGTGGAAGAAGCGGGACTGAAAGTGGATAAAATGGAAAGCGGCCCCAAGGGGGGCGACGCGCAGATCGCGGCGAAAATCGTGGATGGAGAAGTCGACGGCGTCATTTTCCTGCGGGATCCTTTAGGCATCCACCCCCACGAACCGGATATCTTCATGCTCCTTCGCTTGGCGGACGTTCATAACATCCCGCTTGCCACCAACCTCGCCTCGGCCCAAATTCTCATCGAGGGCCTCTCCGCGTCATCTTAATTTAACATAAGCGCCATCGGGCCTTCACAGGCCTTTGTTATTTTTGTACCATGGAAAATAAAAATAAGACCGTATTCGTCATCGAGGACGATCCCGACCTGGTGGAGCTCATGTCTTATAATTTGGACCGCGAAGGCTTCCGCGTCGTCCAGGCTCACTCGGGTCTGCAGGCCATTTGGGAAACGGTGAAGCGCAACCGGCCCGACTGCATCCTGCTCGACCTCATGATGCCTTCTCCCAACGGGTACGAGGTTTGCGATTACATCAAGTCGTCGGAGGACTACCGCGACATTCCGGTCATCATCGTCTCCGCCCGGGGGGATCCGCAAGACATCGAAAAGGCGATGGACCTAGGCGCGGACGTCTTCCTCAAAAAGCCGTTTAAGATGGCTTCCCTTCTGGAAATCGTCAAAAAATACTCCACACCGCGGGGAGTCATCCGTTTTCCGCCGGAATAAATTTTAGGAATCTTCGCCCTTCAGATCGGGCTCTTCTTCGGTGAGCTTTTCTTCTTCCTCTTCGGCTTTCAGGAAAGCCAGGTATTCGTCGCGGAGTTCCTTGAAGCGGGGATGGTTCCAAGAGATTTTATTCCCCTTCTTCACGTCGGTTAAATTCATGGCGATAAACTCGTCGGAGGCGTCGACCTCGTCGTTGAGATTTTGATCGATCACCAGGATCTCATCCTGCCACTTGTTGAAACCTTTTACGTCGATGATGGGCATACCGATTTTACTTCCTTCTTAAGCTAGATCATAAAACTTCGAAAAAACCTGATCAAGCTTTTCAATATGGGGACCGCCCGCCTGCGCCATGTCAGGCTTACCGCCTCCGGAACCGCCGATGATCTCGGCCAAGGGCTTGATGATTTCTCCCGCCTTGTAGCGGTCGACGAGATCCTTCGAAACCCGGACGATGAGCGTCACTTTATCGCCGGCCACGCAGGCCACCAAGGCGATTCCCTTGCCGACGCGGGAGATCACCTGATCGGAAAAACCGCGCAAGGTCTTGACGTCGTCCGTCTCCGCCTTCACCGCCGCCCACTTTACACCGTTCTTCTCGCGGGCATCGTGGAGGAAATCCTGGCCGCCGCTTCCCGACATCACCTTGCTGCGCAGTTGGGAGACTTCCTTCTCCAACTTCTTCTGCTGCTCGGTCATGCGCTCAATCTTCTGCGGCAGGTCTTCGACGCCCACCTTCAGTTGCAAGGCCAAGTTTTTCAAGTTTCTCTCGAGCTTTCGACAATAGCCCAAGGCCCCGTTGCCGGTGACCGCTTCGATGCGGCGCACGCCGGCGGCCACCGAGGTTTCTTGGATGATCTTAAAGAACCCGATCTCGCCCGTTCGGTCCACATGGGTGCCGCCGCAAAGTTCAGTGGAAAACTCGTCGATTTTGAGCACCCGCACCCGGTCGCCGTATTTCTCGCCGAACAGGGCCATGGCGCCCTTCTTCATGGCATCATCGTAACTCATTTCCAGTTTTTGGACGGGGAGGTCTTCGCGGATCTTGTCGTTCACCAAATGTTCGATGCGCTCCAGGTTCTCTTCGCTCACCGGTTCGAAGTGGCTGAAGTCGAAACGCAAGCGATCGGCCGCAACGAGGGAGCCCGCCTGACGGACGTGATCGCCCAACACTTCCCTTAAAGCCGCGTGTAAAAGATGGGTAGCGGTATGATTAAGTCGAGTGGGAGAACGGGTGTGAGAATCCACCTCGAGCTTAATCGCTTCTCCCACTTTAAGAGA
>JAXMHI010000019.1:0-59292 GCA_046346885.1 bacterium | reverse complement strand
ATCAGCCCTTCCGCCGACATGGAAAAGGTGTTGGGTGAGGCGAAGGTGTTCGCACCGCGCCGGGTGATCCCCTTGGGGGTAGACCCTCAAAAATTCGTTCCCGCCGCGCATCGAAGCCAGGCGAAAGAAAAGTTGGGGTTTTCTCCGCTCGACATCGTCATCGGCTACACGGGCCGTCTCGCTCGGGAGAAGAACGTGGGATTTCTGCTGCAACTTTTCGAGACCCTGCAGGCGAAATATCCCTCCCTCAAGCTTCTGCTCGTGGGGAGCGGCGTGAAGGATTTTCAAACCCGCATCGAAAGCAACTCCGCCATCCGGGCGGTGGGGCAGATGGACGACGTCGTTCCCTATTTACAGGCCATGGATCTGTTTTGTATGCCTTCCGAAACAGAGACGAGCTCGCTCTCCAGCATGGAGGCCATGGCCACCGGGCTGCCGGTGGTGGCCAACGCGGTGGGGTGTTTGAGGGAGTATTTGTTCCACTCCCACAACGGTTTCCTTGCCGTGACCGGCGATCAAGCGGATTACCAGCTTCACGTGGAGCGCCTCATCAAAGATCGAGCCCTTCGACAGGCGATGGGGGCCCAAGCCAGGGAAACGATGCTCACCCGCTTCAGTTGGGACCAAACGGCGGAAGCGATGGGGGATTTGTTCGAGGAAATTTTAGGAAGCCGGTCGGTTCAATATGGAAAGAGTCTTACAAGCCGCCATTTCGTTCGGTGAACGCTTCAAGGTTTGGCTGATCGCCTTGGGCCTTCTGGCCGCGTTTTGCCTCCTCCATTATTGGTTGGGCGGCTTCGACCTCACGCACCTTCTTTTCCCCCTGGCGGTGCTTCTCCTTTATTTTGCCCATGCTCAGAGTCGAATGTTCGTGATTTTGGCGATCCCCATCATCCTCCAAAACCTGTTTTTCGATTCGTTCCGCTACGTGCCGTTCCACTGGTTTCAACCCGTGCACGTGAGCGAGCCCTACCACTTAGACCGGCTATTGTTCGGCATCCGCCACCAAGGAGAGGTCTTGCTGCTGAACCAATACCTCCTCCATTTCGCCGGCGCTTCCCTCGACTTCGTCTGCGGAGTGCTCTACAACCTGTTGGACCCCATGGTCGCCGTGATTTTGCTCCTCCTTTGGAAGCTTCGCTCCCCGGAGTTGGCGGAGCGTTACGGTTCCGCCTTTTTGCTGATGAATTTTTTCGCCTTCGCCACCTATCTTTTATATCCGGCCGCCGCGCCTTGGTACGTGGCGAAATACGGCCTCGTGCAACCGCTCGGACCCGTTCCCGGCGACGCGGCGGGGCTCGCCAACTTCGATAAGATCGTAGGCGCTACCGTTTCGGCGGAGATGTACCAATCCAGCCCCGTCGTTTTCGGTGCGATCCCTTCCATGCACGCGGGTTTCACCATGCTGGGTTGGATGTACTCCTTCCATCTCAACAAACGTTGGGCCTTCGGCATCGGCGTGTACACGGTCGCCATGTGGTTTTCCGCTGTTTACCTGCAGCACCATTACGTGATCGACGTGATATTGGGGATTGCCTATGCAGTCGTCGCGTACGTCTTGATCGAGAAGGTTTTTCGCCAAGCCGTCCAAAAAATTTACCGCATCGCGTATCGGCTTCTTACTCAAAACGGAACCCCGCCGCTTTTCGGGGGCGAATAAGAGACATTCCCCGGGTGCGAAGTATATAATCGAATGAGCTCCGCTGCTTCTTATTCTTCGGTCTTTATTTCTCCCCACATCGATGACGTGGTTTTTTCCTGTGGCGGCGCTTTGGCCTTAGAGGTGCAAAAGGACAGGGTGCTTGTTTTGGACGTATTCTCCGATTCTGGGAGAAGGACGGAAAAAAGGCTCGCGGAGGAGGCGGAAGCCGCCCGGCTCTTCGGGTACGAATATGAGGCCTTGGGTTTTCCCGATTCCGCCCGCCGTGACTTTTGGGGAGAGTTCCCCCATCGGATGCACCGTTTTTTTAAGCCGAAGGATGAGGCAATTCTGAAGCAAGTGCGCGAGAAAATCGCGGCCAAGCTCTCTTGCGTCTCTTACGAGAAGGTTTTTTTCCCCTTAGGGGTCGGTCTTCATATCGATCACGAAATTTGCTTTCAAGCGGCCCAAGCTTTCCCCCGCGAAAAGGTGTTCTACTATGAAGACGTCCCCTATACATTGGTGCCCGGTTTGCTGGAAGCGCGCCTGCTTTACCTTTCCGGTCGCCTTCCGGAAATCCCGGGGCGTCCGACGTTAAGGGATATCGAATCCGCTCTTCCCGCCATGGAGGAACACCTGATCGCCGGGCCCCCTTACGCCTCGCTCCGCCCCGGTTTTTTAAAGAAGCCTCTGGGAGCCTTGATCCGCGCTTTTTTTAGGCGGCGTTTGAGGCAGGTGGAAGAAAGGTCAAAAGGGAAGTCGGAAGTTTTCACTGCGCAGTTTTACAAGATGAACGGATTCTTCGAGAAAAAACTTCAGGGGGTCTTCGCTTACGAAAGCCAGTGGCGGGATTTTTTTCTGTCCCCCGAATCCGCCCGAGAGCAATTGGAAGGTTACCACCGTTCGGAAGGAACTTTCTCGGAGCGATTTTGGAGAAGGATTGGATGAATTTCCGCGTCTTAAAAAAAACTTCCGGGATCGTCCTAATGCTGGGATTGTCGGCCGGCCTTTTTTACCTTTGCTTCCGGCGCGTCGATTTGCGCGAACTGGGACAGGCTTTCGGAGAGGTGCGCCTGATTTTTTTGGCTCCGGCTCTCTTCGCGACGTTCGCCATCCTCTTTCTCAAGACATGGCAGTGGGAAATTTTTCTAGGGCCCAGCCAGGGCCTTCGCTTTAGCCGCCTTTTTCAGGTCGTTTCCTTGTGGTTGATGATGGTGAATCTCCTGCCTTTTTGGTTCGGCGAGGCTTTTCTTCTTTATCTCTTGGGAAAAAGGGAGGGGCTCGGAAAAACGCGCACCTTCTCGGGGATCGCGCTAGACCAACTTTGCGAAGGCTCCTCGCTGCTGGCCGTATTCGCCCTTCTTCTTTTCTCCGCGCCCTTGCCGGGGGGGATGAGGGAGGCCATGCGCGGCGTGGTGGTCTTGATCTCCGTTTTTTTCGTGGTTCTTTTATCGCTGGCCCACCGTTATCGAAATTGGGAGGAGAAAGAGCCGCCCCTCGGTTTTTCGTGGGCGCGCCTCCGCCATCACTTCGCTCAGTGGGCGAACCGGCTTTCCGTGCTGCGAAGCGTCCCTAAAATGCTGGCCGCGATTTTCCTGTCGCTGTGCGTGAAATCGGTGGAGGCGGTTGCCATCTTTTTCTTGCAGAAGGGCTTCGGCCTTTCGCTCCCGTTTTGGACGCCTTTTTTGGTGATCGCGGCCTTGAACTTGGCGCTCATGATCCCGCTCGCTCCCGGCAACCTCGGTATTTTCGAGGCCACCGTGTTCTTTATTTACCGTTTTTTAGGCGTCGATTCTGCCTTAGCCTTAAGCTTAGCGATCCTCTACCACTTGGTTTACGCGCTCCGCTCATTGGAGCCGGGTATTTTTCTCGTGGAAGTGGGGGGTGAAGGGTGGAGGAGGCAGGAAGGAGTTTTGAGGTCGGTTGAAAATGAGGGGTGATTTCCAAGTCCCCTCTCCCGCCTTGATGGGGGAGGGTGAGGGAGAGGGTGAAAGTGGAAGTTTATTTTGTTTCACCCGCCCCCCGACCCCCTCCCGTCAAGGGAGGGGGAGACTGAATCGTTCACTTCCTCCGATATAATTTTACTCCGTCCATCGTTGCTTCTTCCTGGTAGTTTTTCTGAAGAGTTTGAAAAAGAAGAGGATAACGAGAAGGCGGAAAATATTGATAGTCATGCATTCCCGCCCCGCTCGTGTCGACGAAGTAGACGGGGCGGTTCTTGTTTAAGTCCTCGAAAAATTCTTCCCATGCGTGCGGTTTCGCGAAGCGGCGCAGTTGCTCGTCCGTGTAGAGCGCCGCTTGGGAGCCGGGGATCCTTCCCGTCAAAAAGTCCGACGCGATGAAGCGGGTGCCCATCCCGCGGTTCGAATAATAGTAGATGCCTTGCCCCCATCCCCACACGACGATGAGATCCTCCGCTGTCGTCTTGTCCCGAAGATAGCTTCCCACCTTCCGGTTGATCGTCGCGTAGTCCTGGGTGGAATCGGCTTCCAGTAAATTTTCCGCTCGCGCATTTTGAAAAAGGACGGCGCCCAAGCTTGCCATCAGGCCTATGCAGGCGAGGCGGTAGCGTGTTTTTCTTCGGGAGTTCCCTTCGAGCGCCTGAAATCCCCGGGCGGAAAGGATGGATAAGGCGGGGAAACTTTGAATCCAATAGTGGGTGAAAAAGCGGAAGCCGGCGCTGGCGGCTAAACAAGAGAAGAGAAGGATGAGGATTGCGAGGGCCGGAGAAGAATCTTGCGAGGCGTCTTTTTTCATCCCGACGACGGCGAAAATCCAAAAGACGATCGTCCAACCGAAAAAAAGTCCCGCGTTCTCGAGCGTCGTCAACCATACGCCGGGGGCCCGCCCGCCGCTCCTGATGTAACCGAAGTTGTGGAGGATTCCCCATTGGTAGAAAGAGTCCCAAGATCCCCAAGCGACGAGAAGCCAGTAGGTAAGGGCCCATACGGTTGCGATTCCGGCTGTCATGCCGATAAGCGGTAAGAGGGAAGAGAAGAGTTGCCGCTCCTTCTTTTTACCGAAAGCCGTCGTTCCCACGAGATAAGCGCCGAAGGCCGCCGCCTGCATCACGGCTTGGTGGCGGAAGAGGCTGCCCAGCCCGACGAAGAATCCCACCCCGAAGGATCTTGCGAGGGAAGGAGAGCGGAGCGCTTGGAGGAAGAGCCACCAAGAAAGAATCAGGAAAAGATTCATGAACGATTCGCCCGTGGCGGCGAGGGTGCGCAGTTCGGGCAGGCCGAAGAGGAGCAGATAGAAAAAGCCGGGAAGGAGGAAGAAAGTTTTCGACGATTTTTCTACGCTTCCCGAATAAGGGATGCGGCAAAGGAGCCAGGCGGAAAAGGAGACCCAAAAAAGGTGAAAGACGTGAATCGCCAAGTAATGGTTGCGCCCGAAAAGGGAGAAGATTCCCGAGTAAAGGAGGTAAAGCAGAGGAGGTTTTTCGCCGATGACGCAAACGTAGGGGGGGCAACCCCGAAGGACGGCGTTGGCGAATTCGCCCCAGAGGACTTCATCGATGTCTACGTAAGGGTGAAAAAGCGTGGGAGAGAAGACGAGAAGGGCGAAGCCGAATAGAAGGAGAAATTGAAAAAAGGGGGAATTGTTGATCCTTTCCGTAAAGGAACGGTTGGCGGAGGCGTCGTTCAAGGCGTCTCCCGGTTTCAGGAAAGAACCGGTTGGGTGCCGGGTTCGAAGTTTTCTTGCCGACATTCCTTTTCCGTTTTGGCTCCCGAAGCGGCCATGGCGCCGCGGCTGGGACGCACGATGCGTCGAAAAAGGGTGATCTCGGGGTCGATGATGAAGCGGAAGATGAGGCGCGTCCATGAAGAATAAGAATGGAGCGCATCGTAGTGTTCGGGGGCGAGGGAGCGCAGTCTCGGCAATCGCGACCACGGCACCTTCATAAAGTCGTGATGCTCGTTGTGGTAGCCCATGTTGAAGCAAAGCTTATTCAAAGGGCCGTAGTAAGAGTACGTTTCTTGATTTTGATAAGTGACGTAATGTTCTTGGATCCAACGCCCCCCCAAAGGGTGAAGGCCTAAGCCGAAAAAGGTGGAAAGAAAGAAATAGAGCAGGGGTTTGTAGCCGAAGAAATAGAGGAACGTGAAAAGAAACGCCATTTGAATGAGGAAGTTGAAGACGAACCAACCCTCGAAAAATTTCACTTTCTTCAAGCGCGCGGGGCGGACGAAGCCTTGAATGAGGCCAAAGAAAGCGAGAAACAAAGTTTTGCGGAAGGCGGAGTTGCCGATCCACCTGGCCTCGCCGGGGCCGGCGATGTCGGGGTCGTAGTCGAATTCGCTCTGATTGGAGTGGTGGAGCATGTGGTATTTCGAGAACGAGATGGCGCTGGGGAAAAATTGGGGAAAATTGGCGAAGATGGAAAGCAGCTTATTGGCGACGGGGTTTTTGAACACCAAGTGATGGGTGCATTCATGGATGATCACGAAGAGGGCGTGATTGGCCACCGCGCCGATGATGTAGGAGAGCAGTAAGATTAGCCATACGGGGCGATCCCTTAAAAGAAGGCCGATGCCGACCTGAAAAAACACGAGAAGGGCGGTATAGACGGCCGTGGAAGGCGTGTTCCCAAAAAGGCCCTTCACCTCCGGGTGGTCGGCGGCGATTTTTTTCATCCGCACCCAATGGGGATTGGGGCTGTCTTCGAAAATGTATTCGGCCTTTTCAAACATCCCCCCGACCTTAATGAATCGTCGGCGTTTCTGGCAACCCTTTTTTCCAAAAAGCGCCTTCTTGGGGAATATATAAAATACTGTTGAATTCGTAGGCTTAAGTCGGCTAAAGCCCATCTTTAAGATGACCCGAAACACCCCTTCCACCCAAAACGAGACGGTCCGCTTATTTCAGAGTAATTTCCTGGAGTTCTTTACTCGGGTGCACCCCAGTGTTCCTGCCATTCTTTATTTGCCCTTGATCCTTTATCTTTTTTACCGGGCTTTTTCTCATTCTCAGGTCTCGGGATGGGTCTATTTCCTCTTTTTTTTAATGGGGATTCTCACCTGGTCGATCACCGAATATTTCCTGCACCGCTTCGTTTTTCACTTCGAAGCGAAACTGATTTTTCCAAGCGCCGTTTTTACCTCTTCACGGCATTCACCACGATTATCCGAACGACGAAAAGAGACCCGTCATGCCTCCGTGCTTGCCGGTGTGCGGTCCTTTTAATTCTTCTCCTTCGAAACCGCTCGGCGAAGCGTTTGGGGCGGTTTCGGGGTTTTGGGTTATTTAGCGTGTGATCTGAGCCATTACTCATCCATCATCACTTTTCCGCCTGCTTTTTTTCAGCGGTTGAAGCGTTACCATTTAAGGCATCATTTCAGGATCCCAAAAAGCGTTTACGGGGTGAGCTCCCTTTTTGGGACCACGTTTTCAAGACCGCTCCGGTTTCCGAGGCGAAAGTGGGGTGAGGCCTTAAAGATGGATCGGGAAGTCGCCAGCGTTGTTTTTTCAAGACGCTGCAATCGCCGACCAGAGGAGACGAGTCTCGGCCCTACGCCGTTACCGCCTTGGTGCTTACCTTGGCCGTCCTTTATTGCTTCAGCCACTACGTCTTGGGGCATTGAAACCTGGTGTACTTTTGTTTACCGGTTTGGTCATATTCTTATTTCACATCCCAAGACTCGGCTTTTCCTGTTGTTGGCGCTTCCCTTCGTGATCAAAGACGTTCTTTTCGATTATTTGCGCTACGTACGGTTCGTTGAGTGGCTCAAGCCTATTCGGCGTTGGAGCCTTTACCGTTGGGAGTAGGCCTGGTTCGGTTTCTCGCTGAAAGGCACGGCTTTCTTGCTCCACGAATTTCTGTTCCATTTCAGCCATCCGTTTTTCGTTTCTGTCTCGGGTCTCGTCTATTATCTTAACGAACCCATGGCGATCCTTTTCATTTTGCTCGCCTGGGTCTTCCGCAATCGAGAAGTTTGGCGGGACGTTACGCGCGGCGGCTTCCCGTGATGTGAATCTCCTGGCCGATTTCACCTACGTGCTTTATCCCGCGGCGCCTCCCTGGTACGTGGCGAAATACGGTTTCTTGCAGCCCTTGGCACCGGTGATGGGAGATCCTGCGGGTCTGGTTCGCTTCGACGCTCTTTTAGGGGTTTCCCTGGCGAAAGGGTTTTACGGGATGAGCCCGGTCGTGTTCGGGGCGATTCCTTCCATGCACGCCGGATTTAGCGGGTTGATTTTTCTATATTCCTTCCAACTCGGCAAGAAGTGGGCGGTCTTCTTCGGTATTTATTTTCTCTGCATGTGTTTCGCCGCCCTCTATCTGCAGCACCACTACGGGATTGATTTGGTCGTGGGCACCGTCTACGCCCTGATCGCCTACCTTTTCGTCGAGAAATGGGCGGCCGGTGCCGTCCGCAGAACCTACGGATTTTTGGAGGAGCGCCTCGTGCGGGAAGGGCCGAAGCCTTTTTGGGGGCGTTTTTAAGCGGAACGTCGTGATGAAGGCTCAAGATAAATGGAAGAAACGGATCGGGATGGGGGGCGTGGCGGTGGGCTTGCCCGTCGTCCTTTTCTTCCTTTGCTTCCGTCATTTCGACTTCGACCGTTTTTTAAGCGAGCTGAAACATTTGAACGTGGGCTATTTCGCGGCCGCTTTCTCCATGGGGGCGGTCATCCTCGTTGCCATGGCGTTGCAGTGGCGCCTCTTTCTCCCTAAGAATAAACAAATACCCTTTTCGAAGATGTTCGGCATCGTCTCGCTCTTCGCCATGACGGTGAATACGGTCCCCTTCTGGGGCGGCCATGCTTTCGCCATTTATCTCCTCGGTCATCGTGAAAAGGTGGGCAAAACGGCGGCGCTTTCCGTGATCACCTTGGAGCAAATCGCCGAAGGTTTCGGGAAAATTTTCCTCTTCGCGGTGGTAGCGTTTACCTGCCCGTTTCCCGAGTGGATGAAAAAGGGGATGGAAGCGGTGATGCTCGTCGTGCTCGGGGCTTACGTGTTGCTTTTCGTTTTGGCCTACCGCTATCGCGATCCCTCCGAATCGCTTTCCGCGCCGACGGAAACGAGGTTTCAGAAACTCTTTCTCGTCTTCAAGACCTGGGCCCACCACCTACACGCGATCCGCAGTTTCAAAAAGATGCTGGGCGGAATCCTCCTCGCGTTTTTCATGAAAGGGGCCGAGGCGGCGGCGATTTTTTTCGTTCAGAAAAGCTTTGGGGTCTCGCTTCCCGCCTACGCGCCTCTCCTTGTGCTGGCTGCACTGGGCTTGGCTACGATGTTGCCCCTTTCTCCCGGTCGCTTGGGCGTGTTCGAAGCGGCGGCCTTCGTCATCTATCAATTCTTGGGCTTGGATCCCACGCAGGCGCTCACCTTGGGGATCTTCATCCACATGGTTCACACGCTGCCCTTCGTGCTCATCGGGTATTTGGTTTCGTTGAAGTGGAGTTTTAAGAGGAAAGACGTGGATCTCAACGCGGAAGCGGCGCTTCCTTAAGCGAGCAAATCCTCCATTCGACAGAACTCGCCCTTTTTCGCCCTAAAAAAATCGAGGGTTTCTTTCAGGCAATCCAGCGCCGGTTGCCCGGTTTTGAAGCGGCAATCGAGGCGCAGGCGCTCTTTCGTCAAGTCTACGAATTCCCAGGGATGGACGAAAAGGACGATGGGATTTTTCAAGCGGTGGAAAAATCGGTTCTTGATCCACGCCGGCAACCTCAATACGGACGAGGTGGTGGAAGCGGGGATTCTTTTCAAGGATCCGGAATATTTTTTTTGAAAGGGGTAAGAGATCTTGTGTTTCCCCTGGGACGAATCGAGGCGGTAGCCTTCCTTCTCCAATAGATTCAGGTAATTTTCCGGGAATTGCAGGTTGGGAGCGCGGAAGGAAATGACCGGGTAGAATTTTCGCAAGATCGAGGTGGATTCCTCGATCTCGTGCCGGGCGCTCGCCTCGTCCATTTGGTCGAAACGGCGGTGGGTGAGGCCGTGGCAGCCGAGTTCGTGGCCCCCTTCGACGATCTTCGCGACGGCCCCCGGAAATCGGCTCGCTACGTCGCCCGTGGTGAAAAAGGTGGCCGGGACTTTTTCCTCTTCCAGCAGCGCGAGCAAGCGGGGCAGGCCCTCCTCGATCCCCCGATAGGTATCGAAGAAGGGAGGGCAATCTTGTTCCACGTCGATGGTGAGACTCACTTTCATCGAGAGGCTTCCTTTCCGTTCGAAAAAGCTTCGGCCTTTGAGATCGCCGCACGGTAAATTTCCAAGTGTCGGGCGATCACGGAATCCCAATGGAATTTATGAAGGCCCTCCCGGGTATTTTCCGCCATTCGTTTTCGCAGGAAAGCGTCCGTCAATATCTCCACGGAGCGTCGGACAAACTCTTCGGTCGTATTTGCCAAGTATCCTTCACGACCGGACTCGATCAAGTCGCCCGTTCCACCGTGGTTCATCGCGACGACGGGCAGTCCCGCCGAGCGTGCTTCCAAAATGGCGATGCCGAAGGCTTCCTTCACCGTGGGCAGCACGAAAAGTTGGGTGCGCGAGAACACTTCCTTGATCCGGTCGCGAGGGAGGTAGCCTAAGAATTCCACGTGGCTTTCAAGGCCCAACTCTTTCGCGAGGGACTCCAGTTTTTTCCGTTCCGGTCCGTCGCCGATGAAGGTGAAGCGGAGGAAAGAAGAGGAGGGTGCCTGCTTTAAAATTTGAGGAATCGCCTTCAAAAGCTCTTGGGGGCGCTTTTTGCGGTGAAGCCGCATGACGGTGGTGATCCGCGTTTCGGGGGAAGCGATGGGAGTCACCCGCCATTCTTCCGGGTAAATGCCGTTGGGCAGTTTGAGGACCTCCGCCTTCGGCGCGGCCTTCCGTATTCCTTCTGCAACCGCCCCGCTCACGCCCGTTAAGACGACCGGCCAACGGCTCCATCGAAGGAAGGGGTCGAGCGAGCGAAAAACGCGGGAGGTGTGATTCAGCAACGAGTGGACGGTGAGGACGCTGGGACATCCTTTCCTCGCCAGAAAAACGCCTCCGTAGGCCAGCGGGGAGACGACGCTGCTGTGGCAGTGGAGCACGTCGAAGCGTTCTTCTTTCAATAGTTTTTGTAAGTCTCGGAGAGCGCCGGTATTCCAGATGATTTTCGATCCGGGCAGGAGCGAGGCCTTCAAGCGGTGGATGCGAACTCCGTCGATGTTTTCCTCGCCCGGAGTGGCCGTCACGACGCGCGCCTCCTGCCCGTGTTTTAGAAGTTCGCGGGCCAAGTCCATCACGTGCAATTCGATGCCGCCCACGCGGGGTAGGAAATGGTCGCAAATCAGGGCGACCTTGAGCGGGCGCGCGATGGGTTGTGAAGACGTCATAAAGCGTTTAAGAAATTCCTAGGCGAAGCCGCAATTTTTGGCTGAAGCGGATGACCCGGTCGGAAAGCAGGCTGGCCAAGATCGCCACCGTTCCGCCGGCGAAGAGATCGATCACCCAGTGGTGACGGAGATAGACGGTGGAGATCCAAAGCCCGACGACCAAGGGGATGTAGGCGTAAAAAAGGAAGCGGTAAACCCAAGAGAGGTTGCGGAATCGAAAGGCGTAAATGAGCGCCACGCTGGAGATGGCGGCGTGCAGGCTCGGAAAAGCGGCTCCCCGCACGGCGGAAAGGTTATCCCACACCCCCTGCAAGTGATAATAAATGAAGCTTCCGTTGAGGTGAGGGGGATTCGTGAAGACGTGCTCTAAATAAAAGCGCGGCGGTTGGGCGGGAAAAAGGACGTAACAAACGAAACCCAAAAGAAAGGTGAAACAAACCGCGATCGAGATTTGCTGAAATTGGTTGCGACGGCTGGAGAGAGACAGCAGCAACATGAGAATGAGCGGATAAGCGAGGTATGGCGCGTAGAGGATGGCCATCACGTCGGTTAAGAAAGTGGTGGTGAACTTTTGCATCCACAGGGTCGGTTCCACCCCGAAGAGAGCTAAGTCCCCCCGATAAAGCAAGGCGGCGATATCGTGATGGTTGAAGCGGCCCGAGAGGTCGTGAAGGTTTTCGTATATGAAGTCGACCAAGAGGAAAGGGGTCCAGTCGCGTAAAATAACCGGAATTTGTGCTAAGAACTGCCGGGCCTGGTTTTTTTTATGGATGATCAGAAAATAAAGGAATTTTCCGAAATCGTAGAGAATCGCCAGGCTCAAGATCGCCAGGGGAAGCCCCATGGAAGTTTGAAACCATCGGATGTGGCCGTCCATCACGTGCACCAAGGTGGTGAGGAGCAGGGTCATGCCCATCAAGAAAACGAAATCGACCCCGAGCAAGGCGACGGCGATGAGAAGCACCTGCCAAAAACGGGAAAAAACCGAAACCTCTTCAGCCTTTATTTCCGTTTCTAAAGTAGCTTCTTGGGAGGGGATCATAAATTGACAACATTGAGAAATTTGAAGGGCTTGTCAAGAATCATTTCGATGATGAATAATGCTGCGATAAGCACTTGATTTCAGCGATTTCAACGTGTTAACGGATTTTTCCTAAGAATTATTCTAACATTTCTTTTATTTATTAAATGAAGTAGAGCCGTCGCCATGAAACGTTTTCGCCTTTATCGACTCGGGGTCCGCTATCCGGTGACCGTCCTATGTGTTTCACTCCTTCTAACCCTGGTTAGTTTTTTTTATATCGCCAAACTTAAACTCATCACCGATTTCGCCACGCTCCTTCCTCAACACAGCGAAAGTGTACAAAACTTCAACTTGCTCCAAAAGCATTTCGGCAACCAAAGTAACTTGGTGATCGCCGTCGAGTCGAATGATCCGCAAAAGACGAAGCAGTTTGCGGAGGCTTTTGCCCATGCCATCGAGAAAAATTCGAGCGTTCAGTACGTGGATTATGAGAAGCCCGTAGAGTTTTTCAAGCAGCGCCAGTGGCTCTTTCTTGACCTCCAAGATTTGAAGATGATGGAAGAACGCTTGAATCGGTCGTTGAAGCTTCAAAAAGAAGGGGTTAGCCCTGTCTTCAATAAGATCAGCGAGTTTGCCGACGAGGAAGACCGCCCGGACATCACCTTCGCGGACTTAAGACAGAAGTACGATAAGAAAATGATGGAGGAAGCCAAACGCCTAGATCCCGACCAAGAAGGCAAGATGAAGATCCTGTGGGTGAAGCCGACGCAGGGAGTGGGGAACATCGAGTGGAACCGGCAATGGGTGGCTCAGATTCGACAGATTGAAAAAGAAATTCGTCGCCAAGGAGATTATGCCTCGGTCGACGTGGGTTATACGGGCGAGTATCCCAGCAGCGTGGAAGAGTTCGACTTGACCCAGCGGGAAGTGGCTCAGGTTTCCACGATCGTTACGATCCTGCTTTTCCTCATTCTCATCCTTTATTATCGCCGCTTTAGCTCCGCGTTTCTTATCGGCTTTCCCCTTTTCATCAGCGTGGCTTGGACCGGCGGCATTCTCTACTTCGCCCTTAAACATTTGAACTTGATTACCGCCTTCGGCGCCGCGATCCTGGCGGGTTTGGGCAGTGATTACGGCATTTTCCTCCTCACCCGTTTTTATCACGAGCAAAAGATGGGCAAGTCTTTCGAGGAGTGTTGCGAGTTGTCGTTCAGCAACACGGGGCGTGCCACTTTCGGTTCGATGGTGACCACCGTCGGTTCTTTTCTGGCGCTTCTTTTTTCAGGCTTCGGCGTCTTCGTCGAGTTCGGCGTTTTGGGCGCCACGGGTTTGGTGATGAACTACGTGGGGATGATGCTGCTGATGCCGGCGTTGCTGACGCTCGGCCACCGTTTTTCCCAATACGGTTGGTATCAAAGGCTGCACCAATGGAATATTCTTAAGTTGGGCAATTTTTCGAAGGCCGCCACTTGGCTGGAGCATTTGTTCCTTCCCCGGAAACCGCGCTTAGGGATTCTCATCACGGTCGCTTTGTTGGGGGTTTGCGCCGTTACGCTCGCCCATGAGTCGAAGATTTATTTCGAAGACGGGCAGATGGACACCAAGAACCTGCCTGGCAACAAGGTATACGAAAAAGTAAGCACCAAATTGCATGCGACCCTAAGGCCCACCTTGCTTCTGAGCCAAGGTTTGGAGGAAACCCGCCGCACGGTGGAGGCGATTGATAAAAAGATAGACGCCTCTAAACCGGGAACCTTGGTGTATAATCGAATATTGGGTTTGACCACCTTCCTTCCCGAGCATACGGACGAGAAAAGGAAGATCATCGCCCGCTTGGTGAAGCAATACGAGCAAGCGAAACTGATCAACGCACAAGAGAGGGAAAAGGTCATCGAGAGCTTGAAGGAGACCTTGGCGTCGAGCGATGTTACCTTGGAAAACCTTCCCCAAGCCGTGAAGAGGGTTTTTACTCCCATCGATTCGAGCGGCTATTATGCCAGTTATCTTTACCCTTCCATCGGGCGCGGGAGCTCCGAAAACGCGGATAAATACTATGCCGGGGTTGAGGAGTTGAAAAAAGAAGAAAACCTCAATTTTCGGCCCGTCGATTCCGCCTTTATCCAGAGGGACGTCACCCATCTCATCCAACAAGAGGCCCCCCGCGGGATGGCGCTGATCCTTGTTTTTTTCGCTGTTTTCCTTTTCCTGACCGTGCGGCCCATTTCGCGCTCCTTCTTGATTTATCTGCATTTGCTGGGCAGTCTCGTCTTGCTCTCCGGCACCTTGTGGCTTTTGGATGTCCGCTTGAACGTGATGAATATCGCCATGCTTCCCATCGTGCTCGGCACCGGCATCGATTGCTTCATCCATTTGAGCCACCGTTATGATGAAGACGGTCACCTGGATCACGTCATTCAAATGGATATTCCCGCGATCTTCATTTCGAGCTTGACCTCCATCGTGGGGTTCGGCGGTTTCCTCTTTACCTCCAGCATGGGGTTGCGTTCGATCGGCTGGGTGGCGGTTTTGGGGCTTTCTTGGGTGACGCTGACCTGCGTTCTGGTTTTTCCCCGTTTCTTGGCTTTCCGAGGCGTCAGACGACTCTCCTTGCAGAAATTGGAGAGCCAAGCTTCCGAGATGGGGTAAGAAGCGGCTTTTTCTCCCTCCTATTTTATTGACAGAGGCCTCTCCCGGGCGTTAGCGGTGGCGGCCTATGTTCGAAAAAAATACCCTTTCGCGAATTTTTTTTCCCTTCTTTTCTCGCGCGGTTGCGTCCGCCTTTCTTTTTATGCTGGCCGCCTTTCCCGCGGTCGTTTATCCCCAGGCCTCGGTGAACGTTTCCACATTAGACCCCGTCTATCGAGATATCGATAAACTCGTCGCGCAAGGGCTCGTTGACAAGATCATCGTTGGCCAACGCCCA
Organism: bacterium; assembly: GCA_046346885.1. GTDB lineage: Bacteria > UBA10199 > UBA10199 > JADFYH01 > JADFYH01 > JAXMHI01. Next base: position 44,394 of record JAXMHI010000019.1, on the reverse strand, counting down.
TACTCCCGCAAGGAAATCGCGCGCATCACCGCGGAAGCGATGGGGCATCTTTCCCGCCTCGAAGAGAAACTTCAAGACCCCAAAATTTCAGAGGGCAAGAAGAAAGGGCTTCAAAGCCGATTGGACGCCGTCCAAGAAATTTTAGGCCGCTTGAAAAAGGATTACGGGGAAGAATTGGTCCAGATCGGGGCCTTGGAAGGCGAGAAGAAAAACTATTCGTTGCATTTGATCGAAAAAGCGCAAGTGGACGTGATGGCCTCCAAGAGCCGTCCCGTGCAGATTCCTGTGTCCAACGGCATCGGCAACATTAACGCCCAAATCAATCCCTTGATGGACTACCAAGAGGGCCGCCACTGGGTGGACGGTTTCAATCTTTCCTTAGAGACGACCCACTGGTTGCGCGCGTCTCCTTATTTTGCCTTGGCCTTAAGGCCCCGCTTTCAGTTGGGCATTGCGCGGGATCCGCAGCCTAACGACAACAAGGCCTACATCCAAAATCTTTACGGAAAGCTGAATTTCTATAACTTCGAAATCGAGGCGGGACGCGACAACGTTTTGTGGGGGCAGGGAGAGAACGCGGGGCTTTTGCTCTCCAATAACCCCCGGGGCTTGGACATGGTGAAGATCTCCAACGACAGCCCCTTCATCTTGCCGTGGTTCCTCAAATATCTCGGTGCCCATAAACTTTCCTTCTTCTATGCGGACCTAGGGCCCGAGCAGTTCTATCCCCATTCGTATTTGGTCGGTTATAAATGGAGCATCCAGCCGGTTTCCTTTTTCGAGATCGGACTTTCCGCCTTGGTCTTGGGCGGAGGAAAGGGTTCTCCCTCCGCTTCGGTGGGTGACCGCATCAGCGATATTTTCCCCATTCTGGGTAGCAGCTCCAGCATCCCTGTTTCCAACAAAATGTCCGGGGTCGACATGCGTTTCCGCATTCCTCCTTTGCGGGGCACGGAGCTTTATTTGGAATATATTTTCGACGACAAACACCAGGCCGACGCCCATACCTGGTTTATTCAGGATGCGGCCCAATTGGCGGGAATTTACGTGCCGAGGCTCTTGAATGACGGCACCCTTGATTTGCGCTTCGAATACCACCGCACCGGAGTCCGTTTCTACCGTCACGGTCAGTTTTTAGACGGGAATACGCTCAACGGCTTCATTCTGGGGGATAACTTGGGCCCCGACGCTCAAGGAGTTTACGGCACTTTGAATTGGGACCTGAACTCCCACAACCTCTTGACCTTCAAGGGGGCTTTCGAGCATCGGGGAAGCGACACCTACAAGGCGATCAGCCACGACCCGGTGACGCGCCCGTTGGCGGTGGATGCCTTCGTGGTAGTGAAATCCAACCCCGCCGAAAAGCGCATTCGGCTCGACACCGCATGGCTCCATCGCTGGAAGGAGTGGCCGTTTCAGCTGACGGTGGACTTGGGCTACGAACACGTCATCAATGAAAACTTCGTCTCCGGCCAAAAGGCGAACAATGTGAGGGGGCTCGTCTCCTTTCAAGTCAACTTCGACCGTTGGGCCCATTTTCCGCGCCCGAAATAATTTCCGGACGACTGCATGAAGCGACTCGTCATTAATGCGGACGATTTCGGCCTCTCCGAATCGGTAAATCGGGGGATCGTAAATTGCCTGCGGAACGGCGTCGTGAGCGCCACCACGATGCTCGCGAATTTTCCCGCGAGCGACCCCGCATTATCCCTCGTGCGCCGACATTCTATCGACCTCGGTTGGCACGTGAATTTGACGGAAGGAAAACCCCTTTCGCCTCCCGGTAAGATTCCCTCCCTCGTCAATTCTCAAGGCTTCTTTCATCCTCTTCCCCAATTGCTGAAGAAGGCTTTCCTGCGGCAGCTCCGCAGGGACGAAATATGCCTCGAGTTATCCGCCCAGTTCGACAAGGTAAACGGAGAAGTCCCCATCAGCCACTTGGACGGACACGAGCACGTGCATGTGTTTCCCGTTATTCGGGATGCGGTGCGGGATTTGGTGGAGAAGCACCGCATTCCCTTCGTCCGCCTCCCCGCCGAGAGAGGAGGAATTTCGATCGAACGATTTCCCGCCCGCTTTTTTTTGCGTAGCTTGAAAGGGTCGAAAGCGTCGTTTTGGGGGAAGGGGAGGGGATTGGCTTTTTACGGCTTGAGCCTGGCTCCCCGGGCGGGAGAATTAAAGGCCTGGAGCGATCTTTTGGACCGCATTGAGGAAGACGCGGCGGAGGTGATGGTGCACCCGGGAGAAGCCGCCGTTCCCGGAGAGGCTTATGATCGCTTTCCCGCCTCGCGCCGGAAAGAGTCCGAGAGGCTGCAAGACCCCCGCTTGAAAGCGCTGCTTCAAGAGAAGGGGTTCGAAGTCGTCTCGTTTCGAGATCTTAAAAACTTTTTTTAAAGTACCAGTCGAGCTTCAACTCGATCGATAAATCCGCCAAAAAAAGATTTCTCGCATTTCCTCCGACCCCCTTGAAATTTTGCGCGCGTTCATAACTGAAGCGGGGTTTGAAAGTGAGGGAGCCGCGGCGAAACTCGCTGCCGAGTCCTACTCGTATCCGATCTTCGTCGGAGGGCGAAGGGACGCCCACGGGAAATCCATAAAGGGCGAAAGAGCGCCTTTCGAAGGCCCAGTCGGTTTTGAGGGTGAAGTTCTTGCTCACGTCGATGTTGAAGAAGGCGTAAGCTCCGAAGGCGCCGGGCCCCAAGGAGTCTCCCAGCATGAGCTCGTTCAAGGCGTGTCCCGAAAGATAGGTGTTGTCGCGGTAAACCGCTCCTCCCAGGCGTTTGAATTCCACCCGAAGATCCGCCGTACCGGAAGAATTCAGGCGGGGAAGATAGAGACCGGCGTAGACGCCCGTTTGCCGGCCGGAAAGCTCCGAGCCGTCGAAGAGCATTTCCGCATAGAGTTGAAGCCCACCCCAAGAGGGCACCGTTAAGACGGCGTCCGCGGATAAGAGGCGGTTTCGGGAAATGCTCCCGTTTGAAATTCCCAACGTGTTCAAAACGGCTTCTCCGGCGGAGGGGCCTCGAGAGCCTTCTCCGCCCAGGTACACCAACTGAGAAAAACCCAGTTCCAAGTGTCGATGGGGTTTCCAATCGAGCCGCCAACCGGCAAGGTAGGCGTCTTCGAAAGAAAACGACGGCCCCATGTTGGCGACGAGCAGCGAGTACTTCAATAAACCTAACGATTTCAGCGGGCCTGGAAGGGAAGAAGGGGAAGGGTTGGAAACGCGGAGCATGTCCAGGGGACGCGCGTTGTCGGAGAGCAGAAGTCCCCCGTGTGCCCCAGGGCCCCAGGCAACGGTTTCCCGACCGACGAGCAGCTCGACGTTTTTGGCGCCGAAACGGGCGGAAAGTTTTTGGGCGAAGGCCCCGTTTTCTTCCGGATGGTCTTGGGAGGAATATTGAAGCTGGAACCGGGGCACGGCGTAAAGGTTTGCGTAAGGGCTTAAGCTTATCCAATGCTCGGTTTGGAAGGAGGTTTGCGCTCCCCGCGCGAAATGACGTCCTTCTTGATAGGCGAGCAAGGGATTGACCGTTGCGTCGATGGAGCCCAATCCGTTGCGGGGAAGCACCTTGCGGAAGGGGCTGTTCGTTCCCGTAAAGTTGAAGCGCATGGCGTGAAGGCCCCGCAAGTCGATGGAGGCCGTTTTGCCGGGCAGGCTTCCACGATTGATCAGTTCTTGTTCGAATTCTTTCTTTAAGCGGTTAAGGGCGTGGTCGATTTCCACTTTCCGCATCAAGGCGCGATGGGTTTCCTCGAGAGAAGAGTTTTTCTTTTCCAAGGGATCGGTGACTCGCGAGTAGTGCTCGATCGCTTCTCCGATCATCCGGGCGAATTCGTTGCGGGAATAGGGTTTTTGCCCGATGACGAAACGGTCGATCAATCCCAGGCCGATGAGTTTATCCAAGTCTCGGTATGAAGATTCGGAGAGGGGGACGGCGGGTGAAACGCCGATAGGGATGTTTTGGTTTTCAGCGCCGCTCGAGGCGGCGGTCTTCAGAGAAAAGGCCCCGAAGCAAAAAAGAAAAAAGGTAAGGAGGGTGAGAAAGGGCCTTTTCATCCGTGCGAACGCTAGCCACGCCCCATCCCCCTGTCAACGAGAAAGCCTCTTTTTCAGACCGTTTGCCAATTTTGGCATCTCGAGATAATATGTTGATATGACGGCCAAATCTCTTTCTCTTTCTCCTCGCGAAGAGCTGCTTCTCCTACAGAAAGACATCTTTCGCCGTAATCAACGCATCATCGAAGATTCGATTTCCGTCCAAGAGAAGGGGTTTGAGGCTTATCAACGCGCTTATCAACGCCGCGTGCGAAATTTCAGCCACGTGACGACGCCGGAGGAGCTCGGGAAGGAGCTGGAGTTAGCCGAGATCGTCTACGTCGGGGATTATCACACCAACAAGCAATCGCAGCGGGGTTTCCTCCGTATCTTAAAAATGCTCATCGGGGCGGGGCAGCCTCTTATGGTCGCCCTCGAGCTCATTCATGCCCGTTTTCAACAGTCCATCGATCGGTATTTAAAAAATGAGATCGACGAAGAAACTTTCCTGAAGAGGATTCACCTGAAGAAACGCTGGTATTTCGACTTGTGGGAGAGTTTCCAACCGATCTTTGATTTTTCCCGTTACCACGGGCTTCAAATTTTCGGGGTGGAGGCCGCACCCACGCAGGGGTCCACCTTGAAAACGAGGGATCGGGCGTGCGCGAAGAAGCTGGTGGAGATCCTCAAAAAAAATCCGGGCGAAAAACTTCTGGTTTTCATCGGCGACCTGCACATCGCTCCCGAGCACCTTCCCGCCGAGGTGAGGGAGATCCTGAAGAAGGAGGGCATGGCGAAGAAAGACCTCATCGTCTACCAAAACTCGGCGGAGATTTACTGGAAGCTCGCCGCCCTGCAGATCGAGGAGAAGACGGAGATCGTCCGCATCGACGAGAGGAGTTTCTGCATCGTCAATACGCCCCCCATCGTGTGGCAGCAAAGCTACATGAATTGGCTGGAGCACGAGGAAGGGGAGATCGACTTCGCCGACGCCAAGCACAGTTTTCTCGAACTCGTCACGCGCATCGCCGATTTTTTGGAGATTCAACTTCCGCCGGAGAAGGAGGACGTGGAGGTGTATACCTGCGGAGATTTAAGCTTTTTAGAGCGTCTGAAGCGGGACCCCGACTTTACGAAAAAGGAGATCGAGACGATCAAGAGGCAGATTCGGGCGAGCGAATCTTATTACATCGCAAAAAACCGTATCGCCTATCTGGCAAGCCTTTCCTTAAACCATGCCGCCGAGGAGGCTTCTCACTACTTGAAGCACCTTTGCGCGGGGGACGAGTTCCCCCGTGAACCCGCCGACGCCTTTTACGCCAACGTTTTGCACGAGGCCTTGGGATTTTTCGGTTCGAAGATCATCAACCATCATCGCAAATGCCTGCATCCGAAAGATTTTGAAAGCCTCATCCTCTATTTCCGCGATTCGGGCCGAAAAGTGCCCGCGGATCGCTCGCTCGAGCTCGACATCGCCCACGTCGTGTTGGAGTTAAAAGAGATGGAGAAAAAAGGGAACCTCATTCATTCGGGCAAGGTGCTCAAGCAGAAGGCCGATTTGTTTTTCGGGGTGACGCATGCTCTGGGTTACATGCTGGGGGACCGGCTTTATTACGCCCTCGTGTCGGAGCGGATCAGTAAGGAAGAGATCCGGAATCTTTATTGCGACCCTTTCCGCGAGGAGGGAGAGTCCGGCGAGGCCTATCTGTCGCTCATCAAAAAGATCGGGAAGATGCGCTTGCCGCGAAGGGTATAAAAAAAGGGCTAAACCTTTTGGCTTAGCCCTTTTCGTTCATCGTTCAATTTCGCTTGGATCTATTCGTAATACTCAATCCCCAAATGGGTGATCTGTTCTTCGTTCATCATGTAACGGAGCGTGTTTTTCAGCTTCGTTTCTTGGATAAAGAGGTGATGTTCCGGATACAGCCCTTGGGCCGTCATGGGAGATTTGTAGAAGAAGGAAAGCCATTCTTGAATGCCCCGCATGTTCGCCCGCTGGGCGAGATCCATGAAAAGGACGAGGTCAAGCACCAAGGGGGCGGCCAAGATCGAGTCGCGGCAGAGGAAGTTCACCTTTAATTGCATGGGGTAATTGAGCCAGCCGAAGATGTCGATGTTGTCCCAACCTTCTTTGTTGTCGCCGCGAGGGGGATAGTAGTTGATCTTCACCTTGTGGTGGATGTTGCCGTAAAGCTCGGGATAAAGCTCGGGTTGCAGGATCGTGTCGAGCACGCCCAGTTTGCTTTCTTCCTTCGTCTTGAAAGAACCCGGATCATCCAACACTTCGCCGTCGCGATTTCCTAAGATATTCGTCGAGTACCAACCGGCGAGCCCCAAGTAACGGGCCTTGAAGCCGGGGGCCAACACGGTTTTCATGAGGGTTTGGCCGGTCTTGAAATCTTTGCCAGAGATGGGCACGTTCTTTTCCATCGCCAGCTCTTGAAGGGCGGGGATTTCCACCGAGAGATTTGGCGCGCCGTTAGCGAAGCCTACTCCGCTTTTCAGCGCTGCATAGCCGTAGATCATGCTGGGAGGAATGGAGGGGTCATTGTTCTTGAGAGCCGCCTCGAAATTTTTGAGCGATTGGTGGGCGCTGGTGGGCTCGATGTAGCTTTCGGTGGAAGCGCACCAGATGACGGTGACGCGCGCGAGCTTATTTTTGGTTTTGAATTCTTCGATGTCCTTCATCAAGGCTTCGGCGAGCGCCATTTTATTGGGTTCATTCTTGATGTGAGTGCCGTTTAGGTTTTTCACGAAGCGCTGATCAAAAGCGCCTTTCAAGGGCTTGATGGTTTCCAGGTAGTCTTCCACCTTTTGGATGTCTTCGTTGCTCAAGACTCCCGCTTTTTTCGCGGCTTCTTTCGCGTTGTCGGGGAAGATGTCCCAGGCGGCGAAAACCAGGTCGTCTAACTTCGCCAAGGGAACGAAATCTTTCACTTTGGGATTGCGGTTGTCGGTTCTTTTTCCGAGGCGGATATGGCCCATTTGAGTGAGGGACCCGATGGGAGTGGCGAGCCTTCGGCGGATCAATTCGACGCCGGCGATAAAAGTGGTGGAAACGGCTCCCAAACCGACGAGCATCACGCCCAGTTTGCCTTCTGCGGGAAGAATGTCTTTGCCTCGTTTCATCATGGTTTTCCTCATTAAAAAATTTACGGAAAACGAAGGTTTCGCTTTCCGTACCTCTCTTGCTTTAAGAATTTTAAAACCGGCGGATCCCGATCTTTGCTGCTAAAGAATGAGAGTGTGATTTTCACTGCGCTATAGCATGGGGCCAAAAAGAATGTAAACCTCCTTTTTTTTTGAAAAAAAGCCGTTTTGGGGCCGGGAAAATAGCAACAAATTTGACGCGGCGCCGAATAGAATTTTGTAAGTGATGTTCAAGACTTCTTCTGAACGAAGGGTCTTAAAACGGGGTTCACGTTATTTACTTCATCATCCGTTTTCAGGAAGGATAAAAAAGGTCGATTTACCCATGAAGATTTCCAATTTCAGCAAGAATGAGATCACCGATCGTTTGGAAGAATTCGCCAAGAAGTTGAACCAAACCGCCCAGCAAGTGGTCATTCAAGACCCCGTCGCTTTCGCCGATCAAATTCGGCGTAAGGGATCGGAGTTACTCGCCATTTTAAAATCCAGCTTATTTAAGGGCCGAGCCCGAGTCTCCCGCCCCGAATTCTTGAGGGCTCAAATTAAGAAAAAGGTGATCGAGAATTTGGATGAGTCCATCCAATACCCCGAGGTGATCGACGAGGTGGTCAACACCCTCGTTCAAGCGGCCAAGGAAGATCCCCACTACCGAAAGCTTTTGGGCATCGAATAAGTCATCCCAATCGATATTGAATCGCTTCGCTTAAGGAAGAGGGAGATATCTTTTCTTCCTTCTTTAAGTCAGCGATCGTGCGGGCGACCCGAAGCATGCGGTCGAAGGCCCGGGCGGAGAGCTGCCATTTTTTCATGGCCATCTCCAAGAGCTTCTGGCCGCTCTCGTCCAGCGGGCATGTTTCCTTGATCGACCGTGTCCCCATTTGCGAATTGAAACGGATGCCATGTTCGGAAAGCCGTTTTCCCTGCCGTTCTTGGGCCTCGATCACGCGTTCGCGCACCGTTTGTGAATCCTCCTCCTTCTTTCCATCCACCAACTCCTCAAAACTGACCGGCGGCACTTCCACTTTGAGGTCGATGCGGTCGAGCAGGGGGCCCGAGATCTTGCTTTGATATTTTTTGATCTGGGTGGGCGTGCATTGGCAGGGGTTTTGGAGATTGCCGAAATTGCCTCGGCCGCACGGGCAGGGGTTGCAGGCGGCCGCGAGCAAAAAACGGGCGGGAAATGTGATGGATTGCAGCGCCCTCGCGATCGTCACGCGCCCGCTTTCCAGCGGTTGTCGAAGCGATTCTAAAACATTTCGGTGGAATTCTGTCAGTTCATCCAAAAATAAAATGCCGTTGTGGGCGAGAGAAACTTCCCCCGGTTTGGGGTGCGTGCCGCCGCCGATTAAGCCCGCGTCCGAAATCGTGTGATGAGGCGAGCGAAAGGGGCGTTGTTGGATGAGGGAGGTATCCTTCGTCGTCATGCCCATTAAGCTGTAGACTTTCGTCGTGGTCAGCGACTCTTCAAAACTCATTTCGGGCAGAATAGTGGGAAGCCGGGAAGCGAGCATCGTCTTGCCGGTTCCGGGAGGGCCCATCAGAAAGAGGTTATGGAAACCCGCCCCGGCGATTTCCAAGGCTCGCTTGGCGTAGGCCTGGCCCCGCACTTCCGAGAGGTTTAAGGGCTCTTTCGTTTTTGTCCTCGTTTTTTTCGATTTGAATTCCGGCTCGGGAATGGCTTTTTGAAGGGCGAAAAACTCCACCACTTGGGGTAGGCTCTGCGCGCCGATGACTTCCACGCCTTCCACCACGGAGGCTTCCCAATAGTTCTCCGCGGGCACGATGACGCCTTTTTTCCTCGACTCCTTGGCTAGCAACGCGATGGATAAAGCGCCCCTGACTTTGCGGAGTTTTCCGGTCAAGGAGAGTTCACCCACCAACAGGTAGTCTTTGAGCGGCTCTTGAGGTACGACTCCGGCCGCGCAAAGGAGTCCCACCGCGATGGGCAGGTCGTAAGCAGTGCCTTCTTTCTTTACGTCGGCGGGAGCCAAGTTGATGGTGATCTTTCGGTAGGGAAACTCGTAGCCGCAGGTATGCACGGCGGAGATGACGCGGTCTTTACTTTCCTTCACGGCCGATTCGGGCAATCCCACCGTGTTCCAAGTAGGTAATCCCAGGCTGATGTGGAGTTCCACGTCGATCTGGTAGGCGTCGATGCCGATGAGACCGGCCGAGTAGAGGTGGCTTAAAAGGGAGGACACGCCTTTCTTAAAAGCAAAAGGAGTACCAGGAGAGAGAAAAGTGAGAGCATGCGGTAAAATTGATAAAAAGAAAAAGGGGAGTTCGAATTTCGAACTCCCCGTTCGTAAAGCGGACGTGTTCGTTTAGGATTTTAGCGATTCTAAATACCGTTCCGCATCCAACGCCGCCATGCAACCCATGCCGGCAGCGGTGATGGCCTGTCGATAAACGTGATCCACGCAATCGCCGGCGGCGAAAACGCCGTCCACGTTGGTGCGGGTGCCTTTGCCGACGAGGATGTAGCCGTTCTCGTCGCATTCGATTGCGCCGCGGAAGGGAGCGGAATTGGGGGTGTGGCCGATGGCGACGAAGATTCCGTCGATCTTCATCTGTTTTTTCTCATTTGTCTTGAGATTTTGGAGCACGGCGCCTTCCACGTTTCCCTTGGAAACGTCGTTGATGTCTACGACTTCGCTGTCCCAGATAAACTCGATTTTCGAGTTTTTCAGCGCGCGTTCTTGCATGATCTTGCTGGCCCGCAAATGGTCGCGACGATGCACCACGTAAACTTTCTTAGCGAATTTGGTGAGGAAGTTGGCCTCTTCCATGGCCGAATCCCCGCCGCCGACGACGATCAGGTCGGCGTTTTTGAAGAAGGCCCCGTCGCAGGTGGCGCAGGTGGAAACGCCTCGGCCCATGAGTTTTTTCTCCGCTTCGATCCCCAAGAGTTTCGGGGCGGCGCCCGTGGCGATGATCACGGCGGGGGCCTCCAGGGTTTGACCGGAAAGTTTCACCTTCTTGGATTTGGATTTGAAATCGACGCCTTCCACATGGTCGAAGACGAATTGCGTGCCGAAGCGTTCCGCCTGTTTGCGCATGTTGTCCATGAGCTCCGGCCCCATGATCCCTTCGGGAAAACCGGGGAAATTTTCCACCTCGGTCGTGGTGGTGAGCTGACCGCCCGGCTGGGTGCCGTCGATGACGACGGGGTTCAAGTTGGCGCGGGCCGCATAGACGGCGGCGGTAAGGCCGGCGGCGCCGGATCCGATGATGATCACTTCATGATGAGTTTGGTTTGACATGCGTCTCTCCCTGATGTTTGGTTTAACTTTTCCATCCTTATGAAAAAAAGCTTATCCATTGCAAGCCTCATCGTGTTTTTCTTTTTCGCCCGTTTCGGCTTTGCGATGGAATATTACCCGAACTTCGGCCCCTTAAAGACGCGCACTCAAAATCCCCTTTATTTGCTCTTTTTAAGCCCCACGCCGGAGTCTTCCGCCACTTTGGAAAAGGGGCATTTCCGTTTCAGCGTGGAAACCACGTTGAGCAACTTGATCGAGCGCGATTTTCCCAAAAACGGTGTAAACGTGGATATGGATATGGAGGTATACCGCACGGCCCTCAACTTCGCCTACGGGTTTCATCCGAATTTCGAAGCGGGAATTCAGCTTCCCTTTTTGAGCTTAAACGGCGGGTTCATGGACGGCATCATTCAAGGCTACCACAACCTTTTCGGTTTTCCCAACGAAGGGCGCAATAAGGTTCCCAACAACCGCTATAGTTACAAGATCACCCGGGGCGGAAAAACCCTCTACTCGGTTTCCAGCCAGGCCTTCGGTTTTTCCGACCTGAACGTTTACTTGAAGTATCAAATGATGAAGGAAGAGGGGAGGCGACCGGGGCTCTCTTTAAGGGTTTCTTTGAAATTTCCGACGGGCGAACGCGATAACGGCCTGGGCAGCGGCGCCCCCGATTTTGATTTCAACCTGGCCTTGGAAAAATCTTTTAAGCGGCTTCACTCCTACACCAACTTGAGCTATCTCGTTCTAGGAGGATTCGATCCTTTGGACGATTACGTTCAACCTCTCGCCCTCACTTTTTCACAAGCCTTCGAGGTGAACATCACCCACATCGCCTCGGTCGTCGCCCAAATCAAGGGCGGAACGCCCCTTTTCCACGATACGGGAACCCCAAAACTCGACAGAATGCCCCTCGACCTCGACATCGGTTTCAAAGGCACCGGCCCGAGAAAAGGCCCGTGGCGCCATTTCGAGTGGGAGTTTGCGGTCAGCGAAGACTTGATTCCTTCCGGGCCTTCGGTGGATTTTGGGTTGAGGTTTAATTTGGGGGCGAAGTTTTAATTAAGGTGGATATAAATGAGAAAAATTAGTTTGTAGATATGTATAGTTTATAACTCTCTTCTCTAAATTTTAAATTATTTATTAAATTCAATTAGTTAGTGATTGGTCTGTCGATTGCTTATTTGACAGGGTGTGAAAAGGAGAGCCCTGTCAAATTCCATCTTTATTTTCCATCCAAATTTACGGCCATTTCATGCGGTTGAGGTGAAACCGTGAATTTAGAGCAGCTTCATCAATTGCTTCGCTCTTGCCTTGAGTTTCAAGGCGAGACCCTCCGTTACTCCGGCCAGTTGGAGGAGAGCGGTAGTTCTGTTTCAGAATGGCTCGTGGATGGAACCGCTCCGCTCTACGAGGAAGCGCAGGGAGAGTTTGCTAACAGTCAGCAGCTTTTGTCCGAAGGCTTTCAGCTCATTCAACAGGGGCAAGGCGAGCGGGCGGCCTTGTTCGAGCTTTCTTCTTCTTTTCACCTCTACCGATCTCGTCAATCGCTCGATCATTACCGTGCCCAGATTCGTCAAGGCACTCAAGGCTATCGGGACCTTGCTTTTATCGGGGGAAGCACCGGTGCGGCAGGGACTATTGGGGCCGGCATAGGATCCCTGGCGGCAGGTCCCGCCGGTATGGGGGCTTTGGGTTTGTCGCTTGCCTTGCACGGCCTTGTTTTCTCAGTGGCAGAGGTGGAAAGTCGCCCCACTGTCTATCCTCCGCTTCCTTCCTCGGAGGAGGCTTTGTTAGACCAGGCCCAAGGTGTTCTCGAGCGTTGGCTGCAAGGTGAAGATACCTTTGTCGACGGAGACTTCTTTCAGAATTGGGAAAATCTTCATTGTCAACCCGCGTTGAGTTTGGCGGAAAGAAGCATGCTTTATCCGGCAAGCGTTTATTTTGACCGACATTTGGGGGCTTTGCGGGATCAGGGCGGAAACCCGGGAGAACGGGCAGAAAGGGCGGTGCGCCAGCTCTATCTTTACGGGGGGCTCGATCGATATCGAAGAGATTTTCCGTTCTTTGGCAATTTCTTGAAGGGGGACGGCGGCAATTGCGTGGCCGAGACCTTATTGATTCTCCAAGCCGTCCGTTATTTGGGGATTCAGTTTCAAAGGCCGGAAGTCTTGGCCCTCGAAGTATTCGACGACCATGTTCAAGCGGTCGTTTACAACACGGAAACGCGTGAAACCTGGGCGCTGCTTTCCGGGGAGTCGCTGCCCGAGCCGAAGGGGGATATTTACGCGCCCCAAGTCATCCTGCAAGGCCCGCTCGCCGCCTCAGAACGAGTGCCGCCCGCCACTTCCTTGGCCTTCTTGATTGCGGAGGGAGCGGGCCCCCGCACCGCGTTGCCGGTTTCGGAGAGTCTCCGGATTTCTTCGGGGCTCTGGGCCTTTCCGCATACCGGTATCCGTTTTCATGACGGGGAGATTCCCGAAGAAACGATTTTGCCGCCTCCTCGCCCTCGCTATTTTCCCCTCGCTTCCGAAAATCAAGAGCCTGATTCAAATTCTTTGGAAGATTTAAGCGGTCGACAGAGATTCTTGGTCGAGAAAAGCATGCAGTGGCTCAATCGAGACATCGGATTTGAGGCCCCCATCACTTTCAGGCTCCGGCCTCAATCGGTTTTTTACAACCATTTGCCGAATGAACAACGGGAAGATTATAGTTTTTCCTTCTACCGTCGGGCTACTTTCGAAGACTCCGATTTTCCCGCCCTTCTGACGGTGTTAAATAATCCCACGAATTTTTTGAGCTTGCCCAGGGAGGGCCAGGCGGGGATCGGAGGCTTATCCTCTGCCCTCCGAATCTATGCCAATAGTTTAAATCTTTTCAACGATTCGCTAAGCGTTCGTTTCCGAAACTATTTCGAAAGCCGAGCCCAGGCGCATGATATCAATTCGAGACTCCAACGATTCGCGACTTGGGCCGAGGCCCATCCGGATATGGCCATCGAGTTGGCGAATCGGAGCGATGGTCATTTCGCCCAGCCCCTTCTCGCTCTCGTTCACATGTCGGAGCAGCGCCGAAATCTTCCGCTGGGTCAGACTAGTGCTTCCTTGCAGGCGAGGCTGCTTGCGCTCCCCATTTTACCTCAAGATTCGAGCGAAATCACGGCGGGCGCTCTCCAACCTTCCATCATGACTGGCACCCGATTTGAGATCGAGATGGTGGCGAGGCCACTGTCCGTTGCCACTTCTCTCAGCCCTCGGGCGTTTTTTGGTTTCGCCATGTTTTGTCTTAAGGAAGGGCTTATTCTTAACCGCGATCCTTTCGGGCAGCGCTTGCTCGCCCGGTGGAATTCCCAAGTTTCCCGTCAATTACTGCAGCTTCAGGATCCCGCGCTGGAAAGGGAATGGCTTGATTTTATCCGTTTTTACCGCGATGCTGGCGTGTCACAAAGGTTGCCGAGGGCGATGAAGGCTGAGGAGCGAGAACTACTTCGTCGAGCGGCGGCGCGTGGAAATTAAGTTTGCACAATAAAAAAGCCCTTACGATCGTAAGGGCTTTTGAATGAAATCAAATTTCGAGATTTTTTAGAACGGAATGTCGTCATCCATCGGAGGCGGAGGCGCGTCCGCTCCGCCCATGGCCGGCTTCGAGGAAGCGGGGCGGCCTTCGCTGAAACCTTTGCCGCGCTCGCCGCTAGGCCCCCCTAAGAATTGGATGGTGTTGGCCACGATTTCGGTGGTGTAGCGCTTGTTGCCGTCTTTGTCGTCCCAGCTGCGGGTCTGAAGGCGGCCTTCCACGTAAACGGTACGTCCTTTGGCGAGGTATTCGCCGCAAAGTTCTGCCAGCTTCCCCCAAACGACGATTTTATGCCATTCGGTGCGTTCTTGATCTTGCCCGTCCTTGCCTTTCCAGTTTTCGTTGGTGGCGATGTTGAAGTTGGCGACGGCCGAACCGCTGGGCGTGTAACGCACTTCGGGGTCGGTGCCTAGGTTGCCGATCAAGATCACTTTGTTGACGCTGGCTGCCATAGAAAAGTCTCCTTTAGATTGCGGATGGAGCCCATGCTCTACTCCCCCCGCAAGGGGGTGTCAAGACGGCAGGAGGGACCTTCTTTAATATTGCGCGGAAAGGCCTCATCCTTTATATACCAAGGCCTTCCTTATGACGAAAATCGCCGCCCTCATTCTTGCCGCCGGCAAGGGAACCCGCATGAAATCCGCCTCGGATCGGCCCAAAGTGCTGTTCGAAGTGGCGGGAGCCCCCATGGTGCAATATCCCCTCGAAGTGGCGCTTGCCGTCGGTTGCAAGCCGATCACGCTCGTGGTGGGGCACGGGGTTGAAGCGGTGAAAGACCGGCTCCGATCCTTCAAAAAATTAAGCTATGCCCTCCAAAAGCAGCAGTTGGGATCGGCCCATGCGGTGATGGCGGCGGAGGGGGCCTTCAAGGGCTTTAGAGGCGACATCCTGATTCTTTCCGGAGACGTCCCTTTGATCGGCGAGGAAACGGTAAGGGCGCTCCTCCACTTCCATCGTTCGCAAAAAAACGTTTTCACGCTTACCAGCTTTCGGACTCCAACTCCCACGGGGTATGGGCGGGTGATCCGCAACATTCGGGGCGAAGTGCTGAAGGTGGTGGAAGAAACCGACGTGAGTGAGTCCGAGCGCAAGATCGACGAGGTCAACGCGGGCCTTTACGTGGCGCAAGCGCCGGCCCTTTTCGAGGCCTTGAAGCGCATCAAAAAGAACCCCGTCAAAAACGAATATTATTTTACCGACCTCCCCGGCCTTCTCCACGAACAGGGGCGGGCGGTGGGGGCCTTCGCCATTCCCGATGCCTCGGAGCTCATGGGGGTGAATACCCGCTTCGAACTCGCACAGGCCGAGGCGGTGATGCAGGAGAGGATCCAAAAGGCATGGATGCTCTCCGGTGTGAGCATTACGGCGCCCCACCGTACTTGGATTCAAAAAGACGTGACGATTGGGCCTGATACGGAGATTCAGCCGGACGTGGCTTTGCTGGGAAAGACGCAAATAGGCGAAGGTTGCGTCATAGAGCAAGGCGCCATCGTGCGCGATGGCGTTTTAAAGGCGCGGGTGGTGCTGAAGGCTTACTCTCATGTGGAGAAGGCGGTGATCGAATCTCAAGCGGTCGTCGGGCCCTTTGCGCGTATCCGCCCCGACTCTCATCTTTTGGAAAAATCCCATGTGGGCAATTTCGTGGAGCTTAAGAAAACCGTGTTGGGAGAGGGCAGCAAGGCCAATCACCTTTCTTACTTGGGCGATGCGAAGATCGGAAAGGGCGCCAACATCGGGGCGGGGACTATCACTTGCAACTACGACGGGGTGAATAAGTACCTTACCCAAATCGGCGACGGCGTGTTCGTGGGCAGCGATACCCAGCTCGTGGCCCCTGTGAAAGTGGGAAAAAACGCGTATATTGGGGCGGGAACCACGGTGACGAAAGAAGTGCCCGCGGAGGCGTTGGCGGTTTCGCGGACCGAGCAAAAAAATATTTCAGGATACGCGAAGTGGAAGAAAAAGAAAAAATGAGGAAATATTTTCCCCTCCCTTGAGGAGAGAGGGGAGGAAGATGGGAATATGTGCGGAATCGTCGGCTACATCGGAGATAAAGAAGCGTCGGAAGTAATCTTAGACGGGCTCACCCGCCTGGAGTACCGGGGGTATGACTCCGCCGGCATCGCGGTGCTGAACGGCAACGGTCCGCAGATTCGCCGTGCGGAAGGAAAGCTCGCACGCTTGAAAGACTTGGTGAAGAAAGAGCCCGTTCCCGGAGAGGTCGGCATCGGCCACACCCGCTGGGCCACCCACGGTCGGCCTTCCGAAACGAACGCCCATCCCCACCGGGCGGGAAAGATTACCGTCGTCCATAACGGCATCATCGAGAATTACCTGGAGCTCCGCCACGCGCTTACCGCGGAGGGGCGCCGCTTTCAATCCGATACCGACACGGAAATCGTTGCCCATCTCATCGACGAAGATATTAAAGAAGGGGCGACTCCTCTGGCCGCCTTCAAGGATTCCCTCAAAAAAATACGCGGGTCTTATTCGCTGGTGGTCTTGAATGAAGACGAACCCGATTGCCTCTACGCCGCCCGCTACCAAAGCCCCCTCGTGATCGGGGTGGGCGAGGGCGAGAATTTCGTCGCGAGCGACGTGCCCGCCTTGCTCCCCTATACCCGAAAGGTCATTTTTCTCGACGACGGGGACCAGGCGAAGGTGGGCCGTGAAGAGATTCAGATTTGGGATGCGAAGGGCAAAAAAGTGGAACGGCCCGTCAAAGAGATCCAATGGTCCCTCTCCCAGGCGGAAAAGGGCGGCTACAAGCATTTCATGCAGAAAGAGATCTTCGAGATCCCCCGCGCCTTCATCGATACATTAAGGGGGCGCGTTACCAAGACGACCGGCGCTTTCAACTTGAACGGCGCGGAAAAGCTTTTCAAAAAGAACCTTCAGTTCAACAAGATTTACATCGTCGCCTGCGGCACGAGCTATCACGCGGCGTTGCTCGGAAAATTTTACCTGGAAGAGTTCGCGAAAATCCCGGTGATCGTCGACGTGGCGAGTGAGTTTCGCTACCGCAAGCCGATCCTAGATTCGAAAACCCTGCTCATCGCCATTTCCCAATCGGGGGAAACGGCGGATACCCTGGTGGCGGTGAAAAATGCCAGGGCCCAGAAGGCGGTGGTGTGCTCCATCTGCAACGTGGTGGATTCGAGCATCGCCCGCGAATCGGACGGAGTCCTCTATACGCACGCGGGCCCGGAGATCGGCGTGGCCGCCACGAAAACCTTCGTCGCTCAAATGGAAGCCATCCTGCTGATCGCCCTTTACCTGGGCCGTTGGGTGGGAACGCTCGATAAAAAAGAATCCATCGCCCTCATCGAAGAGCTTTTAGCCCTTCCCGGCAAGATGGAAGCGGTGCTTCATCAACAAGACGCCATCCGCCAGATCGCGCTCAAATTCGAGAAGGCCACTCAGTTCCTTTTCATCGGCCGCGGCCTCGAGTTTCCCATCGCCCTCGAAGGGGCGCTGAAGCTGAAAGAAATTTCCTACATCCATTCCGAAGGCTATTCGGCCGGCGAACTCAAGCACGGCCCCATCGCCATGATCGATCAAGGCACCCCAGTGGTCGCGATTTCGCCTCGGGACGAGTCTTACGAGAAGATGGCCTCCAACATCCAAGAGGTCCTCTCGCGGGGCGCGTGTCTCTTGGCCATTGGAACGGAAGGCGACAAGGATCTCGCGGAAAAGGCGGATGAAGCGATTTTCGTTCCCAAAACCTTGCCGATCTTTTACCCCTTGCTCACCGTCATCCCGCTTCAGTTACTCGCCTACGAGATCGCCAATTTCAAGGGGAACGACGTCGATCAGCCGAGGAATTTGGCGAAGAGTGTGACGGTGGAGTAACAAGACCGTAGTTTTTCAATTTCTATCCGCAGACGAAGGTCCACCCTTCACCTCATTTTTTGAAAAGGAGGAAGCATGCCCGCTTACCGAGTGACGACCCCCAAGATCATCAGTGAAACCATCGATGGGGAAGCGATCATCATCAATTTGGACACGGGGGACTATTTCAGCCTAAACCCCTCGGGCAGTCTAGCCTGGGAGCTGCTCACGTCCGGCTGGCCTCTGGAAACGGTTTCTGAAGCCATGGCACAGAAGACCGGCCAAGCCGTGGCCGAAGTGACCTCTCGAATGGGTGCTTTTGTCTCGGGGCTAGAACGGGAGGGATTGATCGTTGCGGCGGATGTGGGCGTCGACGTCGGCACACTCCGATTGCCCGACGGACTAGCGGTTTTTGAGGCCCCCGAATTTCAAAAATACGTGGATATGCAGGATTTACTGTTATTGGATCCCGTCCATGACGTGGAAGAGGCGGGATGGCCCGCGCGCAAGAAAATGTGAGGTGATCATGGCGTTCGACGCAGCGGCGCATGTTCGAGGGATGCGGGATTCCTTTCAGGAGTTGAAGGAGAGGGGGAAGGTATTGACTTCCCATTACCGCATTGCTGGAAAAATCTTGCGTGTGGAGTGGGGCGGGAAACCCACGGCGGACGCGTGTCGTCCCGCTCTGGCGCATCTGGAGTCGGCGGCCGACCCGCATGATTTGACGGTCGCCGTTTGGGACGGCGCCACATCGGGGGGAAGGGGGCCCGAGTTTCCCCTGTTCCGCGATTCTTCCGCACCCGGCGAGATTTTTGATCACCACTCGGAAGACTTTGACGTTGCTTTTCACCGAGGAGACGATACGGCTCTGTCGCTGGATCGAAAGGGATCGGAAGGTTTTTACTGGGTTCCCGACGCCCGTGAAGCGCCCTATTACGACCGCGCCTCACCCTTGAAACACCTATTGCAATGGTGGTTCATTCCGAGAGGTTCGCAAATCGTCCATGCGGGCGCCGTGGGTACGGAAAAGGGCGCGGTGCTGATCGTCGGTAAGAGCGGGTCGGGTAAGTCCACCACCTCTCTGGCGGCCTTGAAGTCGCCCCTGTCCTATGTGGGGGACGACTACTGCCTGGTTTCCTTCTCCGGGGTTCCGCGGGTTCATAGCCTGTATAATTCCGGGAAATTGTGCATCGACAACCTGCATCGTTTTCCTGACTTGGAACCGCTCGTCAGCAACCGGCACGAATTGCCCGAGGAGAAGGCGATGTTTTTCCTTTATCCTTCGTTCAAGGAAAAATTGGTTGAATCGCTTCCGCTTATGGCTGTTCTTATTCCCCGCATCACCGGCCGTGCCGGGACTTCGCTGAATCGGACGAGCGGGTTGGAGGCGCTGAAGGCCTTGGCTCCCAGCACGTTACTTCAGTTGCCCGGGGCGGGAGAGCGGGGACTCAAGGCTCTGGGAGAATTGATCAGGAAAGTACCAGTTTACCGCCTTAACCTGGGGAATGAGCTGGATGAGGTGACCGAAGTCTTGCGGGAATGGATCGACCGGGGGAATGCATGAAAGACGTTTGGAAAACCTACGCGGGGTTTTACCGGGGGCTTTGGAAATCCATGGCTTTGAGCTTCGCTCTGTCGGTGACCCAGCCTTTGTTGCTCCTCCCCATCGCGCTCTTGGTCCGGAAAATTTTCGACCAGGTGCTCGCGAAAGGCGATTCCTCCATGTTGGTACGCCTGGCTTTGGGGATCCTCGGGCTTTACGCCTTCCACGGGGCGGTTCAGTTGTGCAACCGCGGTTTAACCCTGAAGATCACCAAGATCGCCATCCAACGTTTCCGCAGCGAGCTCATCGAGAAAATTTACCGCGTCGACAAACAGGAGAGGATGCGGGCCGACCCGGAGCGGCTCCATACCGTGATCGTTCAAGACACCGAACGTCTCGACATCATGACCAATGCCCTGATCTCTCAGCTCATCCCCGGCGCCGTCGTCAGCTTGGGCTTAAGCGCCATTCTCTGCTATTTGAATGCCAGGATGTTTTTGGTGCTGGTCGCTTTGGGGCCCGTCCTCGTCGCGGTCAGCAAGTTGTTGGGGCGCCGCGTGAACGAGCGGGTGAGACGCTTCCGGTGGAGTTTCGAAGACTTCAGCCGCCAAACCCGTTTCGCGCTCGAGAAAATGGATTTAATCCGTCTGCATTCCGCCGAAGAAAGGGAAAAAACGCGTCAGCACGGCGCCGCCCGCGAGTTGAGATTATCCAGCGGGCGCATGGCGTGGTTGGATACCGCCTATGGCCTGCTGCAAAACATGGGCGTCATGGCGGCGGGAACCGTGATCTTGATCGTCGGTGGGATGGCGGTGATTCGAAAGCAGATGACGGTGGGCGATTTGTTGTCTTTTTATGTGGCGGTGGATCTGCTTAAAGACCAGCTCCGCGTCATCTTCAACGCCGTGCCTAATTTTTTGGCTGGTCTTCAATCCATGCGGGCCTTGGCCGACATCTTATCCCTCCCCGAAAAGGCGGAGCATCCCTCTGGCAAAAAACTTACGTTCACCGGAAGACTCAAGGCGGAAGGTTTAAGCTTTGGCTATGGTCGGGCACCCGTATTGGAGGGCGTGAGCTTCGAGCTGCAACCTTTCCGTTGCGTGGCGTTGGCGGGTTCCAGCGGGGCGGGCAAGAGCACTCTCCTGCAGCTGATCTTCGGTTTTTACGAGCCTAAAGCCGGCAGGTTGCTGGCGGAGGGTATTCCGTATGCGGAGTGGGATCTTTCTCATTTGAGGCGCCAGGTGGGCGTTGTTCTCCAAGATCCTCTGATTTTTCGCGGTACGCTGCGCGAGAACATCGCCTACGGAATGGAAGAGGCCGGCGACGAGGAGATCCGAGCCGCGGCGGAGGGGGCCATGGCCCATGGCTTCATCTCGCGCTTGCCCGACGGTTACGACACCCTGGTGGGAGAAGGCGGGCAGTTCCTTTCGGGAGGGGAAGCCCAACGCATCAACATCGCCCGGGCCCTCATCCGTAAGCCCAAGCTTTTGGTGTTGGATGAGCCCACCAATCATCTGGACGGAAACTTAGTCGAGGCCTTGGTGAGAAACCTGCAGCGGCAAAAAGACGAAATGTCGGTTTTGTTGGTCAGTCACGACGAACGCGTCTTAAAAATCGCCGATCAAGTGTTATGGTTGGAGAACGGAAAACTCCGCGAAGCGGAATGGAAATCGGGAGAGCTTCGTTATGGCTAAACCCCTCGTCAGCGTGGTGATCCCTGTCTATAACGGGGAGAAGTTTTTAAGTGAGACCTTGAAGAGCGTCTTCGCACAAGATTACGGCTTTTTCGAAGTGGTGGTAGTCGATGACGGTTCAACGGACCGAAGCGCCGAAATCGCCCAATCTTTTCCGGCGAAATACGTGAGACAGGCCAATCAAGGGCACGCCGTGGCGAAGAACCGGGGGGTGGAAGAGTCGAAGGGAGAAATGTTGGCCTTTCTGGACGCCGACGACTTGTGGCATCCCTCCAAGTTGACCGTGCAGCAAGGCCGGATGGAAGCCAATCCAGGATGGGGGGGCAGCATCCATTATCAGCGACTTTTTCTCGAACCCGGGACGGAAATGCCCGTCCAATTTAGGGAGAAAAGGTTTCTCGAGGACCATGCCGCCAATATTCCGAGCGCCTTGATGGTCTGGAGACCGGCGTTCGAGAAGGTCGGTCTCTTCGATGCCTCTTATGTGCACGGTAACGATAGCGACTGGTTCTTTCGCGCCAAAGACATGGGGGTGACGGTGGGGGTCGTCCCTGAAACCCTTCTTTTCCGCAGGTTGCACGGAAACAATTTGACCCGTCAAACCCCGGCTCTCCGTAAAGATTTGCTTCAGGCGGTAAGGGCCTCCGTCCTTCGGCAACGGGGCGCGAAAGGAGGCGAAGCATGAAAAAGAATTCGCTCATTAGCGTCGTTATTCCCGCCTACAACCGAGAGAAATATCTTCCTGAATGCTTGAACAGCGTTTTGGCGCAGACGCTACCCGCCGATGAAATCATCGTGGTTGACGACGGTTCCACGGACGGCACCGCTGAAGTGGCGCGTTCTTTCGGAGGCAAGATTCGGGTCCACTCCCGACCCAACGGAGGGATCGGCGCCGCCCGCAACGACGGCGTCCGCCTGGCCACGGGCGAGATTCTTACCTTCTTGGACTCGGACGACCTTTGGGAGCCTGACAAATTGCGGCGGCAGCGGGAAGAACTCGATCGGGATTCCGTCGATTACCTCTTTACCTGGATCTCTCCGTTCTTGAGTCCCGATTTGAGCGACGAGGAAAAAAATAGGAAGGAATGCCCATCGTCACCGCTTCCCGGGCCTTGCCCTTCCACTTGGATGATTCGACGTCGCGCGTTTCTCGACGTCGGTTTTTTCGACGAGGTTTGCAAGATGGGTGAGTTTATGGATTGGCACTTGAGGGCAACGGAAAAGGGCCTTCAGTACCGCGTGATTCCCGAGTCTTTGGCGCGCCGGCGCGTCCATTCCCAAAACCAAGGAACAATCGAGCGGCCTTCTCAAAGGGACTACTTAAAGATTTTGAAAGCCTCTCTTGACCGTCGTCGAAAAGCGGAAGGAGCCCTTCCGTGAGTGAAGTACAATGGACCCGGGTTTCTCCCGGGCGCAGCTCACCCGAATTCACACGGGCTCTGATGGATCCCCGTAGGGACCCAGGGGGAAGTTTTCCCACCGCCGAGCAAGAACTCTTGCTACAAGCCATTCTGACGGAGGGAGAGGAGGGAATCGATGCTTATCGACAATGGAAGTCTCAAATCCATATCGATTTCCTCGATTCCGGATCTTACCGCCTTTTGCCGCAGCTTTATGCGAGGTTAAGTCGGGAAAAAATTGAAGATGAACTGTTGCCCAAGCTCAAGGGGCTTTATCGTTACCATTGGGCCAAGAATCAAATGCTCTTCGACCGGGCGGCCGCTTTGGTCAACGAGTTGCGGAAGCAGTCCGTCGAAGTGATGGTGCTCAAGGGCGTTTCCATGACGGCGTCGTATTACGGAGATCTTGGTTTGCGTCCCATGGAAGACTTCGATTTCCTCGTGCCCCGACAAGCGGTTTCCCGGGTGGTTGGTTGGATGAAAAAAAACGGTTTCTCGCCCGCGGATCCTTCCTACGTCGAGCCCAATTTCAATCGTCACGGCATAAATTTCATCAACCGAGAGAGTCTGGGTTTTGACGTCCATTGGTTCGTCATTCACCACCGTTGTTGGGAAGAGGTGACGGAGGTTTTCTGGGAGAGGAAAGTGCCCCTCGCCTTCAGGGGGATCGAGGCTTTCAGTCTTTGCCCCACCCACCTCTTCTTCCACGTGTGCGTTCACGGACTGAGGTGGAGCGGGAGTGCCCACTTGCGTTGGGTGACCGATGCGGTTCGTCTTTTAAGGAAAGATGAAATCGACTGGAGTCATTTTCTGGAGTTGGGCGAAAAGCTTCGTTTGCAAGTCCCGCTCAGAGAGTGTTTGGGGTATCTGAACTCCCGCTGGGGTCTGGCGTTTCCCAAGGAGGTCTTGGATTCCCTGCGCCGGGCTTCCACCCATCCTTTGGAGGAGAAGGAGTTCCGCGTGTTGAACGGCCGCCCGACTTTCTGGGGGGAATTGCCTTCCCTTTGGTGCCGGCACCGCATGAGAGGGCGCATTCTTTCGGAAAAGACAGGAGGGAGAACCTTCCTCCGCTTTCTGGTCGAGTGGTACGGGAAGAAAAATTTCCTCGGTTTGACCCGTGAATTGGCCTTAAGATCGGTGAGGAAGTTAAGAAAGGCTTTTTCCTTGGCTTGAAGCTTCTGAACCATCGGGTTACGGGGAAGCAACTTTTGGAAAAAACGCCCGATAATAAACGAAATCATGGGGGCGCCGTGATGTTCACAGGAGATGGATATGTCTTTTCGTATCAATGGTGCCTTGGTGAATAATCCTGAAGCGGCGGCGGCACTTCAGGCCGTCTCGCAGAATCCCCAAGCCTACGGAATTCTTCCCGCTTCCCTTCAAAGAAATGGGAATGACGTATATTTTACCGCTGACCAAGTTCTTCAAATCCTCAACCCCAACGAACCGCAGCGAAATGTTATTAATTCCCTAGATCGTTTGGTACGGGCGACTCAACACGATGCTCCGCTTTCGTCCTCTCAATTCACGAATTTGGCTCGTGAGTTTCAATCCCAATTTTCCCAGCTCTTAGCCCAACGGAACGTCAGAATCGATAATGGCTTATTCGGGATCGGCGCCGCCCAGGTGCCTAATGTGCCATCCACCGGAACATCAGGAAATATATGGTCATGGCCAGAGATTCGGCGAGCGCTTGAACGACGTTAAAGGATGGAAGCCGAGATTGAGAAGGTTTTTTCTGGATCTTAAGTTTGATCTCTCCCTTCTCAATAAGCTCAATCACCCGCAAAAAGAAATAGATTTGTCGTAATCCATATTGGGGCGGCACACCTCGTTGGAAAAGAGTTTTTATGTCCATTTCCCACCGACCCAGCCCCCAAAGCACGGACATCGTGTTGGGGAACTTCAATGGAAGGACCTATTCCCTCCGCCAATCCGGAGGAAGGGACGCGGAGGTCCTCGAGCCTACGGAGAGAGTGGAAATTGTTAAATCGGATGCCGGTGGGCAAAATCAAAGCTTGAATGAAGTCGAGACAAGGCAAGCATTGGCGGCATTGGGAATGAGGGCATTGCCTCGATCCGGAAGGACGCGATCCCTTTTAGATTACGTGGCTTCCATCCGCCAGGCCCAAGCCGCTTCTTCTAACCACAATGTCCACGAGGTGATCTCTCAATATAAGATCATTATTTTGAAAGCTTTGCTGGCCAACGTGACCCCCGATATCGACGCTCTCGTTTCATATTCGGTGAAAGCCAATCCGAACTTTCAGAGAATGCCAAGAGAGCGACAAGAGCTTATCCGAAATAATACCCGACAGTATATCCAGGGTTTGATGAACGGGGAAGACGACGTGTTAGCGATCCTCCAATATTATC
The DNA here is from genome assembly GCA_046346885.1 of bacterium. Lineage (GTDB taxonomy): Bacteria > UBA10199 > UBA10199 > JADFYH01 > JADFYH01 > JAXMHI01. The sequence goes on along the minus strand of JAXMHI010000019.1, from coordinate 19,528 downwards.
AGCGAAGTGCCGCCGGAGAAGACGTTCCTCCACCGATCTCCGCTTTTCGGAACCTGCGTCGCGCACAAGATGCCCGTCTCGAAAGGGCCACCGAACATATGGTGCGGGCGATGGAACGTTTGCAGGAAGCTCAAGCCGACATTGTCCGTCAAATGGGCCAATATGCGGCCAACCCTCAACCTACTTCCGGCACGAATAGCAGACGGTAGAGTGAATTCTAAATTCCATACCACTCGTCAAGAATTTCGGTGGGGTATTGTAGGATCCTTAAAAAAAATCTTGCCAAGCACGTGGGTACTAAGAATAATGGGTCGTACAGCGCCATCCACGCAGACTTAACACCCATTATGATCACCGAAAGTGAACAAGAACGCTTGTTGCACGAGATTCGGCTCGCCTCTTACGAAGTGGTTTCCTTGGGGGACTTAGGTTCGGAAATTCTCCCACTGCTAGACCGACTTTTCAATACGAGCACTTCCTTACTCTATCGCTTTCATCGACAGCATAAGATTGAAGACATTGCAGGATCCCTTTGCGCCTCGCATCAGGAGTATACGGAGGAATATTACGCCGGAGACCCGATGCAAAACGCACTTCGACGCTTAAATCCATGGCTTTTGCACGCCACCAGCGTACCGGAATACCGTGAATTTCTCTCTCACCCCGTCCACACCGAATGTTCCACTCATTATGGAATGGACAATTTCCTCCACTTAAAGCTGAGCGATCTGGATATCGGCGCCGAGGGGATGGTGGGACTATTGCTCGCCCGCAGCTCCCGGCAGCCGGATTTCAGCGAGCGCGAAATCATGAATCTTTCGAGCCTCCTTCCTTCCCTGGAAGCCTTGACCCGCCGCAATGCGCGGGTGGGAGAAGGAATGGAAGAGCGCCCTTTTTTAGAAGACATCCTCAACCGCGGTCCTTATCCGACTTTAGCCTTTGATCTCCAAGGCGCCTTGCTGTGGATTTCGGAGCGCGCCAAGGAATTTTTCCAATTCAACCGGCCCGGAAAGTCGCGGCTTCCGGACGTGTTGGTCGGTGCCGTATGTCGCCTGGGGGCATTGGTAAAGAAAAAGGGGAGCGCGGAGATTTCCGTCCCCACCGTCCGGCTTCATGGAAAAGAGGGCACGGTCGATCGGGCGCACTTGCGTCTTTGCCGCAACAGTCGCGGCATTCTTTTCGTCTTGGCCGAACTCGAGGGATTAAGCGGCTCACAGAACTTGTCGGAGGTGTCGGAACGATATCGGCTTACCCCGGCGGAGACGCAGGTGTTGGGATGGGTTGCCGAAGGCTTAAGCGATAAGGAGATTGGGCGACGGTTATTCGTCTCGGTCCACACGGTGCACTCGCATTTGCGCCGACTTTTCAGCAAGCTCGGGGTGAAATCCCGTGTGAAGGCCGCCCGGATGGCCTTGGGGCACCCGATTTTCGTCGATGACGAGGACGTCTCTCAAGAGGATGATTAAACCTCCCTGCCTTGCGCCGCTTATGTACGGCGGCCGATTCCCTTCATGGAACGCAAAAACCTCCATCACCCTTATTAGCGAGTTTTAAGTTTATTTTGACCGTCAAATTCACCCGAATGAGGGATGACGGCGGAACGCTTAAAAAAATAGGATGGAGTACTTCATCCAAAATTATTTCTTTTTCAAAGAAAGGAGACTTTTATGCGTTCCATGCATCGTTCGCTCCGGCTGGCCTTCGTGGCGTTGTTCGTCTTCACGGCGGTCGCGTTTGGATACACCGCCAAGGCACAGGCCAATTTTTTCGGCCAAACGTGCGAGATCCACAACTTACCGGTTCACCTCGTGGAGGGGGATCCCACCGTCTACAACCTCGTCGGGAAACTGTGTTGGCGGGGACATTTGCACGGCAAACCGCTCCAACTCATGGTACATGGGGCGACCCTCAACAAGGAATATTGGGATTTCCCTTACGGCGGCTCCCGTTATTCTTACGTCGATTTCGCAAACTTATTGGGTTTTGCCACCTTCGCCTATGATCGGATCGGCTCGGGGGAAAGCGACCGAGCGCCGGGAATTTTGCTTAACGTGGGCAATGCGGCGTACGTGAACCATCAGGTCGTTCAAGCCTTGAGGGGAGGCACTCTCGGGGCGCGGTTCGAGAAGATCATCCAGCTCGGCCATTCTTTCGGCTCGCTCATCTCCGTCGCGGGCGCGAGTACTTATGTGGATGACATCGACGGCCTCGTGTTGACCGGTTTCACCCATCAAGCGACTACGCAAGCCGTGGAAGGGACTCAGGCGCACGTGTACCCGGCTTTCTTGGACCCCAAATTCGCCAATGCCGGATTGGATGAAACCTACTTCACCACCCGGCCCGGCTCTAGAACGCTTCTTTTTTTCAATCCAGACAATACCGATCCCCAGGTTCTGACCGTCGATGAAGCCGAGAAGGACATCATGACGTTGGGCCTGATTCTCGACATTCCCAGGCACTTATCCCACGAGTCCCTCGCGGTCCAGGTGCCGGTGTTAATGATCACCGGCAGCGACGATTTCTTCTACTGCGGGGAAAACGTGGACTGCCACAATAATGCCAGTTACCGAGCTTACGAGTCGGGCTTCTTTAATACGGATCTCGAAACGAAGATCATCCCCAATGTGGGACATTCGCTTTTCCTCCATAAAAACAGTCTGCTCGTATACGCTATCGTGCACGATTGGATTTTTAGGAAGACGTTCTAACCTGAACTTCGTCATGGGGAAATTGGGCCCGACCGTTGGGTAGGGGAAGAGGGCAAGAAAACGTTCCTCTTACCAGCGGTCGGGCCTTTCTTTGAAACGATCTATCGTATTATTGAGGTGGAATGAGCCATTGATCTTTTCCCATTTTCTTATAAAGAAGTCTTATGACTTCTCTCCTTCTTGATAAGCTCAATCCCCCTCAAAAAGAAGCCGTGCTGCACACCGAAGGCCCCTTGCTGATATTCGCCGGTGCCGGCTCCGGCAAGACACGCGTACTTACTCATCGCATGGCGCACCTCATCCAAAACCATCGGGTGAGCCCGTGGAATATCTTCGCCGTCACTTTCACCAATAAGGCGGCTGGTGAGATGAAGGAGCGGGTGGGAAAGCTGATGGGCGGCCGTGCCGATGACGTTTGGATCTCCACCTTCCATTCAGCGGGTCTTCGCATCCTGCGTCGCCATCCGGAGAAGATCGGGCTCGGTCCCTTTTTCACGATCATGGATGACGACGACCAGTTCTCGCTCATCAAAGACGCTTTGGAAGCCTTGCAGCTCAATCCCAAGATGTTCCACCCCAAGTCGATCGCGGGTCGGATCAACCAGGCGAAGAACGAGCTGATCGGGGCGGAGGAATACGCGGCCACCGCCGATGATTTTTTTGAGGAAAGGACCGCCCAAGTGTATGCCTGGTATGCGGAGGCCTTAAAGAAGAATAACTCGGTCGATTTCGGCGATCTCTTGCTCTTGCCCGTGAAGCTTTTCGAGCAAAATCCCGAGATTCTCAAAATGTACCAAGATCGTCTCCGTTACATCCTCGTCGACGAATACCAAGATACCAACCATGCCCAATATCGGTTTCTCAAACTCCTTTCCGAGAGCCACCAAAACCTCTGCGTGGTGGGCGACGACGACCAGTCGATCTACCGCTGGCGCGGTGCCAATATCCGCAACATCCTCGATTTTGAGCTCGATTTCCCGGCGGCGACCGTCATCAAGCTGGAGCAAAACTACCGCTCGACGAAAAACGTGCTCAAAGGCGCCCATGCGGTGGTGGAAAAGATCGAGGAACGCAAGCCGAAGGAGCTTTGGACGGAAAACGAGGCGGGGGATCCCATCGTTTATTTCACCGGGTTAACCGAAAAGGGGGAAGCGGCCTTTGTCGTCCGCGAGATTCGGCGCCTGGAGGAGACGGGGCAGGGGGCCTTCAAGGATTGCGCCATTTTTTACCGCACCAATGCCCAGTCGCGGGTGCTCGAAGACGAGCTGCGTAAGAACAACATCCCTTACATCATCGTGGGCGGCACCCGATTCTACGACCGGCGCGAGATCAAAGACGTTTTGGCTTATCTTTATGTGATCGCCAATCCCGCGAGCTCCGTCCATTTAAAACGCATCATCAACGTGCCCGCCCGCGGCATCGGCAAGACGAGCCTGGAGAAACTTGACGCCTTCGCCTTGCAAAACAAAATCACCTTGCATGAGGCTTTGGGCCGCGCGGAAGAAGCGGGCTTGTCGAACAAGCTCGCGAATGAAGTCCGCAAGTTCTTGGGTCTCCTCGAGCGCTTGAAGACCGGCCTTCACCAGCAAAAGCTCTCCGATTGGCTCCGTTCTCTCTTGGAGGAAACCGGCTACTTGGCGGAACTCAAATTGGAGAACACGCTCGAGGCGGAAGACCGCATCGAGAACTTGGAAGAACTCGTGAGCGTCGTCTCCGATTACGAGCAGTCGACGGAGGAGCCCACCTTGGGCGGATTCTTGGATCAAATCACGCTGGCGAGCGAAGTCGATAAACTCTCCGACGAGCGCGGCGTGCTGCCGCTGATGACCCTCCACTTGGCGAAGGGTCTCGAATTCGAGAATGTATTCGTCACGGGGCTTGAAGAAGGACTCTTTCCCCACACCCGCTCCTTCGAATCGCCCGAGGAAATGGACGAAGAGCGCCGCCTCATGTACGTGGGTATGACACGGGCCAAAAAACGCCTTTACCTCACCAACGCCGCCCAACGCAGCATTTACGGGGCGGATCAGTACAACCTTTCTTCCCGCTTTTTAGAAGACATTCCTGTCGAGCTCCTCGAGAGAAAAAGGGAAGGTTACGGCGCCGCCTCTTCCTCTTCTCCCGCTTCTTTCAAAAAAGAGCCGGCGGAGTCCGTGCGCGTCGACGAAAACAATCCCTACCAAGTGGGGCGCAAGGTGAAACATCCCACCTTCGGCGTCGGCACCATCAAGCAATGCGAGGGGAACGTGGACGACCGCAAGCTCACCATTCTTTTCCAAAACGGAGAGATGAAACGGCTCATCGCGAAGTATTGCAATTTGCAATTGATGTAGGCGGTTTTTACAAATCCCAAAAATAGATGTGGCCCTTCAACTTGCAATGGCTGCGGTTCAAGGGATGGTGGGTGGCCAGTTCGTGGGCGAAGGCCTGTACGTTTTGGATGTCCATATAGGGTTTGCGGAGCACTTCCCACATCTCGTCTAAGTTTTCGGTTTCTTCGAAGTGGGAGGGGCTGCCGGTGGTGAGGAAGGTTTGGATTTCAGGACAGATCCCTTTCGCCTTTTGGATGAGTTCAAAGCCCGAGAGGCAGGGCATCATGAGATCGGTGATGAGGATGTCCGCGCCGTGGATTTCCATGTCCCTGAGGGCCAAGAAAGGATCGGTGGTGAGCAGGCAGATGCACTCTTCCTCCCTCGATAAAACCCGCTTCCAAATTTGAAGAATCTCTTCGCTGTCGTCCACCACAATAAAACGGGTTGGTTTTTGTTCGTAAAAATCCCGCAAAATTCTAAAAGAGGCCATTTTAACACCCTCTCTCATTTAATAAGTGCAATGGGAGTGCCAGTTGAATTTGATCAAGGATGGAGGCGGCAACGCTTAACAAGTTTTTTCAAAGCTGAACGTGCGAAAGACGGCAAATGTAGGATTTTCAAGGGAAAGAGGGTGCTTTTTAACTCAGCGCGCGGGTTTTAGGCGTAGCGAGGCAAGTAGGGCCTTTTTCATGACGCCGACCGGTGCCGACCGTCCCGTCCAGATCCGAAAGGCGAGGGCGCCTTGATAAAGGAGCATGCCGAGACCGCCGTGAATCTTCCGCTTGGCTTTTTTCGCTTCCTTCAAAAAAGGGGTGAGCGGCGGCTTGTAGACGATATCGGAGACGACGGCGTGGGGAGGCAAGCGATGGAACGGGAGGGGGGGGAGAGGGGAGCCCTTCAAGCCGGCGCTCGTGGTGTTGAGGAGGAGATCCGTTTTTCGGAAATGGGCGGAGAAGTTTTTGGAGCTTAAGCTTAAGGCCTCCAGCCGGGTTTTGGGGAATTTTTTTTGAAATTCCCGAGCGAGCGCTTGCGCTCGGCGCAAGGTGCGGTTGATCAGGATGATTTTTCGGACGCCGTTTCGGCAAAGGACCGCCACGATGCCGCGGGCGGCGCCTCCAACGCCGGATCTTTCTTTGCCGCGCGGTTAAACTTCGCTTCCTTCCGCAACGATTCCAAATAGCCCGCTCCGTCGGTGTTGTGGCCTTTTAATTTTCCGTTTTCGACGAGAACCGTGTTGACCGCTCCGATCAGCCGCGCTTCTTCCGAGAGTTCGTCCAAATAAGGGAGCACCGCTTCCTTATGGGGGACGGTGACGTTGATCCCCCCATAGGCGCCTTTCCTTAATTTTTGGAAGAAGCCGGGAAGTTGCCCTTTCGTGAGGCGCAACTTCGAATAACTCGCGGGAATCTTTTTCACTCGAAAAGCCGCGTTTTGCATGGCGGGGGAAAGGGAGTGTTTCACGGGGTCCCCGATGATGAGGAATCTGCGGGTTTTCATTTCAAAATTTTCTTGGCTTCTTCGACATCCCGCCGGATCTGATGGATCAGGTCTTCGGGGGTGGCGAAGGCCATTTCCTCTCGAATGCGCTTGTCGAACTTCAGCCTAATTTTTTGGCCGTAAATTTTCTTCTTGAATCCGATGAGGTGGGTTTCCACCGTGAGCCGCCTTCCGCCGAAAGTGGGGCGGTAGCCGATGTTGGTGACGCTTAAGTAGCGGCGAAGTCCCAGCCGCACCTGCGTCGCGTAGACGCCTGTGGCCGGCAAGAGCTCGTTCTCCACGAGGATGTTCGCCGTTGGGAAACCCAAGGAGGCGCCGATGCCCTCGCCGTGCATCACCGTGCCGACGATTTCGAAGCGGTGACCGAGCAGGTCTCTCGCCCGCTCCACCATTCCTTGCCGGATGAGGTTGCGCACCTGAGAGGAGCTGACGAGGCTGTTGCCCAACAAGAAGGCGTCAAGAATGCGGCAGGCGACTCGGTGGTCGCGGCAGAGTTTCTCCAAAGTTTCGACGGTGCCGGTCCGTTTGGCCCCGAAAGTAAAGTCGTAACCGGCGACCACTCCGGCCACCGAGAGTTGCTTGCATAAGATGTCCGTGAAGAAGGCTTCCGGGGAGAGTTTGGCGAAGGCAGCCGAAAAAGGTTCGAGGATGAGGGCCTTCATCTTATTTTTTGCGATGAGCTCGATTTTTTGGTCGAGCGTCGTGATCAGAGGCGGCGCCGTTTCCGGCGATAGGAATTTCACGGGATGTGGGTCGAAAGTATAGACGGCGGGCGTTCCTTTCACCTCTTTTGCCAGGGAGTGGGTGAGAGCGAACATCTTTCGATGGGCGAGGTGAATGCCGTCGAAATTACCCAAGGCCACGACGGGCTTTTTCAACTTACCCTTCGCCTCTTTCGATCCATGGAAAATTTTCATGGTTTCTTTCGGATAAAGAAACTTTTATGGCCCGTCAGATCCCTCTGATCCCTCGCCAAGACGATGATGAGGTTGTTGCTGTTGTTGTTCTTCACCTCGAGCGGCACCTGGGAAGAGAAGGTGATTTTCTTGGGAGAGTCTCCGTCGGCGGATTTCAAGTAGGCCTTGTTGTCGCCCACAAAGATGATGACGTCTTTTAAGGGGTTATCCGAAGTGACGGTGCCTGAAACGTAAAAGCGGCCGGCGGTGGTCGACCGTGTTCCGTCGATGCCGGTGAGTTGGATGACGGGGGCCTTTTGGAGCACGTCTTGCGGGGGAGCGAGAGGTTCCTTGCCCAACCCTAAGCTCATTTTGTCGATCAGGTTTTCCCCGATGGAGGTATCGACGATCGAAAGCTCCACGCCGACCTTTGGCTTGGAGAACGACTTGTCGATGGTAAAGGAAAGTTTGGCTTCCTTGCTGGCTCCGGGGTCCAGCTCGCCCAGCTTGCTCCTGCCTTCGGAGATGAAAACGCCTTCACCTTCCAAATTTTTCAGGTTTACGACGGTTTCTTTCGACTTTCCGAGGCCTAAATTTTTTACCGTCACGACCATGTTCACCTTTTGCCCTTTTTGGAGTCCGCCGCTGCCGACGCCTTCCAAGCGATAACTGTAGGCGAAAGAAGGCCGAGACTTGGGCTGGATGACGAGCAACGTGGTGAACGGATCCGGAACCTTGTTGTTGGCTTCCTTGAAGACGAATTTCACCTCGTCTTCGCGGGAAAGGCCCGATTCGGGCACTTTCACCTTGGTGGTCCATGATCGCGTCTCACCGCTCTTCAAATGACCGAAGACGAATTCTTTGTTTTTAAAGAGCGGGTTTTCCGATTCGGTTTTGGCGATTAATTGGTAAAAGTCGCCCGGACCGACGTTTTTAACGCGCAAAGTGAGCTTCGCCTCTTCGCCCGCGATGAGGGGCTCGGTCGGCGCCTGTTTGCCTTCCACCGAGAAGGAGACTTGCGCTTGCGGGTTTTCGGAGGAGTTTCCTTTGCTCCAATCGATGCCGATCGCCGACATGGCGGCGCCGATCTTCTGGTTTTCCTCCTGCTCCGATTCTTTCTCGATCGGTTCCGTCGCTTTCAAGATGGCTTGCCGGTCGGAGGAGGGAGCCGCCAGGATGATGCGGTTGGCGAGCTTTACATAATAGTCGTTATCGAGTTTCAGTTCGGTGGAGAATTCGTCCGGGTCTTCTTCTTTGTCTTTGTCGGAATCTTTGTTCTTGTCCTTATTCTTGTCCTTGCCCTTGGGTGCCTTGCCGCTTTCCGGCGAGGCTTTTTTCGGCACGAAATAGCGTATGACGTAGATGGGCTTTCGGGTTTGGCTCAACGACGATTCCAGATGCTTTTCCAAGTCTTTTTCGCGGAAGCCGTCCGCTTCCAAGATATGGGTGTCGTTGGCCGCGACGGTGGCCGGAACCAATTGAATGTCGGGGGTGATGCCCACCGACTGGATCGATTCGTTGCCCGGCGTTAGATATTGGGCGATGGTAAGCTTTAAGGCGGAGGCGTCCCGCAGCGAGAAGACCGATTGCACGCTTCCCTTCCCGAAAGTCTGTTGCCCGATGGCGACCGCCCGGTTGTTGTTTTTAAGGGCGCCGGCCACGATTTCGGAGGCCGAGGCGGAGGAATCGTTCACCAGTACCATGATGGGATAGCGGTCTTCGGTCCCTGTTACCTTCGCTTCTTCCACTTCGCGGATCTTATCCCCCGCGCCGACCGTCGAGACGATCACGCCGTTCTCCAAGAATAAATCGGCGATCTGCACGGCTTGGCTGAGCAAACCGCCCGGGTTATTCCGAAAATCGAGGATCAAGCCTTTGAAATTTTTCGATTGGTCTTTGAGCTTGTGAAGATTGCGGACCAATTCTCGATAGGTGTCTTCCTGGAAGCTTTTCACCTTTACGTAACCCACGTCCCCTTCGGGAGCCTTGAGGAGTTTCGACTGGATGCTTTCGATCTTGATCTTGGCCCGGGTCAGCGTGACTTCGAAAGGTTCGGGGATTCCTTCCCTTGAAATCGTGAGAATCACCTGCGAGCCCACTTTGCCCCGCAATTTCTCCACCGCCTCGTTCAAGTTCATGTTGATGGTGGCTTCGGTGTTGATTTTGAGAATTTTATCCTTGGTTTTGATGCCCGCTTTCCATGCCGGCGTTCCCTCGAGAGGGGAGATGACCGTTAAATCGCCGTCTTTGAGGCCGATGACGATGCCCAGCCCGCCGAATTCACCTTCCGTCTGGGTTTTGAATTCCTTGAAAATTTTAGGCGCCAAGAGGGAAGAGTGGGGGTCTAAAGTTTCCAACATGCCGTTTAAGGTCATGCGTTCGATGTCGGCCAGTTCGGTTTCACCCTTATAGTTTTTTTCGATGAAGTAATAGACCTGCTGTAAGAACGGGACGATTTGCTCGAGCCCCGTTTGACCCGCTTGGAAAACGGGCAGGGTGAATTTCTTTTCGCTGTTCTCCACGGCCACCGTGATGCGGGCCGTGTTGTCCGGGAAATCGACGACGATTTCCGACACGCCGCGGCCCATGGCCATGAGTCCGCCTTTCAACATTTGCTTGGGATTGATGCGGCCCGCATCGTAATAATTGTGTCCGATGTAGTTTAAGGTTTGCCGGGTGAGCTCCGCTTTGGAGAAGTCGGAGAGATCGCCTTCTGCGACGGGGGCGACCGAGGCGCGGGTGAAGATGCCCTTGCCGTCCCTTAAGAAGAAGGAGGCCGAGAAAGCAGTCAGGACCAAGATGAGAAAAAAACTAAAGCGTTTGATGAATTTGGAACCCGGGACCGGGGTGCGTGGGGTGGTCATTTTCTTTTAATACTCGAAAATAAAAAGAAGGTGCAAGTTCATTATCTTAGCAACTTAAGAATTGCCAATCACCGATGAACCTTTTACAATCTTAAGTAATAGATCGTGAATAGAAGGGAAAACGTAGATAAAGCAGTAATCGGTTGAAAAAATAAGATTCTTTGAGAAGGAGAGCCATTCGATGAAAAAGATTCGAGTGTTTTTAAGCGTTTTTTTTCTTTTCGGGGCCTTTTGCCTGTTCGCTTCCACTGAGGCGAAGGCTTCATCCACTACAATCCCCAGCATAGGTGATTTGGGACGTTTGGCCAGCATGCCGAAATCCTTCGGCGCCAAGATGACCGTCTTGGATTGGAAAGAGGAAAACGGCGCTTATGTCGCGAAAGTACGCATCGATAAAGCGTTGAAGGGCGATGTGAAGGATGGAGAAGAAAAGACCTTGAAATTCATGAATCCCCAAGGGGCCCGAACGGGAGTGACCCGCACCTTCTTGGGTATTACGCCCACCCAGCTCGCTCCGGGCGAGACCTTCATCGGATTTTTTACCACGAACGCGCAAGGTTTCAGTTTCTTCATCGGTAACGAAGATATTTCCAAATATTACTCCGTTTCGGCCGACGGCAAACCGGTGGTCTACAATCGTTTGGGGATTTCCAACCAACTGGGGTCTGACGATCAAAACGAAAACCGGAACCAAACCTTAAGGCAAATGCAAAAAATCAACATGAATGCGGTGGATGAAGACGCTTTCATCCATATGTTAGACGGCAAATAATTTTATTCCGTTTATTGGGAGGCGAAATGTTTAAGAGTTTCCGACTTTCTTTCCTTTCTTTGTCTTTTTTTCTCATCGCTTTCGGTTTTTCCAGCGGTGCCTGGTCTTATGGCCCTAGTAATGTGAATACGGACGGCACGGCCCGGACTTTCCCTTCCAGCGCTTTCCCGATGAAGTGGGTAGTCGAAGGGGGCCCTATCCAAGATACCGCAGGCCCCAATTTTTCTTTTGATGATGCTTGTAGCGGTGGCTCCGGAAGCAGTGGCGGCGGTGGGGGCGGCGGATGTTCTTTAAGCCCCTGGATTCGCGATGCGGATGCGGCCGTTTCCTCCAATGCCGAAGGAAAGCAGATCGTTCAAGACGCTTTTAATACCTGGCAAGGGGTTGCCGACGCCAACGTCTCCTTCCAAGCGGATCCGACGCCTTTGAATGACGGCGGCAATACCAATATCTGCAACGTCGATAATTTTATCGAGGTCTTCAAGCCTTATGGAGACCCCAACACCGATGTGCGCATTTGCGGTTGCATCAGCCCCAAGCCTTCCGGTTGCACGGCGACCAGTTGCCAAAGCCCGATCATTTTCGACACGAATGGCGACATTATCGCCGCTTTGCTGGGGGAAGCTTCCCGTTATACCACTCACGGCTCCACGATCGCGGAGAGCGTGCCGGGTAGCAGCAACTACGTCCGCTTTAACGTGGTGATTAACGGTGCGTGTTTGGAAGATTCTCCCGATCCCGCTTGTCCCATCAAGTTGACCAACGCTGACATGCAGGGAATCATCTTGCACGAGTTGGGTCATGCGATCGGCCTTGCCCATTCCCAGATGGGGGCGAAGCTGGTGACGGGGACGAATTTGAATACGGGAGCCGATCCCTTAGGCGTGGCGCGCATGTTCCCCTACGTGGTGAAGGGAGCGGGGGGGCTCACTTTAAGCAAAGACGATAAAATGTCGGTGGCTTCTCTCTATCCGAAACCTTCTTTGCAGAGCAATTATTGCACGGCGATCGGCTTTGCGTTTAAATCGGGAGGATCGGCTTTGAGATGCGCCGATATGGAATTGACCAGCACCGATCCTGAAACGATCACGGGCTTATCGGGAACGCTCATTAAAAATAATGGGCAATATAATACTTCGAATTTTTGCACAGAGTCGAACGCTCCGGATTGCGGAAAATACGTGATCAATGGTCTTGTGCCGGGTACTGCTTATAAGTTGGCGGTAAACCCAATTAACCCCAGCATCATGGGGGTCGCCTATTGCGGCAATGCGCCCAGTTTTACCCCGGTGGCGCCGGGTGGTTCTTTCACATGTCCGACAGGCGGTAAGACTCTCATGTGTACTTGCCCGGCTCCTAAACAGGCCAATTGTCTCGACCATACGGACGTGGCTGGCCTGTCCGGTCTTTGCCCCACGGTACCCTAATTTAAACCTAGCTTTTTCTCATTTCGTTTGCGTATGGTATGCAAACAAGAAAGGCTAGGTGTATGTTCCGTCAAAAAATAGGTTTTTTCCTCGGTTTTTTTCTTACTGCCTTGTTGTTTTCAAATCCGGCGAAAGCGACTCTTTATAGTCTCGCGAACGTGAAGTCCCTCGCGCATAGCGCGGGGACCGCCTGTTTCGGGACGGTCAAAGACCTGCGTCAGACCACTTTGAATCAAAAATCCGTCTCCGAGCTTACTTTCGATTGCGAGCAGTCCGCCAAGGGCAACGGCGGTGTTTATACTTTTCATATCCTCAACTTTGCCTCGGCGGGCTCCAAGATACGTTTTGTCGCACCCGCCCTTCAACCCGCCAACCTTTTTGAAGTGGGGAAGAAATACTTCGTCTTTTTCTACAACCCCCATCCCGTGAGCGGACTCACGTCTCCCGTCGGGGGAGGGCAGGGGGTTTTCCGCTACGACCCGAAAGTGGGCCTCGTCAACGAATACGATAACCAAAACGTTTTTAACGGCCTTGCGTCGGGCTCCGCCTTCAAGTCGAAAGACTTGAACGAGGCCGCCCAGGCCATCCAATCGCAACAACGCTTAGGGGTGAGTGTCGACGAAATGATTCGTTTGGTGAAGGCGGAAACGCCTTAATCTTTTCATCCCTTATATTTCATCGGGAGAAATTTCTTGAAACGTCTTTTTTCCACGGCCGCATTTGTGGGGGCTTTTGTTTTTGCCCTTTGCCTTTATTCCGCTTCATGCTTTGCGTATGGCGCCATTGCGGTCGATACGCTCGGGCGTCCGATTAAATGGAAGACGTTTCCCATCGTCTACAATTTGGACAGTGGCCCTGCGAAGGGAGATTCCACTTGCAGCTTTGACGATTCGACCGCTTCTTCCAGCGGGGGGTGTTCCCTTGCTCCGTGGTTGAAGGATCAAATCGAGAGCCACCAAGAAGGCGCCGCCACGGTCGCGAACGCGTTGGCCACTTGGAAGAACGCGGGGCCTAGCATCCTTGATTTTCAGGAAGGCCCGAATCTTCCCGACGGTGGAGACGTGAATGTGTGCAATTTCGATAACTTTCTCGTGCTCAGCGACATTCAGCCCGATGATCCTAAAATTTGCGGGTGTTTGGGAACTTGCAGCCAACCTTGTTTAAATCCCGTCATTTTTGATTCGGATGGGCAAATTACCGATACGCTCTTAGGGCAAGGGGCCAGCGACCAGGTGTTGGGTTTCGCCGGTCCCATCTTAGTGCCAGGCGTGAATTACATTCCGAAACTTCAGGCGCTCTTTAACTTGAAATGCGCGAGTCCCGCCGACCCCAGTTGCATGACGGGATCGACCTTTTCGGACGTGCAAGTGAGGTCGGTAGTGACCCATGAGTTGGGACATGCGTTAGGATTGGATCATACCCAAGTAGTGACCGATACGGTGGTGCAGGTGGGGGCGGTTCCTACCATGTTTCCCGTTTTGGTGGATGGCGCCGATCTTTCTTCACTCAAAGCGGATGACGTGCAGGCGATTTTGCATTTATACGGCAAGAATGCCTCCCCCAGCGCGGCCACTTGCAGTGTGGAGGGGGATATTCAATGCGATGGCTGTCAGATTCAGTTGGAAACCAATAGTAAAGACGGTAAACCGAAGGATTTTCGGACAGTAATGGGCACTAATTCGCTTCCCCTTTCTTGCGTGGAAGTGGTGGCGACCTTGCCCGATGCGACGAAAAGCGTGGCGTTCATGAGCGGGGCGGAATCTCCGAATAGCCCTTCCGCTTTCTCACAGGGGAGCTCTTCCGCTTATGACGGGCCCGATGATTGTCTGCAGGGTCCTCAACCTAATACTTGCGGCCATTTCAGAATCGACGGCTTGGTGGCCGGGCAAACCTACACTCTGAATCTTCAGCAAGAAAATCCGCTTTTCAAAGGGGGATCTTCCATCAATCCTTGCGTTTATCCCATGATCGGATTCGCCCAAACCTCCACGAACGTTACCGTCAATTGCACGGCCAATACGGTGCATAATTTGTCCGTACTGCACGTGCGGCCCCAGTAGCATTTTTTTGACAACTCTCTGGAGGGACCGTCGATATCCTTCCATCTTTAAGTTTTCTAAAAATTGAATAAGCCATTCCTTTGTGAAAGGTTTAAATGGTTCGACTCAGTTTCAGTCAGGGCACAGACGAATACCGAGCGTATCAAACTCTTTTAGGGTTGGTGTCTTCCGATTCCGCCCTCGATACAGGTTGTCATCGTCTTAATTATTCTTCCGAATCCGACGGCCCCATTGCGGGGGCGAGCGATCAAAAGATCAATGCTTGCGAGGTTTGGGGGAATCTTACAGAACGCTTTCAAAGCGCTTCTCCCTCGCTCCAGACGTACTTCGGAGAAGCTCCCGTTTGGATTTTACCCCCTCAAAGTACCGATAAAAGCCTACAGGCGAAAATCCAAAAAATAGATGCGGAGATTAAGCGGCTGCAGAACCTTTATAAAGGAGATGTGGACGGAGAGCTGAAGATTGCGAAAGGGCTTTACCAATTGATGGTGGATCCAGAGCCAGCCGGACTTGGGATCACTACGACAGACGTGGTCCGAGAGAACACTCCTAGCGAGGCCTTGGTTCAGAAACAGGCCAATTGTTCGGAATTATTCGCGACCTTTAAGGCGATCTTCGAGAGGGCCGGATTAAAAGTGAAGCCCTATTTTGTTTTCGAATCGGCCACTGGAGACAAGGCGTTTCATGTCGCGGCGGGTTATGAGTTTGGCGGAAAAACCTATTTGATGGATCCCTTTTATAATAATTTCGATACGGCCCATCGAAAGTTTGCGCCCTTAACCCTTCGGGAGTTTTGGGCTTGGCATTTCAATAACAAAGCAAAGCTGGAAGCGGATGCCGGACATCTCGCACAAGCCGTTAGCTATTTTGCCTCTGCCAGGCGTTTGGACGCTTCCAATCCTCATTTCCCCAATAATTTAGGGTTGGTTTTAGCCGACGCCGGAAAAAGCAAGGAAGCGGAAGCCGCCTATCGTCAATCAATGACGATTGACTCTCAATTCGTCGAGCCGTACGTGAACCTGGGTTCTTTAATGATTGACGGAAAGCGGTATAAGGAAGCGCTGGTCCCCTTAAGCCAAGGGCTGCAAATTCAATCGAATGATAAAAGGATCTTATATAACTTGGCTTCCGCCCATTATGAATTGGGTAATTACAAAAGCGCTCTAGGATTTATCGATAAGGCGCTTCAAATTGACAAAAATAATCAGGACTTTCAAAATCTCCGGCGGTCTATCTTGATCCATACGGTTTGAGGCCGCGTCTCCCGACTTCCCATCCCTTTTGTAGAGTAAATGCCCCAAAAAGAGTGGAATTCCTTTCTGTTTCGAAAAAGAGAGATTTGAAATACTTATTATTTTCAATAACTTAGTATATGGTTGGAATTTTTGAGCAGATGGCAAACTCTTTGCTTTCTAATAGGGCAAGGGCACATGATGCAAGGAAGCAATCATGTCGTGCCCCGCTACATCCAGAACTCAACAAACCCAAACCCCTCAACAATACTCGGAACCGACGTATAATCTCTTAGCCGGTGATGACACGACCTTCGTAGAAGAAGAAACCCCGAGAGTGCCGGTTCTTTCAACTCCTCAAGCCCCTACCGCTTCGGTTGGCAAATTTTACCTTCGTTTCAACAGAAGCTTTCAAATCTTGCAGGCGAAAGCGGTTGCGGCGAGACAAGCCCGATCGGCGTAAGATTGAGGTCTCATCTTCTGTTTTAGAGATATTTTCTATAAAAAGTGTTGTCTGTACTCCCCTAAAATTTCCCTCCCTCTTTTCATTCCTTCTCAGGACCAATTTATATAAGTCATTGTAATTAATAAAAAAAATTATTTTTTTTATTTTTGGCACCATTGTTGCTTATTCAAAGCGTAGGGAAAACATATTTCCCGTAGGCTGATAAATACTAGGAGGGCACACGATATGGGACAACCTAAAGTCAATTCTCACTTAACTTCTACTGGAACCTATCATTTAGACGATGATGCCATTGGCAAGATGTTGGCGGATGCTCGCAAGAAGATGGAAAAAGATCCCGCGTTCATCAAAGCGACTCACTTGGGAAAGCATAAGCCGCAAGCACCCACTTTAACATATAACGGCAACGTTCGCATGTTCGCGCATGTCTCTTCTTTCCGCGGACCTTTCGCGGCGACGACCGGTAAAACGAAAGAGCAAATCAGCTCTCCCCAACCCGGTTTGACCATGAGCTACGTCCGAAACCCCGGAAGTAAGGGTGTTGAAGCGAAAGCGGTTCCTGTCGCTGAGTTTAAAGGCGCTCGCGTTGTGCACGGTAAGAGCGAGGTCTATGAGCTGATCGGACAAGGTAAGCTGAGCCCGTTTTCGAAAGTGGCTTATCGCGATCTGCAAGGGCGCTTTCACACCGGGCAAGCGAGTGATGCCAACTTCATGAAAAAGATGCCCAGCTAACTAAAATTAAAAGTTGGAAAGTGAAGTTAAAGAGCAAGCCCCGACCTTGGAGAAGGTCGGGGCTTTTTTATTTTGCTCAAGATTATTTTTTATAAATATTGGTTGGAGAAAAAAGACTTCGACTTGGGGAATTCACTCCTCAAATTCTCGCACCGGCATCAAAAAGCTGATTTTCGAGTTCCATAACACACTGTAATTACTTATTAAAAAAATACTTAAAATTGTAAAAGCTCTGGTATGTTTTGTGCATTCTTTTAGGTCGTAGCTTTGTTGCAAGCAAAGCACACTCAGGAGGCACGCGTTTGAGTGAGACGACCAAAAATTCGACCGTCAGTTATATCGATGAAAGCCTGGCGAGGGGGAGTAAGAACGTCGTTCTCCGCAGAAACACCGAACACCCTGGTCTCGAGGAGGGGGGGCAGCCTAAGCCTGAAAGTGAAGGCGTTAAGATCGCGAAAGCCGCCTTGAACGCTTATTCCATCTCGAAAAAAGTCGAAGAGACGCCGGTGGATGAAAATGGCGGTTCCAAATTCTTGGTTTCTCCCCAATCCCAAAATTCGAAATTAAATTGCCGTCCTTCGATGATGTCGGGTGGAGCCCGCTTTTTCTCCGACAACTTTGTCAGTAAAGTTGGAAGTTCTCTTTTAAAATCCCATTGAGAATCGGGATTTTCTTTCCTTTTTTCATTCCATAAATATTTGACTTGTTGGTTTTTTCCACCCTATATGGGGTCATGCGCTTTTCACAAATGCTCATTCCCACTCTTCGCGAAGCGCCTACGGATGCCGAGGTGATCAGTCATCAATTGATGATGAGGGCCGGCATGATCCGTAAGGTGGCTGCCGGAGTTTACAGTTATCTTCCACTAGGTTTAAGGGTCATCAACAAGATCTCGAACATCATTCGGGAAGAGATGAATCGGGCTGGCGCGCAAGAACTGCAATTGCCCGTCGTAATTCCTTCCGAGCTCTGGAAAGAAAGCGGTCGTTGGGAGGCATACGGGAAAGAATTACTTCGTTTCGTCGATCGCCATGATCGCAGTTTTTGCATGGGTCCCACTCATGAAGAAGTGATTACCGACTTGGTGCGTAAGGCGGTCAATTCTTATCGCCAACTTCCTTTGAACCTCTACCAAATCCAAACCAAATTTCGAGATGAGGTGAGGCCGCGCTTTGGTTTGATGCGCGGGCGAGAATTCCTCATGAAAGACGGTTATTCCTTCGACGTGAACGAAGAGAGGTCTCTCGAAACATACAAGAAGATGTACGAAGCTTACCGGAAGATTTTTTCCCGCTGCGGTCTCGACTTCCGTCCCGTCGAAGCTACGACCGGTGCGATCGGCGGAAATTACTCCCATGAATTCCAGGTTCTGGCCGCCTCCGGAGAAGATGCGATCGTTTCTTGCAATCGTTGTGAATATGCAGCCAATATTGAGAAGGCCGAAACCCGAAAGGATCCATCACTGAAGGATTGGGAGACTCCTTCCCCCCAAAATAAGTTTAAAGAAGTCCAAACACCGCATGCGAAGACGATCGAGGAAGTTTCCGCTTTCTTAAAAATGGACTCTAACCGTTTAGTGAAAACCCTTTTGTTTGAGACGGATTCTGGGCCCGTGGCCGCCTTGGTGCGCGGGGATTATGACTTAAACGAGGAAAAGTTAAAGAATGCGATTGGCGCGGAGTGGATTCGTCTGGCGGAT
The DNA here is from genome assembly GCA_046346885.1 of bacterium. Classification (GTDB taxonomy): domain Bacteria; phylum UBA10199; class UBA10199; order JADFYH01; family JADFYH01; genus JAXMHI01. The sequence continues at coordinate 863 of JAXMHI010000019.1, read as the reverse complement.
GAAAAAACGGTCGAAAAAACGACGGGCGGGCCTTCCGGTTTCTCGGGGCCGATCGGCTTGCAAATACCCATTTACGGCGACTTCTCTTTGGTAGGTATGAAAGATTTTGTTGTCGGCGCCAACAAGAAAGACTGTCATTTGATCGAAGTAAATCTTGGGGATTTTCCCCTTCAAAAAATGATGGATTTGAGGAAAGCAAAAAAGGGAGATCTCTGCCCGCGCTGCGACGGCATGTTCGATGAATTCCGGGGGATCGAAGTGGGGCAGGTTTTCTACCTCGGTACGAAATATTCCAAGTCGATGAAGGCCGTGTTTTTGGATGAGAAAGGCCAAGAGAACTTGATGGTGATGGGATGCTACGGTATCGGGGTCGGTAGAACGGCTGCCGCCGCCATCGAGCAGCAGCATGATGAAAATGGGATTACCTGGCCTTATTCCATCGCGCCTTTCCAGTTTCAAATTATCCCTCTCAATATCAAGGACGAAAAGGTCCGAGAAGTGTCGGAGAGGCTTTATTCTCAGCTATCGGAAAATGGTTTCGATGTGCTGATGGACGAGCGTGATGAAAGCGCGGGGGTAAAGTTTAAAGACGCCGATCTCATCGGAATTCCATACAGGCTGGTTATCGGAGCAAAAGGATTGGCCGAGGGAAAAGTGGAGTTCAAAGAGAGGAAAACCGGCAAGGTGTGGAAAGTTTCCGTGGAAGACGCTCTAGAAGAGGTTAAAAAAATCCATCGTGAAGCGTGATCAATTGATTGTGGCTTTGGACGTTGAAAGCCTTGCCCAAGTAAAGAAGATCGTTCGGGCTCTTTCCCCCTCCGTCGTTTTTTATAAGGTTGGCCTTCGACTCTTCACCCGGGAAG
>JAXMHI010000018.1:0-59621 GCA_046346885.1 bacterium | reverse complement strand
CAGGCCATCCGGAAAACCTTAGAGAAGCAGAAAGTGGTGAGCCATTTCGGCGGAGATGCCGACGTGGTGGCGCTCGCTCGAGAAGGGGAGCGGGTGGCGATCGGATTGCTCCTTTACCGGGAGGGGGATTTGGGAGAGAGGAAGCATTATCTTTTCAAAACGCCCCAAGAGGATGAGGAGGTGCTGGAGAGCTTCCTCCTTCAATACTACGCCGCTTCTCCCGTGGTGCCCCGCGAGATTCTCGTTCCCTTTTTTTGGGAGGGGCTTAAGCCCCTCGAAGAAATCCTTTCCGAAAAGCGGGGAGGGCCCGTCAGCTTAAAAGTACCGGAGAAGGGCGAGAAGTCCGCCAAGGTGGAACTCGCCCGTCAAAACGCCCAAGAAAGGTTGCGCCATGAAGTGTTGACCGAGGAAAGCCGGGAAGAAATCCTCACCCAACTGCAGTCGAAATTGGGTTTGAACCGGTTGCCGCGTCGGATGGAGTGCTACGACATCTCCAACATCCAAGGACAAATGGCGGTAGGCTCTTGCGTAAGTTTTTTGGATGGCGTGCCCGATAAGTCGGCCTATCGTCGCTTCAAGATCAAGACGGTTCCCCAGGCCAACGACTTCGCCATGCTCTATGAAGTGCTTTCCCGCCGCTTCAGCCGGGGGGATTGGCCGACGCCCGATCTCATCGTGATTGACGGTGGGAAGGGCCAGCTTCACGCCGCCGAGGCCGCCTTGAAAGACAAGAACGTCATCCATGTCGACCTCATCTCCCTCGCCAAGGAAAAGGCTTACCCGGGCGACGACAAGAGGAGAAAGTTTTTTGAACCGGCCCCCAAGAGGCCGGAGAGGGTTTTTTTGCCGGGGAGGAAGAATCCGGTGGTGCTCCACCCGAACTCTTCCGCCTTGCATGTGCTGGTGCGCATTCGCGACGAGGCCCATCGCTTCGGCATTACCTATCATCGAAAGTTGAGGTCACGCCGTGCTTTGCACTCTACCCTAGACGGGATTGAAGGAGTGGGGCCGGGACGGAAAAAGGAGCTCCTCCGCCATTTCGGAAGTTTGAAGAAAATCCAGACCGCCCCCGCGGAAGAGATCGGACGGGTAAAGGGGATTTCTCTCTCTTTGGCGGAGAAAATTGTTCAGCATTTTCAATCTCAGAAAAATTAAACAGGTGTTCCCACCCCTTAACGGGGCCTAACAAGGGAGACAAAACTACCCATTAACTGTCAATTCTTTGACTGAAAACCTCTCATTCCTACCCTGGTTAAGCTTTTTCCCTACATTCTCATCAATCCTAAAAAAATTTAACAAGCTGAAAAATAAAGAAATTTTTTTTGCCGCTCCATGTCAAAAAAGTTTTGGAATGATAATTGCTTATAAAAATAGGTGAGAGGATGACGCTATGAAAAAATATCAAGAACAAAACTGCGGAAGAGTCGACACACAAAACCTTTTACAGACCCAGGAGCTTTTCGAAAACTCCCAAGCCTCCGGCCCGCTCTTAAGCTGTGGTGGCGTATATCTCCCGAGAAATGAAGAGCCTACTCCCGCCAATCCCCATTATCAGTTTTTGACTCTAGGCAACCGTTCCCGATCCATCATGGTTTTAAATCACTTGAAAGTAGAAAATATTACCCATGAAGAGATGGACCTTTTCGAGGGGCGTGAAAAGGAAGAAGTGCTGGATCCCAACTCCACCTCTTCGGATTCATTGAAGAAATTTTTTAAAGAGCAGCTGAATTAATCCCTGAAATGTAGGGGGAATGTTCTTCGAAACCCCGGTTGTCTGTGAAGGCAACCGGGGTTTTTGTTTGAAAAGCACACCTTTTCTTCGCCCCACTCCCGATAATTTCGATAGAATATAAAGAAGACCCGAAAAGGAGAAATGCCATGAGTTCGATTGTCAGCAAATACATCAAGTACCGGGAAGAGGTGGAAGCGACAAAAGGCGCGGGATCCGCCGCGACGGCCGGCGCCAGTGGCAAAAAAGGGGGCTTCAAGACGGTTTTAGACAAGGTAAGAGTCGACGACGATAAAGATGATAAGGTCAAAGACAAAGGGAGTGATGCGCCGAAGGAGAAAACAAGCGCTTCCCGGTCGAACTCTTCTTCCTCCAAGAAAGTGTAAATCCCGCCTATTTTTTTCTTTTTAAAAGAAGGGCCGACCAACCTTTCCGGTTCCGCCGTTCGACGAGCGTGAATTCGGGATATGCCTCCAATAGCGAGGGGCAGTCTTCGTATAGCAAGCCGCTAGTGATGAGAAAGCCGTCTTTCTTCAAGTGGGCGGTGATTTCGGGTTTGAGTTGAATGAGGGTTTTTAAGAGGATGTTGGCCGCGATTAAGTCGAATTTTCTCTTGGTGAATCGGAGAGATTCTTCCAGAGACATGTTCTTCATGCCGTTGACTTTAAAGTTTTTCTCGGCCACTTCCAACGCGATCGGGTCGTTATCGATCCCCCACACTTGGGAAGCGCCCAATTTTTTCGCCACCATGGCGAGGAGGCCCGTTCCGCAGCCCAAGTCGGCGACGGCGGCTTTTTTCATTTCCCTCAAACGTTCCGCGATGAATTCCGCCGTCAACCGGGTGGTGGGATGCGTTCCTGTGCCGAACGCCAATCCCGGTTCGATGTAAAGCGTGTCTTCCCTCCGTTTTTTAGGGGCTCCCCGCGGATCGACGGTCAAAACCGCCGTTTCCGGATGATTCTCAAGGGTAAGGATGGCAAAGGGCGTCAAGTGCTTCTTGAACTCCGTCGCCCACTTTCCTTCCAGGATGGTTTGGCATTTCATGAAGCTGAAGATCTTTCGCGTCACATCCCCCGTCTTGAAGAGCAGCAGCTTTTTCATTAATTCACGGTGGTTTTCTTCATAGGGGATTCGTGCGGTGAGCCAGAGGCCGTTGCGGTTGCGTTTTTGTTCGGTCGTGGTGATGCCGTGCGCGTAGAGGATCCCCAAGGCGATTTCCAAATCTTTCGGAGCGACCCTAAAAATGAGCACGCGGTAGCGTTTGGATTTTTTCATTCGCGGTTCGGTATTCCTGAGAATGCGGGGTAGGCCGTTTTTAATCGATGTAATCGAGCCAAGCGCCGTGTTGGGGGTTTTTCCCCTTCACCAAGTCGAAGAAAAGCGACTGGACCTTTTGAGTGACGGGTCCGGGCTTGCCGGCGCCGACTTTGCGGTTGTCCAGTTCTCGGACGGGAGTGATTTCCGCCGCCGTCCCCGTGAGGAAGATTTCATCGGCGATATAAAGCTCGTCCCGGGGCATGAGGGATTCTTCCACGGGGATCTTCGCCTCCGAGAGAAGGGTGATGATGGTGTTGCGGGTGATGCCGTTCAAGGCGTTGGTCACCGGCGGGGTCTTCACTTTGCCGTTCTTCACCACGAAGACGTTCTCTCCGCTGGCCTCCGCGACGAAGCCTTGGGCGTCGAGCATGATGGTTTCCTCATATCCGGCGAGCATTGCCTCGCGCTTGGCCAAGATCGAGTTGACGTAGTTGCCCACCGCTTTCGACTTGGTCATCATGGCGTTGATGTGGTGACGGGTGTAGCTGGAAATTTTCACTCGGATGCCGTTTTTCACCCCTTCGTCTCCCAAATAGGTTCCCCACGGCCAGGCGATCACGGCGAGCCGCACCGGGTTGGAGGTGGCGTAGAGGCCCATTTCCCCGTCTCCCAAGAAGGCGAGGGGACGAAGATAACCGGCTTTCAGTTTATTCACCTTGAAGATGTCTTTGCAGGCTTGAACGACGGTTTCCTTCGGGAAGGGAATCTCCATGAGCAGGATGTGGCCCGAATCGTAGAGGCGGTCGATGTGGTCTTTCAAGCGGAAAACGGCGGAGCGGCCGTCGGCGCATTCGTAGCAACGGATGCCCTCGAAGACGCCCAAACCGTAATGCAGGGTATGGGTGAGCACGTGCACGTTGGCGTCATCCCAGGGGATCATTTTGCCGTCGAGCCAGATTTTTTCCACTTTTTGCACTTTTGCCATGGGTTTTCCTTATCTTCCGTAAAGTTTCCTTAAATTCACATCCACCGGCGCCTTCGCCACTCCTTGTTCGGTGACGATGCCCGAAATCAGCGCGTGAGGCGTGACGTCGAAGGCGGGGTTCCGCACTTTCACGCCCTGTGGCGCCGTGCGTTGATTCATCAAAAAGGTTACTTCGCCCTCGTGCCGTTCTTCAATAGGAATCTGCGAGCCGTCCGCGATGGACCAATCGATCGTGGAGAAGGGCGCCACCACGTAAAATGGCACCCCGTGGGCCTTGGCGGCCAGCGCCACCGAGTAAGTGCCGATCTTGTTAGCGGCGTCCCCGTTGGCGGCGATGCGATCGGCTCCGACGATCACTTTTTGAATCAATCCTTGCCGCATCAAGCTGGCGGCGGCCACGTCGGGGATGAGCGTGACATCAATATCGTTCTTTAAAAGTTCCCAGGCCGTCAAGCGGGCCCCTTGAAGAAAAGGCCGGGTCTCGTCGGCGAACACCTTGATCTTTTTTCCTTCGTCCGCTGCTTCATAGATGACGCTTAAGGCGGTGCCCTGTCCCGCGGTGGCCAGCGCTCCCGCATTGCAGTGGGTGAGAATGACGTCTCCGTCTTGGATCAAACTCGCTCCATGTTTCCCCATTTGCTCGCAAAGACGGATGTCTTCTTCATAGATGGCGATCGCCTCGTCCAAGATTTGTTTCTTGAGGGTTTCGAGGGAGGCGTCGGGGGTCTTTGAGAAAACCTTTTTCATCCGCTCCACCGCCCAAGGCAAGTTGACGGCGGTGGGTCTCGCGTCGATCAGGGTTTGGCAGACCTTCTCCATGTGCTTTAAGAATTCCGTCGGTCTTTCGCCTGGCTTTCGAAGGCGCCCAAAGCCACTCCCATGGCGGCGGAGACTCCGATCGCCGGGGCGCCGCGCACCACCATGTCTTTGATCGCTTGGGCCAAAGCTTGATGGTTCGTATATTCCTCATAAACTTCTTCGTTGGGAAGTTTCCGCTGGTCGATGAGGACGACTTTATTGTTTTTCCATTCGACGGTTTTAAATTTCATAAGTGGCCTCGGGAACCGGAGTTGAATTTCTTTTTAAAGAACTCGCGGTTGTTGGATCGCCCCTTTCCTTTCGGTCGGGGTTTCCCTTCAGGAAAGGGCGATTTTTTTAAAGGTACGCTCAGACAGCTTTAAAAAAGAAATTCAACTCCGGTTCCCTCGTTGTGGGGTTTGTTTTTTAGGAAGAGAGTTTCTTTTTCAACAAATCATTCACGACTTGGGGATTCGCTTTGCCCTTCGATTCTTTCATGACTTGCCCGACGAAGAACCCGAAAAGCTTGTCTTTGCCCGACTTGTATTGGGCGACGTTGTCCGGGTTAGCGGCGATCACTTGGTCGATGAGGGCTTCGATGGCGCCCGTATCGGAGAGCTGTCCGCCCATTTTCGAAACGAGCGTTTCGGCGCTTTCCTTCGTCGCGTGCATCTGGGCGATCACGTCTTTGAGCATCTTGCTGCTGATCGTTCCCGCGTTGACGAGGCCAATCGCCTTGCCCAACTCGGCGGCGGCGATCGTCTCGAAAGGTTTTTCCCCCTTGGCGGCCAGGCCCAAGATTTCGGTCATGATCACGTTGCTGGCCTTCTTCGGGTCGCCGCTCACTTTCGCCACTTCCTCGAAATAATAAGCGACGTGTTTCTCCGCGGTGAGCACGCCGGCGTCATAGGCGGGGATGCCGTATTCCTTTGCGAAACGGTCGGCCTTCTCATGGGCGAGCTCGGGCATTTTTTTCCGCGTTTCCTCCACCCATTGGGAGCTCACTTCGAGGGGGAGCAGGTCGGGGTCCGGGAAATAACGGTAGTCGTGGGCTTCCTCTTTCGAACGCATCGATTCGGTGACGCCGCGGGCGCTGTCCCAGAGGCGGGTTTCTTGGACGATTTTTCCGCCGTCCAGCAAAACCGCCTCTTGCCGCTTGATCTCGTATTCGATGGCTTTTTCGACGAACTTGAACGAGTTCATGTTCTTCAGCTCCACCTTGGTGCCGAACTTGGTTTCCCCCACGGGGCGGATGGAGACGTTGGCGTCGCAGCGCAGAGATCCCTCTTCCATGTTCCCATCGCAGACTTCAAGGTAGACGAGGATGTCGCGCAGGCGCCTTAAATAGGTCGCCGCTTCGGCGGGGCTGCGCATGTCCGGTTCGCTCACGATTTCCATGAGCGGGACGCCCGCTCGATTTAAGTCGACGTGGCTAAAGGCCGGGTCTCCAAAGTCGTGGATCGACTTGCCCGCGTCTTCCTCCATGTGAATGCGCGTGAGATTCACTTTCTTTCTTTGCCCTTCAAACTCGATTTCCACATATCCGCCCTTGCAGAGGGGCAGCTCGTATTGGGAAATTTGGTACCCTTTGGGCAGGTCGGGATAGAAATAATTTTTTCTTGCGAAGACGCTCAAGGGCGCGATCTCGCAATGCAGTGCTAGACCCGCCAAGATGGAAAAATTCACCGCCTGGCGGTTGAGCACGGGAAGCACGCCGGGCAGGGCCAGGCAAACCGGGCAAGTATTCTCGTTGGGAGAGGCCCCGAATTGGGTGGAGCAGCTGCAGAAGAGTTTCGATTTCGTCAGCAGCTGGGCGTGGACTTCCAATCCGATGACGGTTTCGTAGGCGGTCATAGCGTGGGTTTCCTTTTGTGCCACTCGGTGTTTTGCTCGTAGGCGTATGCGGCGCGGAAGATTTTTTCTTCTTCGAAATATTTTCCGATGAGTTGAAGGCCGATGGGCAGCCCGCCCTTCGTGAATCCGCAGGGGAGGCTCATGCCGGGAAGCCCCGCCAGGTTCACGTTGATGGTGAAGATGTCCGAAAGATACATTTTCAGCGGATCGTCCGCTTTTTCCCCGAGCTTGAAGGCCGGTTCCGGGGAGACGGGGGTCAAGATGACGTCGTATTTTTCGAATGCGTCCTCGAAGTCTTTCCGGATGAGAGTGCGCACCTTCTGGGCCTTCAAATAGTAGGCGTCGTAATATCCGGCGGAGAGCACGTAGGTGCCCAGCATGATGCGTCGTTTCACCTCGGGACCGAAGCCCTCCGTGCGGCTATTGACGTACATGTCGTGCAGGCTCAAGGCATTCGCCGAGCGGTAACCGTATCGGGCGCCGTCGTAACGGGCCAAGTTGGAGCTCGCTTCGGCGGGGGCCAAAATATAATAAGTGGGTACCGCGTATTCCGTGTGGGGCAGCGAGATCTCCTCGCAGGTTGCTCCCAGCTTTTCGTAAACTTGAATGGCTTGCCGAACCGCTTGCTCGATTTCCGGGTCCATCCCCTCGACGAAATACTCCTTGGGCACTCCGATGCGCATGCCCTTCGCTTCTCCGGTGAGGGCCTTCGCGTAGTCGGGCACCGGCACTTTCATCGAGGTGGAATCTTTCGGATCGTGTCCCGCAATCGCGCTCAAGATGTGCGCGCAGTCCCTCACGTCTTTCGACATGGGGCCCACTTGGTCGAGGGAAGAGGCAAAGGCGATGACGCCGTAGCGGGAGACGCGCCCGTAGGTCGGTTTCAACCCGACGATCGAGGTGAGGGAGGCCGGTTGACGGATGGAGCCGCCCGTGTCCGTTCCTAAAGTGCCGAAGCAAAGATCGGCGCTGACGCCGGCGGAGCTGCCGCCGCTCGAGCCACCCGGGGTCCTTTCCAGGTCCCAAGGATTTTTCGTCTTCTTGAAATGCGAGGTTTCGGTGGAAGAGCCCATGGCGAACTCGTCCATGTTGAGCTTACCCAAGAGCACGATGCCTTCATCCAACAATTTTTGGGTGGCCGTTCCGCTGTAGGGCGGGATGTAATTGTGCAGAATCTTCGATCCGCAGGTGGTTTTGACTCCCTCGGTAAGAAAGATGTCCTTCAAAGCGAAGGGGATGCCCGTGAGCGGCCTCACTTCCCGCCCCTTCGCAATTTCCGCGTCGAGCTTTTTCGCTTGGGTGAGGGAGAGTTCTTGGCAAAGGGTGAGATAGGCCTCGATGCGCGGCTCGGTCGTTTCGATGCGCGCCCACTGGGCCTTTGTCGCTTCTTCGACTCCCACTTCCTTCTTTTTCAATTTCTCGTGAAGTTGGCTTAAGGTCAGTTCGTGGAGTTTCATCCGATCACCTTCGGCACCCGAAAGAAATGGCCTTCTTTGTCGGGCGCGGTTTCCAACGCTTTTTCACGGACCCCGCTTTTCACCGCTTCGTCTTGGCGGAATGCGTTGGTGACCAGCGTCGCGTGGGAGGTGGGGGTGATGTTCGAGGTGTCCAGCTGCTTCAAGCGTTCGATGAATTTCAAGATGCCGTTCATCTGCTCGGTGAATTTTTCGAGTTCCGAGTCCGCGATTTTCAGGCGGGAGAGCTCGGCGATTTTGAGGACGTTTTCTTTGGTGACCATAGGGAAGCCGGTTTTCTTAAGATTTGAAAGGGTTGTATTTAAACAGGCTCAAGATGGAGGCGATGAGTCCCGATTCGTGTCCCGCCAGTTTTTCAAGTTCTCCGTAATCGAGGAAGACGCCGCCGCATTCGAAACATTTATCGATGTTGATTCCTCGGAAAAGGACTTCATGCAACTCCGATCCGCACTTGGCGCAGTGCATCCAGTGGAGTTTTTTCAATTTTTCCTTTTCTTGGGCGGCCAACCGGGCCCGCTTTTCGGCGGCCATTTTCTTGATCTTGGCAAGGGTTTCACGGGCGAAATATTCTTCCTCGGGGGTTAAGTGTTTCGTGCTTGTCATGGTCGTCTCCCTAGTTGATGATAGCGGCTTGATTTCTCATTATGCCGCTATCATGAAGGGTTTTGCAAACTCAAGTGTGTTTCTGGAGGGTGATGGGGAAGACTCGGGCAAAATCAAAATCTTTAAGAACTCGCGGTTGTTCTACGGCCTTTCCTTTCGGTCCAAGCTTTCCCTTCAGGATAGGCCGATTTTTTAAAGGAGCGCTCAAATAGCTTAAGGATTTTGATTTTGCCCGAACCATCCCTGTAAGCGATTTTCTTTATGGCTCTTCCTCATCAGTCTTTTCTTTATCTTTTTGGTTTTATTTTCGGGGCCCTGTGGGGCTCCTTCCTCAACGTTTGCATCGTCAGGATTCCCAAGAAAGAATCCATCGTTCATCCCCGCTCCCATTGCCCCCATTGCGGCCGCCTTGTTCGGGCGTATGATAATATTCCCATCCTCAGTTTCATTCTCCTCAAAGGACGTTGCCGTGATTGCCGAGAGTCCATCTCATGGCAATACCCGTCGGTCGAGTTTCTTACCGGATTATTGGCCGTCGCTTGTCTTTGGAAATTTTCTCCCGTCTCCGTCGCCGTCCTATGGTTCTTCACTTTTATTTGCCCATTAATCGTCGTCAGCTTTATAGATTTGAAGCATTGGATCATTCCCAACGTCATTTCCCTCCCTTTCATCCCCGTCGGCGTTTTAGTCCGCCTGGGTCTGGCCCATTTTCATTCGCCGGGGGCTCTTTTACTCGACTCCTTTTTGGGAATCGTCCTGGGGGGAGGCCTTTTGGCTTTTGTGGGAAAAATTTATGAATGGATCCGGAAGGAAGAGGGAATCGGGATGGGCGATGTAAAGCTCGCCGCCATGATCGGCGCCTTTCTTGGCTGGAAGGCGATTTTAATCGTGTTCGTCCTTTCCTCTTTCATCGGATCGGTCGTGGGAATTTTCGCCATGCTATTCGGGGGAAGGGGGCTCCGTTCTCAGATCCCTTACGGTCCTTTTCTTTCGTTGGGGAGCCTTTTGCAGCTTTTTTACGGCCCTTCTCTCCTGCGCGCTTACTTTCATTTTCTGCATCGTCTTCTTCGTTAATTTTCTTCAAGCCCGCCCCAAAAATGGTATCATTATTAATGGAGCTTTTTTTGGAAAGGGGGGTATTGAAATGAAAACCAGAGAAACTTCTTTTCGTCTTTCCGTCTTTTTTCAGGTCCTCGTGGGATTCGGTCTTTTCGTGTGGGTTTTAATTTTCCCTCACCCCAGTTATTCGCAATCCGCCTGCACACCGGTATGTCCGGTTTTCCCCAATCCCGACAATTGCTTCGTCGATACCGACGAAAAATGCAAAAAAAAGGTCATGAAGATGGTGAATGAGGAGGAAAAATGCGACCTTTGGTGGGATATGTGTCCCTGGGGGTGCCATACCAATGTGGAAGGGAAGTGCGTCAAACAACCGACTAAAAAAACCATCGTTTCGGAAGATTGCGAGCTCGTTTGTCCGAACTGAGAAAGGGATAATAAAAGGATAAGTAAGAAGGTTTTGGAGAAGAAAGAACCCTTTGGCTTTACTTGAGGGATTTCATCTAAGAACTAAGAATCGTTAACTAATTAATTTTTTTGTAATTTTTCCCTCTTTTTCAAAAGATGTGGATGGATTTCTATAAGTATTTAATTTTAAATAATAAAAAACGATATTTGACGCCAAATTTTTCTTAAAAAATCCCCCTTTTTGCCCTCTAAGATGCCTATTAATGTTATTTTATTATATAATAATTAAATAACATTTAATTTAAATTAAATATCAATTTTAAAAAAATTTTTCCATTGCTTGCTCAATGTTCCCTTTTGTTGTAAACTATTCCCCTCTTATATATCACTATCAATCAGCCTAAAGGTAGGCGTATGGCGAACCACAGTAAGCAAAAAGAATTTGTCATTAAAGATCCCGTCAAAAATTTCGTTCGCAAGTATCGGGAAGAGTTATTGATGAGCAAGGCCGAGCTTGCCCGGAAGGCGGGTCTCTCCGCCCTGACGATCGACCGCATCGAAGCGGGCATGAATTGCCGGATGGATACCAAGCGAAAGATCATTCTCGCCTTAGGTTTAAAGCTTTCCGATAAAGATAAAGTGTTTCCCGAGTCGGAAGGTGAGGAGATCCAGTAACCCTTGACCGATCCCTCGATATCTCATTTGCCTTTTCATCTTTCATCCGCTAAATCCAAAACAACAAGTTTGATTTTTTCCGTCGCAAGAACATAAGTTCTTGTTTTTACTTTTATGTCTAAACTTCGTTATCTCACCAGCGGAGAATCCCACGGTCAGGCCTTAACGGTTATTCTCGAAGGCATGCCTTCCGGCGTTTCCGTTTCTTCCGAATCCATCAATCGTCAACTCGCCCGGCGGCAACAAGGTTACGGTCGGGGAGGAAGGATGGTCATCGAGAAAGACCAGGTACAAATCCTCTCCGGAATCCGTTTTGGGAAAACGCTGGGTTCTCCCATCACTCTTCAAGTTCAAAATCGCGATTGGCCCGTGTGGACGGAGGAAATGTCCGTGGAAGGATCCGCCTCCAAGGCCAAGCGGACGGTCACCCGACCGCGTCCGGGACACGCCGATCTCTCCGGCGGCATCAAGTACGATCACGGCGATTTAAGAAATGTTTTAGAAAGGGCTTCCGCCCGTGAGACGACGATGCGGGTTGCCTGCGGCGCCGTCGCCCGGCAATTTTTAGAGCAAGTGGGGGCCCGATTGATCGGTTATATCACCTCCATCGGCGACGTATCGGTGGGTGAAAAACGACCTTCCTTCGAAACGCTCGTGGAGGTGACGGAGAAAAGCCCCGTCCGCACCTTCGACGCCAAGGCGGCCAAGGCCATGATGGCACGTATCGACGAAGCGAAGAAGAAGGGGGACTCGCTCGGCGGCATTTTCGAAGTCGTCGTGCAGGGGCTTCCGGTGGGACTAGGCAACTACACCCATTGGGACCGGAAGTTGGACGGAAAGCTCGCCCAGGCGATCATGAGCATCCAAGCCATCAAGGGAGTCGAGGTCGGTCTCGGTTTCGAGGCGGCCCGGCGCTTCGGCTCTCAGGTGCATGACGGCATTTATTTCGACGCGAAGCAGAAACGATATTACAGAAAAACCAACCGGGCCGGCGGCCTGGAAGGCAGCATGACCAACGGCGAGTGGTTGGTGGTGCGGGGCGCCATGAAGCCCATTTCCACCCTTTACACGCCGCTCGATTCGGTGGATATCAAAACACGAAAGGCCTTTAAGGCCTCCATCGAACGCTCCGACACTTGCGCGGCCCCCGCGGCGGCGGTGATCGCCGAAAACGTCGTGGCCCTCACCGTGGCGGACGCCTTTTTGGAAAAGTTTGGGGGCGATTCTCTGGGAGAGATTCAGAGGAACTATCAGGGGTATTTGAAGCAGGTGAGGGAGTATTAATCTTCAAAAGCCCTTCCTTCTTAAGGATTAAGAATCACGCATGACCACTCCATCTTTGATCGTTCTCGCAGGATTCATGGGAACCGGAAAAACCGCCGTTGGACAAGCCCTCGCTCGAACCCTTCATTACGCTTTCATCGACAGCGACCGTGAAATCGAGGCGAGGGAGACCCGAAGCGTCCAAAACATCTTCGAAACCGACGGCGAGCCCCATTTTCGCAAGCTGGAAAAAGAAACCATCGCCCGTTTGGCCCAAGCGCCCCAAACCGTCCTCTCCGTGGGCGGCGGCGCCATTCTCGACCCCGATACGTTCAAGCTCCTCCACCAACAGGGCACCGTGGTGCTGCTCACCGCCTCTGTGGATGAAATCGCCAAGCGTTTGGGGCACGGCAACGAGAGACCTCTGCTTAAGGGTGGGGACAGGAAGAAGAAGATCCAAAAGATCATGAAAGACCGCGATGCGGTGTATTCGAAGGTCGGCATTCAGATCGACACCACCGGCCAGGCGATCGACCAGGTCGTTCAGGCGATCTTGAAGAAACTCCCATCGTAATTCTCTTATGGACAAAATCACCCTCCATCTCGAAGACCGGAATTCCTCCATTTATTTCTCCGACCAAAAAAAGGGGCGTTTGGGGGAAGTGTTGCGGACGCATTTTAAGGCCTCCCGATGGGTGCTCGTGACCAATCCCGTGGTGAACCGTCTTTATGGTTCTTGGGTCCGCAGCGAGATGAAGGGGCTTGGGAAGGTGGAAACGATCCTCATGCCCGACGGGGAGCGGTATAAAACTCTCAAAACGGTCGAAAAAATTTACCGGGAGCTTTCCCGTCTGAAGGCCGACCGCCATACCCCGGTGATCGCTCTGGGTGGGGGCGTGGTGGGCGATGTGGCCGGCTTCGCCGCCGCGAGTTATTTGCGGGGGGTTCCCTTGGTTCAAATCCCCACGACCCTGCTTGCCCAGGTGGATTCAAGCGTCGGCGGCAAAACGGGCGTGGACTTGCCCACCGGCAAAAATTTGGTCGGCGCTTTTTACCAGCCCCACGTGGTTTTCATCGACGTGTCCACCCTGGCCACCCTGCCGCGCCGGGAAGTGCTTTGCGGCGCCGCCGAGGTGATCAAGTACGGGGCCATTCGCAGCGAGAGGCTTTTTGGATTGCTCGAGAAGAAAATCCATTCCTTTCTCGACCTGGAGCCGCAACTGCTCAAACGGATCGTGAAAGAATGCGTTCGCATCAAGGCCGACGTGGTCCGTCGCGACGAGAAGGAAACCTTGGGTCTGCGCATGATCCTCAATTTCGGCCATACCTTGGGGCATGCGGTCGAGACCCTTTCCGGTTACAAGCGTTTCAGCCACGGCGAAGGAGTGGCCATCGGGATGGCCTTTGCCGCCCGGCTCTCCCAGGCGCTTAAGCTCGCCCAGGCCTTTACCGTCGAGCGTCTCATCAACCTTTTGCATGAGGCGGGGCTGCCTTTCCGCGTGCCTTCCTTTCCAAGAAAGGCCTATCTCGAGGTGATGGCCCGTGATAAAAAGGTGAAAAACGGCAAGGTGCGCTATGTTTTGATAAAAAAGGTCGGAGCCGTGACTGTCAAAGAACTTTCGCTGGATTGGGTGGGAAAAAATCTGAAAGACAGGTAAAATGCCTCGAAAGGGAGGGCTTGAGCGATGGCTTTCGAACTGGATTCCGTTTACCACACCGAAACCATGGTGAAAATTTTAAAGGAGCAAGGCCATTTGCAACTGGCCATGAGGGTGTGCGGTAAGGTGCTCGAAATACATCCGGAACGCTCCCACTTGAGGGAGCTTTACGAGCGTTTGAGGAATCCCTTCTTGCGTTTCGGAAAATCCTCTTCCGAGCCCGCGGAGACGTCCGAGCCTTTCGAAGTGGAGGAGGAAATTACGGAGCCGGGCGTCGAAGCCGCCGCTTTGCAGGCCGAAGAATCGCAAGTGTCGTCTCCTCCCGCGGTTTCCGTTCCCCCGGAGGAAGAAGTCGCACGGAAACGAAAGTTAGAGACGCTTCAAGCGTTGCTTCAAAAGATTCAAGCGAGGTCTTAAACGTGCCGGCGTCGAAGAAAAAAATCTTGGTGATCCACGGCCCCAACCTCAATTTACTTGGGGAGCGCGAGAAGGGCGTGTACGGCTCGCTCCGTTTGGAGGAGATCAATCAAAAGATCGAACGGGAGGCCAAGTCCCTCATGGTCGAAGTGGATTTTTTCCAGAGCAACTCGGAGGGAGAGATCGTTACCAAGATTCAGGAGGCGAGAAAGAAATTCCAGGCGATCGTGATCAATCCCGCCGCCTATACCCACACCTCCGTCGCCATCCGCGACGCGGTGGCGGCCATCGACATTCCCGTGGTGGAGATTCACTTGAGCAACATTTACCAACGGGAGGAGTTTCGGCACCATTCCCTCGTCGCCCCGGTGGCGAAAGGACAGGTTTCCGGATTCGGATGGAAGAGCTATTTGCTGGGACTCAATGCGGCGGTGGGGCTTCTCGAATCGGAGTGAAGGAGTCATGGAAAACAAAGCTTCAGGGTTGGTCGACCAATTCAAATCCTTGTTCAAGAAGGACAAGTTCGAGGGCGAGCTGAAAGAGGCGATCGCTCAATGCGAGGCGAATCCCCAAGACTTGCGCTTAAAGATCCGCCTGGGCGAACTCTATTTCAAAAAACGGGACGTCCCCAACGGGGTCGCCACGTTCCGCGAAGTGGCCGAATCTTACATCCACGAAGGTTTCTTCTTGAAGGCGGTCGCCATCTACAAAAACATCATCCGCATGGCTCCGGGGTCGGTGGAGTTCAACGAGAAGTTGGCCGAGCTCTACCAGCAATTGGGGATGAACAAAGACGCCATCAATCAATACTTGATCGTGATCAATTTTTATCAGAACCACAACGAGAAGGAGAAGGTTCTCAAATCCGCCGAGCACATGGCGGCCGTCGATCCCCACGACCTGCAAAACCGCATGCGGCTTGCCGAGATTTATTACAACCAAGGCCTGCATGCCGAGGCTCTTCAAGAATACGAGAAGATCGGCAACGAGCTGAAAGAGCAGGGCGGAAAACAGTTGGGCCTGCTCATCGACGTGCTCGAGAACATCTTTTTCCGCCGCCCCAAAGACATGGGACTCTTAAAGGAGATTTGCATCCTCTATTTGAAGCACCGGGAGCCCCAGGCCGCCATGAAGAAGATCGAAAAATATCGCCTGACCGAAGAGGGGGATTTCAAGAAGATCTACGAGAAGGCCAAAGAAATCGCGGAGCACGAGCAACACAAGAAAGAGGTTCCTCCTCCCGAAGCGGGCGCCTGAAACATTTCCCTATGAAAATCACCTCCATTAAAGGCATGCATGACGTCGGCCCTCCCGACATCGCGGTTTGGCACCGGGTGGAAAAGATCGCCCGCGAGGTATTCGAAACGGCCGGCTTTCACGAGTTGCGCACGCCTGTGCTCGAAGAGGAGCTTCTCTTTACCCAAAGCATCGGCAACACCACCGAGATCGTCGAAAAGGAGATGTACCGCTTTCCCGACCGCAAGGAGAAGATGCTCGCCTTGCGCCCGGAGGGAACGGCCTCTATCGTGCGCTCCTATATCGAGCATTATGCCCAGCCGGGCGGGGCTTATCAGCGCTTCTATTATTTCGGCCCCATGTTCCGTTACGAGCGGCCCCAAAAGGGGAGATACCGTCAGTTCTACCAGATGGGCTCCGAAGTGTTCGGTTCCTCGGCTCCCGCCACCGACGCGGAGTTGATCCATCTGGCCGACGAGATTTTCAAGCGCCTCAAGATTCAAAGCGTCCGCCTGCAACTCAACACCTTGGGCGACAAGAAGTGCCGTCCCGTTTATCGCGAGGCGTTGCTCCAATTCCTAAGGCCGCTTGCCTCCCAACTTTGCGAAGATTGCAACCGCCGCTTGGAGCGCAATCCTTTAAGGGTTCTCGATTGTAAGAAGGAGGGCTGCATCGCCGCGACGCAGAATGCACCTTCCGTCCTCGAGCATTTGTGCGACGAGTGTGTTGTCCACTTCGAAGGCGTTCAGCGCGCCTTGCGCGGCTTCGGCGTAAACTATGAGATCAACTCCCGTATGGTGCGTGGGCTCGATTATTACGAGCGCACCGCGTTCGAATTCTTAAGCGGAGAACTTGGTTCCCAAAATGCCGTGGCCGGTGGCGGTCGTTACGATGATTTGGTTAAGGACCTGGGCGGTCCGCCCGTCCCCGGAGTCGGCTTCGCCATCGGCATGGAGAGGTTGGTGCTTCTCGTTTCCTCCCAAACCCAACCGGAAGAGGGCCGCAAAAAAATCTTCATCGCCGCTTTAGGCTCGGAGGCGGAAAACCGTTTGCTTCCCTTCATCGTCGATTTAAGACGGAAGGGCTTCGAAGTGCAGGCCGAATACGGGGCCAAATCGCTGAAGGGCCAACTCCGCCAAGCGGACCGCTTGGCCGTCGACTACGCGGTGATCGTCGGAGACGACGAGCTTCAAAAGGGCATCGTCCAAGTGAAGCCCATGAAGGAAAAGGGCGAGCAGGCGACGGTGCCGCTGGATTCTCTCCTCGTTTATTTTCAGTCGAAAATCCCTAAGCAACTTTAAAGTTAAGTAACCGAAGAGTTACTTCAATCCATCCGGCCGGGCACGCCTGATTCTGATATGGTTTCCAGCGGCCCTCTTCTTTCTACTCCCGATCTTCAGCTCCTTTCCCGTTTCTCCGAAACCACGCTAGGTCGCGCTTCCTCCCTCAGCGACGCTCAGGCCCAAATGGACGGCATCGTTTCCGGTTTTACGGACCAAGCGACCGACACGCGCTCGATGGTCGCCATGATGGCGGGCGGCGTGGCGTACCAGCTTGGGAAGGTGGGAGCTTTGTCTCTCTTAGGATCGAAAGCGGCGGCTCCCTTGTTGACCGTCGTTTCCGCGGGGGCGGGACTTTCCGCGGAAGTAACTGCGTTTGAAGGAGTTCATGGTTTCCTCTCCCCTCAAGCTGCTTCATTGGGAAACCGTTGGTCTTCCTCCTTCCTCAATTTCGGCCTGTTGAAGGCCGCCAGAAGGGCGGCGGCGGGGCAGAATTTAATCCTTCGCCATCTTTTGCAGGATGGCGCCATGGTGGCGGGGGAAAACCTCGCGTCGATTTCCGATAAAACGCTTGCCCGACAATTCCTCCATGCCGAAGCGACGAACCTTCAGATGGGAGCGGGACTCGCCGCGGCGCATGCGTGGATTCCTGGCATTCACGCGTTGGAGAGGTCTTTAGAGGGTAGTGTGATCCCGATGCTCTCTTTGGGTCGAGTTCTTTCTCCCGCCCGCGAGAGCCGAGAGGAAAGATCCACCCTTCTCGATTCCGCCAGAAATCTCCTGAGAAGGGGGATGGAATATTTCCGAGATTCCCCCAATTTGCAGCGGATCCTTCCCGTCGCGGGGATGGGGCTCGCTTATTTCGTGGGCCGTGAAATGGGATGGCATGCGTTTGAGCGCATCGGCGAGGGCCTTTCTTTTTCGCTCTTGGCGACGACGGGGGGAGCTCCGAAAGGATCGGAACATTTAAACGAGATTCTGCAAAGTATTCGGTCCGTGGATCCTTACTCCCCCGACTCTTTGCGGCATGCGGTCGACCGTATAGGTCCCGAAATCAAAAATTTCAGCACGGCGCAGCAGTTACAAATCGCAGAGGGTCTTTTCCCATGGCTCAGGGAGGAGTTTGGTGCGGAAATAAACCAAGAGGGGAGCCGGCTTATCTTGGAGATCGCGACCCGCTTGGAAAGGGCCCAGCAATTGGAGGTGGCTTTAAACATCGTGCCGAGGATTGGAGATGCTAACTGCTTTTTGACGACATTACTGGCGTTGATCGAGCCATTCGGATCCACAGACTTGCTTGCCATCGCTAATGAAGCCCACGATAGGATGCAGAGCAATCGAAATATGAACTTTGATGAAGCTACGGGTCGGCTTTTGCTAAAAGTCATCCCTCGTCTTGAATCCGATCGGGATCGCTTGTTCTTCATCGATAGTCTCATTTGCCGAGTACCCCTCAAATGGTGCGAAGGGATTATCGATACTGTAGAAAGTATCAGTACGCCGAGTTTGCTATTGTCCGTTTTTAGTGGGCTGTTGCCCAGACTTGAACTCAACACGGTTTATTCCATTTTTTCCCGTATGACCTCCGCAGCGATCGACCAGTTCGCCTGGCAGTTTTTGGAAGGACGCCCTTATTCCATTTATCAAAACTGTCTCTCGTATTTAAAACAAATCATGCGAGAAAGCGAAACGCCCGAGCTTTTCCTGTCCTTTATCCATTTTCTGAATCAAGGCCAGGCTTTGCTTCCGGACATCATGGAAGGCTTTCTCCAAAACAAGAACTTCGACATCAACAGCCTTCCCCAGCATTTTCTGGAAAGGCTCCGAAGATTTCCGGCCGATTTGAGCGGAAAGGAATGGGAACAGCGAGCAGGCGGGTTAGAGCGTGCTTTTAGGATTTTACCGGTCTTCAGTAGTCGTTTTTATGCAAAGGTGGGCGAACACTTAGGCTTCTATAGAAGCATGATCGACCATCATCCGGAAGACGTCTCCTTGGCGACGGCGGTGGCGAGGCTTTTAGAGTGGACTTTAAGTCCGAAGGGTTTGAAGGAAGACGATACGACTCAAAACACGGAGACTCCTCCCCAAGCGTCGGATTCCGATGAGTTTATTCCCCAGGAATCGGAGCCTCACTTTTTCGACGATCAGCTGGATCAATCCATCGAACTTATCTCCACCCTCTCCATTAGCCCACAACGGCGGCAGGCTTTATTAGAGGCGATGTTGCAAAATATGAGCATTCCCCGTAATCGGCTCGCCGATCGTTCCACTCCGCTCCTCATAGGTATTTTTCAGCAGATCGCATTAATCGACGAGCAAAGACGTGCGGAATATAAAGACCGTATCCCCTTCGGGATGATCGTCGTGCTTTCTTATCCTGCAAGAGTGAGAAATTTTTTGGGATCTTTCGCCGATAATCCTCGAATTTCCCAAGACCTTCGAAACCAGGCCTCCGAAATTCTTCGATGGAGCGATACGGCTCGATAGTATTAAGGAGCCCCGTTGATTTCCGTCACCGATTCTACTCGAACCGAATCGGAGGCTCCCGACTTGGCAGGATTGTTCTGCACGCTCGGCGGCGGCGACACCGTTGAAGGCGGCGGGGTCGGGCTGGGGGGCGGCAGAGTCGTGGCGTTTAAGAAGGGGTCGATCGCCGGAGGGGGCGCTTGCGGCGAAGGCGTGGACGAAGAAGGCGTCGTGCTGAAAATCGAATTCGTGTTGGAGGGGCTCACCGTCGTGGGCAGCGGGGGAGTGCCCACCGAGAGGGCCGAACTCGCTTTCTCGTTTAAGGGCTTGGTGCCGTTGTCCGTATTTTTGTTTTCTTCGATCGTGACGATGCCTTCGTGGGCCGCTTCCTTGTTTTCGTTTCCACCGGCGGTATTCGTTAACGCGGAGGGCGGCGCCGAAGGCGGGGTGTAGGCCTCGAAATGGGAGTCTACCGAGGGGACGACCACCGCGTCGGAAAATTCGGAAGTGTTATGCCCGGATGCGGTCGCCAAGACGACGATCTTCGACTCCCCGGGGATGAATCCCTTATTTTTCACGCTCACGCTGAAATCGCCGCGTCCGGTGGAGAAGAGGGGCACGATGAGGATTTTCCCCTCGCGGCCGCTTTGAGAGGCCATATAAATTTCCATGTCGCAGGTGTCGGCGACCGTGCCGGAAATGATGAAGGTGTCGCCTTCTTTGATCATCCCCTTCATGGCGGGCTTGTGCGTGCGGTTGGCGTTTTCGTTGCCGTTGATCCCCTTTTTGCCGTTGTCTTGAAAGACGTTGTTGACGATGCGGTTGCCGGGACCCGCTTGGGGCGAGAGGGTGATGCCGTCTTGCTTATTGCCCAAGATCGAGTTGGACTCGATCACGTTTTCGCTGGCCTGGTCGGCGATGTAGATGCCCGAGCCGCCGTTGGTGATCACGTCGTCCGGCGCGCCGGGGGTGGGAGGGGAGGCCGGGTTCGTTTTCTGCGCCGCCTCCGTGCCGATCTTATTTTCCTTAATTTGGTTGCGGTTGCCCGACAAAACGAGAGCATGTCCGGAAAAGCCGATCAGTTGGCAGCCTTTCAAGGCGTTTCCGCTGGAGCGGAACGTAAGGCCGTTCGCCGTTTCACCTTCTTGCAGGTAGCGCGGATCGATTTGCGAACCGTCGATGATCACGCGGTTTCCGCAGTCGATCGTGGTGAGGCCGTCTTCGACGGCCGGCAGATTCCCCTTGATTAGTCGTACTTTTTTCACGCCGGAGTCAAAGCCGATCTTCACCAAGGTGAACGGATTGTTGTGGCGGATGCCCGCCGCTTGCAAAAGGATCGTGCGCAAGGTGCCGGGCACGAATCCGTCTCCCTCTTGGGTGACCGTCAAATTTTCTTCGGTAAAAAACTGGTTGAAATAGGTTTGCTGGGTGGGAGCCGCAGGGGCCGCCAATAAGTTTCCTAAGCTGGCGTAGGTTTGAAGGGGACCGGGTTCATTGCCCGTACTGCGAAGAGAGTAGAGCGTCGGGACGAGGACGGCAAAAACGAACAGGGCGGTTAAAGTTTTCCATCCCTTCTTCATGGCGCGCCAGGTTATCGAAGTGACCGATCTCATTCAAGATCTAATATCGGCGAAAAAAAGAAAAGGTTGTGGGGAAAAAAGAAAGCAAGTGCTTGGGATTACAAAGAAAAACGTAACCCTGACATCGTTAGGCAATCGGGCTCAGATTTTATGGATTTAAGCCGATTCCGCTTGGGCGTCTCCGTGACCGCTTTCGGAACCGTTTACTGAGCTGATCTTCTTGATTTTCTTCACGAATTCGTCAGCTAAGGATTGATAGTTTTGGGAGCCGGTCGAGGAGGAGGAGAAATCGAAGATGGGGCGTCCTTCCAATTGGGCTTTATTTAAGGCCGTATTCACGTTGATCTGGGTCTTGAAGACCTTTCCTTTAAAATAATTCTTAAGGTTGTCTTCAATCACCCGATTCATGGCGATGTTTCGGCTATCCACCCGGGTCATGACGACCCCGAGCAGTTTGAGTTTTTTATTGAGCCGCTCATTGACCGTTTCCAAGGTTTCGAAAAGGTCGTTCACCCCCTCGAAAGCGAGCACGCTCATTTCGCAGGGAACCAGGCAGTAGTCGGAAGCCACGAGGGCATTGAGCGTTAAGTTTCCCAAATTGGGGGGGCAATCGAACAAAATAATATCGTAGTGGGTGCGGGCGGTCTTGATGGCTTCTTGAAGGATGAATTCTTTTCCGATCTTGGTGGAGAGGAGGCTTTCCGTTTCGTAGAGGTTCTTATCGCCGGGAGTCAGTGAAAAATTATTAAGCTCGGTTTGTACGACCGCATCGAGGATGTTCCCCTTTTTATGCGTGAGAACCGACGATAGGGGAGAGTATTCGACTCCTTCGGGGATGATCGAGCCGATCGCTTTCTCGACGTGTCCTTGTGGATCCAGATCGATCACGAGTACTTTCTTGTTGAAAAATTTTGCGAGGGCGGTTCCTAAGTTAACAGCCGTCGTGGTTTTGCCGACGCCGCCTTTTTGCGAGCAGATGCTCACCGCGCAGGCTTTCTTTTCGCCTCGGTCGTATTTAAACCCTCCGGTTTTCGCCTCGACGGAGATGAGTTCTTTTATTTTATCTGTGAGCAGCGACATATGCGTGTCCTCCCAAGAAAGGCATTGAATTTTTTGCTAGAAACGGGAAGGAGTTTGATAGGGCCTATTGTTAATTTAATTTTGTTTTTTTGACAAGGTCGAATCGGCAAAATTTTCTCGTTTTTTTAGTTAAGAACTAATGACGCTGTGTGACACGGTGCGTATAACTCCCATGAGGGAAAAGATAACCGCTTTCCTAAAAAAATATCGATTTAGAAATGAATCCATTGGCCGTCTACATCCATTTTCCCTATTGCCTCTATAAGTGCCATTACTGCGACTTCAACTCTTATCCGGTTGAATGGTCGGGAGAGCTGGAATCTTCCTATCTTAAAACCTTAAATCGGGAAGTGGATCTTGCTTCCCGGACCCTGCCGCCTTTCCGGATCACTTCCGTTTTCTTGGGAGGAGGAACCCCCTCTCTCTTCTCGCCGGAAGCGATTGAAGCCGTATTGAAAAAGCTCGCCGAGAAAAGTTCGTTCTCGGAAGATTGTGAAGTCACAATAGAGATGAATCCCAAAACAGTTACCTTCGAAAAGTTAAAGGGATTCATGAGTGCCGGCGTCACCCGTTTTTCCCTGGGGGTGCAAAGTTTCGAAGACCGTTATCTGGCTCCCTTAGGGCGGCTGCACACGGGGGAAGAGGCCCTTCAGGCGATCGAAGGGCTTCAAAAGGCGGGGATCGAAAATTATAACCTCGACCTCATGTTTGGTTTTCCCCACCAAACGGTTTCCGAGGTGTTGGAAGACCTTCGCAAAGCCGTCGCCCCGGGCCCCCGGCACCTTTCCTTTTATAACCTGACTCTTGAGGAGGGCACCCTCCTTTACGATCAACATAAAAAGGGGAAGATTTGCCTTCCGGAGAATGAAATCCAGGCCGAGATGTACGAGAGGGGCCTGCAATTTTTAGAGGAAAAAGGCTACGGGGCCTACGAAATTTCTAATTTTTCAAAAAGTTCCCCTTCGCGCCATAACCTTGCTTATTGGCGTTACGAGGATTATTTGGGGTTGGGGGCGGGCGCCGTTTCTTTCCTCCGCGCTTCTTGGTTTGCAAAAGGGGAGAATGAATCGGTTTACGGCTATCGTTGGACCAACCCCCGCACGCCCAAAGAGTACGGGAAAGCGGTGGAAGGCCCCTGGCCCTTTTCCCCCTTCGAGACGATCGAAAGAAAAACGGCCCCCGGCGAATTTTGGATGATGGGTCTTCGCTTGAAGGAAGGCGTGGATCTGGCCGAATTGGAAAAGAGATTTGGCAAGGGAAGCCGTGAAATTTACGCCCCGATTTTATACGCTTTCGAAAAAAAAGGCTGGATGGAAAGGGAAGGGGAGTGGGCGCGATTGACCTCCCGGGGAAGGATGCTTGCAAATGAGGTTGTTTCAGGGTTTTTATTGTGATTTAGAATAAGAGTTGAAACGGGGCCCTTGTCTCTTAAGACTTAAACCCCATCTTAAGGATGCCGCCGGTATGGATGTGCATAAAGATAAACTCGAAGAACTTAAACAGGCCTTAAAGCACAAAAAGGACGCGGAGATGACCAAGCAGTCCCTTTCGGAGGAGTCGAAAGGCTCCATCAAGGAAGAACTTACTCTATTACAGAAGATGAAGCAGGAGCTGGAGGCGAAGGTCGCTTCTTTGGAGGGGGCGCTTGCCCAAGCCCAGGCCCAAGCCAAAGACAACAACGATAAATTCATCCGTCAGATGGCCGAGTTCGACAACTACCGAAAAAGGGCCCAGCGGGAAAAAGAAGAATATACCCGCTACGCGCATGAAGAAGCGGTAAAGGACATGCTCCCCGTCATGGACGACCTGGAGCGCGCCTTGACCCATGCTCAATCGGCCGCCGAGATTCCCGCCTTGATCGAAGGCGTCGAGATGGTAAAGAAACAATTAGGCACCACTCTTGAGAAGTACGGCCTCAAAACATTCGATAGTTTGGGGGAGCCTTTCAATCCCCATGTGCACGAAGCGGTGGCCCATGTGGAATCGATGGAATATCCGCCAGATACCGTCGCCGCCGAATACCGGAAGGGTTATACTCTGCATGGAAAACTCGTCCGCCCCGCCTTGGTGGCCGTATCAAAAACAGGGGGCTAGCGCATCGCCCCTTCCTTAAGCAAGCCACGGAGCCTTCCACTCTCGCTCACGTTGTTCGCTGTTTTAGTAGGTAAGGATAAACCAGTTGAGCCCTCTCAAAGACTACCATGCGGTTTTGGGCGTGAAGCGCGATGCGGACGCCCAAGAGATTAAGCAGGCTTTTAAGGAGATGGCATTTCAGTTCCATCCGGACCGCAATCCCCACAATCCTCGCGCCGAGGAAAAATTCAAGGAAATCGCCGAGGCTTACGCCTTCCTTTCGGGAAACCAAGAACTTTATTACGCCCTCCAAACCCCGGAGACGGCTTCCAATCAAGGGGACAAGACCTATTACGATATTTTCGACGAGCTTTTCGGCATCGACTTCGACCAATGGACGCCTCCCGGCAAAGATATTTATCAGCCGGTGGAGCTTACCTTGGAAGAGGCCTTTCTAGGGAGGCGGAAAAAATTCACCGTTTGGCGCGAGTTGATTTGCGAGGCGTGTAAAGGAAAGGGCACGGCGACGGGGGAGGTGCCGCCCACTTGCTCTTATTGTTTCGGTCGCGGCAACATCGCGATTTCCGAGCACGGCGTGCGTTTCGACAAACAATGTCCCAAGTGCAGGGGGTTGGGTCGGTTGCCCCGCAAGGCATGCCCCAAGTGCCGTGCGCGAGGACTCGTGCCCAAGAAGGAAAAACTGGAGGTAGAGCTTCCCCCGAAGCTTCGGCAGGGCCAGGAAATTCGATACAAAGGGCTCGGCTCGTTGGCCGCCCGGGCACGCGCTCCGGGGGATTTGATCGTGCAGGTTTCGATCGTTCCGCACTCGTTCTTTACATTTGACGGCCCCCATGTTCTATGCGAAGTTTCGGTCACTTTTTTGGAGGCGAGAGAAGGGGCGACGGTGAAAGTGCCGACCCTTCAGGGAGCCGTTTCCATTCCGCTGGCTCCCGGAACCCGAAATGGAGCGGTTCAACGCCTCCCGGGGCTTGGGTTGGGAGGAGATCAATTCATTCGCATCCGGGTGTCGGAACCGGAGGAATCCTTTCAGCAGAAACTCCTTCCCGGATCTGTCGAACCCGGCGTTTCCCAATCTCTCTGGTCAAAAATCAAACGATTCTTCAGGACATGAACCTATGAAAAAAACTCTTCGCTTGTTTTACGGTTTTTGCCTTCTCCTTTCCTTTGCCGGTTGCGGCGTTTTCGAGACGGGAGGCGGGCAAGCGGTAAAAGTGAAATATCCCAACGAGGTGAATGCCGCGTGGCGCACCGAATTCGAGCAGGCGGAAACCGCCTTCGACGCCAAGAATTATTCCCAAGCGGAGAAGATGTATAAGGACTACGTCCAGAAATATCCCTATAATCAACTCACCGACAAAAGTAATTTCCGTTTAGGCCAGTTGGCCATGCTCAAGCAGGCCTATCCCCAAGCCATCGAGATCTTCAACGCCTTGATCCGCAAGACGCCCGATCCGTCGATGAAATCGAAAGCGGGAGAAAAGGTGGGGCTCTGCTACTACCGGCAGAAAAACTACGGCGAGGCCTTGTCTGCGTTCTCCGCCATCGACGAAAAATATTTGGATGAACGGGAAAAAGCCAAGATGGCGAGCTTCGCCGTGCACGCCTCCACCGAGCTGAAGGAAGACACCAACCGGCGCGCTTACTATTATTCGGTGCTCTACGATCTTTACGAGCCCCTCTCCGATGCCGACATCAACAACCGCTATGGCAGCGAGACCGTGCCCAAGGCGGAAGTGAAAGGTAAATTTAAAGAGTGGATCGGGCTCGCGACCCCCGTCGAAACCATCGACCGGCGATTGCTCACCTACCGCGGGAAATACAGCGGCCCTTACCTCGATTACAAGATCGGTAAATCGTATTACGAAGCGAAGAATAACGGGAAGGCGCAAGAGTATTTGAAGCGCTATGTCTCGAAGAACGGCAACCACGAGTACACCGATTCGGCTAAGAAGATGCTCGCCTCTATGGGGGCCAGCGTTCCTTCTTCCGTCGGCAAGAAAGGGCCCGCGGTGGCGGTGGGCGTCATCCTGCCGCTTTCCGGCAAGTACGAACAGTACGGCAACAACACCCTGAAGGGCATGCAATGCGCCGCCTCCGAGAAATCGGAGTGTCACGGCGTGAGCAACATCCGCCTCGTCGTGAAAGATTCCGGTGGAGACCCGCAAAAAGGCGCCGCCCTCGTCGACGAACTCGTCAACCAAGACAAAGTGGTCGCCATTCTAGGGCCGCTGGCTTCCTCCGAAGTGGAAGGGATCGCGAAAGAAGCTCAGGCCAAGGGAGTTCCCTTACTCGCCCTGGCGCAGAAGAAGGGCGTGCCCGCTTTAGGCGACAACGTCTTCCGCTTCAGCCTCACTCCGGCGGCTCAAGTGGAGGCCCTACTCCGTTATATGACGCATAAGAAGAACGCGAAGACTTTCGGCGTCCTCTATCCTAAAAACAATTACGGAGAGGAGTTTTTAGCCGAATTCGAGAAGACCGCCCCCGAGTACGGCAGTAAGGTCACTTCGAAGGCGTCTTTCCCGCCGGCCAAGGCCGATCTCTCCGACGAGGTTCGCCAGTTAAAACTTTCCGTCTCCGAGATGAAGGCGGGCGGAAAAGGTTTCGATGCCGTGTTCATCCCCGATTCTTACCTCGCCATGTCGAAGGTGGCTCCTGCCATGGCCAAGGCGGAAATGAACGACGTGACGGCGATGGGAACGAATGCGTGGAACGATGCCTCGCTTCCCTCGCGTATCGGTTCGTTCGTCAACAGCGCCCTTTTCGTGGACGTTTACTTCCGCGATTCGAGCCTCCCGACGGTGCAGAATTTCGTCCGCGATTTCCAGGCCGCATATAACTACCTCCCTTCCACTTTGGAGGCGATGGGGTACGATTCGGTTCGGATTTTGGGAGAAGCCTTCAGCGGCAAGAAGATTTCCAAGAAAGACGACGTGAAGCCCCTGCTCCTTCAGGTGAAAGGGTATCAAGGCGTAACCGGTCTTAAAGGGTTCCGAGGCGACCGGGAAGCGGACGTTCAACCTTTCATCCTGGGCGTGGACGGTTCGGGCATCAAAGAGCTTCAGTGAAAACTCTCTCTGAAATCGGCGAGAGCGGCCTTATCCCGCAATTCTCGGAGATGTTCCGCTCGAAGGATCCGGCGGTGCTTACGGGGATCGGCGACGACGCCGCCGTTTTAAAACCCATCCGTCAAAAGATTTTGCTCACCACCGACGCTTTATTGGAAGGCGTTCATTTCGATTGGCGTTACACCTCTCCCTATTTATTGGGGCGCAAAAGCCTCTCCGTCAATTTGAGCGACATCGCCGCCATGGGCGGTAAACCTCGATGGGCCTTACTTTCCCTGGCCGTTCCGGTGCGCGAGTCGTGGGAGAGAGTAGAGGAGTTTCTCCGCGGGCTCCGCGACGACGCGAGAAAATGGGGCGTGACGGTCGTCGGCGGCGACACGGACCATTCCTTGAAAGGCTGGAAAATCAGTTTGAGCCTCGTGGGAGAGGCCCAGCGCCCGCTCGTCCGATCCGGCGCCAAGAAGGGCGACCGCATCTGGGTGACCGGTTTTTTGGGCGATTCCGCCTTAGGCCTGCAAGTATTGAAGCGCAAGGTGAGCAACCACCAAGGGGCCATCTCTCCCTTCATCGCCGCGCATTTGGATCCGACGCCGCGTCTTCGAGAAGGCGAAGAGTTGGCGAAGAAGGGTTTAGCGACGAGCTTAATCGACGTGAGCGACGGCTTTCTTCTCGATTTGCAACATCTCTGCGAGGCCTCCCGTGCGGGAGCGCGCATCGAGGCGTCGAGAATTCCTTTTGCGTTGGGTTACTTCGAGCTCTGTCGGCGTTTAAAAATCGATCCTTTGAGCCTGGCGATGGGAGGAGGGGAAGACTATGAACTGCTCTTCACCGCTCCCGTCGGCAAGACTGCGCGAGTTTTAGAGACTTTTCGCCGTTTGAAAACCCCCGTGACTTGCGTCGGAGAAATCGTTGCGAGGAAAGAGGGGGTCAACGTGTTGGACGGCAAGGGACATCCTTTGAAATTCTCCAAGGCCGGCTACCGGCATTTCTAATCCCATGAAAAAAAAGATCTTAGAACTCACCCTCGAGCGCATGACCTTCGGCGGAGAGGCCATCGCTTCCCACCAAGGCAAGAAGGTGTTCATTGCCTGGGGCGTGCCCGGCGATCGGGCGAAGGTGGAATTCATCGAGGAGAAAAGGGATTATGCCCGCGGCCGCATCGTGGAGCTCTTGGAAAAATCCCCTCACCGAACCGAGGCCCCTTGCCCTTACTTCTTCAAATGCGGGGGATGCCAGTGGCAGCACGTGAAATATGAATCGCAACTGGCGTTTAAGACGGAAATTTTGAAGGAGGCCTTGCAGCGGACGGCGAAAATTTCAGAACCATTCCTCAAGCCCGCCGTGGCGGCGGATTCTCCCTTGCATTACCGCAGTCGCATCCGCCTGCAGGTTTCTCGGCAAGGGGAAGTCGGTTTCTTTAAACCCCAATCGAAGGAAGTGGTGCCCGTCGAGCGTTGCCTCATTGCCGAAGAACTCCTCAACGCGAAGATTTCCGAGGCGAAGGAGATCGCGCAAAAAATGTTGGAGAAAGACCGAGCCAATCGGTACGAAATCGAGATCCGTCGAGAGGGGGATCGGGTTGTGATGGAGGTCGATCCCGTGGATGAGGCCCCCTTCGTGCAAGTGAATGAAGCCCAGAACGAAAAATTAATCCGGATCGTCCAAGATTCTCTTCAGCTCTCCGGCTCCGAAAAAATTCTCGAGCTTTTTGCGGGGGAGGGCAATTTCACCTTCCCGGTGGCCGCCGCTTGCGCCTCGGTAACGGCTGTGGAAAGTGGCGAAGGATCGGTGCTGCGCGCCGAGAAGCGCATCGAAAAGGAGCACCGAAAAAACATACGCTTCGTCCAATCGACCGCCTACCGCTATTTGGAAAACTCAGAAGGGCCTTTCGATCGCGTTCTTCTCGACCCGCCCCGCAAGGGCGCCATCGAATGCCTGGAGGGGCTCGCGAAACTCAAAATTCCACGCCTCGTCTACGTCTCTTGCGATCCCTCCACCTTGGCGAGAGATGTGAGGATGCTGCAAGAGTTGGGGTATTGCCACGAGTCGTCTCAAGTGATCGACATGTTTCCGCAGACCTATCACGTGGAGTCGGTCACCGTCATGGTGAGGGCCTAGAACCCTATTGACATTCCAGGGGGGCAACGCTCTATTTCTCCCGTGAATTCGATTTCCGGAAAAAAACGCATCTACTTTGATCATGCCGCGACCTCCTTCCCAAAACCGCCCGGAGTCGTGGAATCGGTCGCCTCTTACATGTCCGAGGGGGGCGCCTCCGCAGGCCGTGGGGCTTACCGGGAGGCTTTCGAAGCCAAGAAGGTTTTGGATGAGACGCGCGGTCTTCTGCTGAAACTTTTCAACGCATCCGATCCTGCCCGGTTGATCTTCACTTTTAATGCGACGGATGCTCTAAACCTGGCTTTGAAAGGCCTGCTCCGCCCCGACGATCACGCTGTTGTTTCTTCCCTCGAGCACAACTCGGTCGTGCGTCCTCTCGTTTCTCTCCAAGAAAAAAGCGGCGTTCGTTTTACGAAGGTGCCGGTGAGTTTAGACGGCGAAGTGGATTTCAGCGCCTTGGAGAAAGCCGTCGAACCGAAAACCCGCCTTTTCATTTTTCTCCACGGCAGCAACGTCTCGGGCACTTTGACTTCCCTCGCGGAAATCGGAGAAAGGGCGAGGTGCCACGGAATTCCGCTGCTCGTCGATGCGGCGCAGACGGCGGGTTCTTATCCGATCGACGTGGAGACGATGAAGATCGACTTGCTTGCCTTTCCCGGCCACAAAGGCCTCTTGGGCCCCCTCGGCACCGGCGGGCTCTGGGTGCGGCCCGGTTTGGAGCTCGCGACTTTGCGAGAGGGAGGCACCGGATCCTTCTCCGAAGAGGCGCGCCAGCCGGAGGCCTGGCCCGATCGGCACGAGAGCGGTTCACACAATCAGGCCGGCGTGGTGGGATTACGCGCGTCGGTCGAATATTTGTTGAAACGGGGCGTGGAGAAAATCCGCCGCCATAAGGAAGAGTTGTTGGCGCAATTTTTAGAAGGTGTGAAATCTCTCCCGAAGATTCGAATCATCGCTCCCGGCTCCGTTGTCCGCAACGCGGGAGTGGTATCCCTTCAGTTCGCGGGTTTGAGCCCCCAAGACGTGGCCGTGCGGCTGGATGAAGAGTTCCGCGTTCAAGTGCGCCCCGGTCTTCACTGCGCGCCTTGGGCCCACGAGACCTTTCAAACGTCTCCTCAAGGAACGGTTCGTTTCAGTTTCGGCGACTCCAATACTTCCGCCGAGATCGAAGCGGCCCTTGACGCGCTGCGGGGAATCGTTTCCTGACCTTTTCCGTCATTTTTTGCTTCCACCTCCCCACTTAAGCTACAATGGAATCATGCGTCCCATCGGTGATCCATATGGCACCCACCGGGTGCTTCAGTCGAAGGGCGACCTGCCTCAAGGGGCGGAGCGGTTGGACCCCTCTTTACCCATTTTTTCCAACGAAATCCTCATCGAAGTGGATCGCTTAAACGTCGATTCGACGAGTTTCAAGCAGCTTTGGGAGGTGTCGTTGCATGACACGGAGTTGTTGAAAAAACGCGTCATGGAAATCGTCCGCGAGAGGGGCAAGCTGCACAACCCGATCACCCAATCGGGCGGCATGCTCATCGGAAGCGTTAAGGAAGTGGGGGCCGAATATCGAGGGACGTTGCAATTTCAAAAAGGGGACCGAGTCGCCACCTTAGTTTCCTTAACGCTCACCCCGCTTCATTTGGAAAAAATTCTCGAAGTGGATTCTTCCACGGGACAGTTGAAGGCCCAGGGGCACGCGATCTTGTTCGAAACGGGCATCGCCAGCCGCTTGCCGTTAGATCTGCCCGAGCCCATCGCTCTCGCCGTGCTCGACGTCTGCGGAGCGCCGGCCTTGGTTTTGCGGCACTCGAAAAAAGGCGACAGGGTGCTCTTCATCGGCGGGGGGAAATCCGCCCGGCTTTCCGCGGCCGCCTTGAGGGGGGAATGGGGAAGCGAGGTGAGCATCGATTGCGTGGACGTGGATTTAAAAGCCTTGGAAGAAATGCGTCTTCTTGAGCTCGCCGACGAGGTTTACGGGGCGAACGCGACTGAGGCGGGATCTTACGTAAATTCGCCTTTAAGCAAAAAACAATACGACTTGGTGGTGAACGTGGCCAACGTGCCCGGCACCGAGGTGTTTTCGATCATGGCCGTCAAGGAAGGCGGCAAGGTGATCTTCTTCGGCATGGGCACCTCCTTCACCAAGGTCGCTTTGGGGGCGGAGGGCATCGGTAAAGACGCCGCCTTCTTGATCGGCAGCGGCTACGCCCAAGGGCATGCGGAGTTGGCTTTAGACTTGGTTCGACGGCACAAAGGGCTGAGGGAGTGGTTTGAGAGGAAATACGGGGTGTAGGGGCGATCCTTGTGATCGCCTCCAATTTGCGGGCGAATACTAGATTCGCCCCTACGGGAGATAAAAATGCGTCTTCCTTATCTCGACAATACGGATCCCCTCTATTTCCGCCGTTTCAAGGCTTGGGAGAAGGTGTCTCGCGCCGAATGGGACGACTGGAAATGGCAGATGAAAAACACGATCACGACGGGCGACGAAATGCAGGAAATCCTCCCCATTTCCAACGAGGAAAAAGACCGCATCAACGCCACGCTGGGAAAATATAAGTTCGCGGTGACCCCTTATTGGGCCTCCCTCATCGATCCGAATAACCCCGAGTGCCCGTTCAAGCTCCAGGCCGTTCCCGTCCTCGACGAGTTGCACGTCTCCGCCGGAGAGTTCGCCGACCCCTTGGGAGAAGATGTGGATTCGCCGGTACCCGGTTTAACCCATCGTTATCCCGACCGCGTGTTGGTGCTCATCACGACGATTTGCTCCCTTTATTGCCGTTTTTGCACCCGGCGGCGCATCATCCTCGACAAGGAAGGACACATAGAGCGCGGCCAACGGGAAAAGATCTTGGATTACATTTCCCAACACCCGGAAATCCGCGACGTCATTCTCTCGGGCGGCGATTCGGTCGTGACGGGCACGATTCTCGAGCAGTGGCTGAAGGGGCTTCGGCAGATTCCCCACGTGGAGATCATCCGCATCGCTTCAAAAATCCCTTGCGTCATGCCCATGCGCATTACGGATGAGCTGGTGGCGATGCTGAAAAAGTACCAACCCCTCTATTTTATGACGCATTTCAACCATCCCTACGAAGTGACCCCCGAGGCGAAAATGGCTTGCGACCGCTTGGCCGACGGTGGTATTCCCATCATGAACCAAGCGGTTTTACTCCGAAAGGTGAATTCGGATCCCGTCATCATGAAGAAGCTTATGCATGAGCTGCTCAAGATTCGGGTGAAGCCTTATTACATCTACCAATGCGATCTTTCGGAGGGGATTTCCCATTTTCGCACTCCGGTGGAAAAGGGAATTGAAATCATCGAGTATTTGCGCGGCCATACTTCGGGACTCGCCGTCCCCGAATTCGTGGTCGACATGCCGGGCGGGGGAGGCAAGGTGCCGGTTATGCCCAACTATGTGCTCTCCCATTCGGATAAAAAAGTCATTTTAAGAAACTATAAGGGATTCATCGGCAGCTATTCGGAACCGGAGCTGACCGACTGTACCTGTTCCACCAGCCTTGCCGTGGGAAAAGAGACGTTCAAAGATCCCGGCGGCATCTCCAGTCTGTTCGGCGAAGGAAGCGTGAACCTGGAGCCGAAGGAAGTGGTGGGACGGACTAAATAATTTTTAAGCCGAATCATCCATGTCAAAACTCAACCTCGACCGCGACCTTGTCGATTCTTGTCGAAAAATGGCTGAATCGATCGTTTCCCCCGTCCTTCGCTACGTGGACTACCATAGCACCGTTTCCATCGAGCGCTCCGTGTTGCGTCTCTTTGGAGTCGAGGGGCCGGGAGAACATCTCCCGTTGGTGAATGAAATCGTCGCCAAGCTCGACCGCGCCAAGCTCTCCCGCGGGGTGGCCCATTGGTTTTGCCGGGCGCTTCTCGCCCATCCCCGAATGAACCCGCAAAGTCTGGCCGTCGCCGTCGCGAAAGGGGAGATCGACATAAACAACCCTCCGGAAGCCCCTTTCGAAAAGATCGATCGCCTTGGCAGGGATTTGGCGGCGAAGGCCCTTCACCGCATCCAACATGCTTCGAAAGAGCGTGACCGCCTGCGCAATAAATTCCGCCGCCGCGAGGAAGGGCCGCTCAAATACCTCATCGTCGCCACCGGCAATATATACGAAGACATTGTCAACGCCCAAGCAGCCGCCGAGATGGGGGCGGACATCATCGCGGTGATCCGTTCCACCGCCCAAAGCCTGCTTGATTTCGTACCCGAGGGGGCGACGACGGAAGGCTTCGGCGGGACTTACGCCACCCAAAAAAATTTCGAATTGATGCGGAAGGCCTTGGACGAGACGAGCCAGAAGATCGGCCGCTACGTGGGCCTCACCAATTATTCCTCCGGCCTCTGCATGCCGGAGATTGCGGTGATGGGGGCTTACGAGGGGTTGGATTACTTGCTCAACGATTCGATGTACGGCATCCTCTTCCGCGACATCAACATGAAGCGCACCTTCACCGATCAATATTTTTCGCGCGTGGTTTGCTCGAAGGCGGGCATCACCATCATGACGGGGGAAGACAACTACCTGACCACCGCCGAGTCTCATAAAGAGTGGCATCAGGTGCTCGCCTCCCAGCTCATCAACGAGGCCTTCGCCAAGCGGGCCGGTATTCCCGACACGCACATTGCTTTGGGCCACGCCTTCGAGATGGATCCGGAGCTCGAGGATTCCATCCTCATGGAGCTTGCCCAGGCCCAACTCGTGCGGGAGTTTTTTCCCTATTCTCCGATCAAGTTCATGCCGCCCACGCGGCACAAGACGGGCGACGTTTTTTTCGCCAATCTCTACGACGGTCTTTTTAATTTAACGGGGGCCATCACCGGCCAGAGCATCCAGCTTTTAGGTATGCTCACCGAGGCGATCCACAACCCTTATTTGATGGACCGTTTCATCGCTCTCAAGAATGCGAATTATATTTTCAAGGGGGCGAGCTCTCTTTACCGCGAAGTCCTTTTCCAATCGAACGGCAAGGTGGCCCGCCGAGCACGGCACGTGATGGAAAGCGCCGCGCGTCTCTTAAAGCGCGTCGAGCAGTTAGGGCTTATGACCGCCATCGAGCAAGGGATGTTTGCCCACATGGCCCGTTTCAAAGAGGGAGGGAAAGGTCTGGACGGGGTTTTCCAAAGGGATCGAAACTATTACAATCCCTTCTTCCCCTCTAAAGAGGGCCGCGCCGAGGCGCCCGAGGCAGAAAGGGGAGGCCGCGATCGAAGGGGGCAGGGGGCCCGAAATCAGGGCTCCCGCCGTTCGGAGCCGCGCGTCCAGGAATCTCGAAACCAAGAGCTTCGCAGCCAAGAGGGCGGTGCGGAGGATCTGACGACGCGCGAAGAGAGAAAACCGGAATCGGAAATCCGCGAGACACAAGCTCTTCCGGAAGCACAAGAGGGGGGCGAGGGGACGGAGAGTCGCGAGGGCGGGCCAAGGGAAGGAAGGGAACGGCGGGGGCGTGGACGGGGACGCCGCCGCAATTATCGCAGGCCCCGAGGCCGTCGCCGTGAAGGGGCGGCAGAAGCGCCGCGCGAGGCCGGGGGAGAGGGTTCGGAAAATAAATCGGAATAAAATCGGTTCCATCGAAGGATGACCGAAAAGGGAGGCAAACGCCTCCGGTTTTATCTGGAAGACTATGCCGGTAAAGAGCATTAAAAGTTGGTTGTTCGGGAAAGAAGAGAAGACGAAGGCTCCCGCCAAAGCCGCTTCTTCTTCGGTAAAGCCCGATTTGAAGCACCTTAAGCCTTATGGCGACCACATGGGAGACGGCGCCTTGCAGCTTTCCTTCACCTTGCCCGTCCCTTTATCTCCCGAGGCGAAGGAGGCCGCCAAGCTTTACGCCGAAAAAATGGGGCTCGAACGGGTGATCGTCGCTTCCGCTGAGCGCATCGGGGCCCACTTCACCTTCTTCGTCGTCTATGGTCATTCGACGACCGAAATTGATTTCAGCCGCGTCAAGGTACCTACTCCCGAATTTCAGCGCTTGGATCATGAGGAGGTCGAGCGCATCGTCCGCGAGAAAATAGGCCGCAAGATCGTGGTCGTGGGTGCCACGACCGGCAGCGATGCCCATACGGTGGGGATCGACGCCATCCTCAACCGCAAAGGATACGCGGGAGATTACGGTTTAGAATCGTACGATTGCTTTCAAGTGATCAACTTAAGGGCTCAGGTGGAAAACCAAGACCTTCTTCGCAAGGCGGCGGACTTGAACGCCGATGCTGTGTTGGTTTCCAAACTGGTCACCCAGCAAGACCAGCACCTGAAAGACTTGAAAGATTTGCTTAAGCTCATCAAGCATGAGAAAGGCCTTCCTTCCCACCTTTTAAAAATCGCCGGAGGGCCGCGGATGACCCACGAGATCGCCGTGAAATTGGGCTTCGATGCCGGCTTCGGCGCGGGCACCCTGCCTTCCGAAGTGGCGAGTTTCATCGTTCAAAGTCTCGCCAAACGTATTAAAAAATAAGTAAATTTTCAGAATGATAAAATCTTATCCTGCCGATATGCGAGGTAGGAGGGGAAATTTGTTTTATTTTTTTATCAATCTTTAAGCTTTTTCACACGATTTTATCTTTTACTTTCGAGAAGCAGGATAAATTCCTTCCTAAAATACCCACCCCTTCGTGTTTTTTTTGACACATTTTACTTTTTTTACACTGCACTTCATTGAAATAACTCGGTTTTTTTGATCCGTTTTTGGCAAATCCTTTGCTCTTTTTTTGATTATCCAAAAAAAGGAGAAATTTTCAAAAGGGGGATTTGTGTCTTTGTCACAAGATTTATTTTTTTTCCTTCGTGAACGGGCTCCACCCTGACGAAAGGACAGGAAAGGGCATGCGAAGGGCAGGTTTTTTCCAACCTTTAACGTTTTTTACGGATTTCCTCCTGACTCTCTTCGCGGAACAGTCATGAGGTTTCTCCATATCACTCTTGTGGAGAAGGAGGATAAGCGGATGAAGTTTTATAGAAGCCTTGCTTTA
The DNA here is from genome assembly GCA_046346885.1 of bacterium. Lineage (GTDB taxonomy): Bacteria > UBA10199 > UBA10199 > JADFYH01 > JADFYH01 > JAXMHI01. The sequence goes on along the minus strand of JAXMHI010000018.1, from coordinate 23,533 downwards.
AAATTTTTAATGGGAGCGGTTGTCGCCTTGAGTTTTACGGCAACGGCAATGGCTCAAGTTCCCACGGATAAGCCTCCCACGAACGGAGATCCAGGTCCCAGAGAGGGGAACACGGTCGCGACGCCGCAATATACGGGGACGAACACGACGGCTCAAACGCCCTTGTGTCTTCAAATGAACGCGACGGTCGAATCTTCCATTCAAATGGCCGTTCAATCTCCGGGCGCCTTCGCGACGGGGAACGAGTTGAAGCATTACGCCACGGTGACGGCTACCGGCACGATGCTTCAAGGGACTTTCGATAAATACGGCACGATGACGGTCACCGACGCCAATGAGGGACTGGTTTCTTATTACCGAGTTCCGTTCTCTGTGGCGGTGATGTCTTCCGGGCAAAATGCTGGTTTCGTGGCGATCCAGGCCAAGGAAGACGTCGAAGCGACTCCGAACCGGTCTTATATGCTGAGTAAGGCCTCGGGAGACAGCGTCTTCAGCGGGCGTGACATCGAAGCAGGGAAGTTGACCCAAGATTTCCCGAAGACGATCGCCACGGTGGCGGCGAATAGTTTCGCCTGCGGCTCCACCTTCTCGGACGCGAACTGTTCGGATGTGAATCAAGCCCTTGATTTCTACGCCTACGTCAAGGTGCTTGCGTCCGACTTGGCCGGCAGCACCATCGTCTCCGAAGGCTGTATTACCGCGACGGCGATGGACAACTAATTATTCCCTCCCCGGCGGGAGTCGGCTTTATTTCATAAAGCGCCGCGTTCTTTCAGACGCGGCGCTTTTTATTTTTGAAAAGGGAGATTGACCTCGACGGAACGGGCTTCGCCGCCGAAGACCACGGGGGCGGGCAGTCTTACCTTATAGCCGCGGATTTGCGTGGGGGAGACTTCCACCTCGTAACGGCCCGCCTCCACATTGGGAATAAGGAAGGTGCCGTCCGACTCGGTTTTCGTTACGTATTTTCCCAGATGAATTTGGATTCCCGCGGCCGGCGGGTCGTCGGGGTCGTAGGCTCCGTTCTTGTTGACGTCCAAAAACGCCCGGCCGGTGACGAAGCGTTTCGCCTCGAGCAGCAGGGGAGGAGCCTTCGTAAACTCTCCTTCTCCGACGTTCACCGAAACGGCATCGCTTCCCTTCGTTTTATATCCCACCGGCAATTCCGCTCCGAGTACTTTCACCTGATAGGTTCCCGGTTGGGGAACGAAGACCCGGTAAATTCCCGAATTGGGCACTCCCACGGTTTGGTCGAAATCCGGTCCCGTCACGCGGATCTTTGAGCTCGGGGCTCCGCCTTCCGCCTCCTCGGCTTTGCCGTTCTGGTTCAGGTCCACCACCAGGGATCCGAGGAGCAAGGTTCCCCGCGTCAGCCCGAAATCCGTCTTCAATTCTTGCCGGGTGCCCACATTTATTTGGATGGGGTTGGCGGAGGTGAGTTTATAGTTTTGATAGGTCGCCGGGACGGTGAGAAGGAGTTGATGGGGGCCCGGGTCCGCTTTGAATTTATATTCTCCATTCTTCGCGAAGAGGGGATTCCCACCGTCCATGCTCACTTGGAAGCCGTCCAGCAGGGTTTCCCCGGGCGAATAAACCCCGTCTCCGTTCTTGTCGATAAAAATGCGGCCGGTGAGACTCCCCGCTCGGAAGAAGGTCGAGACCAGCGTGTCGGGAATCCCCGGTCCGAAGCGGTAGGTGAATTCGCCGAGCAGAGTCATGAAGGTGGTTTGGTTGCTTAAGTCGTAAGTGAGGTTGTTGCGGGTGCCCAAGGTCAGGGCCTGGGAGGGGCTGTAGCTGGCCGTCATGAAGGGTTGAATGAAATGGTCGCTTTGTGGGCCGCTGTAAAAGAGGGATTCGTTGAATCCCACCGCGACGGTGACGGGGCTTTTCGCGTAGGAAAGGGAGGGGCCCCACGTGAAATTCGTTCGTGTGAAGTTTTGGTTGCCGAAAACGGAGTTGGCTTGGGCCACGCGGGAAATTTGCAGGTCTTGCTGTAAGAAAAGCTGCAGGTTCGTACTTAAATAACGCTGGTAGCGGGTGTCCAGGCCTCCTCCGGTTTCGTCGGTGGAGTTGCCGACCCCGATGCCCTGGTTCCGGTGGAAACCGTTGGCTTGGGCGTAGAGGCGACTGCGCTTTTTTTCGAAACTACGTTCGTAAGTGAAGGTTCCGACCTCGGAATCATTGTGGCTGGAAGGCCCGCTTCCCTTAAGGACGGTGACGCTCCCGATGTAGTCGGTGTTTTCGTCGGGATTCCAGCGGGTGGTGAGGATGAAGTTATGGTTCTTGCTCCCGAAAGGGGTTGTGTTCGAGCCCAAGCCGAATTGATCGAATAGGTAGTTAAAGGTGAAGCCCAAGGTCCTGTAGGGCTGGGCGTCCGCCGTGAAGGTGGCTTCCTGGAAGTCTTTGAGCAAAAAGCCTTGGGAGAGCGTCAAGTAATTGGTACCGATCCGCCGGTAAGTCGCCAGGAGTCTGCCCCAATAGGGGCGGTATTCCACTAAGGCCCGATATGCATTGTCGTTCTTCGATCGTCCGTATTCTCCTTCGAGAGTGATGCGTTCGTTCAACGGTTTCGCCTCGACGGCGAGATTTCCGATGAAGTCGTTTTGAAAAGTTTGGCCGCCGATCGGTGGAGCGGAGGATTGGTTGAGAAATGCGAAACTCGGTTTGATCAAGAGGTTGGGCGCCACTTCCTTGGTGCCCGAAATGCCGTAGAGCCGTTCGGGGAGGATGTCCGCGAATTGGTTGTTTCCGAAGAAAGGTCTCAACCAACCTCCAAAGGCTTGGATTTGGTCGTGCCTTCCCCGCCGGTATTGAAAAAGTCCTCCGCGAACGGGAAAACCGGAGATGGATAAGTCGCCCAGGTCGTAATTCACGTCTCCCGCTCCGATGAGTAAGTGGGGAGTACGGTAATAGGAGAGCATGTAAGTGGGTTCGGTGGCGCCGGAAAAGGGGGCATAGTCCGGACCGTTCAAGACTCTCGCATCGGTAATGGCCCGGATCGTCGTTCTCCATTCGCTCTCCCGGCGTAAGGGGACAAGCGCGTTGAATTCGTGTTCATAAAGCGGCGCCAAGAATCCGAAGCCCGGGATGCGCTGGTTGGTCATCGTCATTCGGTATGAAAATTGGGAGCCCCCCGGCTGGAAGCCGGGACGGTACTTGTTGATGGCGGGCCCCAACTCGAAACCTTTTACCTCGATTTCGAAGGTGCGGCGCCCTTGCGAGTCCCAGATATGGAGGAAAGTGGTGCCTTGACCGACCGCTTCCACGCGGAGGACGTTACCGGGCAGGGATTGAGCTTCGATGATTCCCGAGACCGTGATGACGAAATTTCTCAATCCGTCCACGGGAAAGTCCTTGATCTCCCGGTACACCATTTCGACGCGGGGGATTTCGAGCGAGTTTTCCACCTGGGCGCGTAAGGAGGAGGGAAAAAAGCACGCCAAAAAAAGCAATAAAGCCTTAAAGGCCGCTAAAAGGCACGGGCGGAAGGCGAAAGAGCGCGCCGGATGACCGCCTCGATGAATCCAACTCCTTTCCCGCGTCGAAGAAGCGCTCAATGAAAATAACCTCGTTCGGATCGGAAGAAAATAAGAACCCCGTTTTCTGCGTCAGCTTCCCACTTTGATGGAGAATTCTTTCACGAAAGGAGACCCTTTTCCCGTGGGAGCCACCGAAAGCAGGCCCTTGTAGGTACCCGGCGGCACCGACTCCACCAAGTTCGAGCTTAAGGACCGACTCTGTCCCGGAAAGACGAACGGCAGCGTGATGTTCACTTTGGTGATTACTTTTTCCCCCGAGTCGGTGATGACCAGGGTTCCGTTGCCTTGAAGATGCACGTTGCCCGTATTTTTGACGGTCGCCTTGAACACTTGGAATTTTTTCGAAGAGCTGATCGCGGGGTTCAAGATTTCCGCCGCGACCTTTTGGGTGCCCAGGGCGGTGACCACTACGCGGGCGGCGATTCTTCCCGCCATCTGCACCTCGGCGTTCGTTCCCGGGTTCTTCAGTTCCTCCGGAGGCCTCATCTCGGCATAGAAGGTGGAAAAATAATCTCCGTCGGCGTTTTTGGGGATGGCTGCGAGCACCTTCACTTTTTGCTGGCCCTTGGCGGGGACCAAGATGCGGTTGGGTGAGCATTGGACCCACTGACTGGCTTGCCGCTCTTTGAAAGCGCCCAGTTCTCCGGTCACCGACTTGTCGTCTTTATACCAAAGATCGTTGAAGTAGCACTTCAACAGGAAAGCTCCCGTGCCGTCGTTGACCACGGTCAACTCTTGGCTGACGGTGCTTCCCGGATTGCCCGCCAGATTGGCCTCGGAAGGGGCCAGGGCGATGGAAGCTTGCTGTTGGGCGTGGGTCCGTAACGGAAGGCACCAAGCGAAAGCGAGGGAAAAGGTCAAGAACAAGACGCGTTTCTTCACGAAGGTCTCCTCTGATTTTTAGAAGCGGGTTTTTTCTTCATCGTTTTCTCTCTTAGGGAATGCCGAAGGTATAAAGGACTCCTCCCTCATAACGCCCCGGGGGAAGCTTTTCTGACACGAATACGCCGATCTTTCGTTGGGTGCTGGTCTGGCGGTCGCTCAAATCGTTTCGGATGATGTAAGGTTGCGTGTCGCTTAACAGATGGATGTCGGCCCCTTCCCCGAAACGGACGCCGAAGTCGGCGTCGTAGAGCCCGTCCGCCGGAATGTCGTTGCCGCGGAACGGACGGGTTCTCAGCACGCTGAGTTGTCCGTTCGAGAAATTACCGCCGTTCGCCTGAGTGATGATTTCCACGGAGACATCGTAGAACGCTCCCCGCCGCGACGGATCGTAATGCACTTCCCCCATTCTGTTCGGCGAGATTCCGAAGGCGTCCACCGTTCCCATGAGGATACGAAGGTCGCCCGGTTGCCCCGAGATGACCGCGCCCGTCAAACTTCGGATGGTAAGTTGAAGCGATTGAGCTTGCCCTCGGGAAGGGAGAAAGAAAAGAAGCGCGAGGAGGGGAAAAAATAGGAAAGAACGTTTCATGAACCTCCCCCGATTTCCAGACTGTATTCGAATTGGGCCAAGAACCGCCCTGCGGGGTTTTCGGGCTTGATCATCACGCCGATGACCCGGTTGAATTGCTGGATGCCCGTGATTCGAGGGGCGACCACCGAGGGTTGGCCCAGGTTCAGAGGCCGGAAAGATTGTCCCGGACTTAAGCGCTCACCCGTTTCCTCGAAAAATTGGGCCGAAGGGAGCGAGTTGCCGGGAAGCAACCGTACGCTGAGCGCGGGGCCGGCGACGCCTCCGCTCGATCCCGCCGTCACCTGAAGGGGAAAATAATAGGCGGCCCCCCAGGGGTAGACTTCCACGAACACGCCGGGAGACCGGGAGTTTCCGAAGGCGTCGACGTTGCCGAAGTCGAGCGAGAGAACTCCCCCCGGCGGAGCTTCCCGCCCTTCGGAGGAGATGCGGAGGCTCGTCATGGGGACCACTTGAATTTCGAGGGTTAAGCCGGAGGAGACTTTTTGGGCGGAAAAGGAATCGTTTCCGAGGCCGCCGGCGGCCGCCAGGATGATTAAACCCGCTACTTTCAACCCTTTCCTGAAAAGGCTCATGGCGACACCGCCAGGTTGTAGAAGATCATGGCTTGTTTGGGGCCCGCTTCCAAGGCCGCGGGGACGCGCAAAATCAACTGCCGACGAAATTCATGGTTTCCCGGAGGGATGTAGGCGACGGCCACTTTTTTTTGGGGGTCAAGGGGGATGGGGTCTAGGCCGGTGAGGTCGGAGAGATTCGTGGATTCGTCGGCTTCATAGATCAGGTTGTGCAGGGGGCCGGGCGCTCCCTCGCTGACCACCAATTGGGCGTGTGAGAGGGTCCCCGCCAAGCGGACTCTCACGAAGAGATCCGTTTGAAAATAGGCTTCGTTCATTCGCGCGTTGATCGTTTGACGGCCGATGGGGTTGTTGACGCGGATTCCGGCGTTGACGTTGCCGAAATTCAGCGTTCCCGTTTGCACTTGATCGTTTTTGAGATTTACTCCCGGTGCGGAGATTTCCAGGCTCACGACGGGCACGATTTGACCTTCCAGCTGCACGTTGCCTATGCCGGGCCCGGCGCTGTCGACGGAAGAGGGAAGGAAAAAAACAAGTAACGCGAAGAATGTGAAAGTGCGCAAAGCCATAACAAGGAAGAAAAGAAAGCACCGGGCTTTCCTTTGAACCTAAACTGGAAACAAACTGATTTTTCTGAAAAAAAGAAGTAAACGAATCTATCCTATTATATCAAAAGTCGGGACCCGTCGGAAGTTTTTATTTCGATTATAAGGGTTTGCGGCGGTGTTTTTTACCGTATTTTCCCCTTTTGGGTTCGGATTCCGGAGAGGGAGCGCTTTCGCCGCTTTCCGCGGTGTCGCCACATTTGAATTCCAATGGAACGTTGTTTCCGAGATTCGTCGTCTTTTGAGACTGAAGGAGTGATTTTTGATAAAGCTTTTCGTTCAGAAGATCGAGCGCGTAGTCCATTTGAAGGAAGGAATCCATGAAGGCAAAGCCTTTTGAAACGGCGCATTCGCGGTCTTCAACGGATTCCAAGATGTGGTAGGTTTTCAAGATTGATTCATAGGCGTCTTGTCCCACGTAATATCGGGGTTTGGCCGGCAACTCCGGCAACGTGACGGCTTGAAGCCATGCTTTTACTTTTAAGGAGGCCTCCGACGGGCTCGCATCCTTAATTTCCGACGCCCGACCGCTCCAAAGGAGATCCAGCGCGGAAAATTTCTCGCTGATGCGGTAGTTCCGGACTTCGCTTTCTTCCTTGGAAATCTGACGGCATAAAAGGGCCCACTCTTGCAGCCGCTGATGCCATGAATTGGCGATCCTTTGCGGAGGAAGGGAGTTTTTAAGTTTCTTTCTTTCTTGGTAGGAAAGGGGAGTCGGCACTTCTTTTTCTGCTTTCTTGAGGTTCGCCTGGGTCGCGTGGTATTTTTGGCAGGCGACGTTTGCTGAGAGAAAGACGATCAATACCGCGGCGAATGCGGTTTTTATGGAAAGGAAAGGTCTCATGCGGCGATGGGTTTCATTATTGTTGTTTTGTGTCATAGGGGTCGGCTGCGGCAAAGGAGTTTCCGAAAGTCCCCAGGAAAAAATCGAGAAGGAGGCTCGTCAAGGGCGTCCTCTCCTGAAGATCGGCGACAAGACCATTTATGAAGGGCATTTCCTTTTGTTAAGGGATCTGATTCCCGGATTCAACCAAGATTTTGCCACCCCCCGGGGAAGGCGGGAGATCCTCGACAAGATGATCGAACAAGAAATTTTCCTCCAGAAGAGCCGCGAGGCGGGTTTGATCGACTCCAATCACAAGTTGCAAGAAGAGATTTGGCTGCAACTCCGGGCCATGCAGGGGGGGCCCTATCTTTTCCGGGAACTCGACAAACGCGCGAGGGAACAATACGAGAAGGATAAAGACCAATATTTCAGCAGCATCGAGGTAGGGGATATCGCTTATCTTTTCAAGAACGCGCCGGGCAAGAACCTGAAGGAGCAAAAGGAGGCCGCGATCCGCAAAGCCCTCGAAACTCGAAAGAAATTGACGCCGGAGAATTTCGCGGAGACCGCTTCGAGAGAAACCGAGGACCTGGTCGGAAAAGGACAGGGAGGCAAGATCGACCCCGTCAGTTTCATCGATCAACGGGTTTTCACTTCCGGTTGGGGTCCGTTGATTGCTCAAGCGTTTCGATTGAAGAAAGGGGAGATTTCCGAACCGATCGTCACCCAAGAAGGGGTTCATCTCATTACGCCGGTAGGGGAGAAAAAGAGCCAGTCCTATGAGGAAGTGGGGCCTTTTCTCCGGGAACAGATGCTGCCGAAGGTGAAGAAGGAGATTCTGGATGAGCTCAAGCCGCAAATGAAGATCGAATTCCTCGACCCGGCTTTGAAGCCCCCGGATTCGCCCCAATCCGCTCCCGCTTCCCAGCCGGCTCCCGAAAAGGTAGAATAACCTCATGGCTTTTCCTTCCGTCTCCCATCGCGTGCGCATGAGTCAGGCCGACGCCCATTACGGCGGCGATTTGGTGGATGGGGCCCGCCTCCTCCAATTGTTCGGGGACGTGGCCACCGAACTTTGCATCCGCCACGACGGCGACGAAGGGCTCTTTCGGGCTTATGAGTCCGTCGAGTTCTTGGCTCCCGTTTATGCCGGCGATTTTATCGAAGTGAAGGGAGAAATTCTACAAACGGGAAAAACTTCGCGAAAGATGAAGTTCGAGGCTTATAAGGTGATTTCGGCTTCCCTCGATCCGCAAACGCCTTCTCGGGCGTCGTTGCTGAATGAGCCGATTCTCGTCGCAAAGGCGGTCGGCACTTGCGTCGTGAAAAAAACTTAAGTCCACTCCGCTTCCCAAATCGTGCTAAAATCGATTCATGCAGCCTCTCATCGTCACCGCCGCCTTGGTGGGAGCCGAGTTGACCCGCCGACAGCAGCCTCATCTGCCGCTCACTCCCGAGGAGATCGCCGATTCGGGCGTCGAAGCGGTGCGGGCGGGAGCTTCCATTCTGCACCTCCACGTGAGGGATTCCGATGGCAAACCGACTTGCGACGAGAAAGTTTTTAAGCGCGTGATCGATCTCGTTCGGAAAGAGGCGGACCCCATCCTGCAAGTCTCCACCGGCGGCGCCATCGGGGATTCAGAGGACGACCGGCTTCGCCCCTTGCTCGCCGGATCCGAAATGGCCTCCCTCACCACGGGCACGGTGAACTTCGGGAACGACGTTTTCTTCAATCCTCTTCCGTTCGTTGAAAAATTGGCCAAGGCCGAGCAAGAAAGGGGAATCAAGCCCGAGATAGAAGTGTTCGACGTCGCCATGCTTGAAACGGGGATCCGCCTGATGGAAAAAGGCTTCGTTTCGCGCCCCGCCCATTTTCAATTCGTATTGGGAGTTCCCGGGGCCCTTTCCGCCACGGAGCGCAATCTTCGTTTCTTGGTGGATGGATTGCCCGAAGACGCCACTTGGACCCTTTCCGCCATCGGACGCCATCAGTTTTCCATGATGGAATTCGCGCTGAAATGGGGAGGGCATTGCCGTGTGGGTTTCGAGGACAATATTTACATGGAAAAAGGGGTGCTTGCCAAAAGCAACGCCGAGTTGGTAGCTAAAGCCGTCTTGCTCGCTAAGAGGCACGGGAGGGTTGTCGCCACCCCTTCGCAAGCGAGGGAAATTTTACGGTTGTCGTAAAAGAGAAGTTGAAACGGGTTCAGTCATGGCAGGCATCGGCATCATTCTCAATCCCCATTCGAAAAAGCATAAGATCGATCCCGATCGCATGAAGCGCATGTCCTTCATCGTGGGCGACAAAGGCTCGTGCAAAGAGACCTCGGACTTGGGGGACTTGCGGCGGGTGGCCGAGGAGTTCAAAACCCGGGGCGTCGAAATTTTAGGCATCGGCGGCGGCGACGGCACCAACCACGTGGTGCTGACCACCCTCATCAAGGTATATGGGGAAAAACCGCTCCCGAAGATCACGTTCCTCCGCGGGGGCACGCTCAACACCTTGGCGGAGGCGAGCGGCATCAAGGGCTCGCCGGAGAAGATTCTCTCCAATCTCATCTACAAATACCACGAAGACCAAGAGTTTAAGATTAAAGAAATCGACATCATGGAGATCAACGGCGAATACGGTTTTATTTTCGGCACCGGAGTGATCGTCCGTTTCATGAAGGCCTACTACGAGGGGATTCCTTCTCCCCCCCGCGCCGCATGGACGCTCACCCACTCGATCGCCTCGGCGATCGTCAACGGGCCCTTCGCCCGCAAGATGTTCGACCGCTACGATGCAGAAGTGAAAGTGGACGGGGCGCCCTGGGCCTTTAAGAATTATTCGGCACTCTATGCCGGATCCGTCGACCGCTTGGGGTTGAACTTCCGCGTCTTCTATCATTCCGAGACGCCTAGCAAATTCCACGCGATCGGCTTTTCGCTGCCCCCCCGCAACGTGCTTCGGCACGTACCCAACATGTTCTTGGGAAAACCTTCCACTTCCGAAGATATCCTCCAGCAGGCGGCCGAAGAGATGACGATGCGGTTTAATGAGCCGCAGGAGTATACGATCGACGGCGACATCATGCCGGCCACGACCGAGATTACCGTGAAGACCGGACCCCGCTTGAAGGTGGTGGTGGGTTGAAAAGCCTCTCCATTTCATCCAAGGCTTCTTCCATTCTTTCCTTAAAGGCGGGGGAGTCGGAAGAGGCGGGAAGCGTTTCCAGATAACCGGTGAATTCCCGAAGGGACGAGGCCAAGCGGTCTCCCGTAAGTGCGGAAGAGTCGATCCGCCGCCTCAAAGAGGTGGATTGGCGATATTGGTAAATCAACGCGATGTATCCCTTCAAAACATTTTCCCAGGCGATCGGATGTGAGCGTAGTTGTTGCTGCAGGTTTTGTAGGTTCGCTTGAAGAACGCTTCTTTGCTCTTGGGTCCTTCTCCCCGCCGAGTATTCCAGGAAGCGTCGTTTGGAAGGAGAGTGGGGAGGAAGATTTAAGATGCCTTCCCATTCCACCGCCAGGAATTCCAAGAAATGTTTCCCTAAGGGTTCTCCGGTTTCCTTGTCCTTCAAATGGGTGATCGCGAAGCGGTCTTCGATTCGCCTCAATTGGTTGTGGTCGAGGGTATAGCGGTGGGCGGCGACGAAATAACGCAGACGCTCCCGAAACCACGGGAGCGTGTCGAAAGGAATCTCCCAAAAATTTTGCGGCAAATCGTGGGGGAGGATTCTTTCCAAGTTCAAGCGGTCGTAAAGTTCGATTTCGCGGCGAAGCCTTTCGCCCGCTTCCACGGGATCCCAGAGGGGAGGACGCCAAGCGGCGAGCGACGTGTTTTGCAGGTCTTCCGCCGTGGGTTCGGCCTCCGTATACCCGCGTGACGTTCAGGCTCCTCCCTTCAAATTGAAAGTGCGCGTGATGCGTCCCGCACCATTTCTCCCCGCTCGTTTCTTCGGGTGCGTCGAGCAAGAGGAAACGACACGTTTTCAGGCGTAGGCGCAGCAGGCTAGGTCGTTATAAGCCTCCAAAAAATGTTCCGTTGCGAGTCCGGGCGCTTGAAAAGAAGTGACAAGGAGTCAGGGCCTTTTTCCTTCCCAGCCGGAAGGGCGAAGAAGAAGCGTGGAATGTTGGGGAAAGAACAGCTCGAAGCCGTGCAAGAGTATAAGATAGTATTGGTCCAGCGTTTCCGAAAGGAGGGAAGGGTCATAGTTGCGCGACCGGGTGAGCTCAGTGGAAATAATTGGCCGACCGGAAAAAAGGAGGTGAAGACATTGAGCAATTTGTTCTTCGCGAAGGAGGAAGGGGAAGGCTCGGCGGGCGGAAATTGTTCGATCCCGTCTCTGGATCCCTTCCAATTGGGTGATCGCAATCATGATCATAAATACTCCCCGTTTTCCGGGCGCCGCAACTCCGCCAACATTTCGCGAACCAACATTTCATGTTCGCGCGTGAGCCAGCAGATTTCTTCCCGGCTTTGTACGGGCAGGGTTCCCCTCCCAATTTTTCCCGATAGGAAGAGTAAGGATTGGGTCGACCCCTTAAATACCAATTGTAAGCCTCTCCCTCCAGCTGTTGCGCCCTTTCGCCGAATCTTTTGTTTTGGGCGTCAGCTCACGGATGGGTGTGGCCCGGTCAGATTTTCTCAGCAGGGGATCCCTCAGCCGTGACATGGCTCATCATCATATAAGAAGGCCGGTGGCGGAGCGATTCGGCAGAGTCGACCGTGTAAGAAGCGGTTTCTTAGTCCGATCTTTCTCCCGCGATTCCGGCGGCCGTTTGCGGGGCAGGAGAACCAAAAATATTTCTTGGAACGGATGCATCGATTTCGATCGACCTTGCCCTCGCGAAAAGATCTAAACCCCGCTCGAAGGCCGCAAGCGGCGCGGGAGACGTGCAACAAGCTCATCCCGGCGCCCAACTGAAGGTTGGTGGCTTCGGCGTGCAGGAATTGTTCGGCGAGGCTTCCCTCCGGTGCGCTCGTCCAACCGAGGCGCGCGGTGAGTTGGTGCCCAGCCACCATCGAGGCGTCTTGCAAAGTATGTTGGAGCAGGACGTTTTCGCCCGAAGCAGGTCCGCGTAGGTTTCGTCTGCGGAATTGGACGAAGGAAGTGCGCCAGCGTTCGAGTAAGTTTCTCGAGAGGGAGTGGAGCGTCGGTTGCTGAAAGAGGTCGTTTCACCCCTTGAAAGGCCGTTACCTCAAGCCGCAGCGAGCCCGCTCCATCGACGCCAAGTTGAGCAAGCGGCGCCGCTGAGGCGGCGCGCCACGACGCAAGGGCTAGGTGCCGATCGCCCCACGCGGTAAAACAACGAACCCATCGCCATGGCGGAGAGCGTGCGGACGTCCGTCGTTTCTTCGACGAAGCGGCTCACCATCCCATCCACTTGGGATTAGAAAGGCAGAAGGGGAGGCCGTTTCTGCGAGGAAGTCTGGGAAAATCGTGTGAGTACGGTATCGATCAAGGAATCTCCTTCCCCTGTCATCGAGATACGCTTAAGAAAAGTTGTCACCTTTGGGGAGGACGTTCCAAGCCGAATAAATCACGGAAAAGGATTGCGGTTTCTCTGGGCGTGGGGTTTAAAAGCGGCAAGCTAACGATTCGTAGATGGTTCGGGCCGCGAGTTCTCCCATGACGCGGCGTCGCGGACGTAGCAGCCCAGCCCTAAAACGGCGGTTGGCCCATCGCAAGGCTCGCGGTCGACGAGCGGAGTTAAGTAAAGGGCTCGCGCCAGTTGCGGAATCTCCCATCTGCCGGAGCGGGAAGCGTGGTGTAGCCGTGCGGAATGTCGTTTTCCATGAGACGGCCGTCCCATGTTTTGGTTTGAATCTCCGACAGTTGGGAGGGGCGCTCTCTCTCCGAAACGCGGTTTGAACCATTTCTTGGAGGGGAATAGTATTTTCCCCCTCCCATCCGGAGAAGAAAGTGACCGCTTTTCTCGGCTGAGACGAAAACCATTTGGCGTAACGGGTGGTGGCTTCTTCGTCTCCCGGGTGATCGCCGCTGATCAGCAAGTTGGTCTTATTGATTCGAGCGGGCCTTAGAGACCGGATCTTTTGGTAGGGGAAACGGGTTCCATGAAACTCAACGCCCGCGAGATGCTCCGGCGAAAGGGAGACGACGGCGAAATCGAATTCTTCCGAATGCCGGACACCTTCGTGATCAAAAAACGCCCGCCATCTCTTTCGAGAACGTCTACCTTCCCTGACGGGAGAAGACGGGCGCACCTGCCCGCGAGGCGATCAAGGCCTGCATTTCGGCTTTGGCGAATTGAAAGAAACCTCCCTCGATTTCGGCGCGGCATGGGGTTGCGCTTTTTGCGAGATTGATTGCGAAAGAAAGGGCTGCGGAAACGTCGAGCGTGCCCTCCTCGAACCCTAGCCTCGCGGTCATCGCTTCCCGTTGAGGCGCATTTAGATGGCCCGCCCGGTAAAGTCGTCCGATGAAATCCACCGCTCCCATGCCGTCCAGTTCTTGCCAACTTTCGGTTTGCAGGGCTTCCACCGCTTTTGAACGCAGCGTTTGCAGAGCCCGGATGAAGTCGGAACCCGCCAGGCGTTGTCCTTCCCGGGTGGTGAAATCCGCTTCGTCATAATCGGGCACTTGAAAGGTTTTGAGGTGAAGCCTCCGCAACATCGAACTGACGGGTTCGAAGTGGTTGAGGTCGGCGAATTGGGCTCCCAAGTTGTCGGGGGCGATTTTTCCGCCCGGTCTCGGCATTCCTTCGAAGACGGTGATTTTCGGGCGGAAGAGCTCGGGCGCCGAGGTGAGCGTGTGAGGCAAACGCAAATGATGCGACGCCCCCATTCCCGCAGCCCCGAAACCGAGGATGGCGATGCGGGGTTCGAAGGCTTGAAGTTCTAATTCCGGTGCAGGCGCGCTTTCTTGCGACGTGGCGCCGGGTAAAAGGGGCACGGGGGGTACGTGTATGACGATGTTAGGTTCTTCTCCGGAAGATCCATTTCCTTCGTCCGGAGCGGGAGGCCTTGGAGAGGAGGGACGGGGCGGACGGGAGCTCCGAGCAAAAGACGGGCGCGAAGGTGCGGCCGGCCTTTCCACGCCTTCTAACCCCAGGATGTATTTCTTGAGTCGGAGAAGGAGTCGGCCCTCCATTTGACGCGCGGCATCCTTGCTAAGGCCGATATCCCGGAATGCATCAAAACCGAGAGGCTCTTCCGCCAACATACGCCTTTCGAAAAAGGCTTTTTCTTTATCTCCCAACTGATTGGCGAAACCTTCGAAGATTTTTCTCAATCTACGGCGTCCCACCTCCTCTTCGGGGTTGGGTCCTGAATCCGAAATGAGATCCAAGCGGGTTCTTTTTCCGCCTTCGTCCGAAGCGAGAGGCGCGTCTAAGCGCGACTCGTTCATCGAATGCTCCAATTCGAGCAATCTCTGCACCTTTTCCGGTTCGTACCCTAAGGCCTTGGAAAGGGCGGCAACGGTGGGTTCTTCTCGGCGGCCTTCCATCTCCGATTGGATGCGGCGTAGCTTGCGGATCCGTTCCATCATGTGGGCGGGAATCCGGACGTTTCTCCCCGTGTCGGTAAGATAGCGCGATACGGCCTGTTCAATCCAATAACCCGCGTAAGTCATGAACTGAATCGGCTCGCCTTTGTCGGTTCGGCGTTCGAGATCGAATTTTTGCGCGGCCCGCCGCAAGCCCTTCCATCCCTCGTTCATCATTTCGATGAAGTCTTGCCGACGCCAGATGCCGAAATCGCGGGCGACGCTTAAGAGAAACCGAAGGTGACCTCTCACCAGTTCGGATTCCGCCCGCGCACTTTGGTGCATCCGCAGAAGACGGCTTAAATTCGAGGAGCGGTCGTAAGGTTGAGGGTCTAACAGCAGAGGCGCGAGGTCTCCCCAACGCTTGAGGGACTCGTCGGGAAGCGCGCCCCGTTCGAGCCGGTCGAGGGGGACGGCGGAGTTCGAAACGGGCTTTCCTGAGATAATCTCCCCGTCCGATCTTCCCAACGATGGAAGAAGCTCCGCGTAGGGAATGGGCGTCTCTCCTGAAGACGACAAGAAATGGGTGCGCAGGAGGTCTAAGGAAATTTGCGCTTCTTCCGAAAGGGAAGTTCTGCCTTTGTTTTCGAGCCATGCGTTCCGAACGCCGAGATCGATTGCATCCAGCGCTGCGCGATGAAAGGGATCGCACGCGTCCGTCGTCGGCTCGGTCGTCGCCCGGTAAGATTGCACGGTAAGGCGCAGTTGTTTCCAGCCTTCTTGCACGAGGGGAAGGAATTCTTTCGGCTCACCTTCTTCCAGAATTCTCGAAGCGGTCACGAGGTAAGGAAGATAGGCGCGGAGTAGTTCATGCTCGGCGACCAGGCCCGCTTGGATCTGGGCGATCAGTTCCCGTTTACGCTCTTCGGTAAGAAGGATTTGACGCCCGAGGAGTCGTTCGAGGGCTGGCAGGGAGGGGGAATTCTTTTCTTCCGTTCGTTCGGCGCTTTTCCCGTTGGTTCGGCGGGTGCCGTTGTCCCTTTGGCTGGTGCGGTGGGGCCGGGCGGAGCCTTGGTTTCCGTCTTCCATCGACATGGCGACGTGGGTGACCTGCAAGGGGTCCGGAGAGGATATCCCTTCGGAAAAGAAAACTCCTTCAGCGGCCGCCGCCGGGATTGGGCCCGCCTGGAAATCGCCCGAAAATCGTTCGGGTTGAAAAGAAACGGATCGGCTTTGGATGGAGAGGTCTAAGCTTCTCTCTAAGGCGTGAATGCCAGGCGCCGCCGAGTGCAAGAGGCCCATGCCCACGGCCAGTTGGAGGTTCGTCGCTTCGGCATGGAGGAATTGCTCGGCAAGGCTCCCTTCCGGCGCGCTCGTCCAACCGAGGCGGGAAGTGAGTTGGTGGCCACCCACCATGGCGGTGTCTTGCAAGGCGTGCTGAAGTAGAATGTTCTCGTTCGGTACTATACCGCCTGCGAGTTTCAAAAGGCCGAACTGGACGAAGGAGGTGCGCCAACGGTCAAAGTAGGTTTCGCGCGGAGAATGCGCCTCCCGCGAGAGGAGGTCGTTCACCCCTTGAAAGGCCGTGACTTCCGAGGCGAGCCCGATTCCATAAGACGCCGCTTGCAGTAGGGGCGCCGCTTGCGAGGCTTGAGAGGCAAGCGCCAGGGTGCCCACGCGTCCGACGCGGTAGAAAAGGGAACCGGTCGCCATGGCGGCCAGTGTGCGCCAATCGCAGGCCTCCTCCGCGAAGCGGCTCACTAGGCCGTCCACTTGGGCTTGAGAGGGGGTGAGACTTTGAAAGGAGGTCTCTTGAAATCGTTGGAGGATGAGAGGCTCAGTCACGATATATCCTTAGGTGAAAACGCTTTTGTGCCCCTTAGCGGATTCCAAGGCCCTTTTGTGTGACAATTGAGTGAAAGTACGAATGATTCTGTCTTGATTCTTCGAGATTTTTCGAGAACGCGCGGAAAAGGTTGTGGGACTTTTTACGGAAAGATTCTTCTTAAGGCTTGCGTCGGTAAATTTGCAAATGAAGGAGGTCTGCGTTGCTGGTGGGCAAGAGATACTCTTCGCTCTCATCCCGCCCCGTGATGCGTTCTTTGAAAAGGGTCTCCCATCGGGAAGGATCCATCTGGAGACGTTGATAATTATAACGCGGCATGAGGACCGTATCCGATTGGATGATGAGATAACCGCCCGGTTTCACGTCGCGGCTTAAATAGTCTTCGAGCGAGACGTGTTCGGGTATTATCAAAGTCGTGGGAGAGGGGTTGATCCAGTAAACGCGGTCCGCCGGAGTAGGGGCATTCACATCGTTCTGATCATGATAGGTGATGAGTGAGGTAACCCCCGGCGGGAAGTCCCTTATTCCCCGTCGATGGCAGCTTTGCATGATGGCGTCATTTTCTTTAATCAAGACCGGATATCCCCTCAGTGCCAAGCTAACGGAAAAGTCCACAATAGGTCCCGCTCCGTTTTCGAGAGTGATCAATCGGGAAGGGTCGTCGCCGTCGGCCAACAAAAGGTGGAGGGCCTCCAAACGCCGGTGACGTAAGAGGTTATTTAAAATTAATTTGTATGAGATGCCGGAATGGCCCGTTGCGGGATTTCTCGCCCGCGTTATGGGAGGTCCGCCGGGAATAGTTCTGAGAAGCTCGCGAATGGCCAGATCCATCGAAGCAGGTGAGACAAAAAAACCCTCTCTTAAATTCCGCTCTAAAGAAGTCTCAGGTCCGTTTCCGTAAGAATCGATTGAAGAAAAGACAGAGTTTTTCAAGAGAGGGTTGGGAATATTGAATCGAAGTTGATTCCCGCCCGGAGTTCTTCTTACCCATAAGGGGCCCCAGCCTGACTCTCGGAGCGCCGCTGAAAGAGAGGGGATTCCGGCGTTTAATTTTTCGGACACGAAGGCGTGCGCTTTTCGATTCGAAGAGTCGATCGTGTTTTCCCCCTCCGGAAGCGAGAAGGGCGGATTCCCCTCGATGAAAGTGATCTCTCGGCTTCCGTCCGCCAAAATATTTTCTTCATAAGAGGGACGCGCCGCAGGGGATTCGCCGGGAGAAGCGTCTCGAAGGCCGAGAGATCCGGGTTGGACATTTTCCGGGAGGCACGCACTTATCATGAAGGCCGGGCGAAGGGAGTGGGGAGAAGAGGGAGGCCTTTCGCCGGGGAGATCCAGTGCGGCGGTTGCCCATCGGAGTGGGAGAATGGTTTCTCCTTCCGAATGTTCCAACGTCCGTCTCACGCTTGAACGAATCGAAAGGTCTAGTCCCCGCTCCAAGGCGTAAGTGCCCGGGGCCAAGGATCGCATGAGGCTCATTCCCGCGCCTAATTGGAGGTTCGTGACTTCCGCATGAAGAAGTTGTTCCGCGAGAGTCTCGTTCGAGCGGGGAGTGAGGCCGAAGCTCGCCGAGACTTGATGTCCGCCCACCATGGCGAAGTCGGAAAAAAGGTGTTGGAGGATCGTATTTTGGCCTTGGGTAAAATGTCCCGCCCCCTTCAATATTCCGAAGGTGATCAGCGAAGAAAAAATGCCTTCTTGAAGTCCTCCCCTCCCGTTCCAATTCCAAAGATTCGGGTTTGGGCGGTCTCCGGAAAAAGAGTTCAGAAACCGTCGGGTGGTTTCATAAGCGGAAACTTCCGAAAATAACCCCACCCCATAAGACAAGAGTTGGAGGGGTTGGGGGCGGGCGAAAGGTAATGCTAAGGTTCCGATTCGTCCCAAACGGTAGAAAACGGATCCGGTCCCTAGGGCGGCGAGAGATTGCCATTGAGTAGCTTCTTCTGAAAAATGTCCAACAATTTCATCTATTTGCGATTGAGTAGAGGTGAGTGAAGCGCTTTGGCTCAGAGAAGAGCGAGAGAAAATGGAATTTTCTCGTTCAAAATCGATATTGTACAGACCGATCATTGTAAATTTTTATCCAGATTGAATTTTAAAAGGCTTTTATTTCGATTTAGTAAAAATGACGATTTATTTATAGGATAATTATTTATCCAAATATTCGCCTTTTACAGGGAAAGGTTGCTAGGAGGGGGAAAATTTTTTGGAAGGGATTTAAAACGCACGAATGCGAGGTCTGGGGGGCAATGAATCCTGAGTGCTTACCCGACTCTTGGTATCGGCCTAAAATTTTCTGTGCGGAGAGTTTTTACTTTTTACCCAGTTCGGCCATGACGATTTTCATGTCTTCCCAAACGGGTTTTTTCATATTGGGGTTACGGAGCAAATAGGCGGGATGGTAGTGGGCATGAGAGGGCTCTTTCCAGGGAATTTTTGTGTGCAACGTCGACTGAACGACGGCGTTCGGCCAGCGGTGGAAACGTCCCCGAAGCCCGTGATGGTTTGCTGGGTGCCGAGCACGGTTTGCACGGCGAAGTTTCCCAGGCAGACGATCACCCTGCGGATTTCACGATCTCGGTCTGCTCGAGGAGGAAGGGGGAGCAAATTTCGATTTCATCCGGCGCTGGTTGCGGTTTTCGGGCGGGCGGCATTTTACTACGTTGGCGATGTAGACGTCTTCGCGCCTGAAACCCGTAAGCTTCGATGATCTTGGTGAAACAGTTGCCCCGCCCGACCTACAGGGTTCGCCCTTCAGGTCTTCGTCTCGGCCCGGGCCTTCCCCGATGAACATGAGTTCCGCCTTGGGTTTCCCACGCCGAAGACGAGCTTCGTCCGGCCCTGATGGAGGCGGCAGCGGGTGCAGTCGCCGATTTTTTCCCTTAAGTTTTGCAGTGGCACGGAAGGATCGGAAGAAGTCATGGCGTTTACGTTCTCCGGGGCGGAAGCGGGGGAGCCTTTCGGTTCCTCAGGCGTTTTCGCTTCGCTCAGAAGGACGGGAGCGGAAGGAGGCATGGTGGAAACACTCGCCGCGGAAGAAGGATCGGCGGGCATCCAGAGGTAGGGAGGAAGAAGCCCGGCCTCCCGCTGCGCTTCCAAGTTACGGCGTAAATCATCGATCAGACGTTGCAAATTTTCCGAAGTGGGCATAACGTATTCGTTAAGAAATAAGGGTGTTTCGTGATTATCTATTTCTTCGTCGTGCTTTTTGTCTATCTCTTTTCTCCGTCGGTGGCCCATGCCTGGGGACCGGGGGCGCACCTCGAATATGCCCTCCATGCCCTTTCGCAAATCGCCCTTTTGGCCCCTCCGATCCGCGCGTTGTTGAAGAAACATCCCAATGATTTTCTTTATGGAACCATCGCCGCCGACATTATCTTGGGAAAAAAATTCGCAGGAGAGCTTTATCACTGTCATCACTGGGAAGTGGCCCTCCCCCTGCTTCATCACGCGCAAGACGAGCGGCAACAAGCCTTTATCTATGGCTACTTGACCCACCTATCGGTCGACACGGTCGCCCACAATTATTTTGTGCCCTACAGCATCATCAAGAGTTACGAGGCCTACACGCTCAGGCATACCTATTGGGAAATGCGCTACGATTTAAAAATGCCTTTGCGCGTATGGGACGTTCTGAAAGAGCTTGCCGAGGGAGACTACCATCGCAACGACGTATTGCTCGCCCGGTCCCTTAAGAAAGCCCTTTTCTCCTTTAAGACCAACAAGCGCATCTTCGACAGTCTCATGCTTCTGCAACGGATGAAGCGTTGGAGGGGTGCCGCGGAGTTGATGGCGTCGCGCTCCAACTATGCCCTTTCCGACGACGAGGTCAGGGAGTTTAAGGGCTTATGTTACGACATCGCCGTCGATTTCTTGCAGCACGTAGACCGGTCGAGGGCCTTGCAGGCCGATCCCACGGGCAAGCTGAAGCTCCTATACGCCAAGGAGATGTCGGCCAAGCTCAAGAAGTACACGAACCGGGGGATTTTGAGCAGGTCGGAAGCGGAAAAGCTCGTCTTTCGCGTGAAAAAAAGCCTGCGCGAGGGCATTTACAAGACGGTTCAGCTGCCCGACGTTTATGATGTGGTGTGAAGGCCATGGAAACCGGTTTCTTAAAAGAAGAAGACCAGCGGGAGCTCCTTCGAATCGCCCGTGAAGTGATTGAATCCCACCTGCGAAGAGAGGATACGCGCCCGATCCGCAGTCTTCTCCCCAACCTGCGCCATGCGGTCGGCGCCTTCGTGGCCTGCATCAGCAAGATGTTGAAGGTACGTCGGCCATCTTTATTCGGACAGGCCTTATTCGAAACGGTCCGAGAAGTCGCCATTGCCGCGGCGACGCAGATTTCGGTTTCGTCCGTGAAAAAACACCTGGAAGAAGAGATGCGCGAAGTCGATATCCGAGACCCCGGTGCTCTCCCTTTCGCGAAGTGAACAATCTGGAGGAAATCAAGGTGGAAAGCACGGCTTGCTCATCGGCCAAGGCTCCCGGCGGGGTTGCTCTTGCCCAAGTGGCGACGGAATACGGATGGGTCGTGAAGAACTCGCACCACACCTGCCTGAAGGCGGGCCTTTCGCCGGAGGCTTGGAAGATCCGGAAGTGAAGATCGAGCTCTTCACCGCCCAGATTTTCCGGAGAAAAACTTGAATCACCGGCAAAGCCAAGAACAAACGGCGAAAAAAGACGGGGTACCCCGTCTTTTTTTAAATAAAGGTTTTTTTAGCGAATTAACGCTTCCAAGGGACGGCGCCTTTTTCCAGCACCGCGTTTAAGGCTTGGATGTTCTGAACGCCCCGGTCGGAGAGCCATTTCTCCAAGGCGGCCGCTCCGGATTTCGCGTAAACGGGGATGCCTTCCTTCCAGGTCGCCCGTCCGCACAAAACGCCGTTGTATTTCACGCCCGACTCGGCGGCGAGCTCCAGACTTTCGCGGAATTCTTCGTCGGAAACCCCCGCGGAGAGGTAGATGAAGGGCTTGTCGGTGGCTGCGGCGGTGGATTGGAAAAGTTTTTTCGCTTCGTCCTTCGTGTAGGCCGCCTCGCCTTTAAAGGCCTTGGCGCCTTGCACGAACTTCATGTTCACGGGTATTTCCACCTTGAGCACGTCCACGTGGTAGCGGTCTTTCGAGAATTCTTCCATGCTCTTGCGGACGATCTCCGGCTTTTGCTTGGCGAAAGAAAGGCTGTTTTCCTCCTCGCCTTCCTTTACGGGATAGCCGACGAATTCGAGAAAGTAGGGGATATCGTGAAAGGCGCACTCGGCGCCGATGCGCTCGACCCACGCATGCTTGATCTCGTTGATCTTCTTGTCTTCGAAAGGCGAGTAGTAGAGCAAGATCTTGATGGCATTGGCCCCCTCCGCGATGGATTTCGAGACGGTCCATTGAGGGATGAGCTTGGGCACGCGGCCGGGAGTGTTTTGTTCGTAACCGGTCGATTCGTAAGCCAGGAGCAAGCCGCAATCTTTCGACCGCGCCCGCGCCGCGGGAAGACCCCATTCGGGATCGAGAAGAATGGCGCTCGAATGGGGAGTGAGCACTTTCGTCACCGCCGTTTTGAATTCTTCCATCATGGCGTCGGTGATTTGGGAGGGATCGACTCCCTTTTCCTTGGCGATGGATTTCTTGAGCGATCCCCGTTGATCCATGGCCGCCGCGGCGATGACGCCCTTGGCATTGGACAGCTTCTCGAGGTGCTTGATTTTGTTGGGAGTGAATTTCGTCATGTTCCTCTCCTTAAAAATAAGTTCCGATTTCCCTTTTTTGGGTTTGGATGAGGTTTTCTTTTTCATGCAGGCTCTATATTAAATGATTGCCGCTTGGCTAGAGCTTTATTGCAATTCCTTAAGCCCCTTTTCGATGCGGTCCAATCCCTTTTGGATGTTCTCCATCGAGGTGGCGTAGGAGAGGCGGATGAAGCCCGGGGCGCCGAAGCCCGAGCCGGCCACGACGGCCACCAAGTGCTTGTCGAGAAGGTAGTTGGCCAGATCGTCGTCCGTGGCGATGCTTGACCGCCTTTTGCCTACGTAGGCGCTCACGTTGGGAAACACGTAGAAGGCTCCCTCGGGCTTGTAGCAGGTGACATGGGGGATGGCCGCGAAGCGTTGCAGGATGTAATCCCGTCGCTTCTTAAATTCCGCCACCCAGCCCTTTAGAAATTCTTGGGAGCCGTTCAGGGCCTCCACGCAGGCCCATTGGGTGATGCTGTTGATGTTGGTGGTCACTTGGCCTTGCAGCTTAGTCATCGCCTTGATTACGTCCATGGGGCCGGCCGCATAGCCCATGCGCCAGCCGGTCATCGAGTAAACCTTGCTGGCGCCGTTCACGGTGATCGTCAAATCCTTGATCTTGTCGTTGAGCGAAGCAATCGAGGTGAATTGAAAGCCGTCGTAGACGATTTTCTCGTAAATCTCGTCCGAGATGCAGGCCACATTTTTGCGCACCAACACTTCGGCGAGGCCTTCCAATTCCTTCTTCGAATAGGCCGAGCCCGTGGGGTTGGAAGGGCTGTTGAGCACGAAGGCTTTCGTTTTGGGGGTAATCGCCCGTTCCAATTCTTCGGGTGTGATCTTGAAGCCGTTTTTCTCTTGGGTGGCGACGATGACGGGTTTGGCGTCGTTCATCACCACTTGGTCCGGGTAGCTCACCCAATAAGGGGAGGGGATGATCACCTCGTCGCCCGCTTGAAAGAGCACCTGGGCGATGTTGTAGAGGGAGTGCTTGCCGCCGCACGAGACGATGATCTCGTCGCGGGTGTAGCTTAAGTGGTTTTCCCTTTTCAATTTGCTAATAATCGCGTCTTTGAGTTCGTTGATTCCGCCCACCGGCGTGTATTTCGTTTTTCCCGCCTTCAACGCGTCGATGGCCGCTTGTTTGATGGGATCGGGGGTGTCGAAATCCGGTTCGCCGGCGCCGAAGCCGACGACGTCCACTCCTTCGGCTTT
Source organism: bacterium (assembly GCA_046346885.1). Classification (GTDB taxonomy): domain Bacteria; phylum UBA10199; class UBA10199; order JADFYH01; family JADFYH01; genus JAXMHI01. Next base: position 294 of record JAXMHI010000018.1, on the reverse strand, counting down.
CAGGGCCTTGGCTTTGGTGTCGATCGCCAAAGTGGGGGAGGGTTTAATACGTTTCACTCGGTCGGTTAAAGTGAGGCTCATGTCATTTCCTTTGTTTGGTTCTCGCGGCGCGGATTTCCTTCAAGCGCTCGCGTAGTTTCTTTTCCACTAGGGGATGAATCATGTCGCGGCCTTTTCCGCCGAAGTAGATCACCTCTTTGATGATGGAAGAGCTGATGTGGGAAAAGGCCGATTCGGTCATCATGAAAATCGTTTCGAGCTCCGGCGCCAGCTTCTTGTTGGCCAGCGACATCT
>JAXMHI010000017.1:0-61919 GCA_046346885.1 bacterium | reverse complement strand
CGAAGGGAAGCGCGGATGTTCTTCAAATTCTCCGCGTGATGGATGGTCGGCGCGGTGATGCGGACGATTTCGCAACCCGCTTCGATGAGTCCGATAGCCTCTTTCACCACCGCTTCGGTGTTTAAAGTATCGGAGATGGTCATCGATTGCACGCGGATGGGATTTTCGCCGCCTACCCCCACGCTTCCAACGGAAACGGTTCGGCTTTTTCGACGATGATAAGAAAAGAAGGAAGGGCAATAAGACATGGGATCTCCTTTATATGGGAGTTTATCATCGTGTCAACATGATGAAACTGCTGATTTTAACCTATCTCCCTATCACTTTTTACACAGAATATATATTCGGTAAAAAACTCGAATTTTTACGGCATATATACCCATTCTAAAAATCCTTCTGGGGCGATTTTTAAAAAAATAAATAATATCAAATAGATAAATATTGGTACGAAAGATGCTTATTCATAGGGACGTAAGGAGAAGGATTTTATGACCGTTGGTTCCATTACCCCCCGAACAATCAGTGAAGAAGAGTTCAGTAGAATCGACACCCCCATCGCCCACATGCTCGGTACCCTACCGGAAGACCGAATGACCTCACTCGCTCTCGCCCACCGGGCGGATCGCTCCCGATTATTGATTGAGGGACGCCGAGAAGGCGGCACCACCTCCTACTATTTATCGGACGATTCCATGGCTTCTTCCCGAGGTTCCACCGAAGCGACCGGCGCCACCACTTCTTCCGGCTCCACCGGCGACGGCGCGGGAGACGGCGCAGACTCCCTCGAAGACGGCTCACGCATGTATTTGAATTTGGGAGGCGAAACGATCACCCAAGTCTACTATGGGGATTACGACGGCGACTCCCGCAACGACATCATTTTACGTCTCTCCGACGGCGGCTTGCGCGTACTCGGCACGTCGGAAGATTTGGGAAGCAGGACCTCCTCGCTCGAAACCGGGGAAACCACCGACCCCTACGATCCCGAGCCCTATGACGACGAGGTGACCTCTCACGTGCAACAACCCAATACGTCCACGGGAACGAGCCCAGGCACCACACCGGGGGCCGGCCCCGGAACTTCCGGAGGCGGTTCGGGCGGAGGGAGCCCGGGAAGTGGCGGCTCGGGAGGAGGATCCACCCAGCAACAAACGACGACCGTACGGGCCTTAAGCAATTCGGCCATTGAAGGAATCTAAGGCATTCCCTTCCACCCTGAATTTCCTTCCCTTTCCCCCCTTTTTAGGGAGATAACCCCCCCATGCTTCCATCGGCCATCGAGGAGACCTTATGAAAAAGCTCGCATGGGTGTTCACCTTGTTCCTGATCGCGGGAGTCTCCGCCTGCAAGAGTAAGCTCCCTGAAACTCTTCCCACAACCGCCCCAGAAAGCGCCCCCGCCCCCGAATCGCAGGAAAAAAAGAAAAGCATCTTTGAAAAAGCGGGGAAAAAAGTCGACGAAGGCATTCAAAAAACCGGGGACAAAATCGAGCAGGGCCTTAAAAAAACCGGCGAGCAGATTAAGAAGAGACTTCAGTAAAGGGCGCTCACGATGACCACCGTTCAAAAATATGTATTCAACGGCGTCACTTACAACAACCTCGACGAAATGCCCCCCGAAGTACGCCAGTTCTTCAAGGACGACAACCAAAACGGGATTCCCGATTTCGCGGAAAACAAGAACGCGGCAACACTTGATCTTTCCGGCATCTTCAGCAATCCCCTCGTGCAAAAAGCCTTGAAAAAATTAGAGGGGGTGAGCGGAATTCCCGAAGACAAAAAAGCCCTGCTCACCCAAAGCCTGGAAAAACTGATGAAGATAAGCGGGCAGACGGGCAACGTGAATGTGCAAACTTTCACGACCTCGGCCCAACAAATCGACCAAGTGCAAGGGCTTTCCGACGACGTCAAGCAGGCCATCAAGCAATCCCTCTCCACCTTGAGCGCCCAACCGTCTGTCTCCGCCTCCTCGCAGCCTTATTTTTCTTCCTCCCAGAATCAATTCTACAATCCCGCCGTCAAATCCTCTTCGTCCAAAATTTTCATTTTGTTGATCGTGGCCATCGGGCTTTTCTTGATCTTGGGGGCCGCCGCCTTCCTTATTTTTCGCTCGGGATTGAAGTAGCCTCCGACTCCCGTATCAGATGGCAAGTTCCGTCTCCGAAGCAGACGGCCCCGCCTCCGCAGTCTGAGTCCGCGAAACAGGTTTGAATCAAAACGCAGGTGCCGTCGAAATCGCAAAAATTGCCATTAGGACAATCCAAATCGTTCGCGCAATCGAAGGCAAAGGCGCCGAAGCAGGAAAGCCCCGCCCCCCCCCCCGCCCGCCCACCCCACAGGACGCGCGTGGAAAGGATTTGGAGGAAAACGCTTCATTTACCCTTCATGATAAACCAAGCGAAGGCGTAAAATCACTCCCTCCGTTTTTCAAACCGTCCCCGTCCGGTTTTCGAACGCTTTATCAGGAAAAGGAGGCGGCTCCTTTCTTGATTTTCCTTCTTTTTTTCACTCCGCCTTCCCGAAATGAACTAGGCCCCCGCCTTGCAATTCCCTCCCCTAAACCCGCTTTCGAAAGGAGCCCTTATGAAATCTAGAGGATGGATCTTTCTATTGTTGTTCTTCTTCAGCCTTCCCGCACGGGCGGAAAAAACCATCGAGCATCACTCCCTCGATCCCGCTTGGTTGAGCGAAATTCAGGCCCTGTTCCCTCCGGGAAAACCCGTCTCACCCGTCTTGCTCGATTTCAACGTGGACCCCAACGTACACCTCTTTCAAGATGCGGAGTTGAGCGTCACCTTCATCGACGAAAGCGCCGCCTACTTAAACGAATTCGGTTACTTTCTTTTTGAAGACGCAAACCACGACGGGAAAATCACCGAAGGAGAAATTATCAAGAAAGAAGTGATCTTCGAGAATGCCTCGAAGGAAGGCGACGGAGGTCATTTAAATAACGGGGACACCGTAAACTTGGGAAAATTTCCCAAGGGAACCCATCTGGGTTTCTACCTCTTTTCCAACGCCTTCGCGCCCAAAAACGGTGGTGGTTTGTTGGGTTCCACTCCTCAAGCCACGTTCTACACGATCGACTCCCTCAACCCCGACGGCCATCGACACTTGGCCATGCTGGCCCGGGAAAATCAGGAAGAAATCATCCTTGGCATCGAAGACCTCCCCTGGGACCATTCGGATCGCGACTTCAACGACGTAGTCTTCACCTTCACGGCCAACCCCAAATCGGCTCTGAAAGAAGTGATCGAGCAAGGACACATCCCCACTTCCACGGACGTGAATCCGTCCGTGCCCCCCACTCCGCCCGCGGAATCCCATCCGGCGCCCGAGTCTCACCCGTCCACTGAAACCCATTCCTGCGCCGAATCGCGACCGCAGCCCGAATCCTCCCCCGCTTCGAACTTGCCCGCCACCGAACAAGAAGGTTCCTCCCTTCCTTCGGTCTCCACGGCGGCGCTCTCGACTCCCCCTTCCTTCTTCTTAGAGGGAAGCGGCCAAGGTTGCGCGATGGCTCCCGTCGATTCCCCCGTTTCGAAGCGCAAGGTTCTTCTCTCCTTCGTGGGCTGGATCTCTTTTTTCACCCTGCTCGCTTACCTTCGCCGCCAACTCACCCGATAAGAAACCGCCTATCGAAAAAACTTTTGCAGAAAAGATAACCTCGGTTAAGACAAGGGGGTGAAACGGAAAACTCCCATCCTCGAAGTTCGAAACCTATATGTGAAGCGGGAAATTCCCATCCTCGAATCCATCGACTGGCGCGTATTGCCCGGCGAACATTGGGTGATTTTAGGGGCGAACGGTTCGGGCAAAACCTCCCTTTTCGGGGCGCTCACGGCCTACCTGACACCCACCTCCGGACATATCGGCATTTTAGGGGAGGTTTATGGGAAAACGGATTGGAGGGAATTGAGGAAAAAGGTGGGCCTGGTCAGCTCGAGCCTCCGTCAAATGATCTTAGACAGAGAAACCGCCCTTCACGCGGTGGCCAGCGGGAAAGAAGCCATGATCAATTATTGGGGAACTCTTTCGGAGAAGGATCGCCGAAAGGCCCTTCGCCTGCTGAAAGACGTGGAATGCCCGGACCTGGCGGAACGCCCCTGGGAACATCTCTCCCAAGGGGAGCGCCAACGGGTGCTTATCGGCCGGGCGCTGATGGCGGATTATAAGATATTGATTCTCGACGAGCCCTGCGCCGGCCTTGACTTGGTGGCGCGGGAAAGATTCCTTCAATTCTTAGGCCGCCTGGCGAAAAAGAAGAATGCCCCCACTCTAATTTTCGTCACCCACCACGTGGAAGAAATCACCCCTTTCTTCACGCATGTGCTCTTACTCAAATCGGGAAGCGTCCTCAAAAGCGGCCCCAAAGAGAAAGTGCTCACCTCGAAACTCTTAAGCCAAGCCTTTCAAACGCCCATCCGCCTTAGAAAATTAGAAGGACGATATACGGCCGGCGTCGCCTCTCGAAAAAAGGGGATCGTCTAAATTGAAACACGATTCTTTTTCTGGCATAAAGAAAACCATGAAAACTGCCTTCTCAAAATTTTTCTTCCTCTTTCTCCTTTTTCCCCTCGCAACTTTCGCCTCGGTACCCGGGAAAAAAGGATCGAACGACGGATTTGACGTCTTTTACCGGCAATTTCAGGCGGCGGTCGCCAAGGGCGACGGGGAGGCGATCTCCGGAATGTGCGCTTTTCCCAAGTTTCGGTGGGAAGCCATCGGTTCCGACGACCTCAAAACGAAGGCGGAGTTCTTGAAACAATTCCCCCAAATGTTCACCCCCGCGGTGAAGAAGAAAATCGCGACGGGAAAACCCTACAAAACCTCTTACGGAGATTATTTCATCGATTGGCGCGAAGGCAACCTGCAAAAAAGTTTAGTCTTCGACCATCAACCTAACGGCGGATTTAAATTTAGCGGATTACTCGTCGGTCCTTCTTAAGGTGGATATCTTTTCCTCCAACTCCTTCCTCAAAAAAAACACAAAAAATCGAATATTTTCAGTCGTTTTCCGTTGAATATTTCTTTTTTTCTTCTATAAAGAATTTATTCTTTTATTGGGGTCACTTCAAACGACGCGAAAAAAACTAAATAAAGGGGTTCAGGTATGAAACGGTATGCGTTTCTTCTTTTCATGCTGGCGATCGGTGTATCGTCCGCATCTACTTCCCGTGCGGCCGACATCCGGCACACCTTCGCCAACTCTTCCCTCAACAGCTTCTATATCGACGATCGCGGAGGCTCCGCCGTCAACGGCGGCGCGGGGCTCACTTACTATCTCGGCTACAAAGACGTCGACCAATCTGCCTATGGCACCCTCCTTCTCTATAGCAAGGTGAGCGGATCGCCGGCCGTCATCGAAAACGGCTTCGATTATAGTTATGGGCCGGGAGATTTCAGTACTCCGAGCGGCATCTTCCTGCGTCCCCTTTCCGCATTGAACGTTTCGCTCACCGGCGAGATCGGCTTAGGCAGCAACAGCCAGCTTTTGCCGGTGACTTTTCAAGGAACGACGAGCGGGTTGCGCGTGGAACAAGTCTCCTATACTTCCGCAGCCCCCAGCGATAAATGGGTCATCATCGAATACCGCATCTTCAATCCCACCGCCCAAGCGGTGATGGTGAAGTTGGGGCTCGCCAACGATTTCGACGTCCAACAAAAATCGAGCGACGACCTCGTCGGATATGCGGCGACTCCCGTTCCTTGGGTCTACCAACAACAAGGGCTTCCCTCCGACCCGAACTTTACGACGGTGGGAGTCACTCTGGCGGAAGGCGCCGAGGCCCAGCACCGCCAGGAAATTTGCAACCCCGCCTCCGGTTCTTGCGCCATTCTGGCCAACGACGGAGACCTGGCCCGAAAGGCCTTCTTTCAAGGAGACCAGGTGGGCGATTTGACCGGCGGCGTGACCCCCGGCGACTACGCCGTTTCCATCGCAGCGGACTTGGGCGTTCTTCAACCCGGTGAAGGAAAAACGGCCGTCTTCATCTACGGCGTCGGCCAGGGCCCCAATTCAGTGCAGGGCCTTTCGAACACCGAACAAACCTTGGAAGGCGGTAAAACCTACTACGAAACGAATCTGAAGGTTTGCGGCAACGGCCTGGTAAACTTCGGTGAACAGTGTGACGACGGGAATCAAAACAATCAAGACGCCTGTCCCAGCGGCACCGGCGCCACTTGCCAAAATGCCCGTTGCGGGGACGGTTTTACCTGGATCGGCCATGAGGAGTGCGACGACGGCAACAGCAACAACAACGACCTTTGCACCAACGCCTGCAAGAACGCGGTGTGCGGAGACGGATTCACCCAACCGGGCATCGGTGAGCAATGCGACTTAGGCGCGGCCAACAACGACAACGGCGCCTGCACCACCCTTTGCCAAAACGCACGCTGCGGTGACGGGTTCCTGCAGCCGGGCGAGGTCTGCGACGACGGCAACAACAACAACGGCGACGGCTGCGCCGCCGACTGCAAATCCATCGAGACCTGCGGCAACGGAACGGTCAACGCCTTCGAACAATGCGACGACGGCAACCAAGACAACCACGACGCCTGCCCAGACGGTGCCCACGGCACCTGCCACTTGGCCCGCTGCGGCGACGGCTTCATCTTCAACGGTCCGGGCGGCAGCGAAGCTTGCGACGACGGCAACTCGAATGCGGGAGACGGTTGCTCCGACACTTGCCAAGTGGAAACCGGGTGGGTCTGCTCCGGAGAGCCGAGCGTCTGCGTATTTACGGGAACGCCTTCCAGCCCGGCTGCCAATAATCCACCCCCGCCTCCCCCTGTCTGCGGAAACGGAATCGTTGAAAAGGGTGAAGAGTGCGATGACGGAGCAAACAACGGCCCCACGGGTGATTGTTCATTGGTCTGCATCTTCAATCCCGTCTTGGAAGGAGGCGCCACCTCCTCTCCCGGCCCCAGCGCCAAGGGAAGTTGCTCCTTGACGAAATCCGAATCGCCGGGGGCTTCCGGCGGAGCCTTCTTCCCCGTTTCACTTGCCCTTTATGGATGGATTCTTCTCAGGAAAAGAAAGCAGGCCCATTAAGGCATGCTTTTAAAGACGTCGTAAGAAAGCCCCCCATTCAAACGGATGGGGGGCTTTCTTTTTTCAAGGGACCTTCCGCACAACTCCGCCCCCTTTTTAACCGATAAAAAGGCGTGGCGCGCATCTATTAGGAACTCTTATGGTTTTCGGCACATCTTCCGTAGGATCTTCTTCAAACCCCGCTCCGAACTCTCAAGAAGGGAATTCCGACGCGACTCTTGCTCCTACCCCGATGGGAGGCCCCGCTCCCTACAATCCTATTCAACGAAATGAATTAAACCGGGTCGTGAGCGGTTCCGGCTCTTCTTCGGTGGGGGGAGCAACAGGATCCTCCGGCATTCGCACCCAGATTACTCCTTTATCTCCCGATTACCGTGCAGAAGGGGGAAATCCCGAAAGTCAGGGCATGCAACACCTAGCCACTTTAAACGTGGGAGACCGTTTCGCTTCGCAAAACTCCCGTGAAACCGCGCTCGCCGCCGGGCCTCACTTGCGCGACCGCGCCAGTTACTCCGTTTCCGTCCCTTCCCCCTCGGTATGCCCCACACCGGTCGATTCTTCTCCGGAGCCTCAGGCCCATTCCGGAGGAAACGAAGACTCTTCCCGCTCTTATTACTGGACCGATTCGGAAGAGGAAGATTCGCTCTATCTCCTTCGCCGAAGGCGCCATCTGATCACCGACCCCATTCATCCCGGCGCCTTTCCCGCAGCCGTCACGCCACAACTGGAACCGGTCTCCGGCTCCGGCTCTTCCGGCGGCGAGGGCGCCACTTCAAGATACGTCCTTGATGTTCACGACGTGCACGACCTGGGAGGACGTCCCAGCTCGATCCAGATCCAAAACGCTTCCGGCGAAACGGTGCAAAGCGTGAATTTACCGCCCGGCGATTCGCGGGTCACCGTCGATCTACCCCCGGGCCAATATACCTTTACTGCCGTTTCGGGAACGAGGCCCGAAGGCGCCCCCAATGCGGGAGGCGATAACTTAGACAACTTTCGCGTCGATGTCTTTCAAGCCGGCGGCATGGAAGGCGGAGGGGCTTCTTTGGGCGGGGGCGACATGGGCGGCGGAGGAAACTCCGGCGCAACTCCTTAATTTATAGAACGCGTCTCAAACCCGGCAGGCGACGAAGCAGGATCCCGGCCATCCAACTGAGACCCCATCCCCCAAGTACCACCACGCAGAGTTTCAGAAAAACCGGCAAGGAAAACGGAAGAAGACCGTATTGCAATCCCACCACGATCGGGAAATGGACGAGATAGATCGCGTAACTATTTTCCGAAAGCGACCCCCAAAAAGCGGATTCGAAATTCATGAAACGGGCGAAGAACGAAACCATCCCGACCGAAGCGAAAGTGCACACGCTAGCGAAGAAAGCGCACGAGAGCAGATTTTTGGCGAAGGGGGTAGAAGGCTTCCAGCCCAAAACTCCTCCTTCCCCTTGCCATACGCTGAGGGTGTAAAAAATGAAGGCGAACCCCCACCATAAGACCCACTTCTTTGCCCAAGCTCCTTCCCTTTGAAGGAGCGGAGCCGAGGCGATGCCGTTTTTGCCCATGGCGACTCCCCCCAGGAAAAAGCAAAAGTAAACGAGCACGCGGTTTAACTGCACCCAAAAAGGGCCAGCATTGCTCATCCAGGAACGCAGATCCGTATAGGGCCAAACAAGAAACAGAAGGGCATAGGCAAAGAAGGTCAACCCGAGAGTGATCCCGATGAAAAGGTAAGGATGTTTGGAAAGGCGGTCCACCCCCGCGAAAAATAGCGCGAGCCCCACGGAGGCGCACGCTCGGAGGAAAACGAGGACGAGTGAAAAGAAAAGCAAGACCCACAAAAACCACACAGGTCCCGAATACCAATGATTGATGAAAAAGACCCGAAACCAAAAATGGAAGAACCCCGGCTCGTGCCCCGTCACGAGATAGGCGGGATATTCCCCGAGGGGGGCGAGAAGCGTCACACCGATCGCAAAGGGAACGCCTAAGCGCAGGAAGCGGTCTTTCAAAAATTCTCCCGCCCCCTTCCGGTTTAAGCTGGGCCAAGTGAAAAGCCCCGAAACGAAAAAGAGGAGAGACATGAAATAAAGATCGTTGAAGCGCTGAAACAAGTCGAAGGCGTAAGATCGGGCCGAATCCACAACCGGCCACGTGGAGAAAACATAATTCGAGAAGTCGTAGCGGGCATAGGTGGTATAAGCCTGGAGGGAATGATGGAGGACGACGAGAACGATGACGAATGCTTTCAAATCGTCGAAAGCCACGATCCTTCGAGACCTATTTTGGGAGCATGCCTCCATCTAACCCCGGGGATGCAACTTGACCACTTGTTTGAGCCGCGAAGTATCCACGTGCGTATAAATTTGGGTGGTAGCGATATCGGAGTGCCCCAAGAGCGTTTGCACCGCCCGGAGATCCGCCCCCCGCTCGAGCAGGTGGGTCGCGAAGGAGTGGCGCAGCGTATGAGGCGAGAGATGTTTGGAGATCCTCACTTGCAGGGCGTAGCGTTTGATCAGATTCCAAAACTGCTGGCGGGTGATCGCCGTGCGCTTCTGAGAGATGAAAAGATGGGGGAGATTTTTTTCCTTGAGCAGTGCGGGCCGCGCCCCTTCAAGGTAACGGCGGATCCACTCCACCGCCGAACGTCCCATGGGAACCAAGCGCTCTTTTGACCCTTTTCCGAAAGCGAGCAAATATCCTTCGGTGAGATGCAGCTGATCGAGTTTCAGCCCCACCAACTCGGAAACGCGCAGGCCCGTCGCGTAGAGGAGCTCCAGCATCGCCTTGTCGCGGCTTCCGGTGGGAGTCGTTAGATCGGGCGCTTGCAACAGACTTTCCACTTCTTCGACCGTCAGCCATTGGGGCAACTTACGGCCCAACTTCGGCATCTCGAGGGTTTCGGTGGGGTCTTCCTTCAGCATTCCTTCTTGAACGAGAAAACGATAGAGCTGCCTTAGGGCGACCTGAGCCCGGGTGCGCGAACGGACGTTGAGACCGTTTTTTTGCAGATGGGTCAGATATTCGAGGAGAAACAGCGGTTTTACCTCCGCCAGAGGCATCTTTTTTTTCTCCAAAAACGCGACAAAGCGGCGAATATCGCGGCTATAGGCCTCGAGCGTCGCCTTGGAGAGGCCCTTGTCGACCCGGAGGGAGTCGAGGAATAAATCCACTTGTGCATCGGCGTTTTGACTCATCGGCAGGTTTATTTTATAGAGGAAAATAGAGGAGAATGCATTAAAAGAAGCCCTTATGACCGAACTTTCATCGCTCGCCCAAATCGAAACGGACGTGCCCGCCTGGAAAAAGCCTTTCCAGTTCCGCCCCGAAAATCCCGTGTGGGACGGGGAAAGGGAATGGTGCTTGGAGATCGGCCCAGGCAACGGAAAATTCTGCTTTGGCTTGCCGAGAAAACCCGCAGAACCTCTATGTGGCCGTCGAACAAGAACATGCGTTTTCTCAATTTAGCGGAGAAAACGAAGGAAAAGGGCTTAACCAATCTCATCGCCGTGCACGGCGACGCGCTTTGGCCAAGTTCCCCCCCCCCCCCCCCCCCCCCCACCTCTTCCAACCGGGGCGCCTCAGAAGCCTACGTTCTTTTCCCGGACCCTTGGCCCAAGCGCCGCCACCACAAGCATCGTCTACTTAACGTGGACCGCACCGATCAACTCCACCAATTCTTGAAAAAAGACGGACGGGTATGGGTGGCCACCGATCACGACCATTACTCGGGCCAAATTCAAGCCGTGTTTCCGAAGGAAAAATGGCAATTCGAGGAAGGCCGTTCGCTCTACCCCACCTATTTCGAGACCAAGTGGAAAAAATTAGGAAGGTCGATTCACTATTTCTGTTTCGTCAAACGGAATTAAAAATCCTCGAAAATCGAAGCCGATTCCGCATTGCCCTGCGGACGGGGAATGACGAAAGGCGTCTGCCCAAAGGTGACCGCTTGGCCGGGACGCAGCCCATTCGCGATTTGGAAATGCTCGGCGGGATACACGTAAACGTTCGTGGAGCCGAAGTTATAGGTCTGCTCGTGCCCGCCCTCAACGGCCGCGTCCCCGGGTTTCAGGTGATAAATCGTGGAGAACACATTGGTCGCGGCGATGTAAGACGTCGCCACCACGCTGCCGTTCGCCAAGCGCACGGCGACGTTGTTGCGGGCGTTGGTGAGCAAATAATCCTTTCCGCCCGGCTGCTGGGAACCGCGCGGCTCTTCGATGGTAATTTCGGGGCCCACGGTCCAGGCCTCGCCGGGAACGCGCTCCGCATGAAACACCTCGCCGCCCACCGGCGAATGGCCACGATGATAATCGCGGGGCGCCAGGTAAACGATCGCCACGATCACTTGATCCGGAAGTTGAGAGGCGATTCTCTCACCGAGCAAGGCCCGCAAGGGAACGCTCTGTCCTTTCACGTTCACCACTTGATCGGGCGTTCCGCGAGCGAGATAGAGCACTCGGCCATCGCAGGGAGAAGCACCGGGGAAGAACGTGCCCACATCTCGCAACGTGCGGGTGAAAAACGCGTTGAAGGTGGGATAATTCAATTGGCTTCCGTCCTCCGGCATGAATCGATTCAAATCGATTCGTTGTTTACCGGCAAACCAAGTTAAAAACCGGTGCAGAAAAGCATCGGGAAGGTGCAGTCGGGAAACGACCCCCATGGCCGCCGAAAACCTCACCGCGTTGAAATGGCGGTAGAAGAAGCGTTGGAAATTCGTCAAAGACCGGGGCGGCTCCATGATCGAGCGGAACTCGGCGGGATAACCGTCCGCTTCCAACAAGGGGTTTGGAACCTCCGTGTGAACATCGGAACCGGTAAGCGAAACCGGATCGGGCCGCACGCTGCCTTCCGGCGTAGCGATGATCTGCGGCACGCGGGTGTCGCGGGGAATCTCGAAGGGATTCACCTGAGCCTTGCGCGCCAGCGAGCGGGCGGTTCCCCAGCCGACCAAACCCGCCGTCATCGCGAATAAGCCGGGAACGGATAAATCCACGTGACCCGAAAGCAAGGTGTGACCGAGCCCGGTCAACAAAGTGGTCGCGCCCAGCGTGACGGCGGCAGTGCGAGGTCGCATCGTGCCTAAAATCATCCCTAAAATCCCGCCCGCGCCTAGGCTACCCAAATGCGCCCAAGAGGGGTGCATCTGGCTTAAACCCAAGAGGGAAAAAGAATGGAGGCGGGCGGGAGTCGCTCCGGAGGCCTCCGCAGTCTCTTCCGCGCGGGGAAGGATCGATCGTGCCGGCGAAGCGGAAAAACTTCGTTCCGCCAAAGTCGCCTCTTGAAGGCGAAGGTTCAATTCTAACGCGCGATTCACGGAAGTTAAAGACGGAGAAGCGGCGTGGACCAAGCCCATGCCGAAGGTCATCTGCAAATCGGTGACGGCGGCGTGGAGGTATTGCTCCGCCAAGCTGCCTCGCGGGGCTTCTTGAAAATTTAAGGCGCCCATCAGTTGATTCGCCCCCACCATTCCGTTGATTTGCGCCAAATGTTGAACGAAGGCCCCTTGCTCACGGGCGAGGTACCCGACACCGCGCAGAGACCCGAAATTCACCATCGTGTGCAAGGTGCCCTGCAAAATTCCTCTTTCTCCGGTGAGACGGAGAATCGAGGCATCCGCCCCTTCCAATCCCACCCGCAACGCCCTCTGCGTCGTTTCGAAGGCAGCCGCCTCGCTGAACAAGGCCGTTCCCAGTGAAACCGTTTGCGCCAAGGGGGCGGCAACGCGGCTTCCTAGCAGGGCCAAGCTTCCCGCCCGGGCGGCCTGGAACATGAAATTGCCGGTGACAACGGAGGCCAAGGTGCTCGCTTTCGTGGTTTCTTCCAAAAAGGTGGAAACCAAACCGTCGACGGCGGCTTGCGTGGAGGAATAAGTGAAGCTTTGGTTCAATCGACTTTCGGAAAGACGGGAAAGCACGGAATCGGGCATAATAGTCCCTCTATAATTAAAGCGCATACCCTCTGAAATGATTTAGAATTTACCCTATTTCCAGCTTCGGTAGACCGTAAAAAAAGTTTCCGACTATTTCCCCAGAATCCGATACTTTGAAAAAATTAAGATTTTTAGAAGTGGCGAGCCAAAAATTTTTAATTCTAATCTGAACAATTTGCGGCGTATGCAACATGATACGTCCATCTCAAAGGGGAAAATCCCTACCTAACGCAGAGAGTCTTGGGGAAATGGCACCAACCAACGAAAACCGTTATGCCAGTCGCATCGATCGGTAACGACGTCGTCGCGGCTGGCGAGGCGGAAGCCGTGCGGATTGTTGCTGAACCCGGAACCACCGCGCAGCATGATACCTTTCTCAAAATCACTCAAATCTACCGGTCTCACAGGATTCTCATCGCCTAATTCCTCATAAGATCCGTGATAAGCATCCATCGTCAAATCCCAAACATTCCCAAAGTCTCCCACACCGTAGGCGTTAAAGACGGCCTCTCTCACGGAGCGACTGACTTCTCTCTTCTGTGTCACCACGCTTCCCCAGATCGCTAGATCATCATATTCCCCCGTCTCCGAGGGAAACACCCGTCCCGCTCCAATATAGACTCCCTCTCTCAAGAGCACTTGAAGGTCCGGGTCACCAGGATCCGTAAAGATCCTGCCGCCGCTCACGAAATTCTCGTAACGGCCTAAAGGTCGCGCTTCACCATATCGAGCCCTGATCTCCCTCCCTCGTACCCACCGGGCAAACTGATCATAGGGCACACCCTCTTCTCTCATTTGTCTCTGGATATCCACCTCGGGACCCCGCATCGCGTACTCCCACTCCGCCTCCGTGGGAAGTCGACCTCCCAGAGCATGGGCAAACATCATCGCCTCGAATAAGTTCACGTTCACGACAGGGTGGTCCGGCGGGGCATCCGCTTTCCATTTGTTAGGAATCCCCCTGATGACTCTGTAAATAGGAGGCGGGGTATCGGCCGGACCTACCCGCACCACCTGACTCGACTGCAAAGCAGTCTTTTGTCTTCCTCTTGCCGCCTCGATTAATTCCCCCTTCCGCCGCATTAAGTCCTGGGAACTATCTCCTCTCTCGATGACCTGAACCCTTCTTCCTTCATGAGTCAGTTTCACCAGCGCCCAAGGAGATTGGTTCTCTGTTCCATCCCCTCGACTCCGGTGAAACCAATTCGCCCTTTGTTCCAGCTCCCGTTCCGTTCTTGCCCGCTCCACGATCTCCAGTCGACCGTTGTCCGGATCCACTCGATATAAGCCCCAAGGCTCTCGCCTTTGCTCCGGATCGGATACAAAGCGCTCATAATTCTCATTCGTCTCGTGGGTCTGCCTCATATAAAAACCATCAACCACCACTTCACGCACCGGTTGGGCATTCTCAATATCGCCCGCCCCCATCACAAAACGCCCCCCGGAAATGGGGACCATCCCCTCCTGTTTCGAAGCGGACATGTGGACCACGAGAGGCCCCTGCAAAGAATCTCTTGAGGAAAACTCATCTCCTTGAAAGGAAGAGTGCCCCTCTCCGATTCCCACCAGCGCTTCGGCAAGCTCCCTTCCTCCCCCTTTTAGGGTAAGAGGAGGGCGGGGGAAAATACGAGACCTTGCCGACACTTCCAAACTCCGCTCCCAAAAAGAAACTCCCGGAACGAGAGGGTGGGCCACCGACAAGCTTAAGCCCATCTGCAGATTCATCGCTTCCGCATGGAGATATTGTTGGGCCAGATTCCCTTCGGGAGACGAGGTGAGGCCGAGTCTGGCAGTGATCCGATGGCCCACCACCGTCGCCGTGTCTTGAATCAGGTGTTGGACGAAGACGTTTTGGCCGAGGACTGCCGCTCCTCCCAGTTTTAGGAGGCCGAATTGGAGGAAGGAGGTGCGCCAACGGTTCCAAAATCCCCCCTGCCCCCCTTTTTCAAAGGGGGGTTCTTCCGGCCGGCTTCCCCCTTTGAAAAAGGGGGATTGAGGGAGATTCAAAATCCCACCTACCCCCTCCCACACCGAAGCCTCCAACGCCAATCCCACCCCTCGTGAAACCAACCCCAGTAGGGGCGCCGCTTGCTGCGCCCCAAAAAGCGCCATCACCCCCACCCTCCCTAACCGGTAGGCCACTCCCCCCACCATCATCGCCGCGACGGAACGCCAGTTCGTCGATTGCTCCACGAAGCCCGACACCCAGCCATCCATCCGGGTTTGGGAAGTATTGAGAGAAGCAACTTCTTGAAGGAAAGTTTCAGAAAGAGAACGGGCATTAGAAATCATAAAACCTTAAACTCGGGTGCCCGCCGAAGTTTAATAAGAACGGGTAACCTCTCGGTTACTGAAGGGAAAAGTTGTGGTTTATTACATTTTATTTACTACTCTCCCTCTCCTCCATCCCTGGACCGAAGAGCCCGAAAGTATTGGGTGGTAATCTCGAGAACCGCTTTATCGACGATCTCGAAAAATTTCTGGAGGGTCTTGTAAAAATCACCGTATTCGGGGCGCTCTTTCAAGGAAGGGGGTGCCAACTCCCGAAGCTCGCGGAGGTAAATGCCCAAAGACCGGTGACCTTTCAAGACCTCCGTCAAAAACTTCTCTTCACCGGAGGCGTTCTGAAGGGGTTCTTTGATGGCCGCCACGCTATGCTCGAAAAAATCGATGGGATTGCCCTGCAGGGGCGGATCCAAGTCCGACAAGCGGTCCAAATGCTCCTTTCCGAAGGGAGACCGGCTCCAGCGGCGGGTTTTCACGAAGGCAAAAAGCTCTCCCACGAAACTCCGAAAACCTAGATCAATCTGAGTGAGCCCCATGGCGTGAAACAAGTCGTGCAAGGTGTAAAACCACGGGTGAACTTTCACGTTCAGATCGCCCAACCGCAGGGCACGCCGTTCCATTCCCATCGGAGCGCGGCCTTCGGCTTTCGAGCGCATGAGCAAGCCTTGCTCCATCTCTCCCCAACCATATTCGAAACGGGGCCCCCTCTCGCCGTGAATGGCGACCGCGAGGTTTTCGAAAAAGGAAAGGGCCGTGACCCTTAAAATCAAGCGGCCGTTCACCTGCCCCACCAACCGCACCTGCCCTTTCAGGTTCTTTTGAATGGATTCGAAAATATAAAGGAGGTGGGTGTTTCGCGGACCCGAAGCGCCTTTTCCGAAAAAAATGTTTTCGTAGGGGAACGTCGCCTCGATCACGTCGGGAGAGGCCAAGCTCGCCCCTTCCCTTCGAAGCGCGTCCAACGCTTGATTCAACGCCTCGGAGGAAAGGGGAGACTCTCCTTCCGCGAAAGGCTGAAGCAACCTTTCGAGCGGGAACGTTTCATAAGTCCCCCCTGCCGATTCGATAAAATGGAGAAACTGAAAACGCCACACCCTCTCGATGACGTTCTGATCGACGGCTCTTCCTTCGCTGAGCTGCCGCTGCAGCTCTTTCAGCTCCGCTTCCAAGGCTTTCGGGTAACGTGGAGTGGCGATGGGCCGCCCGGTCGAGCCGTCCGGATACCAAAAAACGTTCCTCGCTTCGCGGGGAGCTTCCCCCGACATGGCGACCGTCTGAGCCGCCGCGCCTTCCGGCTCCACCATCATTGAAAAATACGGCTTCCCGCCTTCGAAGGATCGAGAGCCTGCTTCAAGGGAAGAAGGGCCTCCCGCCCAGGCGAAAGTTTCGGGGAGTAAAAAAGACGAGGAAAAAACTGCAGAAGGAATTCCCCTCTCCGACGCTTGAAGGGACAAATCCAAGCCCCTTTCCAAGGCGGAGAAGCCGGGAGCCGCGGCATGAAACAAGGCGGCCCCCGCTTCCAACTGCAAATTCATCGTTTCGGCGTGGAGAAACTGCTGCGCCAAATCCCCCTCGGGCGCGGGAACCCAACCCAACCGGGCGCTCAACTGGTGGCCGGTCACCAAAGCCGTGTCTTGCAAGGCATGCCTCAAGAGAACGTTCTGTCCCCCTCCCCAAGCCGCGCCCCATTTCAAAAGCCCGAATTGAAGGAAGGAGGTGCGCCAGCGGTTCCAAAACTCCCCCTCACGCACCCGGAAGCCGGGAGACAAAGCTCCGGACACCGTTTCGTAAGCCGTCACCTCCGAGGCAAGCCCCACCCCGTAAGAAGCCACGGAGACCACCGGGGCGAGCAAAGCCCCCCCTCGGGCACCGGCGGCCAGGGTTCCCATTCGACCGAGACGATAGAATAAAGACCCCACGCCCATCGCGGCGAGGTTGCGCCAATCGCAGGCTTCCTCGGCAAAACGCCCCACCCATCCATCCACCTGGGATTGAAAGCCCGTCAGGCCCGCCTCCGAGGCGAGGGAGGTTTCCGCGAAACGTGAAAGAACGTCCACTGTCATAAATCGGTATCCTCGCTCATCTTCAAACAAGCTTCGGAAAAGGCGACGATAAGTTGCGGGCGGGGCTACCTTCTGGGAGGCTTGCGCAGAACCAAAAGGTGATTCCCCAAAGGATAGGCCATTTTCTGCGAGAAGGTGCCCAAGGGGGCGGGGATATTTTCCGCGTGAAGCAAGGTTTCGTAGTTCTGCTCGTGGATCAAACGATCCCGATAAATGCGGTGGGGATGGTATTGAAGGAAAAGACCCCCCGGAGCGAGAAAGGAATGAATCACCGGCGTATCTTCCTCGTACAAGTCGTACACGTTGTGATATTCGACGTAATCGAAAGAAGGGTGCAAAGTGGGATTCTGATCTAAAATACTTCCCGGCAAAAATTGAATTTTAACCCCGTATTCGTCGGATAAAGTTTGAAGCTCCCCCTGGCGCTCCGCGAAAAAGCGGGCGACCGCCTCCGAAGAATCGACCAAGTGCAGGTCGTAACCTTCGCGGGCGTAGCGTTCCACGAGTTCCCATTCGCGCCCGATACCCACGATCATCATCCGGGGATTTCTCCACTCCCTTCCCGGCTTGAAATGCTTAAAACGGAGGGCTTCGATTTCTTCCCAAGAAATAGCGTTCTGTGCGCCTTCCCGATAGTGGTCTACGTCCGGAAAATCGGTCCGAAGACGTTCCGTTAGGTTTTCCGACAAAGGCTCTCCATTGGCCAAATGTCGGGCGATGAAATCGAAGGCGGTGAGCCATTCGAAAGTGCCGTGCTCGATCCAAGCGCGCGCTTCCTGAGGATCCAGGGGCAAACCGCTGCCCTGATCTTCCAAAAATCGGATGAAACTTTTCGTGAGTGACTGCTCCCAATCGTCGGAGGGGGCGCGATTTCTCTCGACCAAATAATACGCCAAGCGGGCCGTTAAAAGTTGATAAGCATTCTCGGAATCCTGGGAGGTGGAGACGGTTTCTTTCATTCGTTCGCGGTAGGCATGGAGAGAGCGGAGGGCGCGCTCGAGGCGCGAGAAATATTCCGAGACTTTCGAAAAAGCTTCGCGGGTCTCGCGCAAGAATTCTTCGCCGCTTCCCGTTTCATACGCCTTCCTGGCCGCCTCAGGTTCCGTGATGAGGCGGGAACGGAGAAAAAACCCAAAGGCATCTTGAGCGGCAGCGTCACCGGGCATGGGATGCCCCCGAAGAAGCGAGAATAAATGCGCCCATTCCGGGAATCGCTTGAAAATATTCTCCTGCCAAGAAGGAATCTCCGTTTCCGGCGGCCGCTCTGAAGTAACGGTCCGAAGGGAATCGTCCGACATCTTGACTGCCTGCATTTGAAGGGAGGGAAATTCCGCTAAATTTGAGGAAAAGAAGCGAGGGAGCCCTGCTTTCGACCCCGCCCTCGCCTCCGCGAAAAGGGGCCTCAATGGGAAAAGGGCTCGAAAAGGGTTTGAAAAACGCCCCTCGCCCGATCGAAGGGAAAAGTCGAGGGATTGCTCAAAACCATGCAAAGCGGGAAACACTTGATGCAGAAGGCGAACTCCCGCCCCCATTTGTAAATTGGTAATTTCCGCATGGAGAAACTGTTCGGCCAGATTACCCTCTGGCGCGGGCGTGAGTCCGAAACGAGAGGTCAAGTGATGGCCCGCCACCATTGCGGCATCTTGAAGGGCGTGTTGGAAAAGCGGATTTTGGCCGATGGCGACGGCTCCGCCCAACTTTAAGAGGCCAAACTGAACGAATGAAGTACACCAACGACTCCCCCACGTTCCCTGTTCCTCCTTAGATCGAGAGGAATTTAAAACTTCACTCACCCCTTGATACACCGTCACTTCCGCCCCCAAACCGATCCCGTAAGAGACCGCCCGAAAAAGGGAGGCTGCGGATCCTGCACGAGACGCAAGCGCCAAAGTCCCCACCCGGCCGAGCCGATAGAAGAGGGATCCCGCCGTCATAGCAGACAAATTTTTCCAGTCGGAAACACCCTCGGCGAAAGCGCTCACGCAGCCGTCGACTTGAGCCTGAAAAGGGGTCCAAGACGCCGATTCAGCCAGTGAAGTTCGAGAGAAGCGATTGAGGACGTTTTCCACCATAGAAATTTAAGAAATAAAAGATTTCAGAAATTTCGTACGAAGGAAAGTAAAGTTGCCATGAAAACGACCTTCGCCGGCAACCAACCCTTCTAATGTTTCGATTTTTTATGATGATGCTTGGAGTGCCCCGAATGGGAAGAGGAATTTCCAGGGGTCTGTTGGGAGGGAGGAGTATCGGAGGAATACTTCGGCTTCTCGCCCATTGCCTGCAAGATCGCATCGTAATCTTGCTCGGCATGCGACTCGTCGTGGGATTTCACATCTTCCAAAAGGTTATTCAACATGTCTTGCAGGTCGGAATCTTTCGCTCTCAGCTCTTGATGCTTACCTTCCATATCCTTAATGTGATTTCGGAGAGCATCGACGTCTTTTTTGGTGATCGTAGCCCCGGAAGAAGAGCCATGGGTGGAATGCCCCGTCTTCTTGTGCGAGGGGTCATGATGGGTAGAATCGGTGGAGTGAGTATGCGTAGTGTGATCGGTTTTCTTGACGGCCATAACTCCCCTCTTCTGCAAAAAATACTTCTAGCAGCATATCGCTCTTATTATAGGGAAAAGTTGCGCCGAAAGTAAGGATTAAAGACGCGATTCTAAAACGTTATATACCGTATCCCGTTCAGCGGGTACGCGGCCCGCTTCCGTGATGAGTTTTTTGATGGTGTCTACCGACAAGGCCTCGGGCGTCTTGGCTCCGGCCATGTGGACGATGCGCTCTTGGGTGACCGTGCCGTCGATATCGTCGGCGCCGAAAGCCAACGCCAACTGGGCGATCTTCACGCCGGTCATGATCCAGTACACTTTAATGTGGTCGAAATTGTCGAGATAGATGCGACTTACGGCGATTTGCTTTAAATCCGTGAGTCCCGTCGGCTCGGGCAGGTGGGCCATGGGGGTTTCGAAGGGGATGAAACTTAAGGGGATAAATGTCATGAAGCCGCCCGTTTCGTCCTGCAAATCGCGGAGCTTCCTTAAATGATCGACTCGGTCCTCGTCGTTTTCCACGTGCCCGTAAAGCATGGTGGCGTTGGAGCGGATTCCCATCTTATGGGCCGTTCGGTGGATTTCCAGCCAGCGCTCCCCGCTGATCTTGTTGGGGCAAATTTGCTTTCGAACTCGCTCTCCCAAAATTTCGGCTCCTCCGCCGGGAAGCGAACTCAAACCCGCCTGCCGCAACCTCGCCAAGGTTTCCTCGACGCTCAAGCGGCTGACCTTCGCGAAATAATCAATTTCCACCGCCGTAAAGGCCTTCAAATGCACTTGGGGAGCCACTTTCTTCAGCTCCCTTAAAAGATTTTCGTAATATTCCAACTTCCAATCGGGATGCAGGCCGCCCACGATATGCAATTCAGTGGCCCCTTGCGATTGGGCTAAAGCGGCGGTTTTTTTCATCTCTTCCAAGGAAAGCTCATAGGCCTTCGGCGAGTTTTTCGGCTGGCCGAATTCGCAGAATTTGCACTCCACGTAGCAGACGTTGGAATAATTGAGATGTCGGTTGATGTTGAAATAGGCGCGCTTGCCGTTCTTGCGCTCGCGCACCAGGTTGGCGATCTCACCCAAGCCGATGAGGTCATTCGAGGCATAGAGGGAAAGGCATTCCTCATCGGTGATGCGTTCGCCCCTCGACACTTTTTCTCTTATTTTCTGAAGTGAGGCATCCATGGGATTTTTTAATTGTTCGGTTTGATTAATTGCATGAACTCCTGGCGGGTCGCAAGATTTTCCCGAAAGACGCCTAAAATCGCCGAGGTCACCGCCACCGAGCCCCGTTTTTGAACCCCCCGCATCTGCATGCACAAATGCTCGGCTTCAATCACCACCGCCACCCCTTGGGGATCGAGCACCTCTTGGAGGGTCTCGGCGATTTGGGTGGTCATGCGTTCTTGAACCTGAAGGCGGCGGGCGTATACCTCCACCAAGCGGGCGACTTTGGAAAGGCCGATGATCTTATCTTTAGGAATGTAGGCGACATGGGCACGACCCCAAAAAGGCAGGAGATGGTGCTCGCAGAGGCTATAGATCGCGATATCCTTCACCACGATCATTTCGGAATATTTTTCAGTGAATTTGGCCCCGTTGATCACCTCGCGGGGGTCTTTATCGTAGCCTTGCAAGAGGAAGCGAAGTGATTTGGCCACCCGGCTGGGGGTATTTTTCAAGCCTTCCCGATCGGGATTTTCCCCCAATTCGGCGAGCAGATCGCGGACGATTTTTTCCAGTTTGGCGGAGTCTGACATGAGGTTTTCCTTTATCTCAAGGCACTAAACGCTAGGAAATAGAGGATGTCAACCCTCGTGGTTTCAAACCCCTCCCTCCCCTTGATCTCAAGGGAAGGGGATAAGAGCGAACGCAATCTCTTCTTGAACCCACGCCTCGGGTTCCACCTCGTAACGCCTTCGAAGGGCGTCTTTCGCTGACTCGTTTTCAAACCTCCCCAAAGCCCACGCCGCATGCCCGCGAATCAATGCCTCTTCATCTTGAAGAGCTTGGATTAAAGCGGGAACCGTAGAAACCTCCCTCCGATTACCCAAGGCCACGCACACATTCCTTAAAAACCCCCTGCGCTTGGCGCGAAGGACGGGACTATCGGCAAAGCGTTTCTTGAACTCTTGCGGCGTAAGAGCAAGATAACCGATTAGCTCTTCAACCGGCGCTTCCCTCAAAAATTCTTCGGGAAGTCGAGCATGGCGATTCCAAGGACATACTTCCTGGCAATCGTCGCAGCCGAAAATGTGGGTGCCCACGCCGGCGCGCAATTCGCGGGGGATGGGACCTTTCAGCTCGATCGTCAGGTAAGAAATGCAAAGGCGGGCGTCGAGTACGTAGGGAGCGACGATGGCCCGGGTCGGGCAGACGTCGAGGCAGGCGGTACACCGACCGCAATGGTCGGCGGAGGGGAAAGAGGGTGTCAATTGCAGATCGGTCAGAAGGCAAGTGAGAAAGAAATAGGAGCCTTCTTGGGGATGAATCACGTTCGTGTGTTTGCCTACCCATCCGAGCCCCGCAAGGGAGCCCCAGTATTTTTCCATCACGGGCCCCGTATCGACATATCCTTTAAAGCGAGCCTCGGGAAAGGCTTGCGCAAGTTTTACTTCAAGCTTCTTGCGCTTCTCCCCTAAAATTTCATGGTAATCTTTCCCCCACGCATAGCGGGAAATAAACGGGCTCTTCTGGGGCACTCCCTCACCTTCCGTTTTCTTTCCGTAATCCCATCCGAGCACGATAATGCTTTTCGCCCCTTCTAAGACACGAGAGGGATCCGCCCGTTTATCGGCTCCCCTCTCCAAATAGGTCATCTCCCCTTGATACCCCTTCTCGAGCCATTCGTTGAAAAGTCGAGAGCCGGGTGAGTCTTTTTCGAGTCGGGTTAAGCCGACGAAATTGAAGCCTTCCTCGCGGGCCAATTTTTCGATGTGAGAATAAAGGTCCATGGTTGTGAAGTCGGAGGTTTTCTTATATCAATCTTCCGGCAGCACTCTTTTTAGGGAAAGGGAAAAAATGAAACGGTCTTTTTGGATCTTTTTAGGAATGGCGCTCCTCTTCGGCGGTTGCAACGCCCAAAGCAAGCCGACCACCATTAGCGGACGCTTAACCCTAGGCTCGGGCCTCGCCTCGAAAATCGGGCCTTCGGACGTGGTCTTCATCATCGCCTTCCCCGCCGAGGCCGAAAGCCAACCGGCCCCCGTTTCCGCCAACCCAAAGGCCGAATCGAAACCGGCGGCCCCGCAAATTTCGCCCTCGGCAAAACCCATCGCGGTGCAAAAAATCGCCCCGGCGATTTTTCCCATGGATTATCAACTGAGCCAGGACGACATCCTTTTTCCGGAAAATCGTTTTGAGGGATCCCTCCACATCATCGCGAGGGTCGATAAGGACGGGAATGCGAAATCGGTGAATCCGGGGGATTTGGAAGGGTCTTACAAGAAAAACCCGGTGAAAGTGGGCTCCACCCACGTGGACTTCGCCATCGACAAAGAGAATTAAGCGCCGTCGCTGCCGATCGCTTCCACGGGACACGCCTCTAAGGCCTCTTGGCAGAGTTTTTCTTCTTCGGGGCTCCCCGGTTGCTTGTAAACGTAGGAATATCCCTTGTCATCATCCCGCTTGAAGTTATCCGGGGCGGTTTCACGGCAGAGATTGCAATCGATGCACTGGCTATCGACGTAGAATTTCCCATCCGGTTGATTGGCAAGTCGATCGTCTTTATTGGCCATCTTTCTTTCTCCTCAAATAGATAAAAAGGACTGATTTTCTAAAACGATGCGCTTCTATAGGGCATGCCTTTAAAATTTGCAACCCTTCATCAACATACCCCTTTTGGGGCCTTTTTGTGAAGGGACTACAGAAGCCGGTCACCCCCGCCCCATCATCCGCCCTAAGGCGGATCCCGTGAAGCGGGGGCCCATACTCTGGATCCCCGCTCTCATTGAACACACTGGGCGGGGATGACATGGGAGGATCATTTTGCTCCGCAGCCCCCTCTTCCCCCTTGACGAATCCCTCCCATTCAAGCGAGCCTTTTAACATCGGAAAGAGGGGGTAGCTATGGCGAAACTCGCACTGGTCACCGGAGCGACGGGCTTTCTCGGCTCTCACATGGTGGAGTTGCTCGTGAAAGAGGGCTATCAAGTCCGCGCCACCGATCTTCCGCTACCCAACCAAGAAGATGACCCCAAACGGGGACGCTACCCGGGGTTACTGAAAAAACTCGGGGTGGAATTCATCCCCAGCAATCTCGCCAAACCCGACAATCTTTCGGAGGTGGTCAAAGGCGTGGATTACGTCTTTCACATCGCCGCCCTCTTCAGCTACATCATCCCTTGGGAGGCCCTCTACCAAGTGAACGTGGAAGGCACCCGCAACCTGATCCATGCCCTGCTCAAGGAAGGCAGCGTGAAACGCTTCGTCCTCTGGGGTGCGGGCGGCATTTACGGGGCGCCCAAGCCCGAAGAGCTCCCCATCCGCGAGACCTCCCCCAAGCAACCACCCAACAATTACCTGAAATCGAAGTGGGAACAAGAACGCCTGGTGGAACACTTCGCCCAGAAGGAAAAACTTCCCTACACCTGCGTACGCCCCACGGGCGTCTATGGCCCCCGCGCCGTTTACGGCATGGGCCAGCTCCTCTGCCAATTCGGCAACATGAAAAAAATCAAAGTACCGAAAAATTTCACGGGGCGCATGGCGCTCGTCCATGCGGAAGACGTCTGCCGCGCGGCCCTCTTCCTCGCCACCCGCGACGATGCCTTGGGCGAAGCCTACAACCTGGCCGACGACGTGCCTTACACGACGGTCGAATTTTTCAAGATCTTGGCGGACCTCCTGGGCAAACCCTTTAAGCCGATGCCGGCCGTCCCCATCAAGCTCCTCAAGGGCGCGGCGCTCACCGCCGCCGTGGTGGAAAATTTCTTCTCCCAAAAACTGCTCAAGAAAAAACCGAAACTGGAAAAGGACACGATCTTCTTTTTAGGGACCGACTTTTGGTACAGCAACGAAAAGTTGGAAAAGCTGGGATTCCGCTTCGCCTACCCGGACGGAAGAGCCGGCTTCGCCCAAACGATCCCCTGGTACCGGGAGGCGGGACTGATCTGACGGATTTGCTTTACTCGACCTTCGTTTGCCTTTATTTTTTAATCCCATCCTAAGGGATGGGGGTAGTCAGGGGGAGAAGAGCTCCCCCTGACTTTAGTGAAAATACGGCTTTACCGGTTTTCACGAAAAGGAGGTGATTCCAACATTTATCATCGATGAACCCATTTTAATTTTAATCGGTTTACTCGCCGGTTACTTCGTACCGAAAGGCTGGACGAAAAGTCTTTTTAAAACCCGGGCCTTTTTGGCGGGGAATTTTATCGCCTTGGGGTTTATGAGCCTGGCCGCCTACGGCTACGTCATGGCCCCCGATTGGATGTTCGGCTATCTACTGCCGGCGAGCAAGGTTCCCTTTTGGATGGTCGTCTACGCCTTCATTCTCTATTACGTCCTCTTTCTCGGGGGCTTTTTCCTGCATCAAGAACTGAAGAAAATTCATCCGGCGCTCGCCGCCTTGGCGCTTGTCCTGGCGCTGGCGGCCTCAATACTCGTCGTCCTCCCCGTTTTGCCCGCTTACCAGACAATCGCCACCTACGAAGAATTTTATAAAGGAGGCGGCGTACCGCTCAATCAATCCGCCATGGGTAAGAACACCACGATTCCCGGCATTGTACTGCTCGTGGGGGGAGTCGTCCTTCTCGTTTGGTCCAAACGCCAGAAACCCTCATGAAAAATTTCATCCGACTTTTCATCTTTTGTTCTTTTCTCTTCAGCTTCCCCGCCTTTTGCGCAAGCCCCGAGCCTTTGCCGATCTTGGAACTGCTTCAGCAACTCATCCGCATCGACACCTCGAACCCGCCGGGCAACGAAATCGTCCTGGCGAAATGGATCCAAGGATATTTGCAGCGATTCGGCATCCCCTCCGAGATCATCGAGTCTTCTCCCGGTCGCGCCAACCTTATCGCGCGCCTGACCGGCGACGGAAGCGCGGAGCCCCTCGCCCTGCTCGGCCACTTGGACGTGGTCCCCGCCGATCCCCAAGAATGGGACCACCCGCCCTTCGCGGCGGAAATCGAGGGCGACTCCCTCTACGGGCGGGGATCGCTGGATATGAAAGGATTGGTCGCCTTAGAGGTGAACGCCTTCATCCGGCTTAAAGAGGAAAAACTCCCACTGAAACGCGACGTGATCTTGGTGCTTACCTCCGACGAAGAAGCGGGCGGAAAACAAGGGGCGCAGTTTTTGACCGAGCAACATTGGGACAAGGTAAAGGCAAAATACGTCTTTAACGAAGGAAGCATCGGAATTCGGCACGGCAATCGGAATCTCTATTCGATTCAAGTGGCGGAAAAGGGCGTCTCCTGGATGAAGCTCACCGCTCACGGATCTTCCGGACACGGCTCGATGCCCCGCCCGGATAACGCCGTCGTAAGCCTGGTGAACGCCATGCACCGTTTGGCAAATAGCCCCCAACCCTTGGTGAAGACGGAAGTAGTGCAAGAGTTCTTAAACCGCACCTCGAAAGACGCCCCGTTTTTGACAGGCTGGATGATGCGGCACCTGTTCGACTGGCCCCTCGTGAAATTCGCCCCCCTCCTCATTCGAGACGAGCTTAAGCGCCAAAAAGCCTTCAACGCCATGGTGCGCAACACGGTGACCCCGACGATGCTGAACGCCGGATACAAAATCAACGTCATCCCGGCCGAGGCGACGGGTTTCGTCGACGCGCGCATCCTGCCCGGAGAAACCCCCGCCGCCTTTCAGAAAAAGCTGGAAAAGGTTTTGGGCGACCTTCCCGTCAAGCTCGAGCCCATCCTGCAAAGCGAGCCCAACGCCTCGGACTTCCGCACTCCCTACTTCGAAACGATCGAGAAAGCGATTTTGGAGAACGATCCGGAGGCGATCGTCACCCCCTACATGTCTCCGGGCGCAACAGATTCGAGATTCTTCCGAGAAAAAGGGGTCGTTTGTTATGGATTGATCCCTTTTGTCATTTCCGAGAACGACATCGATTCGAGTCACGGCAAAAACGAGCGAGTAAAGGTTACGGAACTGACGCGGAGGAGAAAAAAATCTGTATGATATATTAATCGCCATGCAAAAGGATCTTTTTAGACCATGTCCTCGATTCCCCATCCCCAACCCACATCATTTCCACCGAAGACGGTTGGAAAATCGCCTTCACCGCTATCCCCGCCCACGCTCCCAACGTTCTCCCGTCCTGCTCGTGCACGGCCCGCTTCAACGGTACAACGCGGGATTTCTGAAGAAAAGTCGGCTGCCAATACTTGTGGAAAAGGACGACACCTAGTCGTGGAGCTATGCGCAACCGAATCGGCTAGGCCAAATATTGGCAATAACCTTATCAAAATGAAATTTCGACCATTACGTACCTGCAGATGCCGCAGCGTCATTCATCACTGAGCATGCTGACCCTGATGAAGGCACAACAGGAGCATTCCTCGTCCTTACGTTCGTGCATCCAGTCGAGAACTGATCCAGCGTGCTGACATCCGTTCTCCTGCTCGGCTGAAACCGGCTGCTGGTAATGGTTACTCACCGTGATGATCCTTCAGTGCGATTCTCATTCCGCAGGCGGCAAAATTAGTCGGGCTTGCAAATGGCTGGATTCAAGTCGAACAGATCCGATCCTCTTCGTGAAGAAATATCGCTAAACACAGAACTGGAACAAAGGTGAATCGACGTGAAAATCGCCGGCGAGATGGTATCCAGATCACCAGTGGCTGCAGGAGCTTAGTCTTAGGGCTGAAAATATTCACACAATCGGTGAAAAGTTTCTTCCCCTTCTGATCTGACGAGACAGATTCCTCACTCCTTAAGCAAAATCGTCGCAAAACCTTCCAGAAGATCGGTTCGGCGAAGAAGCGTTGGATCATGTTCGGCAGAAAACACGGACACCGCACGGATTACGGTCACGTGGACCTCATCATCGGCAACCACGCGCCCCGGGAAGTATTTCCAAAAATCGCGGAATGGCTGGAAGAAAACGAAGGAAAGTAAACCGCTTTATTGGACGAAATCCAAAGAGACTTTGGGTAGCAATCCGGCCTCCTCCGCCTCATCGAACAGCACCCGCAAAGCCTTGCGGCCCCGCTCTCCGTAATCGACGGTGAGCGAATTTACATACATCCCGATGAAACGGTCGGCGAGCCCCAAATCGAGGCCGCGCCCGAAGGTAAGCGCGTATTTCACCGCCTCGTCGCGGTGCTCAAGCCCCGCTTCGATACTTTTCTTAAGGAGCCCCGCGATCTCCGACATGGCTTTCTCGCCCAAGTCGCGGCGGATGACGTTGCCGCCCAAGGGCAGCGGCAGGCCGTGGCGCTCGTGCCACCACTCACCTAAATCCACCCATTTTTGCAGGCCGGCCTTCGCATAGGTGAGTTGCCCCTCGTGGATGATGAGACCCGCGTCGACTTTGCCTTCGATGACGGCGGGGATGATCTCGTCGAAGGGGATTACCACCGTGTTCAATTTTTTCTCGTAGAGTTGCAGCGCCAAATAAGCGGTCGTTTGCTTGCCGGGGATGGCGATCTTGAAATCGGAGAGGGGACGGCCCTTCCTGTCGCCGCGGGCGACCACCATGGGGCCGTAGTTGTCTCCCATGCTCGAACCGCAGCCGAGCAAGGCGTAACGGTCGGCGATACCGGGATAGGCGTAAAAGGAAATGGCGGAAATCTCGTACGCGCCTTCCTTCGCCCTTTCGTTCAAGGTCTGGATGTCGGAAAGGATGTGTTCGAATTCGTAAGGCCCCGAATCAATCTTGTTTTTGGCGAGGGCCCAAAACATGAAGGCGTCGTCGGGATCGGGGCTGTGGGCGAGTTTTAAGTGTTTTTTCTGCATAGGGGTTGGTTAACAGGAGGTTACAACCTTGTCAATTTCGACAATAAAAAAAGGCATCTCTTACCGGAAGAGGCTCGCTAGGACGCATCCCCCATAAAAAAAGGCGTCACCTCCCGGACGCCTTTTTTCTCTCCATAAGACTTTTTGGGAAAGGCTTCGCCTTCACAAGGCCCTGCTTAGCGGGTTGGGAGGACCATCCCCGCTTCAACAAGTTTCTCAATGCTTGGATTTCTTAAAGTGCGCTTTCACGAAATCGGCGCCCACTTCGGAAGGGTACAAGGCGCCCATCAAAATACGCGCCTTGAGGGACGGTGCTTCCGCCTCGGTCGTCATGTTACCGTCCATCTCGCAGGCCGGCTCGACCTTTTGGTGTTTGCGGTCTACTTCACATTGAAAATAGGGGTTTTCGTCGAAATACGCCGTATTTTTGGGGGAAGAATAGTAGAGATCTTGGGCCCAATAGCCGTGATCTCGGGTGGGAGAGCGGAAGACGATCCGCCCGTCGCTGTCTTTCGCGCCCTTTTCGAGCGTCCAGCCTTCTTGCGCCAAGGAAACGGAAGTTTTTTGGGAAGGATCCTTCAGGAAATCGTTGATGATCCCCGCGCCCTTGCCAGTGATCGTGATGCCCATGTGTGTGCCCTTTCCGGATGACCCTCACCGGAGGTTACAAGAAGAATTATCGGAAGGATGGGGAAGGAGTTTCGTGGTATCGGGGTTTAAACCCAAAAAGAGAAGGGATCCCGCTGCACTCGGGATTCAAAAATTTTCACGCGCGATTTGTTTTTCCGCGCCCACTCCCTTAATTTACCCGCCACAAGCCTCACCATACCGATTTCGGAGGCGAAATGGCCAATGTCGATCAGGGCGATGCCCGACGCCTTCGCGTCGAGGGCATCGTGATACTTCACGTCGCCGGTCACCAGAACATCCGCCCCCGCTCCTTTCGCTTCGCGGAAGAAACCGCCGCCGCTGCCGGTCATCACGGCGACCGTACGGACGGGATGAAGCGGATCCCCCACATATCGGAAATGCTCCAAAGAAAGGGCGCTGGAAAGAGCTTGGGCAATTTTTTTCAAAGAAGTCTTCGAAATCTCCCCCACCCTGCCCAGTCCCGCCTTCTTTCGGGCGGAATCACGGGAGGCTTGAAGGGGCCGCGTTTTCCGAAGCCTCAAAAGCTTCGCCAAACGGTCGTTCAGTCCCTCTTCCGTCGAATCGAGGTTGGTGTGGAACGAAAGGACGTTAATTTTTTTCTCGAAGGCCAAGCGGGCGTAGCGCATGGGCAGGGTCGAATCGTCGAGCCGCTTCACGGACCGGAAAAAAAGGGGATGATGCGTGACAAGAAGATTGGCCCCCAACCGCTCCCCTTCCTCGAGAACGGGCTCCGTGACGTCGAGGGAAACCAGTATGCCGCGGACTTCTTGGAGGAGGGAACCGATTTGCAAGCCCACGTTGTCCCACTCTTCGGCCAGCGCAGGAGGGGCGAAGCGAGCCAAAAAATCATGAACGTTTTTCACCGTAATCTTGCGTGGCATGGATCCTTTTTCCTCGAAACGAAGGCATTTGAAAAGAAAAAACCCGCCCCAACGGAAGGCGGGTTTTTTACGGAGACGTCTCGCATCCCCCAGGTCTTTAAGAATTCCGAATCCTCACTTCGAATTATTGTCGGTGCCTTGCTTAAAAGTGGCGGGAACGCTCCAACTCCCGTCGTTGGGCTTCGCGGGTTGCGCCTTATACTCTTCGACGGACTCCTTCCTTTTCATTTCGATGGCTGTAAATTCGGAGCCGATGAAAACATTGTCCTTCGGATACACCCAATTGATCGCGGCCAAATCACTGGTATTGAAGACGTAGCGTCCCCGATCTTCCGACGCAAAACTGCGTTGACGGCGGTTCATCTCCGCCGCCTTCAAGGCGCCCGCGTCGCTGTCGGTAAATTGAAAAAAACATACCTTCTCCCCGCCTTCCACGGCAGTCACGGTCACGTTCTCGAGGGGAGCGGCGTAATCGAGGACGAAGGGAACCATATAAGCGTTCGAATCCTTCGAAGCGGTGAAACCGGTCCTGTTCACGTCGATTTGAGAATCCACCGTACGAATCGTGTTGAGAGTATCCTCTTTCGCCAAGAGGTCCTTCACTTCCTTGACGGTCTTCTCGATGAGGTCGGCGCCGAAAGCCTTCTTCTCAACGTCCGTCAAGTCGGCGGCGTAGATCGTGAACCCGAGCTTGGCCCCTCCGGCGATCAACTGGTTCTGGGCCAACTTGGTGATGGTCACGAAGTAAATATAATTCTGTTCGAAGCCGTGGAAGCTCTTAAGGAAGGTCAACTGCTGCGCGTACGCGAACCGCTTCTCGTCGTCCGTCGCGTCGGCCCGGGCCAGAACTTCCTTGGCGGAAACGTAGGATTTTTTGTAATTGCTGATTTCCGTATAATCCCGCGAGAGGCTCGCATTCAACTTGCTGATGGCCGTTACGGCGTTTCGGAACGTTACGTCGTAACGGTAAGTGATGTCGGCGAATTGGGCCAAGTCTTCCTTGGTCTTGAAATCGACGGGGTTGGCGAACTGGGTGGGCATCTTGGTGCGGACTTCCTCCACCGCCTTATCCTTCGTCTCTTTCTCGACGCCGATGAATTTCGCCCAAGCCGCCAGGCGGGCGTCGGAATTGTCGGAGGTGTTCATCGCCCCCTTCGGCAAGTTCACGTTGGCGTCGTTCTTTGATTGATCGGACACCGACGCGTTATCTCCTCCGCCTCCCCCGGAACAGGCGGCCAAGGCGACAAAACAAAACGCGATCACCCAAAAATGAACCCCGCTTTTGATTTTCATAAAAACCTCCCTCAAAAAAGGACTCTCACCTTGTCAATTTATACAGCAACAAAGGTGCCACTTTTTATATGAAATAGTTTAATATTTTTAATTACTTATAAAACCGGGAGGTGTCGCCGCTCTCTCATTTTGATAATTTTCTCAGCTTGAGAAAAATCAACTGGGATCGGCTTCACTTCGGAGGGCTTGATAGATTTTCGTGAAGGGAATCATCACCTGCAGGCCCACTAAATTGGCCAAGCGCTGCTGAGCGACGGGAGAAAGGGGTTTTTGTTCGAATACGACGTCGGAAATTTTGCCCGTATATTGAACGTTGATCCGGAAGAGGCAGTGGAAATCTCCTTCCACCGTAGTCGAGCCGGTGATCTCGTCCCAACAGCCGCCCTTGATCTCTTGAAAGTTCCCGAAGTGTTTGATCTCGCCGGTGATGGGGTTATAGAAGGCGTTGATCGCCGTATGACCCGCGCCGGCATTGCCTCCGATGGACTCTTCGGTGAGGGTGTTCACGAATTCTTGGCGAAAAAAAAGGTGGGCATTTCTCTCCCACAGGGCATCTTCTCCTAGAGCCAACGATTTTTCCCGGATCTGCCCGCTCTTCAGCCACAAAAACTCGCGGTGGATGGCGTCGAAAGGGTCTTCCCCCTTTTTCGCCTTCGCGCCTCGGGCCGCCGAGTGGCCGTTTTCCGAATCAAACAGCCGATACAACCAATCCCAAAAAAGGGCTTTTGACATAGCGAGAGATCCCCAATTGCCAATCTTTTCCCCGTGGATTAGGATATTTTCACAGTTATTTTAGCAAATTTCGAGGTTTTTTCACAAAATCAATTTAGGTCGCTTTTATGAGCCTTCTCCTCAAACAATATGAAATCGGTCCCATGGAAAACTTCGTCTACTTCGTGGGAGACGCCGACACCCGCGAGGTTTTCGTGG
Organism: bacterium; assembly: GCA_046346885.1. GTDB lineage: Bacteria > UBA10199 > UBA10199 > JADFYH01 > JADFYH01 > JAXMHI01. Next base: position 29,372 of record JAXMHI010000017.1, on the reverse strand, counting down.
TGGATCCCGCCTGGGAGGTGGATACGATCTTCAAGAGGGCCCAGGAAGAGGACTTAAAAATCGTGGGAGCCCTGATTTCCCACCATCACCACGACCATACGAACGGCATCCCCGAGCTCTTGGAGCGCCAAGACGTCCCCGTTTACATCCACAAGAACGACGCCCCCTACGTGCGCGTTCCCCGAAGCACCTTCACCGAGGTGGACCAGGGGGATCATGTCAACGTGGGAGACGTGCGGATCGATTTCCTCCATACGCCGGGCCATACGCCGGGCAGCCAATGTTTTCGTGTGCGAAACGGCCTCATCAGCGGCGATACGCTTTTCATTCGCGGCTGCGGACGTTGCGATTTCCCCGGCGGAGATGCGGAGCAAATGTATTATACGCTGACTCAAAAAATCATGCGCTTGCCCGATGAAGTAATCCTCTACCCCGGCCACAATTACGCGGAGGTGCCCACCTCGACGATGGCCGACGAAAAGGCGAGAAACCCCTATTTAAAAATGGCGTCTCTCTCGCTGAAGGATTTTTTGAAACTTAGGATGGGAAGGTAAATCCACACCGTCATCCCCGCCCCCCAAGCGTTCAACGAGAGCAGGGATTCAAAGACAGCCCCCGTCCCAAAATCCCTTCGGGATATCGGGGCGGGGGCGACAACGCTTTTTGATTTTAATGAGGCAAGGCATCCGCCGGATTCGGCGTCTGTGGAGGCACTCCGTGGGCCTTCTGAACCTCTCCCGCCTTCCCTTCCTCTTGCGTTCGGGGATAGAGCAGCTCTTCCAAGATCTGCTCTTGAGTCTTGCCCGTCTTAAAAAGGCGGTTCGGGTCGTCGAGCACGAGGGCGTTTTTCAGGACTTCGTCCATGTTCTCCACGGGAATGACCTTGATGTCGCGCAGGATGTTGTTGGGGATATCCTTCAGGTCCTTCTCATTTTCCTTCGGGATGATCACCGTCTTCAGCTTGCCCCGATGCGCGGCCAGGATCTTTTCCTTCAAGCCCCCGATGGGAAGCACTTTTCCGCGCAGCGTGATCTCGCCTGTCATCGCCACGTCTTTTTTAACGGGGATGCGCAGCAAAGCAGACACGATGGTGGTAGCCATGGTGATGCCCGCCGAAGGACCGTCCTTCGGGATCGCCCCTTCTGGCACGTGGATATGGATGTCGATGCGCTGGTAGAAGTCTTTTTCCAGGCCGAAGCTGCTGGCTCGGGTGCGCACATAGCTCATCGCCGCCTGGGCGGACTCTTGCATCACGTCGCCCAGCTTGCCGGTGATGATGAGCTTCCCTTTGCCGGGCATGATGGAGATTTCGGTGGAAAGCAACTCGCCGCCGAATTCGGTCCATGCGAGTCCCGTCGTGATGCCTACCTCGTCCTTCTCCTCCGCCAAACCGTACCGGAATTTGGGCACGCCCAAGAACTTGGAAAGATTGTGGGAGGTCACGCGAATCTTCTTATCGCGCCCCTGTTGGGCGATTTCCCGGGCCACCTTGCGGCAGACCGTCGCGATCTCGCGCTCCAGGTTTCTCACGCCGGATTCCTTCGTGTAACGGCGGATAATGGTGCGAATCACCGAGTCGAAATTTCGATGTTGTCGTCGGTCAGGCCGTGGGTCTCTTTTTTGCTTCTTAATCAAATAATTGTTCGAAATATGCGGCTTCTCTTCCTCGGTGTAGCCGGGGATGCGCAAGATTTCCATACGATCTTGCAGGGGAAGAGGAATCGAATGCAGCGTGTTGGCCGTCGTAATAAACATCACCTTGGAAAGATCGTAATCCAAGTCCAGATAATGGTCGTTGAAGGTGCCGTTTTGTTCCGGATCGAGCACTTCGAGAAGCGCCGAAGCGGGGTCGCCGCGGAAATCGGTGCTCATCTTGTCGATTTCGTCCAACAGGAAAACGGGATTGTTCGATCCTGCCTATTTCAACGACTGAATGATCTTGCCGGGCAACGCCCCGATATAGGTGCGTCGATGGCCGCGGATCTCCGCTTCGTCCCTCACTCCGCCCAACGAGCAGCGAACGAACTTGCGTCCCATGGCGCGGGAAATCGACTTGGCGAGCGACGTCTTGCCGACACCCGGAGGCCCCACGAAACAGAGGATGGGCCCCTTGATCTTTTCGACCAAGGCCTGAACGGCCAGGTATTCTAAGATCCTCTCCTTGACTTTCTTGAGCCCGTAATGATCTTCATCCAAAATTTTCTCCGCTTCGGTGATGTCGAGTTTGTCCTTCGACATTTCCCCCCACGGTAAGGAGAGAATCCAGTCGATGTAATTGCGCACGACGGTCGCTTCTGCCGACATGGGCGACATCATCTTGAGCTTCGTGATCTCCTTCTTCACTTTCTTGGCCGCCTCGGCGCTCATATTCTTGTTCTTGATCTTATCCTCGAGTTCTTGGATCTCGCTCTTGAACTCGTCGCGCTCGCCCAATTCTTTCTGGATCGCCTGCATCTGCTCGTTCAGGTAGTATTCGCGCTGGGTCTTCTCCATCTGTTTCTTCACGCGCGTTCGAATCTTGCGCTCCACCTGGAGAATCTCGATTTCTCCCTGCATCATCTCATAAAGTTTGCCCAGGCGCTCGGCGGGGCTTTCCACTTCGAGGACCTTCTGTTTGTCCACGAGCTTCAAGTTGAGATGGGCGACGATCGTGTCGGCCAACCTCGCCGGGTCGTCGATGACCGCCACGGAGGAAAGCATCTCCGGCGGAATGCGCTTGTTGAGCTTCACGTAGGTTTCGAAAGTGGATTTGATCGAGCGCATGAGCGCTTCCACTTCCACTGTCACCTCACGGCTCTCGTGCACTTCCTCGGCCTCGACTAAAAAATAATTCTCGTTGGGAATATAGCGTTGAATGCGGGCCCGCTTACGGCCTTCCACCAGCACCTTCACCGTACCGTCGGGAAGTCTCAGAAGCTGGATGATCGTACCCAAGGTGCCCACTTTATAAATATCTTCCGGGCGAGGATCGTTGGTCTTGGGATTGACCTGCGCGGCAAGAAGGATGTCTTTTTCCGCGCTCATCGCCTCGTCCAAGGCATTGATGCTTTTTTCGCGCCCCACGAACAGGGGGACCACCATATGGGGGAAGATGATGATGTCGCGAAGAGGAAGAAGAGGAACGATCTTCATATTCGGGTCGACAGGGGTGGGAACGTTGGGATTTTCCATGGGTCTCTCTTTCTTTGTTTAGTCAATCTGTGGCAAGCCGCAGGGACTGAACCCCATTGATATGGTGAGACCTCCCTCCCTTGTCAAGCTCAGGCGGACTCGGCTTTTTTCTCATAGACCACGAGAGGCTGCTCTTTCTTGGTGAACACGTCTTCATTCACTACCACCTCGCGGATGTTCGTTTGCGACGGGATGTCGTACATGATGTCGAGCATCACGTGCTCGAGAATGGCACGAAGACCTCGGGCTCCCGATTTACGCTTGATCGCCTCTTTGGCGATGGCGAGCAGAGCCCCTTGAGTGAATTTAAGCTTCACTTTCTCGAATTCGAAAAGGCGTTGATATTGTTTTACAAGGGCGTTCTTCGGCTTGGTGAGAATGTCGACCAAGGTCAAATCGTCCAATTCCTCTAGGGTCGCGATGACAGGCAAGCGTCCGACAAACTCGGGAATGAGCCCGAACTTGAGCAAATCTTCCGTCTGCACCTCGGAAAGAATCTGACCGATCTTCCTGTCGTTCTTCGTCTTGACGTCCGAGCCGAACCCCATGCTCTTCTCGCTCACGCGGCGCTGGATGATGTCTTCCAAGCCCACGAAGGCGCCGCCGCAAATGAACAAGATGTTGGTCGTGTCGATCTGGATGTATTCTTGTTGAGGGTGCTTGCGTCCGCCCTTGGGGGGCAGGTTGGCGACTGTCCCTTCGATGATCTTGAGGAGCGCTTGCTGCACGCCTTCTCCCGACACGTCGCGAGTGATGGAAGGGTTCTCCGACTTGCGGGAAATCTTGTCGATTTCGTCGATATAAACGATGCCTTTTAAACTTAACTGTCGTAATCAGCCGCCTGCAACAGGTAGAGAATGATGTTCTCGACGTCTTCTCCCACATAACCCGCTTCGGTGAGCGTGGTGGCATCCGCGATGGTGAAGGGCACGTTGAGGATCTTCGCCAAGGTTTGAGCCAGCAGAGTCTTGCCGGTACCCGTGGGGCCCACCAACAAGATGTTGGATTTCTGCAGCTCCACGTCCCCCACCTGCTTGGCTTCGATGCGTTTGTAGTGATTGTGCACGGCCACTGCCAAAGTCTTCTTCGCCCGCTCTTGGCCGATCACGTACTCATCCAATATTTTCTTGATTTCGGAAGGCTTGGGAACCCCGGACCGATTTTTCAAGAGCTCTTGCTTGGTCTGCTCTTCGGCGATGATGTCGTTGCACAGCTCGATGCACTCGTCGCAGATATAAACGGTGGGACCGGCGATGAGCTTCTTGACCTCACGCTGCGATTTCCCACAAAAACTGCAACTCAGATTCGTAGGATCGTCATTATAGGTTCTCGCCACGTTACGCTCCCTTTATCAAAGGCCACACCCGAAACCCCATTTCTTCCCCCGAAGCGAAACCGCAAACAAGGGGGAAGGCTCCACCGGCCTTCCGGTTGGAGGGGGCCTCAGAAAAGCCCCTGACGATTGATAGGTGGAGGGCTTTTAGGCCGATTCTCCACTCTCTTAAGTATTGTCTGAATTTGTGAGTGTGTCAAGAAAGGGACATGCTGAAAAAGTATTTTTTCAGGAACAACGCCGTCTTTTGACGCAACGCCTTCGAAAGAGGAAAGACTTTCCGCGCAATGAGGAGAAAACGGTAGGCTTTTTGCCTTTAAATTAAGTGGCCTTTTTCGGCTTTTCTTTTTCGCGATAATTCAAGACTTCGTCGATGAGGCCGTACTCCTTCGCTTCCGCTCCGCCCATGAAGTAATCGCGTTCCGTATCTTGTTGGATTTTCTTGAGGGCCTGCTTACTGTGCTTGGCGAGGATGTTGTTGAGTTCTTCCCGAAGGCGCAGGATTTCGCGGGCTTGGATTTCAATTTCCGTCGCCTGCCCCTGCACTCCCCCGAGGGGTTGGTGGATCAAAATCCGGGAATGGGGCAGCGCGAAACGCTTGCCGTTGGTACCCGCGGCGAGAAGCACCGCGCCCATGGAAGCGGCCTGTCCGATGCAAAGCGTCGAAACGTCGGGGCGAATGTATTGGATGGTGTCGTAAATAGCGAGACCCGCCGTGACCGAACCGCCGGGAGAATTGATGTAGAGATGGATGTCTTTCTCGGGATCTTCACTTTCCAAGAAAAGCAATTGGGCGATAAGCAGGTTGGCGATATCGTCGTTCACCGGCGTGCCGAGGAAAATAATGCGGTCTTTGAGCAAGCGCGAGTAAATGTCGTACGCGCGTTCTCCGCGATGGGTTTGCTCGATGACCATGGGAACCAACGTGTTCATGTGGACGTCCAAATTTGTTTTCATGGCTTTTGATTTACCTTTACTGAAGTTTAAATGGAATACTACTTCTTCGCGGAGATCTTAGCTTCCGCCAGCAGAAAATCAAGAACCTTCTCTTCCAAAATCTGCGTGATGAGCATGGGAAACATATTGTGCTGGCGATAATACTGCTCCACCGCCTCTGGCTTTTGTCCGAGGGAGGCCGCAATCGACTGAACTCGCGCGCCGAGTTCCTCCGGTTTCACTTCCACTTTCTCAGCTAAGGCCACCGCTTCGAAAATAAGCAAGGCCTTGATGCGGCGGATCGCCGCTTCGCGGTTTTGAGACCGGAAACCTTCGGGGGTGATGCCCGCCTGCTCGAAGGTCAATCGCTGCTGTTGAAGCTGCCGTTTGGCGTTTTCGAGCATAGCGTCCAGCTCTTGCTCGATCATGCCGCCGGGCACCTCAACGGGATGCTCTTGCGTGAGAAAATCGACCACCTGGTTGTAGAGCTCTCCGCGGGCCGCGTGCTCCTTATGCTGAACCATGTTCTCTTTGATCTTTTGCTTCACTTGTTCGAGCGATTCGAAACTACCCAAATCTTTGGCGAAATCATCGTTCAGTTCGGGCAGTATTTTTTCCTTCAAGTCGTTCAAGGAAATCTCGAAATGGGCCTTTTTGCCCGCCAACTCGGGACTGGGATAGTCCTTTGGAAATTCGACGGGGACATCCTTACTTTCCCCTTTTTTCATCCCCAAAATGCCTTCTTCAAAATCCTTGAGGAACCGACCGGCCCCCACCTCGATCATCATCCCCTTACCCGAACCGCCTTCGAAGGGTTGATCGCCCAGTTTGCCGACGAAGTCGACGATGGCGATCTGACCGCTTTGCACCGCCGTCCCTTCCGCCACCGGCGTGATTTGGGCATGGGCGTTTCTCAAACCCTCCAACTCGCGTGAGAGTTCTTCCTCCGACACTTCGACGGAGGGCTTCTTCAGGGAAATCCCTTTATAGGTTTTCAAGGTCACGACCGGGCGAACTTCCACTTCGGCTTGATAGCTGACGGGTTGGGAATCTTCTTTTTTGAGATCGAGAATTTTAGGCGGAGCCACGGGATTGATTTTTTGGTCCTCCAAGGCCCAGACGTAGCTGTCTTGAATGACGCGGGAAAGCACATCCGATTCGGTTTGGTCTTTGTAAAACCGCTCCAGCACGGAACGGGGGACCTTCCCTTTTCGGAATCCCTTGATGGAAACCTTCTTGCCGAGACGTTGATAAGCTTCGTCGAGTTTTCCCAAAAACTCTTCGTGGGAAACTTCGATGAACAACTTCTTTTTAATGGGAGAGAGTTCTTCGACTTTTACTTTCATAGAGCCACCTAGTTTAGCAAATAGATGAAAAGAGGGAAGCGATTATGCTCATATACATTTAAACAATGGGGTTCCCAAAGGGGAGCAACGTAGTGCTCGCCCTTTGGTCAAGCCCAGGGTTTCCCTGGGCGCGAAGTCTAATGATCTGCGAGGAGGGGGACTCGAACCCCCACGGGAATCCCACTGGCTTCTAAGACCAGCGCGTCTGCCAGTTCCGCCATCCTCGCGAATATTAAAAAATAATCCCCACAAACTCTAACCGATTTTGTGGGGATTCATACAGCAATAATATGGGCCATGAAGGAGTCGAACCTTCGACCCAGCGATTAAGAGTCGCTTGCTCTACCAACTGAGCTAATGGCCCCTTGATTACCCTCCCCCGACGGGATTTTTTTTCGGGGCCTTGTGTGTAGCCAAAAGATTTTGGGATGACAAGGGGAAACTTCAGAAAAACTAAGGAGTTTCTGTCTTGAAATCCAAACACTTGTAAGTTACTTCCTATTCTAGGTGCCTATAGCTCAGTTGGATAGAGCATCAGCCTTCTAAGCTGAGGGTCGCAGGTTCGAATCCTGCTAGGCACGTTTTTTACTCCCCTTTTCGCCTTGAATCTGATTCTTGAATCGAATACTACTGTTCTCCATTCCATGGTGGGTGTAGCTCAGGTGGTTAGAGCGCCAGGTTGTGGCCCTGGAGGTCGCGGGTTCGAACCCCGTCACTCACCTTATTCGCTAGCACCGGCAAAGCCGGATGCTCGCTAAAGTTAGGGGAGATCTTCTCCCCTAACCACCCCCAACCCGTTTTTTTCCCACTTATTTTCATCAATTTTGGACAATTCTAAAACTCTCGAATTGGCTTTCGGAGTTGTTTTTATCCTTTTGAAATTGGATGTTTTTTTGCACTAGGAAACCATTTCTCAACGGAAATGAAAAAGAGCTTTTCCCTACCCTCTCGCCGCCCTATAATTTTTTAAAAAAGGAGAACGTTATGGGACTCTTCGATCAGCTCACCCAGTTCGCAGGTAGTTTCTTGGGGAACAATCAACAGTCCACACTGCTCAAAGCGGTCACCGAAATGCTGGGACAGCAAACCGGTTCGGGAGGAGGGTTCGCTTCGTTGGTTCAGAATTTCCAAAAAAACGGCCTAGGCGACATTCTCTCTTCTTGGATAGGAACGGGGCAAAATATGCCCGTTTCATCGGAGCAGATTCAACAAGGACTCGGCGGCGACCTGATGCAACAGTTGGCCGCAAAAACGGGGCTGCCGGTGAACCAATTGAGCTCCCATTTAACCGACATTCTCCCAAACCTCATCGATAAGATGACACCTAACGGCCAAATGCCCGAAGGCGGATCGCTCACCGAAGTTTTAACCCTCATTCAAAGCAAGCTGAAATAAATCAATACAAGCGAGCGGGATCTCACCCGCTCACTTTCTTTTCACGTAAACTTTTTTCCCGCTATCGCTGAAGTAATAGTGCCCTCCCCGGGGCCCTTCGTAGATGGGTTTCCCGTCTTTGGTCGTCCCGATTTCTTTATCCTTCGTGGTTGGAGCCTCAGCCGGTTCCGCAGCCGATGCTGGAGTTTTGGCGGGAGCTTCGGTCGCCGTGGGAACCGCTTTCACCGGCGCGGGTTCCGCAACCGGCTTGGGAGCAGCGGGGGGCGAAGCCGTTTTTGCAGGTTCAACAGGGGCCGGCGTAGTCTTGGCCGGCGCGGCCGTCGTCGCAGCGGGAGAGGCGGAAGAAGGAGCAGGCTTCGCCGACATTGGCGCCGGGCTTGCGGGAGAAGCCGGAGTGGTCTTGGCCGGCGTGGCCGTGGCTGCAGGAGAAGCCGGCATAGGAGTCGCAGCGGGCTTTACGGGAGCCTGCTCCGCCGTTTTCTCTTTCTTTTCCATCTTGTCGGTCGGTTTCTTCTCGGCCGTCTTTTCCGCGGGGCTCATTTCCTTCGTCTTGGAGGTCTTTTCCTCCTTTTTCTCCATCGCCTTCTCCGCGGAAGGCGCTTCTTTCATCTCCTTAGCTTTCGCCCCCTTCTCTTCTTTCTCCTTTTTTTCGGCTTTATCGGCCGATTTTTTTTCCGGGGTCTTTTCAGCGGAGGAAGCCTCCTTCGTTTTCGAAACTTTTTCGTCCTTCGCTTCTTTTTCTTTCTTTTCCTTTTTCTCCGACTTCTCCGCCGTCTTTTTATCGGCGGTTTTTTCGGCCGCACCGGTTTCCTTCGTCTCTTTGGTTTCCTTGGCCTTCGAGGTTTTTTCTTCCTTTTCCTTTTTCTCCTTTTTTGATGCTTTTTCTTCGGTACCCGAAGTGATGGCTGCTTTTTCCTTCTTCTCTTTTTTCGAATCGGCCGCGTCGGATTTGGTTTCTTTCCTTTTCTTCGAAGCGGAGGCGTCTTCAGAGTCGGTCTTGGAGGATTTTTTCTTCTTGGAGGAAGCGGCAGAATCTTCCGTTTTGGCGGCGGTTTCTTTGCCCTCTTCCTTTTTCGTTTTCGCGGAAGCAGCGAGTTGGAACCCCAGAAAAGCGAATAAGATCAGAAAAATACTAATTCTCTTCTTCATACGTTTCTCCTTTTTTGAGGGGAATAATGGCTGAAATTTTAAAAGAAGAGGTGAAATAAAGTCAAATCGACTATTTTTCGAATAGATGGGGAAATACGCTTTTCCAAACGCCATGAAAACTTGTTGAAGTTCCGCAAGCGATTCTGTTAACTCCCTACCATTCTTAGCGCCCGTAGCTCAGCTGGATAGAGCATTGGTCTTCGAAACCAAGGGTCACATGTTCGAATCATGTCGGGCGCGTATTAAAAAGCCATTTCGGATTTTTCCCGAAATGGCTTTTTTTCACTCTTGACATGCAACTATATGGTTGCATAATAAACGGCATGGTTACCGACGAAGACAAAGTATTCAAAGCCCTCGCGGACAAAAGTCGTCGCAAGCTGCTCGATAGACTGCGAAAGAAAGGAGGATTAACCCTTAACGAATTATGCGACGGCCATGACATGAGCCGACAGGCGGTAACCAAACATCTCACATTATTGGAAGCGGCGAATCTCGTCGTCACCCAATGGCAAGGGCGCGAAAAGCTGCACTTCTTAAACCCAATTCCCATCAACGAGATTTATATGCGCTGGATCGGCCAGTTCGAGCAAGAGCGGTTGACCGCGCTTCATAACCTCAAACAAGCGTTAAAGGAGAAGGACCATGAATAAAACGGATTTCGTATACACTACCTATATCAAAACCACGCCGGAAAAACTCTGGCAGGCGATCACCCATCCGGAATTCACACGCCAATATTGGGGACACGACAACGTGTCCGATTGGAAGAAGGGGTCCGAATGGAAGCATGTCGACCAAAAGAGCGGACAAGCTCGAATTATCGGAAAAGTCATCGAAAGCAATCCCCCGAAGCAGCTGGTTCTTTCATGGGCCGATCCGGCAGATCCTGCGGACGATTCGCAGGTAGTTTTCGAGATCGATGCCATAGAAGATATGGTTTGCCTCACCGTAACTCACGGAAGATTTAAGGACGGCTCAAAAATGCCTGAAAAAATCACGGTCGGTTGGCCGAGAGTTCTTTCAAGCCTCAAATCCTATCTGGAATCCGGCAAGGCGCTCAACACCTGGGCCGGCCTTCATACGGACTGCACAAAATAAAAGACCAATACTAAATGCATTTTCCTCTCTTTCAATGGCCCTCGCGGAAACGAGGGCCGTTTTTTTTCAAATCTTGACACCTCTCACCCAAGCCCCATACATATGTTAAAATAGTCGAAACCAAACGGAGCTTAAAAAACATGGCCACCTTTAAAGACGTCTTAAGCCAAACCAAAAAAGAGATTTCCGAGATCAAGCCCGAAGAGTTGAAGTCTTGGGTGGATCAAAAGAAAAACATCACGCTTGTCGACGTGCGCGAGAAGGATGAGCAGGAAAAAGGGGTGATTCCCAACGCCCTCCTCATTCCCCGCGGGTTCTTGGAGTTGCGCATCGAAGATCAGGTCCCCAACAGAGACCAGGAAATCGTCGTTTATTGCGCCGGCGGCACCCGCTCGGCATTGGCCACCAAGTCTCTGAAGGATTTAGGATATAAAAAAGTGCACTCCCTCATCGGGGGATACACCCAATGGAACGGAAACGGCTTTCCCACGAAGGTGAAAAAATCCCTTCGCCCCGACCAAGTAGACCGCTATGGCCGGCATATTTTAATGCCCGAAGTAGGTGAAGAAGGTCAGATTAAATTATTGGATAGCAAAGTATTCTTGATCGGCGCGGGCGGCTTAGGCTGCCCTTCCGCTTACTATCTTGCTGCGGCGGGCGTAGGCACGATCGGCATCATCGATCATGACGTGGTGGACCGCTCCAACTTGCAACGCCAGATTTTGCATAACGAAGAACGCATCGGAGAACTGAAGGTCGAATCGGCGAAAAAAACGCTGAAGGCCTTAAACCCGGACGTAAACATCGTCACTTATCGCGACAAGCTCAGCCGCGAAAACGTGATGGACATCATCAAAGACTACGACATCATCGTGAACGGCTGCGACAACTTCCCCACGCGCTACCTTATCAATGATGCCTGCGTGTTCACGAAGAAACCCCTGGTGGACGGCAGCATCTTCCGCTTCGAAGGCCAAGTCTGCGTCTTCGACACGGCCAAGGGCGGCCCCTGCTACCGCTGCTTATATCCCGAGCCCCCTCCTCCCGAGATGGCGCCCTCTTGCCAAGAAGCCGGCGTCTTCGGCGCGCTTCCCGGCATCGTGGGCACCGCCCAGGCGGTGGAAGTGATCAAGCTCGTGCTGGGCAAAGGAGAACCTCTCGTCGGAAGGCTGCTGATCTTCGACGCCCTGAAGATGAAATTTAAGGAATTGAAGATCCGGAAGGATAAGAACTGCCCGGTTTGCGGCGAGAATCCCACGATTAAGGAACTCATCGACTACGAATGGTTCTGTTCGCTTTCCGGCGGAGATCCGCTACATAAGTAGCGCGCCGCCGTATTCCGCCTGAAGGGCTTCTTCTACGCTCGACACCTTGGGCCACCCCAAAAGGTGGCAAAGAACACCACCCGCGAGAAAGATGAAAAAAACGGGGCGCGGGGCCTGTCCTAAGAAACTGAGTGCCAACCCGTAAATCGTGACGGCTTCGGATAAGGCCCAACCGAAAATGGATGTTTTGGTGAGGCGCTCGAGCATCATTTCCTTCGCCATCTCACGCTTCTCGCCCTTTTCACGATACTCTTGCGCCCAACTCCTTATTTTCGCCCCACCCGTCATCACTTGAGAAATGGCCAAGGAGGCAAGCCCCATGACGACGGCAAGAGCCGCCAACGCGAAGAAAAGGACGTTACGGGGTTGAACGAAATCGGGCCGGATGAGAATCACCGCGAGATTAACGAAATGGCTGGCGAGCAACGCGCCCCAAATGATCCAGAGGTTCGCGGACGGAGGAGGATTGGAAGAATTCATGGGCCCCTCTTTTCCCCTAATAAATTTTAATCTTGGAAATATGCAGCCCGTGGCTCGTCCACGCCTTGTCGTAACCGACAAGGATCCCTTCGCGGAGCGCTTCCCTGCCCTTCGCGCCTACGAAGCGGACTTCATCCACATTGAAGTAAACGTCTTTGCCGCGTCGATCTTTGATGAAACCGTATTTCGATTGGGGGAAATATTTTACGATGCGCCCTTTCGAAAAGGAGTCATCGGGCATACTGGAAGGAAGGGTATGAAGAGGCTGCACGGCCGCCGGTTTCACCGCATGGACCGGCGCCTTGGCTTCTTCGGCCGCCTTCTCGACGGGAGCCGCGATGTCTTTCTTCTCGTCCATTAACGACCTTTCCCCAAATATTTTTTCACTTCCTTGGCGATGGCGCGGGCCACCTCTTGGGTCTTGGCCTTGCCGCCCAAATCGGGGGTGAGCACTTCACCCGCGCCCGTGACGGCGTTGACTCCCGCCTCCACCGCTTGGGCCTTCTTCGTTTCGCCCAAGTATTTGAGCATCATCGCCGCCGTCATGATCATGGCGATGGGGTTGGCGAGCCCCTTCCCGGCGATGTCCGGCGCGTTCCCATGCACCGCCTCGAAGATCGCCGCGTCGGTTCCGATGTTGGCGCCTGGCACCACGCCCAATCCGCCCACGAGACCGGCGCACAGGTCGGAGACGATGTCTCCGTAGAGGTTTTCGAGGAGCAGAATATCAAACTGATCGGGACGCGTGACAAGCTGCATGCAGGCGTTGTCGACGATCATCTCGCTATAGGCGATCTTCTTGTGCTTTTCCGCCACGCGCCGGGCGCAATTAAGGAAAAGCCCGTCGGAGAGCTTCATGATGTTCGCCTTGTGGATGGCGGTCACCTTCTTCCGTTTTTCCTTCACGGCATGCTGAAAAGAAAACTCGGCGATGCGCGTGGAGGCCTTCTCGGTGATCACCTTGATGCTCTCCACCACCCCCGGCGCCACTTCGTGTTCGATGCCGGAGTAAAGGTCTTCGGTGTTCTCGCGCACGACGACCAAGTCGATGTTTTGATAGCGGCAAGCAATCCCTTTTAAAGGCTTGATGGGGCGCAAATTCGCATACAGGTTGAACTTCTTACGCATGAGCACGTTGACGCTGCCGAAACCTTTCGCGATGGGCGTGCCGATGGGGCCCTTCAAGGCCACTTGGTTTTTTTTCAAAAGCTGGATGGTCTTCTCGGGAAGGGGGTCGGCATACTTCTCGATGGCCCTCTGGCCCGCCAAAGCCTTTTCCCACTTGATCTTGACGCCGGTCGCGTCGAGTACGGTGAGTGCCGCTTGGGTAACTTCGGGGCCGATTCCATCTCCGGGAAGAAGGGTAAGTTGATAGGGCATAAATTCGTGATCCGGTCGTGAAACGACGGTTAATACAGGGCGATCGAATAAGGGCTGCGGTCTTCCGGGTGGTTATGCGACAAGTAATCGATGTCCACCACGAAAGAGGGCCGGTTGTATTGGGCGTTATCCACCTTTTTTGTATCCATTCGGATCGCATCGCAGGGGCAGGCTTCCACGCAAAAGCCGCAGAAAACGCAGCGAAGGAGATCGATGTTATACACCACGGGATATTTTTCAACGGCGGGATCGGGGTGCTCCGCCGCCACGATCTCGATGCAGTTGGCGGGGCATGCCGTCGCACAAAGCATGCAGGCCGTGCAACGGACGGAACCGTCGGGCCGTTGCATCAAGCGGTGCTCGGCGCGGTAGTCTTCGGGAATGGGTTTCTTCTTTTCGGGATAATCGTAAGTCATGATGCCCTTCTGGGTGAAAAGATTCCAAAGGGCGTGTTTCAAGGTGATCAACATCCCTTGCAGGATGGCACCCACGTAGATGCGCTGCCAGAAAGTGAGCTTGGGTTTTTTCATCACGATAACGGCCATCGTTTTAAACCTCGTCAAAAATGGAAATCGGGTTGAAAGTCGCGAAGCTAGCCTCTTCTTATGCCAATCTCCCCCCCTTGTAAAGCCTTAGGAAGAACCGTTGACGGATAAAATTTCGCTGAGTTATAGGTGAGAAAGTTATTACCCTTCAACATCTAAACTCATTTAGGAGGAATTGTTATGATTCAAGTGGGACAAAAAGCCCCCGATTTCAAGGCGGGCGCAGTACTCGAAAACGGCCAGTTTAAAGATATTTCCCTTTCCGATTATAAAGGCAAATACGTGGTGTTGTTCTTCTATCCGTTGGACTTCACCTTCGTTTGCCCGACCGAAATTTTGGCCTTCTCGGATGCGGCCGGCGAATTCCAAAAAAGAAACGTCCAAGTGCTCGGCGCTTCCATCGATTCAAAGTTCAGCCACTTGGCCTGGAGAAAAACCCCCCGCAAAGAAGGCGGACTGGGCGACATTAAATACCCCCTCATCGCCGACTTAACCAAAGAAGTGAGCCGCAAATACGGCGTGCTCCTCGAAGACGCGGGCATCGCGCTGCGCGGTTTGTTCTTGATCGACAAAGAAGGCGTGCTCAAACACATGCTCGTCAACGACCTGCCCTTAGGCCGCAGCGTGGAAGAGGCGATCCGCATGGTGGACGCCCTCCAATACTTCGAGAAAAACGGAGAAGTTTGCCCGGCCAACTGGAAACCTGGATCGGACACCATCAAGCCGGACGTTGAGAAATCGAAGGAGTATTTCTCGAAGCACGGGTAATTCCAAAGAACTCATTCAAAAAACAAAAAGGGCGACTGCAAAGTCGCCCTTTTTTATTCCGTTCTTTCAATCCCCCTACGCCATCCTCACCACTTCCTTCACTAACTTTTCGATCCCCTCGAACACCTCGGAGATATGATTGGCCAACATATAAGCGGGCGTGGAGACGACCTTGTTCTTCTCATCCACCACGAACTCCTTCACGGGGCACGATTGGTGCTTGGCTCCCAATTTCTCCAGGGCTCCCGCCGTTCCCGGGTCGGTCCCGATCGTCAAGACGGGATGGACCTCTTTCCCCAAAATTGCGGCAATGGCGGCCGGGGCGATGCAAATGGCGCCGATAGGCTTCTTGGCCGCCGACATCTCGCGCACAAGCCGCGTCACTTCGGGCAGGGCCTGAGCCTGATGGCCTTTCACGGCGAAATCGGAGAGGTTCTTCGCCGCCCCGAAACCGCCGGGAAACACGATGGCATCCAAATCACTCGCCTTCACCTTCGCGATGTCTTGAATGTTACCACGAGCAATGCGGGCGGACTCTTGGAGCACATTCCGCTTCTTACCCGTGGGCTCGTTGTTCAAATGATTGATCTCCTCCAATTCGGTATTGGGAGCGAGACACACCGCCTGGGCCCCTGCCCGATCGATGGCCAGCAACGTCGCCACCGCTTCGTGAATTTCGCTGCCATCCTTCACCCCGCAACCGGATAAAACCACGCCGATCTTTTTCATAAACCCCTCCTTCATTTTTTCTTCGCCGCTTCTTTCAGTTGATCGATCAACTCCTCGGGAAAATCCGATTTTCCCAACCAGTCGCCGCCGTCCACCACCGTTACTTCGCCAGTAATATAGGCGGCCGCATCGCTGACTAAGTAAACCACCGCCTGCGCGATCTCGTCAACGGTGCCGAATCGGCCGGCGGGGATTTGCTCCGCCATCTTTTTCTCATGCCCCATCCACAAGCGTGAAGACGCCCCTTCGGTTTGGATCGGCCCCGGTGCCACGGCATTCACGCGGATGCCGTGCTTCGCCCACTCGACGGCCAAAGTTTGAGTCATGGCGACCACCCCCGCCTTGGCGCATGCGGAGTGCACCGTGTAGGGGTTGCCCGTCCAGGCATAAGTGGCGACGATATTGACGATGCTGCCGGACTTCTGCCGAATCATCTGCCTACCCACCGCTTGGGAGCAATAAAACGTGCCGTCGAGCACGATGCCCGTCACTGCTTTCCAACCGTTGACGGAAAGCTCCTCCGCGCGGGCAAGGAAATTACCGGCGGCGTTGTTGACGAGGATGTCGATCTTTTTAAATTTCTCCACGCTCTTGCGGACCGCCTCTTCGACCTGCTCGGGAACGCGAATATCCGCTTGAACGACAAAGGATTGCCGCCCCAGAGCCTGAATCTGGGCGGAGGTCGATTCCAACTTCTCCAAATTTCTTCCGAGCAGCACCACATGGGCGCCCAATTGGGCGAACGCGAGGGCGATGCCCTTTCCGATGCCGCTGCCGGCTCCGGTCACCAGCGCGACTTTATCTTTTAAAATGCCGTCTTTGAAAATCATGGAAGTTCTCCTTTTATGAATGAGGTTTTTTCGTATTTCAAAAACGGCCGCTTTTCAACGAAAACCCTTGTGAAGCGAAACCCCCTTCGGATAAGAAGCCGCATCGGAGGAATTATGTCTTCAGCCTTAAACGTCGTTTACTTGCTCTCCCTCGCCCTGTGGGTCGGCTCCATTTTCTTCCTCTCTTTTTTCACCGCCCCCACTCTCTTCCGCGAACTGCCCCGAGAGATCGCGGGCGATTTCATCAGCAAACTTTTTCCCCAATACTACATGTTGGGATACGCCACCCTGGCCATTACCTCGATCACCCTTGCCTTACGGGGACTTCTCGAAAAACCCTTTCCCTGGATCCGTTTGGGTTTACTGCTCGGCATGCTGGCCTGCACCCTCTATGCCGGCATCCAGATTCAACCCAAGGCCCATCTTTTAAGGACGGTGCTCCGCACCCTGGAAGACACGCCCGAAAAGGACGCCAAGCAGGCCGAGTTCAACCGCCTCCACAAAACGAGCGTGATCCTCAACTCCATCGTTTTGCTCTCGGGCTTCGTGGTGGTGGGCATTACGGCCGTGAAATTAAAACCGTAAAAAATCAGATCCGGCTCGCCCCATCCGCGCTATAATGAAAAAGTGAAAACGATCGGCGCCTACCTGCTCGACCAACTCTACGAGAACGGGGTGCGCGAAATTTACGGCATCCCGGGCGACTTCGTCCTCGCCTTCTTCCAATGCATCGAAAAACATAAAAAGCTGAAACTCATTACGCTCTCCCACGAGCCGGGCCTGGGCTTCGCCGCCGACGCTACGGCGCGGATTACGGGAAGGATCGCCGCCTGCGCGGTGACCTACGGCGCCGGGGGGCATAACGTCGTCAACCCCATCGCCTGCGCCTGGGCGGAAAAATCGCCGGTAGTCGTCATCTCGGGGGCGCCGGGGGTTAGCGAGCGGAAAACGGGCATCCTCTTCCATCACCAAGCGAAAACTTTGGATTCGCAGTTGAAGATTTTCTCGGAAGTCACGCAAACGCAGGTGGTTTTGGACGACCCGAAAACGGCGGCTCAAAAAATCCATGATGCCCTGCAAACGGCCAAGCTCTATGCCCGGCCCGTTTATATCGAACTTCCCCGCGACCGGGTTTTCGAATCGATTCGGCTGCCACGCCACTTGGAAACCCATCCTTTGAAGAACGATCCCGACGCCACGCAGGAAGCGGCGCGGGAAATTCACTCCCTCTTCTCGAAAAGCCGCCACCCCGTGTTGATGATCGGCATCGAGGTGCATCGCTTCAATCTGCAGAAAGAGGCGGTGAAACTCGCCGAACATTGGCGCATCCCCGTGGTGAGTTCGTTCATGGCGCGGGCCACGTTTCCCGTGCACCACCCCCAATTCGCTGGCATTTACATTGGCCCCGCGGGGCCGAAAAAAGTGCAGCAGGCGGTGGAGAAAAGCGATTGCCTGATCTTACTCGGCGTCCCGCTCGCCGACACCGACATGGCCGTGCGTCTTCAACAATTAAAACCCGGCCGCGTGGTGCACTGCGTGTCGCGGGAAGTGGTCATCGGCCACCATCGTTATGAAAACGCTTCCTTGCAAGGCTTGCTCGAAGCGCTCCTCCGCCTGAAAGTAAAACCCCATTCCAAAAAATTGACTCCCTTTTCCCCGAACTTTCCCCTGCCGCCCCGATCTTATTTCGACGATACCCCCCTTCAAGTGGAAGACATCGTCTACGCCGCCAACCGCCTCTTTCATGAAAAAGGGCCCATGGTCACCACGGTGGATAACGGAGACTGCCTATTCGCCTCCACTTTGCTCGACGCGGACCAATTACTGGCCTCCGGTTACTACGCGACGATGGGATTCGCCGTTCCCGCGGGCATCGGCGTTCAAATCGCGACGGGAAAACGCCCGCTGATCTTGGTGGGAGACGGGGCCTTTCAGATGACGGGGATGGAAATTTCCCATTGCCCCCGTTTAAAGCTCAACCCCATCGTGATCGTCTTTAACAACGCGAGGTGGGAGATGCTGCGGGTTTTACAACCGGTCGGCTCCTACTTCAATCTCACCCCCTGGCCTTTTGCGGAACTCGCCCGGCTTTGGGGCGGCAAGGGCTACAACGTCCATAGCCGCCGCCAAATGGCGAACGCCCTGTTCGAGGCGTATCGGCAAAAGACCTTTACCCTCATCGATGCCCATATCCCCTTGGGACAAACTTCGGCCGTTTTGAGGAACTATCTCGCGAAAATTCGGGAGTAATCGGCATTTATTATTTTGACTTTTTGGGAGAGCCTCCCCAGAATGGCCTAAATTTATTTTTTTCCCTCCTTAAGCTGAAGGGGATCATGACCATGGGTGATCAAGAGACGCCTCAATCTCCATCTAAATTCCAGACGCCTTCCGACGGACCTGGATGCGGCAAGATCATCGGCATGACTTTTTTAACTCTCTGTGTCCTCGCTCTCGCGGGATTCGGCCTTCTCGTGTTCATGTGCAGCCGGTAATGCCTCATGTTTTCGCCTATCGACTCCCTCAAATCCCTCTGGCACGAAGACTTGGTTAAGAACCCCACGGTTCACGGATGGGTATTGAACCTTTATCGCGCCGGCGAAAAATATCCCCAATTGGTTTCCGATTACTTCCCCTGGCAATTCGCCCCCTGGAAAGAGCTCGCCTCTCAAATGCGGCAACACGAACAGGAAGAAAGCCGCCACGAACGGCTTCTTTCCCAAACGCTCAAGAAAATGGGACAACCCCTCGTGGAATTTCGGGGACACGACATTTTCAACGAGGTGATCCGAAAGCACACGCCGGTTTCTTTCCGAATCCTCAAGAAAGATCCCGAAAAAAACCGCCATCTCAAGCTCGCCCACTTCCTCGCCCACGCCCATTGCCTGGAAAAGAGGGTGCTGCGCTCTTTGGAATACCACTATGAAACCTGCGAAAAGGCCGGCAACAAGATCGCCGCGAAAGCGGTCCACTTCATCCTTCAAGACGAAAGAAAGCACGTGGAGTATACGAAACGGGCGGTGAGAGAGCTTCTCCCCCTCGGGCAAGCAAAATCCGTTTTCAAGCTCCACCGAAAAATCGAGGCGAAGGCGAATCTCGAATTCTCCAACTCTCAGGTAAAGATTTTTTTAAAGCATTATTCGGAGGCCGTCCCCCGGACCCATCGTTGGCTCTATCGTTTTTGCGCCTGGGTCATGGAATCGGCTGCTTCTTATGTCTGAAAAAACGCTGAGCCTTCCCGTTTATTCGGGCCTTCCCGGCGCCTCCAAGTGCCAAGAATCCCTTTCCAGCCGCTTGGGCCGTCTTCAACAAGTGTTGAGCCAGCTTCCCGAAAAGGAGGCCAAGGAATATTTTCAAATCGGCCCCGAAAAAAAGGCCCTCAAAACGACGATCAGCCTCTGTCCGGATTGCTTGGAGCCCGTCGTCGCCCTCGTCTATTCCGACCAAGGCCGGGTCTTCCTCCGAAAAGACTGCCTGGCCCACGGACCCTCCACCGTCCTCCTGGAAAACGACGAGAATTTTTATTTCCTCTCCAACCGCGACCAATGGGGGAAGCGCTTCGCCGCCGGCCGTCTCCTGGAAATTCCCGCTTTCGAAGGCTCTTGTTGCGGGGGAGGAAGTTGCGGGGAGGGAAACTCGGAAAGCGAGCTTTTTACGGACCAAACGGGAAACAAAACCTGCACCATTTTGGTGGAAATCACCGACGCCTGCAATCTTGCCTGCCAGGTCTGTTACGCCGACGCCAAGGGCGACCGGCAAATGCCCCTCGAAACGTTCCAAAATTATTTAAATCGGCTCATCGAGCAAAAAGGGGTCTTAGACTCGGTGCAAATTACGGGCGGGGAAGCGATCCTACATCCTCAGTTTTGGGAAATGGTCGCCTTTCTCCACGCCCACGAGGGCGTTAAAAAAATCTACCTCCCCACCAACGGCATTCTTTTCGCCAAGAGGGAGGTCGCGGAACGCTTAGAACCCTTTCGCGATAAAATCATGGTCTTGCTCCAGTTCGACGGCAAAAGGCCCGAGACGAATAAAAAACTGCGGGATGCGCATCCCATCCGTATCCGCGAGGAGGTCATCGCACAACTGGAACGCTCCCGGATCCCCATGCAACTCACCATGACCGTGGCCCAGGGAATCAACGAGGAGGAAATCGGATGGGTGATCGATACGGGAGTCCGTCATCCCCACATCCGGGTCATCGCCCTGCAGCCGGTCACCTATTCGGGACGCCATGATTCGCCGCTCGATCCCTTGAACCGCCTCACGCTTTCCGACGTCGCCAAGGCCATCACCCGCCAAGCGCGGCTTAAAATGAAGACGGACGATTTCGTGCCCGTCCCTTGCAGTCATCCCAACTGCGGGTGGATCACTCTTTTCGTCCGGCGCTTCGGCCTGAAAAAAAATATCGTCAAATACGTGAACCTTGAAAAAAGCATGGGAACCGTCGCCAACAAGGCACTTCTCACCTCTCAAGAGTTGCAAAGCGTGGTCGAACCCCAAAACCCGGGGCTCTTCCGCGAGATTCTTTCCCTATTCGCGAAACGACTCATCCGCTCGACGGATATCTTCACCATCGCCATCAAACCCTTCATGGACCGTTTTTCCTACGATCAAGACCGCGTCTCAAGTTGTTGCCACCATTTGATGGATACGCAAGGAAGGGCCGTTTCCTTCTGCGAATACAACGCCCGGCTGCGCCCCCTGGATTCTTGGGCCCATTTCCCGAAACTGGGAGCCACATGACGAAAACATTCGTGATCGGATTTTCTTTTCTCCCCTTCCTTTATTTCGCGGGGAAGGATAATTTTCTCCATTTTCGCGCGAGGAAGGTCAGCGTTTGGGAGCACATCGTCCATCTCGTCTTGGGAATCGCGTTGGCGTTCTTTTTTCGGGCCGCCCTTCGCAGCGAGCTCTTCAAGAATTTATGGATCATCGCCGTCCTCGCCATCGCGGGTTCGTTGGATGAATTCCTCTTCCACCGGAATTTGCCCGCGGAGGAAACGGAGATGCACGCGAAAGAACATTGGGCCCTTTTTCTTTTCCTGGCGGTCTCTCTTTTCCTTCAGGGAATTTAAGCGTTTTTTTAAGAGGAGAATCATGGTTCATCTCGAATACGCCCTCCCGGTCGCCTTCGGGCTTTTATTGATGCTCTTCTTCCCCTCCACCCGACATTTTGAAGATCCGGAAGATCGCCGCCGCTACCGCACCCTGCAAATCGTCACCTTGGTGGCCGCCATCATCGGCGCAAAACTCGCCGCCTTGTCCGGCGACCACTTCTGGCCGGTGGTCCCGCTTCAGAATTGGTCTCAGCTCGTCGTCTCGGGGCGGTCCATCTTAGGAGGGCTCCTCTTCGGGCATTTAGCCGCAGAGGCCGCCAAGCCGATCGTCGGGTATCGCCTTCCCCCCAACGACCGCTTCGCCGCCCTTCTTCCTTTTTCCATCGCCATTGGACGCGTGGGCTGCCTGCTGGCGGGTTGTTGTCGGGGACTTCCCCATCAAGGTCTTTTGTCCATCACTTACAGCGACGGCATTCCCCGGCATCCGGAACCGGCTTACGAAATCGCCTTCCAGCTCGCAGTGGGCTTCTTCTTTCTTTTCCTGGTGCGACGGAAACTTTTTGTGGGAAGGGTTTTTTCACTCTACCTGGTCTTGTACGGGCTCTTTCGCTTTTTCACCGAATTCATTCGGGAGACCCCGAAAATCTACGGTTCCTATTCCTTTTACCAAATGCTCTGCGTCGCCATGGTCGCAATCGGCGCGGGAGAATTGATCTGGAGGACCCATCGCTACCGAAAAGAACGGTCGTTCAAGCTTTCTCCGCCCGCACCCGCGTTGGCGAACGATTTTTCTTGAAACCGCGCCATGAGAGCCATCGACGTCTTTCAAACAAGAGCCGGCGTTTTTCTCTCCCTCACTTTTTACGTATTGGTTTGTCTCGAAGTGGGATGGTCCGTTTACGCCAAAAAGAAAAATTATCATTGGAAAGATAGCGCGGCCAATCTGGGAATATTCGCGGGGCTTCGCGTGGCGGAAGCGGCCTTTCTTCTTTTGGAGCTTCAAGGCCTCTTATTCCTTTATCAGAAGACTCCTTGGAGGATCCCGAATAAGCCTCTCTTGCTCCCTGTCATTTTTATTCTGACGGATTTCGTATATTATTGGAAACACCGACTCATGCACACCTTTCGCCCCCTCTGGGCCTTTCACGTGGTGCACCACTCCAGCACGTTTTTTAATTTTACGACAAGCTTCCGTCTCAATTGGTTCCAGGCGCTCGTCAATTTTCCCTTTTTTATCCCGCTGGTGCTGATCGGGATCGACCCCTTCACGCTTTTGTTCTTCTACAGCCTTTCGGCGGCCTACCAATTCTTCCCCCACACGGAATCGGTCGGCCGGCTCGGCCTGTTGGAATACGTCTTCAACACCCCTTCCCACCACCGCGTGCACCACGGAAAAAACCCGGAGTATCTCAACAAAAACTTCGGCGGGGTTTTCATCATTTGGGATAAACTTTTCGGCACTTTCGCCCCGGAAAAAAAGCCACCGGCCTATGGAATCACGGCGGATTTGAAGAGCAACAACCCGATCTACTTGGTCTTCCACGGGTTCTCCGATCTCATCCGAGGCAGGCTCCATTACCGCGGATGACTCCTTCCGCTCCCAAGGGCTTGCGTGGGGGAAGCGGATTAAGGTAAGGAAAAGGCCTTAATCGAAAGGAAACCTTATGGACATTCTCGTCGTCGGCTCCGTCGCCTTGGACACGGTCGAAACCCCCTTTGGTAAAATCGAGGACGGTCTGGGCGGTTCCGCCACCCACTTCGCCGCCTCGGCGAGCTTCTTCGTGCCGCTGCAATTGGTGGCGGTGGTGGGGGAAGATTTTCCCGCGCAACATATCGATTTTTTGAAATCCAAAAACGTCGCTTTAGAGGGGCTGCAAAAAAAGCCGGGTAAAACCTTTCGCTGGAAGGGCCGCTATTCCTACGATTTAAACAGCGCCGAAACCCTCGATACGCAACTCAACGTCTTCCAACACTTCATGCCCGAGCTGCCCGCCGATTACCGCAAGAAAGAATTCATCTTCTTGGCGAACATCGATCCCGAGCTTCAATCGCGGGTGATCGACCAATGCGCCAAGCCGAAGCTCATTGCCATGGACACGATGAATTTTTGGATTCAGGGAAAGAAGGAAGCGCTGATCAAGACGATCTCGCGCGTAAACATGCTGCTCATCAACGAAGGGGAAGCGAGGCAGTTGGCGGACGAATCCAACCTGGTGAAAGCGGCCCGCAAGATTCGCTCTTGGGGGCCGAAGACCCTCATTATCAAACGGGGCGAATACGGCGCCCTCCTCTTTCACGACCGTGAAATCTTCGCCGCCCCCGCCCTGCCCTTGGAAGACGTGAAAGACCCCACCGGCGCGGGCGACAGCTTCGCCGGCGGTTTTTTGGGCTACCTCGCGAAAAACAACGATCTTGGTTTTGAAACGCTCAAGAAAGCCTGCATCTACGGCAGCGTCATGGCGAGCTTCAACGTGGAAGAATTCAGCTGCGACCGCCTGCGGCGCTTGACGCCGAAGGAGATCGACGAGCGTTACCGTAGCTTCTGCGCGCTGACGCATTTTGAGACCTACCCCTCTTAGCCGTTGAGGAAAACGTAACTGGCTTTTGTCTTTTAGATCCCTGATAATCGAGGGAATGATCCTCTTCGAACGAAAACGTTTCCGTCGCAGGAAGGAAGCGATTCTGTTTTTTTTGCTTTTATGCGCGCTGCCCGCCTGTTCTTCCGATTCACCCGCCCCTAACCCGCCGCCCGCCTGCAGCAAAGACTATTGGGTTTCCACCGGAGGCAACGACTCCGCGAGCGGCGAGAGTCACGCTCCCTTCCTTACCCTCGAACGAGCCCATCAAGCGGTGCGGTCGGATCCCGACCTTCGAGCCTGCGCCGTCAATGTCAACATCGAAGGAGGCACTTACCGCTTAAGCCAACCGCTGACGTTCGACGCGGCGGATTCCGGATCGCAAACGGCCCCCGTGACTTACCAGGCGGTGCCCGGCCAAACCGTCGTGATTTCAGGGGGCCAACCCATCACCGGTTGGCATCTGCACGACCCGGCCTTGAACATTTGGGAGGCCTCCGTCGAAATTCAAGGTTCCGTCATGCCCCGACAGCTCTATATCAACGGCATCCGCGCCACACGGGCCCGCACGCCGGATTACCCGAATTACTATTTTCCAGGAGCGAACGGCTATACCTACTCTTATCTCATCGGGCCGGACCCGATCCCTCCGGTTTGGAACAATCCCACCGCCGTCGAAGCGGTAACGGTCACCCAATGGAAAATGATGCGTTGCCCGATCGCGGCCGTCAACGGCGGCACGGAAGTCGTCATGCAGAATCCCTGTTGGAAAAACGCGAACGTCTTTCCCTCTCCCTGGAATTTCCATCTTTTAAGCTGGCTGGAAAATGCCTACGAATTCGTCGACGATCCCGGGGAGTGGTATCTCAACCCGGCCACCCACCTTTTATACTACATCCCCCGTAGCGGAGAGGATTTAACGACCGCCGACGTGGAATTGCCCGTGCAGGAAGCCTTGGTGCAAGGCGGCGGCACCGAGACGAACGCGATTTCCAACCTTCGTTTTGTCGGCCTCACGTTCAGTTACGCCACCTGGCTGCAACCCAACACTTCCGAGGGTTACGCGCTCGATCAGGGGGGATTTTTTCTGACGGGCGACGGCCATGATTCGAACTTGGTGGGCCACGACTCCAACGCGGTGGGGACCCCGGGCAACGTGGCCTTTCGCTTCGCGCAAAACATCTCTTTCGAAGGCAACACGTTCAGCCATCTGGGCGCGGTCGGCCTTAGTTTCGATACCGGCAGCCAAAATAACCAAATCGAGGGGAACACCTTCACCGACATTTCTTCCACCGCCATCAAAGTGGGAGGAATCAGCCCCCTCGACGCCCATCCCGCGACGGACTCGCAAATCACGAGGGACAACCGGATCGCGAACAATTGGATCGAGTATCCCGGCCAAGATTATTACGACGCGCCGGGAATTTTTCTCGGTTTCACCACCCGCAGCACGGTGGAGCACAACGACATCCGCCACACTCCCTGGGCCGGCATCGCCATCGGTTGGGGTTGGGGCATGCTCGATCCGACTTCCAACGGATTTTGCGGTTTGCCCCACGGCACTCCCTTTCTCTGGGGAGACTACTCTCAATCGACCCCGGCGCAAGGCAACCAAATCCTTCACAATCACATCACTTATTTTCTCGAAAAACTTTGGGACGGAGGCGCCATTTACACCCAGGGCTTCCAAGGCACCTCGTTTGATGATGGGCAATTGATCGCGTGGAACGTGGCCGAAAACAAACGGCCTAAGGCCGGAGGAAATACTTTTTATACGGACGGCGGGAGCCGATACAGCACCTTGCTCGAAAACGTTTCCCTCAATAATCCGGTAGGCTTCTTCGATTTCGGGCCTTGCCTTTTAGCCTCGTCTTTCCCCTTGGAACTATGCGCCTTGACGGACGCCGTCCCTTACGGAGCCGACATGGGGGGCTGCATTCCCTACGGGGACCTTCGTCTCGAGAACAACTACTTTCTCGATCAGCTCACTTTTTATTCCATCTGTTCGAACCCTTATTTTCCGGACAACCCCGTCGGAATGGAGTTTCTCAACAACCACCGCGTCACCGACAAAAGCCAAGTGCCGCAGTGGATCCTCGATTCTGCGGGACGACATTAACGGCGCAGAAAATAGGGGTGACGGAAACCCGTCGGAGTCGATATGTCAAATGGGATTAAAGCACCCAAGGCGAATCACCCGGCAAGGGCCTGCTTTTTTAGGATTTTTATTTGGCCGCAAGCTTCATGAGCATTTGTTCGTAGCTTGGAAAGCATTTTTGATAAAATTCTTTGTCCTTCAAGCCATTTCTCCAACGGGTGAGACTTGAGTAGGCGCTTAAATCAACCTGGGAGATCTCCGCCGGGTCCAGATGAGCGAGGAGGCAAAAATCCGCAACGGTCATTTCGGGTCCTGCGATAAATTTGTTGTTCTTGAGTTGTCCTTCCACCACCGGGAGAAATCGTCCCAGAAAATCAATCCCGTCCTTCAAGGAGCGTTCGTCCTTTTCCATCCCGACGAACTGATACAAGACGCGGTTTACAAACACGCGCTGCATCGCCGTTCCGATGTGAAGAGAGGAAAAGTCCATCCATTGATCGACGGTCACCCGTTGGCGGAGGTCTTTCGGGTAAAGAGGAGATCCGGCTTTCTCCGACAAATACTTGATGATGGCGTTACTCTCGAAGAGGGAAAAACCGTCGTCCACGATGACGGGCACTTTTCCAGAGGGATTCAGCTTCAGGAACGTTTCGAATTTATTTTCTCCACCTCTTAAATCGACGTGCTTATATTCGTATGGAAGGCCGAGAGCATTCGCCACAAAGCGGACTTTGTTGCAGGGACTGGACACCTCATTACCGTAAATGGTGAGCATGACATCCTCCTTGATTAGAGTGACTTTAAAAATTAAAGTCAGATTAGTCAGGTCACTTGCACTTTGCAAGTTAAAAAAAATAAGGTATGTTGCTTTTCTGGAATCATGAAGAAATCAAAACCCATGCCGGAATGTCGTTTTGTAAAAAAACGCTCCGATTGCCCCGTAAGCAACGTCCTCGATCTCTTGGGAGATAAATGGACCTTAATCGTCTTACGGGACATGCTCTTTTTCGAAAAAAAACTTTATAAGGAACTCTCCGACTCCAACGAGGGGATCCCCACCAATATTCTCGCCGATCGCTTAAAACGGTTGGAAAGCGCCGAAATCCTCACGAAGGAGTCCTACCAAAACAATCCCCCGCGATACGCCTATCGCCTCACCTCGAAGGGGCTTGATCTCTTTCCCGTCCTTAAAGAGATCATTGTATGGGGAATCAAGCACCTTCCGGGCCTCCCCCGGCGAGACCCCGCCTTTCTCAAAGAGGTGGAAAAAAGGATTTTACGGCAAAAAGCCGCCTCCACGAAATAAAGTTTTTTACTGGGTGAGAAACCGAAAAACGCTATTTTACGACTTCAACTTTCGAACGGCGCCGGCGTTTTCCTCGCGCAATGGATGGAAGAAAATTAAAAAATAAGGATTTTAACCCTGCTTATAACTCCTCCCATTCCATAAAAGGTACGCGGGGCAGAATTTGAAAAGTCCTGTTAATACTTGGAACGTGCCGGACATTCATTTCTTATTGCTCATCCGGATCGCAAGGCTTTCCCACGCCATCCCCATCCGCATCGGTTAAGTCTTGGGAAGGAATATAGGGGCAATTGTCCGCTATGTCGGGAATACCGTCATCATCGACGTCCGGCAGCATCATTCCCACCACTTGATAATCCCCCGTTTCAGAATGGTACCAAGCCAAGCCCTGGGCCTTCGCATCTAGGAGGGGAATCAAATCGCAACGGCCCAGCAGGTTGGGGCCGACCACGAAAGTCTCCAGCCCCGTCTTGACGCGGCGAATGACGATTGAAGATTCAAGCTCCTCCCACTTCTTTCCCTTCAATTTTTCATAGGCCATGAGGGCGCCGTTCCCGCTCATCGAGGGAGTTTCACCAGCGCCAACGTCCTCAATCTTACCGGCGTCGGCGTGATAGAGGTGCACATGCGTGTTCGGCCCTTCGTCGGCGTTCGACACTTGAACCCCGTAGACGACATCTCCTTCATTGCTCACCGAGATCCTCTGGATGTATCGCATCCCCTCTTCCAGCCTCTCGGGTTGCAAGGAAGATTCGACCACCTTTTCATCGCCGGTCTCGATGTTTCTTAAAATTAACTCGAAAGTACCGGGCTTTTTGGGAAAGGAATTCTTCTCGACCGTTTCTTCGGGGTAGGAAGTCCGCCAATAAGCCATGAAAACGCCGTCTGGGCTCAAGGCGGGATTATAGGCATGGCCGTTCGGAACCGTGATGCGTTCGGTCCCCTGAACCTTGAAGTGATCTCCCTGATCGAGGATGTCCAAAAGGATGATATCCCTTCCCGTCTCCTCCGCCTTCTTACCGATGACACTGACGGAGACCGCCATTCGGTAATGAGTGGGTCCTCCCATGCCTAAACTGCTAGGACCGAATTTGAGTTGGCCGATGCCGACCCCCATCTTGGAAGCGATGAAATCGACCGGCGAAATGTCGAAACTTTTCTCGACATGTTGAAGCCACGGCCATTCGGCTCCCGTCTCGGCATCCAATATTGCCGTATAACTCACCACGTCCCCGATGGCACCGGGGAGCAAGGCCCCCTGCGGCGCAGCCTTTGAGGAGCTGAGCAACTTGGCGGCCCCGCCGAAGATCGAAACGGAATAGACATTCCGAAAAGGACCGGAAGCATTGTAAGGGGGATTGGTGTTGAAAATAATCGAACCTCCCGCCGTGATAGAAAGAGGGGTATAACCGTCAAAAACGTCCTTAGGATTTTCTAAGCCCGCCAAAACGCGGGCCTCGGAAGGCAACTTTTGGCAAATCGGTTTTTGAGGAGCCATTCCTCCCTCTCCGGAATTTCCGGAGGCCCCGCCGGTCTCCGAACCACCGCCGGCGCCTGCACCGCCCGATCTCTGGCGGGGATCATGCACCGTCGCTTCGTCAATTTCCGTTTGTTCACCTCTCGCGCAGCTGGCGAGCCCGAAAGCAGCGAGCACTAAATATCCGAACATTTTTTATCCTTTCTTAAATTCGTGAATGAGTGGGCTGGGAAATTCGCCTCGCAAACGTCTACTCGAACGCACGAGAACAGCGCCAGTTCAGGAACGAAAGCCATGGGAGGGAAAATATTCTTTGGTTTTTGGGGAAAGAAATGGAACGAAAACCCCGGCAAAAGGAAATAGGAAG
>JAXMHI010000016.1:0-62545 GCA_046346885.1 bacterium | reverse complement strand
GGTCCAAAATGAATTGCAGATTGCCGCCGGCGGAAAATGCTTTTCCGGCACCGGTGACGAGGACGATTCTCAAATCGGGGTTGGCATTGATTTTCGGGATGAGCGCCTTCAATTCGTCGCCCATTTCGGGGGTAATGGCATTGAGCTGCTCGGGGTTGTTCAAAGTAATTTTTCCGACGGGTCCGTTCTGTTCGAAAAGTACGAGGGCCATGGAAATCTCCTATTTTCTCCTCCTTAATGGCGAACATGCGTTGCAATCAAGGGAATACTTGCGATACAAAAGGGGGATGAACCGTATCGCTTTGGTTCAAGACCCCCGCTATCTCGACCACCTCACCGGTGCCTTGCATCCGGAGAGGCCGGAGCGTTTGAAATCCATCCAAAAAATGTTGGAAGAATCGGGCCTAGAGAAAAAGGCCATTTCCATAGAACCGCGAGAGGCGACTGAAGAAGAAATTGCCCTCGTGCACACGCGAGAACTCATCGACGAAGTAAAAGCCACCCAGCATCGTGATTCCACTTTTTTAGATCCCGACACCCATGCCTCCCGCCACTCGTGGGAAGCGGCGAAACTTGCGGCAGGTGGTTTGCTCGTCGCCTTGGATGAACTTTTGTCCGGCAAAGTGGAAGAAGCCTTCGCCTTTCCCCGGCCGCCGGGGCACCATGCGGAACGCGATCATGCCATGGGGTTCTGCCTTTTCAACAACGTGGCCATCGCGGCGGAGGTCGCCATTCAGAAAAAGGGGCTTAAAAAAGTCGTCATTCTCGATTTCGACGTCCACCACGGCAACGGTACCCAGCACAGTTTTGAAGAAAGGGCGGACGTCTTTTACCTCTCCACCCATCGTTATCCCTTCTATCCCGGCACTGGCTCCGCCCGGGAAATCGGCAAGGGAGCGGGAGAAGGGTACACCTTAAATGTCCCGATGAGTGCCGGCGCCACGGATGCCGATTACGAGGAGGTATTCGAGGAAAAAATCGTTCCCACCGTGGTTCAATACCGTCCGGATTTGTTGATCGTCTCCGCAGGATTCGACGCCCATCGCCTCGACCCTTTGGGGGGGATGGAAGTCAGCAACAGGGGGTACCGGATGATGGCGGAAAATATTGAGATCATGAGAAAGAAATGTGGTATGATACCCGCTCTCTATGCTTTAGAGGGGGGGTACCACCTGAAAGGCTTGTCGGAATCCGTCAAAGAAGTCGTGGAAGTGATGCTGGGAAAATAAAGGAGAACCCATGAAGAGAGTTCTGTTGTCTATCGCCCTCGTCTTAACTTTTTTTCATATAGGAGAAGCCATGAGCAAGACCGCCACCGAACCGAAGAGTTTAACGATCGACCCCAAGAAACATTATGAAGCGATTATTTCCACCGATAAGGGCGACATTAAAGTGACGCTGAATGCGGAAAAGGCTCCCTGGTCCGTCAACAATTTCGTTTATCTCGCCAAAAGCGGTTATTACGACGGTCTTACCTTCCATCGCGTCGAGCCCGGCTTTGTCATTCAAGGCGGAGATCCCCAAGGCAACGGAACGGGCGGACCCGGATATACGGTGAAGGCGGAAATCGGCCTCCCGCACACGAAAGGGGCTCTCGCTTGGGCCAGAACGGGAGATACGGTGAATCCCGAAAGAAAGTCGAGCGGCTCTCAATTCTACATCACCCTCGAGCCTACTCCGTTTTTGGACGGTGCTTATACGGTGTTCGGCCAAACAGTAGAAGGCATGGATGTGGCCGGTAAGATCCAAAAGGGAGACCACATCAAGAAGGTCACCATTACCGAAAAGTAGTTGGGGCTTACGAGAGGTTGCGTGATCATTAGAGAATCACGCGGGGGGAAATGATGGGAACGCCTGTCAAGAACGTACCGGATCTCATCCGTGAACGGGCTCGGGAATACGGGAACAAGGTCTTCATCGCCCAAGCGGAAACGGAGCACGATTTAAGCTATTCCGCCTTGGCTGAGCGGTGCGAGAAAATGGGAGGACTACTTGCCGAGTTGGGAGTGGCGAAGGGGGAATGCGTGGGAGTGTTGCTCCCTAACTCCCCCGAATTCGCCGTGGCCGTTATGGGCGCCCAATGGATCGGGGCCTTTGCCGGACCGATCAACACCTTGCTCAAGGAGAACGAGCTCGAATACATCCTCAACCATCAAGAATCGAAGGTTCTCGTTACCGACGCTGATTTTTTCCCGACTTTAAATTCCATCATAAATAAACTGACCCACTTGGAAAAAATCGTCGAGCTCAGCACAAAATATCCCCACGGCATCATTGTTCATCCGGTTAAAGGGGTTTCCGAGTTGAAAGCCTTTTACGGAACCTCCCTGGAAAATTCGGGGGAGATGCCGAAAGAGGCCTTAAGAGGAATTCCAAAAATCACGACCTGGGATCAATTGAAAGTGAATACTCCCAAGGTTTCTATCGGAGATAAAGATCCGGCCCTCATTCTTTATACGAGCGGCACTACGGGAGTTCCTAAGGGAGCTCTTTTGTCGCATGAGGCGATTCTGGAAGTGGTCGAGCACTTGAGGAAGTGCGCAGAGGCGGTTCCCGAAGACATGATCTTAAACATTTTGCCTCTCTTTCACATTTTCGGTCTCGTCTTCACTCTCTACGGCCCCTTGCATGCGGGTAGCACCACGGTCACGCTGAAAACCTTCAAGCCCGACCTTTTCGTGATGTCGCTTCTCAAGTATTCCATCACCCTTACCGCGATCGTGCCCACCATCGCCTTCATTCTTTTGCAAGTGGCGGAAAAGCTGGGGCAGGATTCCCGATTCCCCGCGCAAGGTGATCTGCGGCAGCAGGCTGCAGTGCCGGTCCATCAAAAATTCGAACAGATGTTCAACCTGAGGATTTTCGAGGGATACGGATTGACGGAGGCCTGCATGGCAGGTTGCCTCAACACGACGGAAGGTTCGAACCGCAATCTGAGGATCGATGGAGCAAATGAAGCCGGGGCACAACGAGTTCTCGGCTTTTGACGACCAGGGGCGCCCTTTGAAACCAAGAGGTCGGGGAAATCGTCGACAAGCATCATGCTCGGTTATTTCAAAAACCCGGAAGCGACGCAGCTTTGAAGAACGGCTGGCTGCATACGGGCGACATGAGATATCTGGATGAAGACGGCTATATTTATCGTCGACTACCAAGAAGGACATCTTATCGTCGGTGGGAAAACGTTTATCCCCGGGAAGTGGAAGACCTCATCGCCTCGTTGCCCGAAGTGGCGGAAGTGGCGGTCGTGGGAAAACCCAATGATTAGGAGAAGTGATCGCATGCGTCCATCTTAAAAAGAGGGCTCACAAGAAGCTTAAATCATCGATTTCACCAAAAGCAAGCTGGCCTTTCAGGTGCCGAAGTCGCGTTCTTTTCGAGGGCCCTCCCAAACGCCTCCGGCAAAGTCTTAAAGCCCGAATTGAAGGCGAAAGTCCGCGATCTTGCCTAAGGCGCCAAATCTACCCTTAAAACATGGTTATTTCCGAAAAGGGAGACCGCGTAAAGGAAGCCGTCAGGCCCCTGCTGAAGAAGGCTCATTCCTGTGAGATGCCCCAGGTGCGTGTCTCCGATGGGTTGATAATTGCCGTCCAGCAAGCGCCCCCGTACGAAACCCGCGAAGAACTCGCTATAGATCAGGCGGTTCGTGATCAATCCGCGATAGCGTGGCCCTTGGTAAAATACGCCCACCATGATCGATTTTGCGCCTGAGGCTACCGCGTTCGGTCTTCCAGCCGCGGCAGCGTGCTCCGTCGTGTGGTTGTATCCGCCGATGGGAGTTACGAAAGCGGGGTTGGAAGTCGAGCTTCCGTTTGAGGCCAACCGAAATTAAGCCCGCGCTCGTCGCCGCATCAGTTCTTCGTAGGAAATTACCTTCACCCACGTCTCCGATGAATAAAACGCCGCTCGCCGTCGTTAATGTGAAGGGATTGCGCACGCCTAAGGAATAGATTTCCGGGAGAACTCCCGTGCCGCCGTTATTTCCCCCGACGGGAATGAAAAAGCCGCCCGCTCCGGCCATCCGATTGGGAACGATGCGGTGGATTTTGCCGAGCCGCGTATTTCCCCGTTGCCCGATGTTTTCTATGGTGTCCGAGCTGGAGTTTCCCCCACCGTCGCCCACGCCGATGAAAAGATTCTCGTCGTTTTCGAAGACAAGGGAGCCTCCGTTATGGTTCGTGCCCGGAGAGGGCGAATTATCGGGACCGGTTTTTGGGAATTCGATGATTGTTTGAAGATCTGAAAGGGAAAAGGAGCCGGTGTTTAAGTCCACTTGAACGCTGGCGCGGGCCACGCGGTTGAGGCCTCCGCCTAAAACCGTATAGTATAAATAAATATAGCAATTGGAGGCATATTGAGGATCCGCTTCCACGTTTAAAAACCCTTGCTCGTCCCTGTTTTCCACCTGGCTCGCGATCGACGCCGTTTGCGCCAAGTGGGTAAAGTCATTTTTCATGTAGAAGAGGGTGCCGTCTTTCGCGATGACGAGGGCGTCTCCGTTTTGCCCGGGGAGAAAATCCAAATCAATGAGGGCAGTCGTGCCGAAACTGTCTCCCACGGGGGTGAAGGCGAGGTGCGTCCCGGAGGCGATCTCGGTGGACGGAGAAAGGGGGACTGCGCTCCCGGTGCAAGCGGTATTGGGTGGACCGGGAGGATTTGTCGGGGGATTTCCTCCGAGGGGAGGATTGCTCCCGCCGGGAGGGTTCGTCGTGGGGCCTCCGCCGCCGGCAGCGAGGGGAGGGTTATCGGAAGAACAATGGGTTGCAAAAAGGGAGAGAAAAATGGCGCAACAATAGAGCCATTTTTTAAACGTGGAGCACATAAACGTTTCCTTTCCCCCACTTTTTAAGCCGTTTTTCGCCGACATTCCCCGTGCGGGGGTTATCGATTCTCACTTTGGCAATTATAAGGATTGTGCTAAGGAAAACAATCCCTATGAATAAACAAAGCCTCTACATCGCGTTTTTCAACGCCCTCTTCGGCGTTGTGTTGAGCCTTTTACTAAAGGGCAGTTTGCTCATCTATGTCATCACTTTTCTCATTTTTTTGACGATTATTTTCATCGAGAGAAAATGGATATACGACACCGTCTTCAAACATAAAAAGGGGAGGGCGATCGTCGGTTATGTGGTGATGATTTGCGTGATGGTGGGTTTTTTAGTGCTCATCACTCGCCCGAACCGTGACATGTCGATGATTCTTTCCTCGACGCATCGTTTCATCGACCACTTACGTCCCGGCGAATACGATCAAGCTTACGAAGTGTTGTCGGAAACCTCCAAGTTGAATTACCCGAAAAACGACTTCATCAGCGACCAAGAGAATTTCCACGTTCATGCGCAAGAAGTGAGAATCGATGAAGTCAATTTGAATGAGTATGACTCGAAAAAGGCCTTGGTGAAAATCTCCACGCCTTTCCTCCTCTATGGCCAAAATCATTTATCCCTCGACATGGTGAAGGAAAACGGCGAATGGAGGATGGCGTTCAGTCCCAAGATGGCTGAACGTCCGCCGAACGCCTCCGTTTCGGAGAACTCCGCCGACACGAAGCGGGATAACGGCACGGATAAATCCAAGGAAAAACGGCGCCCCGGGGCCGTTCGGAGATTTTTCCACAAAGTTTTTTAGAGGAAGAATCCCTTTTGTTTCAGGGATTGCAGGATTTTTTGAACCGAGTCCGACTGATTCAAGGGATAGAAATGAAGGCCGGGAGCTTTTTTCTTTAAGAGCCCCTCGCATTGAGAAACCGCGTATTCCACCCCGTAGCGCCGCACCGCCGGAAGATCGTCTTTTATTTTTTCCAGGTCCTGAGCCATCTTGGCCGGAATTTTCGCCCCGCACATCTGGGTGAACTTTTTCAGTTGGTTGAAATTCGTAATGGGCATGATGCCCGGGATAATGGGGACGTCGATGCCCGATTTTCGGGCCCTCTCCACGAAACGGAAATAATCTTCGTTATCGAAAAAAAGCTGGGTGAGGACGTATTCGCCGCCCGCGTCGATTTTTAATTTGAGGTGCTGCAGGTCCGCTTCCTTGTCGCCGCATTCCGGATGGCCTTCCGGATAACCGGCGACGCCGATGGAAAAAGCGTTTCCCGTCTTCTCCCGCACGAAAGACACCAACTCGTTCGCGTAGCGAAAGCCGTTTTCCGGCGCTTGGAAAGAAGCGGTTCCTTGGGGAGGGTCCCCCCTTAGACAAAGTAAATTGTGAATGCCGTATCTTTTTAACTCCTCGAAGATCGAGAGCATGTTGTCGCGGGTCGCGTTGACGCAAGTTAAGTGGGCCACGCCGTTGATGCCGTAGTCTTTCTGGATTCGGTGGACGATCTCCATCGTGTTGCCCTTGTTCGTCCCCATGGCGCCCATCGTGACGGAAATGAAGGAAGGGGAGAGGGCGGCCAGACGCTCTAAATTCTCGTAAAGCGATTTTTCGGCCTCCGCGGTCTTCGGCGGAAAGAGCTCGAAGGAAAGCGTGGGCGAGGAAGAAGATTGCAAAAGGGATCGTATCGACATAAGAGAGCCCTACCAAACTCGCGCAGGGAAAGCCAGTTCTACCCGGGAGTCCCCATGAAAAAAAACTTGATCACTTTTCTCGTCGTGATCACCGCCGTCTTTTTCGTCCACCAATACGAACACGCCGGTCCTTACAACGCCGTTTTGCGCCAAGAAAAAATTTCACCCGATCTCATCCTGGAGAACTTAAAGAAATGGCGCTATCACGACTACGTCTGGTTTGAATGGGTGCCCGACGCCGTTACGACCGTATTCAAACGCCTAGGAATCGGGGGATGGACTGAAACCGGCCACCGAGCCTGCGCCGAAGGTTGCGCCTATTGGACCGAAAAATGGACCGACGGTTTTTATTCCGTGGACATGGAGATGGAAAAAATTTCGCTGGATGGCGGCCCCGAGGTTCCCTTCACCTTTCCCCGCTACCTCGACGTTGAAATTTGGGGGAACATACGCTCCCAATTAAAAAAGAAAGGGGGCTTGCCGGAGGTCGGAAACCGGGTGGCCATTTGCGGCCCTTTGCGGATCGACCGCCCTTATCACGTTTATACGATACAGCCTGACAACGCCGACGAAGTGAAAAACACGGGACTTTGCGAGGCGTCGCCGAAAGATGAAAAAAGCGCCGTTCATTTTATCTCTGAAAACTCGTGCGAAAAGATCGCCTCTTCCAGCCTTTTCAAGCAAATCGCTTATTTGGACGCACTAGCCGTCGATCATCCCTCCGACGAAGCGAAGCTTCTCATCGAGAAAATGGTTTCTTGCGTGAGCCCGAAAGTGCTCGAAGCCCTCGCCACCAGCGGCGACGTATACGAAAGGTTGGTGAGGGCAGTACCGGAAATCCGTCAAAAACTTCCCCCCGTTCAGCAATCGCCTAAGATGCGGGAGGGAAATCCCGTCCGCAATACGATCGCCGACCTAATCGAACATTGGACCCACTAAAAAATCCAATTTTAAAAGCCTAAAGATGGCGATGGTCCCTTGGGGATGGCCGCCCCAGAAGGGAAGCCAGGCGAGGGCTACGAAATGGAAGGTGATGAGGGCGGAGAGCGTCCAAGAAAGACGGGGGTAGGCGCGGAAGAAATCCCGGACGGATATTAATCCTTTTCCGATGCCCGGAATTCTTCCGACTTGGTTGGCCCAGAAATCTTGCCAAGTTCTTAAAATTCCCATGCCGAAGCCGTGCATCAAACCCCAAATGACGAAAGCGGGAGAGGTGACGTGCCACATGGCGCAAAAGAAGAAGGTGATCAGGTAATTCAGACGCTGGTGTTTGCGTTTCCCGCCCAAAGGTTCATAGAGGTAATCCCTCAAAATCGTGGAAAGGGAGATGTGCCAGGTTCTCCAAAAATGCGCGAGATTACGGCGAAAGTAAGGGTAGTCGTAGTTTTCGAGAAGAGGGATTTGAAGGCTCTTGGAAAACATCAAGGTGATGTCGTTGGTGCCGGAGACCATGAGGTAAAAGCTGATCGCACGAAAATAAAGGATCTTTACCAGCATGAAGTAGGAGAGGTCGCGGGTTTGGTCCCAAAGTTCCGAATAGGGAAGATTCAAAAAAGTAACGCTCGCCGCGATTTTCGCGATGCCCCCCAGCACCCGGAGAGCCATGGAGGAATCGAGGTGAAATTTCCACGACGTTTGCTTCTGAAAGAAGGGTTTTTCGAAAAGCCGTTCATAACGCTCCACCGGCCCGCCCATGAGCGTCGGAAAATAAAAGACGTAATTGAGGAAGTCGAAAAAAGGGGGGGCTTTTAATTCTCCGCGCTTCCAATCTCCCGTCACATGGATCACTCGAAGGTAGAGATAGGATAGCCCCAATTCTTGGACGGAAGGACGCGGCAGCTCCCAACCGATCCGACCGGCGTTCATCAAGCCGAAATAGAGCACGGATGCCAAAACCAGAATGATCCACTGGAAAAGGGCCCGGCGCTTCTCCTGGGCATCTTCGGACGAAAAACGCATCAAGGCCCACCAAATGGAAACGAAAAGCACCTGCAAGGCCATGTTGGTCGGTCCCAAAAACCAGACGCCGTATATAAAACTGAGCGGAAGGAGGATTTTTTCCCTTTGGCGCGGGAAAATTTTAAACAGTAGACCCGCCACCAAACCGACCATTATTAAGCGGGCCGCCCAAAGAAGAATGCCGTTCTCCAAAAGGGGAGGGGAGGATTGCATTAGAAATTCGAGGATGGAGGAAAAAGAAATGTTCGTCATGAAAACGGATGCGATTAAGATTTACACTTCAACGCGGGAGACGATTCGCGAGTCTTGTCCCTCGCGATGCGTTTTAACTCTTTCCTCAAGCGTGCCGTCTTGATTAAGGCTTCCCACACGATTCCCTGGGACATTTTCGAGACGCCGACTTGCCTCTCGGTGAAAACGAAGGGGATCTCCACGCAGCGGAACCCGGCGGCCAGGGCTCGGCTCGTCATTTCGATCTGAAAAGAGTAACCGCTGCAATCGATGGGGGAAGCGAGCAAATACTCAAGTACGGGGCGTCGAAAAGCCTTGAAACCGCCCGTCAAGTCATGAATGGGCGAGGAGAGGATGAGCCGCGCATAGAGATTGCCCGCGCGGCTTAAGAGGCGGCGGCGAAAATCCCAATTTTCGATGCCTCCCCCTGGGATGTAGCGCGAGCCCAAGGCGAAATCGTTTTTCCGAAGCGCCTCCACGAGAAGAGGAAGCACCTCGGGAGGATGGGAAAAATCCGCATCCATTTGCAAGATGACGTCCGCACCGCGATCGAGGGCGATTTGAAAGGCGAAAAGGTAAGCCCTGCCCAATCCTTCCTTCTTTTCCCGATGTACCACTTGAATTCTTTCCGGATTTTGAGCCGCCATCCCGTCGGCGATTTTTCCGGTCCCGTCGGGAGAACCGTCGTCCACGATCAACACTTGGGCCTCCGGCAAGGCCTGCAAGATGGCGGGGACGATTGAGGGAAGGTTTTCCGCCTCGTTATAAGTGGGAAGAACGACGGTGGTTTTCATAAGAATCTTAGACTCGTTCCTTACCCGCTTTGCGAGCGCAGATCAAAAAAAATGATGGGAATTCTCCATTTTCTTAAGATAAGGTGCCTTTCACCTAAAAACGGAGGAATCATGCTGGCGTGTCTCGATTTAGAAGGCGTTTTAACCCCCGAAATTTGGATCAACGTTTCCCAAAAAACGGGCATTCAGGAGCTCTCTCTCACCACCCGCGATATTCCCGACTATGACGTGCTGATGAAGAAGAGACTTAAAATATTGGAAGAGAACCGACTCACCTTGCACGACATTCAAAAAGTGATCACCACCTTGCAACCGTTGGAGGGGGCTCTCTCTTTCCTTCAATGGCTGAAGAGCGAATTTCAGGTGATCATTCTATCCGACACTTTCTATGAATTCGCCCAACCTTTGATGAAGCAGCTCGAGTTTCCCTGCCTATTTTGCCACACCTTGGAGGTGGATGGGAAAGGCCGCATCACGAATTACAAGATACGGCTTGCCGACCAAAAGCGCCATTCGGTGAAGGCACTGCAAGACTTGAATTTTCAAGTGATCGCAGCGGGGGATTCTTACAACGACACGGGCATGCTTTCCCAAGCGGATCGCGGGATTCTCTTTTGCCCGCCGGACAACGTCATCCGCGAATTTCCCCAATTCCCCGTGACGAAAACATACGCAGAGCTTCAAAAAACATTCCTGAAATTGAGGGATGAGCTCGGTAAGAAGTAACTTATTTCACACCCAAAAGTTCCACTTCGAAAACCAGGGTGGAGTTGGGAGGAATCTTGCCGACCCCGCGGGGACCGTAAGCTAGGTTGGCCGGCAGGGTGAGTTTGCGTTTTCCGCCCACTTTCATGGTGGAGACGCCTTCATCCCATCCCGGAATCACTTCTCCCATGCCTAAGGTGAATTCGAAGGGTTGACCGCGGTCTTTCGAACTGTCGAACTTTGTCCCATCCAAAAGCCAACCGGTATAGTGCACCGTGACCGTTTGGCCTTTCTTAGGTTGGGCGCCGTCTCCAACCTTCAAGTCTTCATACTTTAAACCGGAAGGAGTGGTGACCGGTGCGCTCTTCGCAGGAGCGGAAACGGTCGGTGCGGCTTTCTTTTGGGTTTCGGCGGAGGCGTTCATGGAAAGGGCGGAGAAAACGAGGCATCCCGCCACGACGATGGGAATCATTTTTTTCATGAGAAATCTCCCTTTTAGCTTTGTGCGGTTTTGAGTGAGGAAGGTTTTTTACCATAAATCCACAAAGCGGCAATTAAAATGATGATGGCCGCTTGTGAGAGAAGCGTCTCTAACGTGGGATAAAAACCCAGTAAGTCGATTCGCCAGGAAAAGGGCGAATCCGTCATTGAAAGAAGCCCCGTTTCTTGAAGAGCTCTAAGCCCCTTTCCCGTGAGAATGACGGCTAAGATGCCCATGAGGATCGCTGAAAAATTGAAGAGCTTCTTCAAAGGAATGCGGACGCTGTAACGAAGGAGGGCATAGGCCAGAAGGAAAATGAGCAGGAACGAGGCGATGACCCCGAAGGCCATCGTCATTTTTGCGTAGGATCCCCCTTCCAACCAAAGGGCGCGCAAGAAAAGCACCGTTTCGAAGGCTTCTCGGAATGCGGCCATGAAGGAAATGGCCGCCAACCCGAAGAAACTGCCGCCCGCGAGAACGCGCCGCGTACGCCCGTCGATGAAATTCGTCCAGCGGGAGATTTCCGTTTTGCTGTGCAACCAGAAACCCACGTACAAGAGAACCAATACGGCCAGAAGAGAGGTGACCCCTTCCATCATTTCCCGTCCGGCACCGCTCACTCTCATGAGC
Source organism: bacterium (assembly GCA_046346885.1). GTDB lineage: Bacteria > UBA10199 > UBA10199 > JADFYH01 > JADFYH01 > JAXMHI01. The sequence goes on along the minus strand of JAXMHI010000016.1, from coordinate 51,233 downwards.
CAGCCCGAAAAAACCCAGACGACCCCGCCGAGCGCCACCGCCGCGATCCATCCTCCATGCACCCAGCGGGCCGCCTTTTTTTCTCCGACAACGCGTAAGACGCCGAGAATGGCGACGATGATCAAAACGGCTTCGAATCCCTCCCTTAAAATGATCGACAAGGCCATGAGAAAGACGAACCAAGGGGAGGAGACGCTCTGTTTTAGAAGAGACTCCGCCTGCTCCAAATTTTCCAAGGCAATTCGGGTGGAGCGGTCCACTTCGTCCGGCGAAGAGGAAGAGGTCATCGAATTTCGAACCGCCGCCATTTTTTTCTCGAGGTCCAAAGTAAAAGCGGGGTCATAAGTTCTCAATCGAGCTTCGACCGGTTCCACCCCTTCGAGATAAGCGAGCAGCGCCTTTTTTTGTGCGGATTCGCGGGGACCTTCGCGATATTCCTTTTGAGCCTGCTTGAGATAGTTTTTCGCGATTTCCAAGGGACGGGTGCCGTAAGAATCGGAGTAAAGACGTGCGGCTTTGACGATTTTTCTCTTTTCATCCTCGGTTCCGCCTATTTTTTCCTCCAACTGTTCGTCGGAAGAGGAGGAAATCGTTTGAAGAGAAAAGGAAGCGGGAAGAGGGGAGGTGCTTTTGCCTTCTCCTTGATAACGAAGGGAAAGGACGTAAAAAGAAAGGTCCCAAACCTCGCGATCGGATAAGCTCGGGAAAGGAGCCATCGCCGTATTCGGAATTCCTAAGCGGATTGTGTTGAAAGCTTGAAAAGGGGAAACGACTTTCATTCGTCCGTCGTCTAAAAAATTCGCCGGTTTAGGGTTTAAATTTTGGGATTGGGGACCCGTTCCGTCCCCTTTCACACCGTGACAGCCCACGCAGTTCTGTGCGAAGAGCTGTTTGCCCCGGCTCCATTCGGGCCATTGCAGGGGGCTTTTTTCAATGCCGGTTTTTATGATGACTTGCTCTTGTATCTTGCGCGCGAGAGCATTTACTTTGCTGGGAGGCGCTTTGGAAAGTATGGCGAGCTCTAAGCTTTTGAGGTCCGCACGCAAATCCGCGTTTTCCGGTGACGCGAGCACTTTTTCACCCGCCTCCCAGGCGTTCTTGGAAAGCTCCACCTGTTCTTCGTATTCGGAAGGATTCAAAACGCGTCCGCTTTCGCTGACGGCGGCGGGGTAGTCTTTCGCCAAATAATCCAAGAGGTGGACCAAAAATCGGGGTGAAGAAGGGGAGTCTGCGAAGGCGGGCGTCATTCCGAACAAAAAGGCAAAAAACAGTCCCGCGATGATTCGTAGAGATTTCATATAACCCCTTCAATGAAAGTCACTTTCATTTTAAGGTTTATAAAATTTCGCTGCTTCCTTGTCAAGGCGAGAGGACAGGCAGGAAGCCGCTTGCTTGAAAAGTGAAAGGTTCAAGCCCTTGACAAGAAAGGGAATTCAACGGATAAAAAGAGCATCATGTCGCAATCTAAAACTTCTTCCCTTGAAGTCATCATCGCGCGAAGCGCCGGCACTTGTTTCGGCGTGGAGGCGGCCATTGAACTCGCTGAAAAACACCGAAAACCCATTTTAGGACCCATCGTCCACAATCCTAAAATTGTCCAAGACTTGGCCAACGAGGGGATCCCCATTTTAGAGCGCTACCAAGACCTGGAAAAACTCGATCAGCAAGGGGTAAGCGAAGTCGTCATCACGGCGCACGGATACCCTAAAGAATTGAAGGAAGCGTTGGTTCAGCGGGGCATTCAGTTTCACGACGCGACCTGTCCCGTGCTCCTCAAATGGGTTTACCGCAAGATCCGCACTTTCGAAGAGAAGGGCTACCACATCATCCTCATCGGAAACCCCAACCATGCGGAAATCATTGCGAGCCGGAGTTACGGCAACAACATCCATGTGGTTTACTCGGAAGAAGAGGTCGATCAACTTCCCAACGATCTAGGAAATACCATCGCCATTTGCCAAACGACGATTACGGAAGATAAATTCAAGCGGCTCGTCGACTATATCCGGAGCACGAAATATCCAGAAATGAAGGCGGTGGACACCCGCTGCAAGCCGGTGAAAAACCAGCAACAGGCCGTGATGGATTTGGCCCAATGGGTGGACGCCATGCTGATCATCGGCGGCTACAATTCTTCCAACACGACCAACCTGGCAAAATTGGCGAAAAAATATCTGCCTCATTCGGTGTATCACATCGACTCTCCCGATTCGGTGAAGCTCGAATGGCTCGAAGGCATCTCCCACTTAGGTATCGGCGCCGGCACCTCGACTCCGAAAGAACAGATTGAAGACGTGCAGAGAAAAGTAGCCGAGATTTACCCGGGAGAGGTCTTTTTCCGGAAGGAAAGCGATGCGGGAGATTTGCTGGACGGAGACTTCACCGCCAAGGATGAATTCTAATTTTAATGCCCCGCCCTTAAAAAATAAACTCCTACAACCACCAGTGCGAATAAAAACCGGTAAATAACGAAGACTCGGTAAGAATACTTTTGCACATAGGCAAGCATGTATTTGATGCTTAAGAAGCCGACCAAGGCGGAGACGGCGACGCCGACTAAGGATTCGGTATTCATGCCCGTGTGGAGGAAGTTTTTTGCCTTGAGTAAACAAGCGCCTGCCGTAATGGGGGTTGCGAGTAAAAACGAGAAGCGGGCGGCGGCGGTGCGGGTTAAGTCTCGTCCCAGCCCTGCCGTGATGGTGACGCCGGAGCGGGAAACGCCGGGGATGATGGCCAAGGCTTGGGAAAGACCGATAAGGAAACTATCCAAAAAACTCACTTTCCCGAGTTCCTTTCTTTTCTTCGAAAATTGATCGACGACTAAAAGAAGGATTCCCATGACCGTCATCATCAAAGCGATGAGAAGGGGAGAGCGGAAGGTGCTTTCCGCTTGCTTCTCGAAGAGATAGCCAATGGCCGCCCCCGGAACGGAAGCGAACACCAAATACCAAAATAATCTTTCGTCAGGGCTATAGGCCGCTCGCTTTTTTAAAACCGAACTGAAAGCCGCTTTGATGAGGCGCACCCAATCGGGAAGAAAGTAGAAAAGAAGGGCGAGCAAGGTGCCAAAGTGAAGGGCCACGTCGAAGGTTAATCCAGGATCTTCGAATTTTCCCAACCAGGGAACGATCACAAGATGGGCCGAACTGGAAATCGGGAGAAACTCGCCTAAGCCTTGCACCACGCCTAAAAGTACCGCTTGCCAAAGGGTCATTATTTTTTCTCCCTATTGAATGATGGATGGAGGGCTGGAAATATTAAAGGGCATCCTCCGCCGGGTTGAACGCTTTTTTCTTGGGAGCGGCGGGAGGAGTTGTGGTGGAAGATTTAGGAGCGGTCCCTTCCGTTGTTTTCGAAGAAGCGGTTCCCGTTTCGTTTTTCACCTTCTCGGAAACTTTTACCGGCTTTTCCTTCTCAGGGGACTCTTTCTTGTTTTTATCTTTTTCCTTGGCGAGTTTCGCCGCCTGTTTGTCCAGCTTTCCTTCCGAATAACCGGCTTTATAAGCTTTTGTAAAACCCGCTTGGTAACCCGTCATGAACTTACCCATATTCCCGTATTCATGGCGGTACTTTTTATCTCCATTCTTATAGTTTTCGTTGGCGCTTGGGCTTTCCTTGCGCCCCTCTCGCTTGTCTTCTTTTCCGGCTTTCATGCCGGCATCATAACCTAGCTCATAACCCCTCTTGAGAGCAGGGTCTCCCATATAGGCTTGAGTTTTACCTCCCTTTTGGGCGACTCCTTTTTTGCCGACAGTACCGTTGGTTTTTTCCGAAGAAGAGGCGGAAAAACTCGTAGAGGAAAGAGCTCCCGTCATAAAGACGGCGCAACAGGTGAAAGCCAATAGGCGAGTCAATTTCATATAGGATCATGACTCTACCCCTCTTCACTTCCCTTTCATAGAGGGAAGTGAAGAGAGCAGAGGATTAAGGCAGTTTAAAAGGCCCACTTAAATTGGACCGGCATGAGACGGGTAGCGAACGCCACGTCATTGCTGTTGAATACGATATCGAAGGAAACATCCGACCCCAGCTTGATGTGCTTCGTTAAATCGTACTGAAACCCGAAAACGGGGATGGCGATGTCTCCGAAACCGCCTCCGCCGTCAAACACGACGCCTCCGCCGGCCCCAGCTCCGAAATAAATGCTGAATCGGGGATGTTGGGCGAAGGTGAGATAATAACGAAAGCGCCCGCCGAAATGAACGCTGTCGACGCCACCCACGGTTCCGTCAAAACGAAAGGAAAGACTGATGTGATCCGTCAAAAAATATTCCGGCTCCAAATCGATGTCGAAAGAAGGGTCGAGCCCTTTGGTGCCGACAAAAACGCCGAAACCCGTCCCCAATTGAAATTGATGTCGGCTCGTGGAAGCTTGAGAAGGGGAGGAAGCTAAGAAAGTAAAGCAAAGTACAAACGACACTCCTAAAAAATACGCGATACGTTTTAACATGAATGATCTCCTTTATCTGACCTCAAACCGGGAGAGGTTTGTAACGACGCACCCTTGTCCTGTCAAACAAATTTTCTTGCAATTCAAACTTGATACAGTTAGCAACGCTTTTCCGAATCGGACGATAAATCAACCAGGAGGGTGAGACAAAAAATGATGACCGACCTGGACCACAAAAGATTGATTTTAGAGAAAATCGTCGGAGCTTATCAAACGGAAGGTCCTCTTCCTTCTCTCGGAGAACTTCATTCTTGCATCTCGCAAATGGACCCCAAAGAACTCGCCCAAGCCATTTATTTGATCGAATACAACGAGTGCAGAAACAGCTTGGCGGATGTCACCTACAACTTCCAAGACGGTTTTAAAAACCGTCTTTATTCCTCCAAAGGTTTGAAGAACGACATCGAAAAGATCTTCATGGCGGTGGCCGAACACTTCCGCCGCATGCCCGGCGAGGCTTCCGAAACGGTGGATGAAATTTTCCACTATTTCTACAAAACCTTGGTGCACCTCTCCACGAAACAAGGCCTTTCCAGCCATAATTAAACCATTTATCCCCCCTTTACCTGCCCCGTCCTTTTCTATAGATTATAAAGGTATGGAAAAGAACCATGCGCGGTGCGACCAAGAAATCCGCCTTTTAAATGAGATCGTGGTGGCCATTACCAAGGGGAAAACCCTCAAAGATTTGGTCAAGCTCATCTACGGTAAGCTCGGCAACCGAATTCCCCATAACCGTATCAGCGTAGGTCTTTTGGATCCGGAAGGAAAAACTCTGACCATCGTCGCCTGTCGATGCGACGGAGAAATTTACCTGCCCTCCGGATACCGATATCCCATCGCCGGCTCCTCGCTGGAGAACCTGGTATTCGGGGGCAAGAGTCGGATCCTCAACGATCTCGAAGAGTATCTTGCCAATAAGCCGGAATCCGAGCCCACCTGTCTCATCGTAAAAGAGGGGATGCGTTCTTCCCTTACCGTCCCCTTATTGATCGAGGGAAAACCCACGGGCGTGATGTTTTTTTCCAGCCGTGAAAAGAACACTTACCGCGAAGAACATGTCACTTTGCTTCAATATATCGCGAGCCACTTGGCCATCGCTCTCGAGAAAGCTCAAATGCTAGAGGAGCTACAAAAGCTCAACGAATTGAAGACTGAGTTCGTGCAACGGCTTCAGGCCGAAGTGGCCGCCCGCACCGCCGAGTTGGAAGCCCTCAAAGAAAAACTGATGGAAGAGAACATTTATTTAAAGGATGAGTTGAGCACGGAAAAATCCTTTTATGATATCATCGGGAATTCCCCCTTACTCAATCAAGTCATCGGCCAGGTGAAGAGGGTGGCCCCCACCGATACGACCGTTTTAATTCGGGGAGAAACGGGAACGGGAAAAGAGATGATCGCCCGTACCCTGCACAAGCTTTCTTCCCGACGCGATCAAGTGTTCGTGAAGGTGAATTGTTCGGCGCTTACCGAAACCCTCATCGCCAGCGAGTTGTTCGGCCATGAGAAGGGCTCCTTCACCGGCGCCATCGCGCGTAAAGTAGGACGCTTCGAACTCGCCAATGGGGGTACGATTTTTTTGGATGAAATCGGTGAACTTTCTCTGGATATCCAGGTGAAAATCTTGAGGGTCTTGCAAGAGAGAGAGTTCGAAAGAGTAGGGGGAAACCAACCCATCAAAATCAACGTGCGGGTCATCACCGCCACCAATCGCGATTTGGAGAAGGCAATCGCGGAGGGAAAGTTCCGCTCCGATCTTTTCTATCGCCTGAACGTTTTTCCCATCTTTCTTCCTCCTCTTCGAGATCGTCTGGAAGATATTGAAGATCTTACTTGGTATTTCATTCGAAAATATTCGAAAAAAATGAATAAAAACTTCGAGGCCATCAGCAAAAAAACCATCGACCTTTTCAAACGCTATCCTTGGCCCGGCAACATTCGTGAACTCGAAAATGTGGTGGAGCGTGGAATGATCCTCATCGACGGCCCGATCTTCAGCGTCGATTCAAAGTATTTAATGGCAGGTAAGCTCTCTCCCTTAGATTCTCTCGAAGGGTTCCATTCTTCCTTCAGCGACGCCTCCCGGCGACATATCCTCGACATTTTAAAAAAAACCCAAGGCAAAATTTATGGAGACGACGGTGCCGCAAAACTCCTCCAGCTAAAACCCACCACCCTGATCAGCAAAATGAAACGTCTCGGAATTCAGCAGAAAAAAGATTATAATTAACAACGAAATATCGTTATTTTACGAAATAACGCTCATTTCTTGACTCGTCGAGTCATTAATTTTTAAATTATTGTTATATTTCAAATAATTAAAAAATAGGTAAAAGGAATGATGATTGCAACAAGTTTAAGTCTATGGAGGGCGAATCCATGGACGACCACGACAGCAACAATCCCACAACTAGAAAAACCAGCGGCGCCTCTGGGCTGGATTTAGTAAATGTGTATCTTGACCAAATGGGCCAATGGAAAGTGATGCCTGATTCCGTTCAGGTGGAGTTTTTCAAAGCGAAAGAAGAACTAGATAAAAGCTTAAATAAGCTCTTAAAAAAGAAAAATAAATCAGCCGTTAAATCTCAAATTCGAACGCATCGCTTGAAGCTTAAAAAAATCAAGGAAAGCTTGGTATTGGCTAATCTGCGCCTTGTGGTCTACATCGGCAAAAAATATCTGGGCCATGGTCTTGAGCTTTTAGATCTTATTCAGGAAGGAAACATCGGGCTCATGAGAGCGATTGATAAGTATGATTACCGTTTAGGTTCGCGATTCGCCACCTATGCGACTTGGTGGATTCGGCAGAGCATTCAACGGGCGCTGCAAGGGCAGGGGACGACGATCGTTATCCCTTCGCACATGGTCGCCAAGCGCAAGAAGTTCGAGAAAATGATGAAGAAAGCCATGATTACGACCGGTCATGGAGCATCAAATGAATACTTTGCCGACGTCATGGGCCTTTCGGAAGATTACATCGACCGAATCGTGCGCCTCGTGGAAGAACCACTCTCCTTGGAAGCTCCTTTGGGAGAAGAGGGGGATTCTAGATTGGGCGACACCCTCGAGCAGCAGCAACTGGAAAATCCCGACGCCACCCTTTTAGGGCGAGATTTGGCAAGCCACACGGAAGAAGCTTTAAAAACCCTTCCGGAACGAGAGGCTGAAATCTTAAGGATGAGATTCGGCTTTAATGATGGCCACGCGAAAACCCTGGAGGAAATCGGGGCCCATTTTGGGCTTACACGTGAAAGAATCCGGCAGCTGGAAGAAAGGGCGCTGCATCGCTTTACCGTGGCGGCCGAACAGCGGAACCTGAAGGCTCTAATCAGTTAATTTATTTCAATTTTAAGGCTTTAGGTCTTCTGGATTGATTTTTTTCTTTCGAAATTTCTAGGACGGCTTCGATCAGCAAATCCGCTAAAGAATGCTTGGGCAAGATGGGGAGAGTTTTAACCTCTCCATGAGGCGTGAAAAGGGTGAGCTGATTTTTTTCCGAGGCGAAACCTAGACCCGGCCTCGAAATATCGTTGGCGCAGATGAGGTCTAAATTTTTCGACCTTAATTTGCGCAACGCTTCTTCCTCGACTTTCTCCGTTTCTGCCGCGAAACCGACTAAGACCTGATCCTTCCTTTTTAGCTTTCCGAGGGCCGCCAAGATGTCTTGGTTTTTAGAGAGTTCCAAGCGAAGAGAAGCGTTTTCTTTTTTGGCCTTTTGGCTCAAAGGAACCTTGGGTCTGAAATCCGAAACGGCGGCAGTGGCAACGGCCACGTTCATTCGAGGAAAGACTTTAAAGGAAGCCTGCGCCATTTCTTCCGCAGTCTGAACCCGAATCACCTGAACCCCCATCGGATCCGGCAAATGGGTGGGACCCGTAATTAACGTTACTTCCGCGCCTTTTATATGAGCTCTCTCCGCCAAGGCAAAGCCGGTCTTGCCGGAGGCGGGGCTGGTGATGTGTCGGACCGGATCTAAAGGTTCCCATGTGGGACCCGCCGTAATCATCCATTTCGTACCTTTCAGCGTTTTTTCCGAAAAGAAGTGCTCGATATACTGAACGATGCTTTCGGGCTCGGGAAGCCTTCCGGCGCCTTCATAGCCGCAGGCCAGGGAGCCCGTGGCGGGTTCCATTAAGTGAAAACCCCGTTTTTGAAGCAAAGCGACGTTGTCGCGGGTAGCGGGATTATTCCACATATTGACGTTCATCGATGGGCAGAAGAGCTTCGGTCGAGGGGTGGCGCAAAGAAGAGTGGTGAGAAGATCATTGCACATCCCATGAGCCGTTTTGGCGATGAGGTCGGCGGTTGCCGGAGCCACCACGATTAAATCCGGCAGGTCGGCGAGCGCGATATGGCCAATTTTAGACTCTTGCTCTAGATCGAAAAGCTCGGTGTGAACCGGGTTGCCGGACAAGGCCTGGAAGGTCATGGGCGTGACGAATTGGCAGGCGGCCTGGGTCATGACCACGTGCACTTGAGCGCCGTGCTCCCGAAGACGACGAACCAAATCGCAAGTCTTATAGGCGGCGATACCGCCCGAGACGCCTAAAACAATGGTTTTGGTAGAGAGACTCATTTGATTTTACTGTATTGGAATGGGAGGGGGCTTGGCAAGAAAAGCCTAAAAACCACCCTTCTATAATTTAACATAATATATCTTATACGACTTGATGGATCGTTTTAAACCGATCGGCCCCGTATCGTTTTTCTCTTTCCCATCAAGCTCTTCCCAACTCTTCACACCCTCAAAACCCCTTCTTGACAGTTGAGATTTTCAAGCTATACAGTCGGCGACATTTAAACGGCCATGCAAAAAGAATCACTACTTAAAGTCGCGCCCCTCAAAAGCCATGAAAATCTCCCTTTAAGGGTTTCTCATTCGCTTCAACGGGCCAAGAACCTGCTTCTTTCTCATCAATTTAAGGAAGGTTTTTGGTGGTATACCCTTGAGGCCAACGAATCGATTTGCGCCGAGTTCATCTTTCTGCTGCATTACCTAGGGGTTCAAAACCAGCACGAAGCCATCGAAAAAGGCCTGTGCGACCGCATTCTGAAACAGCAACGCGAAGACGGCACTTGGGCCCTTTACCATGGCGGCCCCGGGGATCTTTCCACCACTCTCGAATGCTATTGGGCCTTGAAGCTTGCGGGCCATGACGTCGATTCAAAACCCTTAAAGTTGGCCCGTGAGTTTATCTTAAGCCAAGGCGGCATTACGCAGTCGCGGGTTTTCACCAAGATCCATCTTGCCATGTTCGGACTCGTGCCTTGGAGCGCTTGTCCCGACATGCCCGTCTCGTTCATGCTGTTGCCCGATTGGTTCCCGGTCAACATCTACGAGTTCTGCAGTTGGGGCCGAGCCTGCATCGTCCCGTTGCTCGTCATCATGGAAAAAAAGAAGACGGTTAAACTGGGCGATTTTAACTTGGAGGAGCTTTTCGTCGAAGCTCCCGAAAAACGTGATTATTCGATAAAAACGAAAAACGGCATTTTTTCCTGGGAAAATTTCTTCATCCAGTTCGACAAGGCGCTTAAACTCAGCCGTAAACTCCTTCCGAAAACCCCGCTCACTTATTTGGCCCTGAAAAAGGCGGAAAATTGGATTCTCGCGCATACGGAAAAAACCGAGGATATTTATCCCGCCATGGCATACTCCATTCTGGCTTTAACGGCCTTGGGACGCGATTTTCAGGATGCGGCCATCCAAAAATGTTTCAAGGGGCTTCTCTCGTTTCAGCAACACGTTAAGAAGGAACTGCCCGCATTGCCGAGCCCCGGGCACGGACTCTTGTTCAATCCTCCCGAAGAATTTCATGTTTCCGCTTCCGACTCGAAATATCTTCATCAACAGTGCTGCATTTCTCCCGTTTGGGATACGCCCTGGGCGGCCACCGCCCTCTTGGAAGCCGGCGTGGACAACGCTCACCCCAGCATGCTCAAGGCGGGACGCTGGCTGATCTCGAAGCAAATCACCCAAGTCTACGGCGACTGGGCGGTGAAAAATAAGAAAGCCCGGCCCGGCGGTTGGTCTTTCGAATTCGAGAACGATTATTTTCCCGATGTAGACGACACGATTCAAATTTTAAACGTTCTTTTCCGCCTCGATTTGCCCCGAGAGGAAATGTCCGGGGCCTTTCAACGCGGCCTGGATTGGCTCTTCTCGATGCAGTCGAAAAACGGCGGTTGGGCGGCATTCGACGTCGACAACACGCTCGACCTCGTCAATAAGATCCCCTTCTCCGACCATGGGGCTTGCTTAGATCCTCCTACGGCGGACATCACCGGCCGAGTGCTCGAATTATTGAGCTTCATCGGTTACTCGAAAGATCATCCCGCCTGCGAAAAAGCCTTAAACTTCATCCTGAGAAAACAGGAAAGAAACGGCGCTTGGGGCGGACGTTGGGGGGTAAATTACCTGTACGGCACCTGGTGCGTGCTGCAAGGGTTGGCGTCGATGGGGTTAGACTCGAAGGAAGAAAGCGTGCGGCAAGCCGCAGATTGGTTGAAATCGATTCAAAACGAAGACGGCGGTTGGTCGGAATCGTGCGAAAGCTATCAAAGAAACGAGCACGTCCCCCTGGAATTCTCCACCGCCTCCCAAACCGCATGGGCCCTGATGGGCCTCATCGCCGCGGGCGAAGAAAATTCGAAGGAAGTAAAAAAAGGCGTCGAATATCTCCTCTCCACCCAAAACTCCTCGGGCGTTTGGGATGAAGAAGCCTACACGGGCACGGGATTTCCCGGCCATTTCTACATCCGCTACCACGGCTATCGCCACTACTTCCCGGTACTGGCGCTGGCGAAATACCGCAATGCGGTGAAAAAGGGATCCGAATCGGAAACGGCTTAAGATTCCGTTTCTTCCTCGACCTCTTCCACATCTATTTTTAGCTTATTGGAAACGGGCTTTCCTTTCGGAGTAAAGGAAAGGCGGGCGTCGATGTGCACTTGGAGGGCACTTAAGGCCTTCTGGATTTCCTCGTGAACTTTCACTTGCGAAAAAAATTTGGAAACTTCCGCCGCCACCACCGAAATGAGATCGTCTTTCTGCTTTTTCGCTTGGTCGATCACGAACCCCATGGCGTCTTTAGGGAGCTTCATGTCCGATAAGGCGTTTCGAATCGACTCTTCGGTCATGAAAATAGCCCCCAAACCGGTGAGAATCACCTTGCGGGCCATTTCGGAAAGGCTCCCTCCCTTCCCTTCGGTTTCGCTCCCCTTCTTCTCTTTAGTCATTTTCCGCTCGCTCCTTAAATTCCTTCATCATCGTGGGAAGGTTCTTTCCGATGAGCATGCTGGAGACCGATTTAGGGACCAAAAGTCCGAAGTCCATTTCGATCTCATAGATCGCATGGGTCGTCCCCTTCTTCTTCCCTTCGGAAAGCTTCCATTCACCCGCGTTCGATTTCATGAAATCTCCCTTGATGAGCTCCCAAGAAAACCCCTTTTGAGGGCTCAGCTGGATGTCGAGCGAATAGGAGATGGTTTTGATCACGTCGATCTTAAATTCGACCTGCAGGTGATTGCCGCTTTTTTTAAGAATTTTGGCTCCCTTGCTGCCCGAGAGGAAATCCGGGTAAGCTTCGAAGTCGGTGATGACTTGATACACTTTTTTGACGGGCGCTTCGATTTCGATGGTCGTGCTGGTTTTAGCCATAATATTTTTTTAATAGATGGGTTTCGACTCGAAGTGATGAACCGCTTCGATGAAACGGATGGTTTTAGTTTTACTACGCATGACGACGGAATGAGTTTCGGCGCCCCCGGCGAAAAATCGGACGCCCTTTAAAAAATCTCCCGAGGTGACCCCCGTCGCGGCAAACATCACCTCGCCCCCGGCCAAGTCCTCGATGTGGAATACGCGGTTTAAATCGGCGATTCCCATTTTTTTAGCTCTCGCCTTTTCTTCCTCATTTCTGAACTTTAGGCGCCCCTGAATATCGCCTCCGACGCAGCGCAAAGCCGCGGCCGCCAAAACACCCTCGGGAGCGCCGCCGATGCCGATCAACATGTCGACTCCGGTTTCATCCTTGCAGGTGGCGATCGCCGCGGAAACGTCTCCGTCGGGGATCAACTTGATGCGGGCACCCGCCGCACGCACTTCCTTGATGATCGATTCGTGTCGCGGACGGTCGAGGATGATCACCGTTAAATCGTTCACCTGGCAGCCCTTGGCTTTCGCCAATTGCTGCAGATTCCAGGTAGGGGATTGGTTGATGTCGATCTTTCCCGCCCCCACCGGCCCCACCGCTATTTTTTCCATGTAGGTATCGGGGGCGTGAAGAAACTTGCCTTCTTCGGCGATGGCGACGACGGCGATGGCGTTGGGTGCGCCTTGGGCGCAAAGGTTGGTGCCTTCGAGGGGATCCAAGGCGATATCCACCTTCATGCCGTTGCCCTTCCCTACTTTCTCTCCGATGTAAAGCATGGGGGCTTCGTCGCGTTCTCCTTCCCCGATGACGACGGTGCCGTCGAAAGGGATCGAGTTGAGAGCGTTGCGCATCGAATCCACGGCCGCTTGGTCGGCGGCGGTGTTGTCGCCGCGCCCCATCAAGCGGGCGGAGGTAAGGGCCGCCGCTTCAGTGACGCGCACCATTTCTAAGGCAAGATTTCGATCCATGATCAAAAACCTTTTTTATTAAAGTGAAAGGATTCGGAAGAGCTCTTCCGCCTTGGCGTCGATGACCCGGGGTTTCGGCGAAATCTGAATCGCGTTGTCCGGATCTTTCAAGCCGTGCCCCGTCAGAGTGCAGACGAGAATGTCTTCCTTCTTAAAGAAACCTTGTTTTGAAAGCTTGATCGCCCCCGCGATGGAAGCCGCCGAAGCCGGCTCGCAAAAATAACCTTCCTGAGCGGCGACCCATTGATAGGCGTCTAATATCTCAGAGTCGGTGACACTGTCAATCAAACCTCCCGATTCGTCCTTCGCTTTCAGGGCCGATTGCCAACTGGCCGGATTGCCGATGCGGATGGCGGTAGCGACGGTTTCCGGTTGTTCCACGGGATGACCGAGAACGATGGGGGCCGCCCCTGCCGCTTGAAACCCGAGCATCTTCGGCAAGCGCTTCGCCTTCTTTTCCTGGTGATAGTCTCCGTACCCCGCCCAATAAGCCGTGATATTGCCCGCGTTGCCCACCGGCAAGGCGTGATAGACAGGCGCGTCCCCCAAGGCCTCTACGATCTCATAAGCGGCGCTGCGTTGACCTAAAAGGCGGTAAGGATTGATCGAATTCACGAGCGTCACTTGCCCCGTTTGAGCGATTTCCTTCACCATCCTTAAAGCGTCGTCGAAATTCCCGCGCACTTGAAACACTTGAGCCCCGTGCACCATCGCCTGCGAAAGTTTGCCCAAGGCGATCTTACCTTCCGGAATGAGCACGATCGAGCGAATCCCCGCCCGCGAAGCATATGCCGCCGCGGCCGCCGAGGTGTTTCCCGTCGAGGCGCAAATGACGGCTTTCGATCCGGCTTCAACGGCCTTCGAAACCGCATAAGTCATCCCGCGGTCTTTGAAGGAACCGGTGGGGTTTAACCCTTCAAGCTTTAAGAACACTTCCATGCCGGGGCAAAGTCGCTCGGCCAATCGCGGCGCGGGAAGCAAGGGCGTGTTCCCCTCGTTTAAGGAGATAATCGCCTTCTCGTCCACGGGAAGGTACTTTCGATACTGTCGAATGATTCCTTGATACATAATCAATGGTCTTCAATTCGAATCAACAAGGTTTTGTTTTTTACGACCGAAAGCCGGTCAATCACCGCCAAGGCCTTCTGCAAATCGGCCTCGCGGGCCTTATGGGTCAGGATGACGATAGGCACCTTGCCTCCGGACTTACGGCTCGGCTGATAAACGGAGGCGATGCTGATCGAATGCTTGCCTAAGATCCCCGCGATTTTCGAGAGAACCCCCGGTTGGTCCGTCGCAGTGAAGCGGAGATAATACTCGCACTCCAGCTCTTTGATCGGCTGAAGCCCCTCTTCTTTCAGCGATCCCCCCGAATACCCCAAGGGCGGCACTGTATACGAAACGCCGTTTAAAAGATTCCGTGCGATTTCGACGATATCGCCCACCACGGCGGAGGCCGTTGGGTTCTTGCCGGCTCCCTTGCCGTATAAAAGCGACGGTCCGACGAAATCTCCCTCTACGAGTATAGCATTAAAGGCCTCTCGCACACTCGACAAAGGATTATCCAAAGGAATCATGCAAGGATGCACCCTCGCCTGCACTCCCTTGGAGTTACTTTTCGCGATGGCCAAGAGCTTGATGCAAAACCCGAAGCGGCGGGCGCATTCGATGTCGAATGCGGTAATGCGACGGATTCCTTCGGTATAAAGGCGGCTGGGAGGCACGTACAGGCCATAGGCGATGGAAAGAAGGATCGATAGCTTATGAGCGGCGTCGATCCCGTCGATATCAAAGGTGGGATCGCTTTCCGCATAACCCAGTTCTTGAGCCTTTTGAAGAACGACCGAAAAGTCGTCCCCTTTCTCCGACATCTCACTCAAAATGTAATTACAGGTTCCGTTGATAATAGCCAAAATCGATTGGATCTCGTTGGCGACGAAACCTTCCCGCAAGGCCCTTAAAATGGGGATTCCCCCTCCCACCGCCGCCTCGAAACAAATATCGAGTTTTTGGGCGTGGGCCGTTTTGAAGATCTCGCGACCGGTCGTGGAAAGGAGCGCCTTATTGGCGGTCACCACATGCTTGCCGTTCTTGAGGGCGGTGAGGAGGATTTCCTTCGCCGTTTGCGTGCCGCCGATGAGCTCCACGACCACGTCGATGGAGGGATCTTCGACAATCTCCCTCCAGTCGGTGGTGAATTGGTTCTTGGACAAACCTAGTTTGGAAGTTTTCCGACGGGTGCGGTCGGCCACTTTTTTGAGGAGGACCGGCGCCCCGACCCGTTTTGCGATGAGAGAGGAATGTCGCTTCAAAATATCGATCACTCCGCTTCCCACGGTGCCCGCCCCCACCAAACCGACTTGAATTTGCTTTCGTGATGCCATGGCTATAATTTTAATGCTTTCTTGATGCCGCGGACGGCCTGCGCGATCCGCTTTTCGTTTTCAACGAGGGCAAAACGGACACAGCCTTCGCCGTATTCGCCGAACCCGATGCCGGGAGAAACCATCACTTTCGCTTCCTTCAGCAGCAATTTGGCGAACTCCAAGCTCCCCATCGCCCGATGACTTTCGGGAATTTTCGCCCAAACGAACATGGTCGCCTTGGGTTTTTCGATGAACCAGCCGTATTTGCTTAAGCCCTCGCATAAGACGTCGCGCCTGCGACGATAGACCTCGGCGATTTCCTTCACGCAACTTTGGGGTCCGTTGAGCGCCACCGTTGCGGCGATTTGGATGGGTTGAAAGCCCCCGTAATCCATATAGCTCTTCATTTTCGCCAAGGCCGCGATCATTTGCTTGTTGCCGGAGCAGAACCCCACCCGCCAACCGGGCATCGAATAACTCTTGGAAAGAGTGAAGAACTCCACCGCCAAATCTTTCGCTCCCTTCACCTGCAGGATGGAGGGCGCCACGTAGCCGTCAAACACCAAGTCGGCGTAGGCGATGTCGTGGATGAGAAAAATTTTATTCTCGCGCGCGAACTCGACCACCCGCTCGAAAAATTTCAAATCGACCGTCATCGTCGTGGGGTTGGAGGGAAAGGAAAAAACGAGCAGCTTCGGCTTGGGCCAAATGCTCTTCGTCGCCCGCTCGAGGTTTTCCAAGAAATCGCTTTCGGGATCGGCGCGAATGGCCCTCACGTCGGCGCCCGCAATGACGACCGAATAAGTGTGGATGGGATAAGTGGGGCTTTGCACGAACACCACGTCGCCGGGCACGCAACTGGACAGCACCAAGTGGCTGATCCCTTCTTTCGCCCCGATGGTCGAAATGGTTTCCGTCTCCGGGTCGATGGGGACGTTGAAGCGCCGGGCGTACCAATCGGAGATGGCTTTACGAAGCTTCGGAATGCCGCGCGACTGGGAATAACGATGATTGATGGGTTTTTGGGCGGCCTCCACGAGCTTGTTGACGATATGCGGAGGAGTGGCCAAATCAGGGTTTCCCATCCCTAAATTGATGATATCCTCGCCCCGTTTGCGGGCTTCCATCATTAAGTGAGTGACGACCCCTAGGATATAGGGGGGCAATCTTTGAATGCGGTCAAATTCCACGGAAATTCATTCCCCTTCTGATAAAAAATTGAAATTTAAAATTACGATTGAAGCGCGTTTTAAGTCAAAGAGAAAAGCTTAAGAGTGCAACGATTTCAGCCGATTTGGGCCAGATTAAGCCGCCCTTTCCAGCGGTGCATCAAAATCGCCTTCATTTTTTGCGAATCCGGCGAGTTTAAGCCGGGATCTTGCTCCAGCCAGGAAAAAGCTTCCCGGCGGGCTTTCTCGAGAATCGACACGTCTCGGATTAAGTGCGCGATCCGGAAATCGGGCAGCCCCGCCTGACGTGTGCCGAGGAAATCGCCTGGCCCGCGGAGATTCAAATCCTCCTCCGCAATCTTGAATCCGTCCGTCGTTTCACCCATAATTTTAAGCCGCTGTTTAGCGGTGTCGCTTTGAGGCCAGGCGGCCATGAGGAAACAATAGGATTTTTCGGAGCCGCGCCCTACCCTGCCGCGCATCTGATGAAGCTGGGAAAGCCCGAAACGCTCAGCATGCTCGATTACCATGAGGGTGGCGTTGGGAACGTCCACTCCGACCTCGATGACAGTGGTCGCTACCAATATTTGAATTTCCTTGTTCAAGAATTGACTTATCACCTCTTCCTTTTGCTCCCCCTTCATCTGGCCGTGCACAAGCCCTACCTTTAAATCGGGGAACACATCTGTTTTTAAGTGATCATACATTTTCGTGGCATTCTTCAGTTCCAAGGCCTCGCTCTCTTCCACCAAAGGATAAACAATATAGGCTTGCCTCCCCTGCCCCGTCTCCTTACGGATGAACTCATAAAGGCGGGCTCGATCCCGCTCATAGACGGTTTTGGTGAGGATGGGCTGCCTCCCCTTGGGCAATTCATCGAGGATGGAAAGATCTAAGTCACCGTAGGCCGTCATCGCCAAGGTTCTCGGGATGGGGGTCGCCGTCATGACGAGCACGTGGGGATTATTCCCCTTCCGTTTCAATTCGGCCCGCTGGAGGACGCCGAAGCGGTGCTGTTCGTCGATAATGGCCAGGGCGAGGGACTTAAACTCCACCCCTTCTTGGATGAGGGCATGGGTGCCGACGACCAAATCCACTTCTCCGCGCGCAATTTTTTCCAAGCGTTCCTTGCGTTCCGAGCCGGTCAAATCGCTCTTGAGAAGGAGAACACGTTTATCTAAGGGCGCCAAAAAGCTTTTGAGGTTTTTGGCGTGTTGCTCGGCCAAAATCTCGGTGGGAGCCATTAAGCAGGCCTGAAAGCCGCCTGAAATAGCCGATAACGCCGCCGCCGCGCCCACCAAGGTTTTCCCGCTGCCCACATCCCCTTGAAGCAGGCGGTGCATCGGCTTGTCGCGGGAGAGATCGAGATTGATTTCTTCAATCGCCCTTTTTTGAGCTCCCGTCGGCTCGAACGGAAGAGAGGCGTAAAAGCGGCTCAACTCTTGCGGCGAGTTTGAAATGGAAATTCCTTTTTCCTTTAAGGCCCCTTTTCTCTTCAGAGCCAAACCAAGTTCTAGAAAAAAAAATTCGTCGAAAATCAGACGGCGGTGGGCGGACGAAGATTGAAGATTCAGACTTTCTATATCGCTTCCCGGAGAAGGTTCGTGAATTTCCTTAAGGGCTTTTTTGTAGCCGATCAAATCATTTTTGTTCAGCAAGGAAGGGGGCAAGGTTTCGGAAAGGGATTCTAGAAACTTGGCTTGAGCCCCTTGCATTATTTTTCTCAACTTTTTTTGATGAAATCCCTCCGTTAAAGGGTAAACGGGAATTATACCGCCCCCATTGGGGACGAGTTCCTGCACCTGCTCTTCGTCGTCGGCCCACTCAATTTCGGGATGAACCATTTGCAATTGTCCGCGGAACAAATCGGCCGCCCCTGAAATCCAAGCCCATTTTCCCTTTTGAAACTGCTTGGAAAGGCTTTTGCCGTAATAATTAAACCAAGTGGTCTGAAGATATCCGCTGCCGTCCGAGAAAAGGGCCTGGAACATCTTTCTTCGCCCCCTGCCTAACGAGGCTTCCCCACAAGAGATTAACTGCCCCTTCACCACCCGATCCGGCCCCGGAGACAACTCGGAGATCAGAAAGACCTTCTGACGGTCGAGATAACGATGTGGAATGTGATAAAAAAGATCCTCCAAAGTCTTAATGCCCATTTTCTCGAAAAGAGAACCCAGATAAGGCCCTACCCCTTTCAAGTATTGGACCGGCGTATTTAAGACCTCGAAATCTGGCAAAGTCATAAAAAAAAACCCCACCCGTTAAATTCCAACGGGTGGGGTTTTGAGGATCTATCAGAGAACTTATTGTTCGATGACGTTAAACTCGGAACGTCGGTTCTTGGCGCGTCCAGCCGCCGTATTGTTCGGGGCGATCGGACGAGATTTGCCATAACCCACCGCTTCGAGTCGGCTCGGATCCACACCCTTCCTCACGAGGTATTCCTTCGTGGAGTTGGCTCGACGTTGCGAAAGCTTCATGTTGTAAGCGTCCGTACCAATCGAGTCGGTATGGGATTCGATCCGGAACTTCTTGATCTGGGGATTGGCGTTCATGATGGCCGCCACATCATCCAAGATCTTGGCCGCATCCGGACGGATGTTGTACTTGTCGAAATCGAAGTGGATCATTTGATCGATCGTGATCTTCTTCGCTTCGATCTTCGGTTGACGCGGAGGAGGAGGAGCTTCTTCGTTGTGGTGCGTATAGTTCAAGCCTAAGAAAGCTCGGAAATCAGGGCTACCCACACCGATCGTCAGACCAGCGCCGCCGCCCGCAGTGATATCCAAGTTCTTGGTGGCATGGACGCGGAACGCGCCATCCACTTCGGCCGGGCTTTGAATCTTGTTGCCGAAGAAGTTCTTCGCAACCGAGTTCACTTGGCCTTCCGCGATGATGTCAAAGCGGTTATGAGGCTTGATATTGATACCGGCTCCTAAGGTGATGAAGCTGGCAATATCGGGATTGGCGGTCGCCGGGAAAAGATTGACCGTTTTGTTGTAATCGAATCCGGCGTTGACGCCTAAACGAACTCTTTCATGCGGATCGACATGGACGGCCAATTTACCGCCGCCGCCGACCGTTCCCTTACCCGTGAAGGTGCTGGGACGACCCGTGGGAACCGAAACGAACGGAACCACGGCAATACCGACATATTTCGACTCTAAAAGGCGGAACTTCAAATCCACCTCAACGTCGCCCATGGAGAAGTCATGCTTACTATTCGGCTTAGCGACCGTTCCGGGAAGGCCTTTATAGTTATTGAAAGCGACCACCGGAATTCTCGCGCCCGCTTCAAACCAGTTGGTGATACCATAGCTGCCTAAGATATCCATCACCAAGGTATCATCTACCACACCGGCCCGTCGAACGCCGCGGCCCGCAGCGATTTCGAGAGGATGATGGGCGTAGTCTAAGTAGCCTCCGACGTTCCATTCACCCTTTTGATGGTTTTCCGCATCGTAGAGCGTGATAAACCGGGTCGAGTCAACGGCCGGTTTAAAGTTAATGACATCGAAAGTCTTGGCGCGGGATTGCGCCGGCTGGGAAGGAGCCATTACTAAGCCTGTAAGGCCTAATAAGGCTAAAAACATACCAACAGTTCTCTTCATATAGATCCCCCTTTTTACAAATTGTGAACTTCAACAACCACAGTTACGAACTGAAAGGTTTAAATAAATTGAGTGATTTGTAACGGTTATTGACACAACTGTCAATAAAAAACCTCCCATCAATATTTTTGATGGGAGGTTTTCATTTTTTCGGTCAACCGTTTTTTAGGTTTTTTACCGCGTGGATTTCGCTTTCACCTTTCGACGGGAAGCGATGAAGAAACCCACCGGCAATACGAGCAAGCTCAACCACATGGAGGCGACATAGCTCATACCATGCATGTCTCCACCCATGCTGCAGGCTCGGGTGCTCTGGCCTTCTAAAGTGCCTGGCAGACGAATCGCCTTGGCGGGACAAGCCGGTGCTTCACCCACTTGGTAAGACAACTGGGCAACGAGTTGTTGCATACCCGGTTTAAACCTACCCGTGATGCAATTTCCATCGACGGAAGCAAGTTCCGCCATGATGCCCTTATCGGTGAAGATATCATCGCCGCCGGTTTTTAACCACTTCACCGTTTTCCCCGCATTTTGGGAAACGAGGTTCGAATCGGCGCACAAGGTCCAAGGGTCATCCCAGTAGACTTGAGTTTCCTGGGCCGACACGGGACACGTTCCGCCGCTCGAACAATTGGCGCGGTTTACCGTGAACGTAGAGGTGGCATCCTGTCCGCCCCCCGACTGTTTCGCCGTTACCGTAAAGGTGTAGGTTTTTTGATCCTGAGGTAAATTGAAGGTGCCGATCAGACCTCCCGGAGGAGTCGTAGGGGCCGTTTGCCAATTGGCCACGCCATCGGGAATGTCGGGGCTCGAGAATTTGCATTCGGTAATGGTATGCCCCGCCGAAGGCGTGCAATAGACGGTCACCGTCTTGGTGCTGCAATCGGGCTCTTTCCAGGTAATCGTCGGGCGAATATTGATGAGTACGATTACGGCATCAGACGTTTTCAGCCTTCCAGGAACCGGAGCCGCGCTGGTGTCGGTCGGGGTGTAGTCGCCATAGATCATGGTTACCTGTTCGACCGCTTCGGGAGAGAGATTCTTAGAGTACTTATAGTTTCCGCCTTCTTTAATGACTTTCAAGTCCGCCGCGGAAACATCAATGCGGTCCTTCATACTTGCCAAATCGGCGGCCGAGTATAAGCGCTTGTTCGTGTAATCCGCTTTCGCAAGGTTGTAATCCAAGCGAACATTCTTCGCCCACCCGATCACATCCACCGAGGTTTCTGAAGGAGGATTGGCTTCCGGGAAACGATTTTTCTTCGTCGCCACCAACACCACATCCGGCAATCCATCCGCATTTTTATCGGCAGTTTGGATGAATTTCGGAGGATATGGGCTCGTGCTGATCGAGTTACCGTCGGTCACGTGAAAATCCGCGTCTCCGGCGAAGGTGGCTACTTTCATTCCGCGATGACTGGCCACGGCCAAATCGGCCTTTCCGTCTCCGTTGTAATCCGCGGTGGTGGTGCTGAAGGGGTAATCCAGTGATTCACCGGGTTTTACTTCCTCAATCGTTTGTTCTCTCGAGAAAGTGGCTCCGCCATTTTTCAGGATCACCACGGGGCCGCTTTCGGGACCTATCCAGGCGATGCAAGCCATTTGAGCATCCCCCGGTGCCTTCGCGCCGTCGGATTGTGTGCAATTGTTTCCTTGTACGATCTTATCATAGCAAGTCAGCACCAAATCGCTCTTATTGTCGCCGCTACCGCTATTTGGATTATAGGAAATCAAACCAGTAGGATGATTACATTCATTAATCTTGAAATTGGTCACCGTTGTTCCGGCACTGAAAGAACCGCTTCCATTATTGTTGAAAATGTTCACGAAAGCGCCGGCCGTCGGGCCATTCGGGAAATTAGGCATTGCACCTACGGCGATATCCAGCTTGCCGTCCCCGTCAAAATCACCCGTGGTGACTGATAAAGGAATACCGCCGGGAGTACCGCCGCTTAAGATCTCTTGAGGTCCGAAAAGGAGGCTTCCGTCGAAAACGGCGGCTCCACCTACGTTTTTCAAGACAACCAAATAACCCTTAAACGGCCATTCGGTATATCCAATCACCGCCAAGTCGTCTTTGCCGTCGCCATTGAAATCGCCGGCCGCTTCGGCCCATAAGCGAAGGGGAATCGGTTTTCCGTCGGCGCCCATAACGCTTAAATGAAGCGAAGCGCCCGGAACCAAGGAGGGTGCGGTACAGGTATCACCGGTATACGAACCGCAAACCGTCACGCCGTCTTGTCCGCCGTAGGGACTGAAGTTCAAGATAGCGAGCGAATTCGCATCCCCCGAAGTAAACTTGCCGTTTACCACTTGGAAGGGAATCATCCGGAAAACATCGACCCCATGGTTCGTATTGTAGAAAACATCGGGCCCCGCTTGGTCCCATTGATTTAAATTTTCGGCGCCCAGAATGTCGCCGACGAGTGTCCCTTCGTCCTTCTTCACGTTCGCCACGGTGGGAACCGCGGCATCCACCTTATCGGTCCCCGCGAAATTGTAGACGGCGAAATTGCCAGGATAAAAAATGGGTGAGCTGTGTTTTTGGTCCTTCGTCGTGATCTTCGGACCTTCGAAAGAGATCGGCGTCGCCGCATTCGCGACCCAAGCGACGCAAAGCAAAAGCGCCACCATCCCCAAACTCGATATTTTTTTGATAAAACCGTTCATTTTGTCCTCCGGATTAAAAAACATCCTTAAAATCCTTCCTGAATGAATTATAACTGAACTGTCTTTAATTTTACATCTTTTACATGCCACTTCTTAGTCATCGGCTCAAAACACCGTGAAAGTTGCTTAAATTTGAGGTTTCAGGGCTTTCCCACGGTTACATAAGGCTTTAAGATCGCAAATTTTTTCTCTTTAATCCCCTTTACCCGCATCAAGTCTTCCACCCTGCGAAAAGGACCTTTTTCGGCTCGATCTTGAATGATTTGAGAGGCCATCTTCTCCCCTACCGCAGGTAGGGCCATAAGATCCTCAAGGGTCGCTCGGTTTAAATCGATCTTTTTTCCCAAAGCCAATTGGCTTGCCCCGGGCAAGGATTCAGGAAGAGAAATGAGTGCCGAGGGAGTGCTTTCCGACTTCTTTTGAAGGAAAGAAAGCCACCCTGCCCTCTTTTTTTCTAATTTATCGAGTGAAGAATTAGCAGTCAGATAGTGATAAAGTAATGCGAAAGACGACAAGAGAAGGCTAAAAGCCACTCCCTTCCACAGCGGATTAGGATTTGGAGTGCCGTTTTTCAAAGTCTTTGTAGAGCTTGTAATCGATGCTATCCACCAAGGCCATCCAAGAGGCCTGAATAATATTCTCGGAAACGCCCACCGTACCCCACTTCTCTTTTCCGTCGGACGATTCGATCAGAACGCGCACCTGAGAGCCTGTCCCCTGGTTTGATTGAAGCACTCTTACCTTATAATCGATGAGCTTCACTTCCTTCAGTTGGGGATAAAAACGTTCTAAAGCTTTTCGCAAGGCGTTATCCAGGGCGTTGATCGGGCCATGCCCCTCGGCGGCCATATGTTGCTGTTGGCCGTCCACCTCCACTTGAAGAGTCGCAACGGAATAAGGCGTTTCCCGATCCGCCAGCTTTTCATCCGTCACCCGAAAGCTGATGAGCTTAAAAAAGCTGCGGTGTTTCCCCAGCGCCTTCTTCATGAGAATTTCAAAAGAGGCCTCCGCCCCTTCAAACTGAAATCCCTGGTTCTCAAGCTCTTTTAAATTGTTAAGAATCCGTTTCACAACCGGATCCTTACTATTGAAATTCAAATTAAATTCTTTCGCCTTATAAAGGACGTTCGAGGCCCCCGAAAGGTCGGAAACCAATACGCGCCTGCGGTTACCCACTTGCTCGGGATCGATATGCTCGTAGGTTTTGGGATTTTTCAGTACCGCATTCACGTGCACTCCGCCCTTATGGGCGAAAGCCGAGTTTCCCACGTAAGGCTGGCGGGTATTGGGAATCTTATTGGCCAACTCATCCACGAAATGAGAAATTTCTCGAAGACGCTTTAACTGCTCGGATGTAACTACAGGAATATTCAATTTTATTTGAAGATTGGCGATCACCGAGATGAGATTCGCGTTTCCGCACCTCTCCCCGATGCCGTTGATGGTACCGTGGATCTGTCGTGCGCCGGCCTGAACCGCCGCCAAGGAATTGGCGACCGCTACTTCTCCATCGTTATGGCAATGAATGCCTAAAGGGGTTTGAACGGATTTCATCACCTCGCCGGTGATCCTCTCCACTTCGTGAGGCATGGAACCGCCGTTGGTATCGCAAAGAACAATCCAGTCGGCTCCCGCCTCTTGCGCCGCCTTCAAACTTTTCAGGGCGTATTCGGGATTAGCCTTATAGCCGTCGAAAAAATGCTCGGCGTCGTAGATCACCTCGTCGACGTGCTTCTTGAGATAGGCGACCGAATCGCCGATAAGGTCTAAATTTTCGCTTAAAGAAACCCGCAAGGCGTCGCGTGCATGGAAATCCCAACTTTTCCCGAAAAGGGTGATGACGGAGGTATCGGAATCGAGCAGCGCCCTTAAATTAGGATCTTTAGAGGCGGAGTTCCCCGATTTGCGGGTGGCCCCGAAGGCGACGATCTTCGCTTTTTTAAGCTTGAGCTTCTTGCATCGCTTGAAGAACTCCAGGTCGCGCGGATTGGAACCGGGCCAACCCGCCTCGATGTAATGAATACCCAGTCCATCCAACTTTTCGGCGATGCGAAGCTTGTCTTCCACGGTGAAAGAGATTTCTTCGGCCTGAGTGCCGTCTCTCAGCGTGGTGTCATAAAGGGTTACTTTAGATTTCATCGTTTACTTCTTTTCCAATTTAATCGGACTTTGCGCCCAGGGAAACCCTGGGCTTGACCAAAGAGCGAGCACTACGTTGCTCCCCTTTGGAAACCCCATTGTATCAAATGCTCTATTACTTTTTTTCCAGTTCAAAGGCGTCATGCAAGGTTCGAACGGCGAGCTCCGTGTACTTTTCGTCGATGACGAGCGAGATCTTAATCTCGGAAGTGGAAATCATCTGGATGTTGACGCCCTCTTTCGCCAGCACAGCGAAGGCCTTGGCCGCGATTCCCGCGTGCGAGCGCATGCCGACGCCGATGATGGAGACTTTCGAGATTTTCTCGTCGGAATCCACCTTCTTGGCGCCCACCTCCTGGGCGGTTTTCGAAACGATCTGAAGAGCCTTTTTAAGATCCGCCTTGGGTACGGTGAAGGTCAGATCGGTCGTCCCCTCCTCGCTCACGTTCTGCACGATCATGTCGACGTTGATGTTGGCATCCGCGATGGGATTAAAGAGGGTCATGGCGATGCCTGGCTTGTCCGGCACATGCCGTACGGCGATTTTAGCTTCGTTTTTGTCGTAGGCGATCGCGGTGACTACCACGTTTTCCATGGAAGAATCCTCCTTGCACACGATCGTCCCCGGATTATGGTTGAAGGAAGATCGCACATGAATCGGCACGTTGTATTTAGCCCCCATCTCGACGGAGCGGATTTGAAGAACCTTCGCTCCGGTGGAAGCCATCTCGAGCATTTCCTCGTATGAAATTTTATCGATTTTTCGGGCTCTCTGGCAGATGTTCGGATCGGTGGTGTATACTCCGTCCACGTCCGTATAGATCTCGCAGGTGTCGGCCTTCAAGGCCGCGGCCAGGGCCACTCCCGTGGTATCCGAACCTCCTCTGCCCAAAGTCGTAATGTTTCCCGCTTCGTCCATTCCCTGAAAGCCAGCCACCACTACGACGTTCCCTTTTTTAAGAGTTTGCGTGATCTTTTCCGAATCGATGGACTTAATCCTCGCCTTCGAAAAAGCGTCATCCGTTAAAATCTTTACTTGATGCCCCTGAAAGGAAACGGCCTTACCGCCCATTTGTTGGATCGCCAATGCGAGCAAGGCGGTTGTGACTTGTTCGCCGGTTGAAATCAATACGTCCGTCTCCCGTTCGTTGGGCATTTCACAAGCTTCATTGGCCATGGCGAGCAAACGGTTGGTCTCTCCCGACATGGCGCTCACCACCACGACCACCTCATGGCCCTCTTTTTGGGTTTCTATGACCCTTTTGGCCACGTTGCGAATCCTCTCGAGATTGCCGACCGAGGTTCCGCCATATTTTTGAACCACAAGCATGAACTAAACTCCTTCAAGATGAATGATGCCCCGCCCCTTCGATGAAAGTCCCTCCTGTAACTCGAAGGAGTTCCAGGACGGACAAGGGTTTGACGGGAATCGCATCCTAATCGACCCCCCTAAGGGAAGTCAACCCCATGTCTTTCCATCTCTTTTATGGAAATTCAAATAAAAAAGCCTTCTTTTCCTTATTTAGAAAAGAAGGCTTTTTTTAAAAAGAAATAAACGCTTCGACTCAGTTGCAAGACGCCGCCAAAGCCGCCGAATCGTTCGAGTTCACATTGTTATAAGTGCAGTTCACGTTGGCATTTCCGCAAGTTGCCGACAGGCTGCCGTTGATCGTCGTCGGAGGCGGGGTCGTTCCGGCACCCGTGGAGGCGCCGCTGACGTTGATCCCGAGCTGGTTGAACGTGACCGTGCAACCTTTTCCGCCCACGTCTCCGTCGAGCTGATAATTGAAGTCGACGGTGGTGCCGTTCAATTGGCCGCTCCCTTGGGCATTGACGCTGCCGTTGATGCCGGCGCAACCGTTGATGGCATAATCCAAAGTATAGCTGAACCCCGATGCTCCGGCGCTTACGTCTCCGTCCACCGTCTCATCGCCGCTCGAAGGGCAAGTTACCGTTTGGGTTTGAATGGTTTGGGCTTTCGTATCCGCAATCTGGGTCTTGGGAGGAGCGTTGAATGCTTGCCCCAATCCCAAGGATACCGCCGTCATCGTGGCGCCCAAGGTGTTGGAGATGTCCGCCTGAGCATTGCCCGTACCGGTACCGGGATCGATCGTGCCGCTGCCGGTTCCATTATTGTTACCGCCCGAATTGTTATTGTTCGTATTGCCGATGCCCAAGATCCCACCCGGGGTTCCGTTGGGGGCGGTGCTCGCCGAGTCACAACCCATGGAGCCTACCCCGGCCACGAGAGCGATGGAGAGTGAAGTGATTACGATTAGGGAATTCGCTTTGCGAAAAGCCATGCCTGAATCCTTTCTTGAAATGTAATAGGGGTGAATGAAAAAACTTGAGGTGCCTTCTGTAACGCATCGGTCAAAAATCAATCAAGTTTTTTTTGGTTTTGCCTGAAGAAAATCGGCGTTTAAATCAAATTGATAAACTTTTTTATTTCCTATACGATAATAACCGTTGAAAGATTCATGATGAAATCAAGACTTTTAGAAATTTTTGCGGTTTTGTCTTTCCTGGCGATGGTGATCGTTCCTTCGTTGCCCGCTCCCTGCCAGGCGAAGATGATCTCACAGGCTCCCTCCCACGCTTGTTGTCATTCGCAAAACTTGTGTTCCGCTAAAATTTCGAAGCCTCCCTGCTGTGAATCCTGCCGCAACGGCGCTTTCCGCCCTATGATGACGGCGACCAGCGCCTCCCATTTGGAAATTCAACCGTTCTTGGCGCTTTCCCTCGAGCGTCCCATCTTTTCTTCCTATAAAAAATCGGTCGAGTCCCCTCTCCCTCTTTCCGCCGCTTCTCCGCCAATTTATTTGCAGATACAGTCTTTCCTTTGCTGAGATTTTGAGCCCACCTTTCTTCGGCTTTAAAACGGTCGAAGCTTTCTCTTTCCATTTTCAAACGCCTTGTTTTTTAAAGACCGAGGTGCGTCATGTGGAAACGACTGGCGGGAATGCTTTTCTTGCTTCCCGCAATCTTAACCGGCGGCGAGGTTTTCGCTGGAAGCCGCGCGAAGGCGACGGCCTCCCCTCCTCTTACGCTTGAGGAGGCGGTGGTGCAAACCCTTCAACAGAATCCGGAACTGAAATCGATGCAGAAGGATGTGGACGCCGCCCATGAGAAAATCTCTCAGGCCCGTTCGTGGGACGATCCCCAAATCGGCGTGCGCTTTTACCAGGTGCCCTTCAACGGCGGCATCGACGACGCCCAGGACATCGACTACATCGTCTCCCAAAAGATCCCCTTTCCGGGAAAGAAAAAAGCCGCCTCGCAAATCGTCTACCACGATTACCTACACCACATCGAATTGCTGGGGGCGCGGGGGCGCGAAATGTTGCGAGACGTAAAAACCGCCTATTACGACCTTTTCTCGGTGGAACGACAACTCGAACAAAGCCGGCAAATCGAAGGAGTTCTAAAGGGACTCATCCAAACGGCCCAAGTCAAGCTGGCGACGGGGGAAGTGTTGGCGGGTGATTCCGTGCAGGGACAGACGGAATTGGCCAAGCTTCTCATCGAACGGGAACCCTTGATCGAACGAAAAAAATCCCTCGCCGCCAAACTCAATCAGTTGATGGCCCGGCCCGAGGATGGAGAGATCAAACTCCCATCGAAGCTGGAAATTCCTTCATGGGATTTGAAGCTCGAAGACTTAATTGAGATCGCGCAGCTGCGTCACCCCTCCGTGAAGATGGCCGAACACAACATCGAACAGAAAAAATGGGGCGTAAAGGCGGCCAAGCGCGATTACCTGCCGGACTTAAGCGCCCAGTTGGAATACGTCCAGCGTCCCGGCCCGGCTGAGAACGCCTGGACGGGCGAGTTCATGGTGAATATCCCCCTGCTCGTCAAAAAGAAAATGAAGGCGGTCTCCCAAGCCGAAGCGGAGCTGGCGGGCGCCCAATACTCGAATATCGCCGCCAAAAACGAGGTGAGCTTCAAGGTAAAGGAAGCCTACGCCAAAATGAAAGCCGCGCAGAAAATCTTGAAACTAAACCAAAGCACCCTCGTCCCCCAAACGCGCCAGGGATTTCAGATGATGGCAGCCGCCTATACGGCCGGCAAAGCCTCTTTTCTTAATTACCTGGCCGCCGCCCGCAGTCTTTTCGATGCTCAAATGCAATATTGGAAATCGTTCGACGAGTTGGCTGAGCGCTCTTACGAGTTGGAAGTGGCCGTGGGAGCGACCCATGAGGAGCTCGCCAACCTTCAGGCGCCGAGCCCCGTCGATTCTTTAACCCATCCCTCATCGGAGTTGAACGATGCAAAAAAATAAATGGAATTCTCTTTTGCCTTTGCTTCTCTTCGCACTCTTCGTTTTTCCGCTTTCCTCCTGTTCGAAGAAGAAAGAGAAAGAAAATTTAAGCGCCGCGCCAGCCGCTCAGGATTCCGAGCAAAAAATCGAATACTACACCTGCTCGATGCATCCTTTCATTCACATGGACAAACCCGGCAAGTGTCCTATCTGCGGGATGACGCTGGTTCCGGTTTATGCGGGAAGCCACAAAGATCATGGGCTTCCGGAAAGCTCCGCTTCCCCTTCCGCCGTTCAACTCTCCGCTGAAAAATTACAGAGGATCGGAGTTACCACCGTTCCCGTGGAGAGAAAAACCCTCACACGGGAAATCGATATCCCCGGCCGGGTCGCCTTTAATCCCGATCTCCTGTTGGCACAGAACGAATATCTCATCGCCCGGCAGAGCTCTTCCGGCGCCTTGGGAGGTCTCCAAGGGGGCTTGGTCAATGCCGCCAAGCTCCGCCTGAAAATGATGGGGATGAGCGACGCGCAAATCAGCGACTTGAGCCGCAAAGGGAAAGCACAAACCAGCCTTCTCGTGCCTCAAAAGGGGGACGCGGTTTGGATTTACGGTTCCGTTTTCGAGTCGGATCTCCCTTGGGTGAAGCCCGGGGATCGGGTGCGGGTCTTTTTGCCCGGTTTCGCGGAGGAAAAAGAAAGCGTGCTCGAATCGATCGATCCCGCCCTCGATCCAATGACCCGAACCGCCCAGGTAAGGTTGCGGTTGCCCAATGCAGGAGGCGAATTGAAATCGGAGCTTTTCGTGAGGCTCAAAATCGAAGCGAAAGGGGGCGAAGGGCTCGCCATTCCGGAGAACGCCGTTTTGGATACGGGCGTTCGCCAAATCGCTTTCGTCGAAAAGGGAGAAGGTCGCATCGAATCGCGAAATTTGAAGTTGGGCCGAAGGGGAAACGACGTCGTGGAGGTTCTTTCCGGGCTTTCCGAGGGAGAGCGCGTCGTAACCCATGCGAATTTCTTGATCGACTCGGAATCGAAACTGAAAGGCTCTCCGGCAGGAGAACATCCGCATGAGGGGCCCTTATGATCGACAAAATCATCGAATTTTCCGCGCGCAATCGCGCCCTCACCCTCCTTTGGGTCGGGGTCGCCGTCGTTTTCGCCCTCGTGGCCATGAAGAATATTCCACTGGATGCGATTCCCGACCTTTCCGACACCCAAGTGATCGTTTATTCCAAATGGGACCGCAGCCCCGACATCATCGAAGACCAGGTCACCTATCCCCTCATTACCGCTCTTTTGGGAGCCCCTAAGATCAAGGCCGTTCGGGGGTTTTCGGATTTCGGTTTCTCCTATGTTTATGTAATTTTCGAGGACGGAACGGATATTTATTGGGCCCGCAGCCGGGTTCTGGAATATTTGAGCAAAATCACCTCCCGTCTGCCCCCAGGGGTTAAAACGGAACTGGGGCCGGACGCCACCTCGGTCGGCTGGGTCTTTCAATACGCCTTGGTGGATAAAACGGGAAAGAACGATCTCTCCCAACTCAAATCCTACCAAGACTGGAATTTGAAATATCTGCTTCAAAGCGTGCCGGGCGTCGCGGAAGTCGCCACCGTCGGCGGATTCGCCCGACAGTATCAAGTGAACGTGGATCCCGTCGCCCTTCAAGGATACGGCGTCACTCTCCGCGAAGTCACCGATGCGGTCCGCAAGGGAAACAATGACGTAGGCGGGCGACTCGTGGAAATGGCGGGAGCTGAATATATGGTGCGCGGCCGGGGTTATATTCAATCCACCCGGGACATCGAAAACATCGTGCTGAAAACGAATCCGAAAACGGGAACCCCCGTACTCGTCAAAGACGTGGCCCGGGTGGAGCTAGGGCCGGATCTTCGCCGCGGTGTGGCCGATTTGAACGGAGAAGGCGATACGGTGGGCGGCATCGTCGTCATGCGTTATGGTGAAAACGCCTTAAACGTGATCGAACGGGTAAAGCAAAAACTGAAAGAGATTGAGCCTTCGCTACCTCCCGGCGTACAAATCGTGACCACTTACGACCGTTCGGAATTAATCCTCCGCTCCATCGACAACCTCAAATGGACCTTGATCGAAGAGCTGATCATCGTGAGCCTCGTCATCCTGCTCTTTCTTTGGCATGTCCCCTCGGCCATCATCCCCATTCTTACCATCCCCATTTCCGTCTTGCTCTCCTTCATCCCGATGAAAGCCATGCACCTCACCTCCAACATCATGTCGCTTTCGGGCATCGCCATTTCCATCGGCGTTTTGGTGGACGGAGCCATCGTCGAAGTGGAAAACGCCTATAAGAAATTGCAGCTTTGGGAGGAAAGCGGAAGAATCGGCGATTATCACGAAGTTCGTTTAAAGGCTTTGAAGGAAGTCGGGCCGGCGGTCTTCTTCTCGCTCTTGGTCATCGCCGTGGCCTTCCTACCCATTTTCACTTTAGTGGATCAAGAGGGTCGACTTTTCAAGCCGCTGGCCTATTCCAAAAATTTCGCCATGGCCGTGGCGGCGCTCCTCGCCATCACCCTCGACCCAGCTTTGCGGATGCTGTTCACCCGAATGGATTTCAAGCGCTTCAAACCCCGATGGCTTTGTTGGGTCTACAATCAAGCGACCGTGGGGAAATACTACCCCGAAGAAAAACACCCCATCAGCCGCATCTTATTCAAATTCTACGACCCCATCTGCCGGTGGGTCTTAAGGCACCCGAAGAAAACCATCGGGGGAGCCTTGCTGCTTTTGCTCAGCGTGATTTATCCTTTTCTTAAACTCGGCTCCGAATTCATGCCCCCGCTCAACGAAGGGGCCATCCTTTACATGCCCACGACCTTGCCCGGCCTTTCGGTCACGGAGGCGTTCGAATTGTTGCAAAAGCAGGATCAAACGCTCAAAACCTTTCCCGAAGTGGAAAGCGTGTTCGGTAAGGCGGGCCGAGCGGACAGTTCGACCGACCCGGCGCCCCTCTCCATGATGGAAACCACCGTGGTGCTCAAACCCGAATCGGAATGGCGTGCGGTGAAGCGATGGTATTCTTGGCTTCCTTCCTTTCTCCAAAAGCCCTTCACCCATTTCTGGCCCAATCATATCACCTGGGAACAACTCACGGGCGAGATGGACCAAAAGATGCAATTCCCCGGCAGCACCAATGCCTGGACTCAACCCATCCGCAACCGCATCGACATGCTCACCACGGGAATCCGCACGCCGGTCGGTATCAAGATCCTGGGACCCAATCTCGAAAAGATCCAAGAAATAGGAACTCAATTGGAAAACCTCTTGAAACAAGTGCCCGGTACCCGCAACGTCTTCGCCGAACGGGCGGCGGGAGGATATTTCCTCGATTTCGATTTGAAGCGCGAGGCCATGGCCCGATATGGGATCTCCGTCGATGACGCCAACGAGATGATCACCCAGGCTATCGGCGGCGAAACGGTGACGACAACGGTGGAAGGCCCCGAACGTTATTCCGTGAACGTGCGCTACGCCCGTGAAATGAGGGACAGCTTACCCAAGCTGGAGCGCGTCCTCGTGCCGACCCCTTCGGGCGCCCAAATCCCGTTGAGCGAAATCGCGGACCTAAAAATCAGAACCGGCCCCTCGATGATCCGCAACGAAAACGGAATGAAGGCCGCCTACGTATTCATCGATATGGCGGGGCGAGACATCGGCAGTTATGTGGAGGAGGCCAAGAAAAAAGTGGCCGAAACCTTAAAGCCCATGCCCGGGTATACCCTTCAATGGAGCGGGCAGTATGAAAACATGATTCGAGTGAAGGAAAGGCTCAAACTCGTTCTCCCCCTCACCTTCTTCCTCATCTTTTTACTTCTCTATTTGAATACGAAGTCGACCGCCAGGGCTTCGATCGTGATGTTAGCCGTTCCCTTTTCCGCCATCGGTGCCATCTGGCTTCTCTATTTCCTCGACTATAACCTCTCGATCGCCGTGTGGGTGGGGCTCATCGCCTTGATGGGCTTGGACGCGGAAACCGGCGTCTTCATGCTCCTCTTCCTCGACCTGTCTTACCGGGAAAAAGCGGAAAAGGGGGAAATGAAAACCCGAGAAAACCTCGTCGACGCCATTCTTCACGGGGCCGTGAAGCGGGTGCGCCCCAAGATGATGACCGTCATGGCGGCGTTCATGGGACTCGTGCCAATCATGTTTTCCCAGGGAAGCGGCTCCGACATGATGAAACGGATCGCGGCTCCCATGATCGGTGGTCTTTTTACCTCCTTCGCTTTG
Source organism: bacterium (assembly GCA_046346885.1). GTDB lineage: Bacteria > UBA10199 > UBA10199 > JADFYH01 > JADFYH01 > JAXMHI01. The sequence goes on along the minus strand of JAXMHI010000016.1, from coordinate 17,678 downwards.
GAATTGCTGGTCTACCCGGCCATTTATTATATATGGAAGGAACGTAAGTTCGAACGCTCTTACCCATAAGGGCTTTCATCCTACGCTTCCAAATAGAAAGGCAAAATATGCTTCGAAAAAGAAATCTTTTCGCGCCCCTCCTCGCCTCCTTCCTTTTTCTTTTCGCCTTAGGCTCGCGATCCGCTTTTGCGGTCGATGCGAAAACCGCGGCCACGATGGATGAAGTTGCGGCGAATTACCTCAACATCCAGGAAAAGCTGGCCGCCGACACCACCGTGGGAATCGAGGCGGAAGCGGTGGGCATCGTGAAAAAACTCTCCCCGCTTCTGAACCAGCCTTGCACCCTCACGTCGGACAGTTGCATGGACCTTCTCCAGAAAATATCGACGGCGGCTGAAAAGATGAAAGGCAACGACATCAAGAGCTTGCGGAACTCTTTCGGCGAACTGTCGAAACCGATGGGAGACTATTGGAAGAAATTCAGCCCGAAATGGAATGAGGTTTATTTGTTTCAATGTCCCATGGCGGGCGACGGCAAAGGAGGCGTTTGGTTGCAACGGGGGCCCAATCTTCAAAACCCCTATTTCGGCAAGGCGATGCTCAGTTGCGGAAGCGCGGTGAAGTAAGGAGCCCTTTCATGGTCCCCGAAAACGAAGCTCTCGAGAAAGATCCTGTCTGTTGGATGCTAGTCAACCCGAAAGAAGCGGCGGGAACCCATGAATATGCGGGTAAAACCTATTATTTTTGCGGCTTGCATTGTCTTGAGAAATTTAAAAAGGAGCCGGAAAAATTTTTAACCGCCTCCCCTTTCCTTCCTCCCCTCCCCCCTTCACCTTCGACGGAAGAAAAGGTGGAATATATCTGTCCCATGCATCCGGAAGTTGTCCGCTTCGCCCCGAGCGCTTGCCCGATTTGCGGCATGGCCCTGGAACCCAAAGCCATCACCCTCTCCGAAGAAGCAAATCCCGAGCTCGTCGATATGTCCCGGCGCTTTTGGGTGAGCCTCTCCCTCTCCTTTCCCCTTTTGCTTCTCGTCATGGGGGAAATGACGGGAAAACTCGGCTTTTTAAAAACCGTCCCTTCCCATTTTCTCATGTGGGCACAAATGATCTTGGCGACTCCCGTCGTGCTTTGGGGCGGGGCCCCTTTTTTTACGCGGGCCTGGGACTCTCTTCGAAACCGAAGCCCCAACATGTTCACCTTGATCGCTCTGGGAACGGGAGCGGCCTGGATCGACAGCCTCTTCGCCACGCTCATGCCAGGAATTTTCCCCGCCTCCTTCCGCCAAGCGGATGGAAGTGTGCCGGCCTACTTTGAAGCGGCCGCCGTCATCACGACTCTCGTTTTGTTGGGGCAAGTATTGGAACTGCGCGCCCGCAATAAGACGGGCGGAGCCATCAAAGCCCTTTTGGGTTTAGCGCCTAAAACCGCGCGCTGGGTCCAAAAGAACGGGACGGAAAGCGATATTCCCCTGGAGCAAGTAATGCAGGGCCAAATTTTGCGGGTTCGACCCGGTGAGAAAATCCCCGTCGACGGAAAGGTGTTGGATGGGGCGAGTTACGTCGACGAATCGATGATGACGGGAGAACCTACGCCCGTCGAAAAGAAAAAGGGAGACGCGGTCACCGGCGGCACGGTCAACGGCACCGGAGGCTTCTTGATGCAAGCCACGAAGGTGGGAAAAGACACGTTACTCGCCCAAATCGTGAAAAGCGTGAGCGAGGCCCAACGCAGCCGCGCGCCCATCCAGCGTTTAGCCGATACGGTTTCCTCCTATTTCGTTCCGGCCGTGCTTTTGACGGCGCTCGCCGCTTTCCTTCTCTGGTCATGGAAGGGGCCCGAACCCCGTTTCGCCCACGGACTCGTCAATGCGGTCGCCGTGTTGATCATCGCCTGCCCCTGCGCATTGGGACTAGCCACTCCCATGTCCATCATGGTGGGGATGGGACGCGGGGCGACCGAGGGAATCCTCATCAAAAATGCCGAGGTTTTGGAAGTGATGGAAAAAATCGACACGCTCGTCGTCGATAAAACGGGCACATTGACGGAAGGGAAACCGCGTTTGATTTCCCTCCTCCCCGCACCTCCCTTTTCCTCATCTGAGTTGCTTCGCTTGGCGGCCAGCCTTGAAAAAGGCAGCGAACACCCCTTGGCCCAGGCCATTGTGAAGGAAGCGGATGACCGAAAACTGGCTCTCGATCGGGTGGGAAGCTTTCAATCCCTCACCGGCCGAGGAGTTGTCGGAGTCGTGGAGGGAAAAAAAGTTATTTTAGGAAACCAAAAACTTCTCGAAGAATGCAACATCGATTTGAAAGCTTGGGGCGAAGCAGCGGACCCCCTGCGAAAAGAAGGACAAACCGTAATATTCGTGGCGGTGGAAAATCAATTGGTGGGTCTTTTGGGAGTGGCGGATCCCATCAAGGCTTCCACTGCGGAAGCGATCGAAACTCTGAGGCGCGAAAACATCCGAATCGTGATGCTCACGGGAGACAGTCCGCTCACCGCCCTCGCGGTCGCAAGGAAATTGGGAATCGAGCAAGTAGAAGCGGAAGTGTTGCCCGAGAGGAAAGGGGAAATAATAAAAGCGCTTCAAGCGAAAGGACTCCAGGTGGCCATGGCGGGCGACGGCATCAACGACGCCCCCGCCTTAGCCCAAGCTCAAGTGGGGATCGCCATGGGAACCGGAACGGACGTCGCCATCGAAAGCGCGGGCGTCACTTTGCTCAAAGGTGATCTTCGCGGCATCGTGAAAGCCTTAAAATTAAGCCGCGGCACCATGCGCAACATTCGGCAAAACCTATTCTTCGCCTTCGTTTACAACACGATTGGAGTTCCGCTGGCCGCCGGAGTCCTCTATCCCGCTTTCGGTCTGCTTTTAAGCCCCCTTTTCGCGAGCGCCGCCATGAGTTTAAGCTCGGTTTCGGTCATCGGAAACGCCTTGCGTCTGAGGCGCTTGAAATTATAAAGTCCGGCTTCTGGAGGTAAGCATGAAACGTCTTCTTTCTTCCGTCCTTGCGGCTCAACTTCTTCTTCCCTCTTTTTCCCTCCTCTGGGCCAAAAGCGAGAGCCAAGGGGCGCAGTCGCAGCCCGAATCACGCTCCTTTCATTCCAAATCGATGATGGACGAGGCACTTACCCTTCTTGAAATCTACGGAAAGATCCGACGAGTGGCGGGAAAAGACGACCGCTCGGAACTAAAAGTCAATTTAGACCGCTTGAATGGGGTTTTAGACGAGATCTTAAGTTTTAAGGAATCTTTCACCCCCCAGAAGTTAAGTAAGGTGGAGAAACAACTCAATCGCGTGAAGACGGCCGTGACGGAAATCGGCAACATGGACGCGAACAAAATGAAGGGGCAAATCAACTTGCTTACCGATTCTCTCTTCGAGCTCATGAAAGTTTTAATGGAAAGCTCCCCCGAGGAGAAAAAATAAAAAACCGCCCGCCGATTTTCTCGGGCGGGCGGTTCGTCATGTCTGATTTATTTTCCGCTTACTGAGCCAATTCGCACTTAAATCCGGTTTTGTTGCAGGCCTCCAGAATTTTATCGGGAGTGGCCTTGTCGGCATATTCGACCGTGCCTTTGCCGGTTTTATTGTCGACGGTGGCCTTTTGAACCCCCTCCACTTTTTTAATCGTGCTTTCCACCTTCGCGGCGCACATCGCGCAGCTCATACCTTTTACTTCTAAGTTTAAGGTTTTGTTATCGGCAAGCGCCTGGCCCAAATGGAGGCCTGAAATGAATAGGGCCGACAACAATAATAGGGATTTTTTCATAGGGAATTTCTCCTTTCGAGACCTTGTTAAAAACGGATCTTAAAATAAAAAGGCCTGGAAAGATAGAAATCTCTCCAGGCCTTATTTATAAATTAACTAATTGGAATAATTAGACATTTTCAGATTTGATCCGCATTCCGTAGAAGGAGCGGATCACGAAGATGACGGAAATGACGAAGAAGACGCCCGAGAGAATCGCGCTCGTCTTACGGGTCATTTCAATCGCCAATTCCACCGCCAATAGACCGAACAAGGTGGTGAACTTGATGATCGGGTTCATAGCCACCGAAGAGGTGTCTTTGAACGGATCGCCGACCGTGTCGCCGACCACCGTGGCGTCGTGGAGGGGCGTGCCCTTTTGCTTCAACTCCACTTCCACGAGCTTCTTGGCGTTATCCCAAGCGCCGCCCGCGTTCGCCATGAAAATGGCTTGGTACAAGCCGAACAAGGCGATGGAGATGAGGTAGCCGATGAAGAAGTAAGGCTCTAAACAGGCGAAGGCCAAGGTGCTGAAGAAAACGGTGAGGAAGATGTTGAACATTCCCTTTTGCGCATACTGGGTGCAGATTTCAACCACTTTCTTGCTGTCTTCGATCGAGGCCTTTTCCGTCCCTTCCAACTTGATGTTGCGCTTAATGAATTCAACGGCCCGATAGGCGCCGGTGACCACCGCTTGAGTGGAAGATCCCGTAAACCAGTAAATCACCGCACCGCCGGTGATGAGCCCCAACAAGAACGGAGCATGGAGAAGCGACAAGCTCTCCAAGCCCTGCGTTAAGCCGTGGGTGAGCAACACGATAATCGAGAAGATCATGGTGGTGGACCCCACCACTGCCGTTCCGATCAGCACGGGCTTGGCGGTCGCTTTGAATGTGTTTCCGGCGCCGTCGTTCTCTTCGAGCAAATGCTTGGCACGGTCGAAATTGACGTCGAAACCGAAGTCTTTTTTGATCTCTTCTTGGATCTTAGGCAACGTCTCGATCACGGAAAGTTCGTAAACCGATTGGGCGTTGTCCGTCACCGGGCCGTAAGAGTCGACCGCGATGGTGACAGGTCCCATGCCTAAGAAGCCGAAGGCGACGAGACCGAAGGCGAAGACCGGGGCCGCGTTCATGAGGCCGCCTAAGCCCTGGGTGCTGATGCCGTAAGCGGTTCCCATGAGGATGACGATGATGATGCCCATCCAGTAGGCGCTGAAATTACCCGCCGTGAGACCGGAAAGGATATTCAATGAGGCGCCGCCCTCTTGCGAGGAGCTCAACACTTCGCGGACATGGGCCGAATGCATCGAGGTGAATACCCGGACCACTTCCGGGATGATGGCGCCGGCCAAGGTGCCGCAGGTGATGATGCAGGAAAGTTTCCACCACAGGCTGCCGTCGCCCAAGGTGGGAATGAGCAGATACGAAACGACGAAAGTAAGGGCCACCGAAACGATCGAAGTCACCCACACGAGAGAAGTGAGGGGATGCTCGAAATTCATATCGTTCGAGTTCGCGTACTTTGCTTTCGCGACCGCTTCATTGACGTAGTAGGAAAATCCGCTGGCGATGATCATCGTAATACGCATGGCGAAGATCCAGACCAGCAGTTGCACTTGGGTCATCGCCTCGGGCACCGCCAAGAGAATGAAGGTGATGAGGGCCACGCCCGTAACGCCGTAGGTCTCAAAGCCGTCGGCGGTGGGACCGACCGAGTCACCGGCGTTGTCTCCGGTGCAGTCGGCGATGACGCCGGGGTTTCTCGCATCGTCTTCTTTAATCTTGAAGACGATCTTCATGAGGTCGGATCCGATGTCGGCGATTTTGGTGAAGATACCGCCGGCGATACGCAGGGCGGAGGCGCCCAGGGATTCGCCGATGGCGAAACCGATGAAGCAAGGTCCCGCATAGTCTCTAGGGATGAAAAGCAGAATGCAAAGCATCATGACGAGCTCGGTGCTGATGAGCAACATACCGATGCTCATGCCCGACTTCAGGGGAATCGCATAGATCGGGAAAGGCTTTCCTTTCAAGCTGGCGAAGGCCGTACGCGAGTTAGCCAAGGTGTTGATCCGAATACCGAACCAGGCCACGCCGTAGCTCCCGGCGATGCCGATGAGGCTGAACAGGATGATGATGGCCACTTTCGCGGGCTCGAAATGACGAAGCACCCCGAAGTAGAACACCATGATGACCCCGATGAAGATTTCTAGGATGATCAAGAATTTCCCTTGAGTGGTCAGGTAGGTTTTACAAGTCTCGTAAATGAGCTCCGAGATCTCCCTCATCGAGCGATGAACGGGCATTTTCTTTACTTGGCTATAGATGACGATGCCGAATAACAAACCTAAGAAGCAAACCGCCAAGCCTGCCATCAGAAGGGTGCGGCCCGAATAACCTAAGAATGAAACCGAAGCCAAATCGGGAAGCACCAGTTCCGCTTCGCTCGCACCCGCCGTGGAAGACAAAGTGAGGACGAAGATAAAAAGAAAAAGACTGGATACGCTGCTAAGGGCAGATCTCCAGAATGTACTTTTCGTCATTTTGATCTCCTTGAAAATCTTCAATATTTCTTTGGGATAAAAGGATTAAAAACTAAAAGGCGCGCTTTGATAGCACGGGTCTTGGATCATGTCGATAAAAAATTAGAATAAGGTAATTTTAAGATCCGTAAGGGCTTCAGGCAGACTTTCCCCGGCTGCTGGGAAAGGCGATATTCCGAAATAGAAAGTATTTCTGAAGGGTTGAAGGTTAATACCTTGTCCCCTTCTTTCAAGTTCTTTCCGTTTAAAAGACTTTCTTCCATACAAAGCGTCTGGCCCTGAAGCAGCCGACGCTCCCCCTCGGAATCCTTCATTAAAAAAGACGGAAAATTCTCCAAGAGGGGGCGAAGAGTCTTTTGCAAGAGCGCTTGAAAGGCCTCGGGATTTCCCAAAAGAATTTCATAGTTCTCGAAGGAAAGGCAGTCTTCAGAGCGGAAAGAACCGCTTTTCAGCCTTCGGAGTTCCTGGAGATGCCCCACCGTTCCCAAAGCCCTGGCGATTTCGACGCCGAGACTCCGAATATACGTCCCTCGACTGACCTCCGCCTCGAATCTTAAGGTCTCGGAAGTGCACTCCCTCCATTCGAGGGAAAAAACTTCGATGGGCCGATCGGGAACTTCCACTTCCACTCCTTTGCGTGCCCAACGGTAAAGCGGCACTCCCTTCACCTTGATGGCCGAATATTGCGGGGGCGACTGCAGACGTTTCCCCAACAGAGAAGGAAGGATTTGGTGGAGCTTTTCCGGGCCGATTTCAGGAACGGGAGCCTTCTCCGTCACCTTCCCTTCGCAATCCAAGGTATCGGTGGCTTCTCCCAATCGCAGGAGGGCTTCGTAGGTTTTTTTCTCTTCCGAAATATAAGGAATAAGTTTAGTGGCCGCCCCCAAAAAAAGGGGCAGAACACCGGTCGCGAAGGGGTCTAACGTGCCCGTATATCCCCCTTTCGCCTTTGGATAGGCGCGGCGAAAACGGGAGAGAATTTTCTGGCAATTCAAGCCGCGAGGCTTGTCGAGAAGGAGAAGTCCGTCCATTACTCACGCTTCTTTTCAATCTCGTCGAAGAGGGTGTCGATCCTCTCCTGCAACTCCAAGGATTCGTCGTAGAAAAAATCGAAGGTCGGCATGAATTTTAACGTAATCCGTTGCGATACCAGCTTCCTGATGAGGCCCGAACAGCTCTTCAACCCTTTCAAGGCCTCTTCCTTTCTTTGGGGCTCGCCGGGAATCGTGAAGTAAACCCTCGCCAATTGCAGATCCGGCGTCATCTTCACGCCCGTAACGGTCACCCCCGAAACGCGCGGGTCTTGAAGTTCGAAGAGAAGAATCGTCGAAACTTCCCGGCGGATTTCTTCCGCGATTTTTTCCTGTCTTGCGGTTTTCAAAGGATTCGATTCCTTTCCAGATCAATAATGGAAAACTTCGATGGATTCATCCCCGATCCTTAATCCCTCGCTCTCCTCGATGAAACTCAAAATCTTTTGGATTCGGTCGCGGACGAAATTTTCGTCGCCCGCCACGAGGGCCAGTCCCAACACGGCGCTTTGCCAGAGATCCTGGTCTTCCACTTCTGCAATGAGAATCTTGAAGCGGTCCATCCCCTTTTGCTTGATGCGCTGAAGGAGCTGCCGTTTTTCTTTCAGGGAATGGAGATGAGGAAGGTCCAATCTCAGCTTGCAGATTCCGACGATCATTTTTACTTGGCGCTTGGAAAGCCCCTTACAATTTCGCGGCGATGGATTCGACGGTGAAGCACTCGATGACGTCCCCCACCTTGATATCATTGTATCCTTCGATCCCCATGCCGCACTCGTAACCTTGGGCCACTTCTCGGGCGTCGTCCTTGAAACGCTTGAGGGAAGAAAGTTTTCCCGTATGCACGATCACGTTGTCGCGGAGAAGCCGCACTTTTTCGTTTCGGACGATCTTGCCGTCCACAACGAAGCATCCCGCCACGCTTCCCACCTTGGAGATGTTGAACACGTTGCGGACCTCTGCCCGCCCCAGGTATTTCTCCTGCAAGGTCGGCTCGAGAAGACCCTCCATCGCTTTCTTGATCTCCTCGATGGCGTTATAGATGATTTCGTAAACCTTGATTTGAACGTTCTCGGCCTTGGCAAGATCTTGCGCCTTCGTCTCAGGCCTCACGTTGAACCCCACGACGATCGCATTGGAGGCTGCCGCAAGCATCACGTCGGATTCCGTAATACCCCCTACGCCTAGGTGGAGCAAATTCACGCGCACTTTATCGGTGGAAAGCTTGTTCAGGGATTCCCGGATGGCCTCCATCGAACCTTGCACATCGGCCTTTAAAATGATGCGCAATTCACGAGTTTCCCCTTTTTGCACTTGGCCGAAAAGGTCTTCGAGCTTGGCTCTCGACGTCGACGCCATCTTTTGCGCGCGATCTTTCTCTTCCCTGTGTTCCGCTAAAATCTTGGCCATGCCGTCTTCGGTCACCGCGTGGATCACGTCGCCGGCATTGGGAACTCCCGAAAGGCCGATGATTTCAACGGGAACGGAGGGCCCCGCCGCTTCCACTTCGTGGCCGGCTTCGTCGCGCATGGCACGGACCCGGCCGAAGTGCACGCCGGAAATTACCGAATCGCCGGCGCGCAAGGTACCTTCTTGGATTAAAATCGTCGCCACCGGGCCGCGACCGCGGTCTAAGCGGGACTCAATGACCACTCCCTTGGCCGGCTTGTTGGGATTGGCTTTCAACTCCAACACTTCGGCCTGCAAAAGGATCAGTTCCAATAATTCTTCAATTCCTTTTTGGGTCTTTGCGGAAACGTGGGCAAAAATCGTGTCGCCACCCCAATCTTCGGGCACCAATTGGTGCTCGGCCAATTGTCGTTTCACGCGGTCTGGGTCGGCCTCGGCTTTGTCGATTTTATTCACGGCCACGATGATGGGGACTTCGGCGGCCTTCGCGTGATTGATGGCCTCGATCGTCTGAGGCATCACGCCGTCGTCGGCGGCCACCACCAAGATGACGATATCCGTGACGGAAGCGCCGCGGGCGCGCATGGCGGTGAAGGCTTCGTGACCCGGAGTATCGATAAAAGTGATCGTGCCCTTCGGCAATGCCACTTGATAGGCCCCGATGTGCTGGGTAATGCCGCCCGCCTCCCCTGAAGCCACCTGCGTTTTACGGATGGCATCGAGCAAGGAAGTTTTTCCATGATCGACGTGTCCCATGACCGTCACGACGGGAGAGCGATGCACCAGATCTTCCGGTTTATCCTCCGAGGCGGTTAAAACGTGGGCTTCTTCGAAGGTATCTTTCTTTACTTCGTAGCCATATTCTTGGGCAATGATGGAAGCCGTATCGAAATCGATGGGCTGATTTAAAGTCACCATCGAGCCCATTCCCATGAGCCGCTTGATCACCTCACCCGCTTTCACGCTCATTTCATGGGCCAGCTCGCTGACAATGATGGACTCCCCCATCTTAATGATGCGTTTGGAGGCTTTTTTCGTGGTGATTTCGGTCTTTTTCCCCTCGCGCTTGACGATTCCTTTACGTTTTCTCAGCGACCGACCCGGCTCGAAAACCCGTTCACGCTCCACCTTTTCAGGGGTGGCGGCCGCGGCAAGCCGCGTCAGTTGAGTGAGGGTCGCCACTTTGCCGATGCCGTCCAAATCCACTTCCAACTCTTCTCGCTTCGACTTTTTGGCGACTTTTTTGACCTTTTTATCTTTCTCCTCCTCTTCGGGAGTGGTCGGGGCAGAAGGTGCAACGGCAGGTCCGCCGGGACGGGCGGGAGACGGCGCGGTTTTCGCTTCCGTCTTTGCAGCGGTTTTACCCCCCGCAGCTTCCCGATGGGAAGGCTTCAGGGTGATTTGACCGACGACTTTCAATCCGAAACGTGGACGGTCTTCTTCATCCGTCGTTTTATCTTTGGCCGGAGGTGCCGCAACGGGTTTTTTCTCCGCTTCCGGCGCAACCACCACGGACGTTTCTTCTTTTTTGGAGGGAGGTTCTTCTTTGCGAGCAGGAGCCTCCGGTTCCGCCTTCACCGGCCTGGCAGCCGTTTTGGGCTCCGCCGCAACGACCTCTTTTTCAACAATAGGGGCCGCTTCCACGGAAGGCGCAGCTTTTTTAACCTCCTCCGGGGGAGGAGTAGCTTCCGGCGGCTCCGCTTTCGCCCGTCGCCGAATGACGGTGGGCTTTACTCTTTTTTCGATGACTTCCGTTTTAGACTCCATTGTTTAAATGATATATAAAATAGATACTTAAAATGCAAATTGAAGCTTGAAAATTAACTTTCCGACGGAGGAGGAGCTTCCACTTTCTCCCCTTTTTCTTCTTTATTTTCCTTGGGAACACGGGGCTGAGAACTGACCTCCACCGCCTTGGAATGAATATCTTTTAAACGCTCTGAGTTGATGCCGGGAAGCTCCAAAAATTCTTCCAGGGGAGTTTGAGCGATCTCTTTCGTCGTACGATACGCGTGACTGTAAAGAACGCTCGCCATGCTGTCTTCGACTCCCAAGTCTTCGACCAAGGCCATTTTCGCTTTCTTTTGAATTTCTTCGATTTTCGATTCGCTGAAAATATCGATGTTCCAACCGGTGAGTTGGGCCGCCAGACGGACGTTCTGCCCCTTCTTGCCGATGGCTAAAGAAAGTTGGTCATCCGGAACCACGATCTCCATGCCCCGATCCTTTTCATGGATGATTACCCGGGCCACTTCCGCCGGGGCGATGGCGTTGCAAACAAAACGCGCCGGGTCTTCATCGTAAGAAACGATGTCGATTTTCTCTCCCCGAAGCTCTTGAACGACGCTCTGGACGCGGGATCCCTTCATACCCACGCAGGCTCCCACGGGATCCACATCCGCGTCTTTCGAGTAAACGGCAATCTTCGAACGTGCGCCCGGTTCGCGAGCCACGGCTTTAATTTCAACGATGTCTTCGGAAATTTCCGGCACTTCCATCGAAAAGAGAGCCCGAATCAGGCCGGGATTACGTCGGGAAAGAACGATTTGCGGCCCCTTCGCGTCGCGCCGCAAATCGGCCAAAAAGGCTTGAATGCGGTCGTTGGGCTTATAATTCTCAGTGGGCACCTGCTCTTTCGCGGAAAGGATGGCTTCGGTGCGGCCCAAGTCGATGATGATGTTGCCTTTCTCGACCCGACGCACGATTCCCGTGATCAATTCCCCGACCCGGTCTTTATACTCGTTGTAAATAATGTCCCGCTCCGCATCGCGAACTTTCTGGATGATGACCTGCTTGGCCGTTTGGGCGGCGATTCTACCGAATTGATTGGAGTCGATCTTTTCCCCCAAGCTATCTCCTACCGTCGCTTCGGGATCGAGCTTGTGCGCTTCATGGATGGAAATTTGGGTTTCCGAATCTTCCACGATGTCGACCACTTGGCGGAACTGGAAAAGCTCCACTTCCCCCATTTCTTCATTGTAATGGGCTTCCAATTCGGCTTCCGGACCGTATTTGCGCTTGGCCGCCGAAAGCATGGCGGACTCGATGGTCTCCACTAAAATTTCTTTGGGGATCCCCTTGTCTTTACCCACTTGCTCGATCACGCTGTTCAAATTAATGAACATCGATTTCACGCCTTCTTTGGCGGTTTTTCTCTTTTTAGGCGGCATGAAGCGAAACTCCCTTACTTCTTTTCATTTTTCTTTTTCTTAAAAACCTGATTCCAGTCGATCTCCAACCTCGACTTTTCGATCTCTTGGTGAGGAATGCGAAAAAGCACTCCGTCGACTTTCACTAAAACTTCTTCGCCCTCAACCCCTTCCAGGGTGCCCTTAAAACGGCTCCTATTTTCAATCGGAATCTTCGTCTTGAGACGAATGAGGTTTCCCGAGAAACGTTCAAAATCAGCCAGCTTGCGCAGGGGCCTCTCCAAGCCGGGCGAGGAGACTTCCAGATTATAGCTCTCGGGAACCGCTTCCTCAACCTCGAAGAGGGGGCCTAAAAGATGGGAAAGCTTCTCGCAATCGCCGATGCTCACTCCCCCCGGTTTGTCGACTAAGACCCTTAAAATCCGCCGTCCGGACTCCACCGCCCACTCACAAGCGACGAGTTCGCATCCTAAAGAGAGGGCCACCGGTTCGGTGAGACTTTCAATTTTTTGGAGATCCGAAAGATGCATCAAATAAAAATGGGCCACAAGGCCCACGGTTAAAACTCCTACAAACGCAAAAGCGTTCTAATCCAAATTCCTAAGGAATAGCAAGAGAAAAGAAAGATTGAAAAGAGCAGACGCCAGCGATAGAAGGCGCCCGGAGGAGACCTTATGCCAGAAGCCGTCACCCGTTCCATCCGCGTCGAAGTGGACCCCCAATACGTTCCCGACCAATCCCGCCCGGATCGGGATTATTACTTTTTTTCCTACCACGTCACCTTGACCAACGAGGGAGAGGAAACCGTGCAGCTCATGAGCCGCCACTGGATCATCACCCACGGCGACGGCAGGGTCGAAGAAGTAAAAGGACCGGGGGTGGTGGGGGAACAACCGACGCTCGAGCCGGGCGAGTCGTTCGAATACACCAGTTTTTGCCCGTTACACACGTCGACGGGAACCATGCAGGGCACCTATCAAATGGTGACCGAAGACGGGGAAGGATTCGACGCTAAAATTCCCCTCTTCACCCTTTCGAGAGAAAACATGACCTATCATTGATTTTTCTCTTTTTTTGAGCGGTAGCAATTTGCTCAATCTTATTCGCAACTTTTGTGGTAAAACGTCGAAGAGAGTGAAAACGGATCACCGGCGCGGGGCACCCGGTGATGGCTTTCTTGCAACCTATTTCGTCCCAAAATCCCATCGCTTCGGCGTCTTCGGTAGACGCGAACTCCCTTGAGGCGCGCTTTTCCCAGCAAAGCTTAAATAACCTCTCCTCTTCCCTCACCCGGGGCCAAGCGCAAATCGATCAAATGGTCGGCCATTTCAATGAAGAGGCCACCCGCGGTTCCTTATTTCTCGCCATGGGTGTGGGAGGAGCCGCCTTTCGATTAGGAAGGATGGGAAGCCTCGCCCTATCCCCCGCAAACCCCGTCGCTTCGCTTTTCTCTTATGGAACAGGCCTTGTGAGCGAAGTCGCCGCCTTTGAATCCACACAACGCGCCTTCGCTTCTTTCGGGAGCGAAAATCACAATCCGAACCTTTGGCGCTGGAGCGGAGGGGGGGGCTGGGGAGAGAACTTCGCTTCCAATCTGCTCACCTTCGGCGTCTTGCGCGGGTTCGGCGGCTTCACGCAAGGCAGCAATCTTTTCGTTCAACATGCGACGCAAAGCTCGGCGGTGGTTGCCGGCCAACAATTGGCTTACCGTTTGGGGTGGACGGAAAGGCCCGAGGGCTCCCTCACCGAACAACTTTTGAGAGCGGAAACCACCAATTTACATATGTTGGTGGGAGGCGCCGTTTTCGCGCGCGTTTTTCCCGCCTTGCACCAAGTGGAAAACGCCTTGGAACTTTCGCTGCGCGGCCGAGCTCCCCTCGCGCGAAATCCTCTCGACGGATCTTCCCGTCTCTTCGAAGAAGCCTTGGCTATGGGCGACCCCACGACCCTCGAAACCTCCTCTCCGGAAGCTTCGGATATCACTTCACTCGCTTCCCGCCCCATGGCCATGATGTCTTTGGGAGAAATATTCGGATGGGTCACCGGTGCTTCCAAGCCCCCCTCGAGTCCCGCCCCCGCCATTGAAACTTCGGTCGCCGAAAACCGCAGCACCCCTCCCCCACCGACCGCTCAACCAATGGCTTATTTTCAATCCCCCTTCGACGCGTCGGAAGTTTTTCCACTCGGCCGCTTGAACGAAGGGCAATCGATCACTTTAGGACGAACTAGCTCTAAGCGGACCAACATTTTCCCCGATTTCTACCGCCATATCTCCCGGCAACACTTGGATTTTCGAATTCGAAACGGTCAAATGCAGGTAAAACCTCATGAGGGAGCCACGGAAGTCCGCATCAATCAAGTCACACTCTCCCCTTTTCTTTGGTACCCCTTGCGGCATGGTGACTTGATCGAGCTAGTAGAGGAAGGCCGTCAAGATCTGGAGAACCCCGAAAACATTTCGGCGCGGCCGATGGTCAACTCCTCTGACGAACAACCGCCCCTCGACCCCACTTATTTCCCCGCCGTCTTCTGGTTTCTGGAAGCGGGCTCTTCGGTGCCGATCAGCGGTCCCCGTTCCGACCGGCCGATTCCCGTCTCCTTAACGTTGCATGAAATCTTAACGGAACTGCATCGTTTTTCCGAAAACGTGAAAGGGGTTTACAACCTTTCCACTCAGGTGATCCAAAACCAATGGGAGACGGTTCAGCAGGATCCCGACACTTACGCAAGAACGCTCGTCGACATGCACAAGCCCTTCTGCGGAACCGCGGTGCGGCGGACGCTTGTCGAGATGGGAAGAACAAAACGAAACGTGGAATTTCCGCTTTGGGACGGCGTACTCCGTGAGAGGTTGAGCATTTATGAGGCTTCCCTCCAGAACTTGCCGAATACACCGGAAGCGGTCGCCGCCCGAATGTCCATTGCTCAACTGCGTGACGACCTCGGCCGTTTCTTCATTACCCTTCGCAATTACCGTCGGGTCATCCAAACTCCCGTCGGCCATTTATTGATGGATTCGATCGAAAGGGCCTATGCGGGCCTCCAACGCGATTCCTCTCCCCCCGAGGCTCAGGTGCGGAGTCAAACCCGCAGTCTCGACCTGACCGTTTCTCCGTCGGACCGCCAAGCATGGATCGATGCTTTCCTGGCGAACGTCATGAGCCCGCGCATCACCCGAAACGCCCAAATTCTGATGGGGAGCTTAACGACCGTCCTCGATCATCCCGTAGGGGGCAGTTTTTACCGCGCCCTCTCCGACGGAACCATTTATGAAGGACTGCGCAGCGTCCGAGCCTATTTTGATACGCAAACCGGCGACATCGTCGCTTTCAGGGATGAGAGCCCCGAAAGCATTCAGGCCCTGAGCTTTTATAAAAGACAAGGCCGTAAAATCGGAGAGGCCAGCATCCTCGTCAATGTGGTGCGTAGCGGGAGAATCGAAGAGGTAGGCATTCTCACCCGGGAAGTGAGAGATTCGGTCTCTATGGGATTACTGGGGCTCCAAGGCCTGCAAGTGCTTCCCGAACATGCCTCCAACCCTCCCCCACCCCTGCCTCCCCCAACCCGTATTTTCGGTACCACCGAACGCGACCTTGACGGCGAGGCGTGGGCCCTCGAGTTTCCCGCCCCTCCTGATACGGAAAAATCCCAACTACTCGAGGTCGTAGGGGTCGCTCCCTATCAACCTTCCGCGGGACAAAACGGCGTCCCCCGCTTGGCTCTGGTCACCCTCGAGCCAAAGCACCCTCAAGAGGGAGGAATCCCCCTCCAACTTTGGACGAGTTATACATTGGTTGAACATTTGTTGGAGGGAACGAAGGTGCGTGTGCAAAGGCGATAAAAATAAAAAGGCGGATGAAATTCATCCGCCTTTTTAAGTTCAATCTTCGAAATTAATTCTTCGCTATTTCTGTTGCAGTTCCAACGTCAATCCCACCGCCCCACCGGCGATCGAATCCAGATTGGCAATGCCGCTGGGGATGGCCACACCGATCACCACGGTCATCTTGCCGCCGGAGAGGGCCGAACCGGTTAGGGAAAGGTGCCCCTTGGGGCCGCTCACGTCGAGGGCTTCGGCTTTCAACTTTACCCCCGGCACGTTGATGATCCCAGCCATCACGAGAGTTAAGTTGTCGAAACTCAACTTAGTGCCGTCGAAGGTGCCTTCAAAGGTGTCGTCCGCCAAGGTAATGTCGGCCGAGGAAATGGGTGCCACGCCGTTGGGAAGAGGTAAGGTAATCTTAGGAAAATCCGCCTTCGTCATGATGGCCTTGCTTCCATCGACCGTAAACTGGAAGTCGCCCGTCACTTGGAGGTTTTCTCGCTTGAAATCCCCATTAATCGGCGCATCGGCAAAGTTTAAGTCGAAATCGGCCTTGGTCACCGAGAATTTTTTCACGTCGCCCGCAGGACCTCCGCAACCGTCGGTAGGGCCATCCGATTCGCCGGAAAGCTTCACCTGCATGATACCCAATTTCGGCCCGTTCAAAAAAACATCCAAATAAGAAGTATGTCGTTGTGAGCCAGCGGTCAAATCCTTCGGTTTATAGGTTACTTTCACGGCCATCACGCCACCGGCGGGAATGATCACTTCTTGAACCGATCCGTCGGTGGAAGCAAACTGATTGCCGTTTACCGTCACGTTTTCGATCTTGTAGTAGGCGCTATTTCCTTGACCAAACTGGTTGGTGCCCCCCTCGAAATAAACTCCCTGAACCCGTTGGGGCTCGGCGGTGTTGTCGTTTCGAATGTTGATGGTCTTGCTTTTCGGTTGGCAGCTGGAAGTCAAGAATTGAGCTTCGGCCATGATGCCGGAGACTTGATCGGATCCGCCCGAACACGCGACGAGCGTCAGGGCGAACCCTAAAATCGATAAAATAGAATGGATTTTTCGAATCATAATTCCCCTTAACCTTTAAAAAGCGCTCCCTCCCCCTTTAACCGGAGGGAGAACTCTCTGCCTTATTTATCGGAAGAAATCAAAATAGGTTGTGGGGGAGTTCATGTCGCAAAGCGTTATGTTTTTAAGGACTTAACCGGATTTTTCCAAAACGGCCGAAAATGAAGGTTTTTTCTGTTAAAAAATGAAGGGAAAAGTCTAAAAATGCAGCCATGACGATTAATTAGGCAACCTATCGGGTGATTTTCCGAAAAGGAAGCTGACCTTCCTAAACGAAGGTCTTTCACACAATTTCAATTCATCACCTTCAACCGTTCAGTTCGAGGGGGCACAACGAATGTTCGAAACGGTTCTGTCGCGCTTTGCACAGGTGACGCCTCCGGGGGAGCTCGCCCTCACCGCGACACAGAAACAAGTCGACGCTTTAGTCGAATCCTTCGCCCACGAAGCGACGGATTGGAAATCTCTTTGCGCCATGGTCGCCGGGGGATTCGCTTACCGTTTCGGCCGCATGTCGACGCTTTCCCTGGCGGGCAAAAGCGCCGCTTACGAGACGCCGATGTGCTTCCTTTCCTACGCAGTGGGGCTGGGAAGCGAAGCGGGAGCCTTCGAAGCGGCCCATCGCGCTTGCTTAAGTTTGAGCGGAGAAGGCGCCTCACAACCGACCCTTTGGAGCTGGGAAGGCAAAGGCGGCTTTAAGGAAGGCTGGAAACGTTCGTTCCTTACCTTCGGAATCCTCAAAGGTGCCGGCGCCGCGGCGGCCAATCAAAATATCTTGCTTGCCCATTTTGTCCAAGACACCGCGATGGTTGCCGGCAATCAATTGGCCGCGCGCTGGGAGCTGGCGCCCGCCCCCGACGGCGGCATCGCCGAGCAATTGCTTCACG
>JAXMHI010000015.1:0-78450 GCA_046346885.1 bacterium | reverse complement strand
TCCGGCAAAAGAGAAAGAGTGGATTTCGGCCCCATGCGGGCACCCTCCGTGTCTTCTCTTAATGCGGTAACCTCGTTTGCATTTTATCGGATGACTATGATGAAAGTTGTTTTTTCAAAAACTATTTTGAACGCTCTCTCAATGTGGTGATTGGAGTGTTTTTTAACCCAAAAGAAGCCGTTTGGATAAAATTTGGGGAATTTACATTTCCGCCGAGCTCGAGGATAAGCTTCGAAGTTTTTTGTTTGGGGGCAAAATATGGATTCCATTTCCTATTCCACCGTGTCGAAAGGAGCTGATTCCGTCCTTTCGCGTATTTCCCACTCGGAGGCGACGTTTTCTTTCCTCCAACGGGAGGTGGATCAATCGGTGAGTTTGTTCGTTCAGGGCGTCACTCATTGGCAAGGGGCGGCGGCCGCCTTTTCCGGCGGAATATTTTTTCATTTGGGCAAGTGGAGCGCCCTGCGGTTGGCTTCTCCTTTTGTGCGTTCTTCCATGCTTCATCTGGGCGCAGGAGCGGCGGGGCTCACGGCTGAGGCCGCCGCTTTTGAGGGTAGCTGCCGATTGGCGGAGGCCGTCTCGGGAAGATCCTCCCTTTCTACGACACACTTGGGTCGGCAGGTCGGTGCTCACTTTCTTCATTTCGGGATCCTGAGGTTTTTCGGAAGGGCGGCGGCGGGGCAAAACGCTCTTTTGAGAAACCTTGTCGCCGATTTCGGTATGGTGGCGGGAGAAGACCTTTCATTGCGCTTTCAGGGCCGGTTTTCCCCTCAAGAGGGTCTTTTTGAACGCTTGCTGCGGGCTCAGATTTTTCAAACCCAATTTCATGCGGGGCAGGCCGCATTGGGGGCCCTTCTGTCACCCGTCGTGCAGTGGGAGCGCGGTCTTGCCCTTTCCGTCCGGTCGGAAGCACGGCGTCTTTCTTCTCCGACCTACCTGGCGGTGATTCGTCCTCTCGTGAATCCTTTGGAAGATTTGTCCATCACGCACCAGCTCCCGCAAGTGTCTGTTCCTAAGTCGCCTCCCTCCAGCGGCGTTTTTCCGAAAAGTTCTAAGGGAGAATCTCATGAATTTGTAGTGTCGGATACGGAAGGCATTGTTTCCATTGTGGAACGGACTCTCCGCTCTTCCAACCCTCCCCAAACCCTTTTGATAGAATATCTGGGATCGACGGATCCTTCTCAAATGGGCCCCGTCCTCGATTTGTTGCAGGCGCGTCCGCTCGCTTTAGGCCAACATATCGTCGTAACGACTTCTCCGAAGGGAGGGCAAATGCGTTTTCGCGTTGAGCTCGACGCGCTCCATCTGGACGTATTCCAAGGGAATGAATGGGTTCCAGCGGCCGTAAAGCCCATTCTTCCTCCTCCTTCTTCGGCGGAAAAGCTTTATGCGCTTCTTTACCGGCAAACTGTCGCAGGTAGATCCTTTCCGGAGACCGCTCTTATCCCCCGTCAAAAGATGGAAGATCTTAAGGTGGCTCCCCAGTCCCATTTAATTCCCGACCATCCCGAATCTTTGCCCATCTTCTTAAGTCAATTGGATGCAATGGGGGGCAAAACTCTGGAAGAGAAATTTGCCTTGTTGAAGCGGGCGTTAGGAAGCGAGGAGGACATGTTTCGTGCTTATTCTTCGACGCTCCGCACGCATGCCAATGCTTACTGCGGAGGTATTGAATTAATGAGGATGGATGAACCGGATGCGCCCTTGGTCGAGCTCTTTAGCCCCGAGCGACACCCTTCCCGTTTGGTGGATCCGGAGGCTTTGGAAATGGCGCTGTTGGGGGCAAGGCAAATGGGTCATACCCTTTCTTATCTTTTCAACCGGACTCCGGTCGCTTTCCAAAGGCGAATTTTTGCAGGCGAAAACAGAGAGATGGCGGGAATGTATAACCGCTACTTTCGTGAGGTTTTCCCGGCTCTTCCCCCCTCCGTTCAGGCAGAGATCGGCCTGAACAATTTGAAATATCCGGAGGAGTTTGCCGGGCGGTTAAAGTGAAGGCCCTCGACCTGTCAATAAAGTGTCGAAAGTGTCCGACACATACCCGGCAAGGCTGTAGTAAGCTCTTAGTCGGTGGGGTTCCGGGGAATTGGGATAATAATACGGCGATTTCGCACGCTAGGACTACTATATCCAAGATCGAAATCTGGGAGAAAACCAAAATCCTCGTTCAGTTCTTTCGTTTCTTTTTCAGATTCTTTTGTCCTCGCCTTTGTCTTCTTTAAAATTGCATCCGCCCGTGCCTCGTCGAATTTCACTCCCGCATCTTTGGCGAATTGCCGGGCTTGTTTCAGGTGTTCTTGGCAAGACGTTTCGCTCCACGCATTTTCGGCGTCAAGGTAAGCATCTTCCACTCGAAGAAGAAGGCCCGGCTTCATGGCGGCATTTACTTTTTTAGGATCAAAAGAAAATCCCAATGCTTTGCTTTCGGCTTCTATGTTTTTGATGGTTTCCAGAAGTTCCGATAAATCAAACCTTCTCGCCAGCGTCGGTATTTTTTCCCAAGAAGCCTTCAGGCGGTTTTCGCGCGTGGATTTCAGAAAGGTTTCCATTTGTTCTTCGCCGTATCCCACTTCCAATCCGTATTTTTCTTGGAGGAGATCGGCTAAAGCCTGAATTTCATCGAGCTTGCCTTGAACGCCTTCCACATCCCCCTTGTCCATGAGTTCTGTCAGCGTTTCGTTTAAATGGATGAACTCATGACTGAGGGCTGTCAGCCGAATTTTTTCCAGCTGTTCCGGATGGATCGTAATCCCTGATTTTTTAGCTTCCTGTTCGGCTTCCGCAAGGCCGACTTCAACGAATGTGACATCCCCTCGAAAAGCGAGGGCGTGGGCGGCGGTGAGAAGAATTTCAAAATCCAGGTTCTTCAAATCGACCCCGACCGATTGGGTGAGCGTTTGGGCTTTTGTGAGATATTGAACGATTTTTATTTGCGCCTCCATCGGAAGCCCCTCTTTAATCGGGCCCCAACCGTCTTGAGTGGAATATCCCCAGCCGACGATGCGGGAAAACATTCGATAGGAAGCCTCAATTCTTAAGGCCGCCTTGAAGTTTTGTTCCGTTTGCCTGAGAACATTGAGCTTGTTCAAGACTTGGGCCCGTTCGGGGTCGACCGAAAGCTCTCCCTCTTGGGCGTATTGGAGGATGTCGGCATTTAATTGGGCGGCCCCTTTTTCGATTCCAAAAAAGGCGAGTTCCTCCATTTTTTGGAAATTCATCTCAATCCCCGTGGCTAAAGCCTGGAGGCGGATTTCGTAGGCGCGATTTCCGTCGAAGTTTTCGCCCGCTTTTTCCGCGTGGGTTTCGGCGTCTTGGAGGAGCTTTTTTACCGGGATGATCGACGAGTTCCGCGGGGCTCCGAAAATGCTTAAAGAAAAGGAGGGGAGTCCTTCCTTCGCTAATCTTTGGGCCGCGGAAAAATTCTTCTCCATCTCTTTTTTATGCGCTTGTTTGAGAAGGTCGCTTGCTTTTCCTTCGTCGAAGGTAAAGCCGTTCTTTTTCGCGATCTCTCGTGCTTCTGCGAGCAGGTTTTCTTCATCGTTGGGGGTGGAGTAGGGATTTTGAGGATTGTTAAAAATTCGTAGAAAGGTGTCCGCATCCTTCAAATTTACCCCTTCCAAGGAGGCGACTCCCAGAAGGGCCTTCAATTCTTTTACCTCTTTCGACTGCAGGGAGAGGGCCTGGCCGTAGGTGTTTTCCAAACGGTCCTTTTTGGTTTCCAAAACATTGTTTTCATTTTTGTCGTCGATGACGACCTTCATTAATTGAATTTTCATCGTAATTCCTCTCCTGGCCATTTAGTGCCAGGTACGTACCTGGTACGCTCGCAAGCTTTGGAAATTTAAAAGAATGAGGGGGGCGAAATGCCCCCCTCACTTTGAGGGTGTTGGTGCCCCTTTCCCCATACGGGGAAAGGGTGGGTATCCGTTTTAGCCGACTAAATGGGCGCCGGCTTTCCGGAACTGCGGATTCGGCACGAAGCCGGGCCGGCCGTTCCAGGTGGTCGGCGTCAGGTGCTTGTCCTTCGAGAGGATTCGGTGACCGACCGAATCCTTCGCCGTATAAAATTCAACGGGCGTGAAGCTTTTTTGCGGATTGCGGACATGGACGATCTGCTTTCCGATGCCGAGCATGTTCAGCCCTTCGTTCGAGAAGGAGCGGACGTCGACGGGTTTTGCCTCCTTCTTCTCGCCGGGCTTCGGCGCGAACTTCAATGGAGTGGGCGCCGCTTGGGTGAGCGCGAAGGGTTTCGCCGCCTTCGGCGCGCCCGCCGTGATCGCGTGCAGTTTATGGGCCTGTCCGGACATTTTCTTCAAAGCATAGGCCGTATAATCGCTCGTATGCACGACGCTCATCCCGTTTTCTTCGCCGCGCTTCACGTATCCCAGTTTGCCGTCTTTCAGTTTTACGGGCACCAGGTTGAATTTTGCCTCGTTCTCCGCGAGCAATTTCTTTGCGGCGGGGGATTTAGGTTCGAACACCTTTACGATGTCGGCGTATTCTCCCCGCTTGTCTTGTCGGATGACGCTGTACTTGTTGACTTCGATTTGTTTGGCCAACACAAAATCCTTCACCCGTTCCTCGGCGCTTTTCACCGAGGGGAGTCCCTCCGTGGGGTATTCTGAGTGAAGTTTTGCGACGGCAGTGGCTTCGCGAGTCATTTTTATAACCTCCTATAAAGCCCGTCTCATTTTCGAGTCAGGTGCCCCCTTAAAAAAGCAAAGCGAGTGCCATTTAATAAAACTACGTTATTTTATTATGTTAGACGTTTTTAGGTGTAAGAGAGGAAGTTGAAATAGTAAAAAAAATGAATTTTTAACGTTACTGTTGGATGGATTTTTACCCTAATGCAGGGCTCAGGAAGAGGATCTTTTTCCGAGGATTAGGAGAAAACAAAAGAATTTCAGGCACTCATCTAAAGTGTCACTTCTGATCGAAGATGAGAAAAAGCGTTGGCACTGCGATTGCTTTCTCTTTTTTTCGAAATCAAAGACCTTCTTATCGTACGATGAGGAGAGCTTCTTTTTCGGCGGAGGTGAGGGACACACCTCCGCCATTTTTTTTCTTTCTTTATCTTTTTTAAAATCGACAACTTTTCGTCTCTCATGGCGATAAGCCGGTGAGGCAAAGGCATTAAGAGAAGACACGGAGGGCACCTGCATGGGGCCGAAATCCACTCTTTCTCTTTTGCCGGAATCCCAATCCCAAGCTTTCCAACAAAATTCAGAAACCGTTCTTACCCGTAGTGCGGCAAATTCTTCTTCCGCTCCCGAGCTCAGTTCCGCCCAAAAACAAGTGGATGACATGATGAGCCGCTTCGTTCACGAAGCGACCGAGTGGAAATCCTTGGCCGCCATGATGGCCGGAGGCCTTGCGTATCGCGCCGGCAAGCTGGGCGTGCTCGCGGGAAGCGAAAAGCTTTTGGGCGCCGCGTTCGTTCGGGTCGCCCCCGTCGTGGAAGGAGTCTCGGCCCTGGGAGGCTTGGCGACGGAAGTGACGGCGTTTGAGGGGACCCAACGGGGATTGACGGCTCTGACGGAGGAGGGAAGGCAAAATCCGAATCTGTTCAAGTGGGAAGGCAAAGGCGGTTTCAAGCAAGGTTGGCTTTCTTCTTTCGTCAATTTCGGCGCTTTGAAAAGCTTCGGGTACCTGGCCGAAGGGCAAAACGTTCTTTTGCAGCACGCCATGCAAGACACCGGCATGGTGCTCGGCCATCACCTTGCTTACGGGGCGGGTTTGGGGGAAAGGCCGGAAGGAAGCTTGGCCGAACAACTCCTCCATGCCGAAATCGTCAACTTGCAGATGGGCGCCGGCAACGCCATGGCGCATTTCCTGACGAACGGCGTCGGATCGGCCTTGGAAAGGGAAATGACATTTTCGTTTTTCACTTCCTCCCGTTTTCGAACGTCTTCGGCAATGAAGGAGCACGTCGAAAAAAATGGAAACCTTTCGCGCCCTACCCCCTTTCTCTTTCGAAAAAAAATGGCCGCCTTTGGCGCGGCGCTTTTTTTGACTCTCGGGCACGCCGATGCCGAAGCCGCCTTACCCGGCTCTCATGCCACGAATGAAAACTCGGAGGCGCTCGCTTTGGCGGCTCTCTCCTTAGGGATCTTGGGAATGGCCGCCTTCCGCAGACAAGACGCCTCCAAACTCTACCGGCGACTGAATCCGGAAACTCAAACCCGCTTTGAAGCGGCGGCGGAGCTATTTCCCGAAATGCTCTCGAAATTAGTGAAGTCGGGGCTCTCTCAAGAGCACCTGCTCGAATACTTCCGTCGACACGCCGAATGGATTCCTCAAATCAAACTTCTGAATATGAAGGACATGGCCGCCTTCTCCCACTTAGATGAAGCGTTTGAAGCCTTCGGTAAAATCCCCTGGAGCGCAAATCTTAAATTCGAGTTTCTCATGGCTTCTCTGGAAACCTACGTGGAAAGCCCTCAAGAAAACCATGAACACTTCGAGAAGCTTTATCCTCATTTTTACGATTGCTACGACCGCCTCGGCCGATTGGGTTGGGGAGAAAGGCGCAAATTCCGTTTTCTGCTCCACAGCCTCAAGGCTTCGGGAGATTACGCATCGTCGGCCTATCAAGCCATTTCCCAATTCATCGAATTCGCACTCCCTCTTTGGGGTGCGCCGGCGCTTTCCCGCTTCCTCGATCAGATCGGCAGCGGCACCCTCCGTCACTTCGGCCTTTTCGACAGCCTGAAGACGGTGATGAAAGACTGGTCGGAGAAAAACATTGCCCCGAAGGAACAGAGAAAAATCATCCTCGAATTAGGAAAAAGGGCCGGCGAGGATTTGGATTCCGCCGTGATTGTGTTGGAATCTCAAGGCAGAGACCTTTCGCCCGAAAATTTTTCCCGACTTTTGGAACTTCTTTATGCACGAAAGGAATCCAAACCCTATTATGAGGGACTGGAAAGTTATTTAGGATCTCTCCAAGAAGTCGATCCGGACTCCTTCCAGGCCCATCTCGGATTTTTGAAGGCGCTCTCGGAAAAATTCCCCTTGGGGGAAGGGATGGAGGATTTGGCGAAAGCGAGAACCGCGACTCCTACCCTCTTGCCGGATCGTCCGGAAGACTTGGAAAAGATCGCACCGGCAATTCAAGATTTCATTCAGACGACCGGGACGTTCGATTTGAGCGTATTCACAAACTACCGCATCCACCGATTCCAAGAAGGGGAGCGGCATTTCTTCGTCATTCAAGACAAAGCGACCGCGGATGGGCCCGATCCTCTGGAAATCAAAATCTCGGCCCCTTTCATTCAAAATCCCGCCTACTTCAAATGGATCCTTCGGTACCTCGATTTGGGAAACAGACTCTCGCTCAAAAGACGGTCCGAATCGGAAGGAGACTTTGTGCCGATCGATCCGGGAATCCAGTTAAGCCTCCTGGAAAATCCTCAAAACCTCGCCGCCATGCACCTCCAAGTGCTCCTCTACGAGCATCATCGGTCACTGGATCCGAATTGGCCGGAAGAAGATCCCCGCCCGCTTCTTAAAGCGGCCGAAAAGGCTCTTAAAGACGCCCGATAAAGGAGCAACCGATCAAGTCGAGGAGGTTTCCTAAAATTTAATTAAGATTTGATCCGATTCGGCTTTCGATTCCGATAAACGGCCAAGGATACCGCGTCGAAAAAGGCCAAGAAGAAGTATGCTCCCAACGCCCCCGCTTCGATTCTTTCGATTACCCGATTATTCATGAAGTAAAATAAGGCAAACATCGTGAGCATGCATACGAATGCCAACCCATTGAGGATCTTCCCCAATGTCTTGTTCCCACCATAGCGGTTGCCCAGCCCCGGAAGCAGATAGCAACTGGTATAAAGCACGACGGGTTTCGAGGCGGCTAAAGGAGGCAGAAGAGCGGGCCCGTCTCCGGCGTCTGATTTTTTTTGAGACTGGAAATCTTTCAACAACGCGGTCGCTTCCCCGGAAAATTCTTCAGGCACCAAGACGCGCATTTCGACGTAATTCGCTTCCCAACCGAGATTGGCGCGAAAATTCATGCCCTCGATTTGGGCGAGGATTCCGTGACTTTCCAAATAGCTCTTTAAAACGGCGGCCTCCACTTGGTTTTTCGCGATTCCGATGGGAACCAGCCTTTCGGAGGAAGGCTGTCGCTCAACATCTTCCTCGGCTTCCACGAGTTTCTCCGGAGAGGCTTTTTTCTCATCTCCGCCTTTTCCATCGACATCCGTTTTTTTCCAATATTTCCTTATTAAAAAAAGTACGGCAAATAATAAGCCGGCCCAGAAAAATGTAAAAAAAGTTTCCTTGAATAATTCCATCTTTTTTCACCTCATCGCTTCAGCGTTTTGCATATCCCCAATCCTTGACGCGACTGAATACCCGTTTCAGGAGAGCAACCGTTTCCTGGGGAGTGTTGTAACAATTCAACTTTTCTTTCTGGGCGACTTGAATGGCTTCGGCGGGTTTCGCTAAAAACAATAGGCTTAAGGGATCGCACTTATTTCGATTTTTTTGAATGGATCTTTCCAATTCTCCGACAACGCTTGCGTCTCCGCGGACCACCTGCTCGTAAAGGGTTAAGGGATCGATTTTTTTCGTCAACGGATGGCGTAAACCGAGCAAATAGTACCGCACCGTCTCATCCTTGAGCAGGACGGGATATCTCTCCGCCATCGGAACCAAAAATTTCTTCAAAAACGCCCGGGTTTCCGAATCGTCTCGAATTCGGCCGAGCATTTCAGCCTTTCTAGACAACTCGTATAATCCGGAAGCCAAATTTGTTTGATCGATCGGATAACAGGAGAGTGCGTAGGTAAAATTACAGAAAAGAAAGCGTTTGTCTGGAGGGAAAGAATCGCTCCATTTGGGAAGCTGATCTTCGAAACATACTTTCAGTTTGTCGCATTGAAAGGGATCTTGGATACAGGCCTTATATTCTTCCGTTTCCCCGGAGAAACACCCTCCCGCTCGTGCTTTTTCACCCGCAAAGACCAAAGACAAAAAACACAACATCCCCATTCGAAGGAAGAACAAGCGTTTGCGGTGGTCGAACATAGGTCTCCTTGGCGCGCCCCTCGCTCTGGTGACGAATACAAACCTTCTATCCTTTAAAATTTATGGAATCTTCGCGTCGGAAGGTAAAATAGGCGTTTCTGTTTTCAAGCAAAGACCACTTAAGGACCCCTCCGGATTGGACAACGTCAACCCGTCCCCCTTGAAGCTCCCTCGAACCATAGGAGCCGTTAAAACCTTATCGCCCAAGGCCACCACCACGATTCGACCGTTATTTTGCTCCGAAAACTCACGCATCTTCTCGGCACCCGTTTGAGTAAAATCGATGGTCGTCCTACCTTCACTCTGGTTAAGAACAATCTCCCGCACGTCTTTCGCGTTCAAACCGGGATTCTCAGGCAAATAGAAAACTTGTTTTCCATGAGAAACCTTCCTTTTAAAATCTCCTTCTTCCGCACTCCTCGACGCATAAATCCGGAAAGAGGGATTCACTTGCGCGGCTGAGCATCGAGGTTGTTGATAATCCCTCGCCAATCGTTGATACTCGTAAGCGCAACCGGAATTGCCTTTATCCAAACGAAGGCATTGAGCGTAGGCCCTGATGGCCGCCAGCGGTTGCCCCCCGTTGATCTTAAATGCTTCTCCCCGCAAAACCCAAGCATGGGAAGAGTCGGGCCACTGCGTAACCAATCTCTCGGTTTGAGAGAGAAAATCATTCAAATATTTTATCTCTTCCTCCTCCATCTCGAAAGAGCGGGCGGTAAAAGCGAGCAGTTCCGTACCCGACGCTAAACGAAACTGAACCCCGGAATCATGGGGATAAAGCCCACCGATTTCCTTTAATAAAGACTCTACGGAGTTTAAGTATTTTCTTTTCGAAGTAGGGTCGGAAAGGGGGAGGCCAACTAATTGAATCATTTTGTCGAGGAGGGATTGTTCCTGGACAGAACGGCCCTTTTTCGCTTCTTGTAATTGTGCCAACAAACCTTTCGAGTCGCGACCTTCCTCGATTACCTTCGGAAGCAGTTGCAGGATCTTAGAATCCAGGGAAGTGGCTTCAACCGCCGCATCGACGGCGGGCTCCGTCGCGAAAAGAAGAATTAGTACGGGCGAAAAAACCATCCATCGCCGAAGCATCTTCAAATGGGAATGGAGCATTTCGAAACCTCTTTAAAAAAACAGGGCACCCCTTAAATTCAACAATAGCAAATCATCCCATTCTCTCCCAAGAAGATTTTCTCCGCGATTGACACTACTCCCGGCTCTTTTGCATCCCCATTTCCCCTCACCTATTTTATTCACAAAGCATGAAACTCGCATGCGCTCCGCAGGGGGCACCTACTCAAGCCACTCAACTTTACGGTTGGATTAACTCCGGACGCCGCTTGAAAAGATGCTCCCTCACCCGGGCCAACTGCTCGGGGCTGAATTGGAATACATTCGCGCCATCGGTGCATTGACCGTAGCCATAGGCCATCGGGTTATATTGAAGCGGATGGAACGTATAGCTGTGGTTGGTTGAACAAACCGAGCCGCAGGCATTGAGCGCTTGTCGCACGCAAGAGGCCTCCCACTTTTTCTCGCAGGGGGGCGATGCCATGGCCACGCACTCCGAGCACGCCTTCTTGGTGCATCCTTCGCCGCCGTTAGCGACGAGACAATCTCCCGAATCGGGGATTGAGATCGAAGCGCTTTCGTCGCAATAGCCCGGCAGCGATTGCGCCGGCGGCGTCGCCAAAGTCTGCCAATAATTCGCGGGAATCGCATCGATATCTTTCACCCCCGTGCGTACCCGCATGACATCCGAAGTGGGAGCCTGGGTGAAATGGGTATGGGACAGAGAAAAATAATGCCCCGGCTCGTGGGCTGAAAAGTAGGGATGCCTCATGCTACCATCCAGCATATACACGTAGGTGCCGTTTCCCCCGCTGAAGGAACCCGTGGACTCCCTCTTTCTCACGAGCATGATCATTCTCTGAACGGGGGCGGGGCATTTGGCGTCGCAGAAAGACTGATTCTCGGCGGAAATCGGCGAGTCACATTTGTCGTCACAATCCGGTGAAGGCTCAACCAGTGGACACGAAGAGACGCAAGCGCCCCTCGCAAAGGTGTCGCAGGAGGGAGTCCCGGACGGCGCGACGCCCCACTTACATGCGGGCCCAGCGGTTTCCACGCAACTGAGGCATCCGGGATTGGATAGCCATTGAGAATATTGGTGAGCCACCGTTTTTTCGAGGTCCGACGCATGCTGAGGCATGCCATCGAGCACCGTGCTTCTCAAATCGATGATACGGTCGAACTCGAAATGGATTCCGGCGGGTCGAAATGCTTTATTCAAGGCATCGATTGAAACTTGGATACTCGGGGTTCCGAATATTCCGTTCAAAGTCACCAAGGAAAGCCCGCTGCCGTCGTCCGCATCCTTGCCCACCCGCAAGTAATTGACCTTCACGGTCACCCTATTGTCGTAGAAGTAAAGCGTCGTGGGGTCGGAGAACGCGAACTTGACCGGCACGATCTGGCTCCAAGTAGCGCCCCAATTCATGGTTTTGGAAAGCGGAGCGTACGCACCGGTGGAATTGGCAGACCAAACGTGCGCCAGGCCTGAGAACAAGTCGTAGAAGATCAACGACTGCGGACGATCGGAATGGACAAGTGGCGCATGGGGCTCTGAGCGCAAAAGAAGGTCGGATGGCGCTTGAGAGAGGGAGGTGGGCGTCGCCTCTTCAATAGGGTTCACAGCGAGCATCACGACGTATTCGGTTCGAGGAATCAGAGAGCCCCCCGGAAGAGTGGGCACCCCGCTGAGTTCTTGAACGAGCGCCAAGTTGTCCGGGGCACCGGTCTCGAAGTTCGTGGTCACTCGGTAAATCGCCGCATAGGGGGCTGTCCCAGAATAGAGAACGATTTCATCCGTTCCGTTCCCGGCTAAAAAGTTGCCGGTCAGCATCTGCTGGAAATTAGTCCGTAGATCGGTGGAGAGACGCGTTTCCTTCAATTCGCCCTCGTTGACCGAAAAGAGGCTCGCCTTTCCCACCGCGTCATAGGCAATAAATTGCTGCGCCCCGGTCGGGCCCGGGAGAAACGTGCCCGCGCTCAGGGCCTTCCAATGTTTCCCGATATTCGCCGTGAGCTTGGGTGACAAAACGCCGTCATTTCCAATCTGGCAGATCGATAATTTTCCGCCCCCCCGATCGTAGAAGGCGACATCCCGCTGAGTGCTTTGAAGGAAACGCCCGGAAAAAACCAAGTCCCACGCATTGCCGACATTGTAGGTCGTCGAAGTCGCGAATTCGGGATTTTGTGGGGAAGAGAGGCGCTTCACCTCGACCTTGTCTTCCATACGGCTGTAGAAAACGAGCTCCGAATCATCCCTCCCCGGCACAATTTGGTGCCAAAGATTCGAGGCTCTGTTGAAAGTGGCCATCGCCTCTAAACCACCGGGATAATGAAGACGAGCAATCTTTGCCGATCCACTCGACTTCTGGGCTTGAGTCAAAGGTCGATCCGCTCGTACCTCCGAACAAACAAACAAAAACCCTCCTAAGATGGCCAAGCCCCACACGCATTTTGACCGCAAAAGAGCCATGAGAAATCCCCCATTTCTAAACGATCTTTCATTTCGAGTATACCATTCCGGCGCGTACCGGAGACAAAAGAATCGACCTCCGCTATTGACACCCCTCCCCTCCTATTTTATCCACGAAACATGAAACTCGGGTGCGTCCCCTACATTAATGCTTTGCCCCTCACCCATTTTCTCGATCCCCAAAAATTCGAGATCATCACGCGCCCTCCCGCCGAATTGTTGGAGCTATTGCAAAACAAAAGGGTCGACGCCGCCTTACTGCCCATCGTGAATTATTTTGAAACGGAACACCTATACCTCGTTCCCCATCTCGCGATCGCGTCGGACGGGGCGGTCATGAGCGTGAAGCTGTTTCTAAAGAACCCCTCCCATCCCATCGAAAAATTGAAATATATTTATCTCGACCAAGAGTCGCGGACTTCCCAGCTTTTGCTGCAAAGCCTGCTGCTTCATCATTTCAAAAGGGATCTTTCCCAAATCGTCTTCCTGAAAGACCCGAAAGATCCCCGCGCGGAAGCGGAGCTTCTCATCGGCGACAAGGCCTTGGACAAGCAAGCGGCCCCTTTCCACGATTTAGGAAAACTCTGGCTCGATTACAGCCGAAAGCCTTTCGTATACGCCGCCTGGATGACGGCTTCTCCCGCCCCGGCGGGCTTAAAGGAAGCGCTCACGGAGGCTCGAAACAAGGGTCTTGAAAACTTAAGCAAAATCATCGAATCTCTTCCCCGCTATTCCCCCCTCTTACTGAAGGAATACTTCACAAACGCGATTCGATATTATATGGGGGAGGCCGAGTTGGAAGGCGTTCGGGCCTTCTACGAATCCTTAAAACCCATTCAAGGTTACCCGCATGAACTCCATTTCCGATTTGTATCGTAAGATTGAAGACGGCCGCCGGCTCACCTCCGAAGACGCCCTCACCCTCTTTCAGCAAGGAGACCTGCTGACGCTCGGGAGACTGGCCGACAACCTCAATAAGCTGAAAAACGGCAACTTAGTCGGCTACGTGATCGACCGCAACATCAACTACACCAATGTCTGCGTGCTGCGCTGCAAGTTCTGCGCGTTCCGGCGGGACAAGGGGGATGAAGACGCTTGGGAGCATTCCTACGCGGAAATCGACCAAAAGATCGAAGAGCTTCTCGTGCATCACGGCACTCAGATCTTGATGCAAGGCGGCCACCATCCGGAATGGAAGCTCGATTACTACGTCAACCTCGTGGGCCATATCAGCGAAAAATATCCCCAAATCACCATTCACGCCTTCTCGCCGCCGGAGCTCGACCACATCTCGCGGCTGTGCAAGATCCCTTATGAGCAAACCTTAAAAGCGCTGAAGGAAGCCGGGCTCGACTCCATCCCCGGCGGCGGCGCGGAGATCTTGGTGGACTCGATCCGCAAGGAAATCTCCGCCGGCAAGGTGAACGCGGAAAACTGGCTGAAGATGGCGGAGACGGCCCACAACTTAGGTATTCAAGGTTCGGCCACCATGATGTTCGGCCACGTGGAAAGCTTAGAAGACAGGGTCGCCCACCTTCAGAAAGTCCGCGACCTGCAAGACCGTACCGGCGGCTTTTTCGCCTTCATTCCTTGGACCTACGTGCCGGGCAACTCCCCTATGGGCGGCGAGTCGGTTGGAGCGGTGGATTATCTTAAAACCTTGGCCATTTGCCGCCTCTTCCTCGACAATTTCCAAAACATCCAAGTGTCTTGGCTGACCCAGGGGTTAAAGACCGCCCAAATCGCCCTTCAATTCGGCGGCAACGATTTAGGTTCCACCCTGCTGGAAGAAAACGTCGTGCGTTCCACGGGCGTGCCCAACCAAACCAACGTGCCGGAACTCAACCGCATCGTAAAGGAGTGGGGATATACGCCCCGCCAACGGGACACCTTCTACAACACGGTAGCGATGTGATTCTCCGCGCGCCCTTAGTCCTCCCCATCGACGCGCCTCCCCTTTTTGACGGCGCGGTCGCCGTAGAGGACGACCGGATCGTGGCGATCGGCTCTGCGCAAGACGTCGAAAAAATCCCCTTAAAAGATTCGAGCTCCCTCGATCTTCCGGGCAGCGCTCTGCTTCCCGGCCTCGTCAACGCCCATTCGCACTTGGAGCTGACCTCTCTGAACGACCTCTCCTACCCCGGCATTTTTTCGGAATGGATCGGAAAAGTCGTGGAGCGAAAGCCCAAGGTCTCGGAGGAGGATTACCAAAAAGGCATCCTTCAAGGCGTCCAATGGATGCTGAAAACGGGCACGACCACCGTGGGCGACCACGTGAGTTTCAACACGGATCTCGAAACGATCTTGAGCAGCCCCCTGCGGGGCGTGCTTTTCGTGGAAGTGTTGGGAGTCGTGAAAGAAGTCGCCGAAGACCTTTTGAAGTCGGCGGAAGGTTTGGAAAAAATCTACGGCGATCATCCCCGTTTTCGGGTCGTCGCCTCGCCCCACTCGGCCCACGCCGTGAACCCGGAGATCTTGCCTCGGTTGTTCTCAAAAGACCGCCCGGTATTTTCCATTCATCTGGGGGAAAGTGAAGATGAAGACCTATACTTCCGGAAACAATCGGGTCCCCTCTACGATTTCATCCGGAAACGCATTGCTGACCGCTCTCCCCTTCCGGCGAAAGACCCGAAGATTCTCTCTTCGCTGCAAATGCTTCAACGACTGAATTTGCTTTCCTCGAAAGTGATGGCCGTCCACTGCAACTACTTGGATGAAACGGATTTCGACTTGATCGCCCAAAATCAAATCAGCGTGGTGCACTGCCCCTCTTCCCACGCTTACTTCGGGCATCGGCCCTTTCCCTTAAATGCCTTTAGGCAGCGGGGGGTGAACATCGCCCTCGGCACCGATTCATTGGCCTCTGGGCATACTCTTTCAATGCTCGATGAACTGCGCCTCGCCCGCCGAAACTATCCTGAAATCACCGCTGAAGAATGGGTGAGAATGGCTACCCTGGGAGGAGCCAAGGCCTTGAAAATGGAGGGTGAAATCGGCTCCCTCACGCCCGGCAAAAAAGCGGACTTGATCGCCTTTTCCTTGCCCGGCGGAAAAGACCGGCTAGCGGATGTTTACGGAGAAGTCCTCAAGGCCGAAAGGGTCCATTTCACGATGATCGACGGAAAAACGATTTCTGAAGGGACGGACCGAAAAAACTCTTGAAAACAACGCGGGTTATGGGCTTTGGTGGACCCATGTTTCAATCCCTCCAAGACTTCGTCCGCTTCCTTGAAGAGCGAAAAGAACTCGTACGCATCCGCGAGGCCGTCGACCCGAACTTGGAGATCGCCGAAATCGCCGACCGGGTGATGAAAAAAGGCGGACCGGCCTTATTGTTCGAAAACGTAAAAGGCTCCGAATTTCCCGTGCTCATCAACGCTTTCGGCTCTTGGAAGCGCATGGCTTGGGCCTTAGGCGCCGAAGACGTGGAAGAGCACGCGCAACGCCTGAAAGAACTCCTCAAAACCCAACCGCCCCATTCGTTTTGGGATAAGCTCAAGATGATCCCGAAACTTTTAGGCGTCGCGAAATCGCTCCCGAAAGAAGTGGGAAAAGCGCCTTGCCAAGAAGTGGTGATGGAAAACGTGGATTTAAACCAAATCCCCATCCTGAAATGCTGGCCGAAGGACGGAGGAAAATTCATCACGCTGCCCATGGTGATTACACGGGACCCCGAAACGGGCAACCGCAACGTGGGCCTTTACCGCATGCAGGTGCTCGATTCGAAAACCACCGCCATGCACTGGCAAATTCATAAAGTAGGATCACGCCACTACCAACTCTACAAAGAGCGGAAAGAAAAAATCCCGGTGGCCGTCGCCATCGGCGGCGACCCTGCGCTTACCTATTCCGCGACCGCACCCTTGCCGGATCAAGTGGATGAATTCATGTTTGCGGGTTTTCTTCGGGGCGAGCCGGTAAAAACGGTCCCCTGCCTCACCAACGACCTACAAGTGCCCGCCGACGCGGATTTCGTGCTCGAGGGCTACATCGACCCCACGGAAGAATTAGTGGACGAAGGCCCCTTCGGCGACCACACGGGTTATTACACGCCCGTCGAGAAATTTCCGAAATTTCACGTGACGAAAATCACCCACCGCAAAAACCCGATTTACTTAACGACGATCGTGGGCATTCCGCCCATGGAAGACGCTTACTTGGGCAAGGCGACCGAGCGGCTTTTCTTGCCGTTGGTGCAGATGACCTTTCCCGAAATCGTCGACATGCACTTGCCTCCGGAGGCCTGCTTCCACAACCTTTGCCTCTTGAGCATCAAAAAGAGCTACCCCGGCCACGCCCAAAAGATCATGCACTCCCTCTGGGGCATGGGGCAGATGATGTTCTGCAAGTGCTTCATCGTCGTGGATCACGACGTGAATGTGCAGGACATTCGGGAAGTCGTCTGGCGCGTCTCCAACAACATCGACGCCAAGCGCGACGTGGTGTTCGTGGAAGGCCCGGTGGATCATTTGGACCACGCCTCTCCCCGCCAGTTCATCGGCAGCAAGATGGGCATCGACGCCACGAGAAAGTGGAAGGAAGAAGGCTACGAGCGCGCCTGGCCGGAAGATATTTTGATGGATGAGGAAACGAAGAAAAAGGTGGACGCCCTGTGGCCGAAACTAGGGCTGAAATAAAAGAATGAACACCAAAGCTGAAAATATCCGCGACATGTTCAGCCGCATCGCCCCGCGCTACGACCTGCTCAACCGCACGTTAAGCGTGCGCATCGACCAACTTTGGCGGAAGAAGGCGGTTGCTTATCTTTCCACGACGCAGGATTTAAAAGTCTTAGACCTCTGCGCCGGCACGCTGGATCTCACCTTGGAAATTCTAAAACGGAGGCCCGGCGCCGCGGTGACCGCCCTCGACTTTTCCGAGGCGATGCTGCTCGCGGGAAAACCAAAGATTCCCGCGTCTCAAAAGGACCAAGTCACCCTGAAAGTGGGGGACGCCATGAACTTGGAGTTCCCCAATGAGAGCTACCACGGCGTCCTCTGCGGCTTCGGCATCCGCAACGTAGTGGATAACGGAAAGGCCATCCAAGAAATCCATCGTGTCTTGAAGCCCGGCGGGCGCATGATCATTCTCGAATTCTTCCGCCCGACCCACTGGCAAGCGAAGCTTTTCCACGCCACCTACGGCAAATGGGTGTTGCCGAGGCTGGGCAGCTGGCTTTCGAAAGACCCGGAAGCATATCAATATCTTTTCGATTCGATCCAAAACTACTCGACCCGGGAGGAGTTCGAGAATTTAACTCGGAAAAACGGCTTCCGATTAATCGCCTCCCGCCCCCTCACCTCCCACGTGGCCTCCATCATCGTGGGGGAAAAATCATGAAGATCGTCGTCGCCGTCACCGGCGCCTCGGGCGCCCTTTATGCGAAGGAGTTCTTAAGCGCCCTCCAAAAAACCGGCCATGAGGTTTCCGTCGTGGCGAGCGACGTGGCGAAAATCGTTTGGGCGGACGAATTGGGCGAGGATCTGCGCCAAATCGGCCATAAGCTCTACGGCATCAAGGATTTCAAGGCCCCCTTCGCCAGCGGCTCGGCCCTCTACGACCAGATGGTGATCATTCCCTGCAGCATGGGCACTTTGGGAAGGATCGCCCACGGCACGGCGGACGACCTCATCAGCCGTTCGGCGGACGTATTTTTGAAGGAGAAACGGAAGTTGATCTTGGTTCCGCGGGAAACCCCTTTCAACCTCATCCACGTGGAAAACCTGCGCCTCGTGATGCTCGCCGGCGCGACGGTGATCCCTGCGATGCCCTCTTTTTATTCTAAGCCGAAAACGGTCCTGGAAGTCGTCCACACCGTCGTGGCCCGGGTGCTGGATCAGATGGGCATCGGGAACGAGCTGATGCCCCGCTATGAAGGGAAACTGAATGCCCCTACGAAAGATTCGTGACACCTTCGAACTGATCAAGTTTTCTCACTCGATCTTCGCCCTGCCCTTCGCCCTGGGCGCCATGCTGATCGCGGCGAGAGGCCTGCCTCCGTGGCGCACGATTTTCTTGATCGTGGCCGCCGTCGTCTGCGCCCGCACCGCCGCCATGGCCTTCAACCGCTGGGCGGACGCGGATATCGACGCGAAAAACCCAAGAACCCGAACACGGCATCTTCCCCAAGGAATTTTAAGCCCTCGCTTCGCGATGGGGCTCACCGTTCTCTCCTCCGCCGGCTTCCTTCTCGTCTCCGGCCTTTTAGGAAAGCTATGCTTGATTCTGGCGCCCTTCGCCTTGTTCGTCCTCTTCTTCTACTCCTATACCAAGCGCTTCACGGATTTCTCTCAGCTCTTTTTGGGCCTCTCTTTAGGGATAGCCCCCATCGGCGCCTGGATCGCGGTCACCAACACGATCGGTCTTTTCCCGTTGATGTTGGGCGCGGCCGTCACTCTTTGGGTCGCCGGTTTCGACATCCTCTACGCGACGCAAGACTATGAATTCGACCGCAACGCGAAGCTTCATTCCCTCGTGGTGCGTTGGGGAATTCCCCAAGCGCTCCAAGTGGCCCGGCTGCTGCACGGCGTCTCTTTCGTCCTGATGGTTCTCTTGGGCTACTTGGCGGAACTTCATTGGCCTTACTATGCCGGCATCGCCTGCATGGGCGGCCTCTTCTTCTACCAACATTCGCTCGTAAAGCCGACGGACCTCTCCCGCGTGAACGCCGCCTTCTTCACGGCCAACGGGCTCATCAGCTTCCTTTTTTTGCTCTCCGTCTATTTTTCCTTTTGAAAATTTCTTCCCTTTCCTTCCCGATCGTTGCAAAATTTCCTCGTTCTTATGAAAAAATATCTCATTAAACCCGGCTCGAAATTTAAACTGAAGAAAATAGACCCTAGCGACACGGGGGACTATCCGGATAATGAAGCCGGCAAAGAAGAAGCGGCGGCTCAAACTCAAAAGCTTCTCACAAAACTGGACAACCTTCAGGAACTTCTCTTCGCCAGCGCGAAAAGGTCGCTCCTCATCGTCCTTCAAGCGATGGACACAGGCGGCAAGGACGGCACCATCAAGCACGTGATGGGCGGGGTCAACCCGCAAGGCTGCAAGGTAGCTTCCTTCAAGGTGCCCACACCCCTCGAAGCCTCCCACGACTTTCTGTGGCGGATCCACCGGGAAGTCCCCCCTAAGGGATACATCGGCATCTTCAACCGTTCCCATTACGAAGACGTGCTCGTCACCCGCGTACACGGGCTCATTTCGAAGAAGGAACAGGAAAAGCGTTTCAAGGAAATCAACGATTTCGAAAAGATGCTGCAGCAAGACGGCACGACGGTGCTGAAGTTCTTCCTCCACATCTCCAAGGAGGAGCAACGCAAACGGCTCTTGGAGCGGGCCCGCGACCCCAAGAAGCATTGGAAGTTCAACATCAACGACGTGAAGGAGAGGAAATACTGGGACGCGTATCAGAAAACCTTCGAAGAAACGATCGAAGCGACCAGCACTTCGCACGCCCCCTGGATCGTGGTACCGGCCAACAACAAATGGTACCGGAATTACGTGGTCGGAAAATGGGTAGTTAAAACCTTGGAAAATTTGGATCTAAAATACCCGCCGGCGCCCGCGGGAATCGACTTCAAAAAGATCCAGATCAAATAAGGAGCTTGCCGTGAGAAAGGTTTTTACAATCGCCCTTTTATGGGGCCTCTGTTTTGCCCCTTTTCACCCCGTTTTGGCGGAAGAAACACCGAGTTATTCGATCGCGGGCTTCGACGACGGCGAAAAAGTGAAGTCGTTCGTCGAACACCTCCGACAATTAGCGACCCAGGACAAACGGGAAGAGATCGCGGCTTTGATCCGCTTCCCCCTCAACATCATCGTCGCGGGACATCGCATTGCGCTGCGAAACCGGCGTGATTTCCTAAAGCATTACGACCAAGCCTTTAATGCGAAAGTGAAAGAAGCCCTCGCCCGGCAAGACAGCTCGAACCTCTTCGCCAACTGGCAAGGCGCCATGATCGGGAACGGCGAAATTTGGCTTCGGCCCTCGCCGAAAAGCCCGTTCGTGCAAATTATCGCGATTAATAACTGAGGGGATTTATCCCCTATTTGCCCGAAAAAGGCGGATTCAACGAATCCTTCAACTGGGCATACGGAATTTTCACTTCTTGGGGCCCTTCCACATAAGGCGCCACCTGATACGCTTGAAAGACGATCACGAGATCCTTCTCATCCAACAAAAATGCGCCGTAATTTTCCGCCGTGGGGGCGGTGCCCTTCTTGACCCATCCCGCATCGGTATTTTCCACCTTCGCCTTGATCTGGTCGAAAGCGATTCGCGAGAGCGCATTCAAATAATCGCTCCCCGGCTTAAAAAGGTCGGAGAGCGAAATCAACTTGCCCGATTTCATATCGAAAGTCCGGGTGAGGATATCCGTGTTCGGGTGGGCCCCTCCCGTATAGGTCATTACTTCGAAACGAAAACTCTTGTATTGATCGTCAAAGGAGGAAACCGAGTAATCGATCTGAATCTCGTTGCGGGCCTCGGCGGGCATGTCTCCCACCGTCATGTCTTTCTTGAATTCCGAAATTTGGTTTTTTACGAAACCGTCGATGACTCCATCCACCGCGGCGTTTCCGGTGACGGGATAGGTCACTTTCAGCTGATAGACCTTACTCTCCTCCTGCTGGGTTTTGGAGGGATAATCCGCGGCCGCCGGGGCGGACTCGGGGCTTTTTCGGTCTTTTTTCTGGCAACTGGACTGACAACCCGAAAAGAACAGTATGAAGGCGAAAAGAAGAAGCAGGCTTCGTTTCATCGGAAGGCTCCTTTCGAAATAGGCCTCCCTATCATGGGGAGGCGACTTTTTCATTGCAATCTAAAAAAGAGAAAAGACAATAGGGGAAAAGGAGGGAAAAGCTATGCACATCCTCTGGTTTTTGCTGATCGGCCTGTTGGCCGGATGGTTAGCGGGGAAACTCATGCGGGGACACGGTTTCGGCATGGGTGGAAACTTGGTGGTCGGCGTCGTCGGGGCGCTGATCGGCGGTTATCTTTTCAAGTGGCTGGGCGTCGCCGCCTACGGCACCTTGGGCACACTTCTTATGGCAATGGTGGGAGCCATGGTGCTGCTCTTCCTCATCGGCTTAATTAAGAAAGTTTAAGGAGAAAAAATGAAACGTTGGCTCTTCATCGCGATCGTCCTCCTTTTGCCGGCCTTGGCGCAAGCGAAAGACGAAAAGGAAACCTACAAGGTCACGAAAGTGATCGACGGCCAAACCTTAGAGCTCGAAGGGGGCGAAATCGTCCGCCTCATCGGCGTCTCGGTGCCCGACGCCCAATCGACCGACGAAGCGAAAAAAAAATGGGCGGAAAATGCGAAGGAATTCACCCGCAAGCTCGTGGAAGGCCGCCAAGTATGGCTGGAATACGGCAAGGAGAAGAAAGATAAAGAAGGAAGGACTTGGGCCTTTGTCTATTTCAACATCAGCCTCAAAGACCTGCAATCGATCGTCGACCAATCCTTCATGCCCTTTTGGGGCACGGCGGGCAATTTCATGCTCAACCGGATGTTGATCGAATACGGTTACGCCTCCACGAAATCCCCCTTCTCGTTTAAATACCGGAGCACCTTCATTCAGCTGGAAGAAAGGGCGAGAAAGAAAGGGGTCGGGATGTGGGAAGATTTCGGCTAAATAAAAAACCTCCTTCGTGTAACACGAAGGAGGTGAGTAGAGTTCGTAAAAAATGAAACGCTTAGCGGGTATAGAGGAGATTCCGGTTCCTCATATCGATTCTTTCCCCGTTCGGATTCGACGCCCCATTTCGGTTCAACATTTCTCTTAACATCCTGTCGATCTGCTGCGGCGTCATGTTCTCGAGCTGACCCGGAGAAGGATGCCGTCTCATGCTCTCCCCATTTCGATTGGGAATCTGAATTTGCTGTAGATAGCAACCGACGGGGACGGAGCGGTGTTGTCCGATGATGCTTTCCAAAAGCTGCTGTGGGGTCTGATGAATCACCGCACAAGCACGAGCCTCCGGCTGGATCCAACAACGAGCCTCGTGAAGGGTTTGGCGAACGAATTGGGAAACGGCAGGAATGTTAAACAACTGATAGGCCAAGCGAAACAGGTCCATTTTAACCTCCGGCTAAAATGTGCCCCCTGATGATGACGAATTTGATTATCGTGAAGATCTAGAAACAGTTGTGTCGTGAAATCAATATTAAACCAAACGGCTCTCGATTTTTATCTCCGATTCCAAGGTGCGGCCCACGGGGCAGCGTTTGGCGATTTCTAGCAAACGGGTCTTCTGGTCTTCGCTTAATGCACCTTCCAAGTGGATTTCCCGCTCAATTCGGTCGACCTTGCCTTCTTTCGTCTCGCAATCGGCGCAATCTTTCGCATAAATCTTGTCGTGCTTTAGTTTCACCGTCACCTTGCCCAAAGGCCATTTTTTCAAATTCGCATACACCCTCATCGTCATGGAGGTGCAAGCGCCCAAGGCGGAAAGCAAAAGCTCGTAAGGATTGGGGCCTTGGTCTGTTCCTCCTTCGCTCACCGGCTCGTCCGCCAACAACGTATGCCCCGCCGCATCGATGGTTTGAAGAAAACCTCCCGCCTCTCCGGTTACCGTCACTTCTCGCGTCATCTCACACCTCCTTGGCGTCGGAAGGGTCCAAGACGCCTACATAAGGCAACTCGCGATAGAGCCCGGCCAAATCCAGGCCATACCCCACCACGTATTCGGGAGGGATCCGGAACCCCACATAGCGAACTTGTTTGGAAAGCTCTGGCACGAGCCCCTTGTCGAGCAGACAGCAGATCGTCAAACTTTTTGGTTTTTTCACCGCCAAATGGGAAAGGATATATTGAATCGTCTTGCCCGTATCCAAAATATCTTCGATGAGGAGGACATCTTTCCCTTCAATGGGCTGGGTTAAGTCGAATTCAAGGCGGATGCTCCCGCTTTTCCCGTGGTCGTCATAACTCTCTACTCTCAAAAAATCGCAGCGCAAAGGCAGATCAATTTCCCGCACCAGATCGGCCATAAAGAGGAAAGCGCCTTTCAGCACCCCCACCACCGTGAGTTCCCTACCCGCAAAATCGCGCGTAATCTCAGCCCCCAGCTCCCTGACACGCTCTTTGATCCTTTCGGCATTAATGCTTTCTTTCGGTCCGCGTTTCAATTGACACCCCCGTTCTTGGTGCAGTAAGGGTATGGGCTCGTTTTCGGCGGGTCAAGGGATTTGCCGAGTTCTTTAAAACGAATGTTTCGGCACGGTAGCCAAGTGGTAAGGCAGAGGTCTGCAAAACCTTTATTCGGGGGTTCGATTCCCCCCCGTGCCTTCAGTGGAAATGGATGGGGGTTGTCAGGGGGAGAAGATCGCCCCCTGACTTTAGAGAGCATCTGGCTTAAGCCAGTGCGAACGAAACGAATAGCCCGGGTGGCGGAATTGGTAGACGCACAGGACTTAAAATCCTGAGGCTCGAAAGGGCCGTGCCGGTTCGATTCCGGCCCCGGGCATAATGGGCTGGGACATCTTTTTCTTCCATCCTTTCTCCCCGAGAATTTTGGCTTCCCGAATGAAAAAGAAATGCTCCACAGCGCTGCTACTTTTTTAAAACCCTTCCTCTTTCCTCGAAATATGATCAAAATCATCCCTTTTCCTGTCTCTCATCAATGTCTTTAGGGGAAAATGGGATTATGATTGTTAAAAGGGAGGATTTATGGCGAAAAGCCCGCCGAAAAAGGAGGCCCACAAAAGAGGGGCGAACCGGAACGAGCTTGCGGCGAAAAAAAGGAAGACCTCGAACCGATTCAACCTGACCCGAGACGTTCGCGAGGATCGCGGTACTCGACAGACGAAGTTGGGAACGCGCCGGACCCGAGTTTATTAACGAAGCCGACAAACACCGGCCGGAGCCGTCGGAGTTTGATGCCCGAGCAGCATTGAAGAGGCATAATAAACCTCTCCCCGCTTCACCCAAACCTCTCCCGTTTCAGGATAGACGCAGCCGGTGATCGTGTCTTTTAACCAACTGTTTTCCGCCACTTCCTGACTTCCCCCGTAACCGCGATTCTCATCAATGGCGAACGGCACGAAAGAACGGCCTTTGGCGTCGGCCTGGGGATCGCTTTCCAAAATTCGAATCCTTCGAGTACGAGGGGGCAAAACGGCTCTTGAAAAGCGGGATCGGTCCGCTTCTTTCTTTTGCAGCGGCTCCAACAACTTCGCCTGAATCACCGATTTGGCGGAAGCATCGGAAGCACGGGCCATTGGGGAATGGGAGATTTCAGCGGACGTGAACGCGACGACCGCGAAGAGCGCCAGGGAAATGAAGCGTTTGTTCATAGATCCTCCGAAAAAATGATTGAAATCGAGTGGGTGAAACCATGAGTTCAACGATGGCAAAAGTTCCTAAAACCGGTAACCACAGGCTGATGAGATAAGCCAAATCGGGATTGAGGTTGGAAGATTCGAGCCCGTACAACAGGGCCCGCGAAGTAACGGCGACGCTGAGCTGGCCGAGAACATGGAAGGCAAAAAGGCGGTGCTTCCCGTATTGTTTCGCACGGGCCGTCTTCACCCCTTGAACCATCGCCACCGCGACAATGGCCCCGGACAGCCAGAAGCCGAGGGTTCCCGCCCAACCGCCTCTTGCGAAAAAAGCGAGGTAGAACCCCGAAGGAACCAACATCCCCAAAATGACGCTTCCCGACAGGCGCCCACACCAGCGGTGGAACCTAGGAAAGCGTTTGAGCACGGCTTTCGAGGACAAAATCAAACACCCCGGCAAAGACAAGGCCGCCGCGATCACATGAATCCTCAAAGCAAACACATAGAGGCTTTCCGCCGGCAACGGCAGCTTCTCGATGACGAAAGGCGCGCGCTCTTGAAAATTGAAGTAGACGAGACTGGAAAACGTAATCACCCAAGAACCCGCCCATAAAAAGAGCCAAGGGAAAGCCCGCAGGCCCCTTTTCACCCCTCCCACTATATTCGTTCGGCGGCTTGAATCGGTTAAATGATTTTCAGGCATCGCGTTCTCCTCGGTGAACGGGGAGGTCGTGTGTCACTCCCCCATTGCCTGACTATTATCGCCGAGAAGTCGCAAAAAGTTTGCAAAGGTTGGGAAAAAAGACGACGCAATTTTTTACAAATTAATTACAAACGAGGAAGGATACCGCGCAAGAAACGAGAAGAAGACGAAGGCCGTCTGCGCTCCTGCAGGAGCGCAGACGGCCTCTCAAGCTTTGGGAAAAGCGGCTAACGGGCTTGGGTAAACTCTTTGGATAAGGTCGCATCGAAATCGGCCTCTACTTTCGGACCCGTCATGACCGTATCGTCGAAGGTTAACTTTCCGGCGATCCGCTTGGCGTCTTTTGCCGTGGTTTTCAACACGGAAGGCTGTAGGGTGCCCGAATACTGCACTTTCGCCCCGTTGATCGCCATCCAATAGTTGTACCTTGGGCCGGAAACGAGATCGACCTCCAAACCCTCCGTCAATTCGCCGTCCACGCAACTCATCGTCTTGCAGGCTTGGATCTTCGCCGTCAAATCGTTGCCCGACAACAAGACCCGATCGATCATTTTCTTGGAATCGAACGAATCGGGACCTTTAATGAAGTATGCGTACTTCAAGACCACCGTCCCCTTCG
Source organism: bacterium (assembly GCA_046346885.1). Lineage (GTDB taxonomy): Bacteria > UBA10199 > UBA10199 > JADFYH01 > JADFYH01 > JAXMHI01. The sequence goes on along the minus strand of JAXMHI010000015.1, from coordinate 52,258 downwards.
GGTGGTTAAGCGTACCTTTTACCTCTCCCCCGAAGGAATTTTTCGGGGAAAAAAGAAAGCACACCAAAAACATAACCATCGCGGTGCTTCGAAACGAAATGGAAAAAATTTTACGAGACATCGCCCCTCCTCCTTTTTTTAAAAACCCCGTCAGCTTGGCTCATTTCAAAGAACGAAAGCAAGCGGTTTAAGGGAGCAAAAGAAGATCGCTTTTACTCGAAAGGCTTATAGTTGGGATCGGGAGTTTGGCTCGGCGTGGGCGGCGGCGTATTGGAGGAAGGGATCGAAGACGGAGTCGCCTTTGCTTCGCGTTCGAGGGTCACGGAAACTTGATTTTGCCCCCCATCGACCAGGACCTTCTTCGACTTAAATCCCTTACGACGAATTTCCAGTTCTACAGGCTTGTTCTCCTCCATCTCTAACACGAAGGGCCTTTTCAACTCCTGCCCTCCCCGAAGTACCTGCGCATCGGGGGGATTCACGACCAAGGTCACTCTTTTGGGTTGCGGAACCGGCGCCGTGGCCGAGGAAATCGGATCGAGAACGATAGGCCCTCCGGAATCTTGGGGAGGCAAAGGAGGCATCACCGTCGGGGGAACGGAGGGTGGAGGCATCGGAGGGGTGGAGGAGGACGGAAAATTTAATTTTCCGGTGGCGAAAAGCACCCCTGCGGCGATGGAACCGGCACCCAAACTCGAAAACAACAAGTAGAGGGGCCAACGCGATTTTCGGGGAGGCTCTTCGCTTGGTGTTTTCGCCGTCGGCGTGTTGCGGGAGCCCCGGGCAAGGGTCGGGGTAGCCATGGACAAAGCCGTTTCCCGCTTGACGTTGAGCTGATCCAAGTCGGCGATCACTTCTTCCATCGATTGATAGCGGTCCGCCGGATTTTTAGAGAGGCATTTGAGCACGATGGAATCGAGCAGGGGCGGCACTTTCTGAGGAGGCGGCTTCAAATTGAGAATCGAAGGCGGCGCCTGCGTCTTATGCGCCTCCAACAGGTTTAAGATATTGGGCGAATCGAAGGGCACCTTCCCCGTCGCCATCTTGTATAAGAGCACTCCAAAGGAATAAATATCGCTACGGTGATCCACCGATTGGCCCATCGCCTGCTCGGGCGACATGTAGCGCGGTGTTCCCAACAGGGCGCCGGCGATGGTAATGTCGTTGCCGGGGTTGTTGAGCATCTTGGCGATTCCGAAATCTAAAATTTTAACGAAATCCTTCTCTTCTCCGAAGGAAACCAGGTGTATATTGCCCGGCTTCAGGTCACGATGGACGATTCCCTTGCGATGCGCCGCGTTCAAGCCCAGCGCGATCTGCCGCGCGATGGGCACGAGACGGGGCACGGGGACGGGACGATCCGGTTCCACGAGCTTCGATAAAGACATGCCGTCTAAATATTCCATCACCATGTAGACCGAACCGTCTTGCAGTTGGCCCACGTCTTTAATGCCGATGATGTGGGGATTGCCGATCAAGGAGGCGGCCCGCGCCTCGTTGCGGAATCGTTCGGTGTTCTCCGCGGTGGTTTGATTGGTCCGAAGCACCTTGATCGCCACCGGCGTGCCGAGGCCCGTGTGGGTGCCCCGATAAACGATGCCCATCCCGCCCGATCCGATCACCGCTTCCACCTGATACCGCCCCTCGTCGATCGTTTTGCCGACGAGCGAATCCTTCGGAGGAAGCGAGGGAGAACTGCCTCCGCGAACACTGGCCGGCGGAGCGCTGCCTCTTCCCTTGCCGGTCTCCCCTCCCTCTTCCGACGCCATCATCGAGACCCCTTCCCACGCGAATCCCTTTTCGGGACGGAAGACGGAGAAAAGGCCCGCCGCCTTTTTTTGAATCGATTCCCATCCCCTTCTCACTTCCCATTCGTTTTCGAAATGCGCGGACCCTAAATGAGGGATAAAGGCCGCCCCCAGCGCCATGCCGGCGCCCATCTGCAGGTTCGTAATTTCCGCGTGGAGAAAACGCTCCGCCAAGCTTCCTTCGGGTTTAGGCCCGACGCCGGCTTGATAAGCAAACTCATGGCCCAACACCATCCCGGCGTCTTGGGCCGCGTGTTGAAGAAGAATATTTTGGCCTTGGCTTAAGGCTCCGAATCCTTTGAGCGTACCGAAAGAAACGAGGGAGGAAATCCAGCCTTCCTTTAAGCCCCCCGCGCCGGAGAAAGACCAAAGTCGTGCAGAAGGCGCGGTGCCGGAAAACGTTTGCAGGCTGCGATGGGTCAGTTCGTAAGCGGAAACTTCCAACCCTAAACCCGTGCCGACAGACAAAGGCAGGGCGATCAAAGGCGCCTCGCGCAGCGCGGTGACGGACATCACGCCGGCGCGGCCGAAACGATAGGCCAAACCACCTACGGTCATGGCCGCAATAGCCTTCCAATCGCTCGCATTTTGGGTGAACTCGGAAACGAGATGATCGACTTGGGTCTGGGTCGCGCTTAAGGCGGGCGACGCCAGTTGATTCGCCCGATCCAAAACGGTGACGGGAAAATCGGACCCTGCCGACGGCAAAGCAATGCCTTGAAATGTGCCCTCTAGTGCCACGTGTGCCCTCCAAATGCTACCCGTACTCTTGCTTTCGGCAGGGATTACAAAAAGTTGCAGGAAAAAAAAAGGGGCAATACAATCGAGGTGAAAGATTTATCCGGATTCCATTTTTTACAAAGATTCGCGGAGGCATGCTTGGGTAAGGTCAAAGTCTTCTTTCGGTATTTATTGGGAATTTTCTTCTTTTTCGGCGGGATAGGGCACTTCTATAAACCCGAACTTTACCTCAAAATGATGCCACCTTACATCCCCTTTCCGCTCGCCATGATCTATATTAGCGGTTTTTTCGAATCCCTCTTCGGGCTGGGGGTCTTGATTCCCAAAACCACCCGCTGGGCGGCTTGGGGGATTATTCTGCTTCTGATCGCGATCTTTCCGGCCAACCTGCACATGGCCCTCCATCCGGACCAATTTCCGGAAATCCCCTATTGGGGGCTTTTGCTCCGCCTCCCCTTTCAAGCGGTTTTTATTTTTTGGGCTTACGTGTATACGAAGAAGCAATGATGCCTCCCATGCCGAAATCCGATCCTTCCCTCCTCCCCTGCTCCGCCTGCCTTCAACCGAAGGCCCGCCTCCGCTGCGGCCTCTGCGAAAAATCCCTTTGTAAGGATTGTGCTCTGTTCGTGGACGAATCTTCATTCTCTTTTTTAAAAACCGTCCCCGACGAATTGAGGCGAAACACTTATTGCGCCCCTTGCTACGACGGCAAAGTCGCGCCCGCGAAAGAGTCTTATTCGCAAATCATGGATCGCGCGAAACAGGTTTACGTTTTCTTCAAGAAGCACCACATCCCGCTCATTACCCGCTCCAAGCATCCCGTCACGGTGAAAGACTGCCCGGACCGCGACGAAGCCCTCCTCCGCCTCGCCTTTCTTGCGGCGGAGCAATCCTTCAACGCCTTGCTGGAGGTGAACTTGGTTTCCGAAAAAATTTACGTCAGCGGCTACCGGAGTTTAAGTTGGAGCGGTTCGGCCTTTCCCGCCAAGGTCCGCGGGGAGAGCATCGAAAGGCATGAGTTGGGAACGAGGACCGAGAAACCGCAGCCGGAGAGAATTCAGAGAAAAAAGAAGTGAACACCACTCTAATAAAGATTTTGCCCCAAACATCCCCCCTTGCCAACCAGCATTAAAAAAATCAATTTGTGTTTAGGCAGCATCTTTGATTGAAAGGGATTCATGGATTCCGTCATTTCCGTTTCCAATTTGAGCAAAACCTATGAAGGCGGCTTTGAGGCGCTAAAAGACATCAATCTTGAAGTACGACGCGGGGAGATCTTTGCGCTCTTAGGCCCGAACGGGGCCGGCAAGACGACCCTCATCAGCATCATCTGCGGCATCGTCAACGCCACCCAAGGCAGTATTCGGGTAGACGGCCACGACATCATTTCCGAATACCGGCAGGCCCGCTCCCTCATCGGCCTCGTGCCGCAAGAATTGACGACCAATGCCTTCGAAAGCGTTTGGCATACGGTTACCTTCAGCCGCGGCCTTTTCGGCCTGCCGCCCAACCCCGCTTACATCGAAAAAATCCTGAAGGATCTTTCGTTGTGGGATAAGAAAAAAAATAAGATCATGACCCTATCCGGCGGCATGAAGCGCCGTTTGATGATCGCAAAAGCCCTCTCCCACGAACCCAAGATCCTCTTTTTGGACGAACCTTCCGCCGGCGTCGACGTGGAACTGCGAAAAGACATGTGGCGGCAGATCGGCGAGCTACGCGAGGCGGGAGTCACCATCATCCTCACCACGCACTACATCGAAGAGGCGGAAAAAATGGCGGATCGGGTGGGTGTGATCAACCACGGAAAAATCATCCTGATTGAAGAAAAAACGAAGCTGATGAAAAAACTCGGCTCGAAGCAGCTTATCCTCGACCTGCAGGAGCCGCTGGAGGCAATTCCTCCCGCCCTCGCCTCTTACGACTTAAGCTTAAACGGCGGCAAGACGCAGATCATATACACCTACGATTCGAACAAGGCGGATAACCGCATCCCCGAACTGCTCGCCTCGTTGACCGCGGCGAGCATGAAATATAAAGATCTCAACACGCAAGAGTCGTCTTTAGAGGACATCTTCGTGAACCTGGTGAAAAAAATATGAACTACCGCGGCGTTCTCGCCCTTTACCAATTCGAAATGGCCCGCTGGTTCCGCACGATCGGCCAAAGCATCGCCTCCCCGGTCATCTCGACGAGCCTTTATTTCGTCGTGTTCGGCTCCGCCATGGGCTCGCGCCTGGCGCAGATCGACGGCGTGCGCTACGGCTCGTTCATCGTACCCGGCCTCATCATGCTCTCCGTCTTGAACCAGAGCACTTCCAACGCCTCCTTCGGCATCTACTTCCCGAAGTTCACCGGCACCATTTACGAAATCTTGTCCGCCCCGCTTTCATACCTCGAAGTGCTCTTAGGCTACGTGGGCGCGGCTGCCAGCAAGTCGATGCTCTTGGGGCTCATCATGCTGGCCACGGCGGCGATTTTCGTCCCCTTGGAGATCAAGCACCCTTTCCTGATGCTGCTCTTTCTCCTGCTCACCTGCATCACCTTCAGCCTCTTCGGCTTCATCATCGGACTGTGGGCCGACGGCTTCGAGAAGCTGCAGATCATCCCACTGCTCGTGATGACGCCCCTCTCGTTCTTGGGCGGCAGTTTCTATTCCATCAAGATGCTCCCTCCTTTTTGGCAGAAAGTGTCCCTCGCCAACCCTGTGGTCTACCTCATCAGCGGCTTCCGCTGGAGCTTCTACGAAACCGCCGACGTGCACTTGGGGGTGAGTCTCCTCATGATCGGCGTGTTCCTTTTTCTCTGCCTCGCCTTATTGGGATGGATCTTTAAAACGGGATACCGGCTGAAGAATTAAAAGCGGCTTTTCCCATAAATCGACCCCTTGTGCCCACTCGAGAGATCGGTTAGAGGTTTTTCCTCCTTTCACCTATCCTTTGAAAAAGAGAGACTATGCACTTTTTAAGCGGGATTTTGGAGCCACCTTCCTACGGTTTTTCGAGAGAAGGAAAATTTTACGTCCCCACCCGAAGGGAAATCTTCGCAGAGTTTTTTTCCAGGATTAATTTTTTCCAATCGAAAAAGAACTGGCTGGCTTTTTGGAGTTGGTTCAGCACACTCATCTTGGCCATCCCGCTTTCCATTTTTTTCCTACGCTACTTCAGTTGGCCGCTCCTTTTCTTGGGCCTCTTCTACAGCATGGTGGTGCTGGGGACCTTCGGGACGGTCTACTATCACCGCTACTCCACCCACAAAGCCTACACGTTTAAAAATAAATTCTGGCGCTTTATTTGCCGAAACTTGGTGATCAAACTCATCCCGGAAGAACTCTACGTGGTCTCGCACCATGTCCATCACCATTTACCGGAGCTCCCCGGCGATCCCTACAACGTTCATGGGGGCTGGCTTTATTGTTTTCTGGCGGACGCCAACCATCAACCGATCGCGAAAAACCTTTCCGAAAAATCGTACGAACAACTCACCAAGCTCCTTCAGCACACTGGAGTGAACCTCAACGATTACGGGCAATACAAAAAATGGGGCTCTCTCTGCCACCCGGGCTTTACGTTGTTTCATTACTTTTTTAATTGGCTGTTTTGGTTCGCCGTTTTCTACTTCGTGGGAGGATTCGCTCTCGCGACGGCCATTTTCGGCCTCGCCGGGGTTTGGGCGGTCGGCGTGAGAACTTTCAATTTTGACGGCCACGGCGGCGGAAAAGACAAGCGCGTCTCCGGCATCGACTTTAACCGCAAGGACCTTTCCATCAACCAAGTGTGGCCGGGATACGTGGCGGGGGAATGGCACAACAATCACCACCTCTATCCCAACGGGGCCCGGTCAGGCTTCTTACCCTATCAATTGGATTTGGCGTGGCTCTTCATCCGGTTTTATTCCTCAATCGGCGGCATCGATTCTTACCGCGACTACAAGGAAGATTTTTTCAGGGATCATTATCGGCCTTATCTGTCCGAAAAAGAAAAAGGGTCTGAGACGGAAGCGGACAGGAACTTTTACCCGCCCCGAGAGAAGAGAGTCGCCCTTCCTGAATGATTTTGGGCGATAAATCCCTTTTATGATATTCTTTATCCGACGATGCTGTCGAAATCCTACCAACGATGGAAAACCGGGGCCCTCCTTCGGGCGGGATGGGGCGTTTTTTCTTCTTTCGTCGTGGAAAGCGTCGTCTTCGGCCTCTCGGTTCTCCCCGCCGTCTTGTTTTGGGAATGGCATTTGGGCTGGCGTCTTCCAACCCCCTTTTGGGTGCGGGTGATGCTCCTCAGCATGGTTTTCGTTCCCGCCTACTTGATTTTCGCCTTTTCGTTGATGGTGCTTTCCGCCCTCTCCAGCCGCCTGCTGGGATGGCGCGCTCCCGCGGACGCCGAAATGCCCTTGAGCGATCCCGGTTGGCCGCTCATCAACTGGGGGCGTTACACCATTTCGATGCATCTCGTCCGCGTTTTCGCGGGGCTCGTGTTCCGCTCGACTCCGCTCTGGACGTTTTATATGCGCTTAAACGGCGCCCGCTTGGGCAAGCGCGTCTTCGTCAACAGCCTTTGGGTAACCGACCACAACCTGCTCGAATTCGGCGACGACGTGGTCATCGGCAGCGAGGTGCACCTGTCGGGCCATACGGTGGAGCGGGGCCTGGTGAAGACGGCGAGGGTGCGGCTGGGAAACGGCGTAACGGTGGGCGTCTCGAGCATCGTCGACATCGGCGTGGAGGCGGGCCCGGGTTGCCAAATCGGCGCCATGAGCCTGGTGCCTAAATTCTCGAAATTGGAGGCGGGGCAGACCTACGTGGGAATTCCCGTGCACCGCCTCGAACCGCAAGCCCCGAAGGCGGAAAAAGCATGAGCCATCTGCCCTACCAAGAACGGGGAAAAGGCCCCACCCTCTTGATGGTTCCGGGCCTGGACGGAACGGCCTTACTTTTTTACCGGCAGATCCCGCTGCTATCCGAAAAATTCCACGTGCTCACCTTCCCGCTTCCTAACGATTCGTCCTGCACCATGGAATCGTTGGTGGAGGATCTTCGCAAAGTGATCCAAGAAGACATCGCGAGACGGGGAGAGGAAAAGGTATTCTTGTGCGGCGAGTCTTTCGGAGGGGCGCTCAGCTTAAGTTTCGCTCTGGCTCACCCTGAAATGCTTCGAGGGCTGGTGATCTTGAACTCATTCCCCAAAATCAGGAAGCGTTTCCAACTTCGAATGGCGCCTCTTCTTCTCAGGCTCATGCCCTGGGGCGCCATGCCCCTCGTGCGTCGCTTCACCGAAATGAAGATGCATTCCCCCCACGCGCTTCCCGAAGACCTGGCGGAGTTTCACAAACGCGTTCATCAAGTGGGAAAAAAAGGTTATCTCCGCCGTCTGCAAATACTCCAACACTACGATGTGACGGAACGACTGCCGGAAATCAAAACTCCCACCCTTTTCCTGGCCGGCGAGTTGGACCGTCTCGTTCCCTCGGTGAAAGAAGCGCGGTTCATGGCGGAGCGGATGCCGAACGCCTCGGCGGTCACCTTAAAGGGATACGGCCACATTTGCCTGATCAACCACGATCTCAATTTGCTCGATTACCTCGGGCCTTGGATGGGAAATCTCTAACCGCCCCTCAATAGCGTTTGTTCCACTCTAACATCGCTCCCCCGCTCTGCTTGTTGGTGACCGTGTCGTTTTGGATGTAGGTATTGATGATCCAGTTGCCCCCCAGGTTCTTTCGGATGCCCGCCTGCTGGGTTTTTCCTTCTTGAGTGGCGAGGTTGAGAGAGGTTCCCTCCGCCAAGCGGATCTTCGCCGAGAAAAGCCCCGTCGACGGGTTGTAGCCGATGCTCTCGATGGGAGTGGAAGCGAGAAGGAAAAGGGAGCCGAGCGCGATCGCCTTGTCGGCGAAGGCAGCGGAGGCACTGGCCACCGAGTTGGCCTTGTTCTCGTCCAGGTCGTCGAACGTGCGGCCGTAGATCAACACGGAGAGGACTTGATCCTGCGAAAGGGGCGGATCGCTCTGAAAAAGGACGGTGGGGCGGCCGACGGTCCCCAAAATAATGATGTCGATCTTATAATCCACATAACTCACCCTTAAGCGCCCCCTGATCTCGCTTTGGTCTTGGGGCTCCTTCAGCACGATCTTGAAGCGCTCCACTTCCGCATCCCGCCGGAAGAAGTGCAGCGGCGTTTTCCCCACCTGTACCGAACCGCCCAACTTTTCGTTCTCTAAATTCAAATCCAAAGACAGAGGGATGTTTTCCTTGGCAAGATTCGAAACGAGGCGGGCCGGGTGCTCCGGCGAGGTTTGAATGCGTACGTGATAATCGAAAGTATCGTGCCTAAAAACCTTTTTGTGCACGTTGGGATTATAAAACCTCTTGTCGGGAAAAAGGGTGGGGAGCGATGAATACCCGAAGCGAGGCAGCGAGAGAACGAGATCCGAGAGCATCAAATCCAGCGTAAGGTCGGATTTAGAAGCGGTTTTGGAATATTGATACTTCAAGGTTCCCTTGCCGTCCGTATTGACCGTTTGATCCTTCGATTTGAGCTCCGTCTTGAAGACCACGGGAAGCTCGCCTAAGTTGCGGGCGATATCCACCTTTCCTTTCACTCCAAGAGTCACCGTACCCTCCAAGGGGTTCAGGGGAGCGGGCACGGCAAAAGCCGTTTGGTTGAGGCTTTTCACCCAACGCTGCAAGTGGGGGATGAGCGCCGATGCATCCAAATCGCTTGTGATGCTCCAACCCGAGGGATAACGGGAAGGAACCCCCGAAAAACGAATCGAGGCCGTCCCTCTCGCTTGATAATCCTGCTGCTCCACGGGAATGAGCTGCAGGTCTAAGGTTCCGGAAACCTCCTTGTCTAAGGAAGGCAAAAAGGAAGTCTCCAGATTCGTCTTGGCGATGAAGTCTAAATTTTCCGGCAACGTAATCTTATACGTCGCCGTCGCCGAAGGGAGCTTCACCGGCGTCATTCCCACCTTCAAAGGGCAATCGAGGGTAAAGCGCGCCCTCCCAAAATTTTTATCGAGCTGCCGTAAGTCGAAGGCGCATTTTTGAAAGGTCACCCGGTGAACTTGCTTGGAAAAACCGGCGACCTCTCCGCCGGCGGCCCCCTTGATCTGGCCCTTCCCCACGCTGCCATTCATCGACAACTGGGCATGGATCGGCCCTTGGGCCCATTCGGGACCCACCTCGAAAGAATAAAAACCGGGCCTCACCTGGTAGAGCTTCACACTCCCCTTCAACGTGGCCTGGGAAGGGAGAGAGAGATCGGCATTTCCGGTCAACAACCAATCGTTCTTTAAAAAATGCGAATCGCTGTGAACCTGCGCATGAAATTCCGCCGACTTTAGGCCAAAGCCTTCTTCAAGGGCCGCTTGAACGAAAACATCCCCCAGCTTCCCTTCGACAGGTTCCATCGAAAGTTGGAAAGAGCCGGAATAGGTATCTTGCCCCTGTTTGATTTCCAATCTCTTGAAGTCGAGGAGAATATTCCGGAAGACCGCGTCTTGAAGCAAGGGTGGCAGCACCACGTCGGGAACGTCGAGGGAAAGAAGGGACTCCTTTTTCTTCTTTTCCGCGGGCGGCAATAGTATGCTCACGTCCGCCCCTTCGGCGACGAGCGGGCCCAGGTCGAGAATTTTTAAGCGCCTCTCCTTCCACTTCCACTCGATCTCGAAACCGAGCTGAAGCTTCTGCAGGCACCCTTGCTGGGTATTTTGTTTTACGTTGAAACAAAAATGGTTGAAGGAAAAATCGAAGCGCTTGTGAAACAGACTGTAGGAAGTGGGATAAATCTCCGCGGAATCCCAACCGATCACCGCGCCGAAGCGGCTCGAAAAATGGGCGAGACGGGCGAACATCTTGGGATTCACCACCCATTGGGGCCATTTGAGGAGGGCGAGGAGGCCGCCGGCCGAGATCAGCGCCAGGAGGAAGGCCGTCACGAGGAGCACCCGCAATGTTTTCCAAACGTATCTCAAAACTCCTCCCCGAAACTGATGAAAAACTGAAGGTGGGTGTTGTCCGTCACTCCGTCGTTGCCGCCGGACTTGAATCCCCGGGCAAGCGTCGCACGGAACACGCCGATGGGCGATTCGCAACGCACTCCGAAACCGGGGGAATAATAAACCGGCAACTGAAAACTGAAGGCTTGGTTGCCCAAAATTCCCACGTCCATGAAGGCGATCGGCTGCATCCACAGGGGCAAGACGTTGGCGAGGCGGATCTCGAAACTGGTGAAGGCCATGCTTAAGGCCCCGTCCAAACCGGGGCCGGAGAGCTCTTGCCGGCCGAAACCACGAAGATCCGTCGAGCCTCCCAGATAAAAGCGGTAGTTGGGGGGCAACGCGGCAAGGCTTTGCGGATCTTTCTTGAGGAAGGTGCCCCCGAAACCTCCCCGCACGCCGAAGATCAACAACGGCGGGTCGTATCCGCGAAAGTTATAGAGATATTCCCCGTCCAAGCGAAACCGCTCCGCCGTGATCTCGGAAAGCAAGTTCTTATTGGTAAAGTCCCCGACCAGCCCCAACCGGAACCCCGTACGGGGGCTGTTGGAATAAAACTCGAAGTAATGACTGGCCAAATGAAAGTCGTATTGAAGGGAAAGCAATCGGGTGACGCCCGGTTGGGCTCCGCGAAAGGTATCCACATAATTTAAATTGGGGCCGAACGAATACTGGAGGCCTAAATTCTGGTTATCCCAGCTGTTGGCGAATGCGAACTTCGCGTTCGCCGAAACGAAATGATACTGCGCCTCGCGGTCGTGGGAAAAAGTGAGCACCGGCATGAGGTGCCAGCGGGCGGTGGGGGAAAGATACCACGAGTTAGAGATGTCCAACTCTTGCCTCTTATAGGAACCGAACAGGGAAATATCGAAAAGCGAGGCGTTGCGCCCCAACCGGGTGTGGCGCCAAGAGGTCTTGACGATGGCGTATTGCTCCGTATCCCCGCCGAATCCCACGCTGATCAAGCGCGGCTTTCCCGCGATCGTCTTCTGGGTGAGCGCCACCCCGTCTTCCCGGCATTCGGGGATGAAATGGGTGCTTTGAAGGATGCCGTCCTTCTCGACCCGCTTCGAGGTGAGCGTGAGAAAGTCATTGTTGAACGGTTTGCCGACTTCGAAGGCGTCAAAACGGCGAAGCACCTCCGAGTTCATCCGCCGCACCGGCTCGACGTCGATGGAAGTCACGTTTTGCTTGCGCCCCGGATCGATGTCGATCTTGACCTCTCCGGTCAACACGTTGGCCCGGCTCTTCACCACCGGACAAGCGTAGCCCTGCGCCTTCAACTGGGCCTCGACCCATTTCTCTTCGCGATCCAACAGTCTTGGGTTGAGCAAACGCCCTACGACCCCCCGGCGCTTGCGCAGATCCAGCGAAGGAGGCGCCCCGACGGCCTCGATGCGGGTGACGTGAAGGGCTTCCCCCAATTCCGCGACCAACTCATCGCCTTCTTCGGTGAAGCGCGGTTGAAAATAGCCGCGATCCTGCAGAAAGGTCTCCAATTGGAACTTCACTTGGGCGGGCGGGATATACTTCCACGCATCGATCTGCGGGTCGCCGCAAAGAAAACTTTTTTCGATTTCGGTGAACTTGATTTTGGGACTGTTTCGAAGAACCAGGCGGCCGGGGCAAATTTCCTGCTCCGAAAGAAGGGAAGCCGTGGCCCTCGCCGAAAGGGGAACCAGGCTTAACGACAATAAGAGCGAAAAAATGGCGAGGCGATGGCGCATATCGAATCAGTAAATATGGAAAATCTCACACCCCGTCCGTACATCGCCCCCCACTTTATTGACTTTCGGTAAGAAGCCAAGGGAAAATGCCTTCCCTACGGTTACTTTTTCACTCGCCCTCCATCTTAAAGAGAAAAAGAATCGAATCAAAGAAAAGGAGGATAAAAATGAAAACCCCTCACACGGAAATCGCCACGTTCGCCGGAGGTTGCTTCTGGGGCGTGGAACAGTTGGTCCGCGAACTTCCGGGCGTTTTGGATACGACCGTGGGCTACACGGGCGGCTCGCTCAGCGGCCCCACCTATCGCGACGTGAAAAAGGGAAACACGGGACACGCGGAGGCGATTCAAGTGGCGTTCGACCCGGCCGTGATCTCCTATGAAACCCTCCTGCAAGCCTTCTTCCGTCTTCACGACCCCACTACACCGAACCGCCAAGGCAACGACGTGGGCAGCCAATATCGCTCCGTCGTTTTCTACCACGACGAAAATCAGAAAGAGACCGCCCTTCGGGTGAAAGAGGCCGTCGACCGTTCCGGCAAATGGAGAAGGCCGGTGGTCACCGAAATCGTCCCGGCCGCCCCTTTTTATCCGGCGGAAGAATATCACCAGGATTATTTGGTGAAAAATCCCGGCGGATATACTTGCCATTATTGGAGGGACTAAAACCGCCCTCGTTTTTTCTTCCTTGGCCTCGTCTTTCCTTTCCTGGTATCCTGATGCGGAATCCCTAAAACTTAACCCACCGCTTGGGGGCCGACGCAAAGAGGCCCAAGGAGAATCGGAATGACAAACGCGTTTTCCCGCTGTACCCGAATCGCCTTTACCGGCATCGCCCTTCTCTTTCTTTGTTATGCCACTCATTGCGGCGGGGGAGGAGGAGGCTCTTCGGGCGGAGGTGGAAACGGCGGAGGAGGAAACGGAGGCGGCGGAACCCCGACGACTCCCGACACTCCCCAAAGCACCCGATTCCGCATCACCAACAGCTGCCAATATACGATTTGGATCCAACAACAGAACATGCCCGCCGGCACGCCGAGCGTCGTTCAATTGAACTCGGGCACGAGTTTCGATTTCAACATCCCCGATGCGGGCCTCGCCTCCACCCGTTTCTGGCCCAAGACCGGTTGCGACGGCTCCGGCCAGAACTGCGCCATCGGTCAGAGCTCCAACCCTTGCCCCGCCGTGGGTTGTGCGCCGCCGGTGGATTCGAAGATTGAGGCCACTTGGGGCTGCACCTTAAGCGACACCAGCCAATGCGCCATTACGCCCCAAGGAAACGTCATTCCCCCCACGACGGATTATAACGCCAGCGCGGTGGATGGTTTCACCCTGCCCTTCAAGGTGAACGTGCAAACGGGCGGCGGTTCGAACTGCGCCAACTTAGATTGCTCGGGATTGAACTTGAACCAATGCCCTACGAACGAGAATTTAAGCCAGGGCCAAGGAGGCAGCTTCCCCCAATTCGCCTCGGAAAGCCTCCAAGTGGTCACCCCGAACAGCGGGCAAACGGCGGGATGCTTCTCGCCCTGCATCAAGTTCAACTACCCCACCTACGGCGGGCTCAACCTACCCAACATCCAGAGCGATCCTGAGATCATGTACTGCTGCCCCACCCCGCCGATCTCTTCCGGCCAGTGCCGGGCGGGCCCTGCGGCCTCCACCCAATACGTGGGCTTGATCCATTCCGCTTGCACGGGAGGCGTCTACGGCTACGCCTATGACGACGGCGTCGGCCTTCACCAATGCAGCGCCCCCACGCAGATCGAAATGGTTTTCGGGCCCAACTGTCCTTAAGAAAGCGCGTCCTTGACAAGCCCCCCCCTTCGGGACGAGGAAGGAAGGGAAAGGACGGGGGCATGCATCGATTCATTCGAACGACATTAGGCGTGCTGTTTCTCGCGCTTGCGGCGGCCGGTTGCGGTTCGTCGGGAGGCGGAGATGGAACTGGCGGCAATTCCAACGGGGGAAATGGGGGCGCTTCTTCGGGGATTCCCCCTCAAATCACCGGCTGCAAAATTTTTCCCGCCGACAATCCCTGGAATCAAGACGTCTCGGGCCTTCCCGTCGATCCGAATTCCGACGCCTACATCGCAAGCATTGGGGCAGGCACCCATGTGCATCCGGATTTCGGGTCCGATCCTACTTACGGCATTCCTTATACGGTCGTTCCGGCGAATACCCCTAAAGTTTCCGTTTCATTCGATGACCCGCAGGAAAGCGAACCGGGCCCCTACCCCATTCCCTCCAACGCCCCCGTCGAAGCGGGAAGCGACGCTCATGTGCTCGTCCTCGATCAAAGCACTTGCCTGCTTTATGAACTGGGGTCCGCTCAATACGTAAACCCCGGCTGGCAGGCCTTCTCCGGCGCCGTTTTCGATTTAAACTCCAACGCCCTGCGCCCCGACGGTTGGACCAGCGCCGACGCGGCGGGTTTGCCTATCCTGCCGGGGCTCGTGCGATACGATGAAGCGGTGACCCAAGGAGAAATCCGCCACGCCTTGCGCTTCACCGTCAGCTCCACGCAAAAAGGCTTCATCCACCCCGCCACCCACTACGCAAGCAGCGACACGAATCCCAACTTACCCCCGATGGGTCTACGCCTGCGGCTGAAAGCGAGCTACGACATTTCGAACTTCACGGGAGTCTCCCGGGTGGTTCTCACCTCGCTGAAAAAATACGGGATGATCGTGGCCGATAACGGCAGCAATTGGTATATCTCGGGCTCCACCGACACGCGGTGGAACGACGACGATCTCAATCAATTGAAGACCGTTCCGGGGAGCGCATTCGAAGTGGTGCAGACGGGCTCTATTCTCCGCACCCCTCCTCCGTAAAAATCACACTTCAACTCTTTCAAAACTTTCATTTTAAGGGAGGAAAAAAGGGAATTCCCACTCTTAACCTTTTTATATCAACGAGTTAAGAAACGGTGACCTTTGGCACATGGCTTGCTTTTCCTTTTAAAGTTATCGCGAGCATTTCGCGAATTTAAAGAAGGAGAGAAGCAATGGGAAAACCAGAAGCTACCTGCAACGCCATTAAAGCCTCCAATTGTGATGATTACATGGCGGAAATGGAACGCCTCATCGCCGAAACGCCGGAGAACGCGGATAACGCCTATCCCTCGAAGCAACTCGTCGTCTCCAACAAGTTCATCGCCAACCATCCGGAGTTCGAACAAGAACGCACCAACGTGTACGTGCTCTATCTCGACGCCTTCGCCCAGTTGAAGAAAGAGGGAAAGGCGACGGAGCCCCAAGCGCCCGCTCCCCAATCGATCTTGACCCGCACACCCCCGAAAGCGGAGGCGAAACAAAAAGAAATCGCTCCACTGTTGAAGCGCTTGCCAGACGTCAAAATCCCCGACGGCGAAATGATCCTTCGCATGAATAAAATCCTTCAAAAGCGCATGGAGCATTTCGAGAAGATCCAGAAATTGATCCCAAAGGAGAAACAAGAGGAATCCGTTACGGAACCCACGCCACCGAGCAAAGCCGAAGAGGCCCTAGACAAGGCTCAAGAAAGTTTGGGAAGCTCCTTCTTGGAAGCCCAAAAAGCGATCGATGAGATGCAACTCAATCCCTTGTGGATCGCGGCGCTCCAATTTGCGCTCGCACGAACGGATGAATAAGAGCCTAAATCCGATGGAGTTTAAAAATTTGATTGCCTCCTCGCGTCGCAAGCCGCACACTCATCAGAGAGAAGTCATCACGTGATGAGGACAAATGTTTTTCTTAAAGCGACGGATCCCAAAAAGAATGAATGTTCTTTTCTTGTTGCTCCTCTTGTTAGGATCCACCCTCTTCGCCTCGTGTCGTTCCGCCCAAGATGAAAACCGTCTCACCGACCTGGAAAAAGCCAAGGTCTTAAGGGTGCAAAACCCCTTCGGGGCAAACCGGGTGGAAGTTCCGGGCGCCAAGGGCGTGTTTCTGGGCTTAAAAGATTGCGAGGTCTATCGCTCCATTTCCGAAGACAACGTCATCGTGGGGTGGGAGAAAGCCTTGGGCAAGCCCTTCTATCCCTTGGGCGTGTGTTCCCGAAGCGAGATCAACGCCAACGGGGAATATGCCAACGCCTTTCTCTGCGTCTTAGGCATGGGCGCCGGCGGCGGATGCTCCGCCGGCGGGAATTACCGGACGAAGGACGGGAAAAACTGGGAGAAAGAGGGGAAGGGGAAGTGGGTAAAAGAAGAGTAACGATCTTAAGTATTTTCGCCTTCAAATTCTTTCCTTAGACTCTTGCATCTTGGTTGACGCCGCAAAACCAATCCCCTACCCTGCTTTTTCATGAATTCTTGGAAAGAGAAGCTCAAATCCGCCCCCGTCTGGGTCTCCTTCATCTACTTCGCCGAAGGGCTTCCCTTCACTTTCCTCCGCTCGAGCGTGGTGCCCGCGTTCTTGAAACAAATGGGCGCCTCCTTGGAAGTCATCGGCCTCACCTCCCTCTTAGGGATCCCCTACACCTTCAAATTTCTCTGGAGCCCCTTCGTCGACATCTTCTGGCGCAAGCGCCACTGGACCTTGGCGCTGCAATTCTCGCTCGTGGTGATGCTCGTCTTTCTCTCCTTCATCATCGCCATCCCCCACGCCATGGCCTTTTGGTGGACGGGCTTCGCCATCGCCGCGTTCTTGTCGGCCACGCAAGACATCGCCATCGACGGCTTTTACCTGGAGGCCTTGGACGACAAAGAGCAAGCCGCCTACGCGGGACTGCGCATCGCCGCATACCGGGTGTCGATGATCTTGGGCACCTCCATCCCCCTCATGATCGCGGGTAAGGTGAATTGGTTCGCCGGTTTCCTCTCGTGCGCGGCGCTTTTGGGTTTGGTTTTCGCTTATAACTTCTTCCTCCTGCCGAAACCTAAGGCCGAGAAAAAAATCTTGGAGCCCGCCAAACGGGTAAGCGCCTCCCTCGCCTCGGAACCCGAAAAAAGCGTACAAGGGTATTTTCACGACGCCTTCACCGTGGTGCTCATGGCGGGCATCGTCTTCGGCTGGCAATACCATTGGATCAAAGGCGAATACTTCAAGCCCTTAATCGCCATCGCCGCCGTTTACCTGCTCTCCCGCGTTTTCTTTCATCTGAAGGATTTTCTTTTGAAAGGGGAAGGCGGAGAGGCGAAGGCCAAGTTCGTCGCCTACCTCCAAAGCTACATGGAGGCCTTCCGGAGTTATTTAGACCAAGAGCGGATCCTTCTCGTCATCGTCTTTATGCTCCTCTACAAGCTGGGCGACGCGATGCTGTTCTCGATGAACACCCCTTTTCTTCTCGATTTGGGGGTTACGACGTTTCAGTTGGGTTGGATCAGCGGCACGGTGGGCAAGGTCGCCTCGATCTCGGGGTCGATCTTCGGCGGTTGGTGGGTGGCGAAGAAAGGCCTGCGCAAGGGATTGCTTCAACTGGCCTTGACGATGAACGCGGCCATCCTCGCCTATGTGTGGATGGCCATGATGAAGCCGGGCCTTTGGGGCGTCGTCGCCGTGCACGCCTTGGAGCAAGTCGCCGCCGGCGTGGGCACCACCGCCTTCGCCATCTTTCAAATGAGGACCTGCAAGAAGGAGTACAAGGCCGCCCATTACGCCATCGCCACTTCCATCATGGCCTTCGGCCCGATGATCTCGGGACCGATCGGGGGCCATGTGGCCTCCCATTTGGGCTACGCCTCGTTTTTTTGGGTATGTTTCGGGGCTTCAATTCCGGGACTGCTCTTGATCCCCTTCCTGCCGATTCGGGACGGGGTGGGAAATCGACCCTAAGCTTCTGTCCCCCTCGCCCCTTCATCCTCTCTAGCGGATCCCTTGAAGCGGGGGCCCATACTCTGGATTCCCGCTCTCAAGATCCTTTCGGGCTACCGGTGCGGGAATGGCAAAAAAGGAAAGAAATATTCCTAAAGCTTGTCGTCTTTCTCCTGCTCTTGTTGAGGCACTAGCTGCACCGGCCATTTTACCATCTCATCGTCACCCTTGGGCTCTTGAGCCCCGTGGGGACGGCGGGTGTAATACACATAGCGCAGCAATTCTCCCCCCGTCAGCTTCTTCAAAGCTTCCACCTCGCTGATTTCCGTGTCGTTGCCCAAGCGGTCGGAAAGACTGATCGAGTCGAGTACCAACTGCACGGTTCTGCCCCGCATGTCGGGCTCGGCGCGCGAGAAGTAGAGTTTGCAGTCGAAAAAGAGGTTGGGCAGGCGCGGTTTACAATTGGCCTCTTGGATATCCACCAAGGTGCCGTCCAAAAAAATCTTAAAGAAGATTTTCAAGGTTTCGGGTTTAATGCCCGAAATGAGATCACTTGCCACAAGGCGGAACTGAGCCAAGGCCCAACCCCGGTGGCCGTTGAATTTCACAGGGTCTTCCTGGGGCGATTTGACCTCGATCTTTTCCACTACGGGCGAATTCCGATCGAGATGAGGGGATTCCACTTCAATCACGCCCTTCGGGGAAACGTTGGGTAGCTCTTCCCGAAGGGAGAGCGAACGCAGGGGGCTTTCCCACAAATCCAGCTCGCTTAATCGATATTTCCCGGGAGGGGTATTTTCGGGGATGCGCAGCTTCCCCCAATAACAGCCGGCTCCGTTCGGCCGGATCACCCTTTTCTTGAGCGCGGTCCTTCCCGTGATCTTTTGGGGATTTTCGCCTTCACCTTCCAGAGTCACCTCGATCGCCCGGAGGTATTTGATCGCATGGCGGACCCGGGGATTATTGGGGTCGATCTTCACGCAAAAATAAACACGGTCTTTCTCCCCCACGTGCACCGAGCCGGGTTGACGGTCCGCATCGTTCGAGTCGAGCATAAACGTGACGGAGCCCAAACCTTCCGGCAGGTCCGAAATAGGCCCAAGGGAAGCCGTAGGCACGCTTTCCGGCGCGGATTCAGAGCCGGCCTTCACCGTCATCGGCGCCGCCCAAAAGAGGAGAACAAGGAGGAAAAACGCTTTTTTCATAGGAGGGGTGGAAATACTGAAGCCTTTCGCATTGAGCAAGGGAAAATCATGGGTTAAGCCTTTACCGCTTCTAAAAGGGAAACCGGCGAGGCCGTCGGCAGCACCCGTCTTAAGTACAAACCCGCCTTTTCCAACAGTGCCTCAAACTCTTCCCGGCTCCTCTCCCGGCCGCCGGGAGTCATCACCATCATCTCTAAATCAATCAACTTCCCTAGGGAAAGGGCCTTCGCCGGAGGAATCACCGTTTCGATCACCAAGAGAACCCCCTTCTCTCCCAAGGCCCGACGGCAAGCGGCGAGAATGCGGCAGGCCCGCTCGTCGTCCCAATCGTGCAACACCTGGCATAAGAGATAAAGGTCGCCGCCCGAGGGAACCTCTTCAAAAAAATCCCCCGCCGTCGTTTCCAGGCGGGACTCGAAACCGCCCGCAACGCTTTTCTCCCGCGCCTTCTTTAAGGCGAGGGGGCGATCGAGCAAGCGGCCTCGTAGAAAAGGATATTTTCGGAGGATCTCGCAAAGAAGCGCCCCTTCTCCTCCCCCCACGTCGAGGAGGGAAGAAAAGGCGGAAAAGTCGTAAGCCTCCACCACCGCTTGGGTCACCCGAGCGGTGAAGGCATTCATCGCCCGATGAAAAAGATCGGCGGCTTCCGGCTTTTCTTCTAAAAATTGAAACAAGTGGAGACCGTGAAAGGTTTCGAAGGCGGGCATTCCGGTCCGCACGGTCTCCAAAAGGTTTCCCCAGGGGCCCCAATGCCAAGGTTCGCCGTGATATAACACCATCGCCCGCAACGAGCAGGGGGAATCGTCGCGCAACAGATCCGAACGCTCGGTCAAACCAAAGCTTCCCTCCTCAAAACGAAAAACGCCCGCCCCGGCCAAAGCCCGAAGGAGGCGGAAAAGAGACGGGGCGTGGACGTTTGCGAGCTCCCCCAACTCTTCGGCGGTTTTGGGGCCGCCCTTCAGAAAATCGGCGATCTTCAAACGGGCCGCCGCGTAGAGGGCCTGGGAGAGCCAATACCCGTTGGCCATCCGCAGCAAGTCGATGGCGGCTTTAGAGGTGGCCATTGAGGCTTCCCTTCTTTTTTGATAATCCAGAAATCATGCATCCTCCGGTCCACGTTTCCATCCTCATCCCCGCATACAACGAAGAGCGCTCCGTCGGAAAAGTGGTAGGCCAAGTAAAATCCCTTTATCCCGATTTCGAGCTGATTGTCATCAACGATGGCAGCGACGATCGGACGGCGGAAGAAGCCGAAAAAGCGGGCGGCCGGGTACGGAGCCATCCCGCACGGCGCGGCTACGGGGCCTCCTTAAAAACGGGGCTTCAAGAAGCCTCCGGCGAGATCGCCGTTTTCATGGATGCGGACGGAGAACATAAGGCGGAAGACGTAAAACGCCTGGTGGAACAAATGAAGGATTTCGACATGGTCGTCGGTGCCCGTCAAAACCCGGCGGGGGGTCCGACACGGCGCGCGGGCAAAAAAATTCTTTTCGCCTTAGCGGGCGCACTGGCAAAACGAAAAATCCCGGACTTAAACTCCGGCTTCCGCGCCCTACGCCGCAACCTCGCCCTCCCCTTGCTTCACCGCTTCCCCGACGGCTTTTCGCTCAGCACCACGCTCACCCTCCTTTTCTTCAAAAAAGGGTATCGGGTGGGCTATCTTCCCATTGAAGTTTCTCCCCGAGTGGGAGAGTCTAAGGTGAAAATGAGGGATTTTTTCAAAACGCTTTATCGAATCCTAAAAATATCCCTCCACCCATAAATGAAAGAGGTAGCGAGGGGGAAAATTTTTCTTCTTTCAGAGACTTCTTGGGTGGGGCGGCCTTTTTTAAAGCAGACGCCGTGCTGAAAAAATAAAAAATTTTCCCCTCGCTACCTCGTATCTCCATGCTCACGATTCTTACCGCGGAAAATTTGAGGACCCCTTTGGGCCCTCTGCTCGATTCGGTGATCGAAAAGCACATCGCCCACCGCCTGGCCGATGACTTTTTGATTTTGACCCCCGATGAAAACTCCGCCCACGATCTTATCCGGCACTTCCTAAAGGATCCCCGCTTAGGCGGCGTCTTAACCGGTTCCAGCATTCTTTCCGTCAAAAACTGGCTGAAGCGGATCGTGGAAAGGCAAAACCCGAGCGCTTCCTTGGCCCCCGAATGGCTGCGGGAAAAATTCTTTCTCCACTTGGCCGAAAAGCACCTGGGAGAAAAAGCGAGTGCCGGGGCGAACGAAGAACGCTTCTCCCTCGGCAGCCTCTACCCGCTGATTCAATCCTTCCGGCACGAACGGATGGGCCCGGAAGCCGTCCGCGCCTTCGTCGCGGGCTTCGATCCCCCTTTGGCGGACGCATGCTTTTCCCTGGCGAAAGATTATTTTAAATCATTAAACGAAAACCCGATCCTTCACGACGACACTTGGCTGGAAAACGAGGCCTTGCGTCTGCTCGAAAAAAATCAGACGGAATTCGCGCGGCTAAAAACCCTCTATTGGCTGGGGTTTTCCCATACGACTCCCCTTTTAAAAACCCTGTTGGGAACCTTGGAAAATCTCTATCCGCATTTGGAACAGATCCTTCTCTTCCAAACGCCCCGCCAGGCGGCCCCGGAAGATTGGATCGCCTCCCAATGGGGAGAGAAAAAGGAAGTTTATCTCTCGAAAGGCGAGCCCGTCTCTCCGCCGCAAATTCACTTTCACGAATTCCCCGGGCCTTTCGACGAGGCGGGTTTCATTCTCGAAAATCTTTCGCGACTTGTGGAAGAAGGAGCTCAGCCCGATACGCTCGCCGTTTTCCTTCCACCCGATCCCTTTTGGGAAACCTATTTCTCCTCGGAGCTCGAAAAACGGGGCCTGTTTTCCCACCGTCTCCACCTCCGCAAACTCGCCTCCTTCGCCCGCGTGGCGGACACTTGCGACAAGCCCCCGGAAGAAGCGGAGGAGAAAACCTTGAAATTCTTGGAAGAGCTTCGCTCTTCGTTCCAAAAACTCCCGACGCGGGAAAAAGGGGAAGAAGACGCGCTCGAAATCCGCGCTTTAAGCCAGTGGAAAGAAATATTGGAAGAGCTGCTCTTTTACCGCTCCTCCCTCCCGGAAATTTTTGAGACGCCGCTGCCCCTGCTCCGCATCGCCCAAACCACTTTTTTGGCGGAGAAGCCCCCTTCGCCTTCTTCCGTCCGCCTGCGGCGGCACAAGGAGGCGGGCCTTCAAACCTTCTCCCACGTCTTCGCCTTTCAACTGATCGACCGGGCGCTTCCCCAAGGCCCCGAGCGCTTCTTCGGTTTTTCCCTGCCGGACGCTTCACGCCTGCTCGCCACGGAGCGTTCTCAATTTCAACACTTGCTGGGAGCGGCGAACCGAACCCTCGACTTGAGCACTTCTTCCCACGGCGCCCAAAGCGAGGAAAATTCGGCGAGTCCCTTTCTCACCGAGTTTGGTTTCGAAAACCCCGAGAAAAGGCGGCACTATCCCTTCCTGGCGGCAAAAGAGGAGAAGAAAGATTTTGAGACGAGACTCCGCGTTGAAGCTCTGCGGAACCGGCAGCCGGATTACCGGCACCCGTACGGCGGTTTGCTTCAAAACCCGGAAACCCTCCGCCGTTTGGAAGAGCGGCTTCAAAACCACGCCTTTTCCCCGAGCCAGTTGGAAAACTACGCCCGCTGCCCCTTTCAATTTTTCGCGGCCACCCTGCTTAAACTCAAAGCGCCGCAAGATCAGCCTCCCGAGGGAAACGCCGCCGAACGGGGCGAGTGGCTCCATCAATTTTTGGAGAAATTTTTCAGGGAAAACCGGGATGCCCTTTTAAAATCCGTAAGGGCCCCTCACTTTCAAGAAGAAATCTTAAACCGAATCCCCTCGGCCCTTCAGAACCTCTCCGAGGAATTCTTGAAGGAAAAACCCTGGATCGACCCGCTCTTGTCGAACGACTTCATGGGCCGGGCCGCCGGCGCGGCAAGCGCACTCGTAAAGGATTTTTGGGAAAAGGCGGCGCTTTCCGACCGGCCTTTTCTCCCCGCCTATTTCGAGCGTTCATTCGGAAAGGCGGATTCCCCCCCCCTCTTTTTCGAACGGCCCGGGGCCCCTTCCTTTAAAGTCGCGGGACGGGTGGACCGCATCGACGTGACGGCCGATGGAAGAGAATTTTTCGTCTTCGATTACAAGACGGGAGAAACGAATGGAATTTCGGATGACATTCAACGCTTCAAAGGATTTCAGCTTCCCCTCTATCTTTTGGCCGCAAAACAAATCTTAAAAACTTTGGATCCCGCTTCCGAGCCGGAAGGCCTCGGGGCCCTCGCGCTATCCCTCAAGGATTTGAGCATGAACGAAGGGCTGCTAAAGGATGAAGTCAAGAAGCGTATAGGCTTCAAAGGCCGAAAGGCCCTCTTCAAGGAAGAGGAGTGGGAATCTTTTTTTCGCGATTTCGAGGAAAAACTCTTTCAATTGCAGAAACGCCTACGCTCGGGGGATTTCCGCACCGCCCCCGACCCCTGTAGCGCTTACTGCGAATTTCGAACGATTTGCCGATACCATGAACGAGAAAAAACTCACCGATGAACAATTAAGGGCCGTGCTCGCCGTCGACCGCTCCCTCTGCATCCGCGCCGGCGCCGGCTGCGGGAAGACGGGCGTGCTCGCCTACCACTACGTGGCGCTCTTGCTGCTGAAAGGCTTAAAGCCCCAAGAGGCGGTGGCGGTGACCTTCACCGAAAAAGCGGCGGGCGAGCTGAAAGAGCGCATCCAAAAATACCTGCGCGAGGGGCAAGAGGGGAAACTTCCTTTTCAAGACCAGGTGCTTTTGAAGCCCGTGGAAATCGGGCTCCTCCTGGAAGAGATCCCCCAAGCCCCCATTTCCACACTGCACGGCCTGGCGGGAAAAATCGTGCGCGACGTATCGCTGCTCACCGGCTTCGATCCCCACTTCGACATTTTAGACGCCAACGACGCCCATGCCTTGAAGGCGGAAGCGGTGACGCAAGCCTTGGGCGGGCTGTTAAAAGAGTCATCGTCCTTTTTGAAGACGCTCGTCCATACGTATGGATGGAGCGCCCTCCACCGCCAAGTGAAAGACATGCTGGAGGATTGGACGCGCTGGAAAAGCTTCATCGCTCAAGCGCCGGAAGGCCTCTCGGCGGAAGAAGCCCCGCTCGCCCAAGCGCTTCAAGAGGTGTTCCGGTGCGTCTTGCAACGCTATGAGGCCCTCAAGCGGCAAGAGGGAAGCCTCGATTTTGACGACTTGGAGGAAGAAGCCCACTCTCTTCTCTCCCGAAATCCCCACGTAATGAGACACTACCGAAAACTATGGAAGGCTTTTCTCGTCGACGAATTTCAAGACACGAGCGAAACCCAAGACCGTCTGCTCTCGCTGCTTATCGATTGCGGCGAGAAGGAGAGGCACCTCGCGGTGGTCGGCGACGAGAAGCAATCGATCTATTCCTTCCGCGGCGCCGAACCGCATATCTTCGAAAAATACCAAAAGAAGATCACGGAAAGCGGCGGACTCACGTGCACGCTTTCCAAAAATTTCCGCAGCCCCCCCCTGCTCTTGCAATGGGTGAACGCCCTTTTTCAAGACGTCTTCCCCCATTATCCCCCCTTGGTGACGGACGCGGAAAATTCTCCCGATGTTTCGCTGGAGATCCTCTCTTCTCCCGTGTTGGGAGAAGGAGAAAAACTTTCCGCGGAAGAAAGGCGGGGACTCGAAGCCGCCGCATTCGCCTCCCGCGCGGCAGTCTTGATCGAGGAAGGGGTGAAGGCCCGCGAAATCTTCGCGCTCTTCCGGTCACTCAGCTCCGTTTCCATCTACCTCAAGGCCTTCCGCGAAAGGGGCCTACCCGTCTACGTCAAATCGAGCGAGAGCCTGCTCGACCGGCAGGAAATTCTCGACTTAATCCACGCCCTGCGGGCCGTAGCAGAGCCGGAAAACCCCCTTTCCTGGGTCGGCTTGCTCCGCTCGCCCGCCTTAAGCTTCAGCGACGAACAATTGTTCGAAGCGGCCTTACGGGAGAAAACGACCGATTGGAAAACCCTTCATCCCCTATTGAAGTGGCTCTCGCGAAAAAGTCCGAGCACCAGCCCTTACGAATTCTTGCTGGCCTTTCTCGAAGAGACGGATCTTATCCGGCTTTACGCCGCCGAGGAGACGAGCGCGCTGAAGGCTCAAAATATTCTGCAATTCCTGAACTGGGCCCACCGCTGGGAAAGTCACCACACGGGAGGCTTGAGAGAATTTCTCAACGAAGTGACGCTCCTCCAAGAAAGCGGGGCCCGCATGGGGGCCTTAAGCGACCAGTTGGGTTCGGGTGAGGCGGTCACCTTCATGACGATTCACCAGGCCAAGGGCTTGGATTTCCCGGTGGTCCTGCTCCCCGACCTCGAATCAAAGACCCCGCCCGACACGGTGGCCGTCGCCGAGCGCTTTAAAGGGCGCTTCGGCCTGCGCCTGCCCAAAGAGAGCTTGGGGCTGAAGAGGGAAACGGAAAACAGCGAAGCCCTCAAGGAAATCGCCGAGGAAAAGAAAAAGCAGGGCATGGAAGAAGAAAACCGCATCTTCTACGTAGCCACCACCCGCGCCAAAAAGAAGATGATCTTGGGTTTTTTGCCCGACCCGGAGAAAACGAAGAACCGGGCCGCTTATCTTTCGAAGATTCTCCCCAGTTTGAGCCGAATGGCCGGCGTGAAATGGGTTCAGGAAGCGGGCAAGGCGACCGCTTCCCTTCCGGAAGCGGCTTTCTACCTTCCGGCTCCTTTGAAAAGATTTCGGAAAAAGCGAAATACCCATTTCGCCGTCACCCAACTGGAATGCTTCTTAAGGTCGAAGGAAGAATATCGGGAGCTCTACCTTCTCGGCCTGCCTCCCGAATCCCTTCCTCGAAAAAACGCAAGAGGCCCCTCCCGCCCCTCGAAAGATTTGGGTCCCCTGGAAAGAGGAACCCTCGTCCATGAATTTCTCTGCCGCCTCACGCAAAGTCCTTCTTCGAACGACTGGGAAGCTCTCCTCCAAGCCGTATGGAAAAGCCGACATTTGAATCCCGATTCGGAAACTCTGCTCTCCCTAAAAGAATCCCTGCGCCGCACCGTCGCCCACCCCCTCTTTCAAGGCATCAAAAACGCCGAGGAAGGGTATTCGGAAATTCCCTTCCTTCTCTCCTTATCCCCTTATGAAATTCGGGGGGCGATGGATCGTCTGATCCGCGAGGGGGAGAGCTGGAAGGTGATCGACTATAAAACCCATCAAGGGCTCACCCCGGAAACGGGGGCGAAAACGTTGGAAAAAATCGCCTCCGAATTTGAGTTTCAGATGAAGACCTACTGCCTGGCCGCGGGCAGGATGATGAACCGAAACGTTCAAGAAGCGATGGTTTATTTCGTGGAACCCAATCTTACCTACCGCTTTGAGTTTAGTATCGAAATCATTAAAAAACATGAATCTTTTCTTATCAATCTCATGGATGAAATAAACGATTTTGACCTTTAAGATTTCTCCCACTCCCCCCTCCCCTTGATCTCTAAGGGGGAGAATGAACTTCCATGATAAAAATTGACCTTCCGTTTTATTGCCTCATAATAAAATAGTGGATGCCCAAACCCGACAAATCCTGGAATGGTCCGGCGAGCCGGAACGCGCCGCCCACGACTTTAAGAGCTTTAACGAGCGCTATCGCGAAGCGACCGGGCAAGCCTTCGACTTAGAACCCGTCAACGCCAAGCGGCTGCTCACCATTTTCGGCAATTCGCACTTTCTCACCCATTTCCTCATCGAAAATCCCCTCGAAGCGGACCTTTTGGTCGCCTCGCCGGCCATTGAAACGGATAAAAAACTCGGCGACTTTCAGGAAGAGATCCAAGAGATCCTCGGAGATTCCTCCCATTCTCACGAAGAGTTCGGCAGACGGCTTCGCCTTTATAAATATCGAGAGTACTTAAGGCTCACCGTCAAAGACCTTTCCCAAGCAGCCAATCTACAACCGGTTTTGGGAGAGATTTCCGACTTAGCGATCGCCATTTTGCAATCGGCCTTAAATTTTTTGATGGAAGAAATGCAAAAGGAATGGGGGATTCCCCTCCTTCAAGAAGAGGGTGCCGCCGAATCTCGACCCTGCGGATTTTGCGTGATCGCCATGGGCAAACTGGGCGGGAGAGAACTGAATTATTCGTCGGATGTGGACCTCCAATACGTCTATCAGAGCGATTCGGGCGGCATCGGGGGCCTTCGTCCCATCTCCAATCACGAATTCTTCGTGAAGCTTTCGGAGCGCCTGACCCGCCTTCTCTCCCAAAAATCCGGCGACGGCTTCCTCTACCGCGTGGATTTAAATCTGCGACCCGAGGGAGCGAGCGGAACCTTGGCCAACTCCCTTTCGGCGTTGGAAAAATACTACGAGACCTTCGGCCAAGAATGGGAAAGGCAGGCCTTGCTCAAGGCGGTGCCCGTGGCGGGCGACGCGAAGTTGGCGAAAGACTTTAAGGCGCTCATCGACCCCTTCGTTTGGAGGAAGAGCCTGACCCTGCAGGTGGTGGACAAGATGAAGGAAATGAAACGCAAGGTGCACGATTCGGCCGCCAAGCGATCCACCCGCGGCTTTCACGTGAAGCTCGACGAAGGGGGCATTCGGGAGATCGAGTTCTTCGTCCAGACGCTCCAGCTCCTCTACGGGGGAACCCACCCGCAAATCAGGACTCCCAACACCTTGAACGCCCTCGATGCGGTGGCGGGCGCCAAGCTCATCCAACCCACGGAGGCGCAACAACTGAAGGACGCCTACCTTTTTCTAAGGAGAGTGGAACACCGCCTGCAACTGGTGAACGAAGCGCAAACTCATTTGCTGCCCGACAAGACGCAAGAGCAAAAGGCCGTGGCGCGCCGAATGGGATATTTCGAGGACGATCCCGAGAAGGCGCGAGAGCGTTTCATGGACGATCTCACCCGCTACACGGCGCTCGTGAAGAGTATTTTTAAGAATTTGTTCGAATAATCCTATTTCATCAAAGGATGGGTCCCCGCTTCCCCATATGTCCGATGGGTGGGGATGACGTAGAAAAACAAGATCAATTCTATCAAGAAAATGCTATTCAAAGACCCCTTACAACACGAACTCTCGGCCGAACTGAAAGCGGCGCCCGACTTGGAGGCCCAGATCGACTTGCTGCGCGTCTTCAAGAAAAAGTACGTGTCGCAAATCCAGAAAGTCGACCTGGCCGGGCAGTGGCCGCTGCCCCAAGTTTTCGAAGCGCTCTCCAACCTGGCCGACGCCATCGTGAACGAGGCCCTACGACTGGCGGAGCTCGAGCTCGTCAAGACCTACGGCTTCCCCACCTTCCTCGACAACGACGGCAACCTCTTGCGCTCGGAATTCGCCGTCGTCGGCATGGGCAAGCTGGGGGGGCGGGAAATCCATTACGGCTCGGACTTAGACCTCATCTTCCTTTATTCAAGGAACGGGCAGACCGAAGGCCGAAACACCATCACCAATCGGGAGTTTTACATCCGCCTCACCCAAAGGCTCATCTCTTTCCTCTCGATTTATACGGTGCACGAATTCGCCTACAAGATCGACACCCAGCTTCGCCCCTCGGGCAACCAGGGGGCGCTGGTCTCTTCGATCGACTCTTACGCGGATTACCAACGCAACCTGGCCCAACCCTGGGAAAAGCAAGCCCTGCTCAAGGCAAGACCCATGGCGGGAGACTTGGGCTTCTTGAAAAAGCTCCCCGAACAGCTTTTAAAATTCATCTTCTCCACGGAATTCCCCTCCAACTTAAACGAGGAAATCCACCGCTTAAGACTGCGCATGGAGAAAGAAATCGCCCGCGAAACGCCCCGCCGCATCCAATATAAACAAGGATTCGGCGGCTTGACCGACATCGAATTCTCGGTTCAATACCTCCAACTCAAAATGGGTAAGATCTTCGAGACCATCGTCACCCAAAACACCCTGCTTTCTTTGGAACGCATGGGAGAGAGGGAAATCTTAAAGGCGAACGAATACGAAATTTTGCGCTCCGCCTACCTCTTCTACCGCCTCTTGGAAACCCGGATGGAAACGGTGTTCGATTTAAAGGAAGGATACCTAGACCCCCAAAGCCACCTTTTGGAAAACCTCTCGGAAGTCATGGGGGAAGCCTCCGGGGAGGCGCTCCTTGATAAAATTCACCGGATACGCAACGATGTGAGGCGGACGTATTTAAGAATCTTAAAAATCGGATAAGGAAAACATGAAACTCTTTGAGATCTACAAAAAATTCGAAGAAAACGAGGAAAAGCTCAAAGCCTATTTCGAGGAAGAATTCCGCAAAACCCCGCCTCAACTCTACCTCTCTTGCGACCTGCGCCATTCGGGGCATAAGGTGGCGGTGGTGGATACCAACCTCTTCCCCGCCGGCTTCAACAACCTCTGCAAGGTGTTTACGGGCCAGGCCATCGACGCCTTCAAGAACTACCTCTCGCAAAGCCGGCCGCAAGCCCGCAAGCTGCTCATCTTCGCCGAGGCTCATACCCGAAATAAATTTTATTTCGAAAACCTCTCCGCCTTAAGCGATATGCTCACCCAAGGCGGCTTCGAAGTGCGCGTCGGTTCCAGTTCGCCGGATTTTCCCGAAACTCCCTACACGGTAAGTTTAAACGGCGACAAAACCCTGCAAATTTTCCAAGTGATTCAAGAACACGGAAAAGCGACCCTCGCCGACGGTTGGGCGCCCGACGCCATTCTCTCCAACAACGATTTCTCCACCGGCCCCGATCCGGTGCTTCAAAACATTTCCCAACCCGTCCTCCCTTCCATGGAACTCGGTTGGCACCGGCGCCGCAAAAGCGAACACTTCAGGCTCTACAACGAGATTGCCGCGCAAGTGGGGGAAATGATCGGCCTCGACCCCTGGCTCATCACGTGCTTTCAAGCGAGTGAGTCGAGCGTGGACTTGACGGACCCCACCTCGCTCAAGCGCCTGGCCCAAACGGTGGACGACCTCCTGGCGAAGATCCGAAAAAAATACGCGGAGCATGGTATCGACTCGTCTCCTTACGTCTTCGTGAAGAGCAATTCGGGCACCTACGGCATGGGCGTCACTTATTTCACCAGCGGGGAGGAAGTGCTTACCGTCAACCGCAAGACGCGCACCAAACTGCTCTCTTCCAAAGGCGGAGGCAAGGTCAGCGAGTATTTGATCCAGGAAGGCATCGTCACCGCGGATTTCTACAGCGGCTACCCCATTGAGCCCGTCATTTATCAGGTGGGAGAAACGCCCATCGGGGGTTTTTTCCGGCTGAACGAGGAAAAGGACGAGTGGAGCTCCCTCAATACGAAGGGGATGGCGTTTTCGTGCCTTTGTTTACATAAGCTCGACCAACCCCATGAAGAACCTTTCTTGCGTTGCGTGGAGAAACAAACGCTGGTGAAGCTTTCGTATCATTTAACGAAGATCGCGGGGCTCGCGACGGCACGGGAAGGGAAAATATAACTGAGCGCTGTCACCCCCGCCCCGACATCCGCTTTCAGCGGATCCCGTGAAGCGGGGGCACACAATCTGGATTCCCGCTCTCACTGAACACAAGGGGCTGGAATGACAAAAACCTTTGTGAACCATAAAAAAAGGGGCCTTGATTGCTCAAAGCCCCTTCTCTCTATTTCCCTCTATCTTAAACTTTTATTCCGCGTAGCTTCTTTCGATTCTTTCCTGTTCTTCTTTGCAGCGGATGCAAAGATCGGTGACCGGCCGCGCTTCCAAGCGCTTGAGGCCAATTTCCTCGCCGCACGATTCGCAGGTACCGTAATCTCCCGCCTCGATCTTCGCCAAGGCCTTGTCGATCTTTTTCACGAGCACTCGCTCGCGGTCGCGGAGCAACAGGTTCATCGATTGGTCCGCTTCGGAGGAAGCCAAGTCGACTTCGTCGGGAAGGTCGTCGGTGTCGAGCACCATGCCCCGCTCCCGGGTCGCTTCGGCGGTTCTTAAGAGCTCCTTCTTTCGTTCCAGAAGGATGTCTTTGAATTTTTTTAGGTCTTTTTTGTTCATAGCCCTCGCCTCACTTTGGATAACCGAAAAATTATCTCAAAAAATAGTTGGGGTGTGAACCTTCTTTTACGGCCGATCCTCCCCTTTTTCCTTTCTTAAGGGGGTGGAGGATGATCTTCAAAACGGCGGGCATTGTCAACGGATTTCAAGAAATAGACCGCCTTTTTTCTTTTATCCTTTGACGAGTTGCATCATGGATTGATACTTTTTTCACTAAATCCTTATGAAACGCAACAAACCGCCCGAACCCATTTCTTCCATCTTAAAGAGCACGCTGAAAGGTTTAAACCTCGAGCACCCTCTCAAGAAGTATTCCGTCTGGAACCATTGGGAGGAAATCGTCGGCCGAGGCGTCGCCCAAAAGGCCCAGCCCGCCCACGTGCTGGGCGACACCTTGGTGGTGGAAGTCTCTTCCCACCCCTGGATGACCGAGCTCACGCTCATGAAGAACATGATCTTAGAGAAGATCCAGCAGAAAATAGAAGGCTGCCCCCTTAAAAACATCCGCTTCGAATTGTCGAAAAACGCCCCTCGCCTGAAGCCTAAGCGATGAAAAGCCCCCCTCTCCTCATCTCCGTCGATACCGGCGGAACCTTCACCGATTTTTACGTCCTTAAAAAGGACGGGAGCGTGAAAACTTACAAAGTGCTCTCCACCCCCCAAGACCCTTCCCAAGCGATCCAAACGGGCATTGAAGAAATGAACCTCGGAAAAAATTTCGAGCTGGCCCACGGCTCCACCGTCGCCACCAACGCCATGCTCGAGGGAAAGGGAGCGAAAGTCGCTCTCGTCACGACGGAGGGGTTCGAAGATTTACTGGAGATCGGCCGGCAAAACCGCCCCCATCTTTACCGCTTCGATATCCGCCGCCCGTTCTTGCCGCTTCCGCCCGCACGGCGCTTCTCGGTGGCGGAACGGGTGACGGCGCAAGGCGACGTTCTCGCCCCTCTACGAGCGGAGGATTTAAAACACCTGAGTATCCGCCTAAAAAAAGAAAAAATCGAATCCATCGCCGTCTGTTTTCTCTTTTCTTACTTAAACCCCACTCACGAAAAGAAGGCGGGAAACTTTCTCAAACGACTCGGCAAGCCCCTCTCCCTCTCTTCTAACATCTGCCCCGAATACCGGGAGTACGAGCGTTTCTCCACCACCTTCGTCAACGCTTATGTCGCTCCCGTAATGGCGCGGTATTTAAACCGCCTGCAAAAACGCATCCCCCAAAAAATCCGCATGATGCAATCGAACGGGGGGAGCCTGTCGCTCGAGGAAGCCTCGCGAGAGGCCGTTCGCACCCTCCTCTCGGGCCCGGCCGGCGGCGCCTTGGGGGCTTTAAAAATCGGGAAGGAATCGGGGCTCGATCGCCTCATTACTTTAGACATCGGCGGCACTTCGACGGACGTGGCCCTGCTCGACGGCAACTTGGAGCTCACGGGAGAGGGAGAAGTGGGTGGGCTGCCGGTAAAGACGCCCATGATCCGCATCCATACCATTGGCGCGGGCGGCGGTTCCCTCGCCCGCCTCGATGCGGGAGGGGCGCTAAGAGTGGGGCCTGAAAGCGCGGGCGCGCGGCCGGGGCCTATTTGTTATGGTCGGGGCGGAAAGGAACTCACCGTCACTGACGCCCATGTCAAGTTGGGACGCTTGCCTCCACACCATTTTCTCGGCGGTTCCATGAAGCTTTTCCCGGAAAAAATAACCGCCCCTTTGAAAGCTTTGGCGACCCGCTTGGGCCTAAAACCCGACGAAACAGCGGAAGGGATTTTAAGTGTCGCCAACTCGAACATCGTAAGAGCCGTGCGGGTGATCAGCTTGGAGCGCGGCCACGACCCGCGAAATTTCACGCTGGCCGCCTTCGGCGGAGCCGGCCCCCTTCACGCCTGCGAGGTGGCGGAAGCCTTGCAAATGTCGCGGGTGCTCATCCCGCGAAACCCGGGCTTGCTTTCCGCCTACGGCATCGCAACAGCCGATTGGGTGCGCGACCGGGTGCAAACCCTTTTGTGGAAAGAAAAGGAAGCGACGTTTTCACGCCTAAAATCGGCGTTCGCGAAAATAAAATCGCAAATGTTGCGGGAAGCCAAGCGAGAGGGATTTAAGGAACGCAACACGCGCTTTCTTTTCCGTTTGGACGTGCGGTACGAGGGCCAATCTTACGAGCTCACCGTCGACTTCTCTCCCCATTTCCGAAAAACCTTCGAAGCCCTTCACCTGCGCCAGTTCGGCTACCGTCACGGGAAGCGTCCCATGGAAGTGGTGAACTTAAGGCTTCAGGCGCGGGTGGCTTCCGAACGGAATTTCGCGAAAAAGGGAAAACGCGCCGCCATGAAAACACCGGTGATTTCTTTGCCGGAAAAAGCAGAGGTGTTCAGCGGCGCCAAATGGCGCCCCGCCTCTCTTTACCGGCGCGAACAAATGGAACCGGGCATGTTCTTTACCGGCCCCGCCGTCGTGTTCGAATATAGCGCCACCACTTTCGTGCCCGAGGGTTGGCGGGGAAGATGTGATGAGAATCGGAATTTATTGATCGAAAAGAAAATGAAAATTTAATCGTTTCCCCTCTCCCTGGACGGGAGAGAGCCAGGGAGAGGGTGGTCCTATCAACCTTCCCCCTCTCCCCCACCCTCTCCCGCAAGGGGAGAGGGAGAAAGAGGAGAATGACGAACATAGGCCCCATCGAACTAGAAATCTTCAAAAACCTCTTCGCCTCCCTCTGCGAAGAAATGGGCGTCTTGCTCGGCCGCACGGCCTTCTCCCCCAACATCAAGGAGCGAAAGGATTTTTCCTGCGCCCTCTTCGACCCGCAAGCCCGCCTCGTGGCCCAGGCGGCGCACATCCCCGTTCACTTGGGTTCCATGCCGCTCAGCGTGAAAGCGGCCATCGCCGCCTTTCCCCGAATGAAGCCGGGAGACGCAGTGATCTTAAACGATCCTTACCGAGGCGGCACTCACTTGCCGGATATTACCGTCGTCAATCCAGTATTCGTGCCGGGAGTAAAAATTCCCGTCTTTTACGTGGCCAACCGGGCCCACCACGCGGACGTGGGCGGGCGCAGCCCCGGTTCCATGGCGCTCGCTTCTCATTTGGAAGAAGAAGGCGTCGTAATCCCCCCTACCCTGTTGCAGAAAAAGGGGCGGTGGAACTTCATCTTCCTCAACGCTTTCCTGAAAGAGGTCCGCCGCCCCGACGAGCGCGAGGCGGATTTAAACGCGCAAGTTTCGGCAAACCGTTTAGGCGAACGGCGCTTAAGGGATCTCGCCTCGCAGTACGGCTTAACGAAAATCTTGAAAGCCATGGCGGCTTACCGACTTTACGAAGAAAAAATTACGCGCCAGGCCTTAAACCGCGTGAAGGCGGGCGATTATTTTTTCGAAGATTTTTTGGATGACGACGGCTTGGGCAGCGGCCCTATCTCTATTCGCGTGAAGATCAAAATTCGCCGGAGCGGCATCACCATCGATTTCCGCGATTCTTCACCCCAAGTAAAAGGCCCGCTCAACGCCACCCGCTCTATCACGCTCTCGTCGGTCGCTTACGTCTTTCGATGCCTCGTGAACGCACTCACCGGCGAAGACTGCCTCTCGCTGAAACCCTTCACCCTGCTCACCCGAAAAGGAACCGTCGGGGATGCCCGCTACCCGGCCCCGGTCGCCGCGGGAAACGTGGAAACCAGCCAACGCTTGGTGGACGTACTTTTGGGGGCTTTGAGCCAGGCACTGCCGGACGTGATCCCCGCAGCGAGCCAAGGCACGATGAATAACGTGGCGTTTGGTTCAGAAAAATTTACCTATTACGAAACCCTCGCCGGCGGTAGCGGCGCGACTCCGCAAGCAAATGGAGCGAACGCCATCCACACCCATATGACGAACACGCTCAATACTCCCATCGAGGCCTTAGAAACCTCCCTCCCCTTGCGCGTGCACGAATACCGCATCCGCCGCAACTCCGGGGGAGTGGGAAAGCACGCGGGCGGCGCGGGGCTTGTTCGAGAGTTGGAGTTTTTAACGGAAACCCAAGTCTCCCTTCTCACCGACAGGAGGATTTTAAACCCTTGGGGATTGCGCGGCGGAAAACCGGGAAAAACGGGCGCCAACTGGCAAGTCACGTCGGAAGGAAAACAGAAACTCCCCGGCAAATGCGAGCTAACTTTAAAGAAGGGGGAACGACTGCGAATTGAGACACCAGGTGGGGGCGGTTGGGGGAGAAAATAAAAGAAGTCGTTTACTTTGCCTATTACTCCCTTTCTTTCTCCCCCGCCCTGGGCGGGCGGGGGTCGGGGGGCGGGTGCCCCATCAACCCCTTCCAAATTGCCTCTAACACCGCCTCCAAATCTTGCAATATCTCATGATCCCAAAATCTCAACATCCTATACCCCCGTTTCCCTAACCATTCCTCCCTTACCCGATCCTTTTCCCGCTCCACCAAATGCTGTCCCCCATCACACTCAATAATGACGCGCTTTTCATAACAGATGAAATCGACAATATACTTTCCCACCGGTTCTTGTCGTCTCCACTTGAACCCTTCAAATCTTTTTGCCCTCAGGTGCCTCCATAAAAGACTCTCAGTATCCGTGGAATTTTTTCTTAATTTTTTTGCGAAGGGTTTTAAGGTACTTTTCATTTATTCACCCTCTCCCCAACCCTCCCCCGTCCAGGGGGAGGGAGATATCACGATAATTTTTACAGTAATATCTTTCTTTCCCCCTTCCATGCTACCCTTATGGATGGAGGAAATATGTCACTCACCTCCCCCGATATCCTCATCCTTGGCGCGGGCGTCTTGGGCTCTTCCGCCGCGTGGCATCTCGCCCAAAAGAAGGCCGGCGAAATCGCCGTCATCGACCTCGATTTAGCGGGCACCTTCAGCTCTTCCGAACTCAACGCCGGCGGCTGCCGGGCCACCTAGTGGAATCCCCTCAATATCGAGATCGCTTGGGAGTCGATGAAGTTTTACAAGCAGATCGCGGAGGAGATTCAATTCTTCCAAAAGGGCTATCTCTTTCTCCACAATCCCTCCCACTGGGAAAACGCGCTGGCCGCCCGGCCCCTTTACGAATCTCGCGGAATTCCCGTGGAGTATTTAACGCCCGAAGACTTAAACGCCCTTCTCCCCGAATTCGAAAACCACAAAGGCATCGCCGGCGCCACCTTTTCGCCCGAAGACGGTCTTTTCGACCCTCACCTGCTGCGCGAGTATTACCGCGCGCGGGCGAAGGCCTTGGGGGTTCATTTTTTGGATCATTTTTATGTGAAAGGAATGGACGTAAGAAACCAACGAGTGGAAGAAGTCTCCACTCTTCACTATGAAGCCGCTCAATCTCTTACGGAAGAAACGCTAGAAAAAATCCTCACCACGCACCGACTTCCCGATGCCCACTCCGTCACCCCCGCCCCATCATCCGCCTCAGGCGGATCCCGTGAAGCGGGGGCCCAGCACTCTGGATTCCCGCTCTCACTGAACACCCGGGGCGGGAATGACGCAAACGCGTGGAAGCCTGAAACCTTCCACCCCCAAAAAATCCTCAACTGCACCGGCGCCTGGCTGCCCGTCACTTCAAAACTCTACCACCACCCCAGCCCCGTGAAACCCGTGCGGCGCCAGATCTCCGTCTTCTCTTCCCATAAAGAAGACCTCTCGGATCACGGCATGATGGTCGACACCTCCGGCCTCTACCTGCACCCCGAAGGCGCCCACAGCGGATTAATTGTCGCCGGCTATTCGAACCGCGACGAAAAACCGGGCTACCGTTTTGATTATGACGGCGAGGCCTTCTTCGACAAACAAATCTGGCTGCGTCTTTACCGGCGAGGAAATCGGCATCACTTCGACGAAATCAAGCACGTGCGCGGTTGGGCGGGGCTTTATGAGGTAAGTCCCGACATGACGGGGATTTTGGGGAAGGTGGAGGGGTTGGAAAATCTTTACGAACTGGGGGCGGCGACGGGCAGAGGAGTGATGCAATCTTTTGCGTTGGGGCGTGGGGTGGCGGAGTTAATGGTGGAGGGAAAGTTTGAGGTGTTGGAGCTTTCGCGGTTGTCGGGGAGAAGGTTTCGGACGGGAGAGTTGCTTTGGGAGAGGTTGGATATTTAGGAAAATATTAACTAAACTAATTCCTCCTATATTTAACTTTTCGTGGGAGGTAGATCGCCGATGTGAACCGGTGCTTGAAAGTAATTTCTCCCAAAACCTAAACTCTCCTTTTCAAAAAGTTGGCCTCTCAAGGTAATAATTCCTTTACTATCCCCAACCTGCGTAGCAGCCGAAAAAATAAGCACCCCTTTGTATCTAGAACTAAACCTCACACACTCTAAAGCCATTTCCCCATAAAACAGAAAGTCCTTTTTCATCCGTTCTAAATCCTGATCATTTTTTATCTCATAATTATAGGGTATCTTTACCATCAATAGTCCCCCATAGTATTTATTCGGATCGATTTGCTTTTTAGAAATTTTGCTTTTTATTATTCTTTCCAAAGTTTCTAGGACCTTCCCCTCCATTTCTTTTTTTGTAATCAAAGATTTTACTTTAACGATTAGACCCTTATTTAGAAAAACGACCGGCTGTCCAAAAAGCTCACGACCAGGAATAGCAACAGAAAAACCTGTGTATTCATTTTTACTTTTTAAAACATGATCCATATCATGAGGAAAGGGATCTTCCTGAATTTCTATGAATTGGTTTTCAACACTCACCTTTTTTGATGCATTTAAAATGCCGGCAATAACATCTTTGGACCTTTCATATACTTTTTCCAAAAAGTCGTCAGGAATATCGATTTTAAAAGCTTTGCAAAACACTTTCCCTTCTAACTTTACAATAACGCGCTCCGAAATTTTTTGGGTAATCCTTTTCCTTGAATCATCAAAATCCGCAACAGAACAAACCTCACAGCCCAAAATCTTATCGCCAATAACAATCTCTGACTCAGGTGTTTTTACATTTTGGCTAGAAGATGGCATCAAAGGATTAACCTGATATCCATGCCCCATAAGCAAAATTAAATGTTCTAGTTCCGCAACACAACTATAGTACTGACTCGGAGAATTTTTGTCTCTTAAAGGGATAGAGGCGATTCTTTTTAATAAATCATTGGCCCACTCTAAGTTTCTATATTTTGCCATTTCCAAACAAGTCGCCAAATATAATAGATAAATTTCGCTAGAAGACCCGTGAGGATTTGCGGTTTGTTCACGAATTTGAGCTAACGTAGTAATTTTATTTACCAGGGGATGATCAATCTGACAGAAGGAATCATTAATCCAATTCTGATTTTGTCTAACGGCAACACCAAACTTGCCCGCCAACTGCAATAATGTCTCTTTTGGACTGGAATTAAATGCTGAATAAATTTCTTCCAAGGTATTTCGTAGAGGAGAAAAATAGGTTACTCCATCTTCACTTTTATCAAGCTCCTGAATTTTAGATGGCTGTGTTTTTACAAAATGACATTTTTTATATTTTTTCCCGCTACCGCAAGGACAAGGATCATTTCTTCCAATCTTATTACCCATATTTTACAATAACGGTGTCAGACACCACATTTTCTTAAAGACCGCCCTTTTTTATACGGCAGACATCCCTCGCCCGGAACCCATCCGAACAATAACGGTGTCAGGAACAATAACGGTGTCAGACACCATTTCCTTCTCACCAACAAAACATCGGTACCGGGTGCACACCCAACCCGTCAAAAAAACAATCGTTTATCTTCCCTTTTCACCCTTACAATTAGTGCAAAAATAACGGTATCAGACATCCTATTCTAAACGATCAGCAAATCTCCCCCCGCAAAGTCTTCTTCAAAAACTTCTTCATAATATCCACCCCCCTGTCACATCCCTAAAAAATATATCCATTCTATATCACGAATATATTCCCCAATTTTTTAAGCCATTCCCCGTTTGAAATGATTGGTTTTTTCCCATGGCACACGCATTGCTTTCATAAAATGCGCGGGAATACGTCTATCTTTAAAAAGGGGCTTTTATGACCATTCGAATTTTTCATCTCCCCAACCAAAACCGAATCGAGATTGACGACCGAGGTCCTCAGGGCAGGCCCAATGAAATTTTAGACGCGCAGGATATCATCCGAATCAACGGCCACGCCTACACCTTAAACTCAATCGAAACCCTTGACGTAAACAACCCCAATCGAAGGGCCTGGGACTTTTTGAGAATCGAGTTAGGGATTGTGCGCCCCACACTTTCGGGAGTGAACCTCTCCCAGGCCTACGCCGTTTTCGACCTGCGGGCGCGCGCGAGAAACCTGTTGGACATTTCGACTCAATACCCCGCCCCCGAGCTACGGCAAAAAATGGAAGACATCTTCAACGCATCTAATGAGTTGGCCGGGCGTTTCGGCTTCTCCCCTCTTATCATGGGGGCCTGGCAGGGCTTATCGGCTTTCATCCCGCATCGCCCTGTCTCCACCCATTTTGGCTCCGACTGCTTTGAACAATCGGGAATAATCCTTTGCTTTGGCCAAACAAGCCCGGCAA
The DNA here is from genome assembly GCA_046346885.1 of bacterium. Lineage (GTDB taxonomy): Bacteria > UBA10199 > UBA10199 > JADFYH01 > JADFYH01 > JAXMHI01. The sequence continues at coordinate 12,548 of JAXMHI010000015.1, read as the reverse complement.
TGCAAAGCACTCCCCCACCCACGCCGGGACATTAAAAAACCATTCGTGCCCTTAAACAATAACGGCAATAACGGTGTCAGACACCATTTCCTTTCCTCACCAACACAAGAGGCGGGAATGATAATCTAAAACCAAATCCTCTCCACCACCCAATAAAGCCCCACCCCGGCGATGGCAAGGAGCAATCCCCTGCGCAAATAAAGATAAGATCCCTTCAAAACCTTCTCGAGCCCCTTCAACAACGGGAACACTGCGGAGACGATCATCACCTGCCCCAGCTCCACGCCGGAGTTGAACGAAAGCAGCGGCACCACGATATTCCCCTTTTGCAGGTTCGCTTCCTGCAAGGCGGAGGAAAAGCCGAGACCGTGGATGAGGCCGAAGAAGAAAGTGATGAAAACATCCCCCCGAAAATCTTGGTCTTCCCTCGCCACCGAGTGGCGAATCGCCACGAAGGCGATGCTCGCCGCAATCGCCGGCTCCACGAACTTGGGCGACAAGGTGAAAATTCCCAACGCCGCCAAGGCGAGCGAAATGGAATGGGCGAGAGTGAAGGAAGTGACGAGCCAAAAAAGCATCTTGAAACGCCGCGCGCCCAAGACGAGCGAAAGCACGAAGAGGATGTGGTCGTAGCCGGTAAGGATGTGCTCTAAACCCAAGAGGATGAAGCTTTTAAAAGTCTGCCACAGGTTGTCCCGCGCGGAAAACTCGGCGGAGTTTTCTTCGGGAGAAAAAGAACGGCTGAAGGTTTTTCCCTCCAGGTTGAGTTTCAGCAAGTGCTTGTGGTTGAGGTCGGCATAAAAAAGGTCGTAAGTGATTTGCACATCGGGGTCGGTCTTGGGGCAAAAATACTGAAGGGGAATCGTGACGGTTTCGTTGGGTCGATCGACCTGCAGGTCGATCTTCTCCAACCGACAAGGCTCGCCTCCGCGGCTTAAGTTCAACCGGGTGGGGAGATAGTTTTTGACGACCTCTTCCCCCATACCGGAAAACTTCTGGTCGAAATCGGCGATGTGGACCTTCAAGATCCAATCGGCTCCGTGATCCTTCATTTTGAGTTCGGAGGAGGAGTATTTGAGGACGTGGGCATATAAAGAATTTGAAATGAGAAAGAAAAGCGGTATCCAAAGAAAAACAGGTATCTTTTTCATTTCATCCACCTACCGCATATGAAGAATTATTTTGTCTACATCCTCGCCAGCAAGAAAAAGGGGACTCTTTATGTCGGCATCACTTCCAAACTCGCAAAAAGAGTATGGGAGCACAAAAACAAAATTGCAAAGGGTTTTACCGAGAAGTACGAAGTGAACCTACTCGTATATTACGAAACGTTCGAAGATCCTCAAAATGCAATTACGAGGGAAAAGAGGCTTAAAAAGTGGAATCGGGATTGGAAGATTCAATTGATCGAGAAAAATAATCCAGGATGGAAAGATCTGTATGAAGATATACTCGATCTCTAATTTTCACCCCCATCATCCGCCTTCAGGCGGATCCCATGAAGCGGGGGACCACGCTCTTAGATTCCCGCTCTCTCTGAACACCAGGGGCGGGAATGACAAAGGAGCGGCTCTTGCTTCTCTTCCCTCGTCACCCCCGCCCCATCATCCGCCTTCAGGCGGATCCCGTGAAGCGGGGGCCCACACTCTGGATTCCCGCTCTCTCTGAACACTAGGGGCGGGAATGACAAAATATTAACTTAAAGGATTAAACACCAACCCCGACAACAACTTCGGATAAAAGAACGTCGACTTATGCGGCATCCGCTCGCCGATTTCGGAGACGGCCTGCACTTGCGACATTTTAGTGGGATTTAAGATGAAGGCCAGGTGCGCCTTGCCGCTGCCCACGGTCTTCAAGGCTTCTTGGGTGTCTTTATAATATTGCACCTTCACCGAATCGTGGTCTTCCGCCACGTCCATCTTGAAAGCGTGGGGCAGCAGATATTGATGGAGGATTACCACGTCCAAATCGCGCACCGCCTTGGGAAACTTGGCGAGCTCCGCGATACCGTCCACCCGTTTCGAATCGGTGGAGAGGAGCTTTAAACCCTCTTTCGTGGTAACGAGGAAAGCGATGTTCTGCGAGGAAAGCTCGTTTAAGCGCGCAAGCGCCTTCTTCTCGTCGCTTAAGCCGTATTCGGTAATGTCGAAATGCTTTTGCAGGCGTTCCTGAATGTCCTTCCAAGGGGAAGCGGGCGGGACGGTCACCACCCGATGGGTGGGAAGGATGACGAGGCCTTCGTCTTCCATTGCGCAGAGGTACATCATCACGTAGTTGAAAGGCTCGTCGCCTTTCGCGTCCTTCAATTCGGCCCTCTTCAAATTGCGATAGTTGAGCGCCGTTTCATAACGATGGTGGCCGTCGGCGATGAAGACCGTTTTGTTTTCCATCAAGCGGTTCAATTCGGCGTGAATCTTGGGGTCCGAAACTCCCCAAAGCTGGTGGCGGTTTCCGTCGTCGGTAACGATGTCGAACAAGGGCTTCTCGTTGGAAGCGTTCTTAAGCAGGTTCTCCACCGCGCGGCCCGAATCGCCGTAAATGCCGAAAATGGGTGAAAGGTTCGTTTCGGTCGCCTTGATCAAGTTCAGGCGGTCCGCCTTCGGGCCCGCGAAGGTGTATTCGTGGGGGCGGATCTTGCCGTCTTCGAAGGATTCCAAGCGGCGCAGGCCGATGAAACCCTTGCGCTTAAGCTCGCGGCCGTCCTCCAACTTGTAGGTTTGGTGATACACGTAAATCTGGGGGGCGTCGTCGCGGATCAAGCCTTCGCTCTTCTTCCAATCGTCGAGGTATTGCTTGGCCGCTTCATATTTGTTTTTGCCCGCCGCCTTGCCGTCGTCGTCCTTCGTTAAGATCAAACGGATCACGTTGTTGGGATGGCGGTTGTAAAGCACGTCGCGATATTTCTCGTCGATCACGTCGTAGGGCGGCGCCACCACTTGGGAGACGTCTTGGATTTTTTGGGTGTTGTAGCGAAGGCCCCGGAAGGGGGCGACGGTTGGGGTGGTCATTTTAATTCCTCATGATAAAATTTTCAGAAATGTCGACAATTCTTGCTTCGAAATCTCGCCCTCCCGAACTAATCGGGCGGGCTCAATACTAACGTCTAAAATCGTGGAACCTTTCGCCGGCGGCAAGAGGCCCCCGTCGAAGATGCCGTCTAACTTCAACCCGAAGGCCCTCACCTCTTCCGCCGAACGGGCCGGGTTTAAGCCAGACGGATTAGCACTCGTGGTGGTGAGCGGCAAGCCCAAAGCTTGAGCCAACTCCCGCGCGGCGGCATGCCCCGAAAAGCGCAGGGCGATCTTGCCCGTGCCCGCCAAAAGCTCTTTCGGAAAGAGCCCTTTCGCCCGAAAAATCAGGGTGAGCGGGCCGGGCCAATATTTCCGCATCAAGGTTTTTGCGACTTCGGGAATTTCTTCGACGTATTGCGAAAGTTTTTTCGGGTCATCGAGCAACGCGGGGATCGCCACGTCGAGGGCGCGGCCTTTGATCTCGAACAAACGGCGGACGGCATCCGCCGAAGTGGCGTCGCAACCCAAGCCGTAGAAGGTTTCCGTGGGATAGGCGATGACGCCGCCTCTTTTCAAAGCTTCGACCGCTTCGAGGATGTTCAAAGTGGGAATCAAGGCATGTACCCCGCGAGCCCCTTCTTTCCGATATCCTTCCGGTAATGCATCCCTTTCCAATGGATCTTTTTCACCGCCGCGTAGGCTTGGTCGATGGCGAGCTGAAGCGTATCGCCCAAGGCGGTCACCCCGAGCACGCGGCCTCCGTTGGTCACCCACTGCCCGTCTTTCTTCGCCGTACCGGCGTGAAACACGGTCACATCCTTTAATTTCGCCGCGTCTTCGATCCCTTCGATCACGTCGCCTTTCCTCGGGGAATTCGGATAACCTTCGGCGGCGAGCACGATGCAAACGCAAGAACGCTCGTACCACTGCAATTTTTCGGGCGAGAGGGAGCCTTCCACCACCGCCATCATGAGTTCCACCAAGTCGGATTTCATTCGCGGCAAGATGGCCTGGCATTCGGGGTCGCCGAAGCGCACGTTGTATTCGAGGAGAGAAGGCACTTCGTTTTCGATCATGAGCCCCGCATAGAGGATGCCGCGGTAGTCGATGCCGACGCTTCTCAATCCGGCAAACGTAGGCTCGATAATTTGCTTCACCGCATTGTCATGGGTTTTCGGCGTCACCACGGGCGCGGGGGAATAAGCGCCCATGCCTCCCGTATTGGGGCCTTCGTCGCCGTCATTCAAACGCTTGTGGTCTTGGCTGGTGGCGAGAGGGAGGAAATTTTTCCCGTCGGAAACCACCATGAACGATGCTTCTTCCCCGGCGAGGAAATCTTCGATGACGATTTGCGATTGATGGACCCCTAAGCTTTTCTTCTCTAAAATCTCTTCGACGGCCACCACCGCCTCTTTCTCGTTTTGGGCGATGATCACGCCCTTACCCGCAGCCAAGCCGTCGGCCTTCACCACTTGAGGATATTTCCTATCCTTCAGATACGCTTTTGCTTGAGTGGAATCCGAGAAGCATTCGAAACCCGCCGTGGGGATTCTATTTTTCTTCAAAAGCGCTTTTGTATAGGCCTTCGAGGCCTCCAACTCGGCGCCCGCCGCCGAAGGGCCGAAAACGGCGATCTTCTCGCGGTTCAGTGCGTCGCTCACGCCGGCCACCAGCGGCGCTTCGGGCCCCACCACCACCAAATCCACCTTATTTTTTTTGGCGAAATCCACCACGGCGGCGGGTTGGGAAGGATCGAGCGAAACGCATTCCGCCTCTTGCGCGATGCCCGCATTGCCGGGCGCCACCCAAAGCTGTTTCGTGTGGGAACTTTTGAGAATTTTCCACGCCAAGGCGTGTTCGCGGCCGCCGGAGCCTAAGAGGAGGATTTTCATGCCCCCTTGTTATGAAAGCGGCCTTTAAAAGGCAAGCCCCAAAACCCGTCGCCCCCGCCCTACCATCCGCTTCCGGCGGATCCCGTGAAGCGGGGGCCCATGCTCCGGATTCCCGCTCTCACTGAACACCAGGGGCGGGAATGACTCAGGATAAAAAAAGGGGGGCATCCCTTGAAAAAGATGCCCCCGGGTGTGTGCCGCCAAGTCTAGAGGATTATTCGGCTCCGCCGGCGGAGGCGGCGGAATTAATGAAGTCGACCGTCTGTTGGTGGGTCCATCCCGCCTCGGCGCCGTCGTGGTCGGAGGCATCGTTATTGTTCAACTCGCCCGACGCGGCGTTCAAACATTGAACCCACTTCGTCGTGACGGAGGAAGGCATTTGGCCCAGGATGGCTTTCAGCTTTTGCCGCCCGGCCGAACCGCCGCCCAGCTGTTCTGTCAAATACTGGAAAAGGAATTCCGCGAAGTCGTTTTTGATTCCGTCGTTACCGATGGAGGCGACCTTGTTCAAATCGGCTTGCACGTCGTCCCAATTGCCGCTCATGAGCGCCGCACCGATGTCGTTCGCGGTTTGCTTCGCCCACTTGTCCTCTCCGCCCAACTCCCCGTGGTTGTCGTAATGAAGGTTGGTCGTGCCCGCCTGGCTTAATGCGTCGGCATAGCCGTCCAAGGCGCTGGTGCTGGAGGAAGCGGGAGTGCCCTGCAGCATGATCTTGTCGTCGGTGGCCGCATCACCCACCAGACTCACGTTAAGCGGGTTGAAATCCGCGGGATTGTCCGACTGCAGGTTGATGTGCTTCACGTGGCGGTTAATCTCGTAGGTCGTCTTCTTCGTACCGTCTTTATTGGTCACGGTCAGCATGTAGACGGTCTCGCCGCTCGCCGTCTTTTCCTTCTTCACTTCCACGTGGTCGGTCTTGGAAAGGACCAGGTTAAAATCGCCCGTCACGTTCACGTAGTTGTAGTCTTGCGCGTAAGTGGCGTGAACGGTGGCGCTTTGTCCCGTGTAGGTCCAGATGTTCTTACCCATGTAAGTTTGCTTGTCGCTGGGCTCCGTATCGTTAGAAGTATCGACGCCCGAGTTCCCGGTGGCTCCCGTGGTGGAGTCGCCCGATTGGACCTGCACGCTGCCGAGCTTCGCTTGATCCGTCTCAGGGGTGCCGTCGGATTTGACGATGCTGGAGGCGTCCATGGCCGCGAGCACCACCTTGGTGTTGGCCCCGCCCTTCACGGTGAAGCTTTCGGTGTTCGCCGCGTCGAGCTTGCCGTCTTTGTGCACCAAGATCGTCCAGGTTTGGGGAGGACCCGCCTGGTAGTCTTTAATTTCGAAGGTGTCGGAAAAGCTGTTGCCGTGGATCGTCACCGTGCCGGGCGCGGTGATGTTGTGGTTCACATAGCCGTCGGCGGCGTAGGCGTTGACGTCGCTCCAGGTGTTCCAGGTGGCCGTATCGCCGCTGGCGCTGTCCGGAGGGGTGGCGTCTTTGGGTAATTCGGTGTTGCTCGCCCCCGAAGAGGTGAACGAAACCTTATTGGCCCCCGCCTTGGTCGAATCGACTTGAGTGGGATCCGTCACGCTCGCCATGTTGCCCCAGTTCATACGGCTGGGATCGCAGGCGAATTGAAGCTTGGTGTTGGTGAGCGAACCGTCGACGGTGATCGTCTCCTTCAGCTTGGTGCGGGCCGCATCGGTATATACTTGAACCGTATACTGCTTGGTCGCCGCATCGTAGTTCACCGTGTACCATTCGCTGTTCGAGTTGGGGTGGATCGTCACGGTGCCGGAGGCGGTGACGCTCGTCTTCTTGTTGGAACCGTCGGGCACGGGGTAGAGATTGACGTCGCCGGCTACGTCGTAGACGCGGGTATCACCTTCCATACGGGTGGGCAAATCGCCCTGTTGGTCCGCTAAGCTGGCGCTTCCCAATTCGGAAACGGTGCAAAGGCTCGAGTGGGTCGTCAAGGCGGTCACCAACGCGGGATCAGTCAAGTCGACGGCGGTCGGGTCGGCCGCTTGGATGTTAAAATCGAAATTGGGTCGATCCGCTTTATGCAACTTGATCGTTTGCGTCTTGCCGTTGCTCGTATAGCTCACCTGCACCATCATGTGGCCGGGAGCGGCGTCATCGGGCACGTAGGTCACCTTCACGTTCGCCGCGTTCGAGGGAATCACGAGGGAAACGTTGCCCTGGTAGGCGTCGATCGTGCGGCTATCCGTATCTTGGTCGTTGATAACAATTTGGCAATTGGCGCCTTGGTCGGTCACCACGTGGGTGTTGTCTTGAAAGTCGATGGGAGACGAAATTTGGGTTTGGTTCACCGGCGCGCCTTGCGGAGCGTCTTGCCCCATGCCGGGAATGATCGATCCGCCCATCTGGCCGGTTAAGGGATCCCAATTGCTTCCCCCCGCCATCGTGTTGCCGCCCACGTTTCCGAAACCGTATTGGTCGAACCAGCCCATGAGCTGAGAGTCGTAATCCATCACTTGGCTGCGGGAAGCGGGATCTAAATTCCCGGTGGCGAGCAGCGATTGATACATTTGGTGGTAGTGTAAGGCCTCTTGAAACCAAGCCATCATCTCGGGGCTTTGCGAACCGTCATTGCCTTCAAGACCGTAGTCGCCGCCGAAATCGGTCGCCGCGCCGGGACCGCCAACGGAAGTGCGTTGATTGTAGACATCATAAAGGGACGAGTTGTAGCTGGGGGCTGGAATATTACTCATAATTTGAATCCTCCTCTTTTCAGCCTTTATGAATGCAAGAGAAGGGCCAGACCTTTCATCAATCAAAGATATATTATAAATATTTGATATTGCTTTAATTTTTAAAAAAATTAGAAAGAAAAATGAATAACATCAAAAGTGAATGAAATGACTATTTCATCACTTAAATTAATAACTATATGAAATTAAATGATTAATTTTAAAATTATCAGAACGTCTAATGTGATCTATAAATAATCTAAAATAACTCTTTATTGCCCTTAAAACAAAAGAAGGAGAGAACGCATAGCGCCCTCTCCTTCTCCTTTTCATCCTACTTTTTATGGGGAAGCTTAAGATTCTTCGCCTTTCACCTCTTCCTCTTTCTTCACATTTTCACCATCTATGGTGGTGGCGCTATTTCCCGCCTCTCCCGTTTCGCTATTAATACTGTCGCTGATCAACTCGGCCGTTCGCTTGCTATCCCACTGATCGCCGTGATTTTCAGAAAGCTCGCTCGTATTTTTCAGGGCTCCATCCCGCAGGGCATATCGAACGTCCTCGGGAATTTTCTTGAGCATCGCCATGAAGCGCGGGTCGTTATCGCTGGTGGCGCCGGAGGCCCGGTAAATCCCCGACACGATCTTCCGCACGGCGTCGTTCATGTACTCGTCGTCGTATTGGGTCCAGGCGCAATTCCAAGTATGGGAGGAGTTATTGACGATGTAATCCCGCACGCCGGTCCAATCGCCTTTTTTCATCGCCGCATCGAGAATCAGGGAGATTTCTTTCGCCCGCTCTCCCCCGCCGCCGGCGTGGGAATTGTTACTGTCTTCGAAATCCACGTGGGGACTGATTCCTTCCGAAGGCCATTGCACCGCTTTCATGATGTCGAGCTTCTTCGCCTTCGCGTCATCGGCGGGATTCAAACCCACTTGCACTTGATCGCGCTCTTCCTTCGAAAGCTTGGAGACGTCGACTTTCGAAGAAGCGATCACGATCTTACTTAAACTCGAGGGCTCGACGGTATAAGTCTTCGGCTGCCCCTTCCCGCTCCCCGGCGTCACCACGACTTTGAAGAGATTCGCATCCTTGTCATAGGTAACTGCGAAGGAATCATTGGCGGAAGCGGGATAAAGCGTCACTTCCGCCGCATCTTTAATGCGATAAGTCTTCACGCCGTCCTCGTTGTAATAGTTGTGAAGGACGACTTTCGAATTCGACTGGTAAACCGCCTCGCCTTTCGCTGAATCCACGCGACTTACCGCCGTATCGCCATCTTGGTAATCGGGGTTCGACACTTTCGGGGAGGCAGAATCGCCCTCCTCTCCGTTGCCCTGCAACCCACCGTTCTGCTGAATCAACACTCGGGCCTGATCCACCTCACCCCATGCCCGGCTTTCCAAGTGATGGTCCTCGTATTGCTCGGCCAAGTTCAAGATATGATTCAACTCATCCAACGTTGAACCCGATAGACCCTTTGCGCCGGACGAGAGCCTTTTGATTTCATCCTGAATGTTTCCCGAATGACTGAAACGGTCTCCCTGCGCGCCGCTCCCCTCCTCGGTATAACCCAAATCTTCGTCGAGTTGACCGAAGAGATCCTCATCGCTTTCCAGATCTGGTTTTAAGATCGGCCCTTCTTTGTTGCTTTGAATGGCATTGCTTCCCGACATGACTCACTCTCCTCTCTTTCATGCAAACCTCTAAAAGGTCGCACTTGATGGAAGAGCAAAGGAGATACCAACATCGGGCGAAAAAAACGGAGGAGAGAAAACGCGTGGATTCTTAAAAGTTTACCTAAAAATTCTTAACATCAAAAAAACGCGACGCTATTGTATGATTCGTCAATTAAAACAGATTTAATCATTTAACTTATTGAAATTAATTATTAATTTAAAAATAAAATTTGACGACCTAAAAGCGAAAAACAACACCTCACAAGACAGGTGGGATGACGTACGCGCAACCGCTAAACAAGCGGATTTTTTCCGATCTTGAATAATCTTTTAAAATAACTCCCTTTATTTTTTTTCATGCCATTTTCGCGCGCGCTTTGTTTCAACGCGCGGCCAGAATGAAGCAAAAAAAAATAAGCGCTTGGCCCTTTCCCCGCCGCTATGTTATTTTTTAGGGAAGAGGAAAGCTTTTAAGACTTCATCATTACCAACGGGTTTTCAGTTGGCGCTTTTCGAGGGTGGCATCATTCTAGGGTTTTCAACACATAGGTTTCATGGGGTCTCATCGGGCATCTTTACGGGTTTAATGGCCGCAAGAGCGTTTCGAGCTGTTGCGGTTTTGCTTTTTTAAGCGAGGGGAAACGATCATGGAAAAGGCGGAAAAGGCGTTGCAACTATTGATGTCTCTCAATGAAATCGAGGAGGCCGATTACGCCACGTTGCTCCAGCAAAAAATCGGAGTCGAACTTTTAACCATTTTCGAACGCTATTGCCACGAACTGGCTCCCGAAGATCAAGACAACCTGGTCAACACGCTCGTCCACTTGATGATCACGGGATATCTCATCCGCGCCAATGAGGAAGAGTCCTTAACGGGACCCACCATTGAAATTGCCTAAAGTCCTAACAAAGGGGAAACCTATGGAAGAATACCAAGACCAAACCATTACCTGCAAAGACTGCGGGGGCGAATTCACCTTCACGGCGCGGGAACAGGCTTTTTACGCGGAGAAAGGGCTGCGCAACGCCCCGACCCGCTGCAAACCCTGCCGCGACAAGCGCAAGCAAGACATGCCTCACCGAGGCGGAGGGGGCGGAGGATTCCGCGCGGGCGGAGGAGGCGGAAGAGGCCCTCGGCCTTCCTTCACGGTTTCCTGCAGCGCTTGCGGCGTGGAAACCACGGTGCCCTTCGAACCGGTCAACGGAAAGCCGGTGTACTGTCGGGATTGTTTCCAGAAATTCCGCCCGGCCCGTTAAAAAAGCTCCATGAGCCGGATCCGCATTTCTTTTTTTATTTTTTAAGCTGTCCGAGCGCACCTTTAAAAAATCGGCCTTTCCTGAAGGGAAACCCTGGACCGTAAGGAAAGGGCGATTCAAAAATCGCGAGTTCTTAAAAAATAAAAAAAGAAATGCGGATCCGGCGATATTCTCAATGCCGGAAGTGCCGTATGCCGGTGAAGACCATGGCGAGATTGTGCTCATTGGCCGCCTGGATCACCTCTTCGTCGCGGACGGACCCCCCGGGTTGTATCACGGCCGTGATACCCACCTTGGCGGCCTCATCGATTCCATCTCGAAAGGGAAAGAACGCATCGGAGGCCAGTACGCTGCCCCGAATGTCTTCCTGCGCCTTCATGGCGCCCAGGCGCACCGAATCCACGCGGCTCATCTGACCGGCGCCGATGCCCACCGTGCGGCCCGGCTTGGCATAGATGATCGCGTTCGACTTGACATGCTTGGCCACCTTCCAAGCGAAGTCCAAGGCCAAAAGCTCCTCTTTCGTCGGAGGCCGGGCGCTGACGATCTTGCACGCGGCGATGTCCGTTTGCGCCAAGTCGCGGTCTTGCACGAGAAGCCCCCCCACGATCTTCTTCAAATCGAAGGGCTCCGGTTGCCATCCTTCCGCGGAAGGGGTCTTTAAAATCCTCAAATTCTTTTTGGACCGCAGCAGATCCAGGGCGGCCGGCTCATAATCGGGCGCAATGAGCGCCTCGAAGAAGGTCTTGTTGAACTCTTCGGCGAATTCCAAATCGACCTTGCGGTTCATCCCCGCGATTCCTCCGAAGGCTGAAACGGGGTCGCAGGCCTTGGCTTTCAGGAAGGCTTCCTTCAAGGAATCTCCCAGGGCGACGCCGCAGGGATTGTTGTGCTTGATGATGACGCAGGCGGTTTCTTTAAACTCCTTCACCGTTTCGAGCGCCGCATTCAAGTCGAGCAGGTTGTTATAGGAAAGCTCCTTGCCGTGCAGGCACTGGGCATTGCCCACGCTGGGCTCGAGTACCTCGGAGAAACGGTAAAAGGCGGCCGACTGGTGGGGATTCTCTCCGTAACGCAACAAGGAGGAGCGCTGCACTTGAAGATTGAGCACTTGGGGATATTTTTCGGGCTGGGGAATCTCCTCCCAACCGCACTCCTTCACGCTCGTCAAATAATTGCTGATGGCGCCGTCGTAGGCGGCCGTGTGGGAGAAAGCCTTCTGGGCCAAGTACCAGCGCGTGGAACCGTCGATTTTACCGCCCTTCTCCTTCAATGCGCCGATCACTTTCTCGTAATCGGCCGGATCGACGAGCACCGCCACCGATTCAAAATTCTTCGCGGCGCTGCGGATCATCGAAGGCCCGCCGATGTCGATATTTTCAATGGCTTCCTTTAATGGAATTTCTTTTTTCGAGACGGTTTCCTCAAAGGGGTAAAGGTTCACCACCACCAAATCGATGGGAGAAATCCCTTGGGCCTCCATTTCCTTCCGATGCTTGGGATCCTCTCGCCTTCCCAGTAAGCCGCCGTGGATCTTGGGATGCAGCGTTTTCACGCGGCCGTCCAAAATTTCCGGGAAACCGGTGAACTCGGAGACGGTCTTTACGGGAATGCCCTCTTTCTTGAGAATCTCGGCCGTACGGCCGGTGGAGAGGATCTCCACTTTCAAATCGTTTAATACGCGGGCCAATTCTAAGATGCCCTCTTTTTTGGAAACGCTGATGAGCGCGCGGCGAATTTGGATGTCTTGCATCGTGTTTTCCTTCGTTCCGATTACGGTTTAAAAGCAAATGCCCCTAAGAGCGACTTAATATCCTCATCCAAGAAGCGGATGCCCGCACCGAAAAAGAAGTCGGGCCCGTGCTGCTTCGAGATGAAATCGTCCGCCCCGCCGAGCACGTAGAAACCCTTGGTGAGGTTGACGGTGGCCATCGCCTTTAAGTGCGGCCTCTCATTGGCGCTGTTTCCGAAGTTGAAGGCGGAGAACTGCACGCCGAAAGGCCCCTTG
>JAXMHI010000014.1:0-82768 GCA_046346885.1 bacterium | reverse complement strand
CGGTGGAGCTGGAGGCCGAATCCCTCATGGTTTCGCTGAAGGAACTCACCCAGAAAACCCAAGCCCTCACCGGAGTTTCCTGCCGTTTCGAATGCCCCACCCCCATTTTGATAACTGACAACAACGTCGCCACCCATCTTTACCGGATCGCGCAGGAGGCCGTGAATAACGCCGTGAGGCACGGGCAAGCCAAAAACGTCGAGGTGGAACTCATCCAAGGAGAGAGCCGCATCACCCTGATTGTGCGCGACGACGGGAAAGGAATCTCCTCCGAAAAAAAGAAAACACGGGGCATCGGAATGCACATCATGAGATACCGCGCGAGGATGATCGAGGGGGATCTGGAGTTTTCCGACAACGGGGAGCGCGGAACCCGTCTAGTGTGCACCCTTCCCATTCCCAAAGAAGAAAATTGAGGCGTTTTCATGACGGCAAAAGAAAATCCGAAAAAACAGGGCAAAAAAAGGAAGATCGTCGTTGTGGACGATCACCCCCTGCTCCGCCAGGGATTGGCACAGCTGATCAATCAAGAAGACGATTTGGTATTCGCCGGGGAGGCCGGCGACGCTTCGGAAGCATTGCCCCTTCTCTCCAAAATTAATCCCGACTTGATGATCGTCGACATTTCACTTAAGGGAATGAATGGGCTCGACCTCACCAAAAACATCTCGCGAGATCAACCGAACGTACCGGTGCTGGTCATTTCGATGCACGACGAATCCCTCTACGCCGAACGGGCTCTTCGAGCGGGAGCGCGGGGCTACCTCATGAAGCAGGAAGCCACCGAGAAGGTCGTCACCGCCATCCGAAAAGTGTTGAGCGGGGAAGTTTATTTAAGCGACGCCATGCGCGACGGCTTGCTGAATAAAATCGTGTCGGGCCGACCCGTTTCCGAATCCCCCGCGGAAGGGCTCACCGACCGCGAACTCGAGGTGCTCCAGTTGATGGCCCAAGGAAAGGGGACGCGCCAGATCGCGGAAGCGCTCCACTTGAGCGTGAAGACCATCGAATCCCATTACGCCAACATCAAGAATAAATTGAATCTGAAAAACGCCCCCGAACTGATGCAATACGCGGTAAAATTCTTCCATTCCGAAGCGTAACTCCATCGCCCCCTCCGATTTGACCCCTGGGGGATTCTCCCATCCCCGATGGGGCCATGCCCCAAAAAAAAACCAGGCCCTCCCCCGATTGTTTTGAACCGCTCCTTCCCCTATCTTCACTCGCGTCTACGGAAATAAAGAAAAGAAAGGGGGTGTGGACATGCTCTCATGGACGCTTACATTCTTGGTGGTCGCAATCGTTGCGGCGGTTTTCGGTTTCAGCGGCATCGCCGCCAGCGCGGCCTATATCGCTAAAATTCTATTTGTCCTTTTTCTTATCTTATTCGTCATCTCCCTGATCGTGCCGCGATTCAAGGGACCGCCGTTATAAGGAAGAAAAAGGATGCCTCTCAAAAACAAAACGGAAAAGGAGGACTTTATGCAACGCCAATCAAATTCCACCGCCATTAAAAAGGACGTCGAAGAATTAGGAAAAATAGCGAAGGAAATGGCCGACGACTCGGTCGAATTCATTCGCGACAACGTGTCCGGTTATTACCAAAAAGGTCAGGAGATGCTCCAGGAAGCGGAAAAGACCGTGGAGAACGGCGTCAAGAAATATCCGTTTCGCTCCCTTCTCATCGCCGCCGGTGTGGGCTTCCTGTTCGCGTTGATGCGCAAGAAATAATTTTCCCCATGATGAAAGGAGACTTTATGCAACTCGACAAAAACAATCCCACGAAACAGCAAAACAGGCCTTACAAACAAACGCGCGAGGAAAACACGCCCCGCGAAAAAGGAAATCAGCAGGACTTCCGCCCGAAAACCCCTTCCACGGACCGCAATCCGGAAAAGAAGGACTTGGGCAACGAAGAGGAACGCGAGGAAGAGTGGGAAAACTCCAGACGGGAACCCCCTCGTTCCCCGAAGGAACAGTACCAAGACCCGAAGCGGAAACAAGAACCGGAATCGGCGAAGGTAAGATAAATCTTCATTTCACTACTCAACCGCATTGGCCTTCCCGCACCGATCATCGGGATTTGGAAAGGGCGCGGAAGGCCAATTCTTTAAATAAAAAGGAGAACGTCATGAATTGGGATCAAATCGAAGGCAATTGGAAACAGTTCAAAGGCAAAGTGAAGGAAAAATGGGGCAAGCTGACCGACAACGAAATCGAACAGATGGAAGGAAAGCGCGACCGTTTGAGCGGAAAGATCCAAAAAACCTACGGCATCGCGAAGGAAGAGGCGGAGAAGCAACTGAACGAATTCGAGAAAAAGCTCAAATAATTAATTAATAACGTCCACACCTCAAACCGTCCTCCTTATGGGGAGACCCGGCGGAACCCACACTCCATCGGGTCTCCCCCGCTAGGGAGGTTTAGAAACGGGAGGAGGAAGCATGAAAGCGGCGAAAAAAGAAAGCGCGGTTTTGGATTCGAATAAAACGGAAAAGAACCCGGACTTCTTATACCGTCCGAAAACTTTTTCCTTGCACGGCCTCCGCGGCATCTCCGACCCCACGTTGGAAATGCATTTCAAACTTTACGAAGGCTACGTGAAGGAAACGAATCTATTAAACGGGAAAATTGCGGAGATCCTCGGAAAAGGCAAGATCGAAGCGAATCGGTTTCCCTCTTATTCCGAAATGAAGCGGCGCTTGGGCTTCGAATACAACGGAATGGTGCTCCACGAATATTATTTCGGAAACCTAAAAAGGAACGCCTCTGCGAAACCCGCATCCGATTCCCTCTTCTTAAAGCAAGTCGAGAGGGATTTCGGAGACTACGAGTTGTGGAAAGCCGATTTCTTCGCCGTGGGAGAAATGAGGGGCGTCGGTTGGGCGATTTGCTGCCAAGATCCGCGCCTGGGACGCTTGTCGAATCATTGGATCGAGCTGCACGAGACGGGAAACATCGCGGGCTTCAAACCCATCTTAGTCATGGACGTCTGGGAGCACGCCTTCCTGCTCGATCACAAACCCTCGGAAAGGGAAAAATACATCGAGGCGTTTTTCGCCAACATCGATTGGGAGATGCTCGACGTCCGCTTAAGAAGGTCCATCCCCACTCCCGTGGCGGAGGAAGCGAATAGGACATCAATACCGGAAGGAAAACAATTGCGCCGAAATCCGAAGGGGTTCCGGCTTAAAAAAGGAGGCCCATCATGGATGAAAAAAGAAACCCGCAAGGGCAAAAGCAGCAAGAGTGCAAATGTGACGCCTGCGGACAGAAGTTCAACTCGCAGGGAGAGCTTCAACGACATCGACAAAATTGCGATATCGCGAAGCGGCAGGAAACCCGGAAGTAAAATTTGGAGACGCCTAAGCTACAACGGGCGGCTCTCCAAAAAAGAATGGGGTGAGACCGGGCGCCGTACACATCCGGAGGCCGGTCTCACCCTTTCCCCAAAACTTCGAGACTAAAGGAATACGCGATGAAACCTTCAAAAACCTTAATTTTCGCTTTCTCCGCTTTTTGTGGGGTAAGTCTCGCCGGTCCCTCCGGTCCTTTCGGAAAACCGGTATCGGCCGCGTCCAACGAAACCGCTCCCGACAATACGGGAAAAAACGCGCGGGACGTGCAAGGCGGGCCTTTGACCCCCGAAGACCAATCCAATTCGAAGGGCGATTTAAAAATCACGCAGAAGATACGCCAGAGCTTGGTCGCAGACGACTCGCTTTCCACCTTAGCCAAGAACGTCAAGATCATCACGGTCAACGGCAAGGTGACCTTGCGCGGGCCGGTCAACTCGGACTCCGAAAAAGACCGGGTGGCGCAGAAGGCGGGACAAATCTCCGGCGACGGAAGCGTGATCAACCAACTGGAAGTGAAATCGAAATAACAACAAGGAGGATCCCATGAAAAAAGCCGTTTATTGCATCGTCCCTTCCGTCGAAAAGGCGGAAATCATCGTCAATGATTTGAAGAGCGCTCATTTCACCCTTAACGACATTTCGGTGCTTTTTCCCGACAAGACGGGAACCCGAGATTTCGCCCATGAGAAACACACCAAGGCCCCCGAAGGGGCGGCGACGGGAGTCGGCACGGGCGGCGCCATCGGCGGCGCCCTCGGATGGTTGGCCGGCATCGGTTCCCTCGCCATTCCGGGCATAGGACCCTTCATCGCCGCGGGCCCCATCATGGCGGCCTTGAGCGGAGCGGCCGTCGGAGCGGCCGTCGGCGGTTTCATCGGCACGCTCATCGGTCTCGGAATCCCGGAATACGAAGCGAAACTCTACGAAGGCAAAATCAAGGAAGGCGGCATTCTCATCTCCGTCCATACGGACGACGCCGAGCAGAGAAAGCAGGCCAAGGAAATTTTCGAGAGGGCCGGCGCCTACGATATTTCCTCGACCAGCGAAGCGGCCGCCTAAAGCACTCACGGCACGGGCCCATTGAGGAGGGCCCGTGCTTTTTTAAGAAAAAAAGGGGGTTGTCATGAAAATTCCCCATCTTTTAAAAAACGAAGAAGGAAAAATCGGATACATCATCGCCTGGTTGATCGGCGTCCCGATCCCCATTCTGGTGCTTGTGTTCCTCATTCGGGGTTGTCATTAAAATAGGTTTGACAAACTCCTCCGGTTGCTTAAAAAGTTCCTATCGTGAATTTTCTTCGCCGCCCTTTCGTCATCGCCTTTTTTTTCCTGCTGATCTCCGTCGGCCAAGGGCATTCGCTGGCCTATATCGCGAGGCTTGCCCGCGAAGGGGTCAGCCCGGATAAAATCTCGCAATCCCTCTCGGAAAACGGAGAGAGGAAGCAGGAGAATCCCCTCTTGGTTTGCGGGTCCGGATGGACGAAACAATTGCGGGCGAACCCTTTTCCAGCCCGATCCCACGAAGAGACCGCCCCGTTTCAAGGCGACCCTTTCTTGCCGAGCCTATATTCATTCCACCCGCCGCACCTGAACGCTTCTTTGATTCCGGATCCTTGCCTTCACGGCGATTCCGCCTCCTGGCTCCCCGATCTGCCTCCCCCCAAGCAGGCCGCTTAAAACCCTTCCCCCATTTTTAGTTTCCACGAAAAGGAAAAGTTTCCCTCGTTTGGACTTGGGAACTTCCCTGGCGTTTCTCCGCCTGACTGCGCCTTTTCGTTCTAAAGTTTAGGAGTCCGACATGCTTCCCATCTTGATCATCGGCGGTTTGGCCGCCGTTGCGCTTTTCGGCTGCTCACGCCCCGAAGAAGAAAGCTCTCGCCGTTCCGCTTTCCCCACACCGCCGGCTCCCGGCGCCTCCGAAACCGCGTCACCTTGCTGCCATCCGCCGTCGGGAGGGCTCCCCTCTCTGGGTTCTTCCTCTACCATTCCAACCCCTCCGGCCGTCATCCAATTCCCGACCGCCCGTCCCCTCAACACGGTTTTTTCCGGATATCCTTATCAACGATCCCTCGTCTTGCGGAATCCGAGACAAGAATACCAAAATCTCTGCCGCACGCTCTTCAACACCGAAGACCTCAACCAATGCAACCGGATCACTTTCGACCAGGCCATGCAGGAAACTCCCTCGACAGAGCGGGGACTGAACGCCTATTACCGGGGCATCGTTCAAACGCCCTCCTCCTTCTCGTTCGCCTTCGCGGACCAAAGCGCCCGCTGGTCACCCCTGCTGCACCCCGCCACGGGGCAATCCCCCGCGCTGGAGGGACTGCAATTGTATCTCTCGGGCGGCGCCTGCCCCATCGGAAATCCCGGCGCCCCGACTTGCCGCCGGGTGAACGACGGAACCGAAATTCCCACCCGATTCGATTTCATGGACGATTATTACAATTTGGTGGGGGCCTTCTTTTTCCTCCAGGCCAACCAAAACGCGGTCGCCTCGGGAGCCCAATGCACCTTGGTTTCGGCGACCTTAGGCAGCGTGGATGCGCCGTTTTGCGCGTCTTATTCCATGCATAATGTCGTCCTCACCCCGATTTCCAATTACCTCCGCGGAGTGACGCCGGACAAGCTGCCCGCCGGCTTAGGCACCAGCGCCTGCGCGTCTGCGAGATAGGCGAAATCGGACTTTCAAGGAACTTAATGGACAAAGGAGACGATCATGTCACCTCCCAAACCATGTAGAAGCTGCGACTTCGGCAACACCATCGCCCATAACCAAGCGGCGCTCAGCGCGGGAAACCGAATCGCCGCGCAAACCAGCGCATCACCTTCTCCCTCGGCTTCGGAATCTCCCGCGGCGTCCTCCGAGGCGCGCTCTCCCGCCGCGCCTCAAAACCTAGGCGCCGCCTCCGCTTCGACGTCCGCCATGCGCGAGACGGCTATCCCCCGCGCGCAGAGGGACCGCTTCGAGGGCGCGCCAACCACCGCTCTCTCGCCCCACCTTGAAAATCCGGCGCTCCACTTGAAAAGCCTCGCCTTCCGCCTTTTTGCCGTTCCGTTGGGAGGCAGGCGTGATTCACTACAGGCGCGACCTTCTCCGAAAAATCCCTCTCGTCTGCCTCCGAACTTTCCCCGGCAAAGGAGCCGACGAGGAGCAACCAAGGGGCCATTTCCCGTTCTTCACTTTCCTCGCCCCCTTCCTCCGTCGCGCGATCCGACTCACTTTCCGGAGACGCGGCGGCTCCCAAAACTAACGTCCCCTCCGAAACTTCTAACTCCTCACCCACGAAGACCGCCGCGTCCGGAGCTTCTTCCTTCCCCGTGGGAGAATCTTCGTCTAAGCCCTCGCTTTCTCCGGAATCTTCCCTTCCCGCGGGGGGAGCGGGAATTTCGCTTTCGAAGAACGGCGTTTCTTTGCCGCGCACTCCCACGGGATCCGCCCCGGCCTTCAACGCTCTTTCCGGCCTTTCTTCCGCCGCCGAATTCGCACCCCTTCTCCGATCGGTTCTGGGCGTGGATTTAAAAACGATCTTGGCAAACCGGCCCGCTCCGCCTTCAAAAGTGGCGCCTCAGGAACTCCCCGTCTTAAAAATAGCGGCGACCGTTATCGCCTTGCCTTGGGCTTCCGCTTCCGGCCGAGGGCCCGGAATTTTCCAGCGCCTGGAACGGTCGCTCCTGAACTTCCTGAAACTTTTCGAACGGTCCGCCGCGGAAGAATGGAAAACCTGTGAAACGGAGGAAGGTATCTTGGAGAAGCTGGCGCTACTGTGGAAACTCAAGGAGGAAGAGAACAAACGCAAAACGCGGCTTTTCGGAAAAAATAAGGAAGGCGCCCCCGTCGTCGGCCCCTGCCAGGAAGGAGAAGCCGACTCGGAGGATTCCTCCCGCCATCCGGAAGAAAACGCCGAAAAAGCAGGCGCCACCTCTCTTCTTAAAGGACAACAAACGGAATCCTCCGCGAATACTTCCGCCCTAAACCCTATTGAAGGAATCTTATGAAAAAACTCTCTCTTTTCTTCCCGCTTCTGTTGCTTTTCTCCGTCCCCGCATGGGCCTGCGATTTCTGCTCGATCTATATGTCCAACCAAGCGGCCACCGCCAACGCCAAGGGCTTCTACTTCGGCGTCGCGGAACAATTCACCCACTACGGAACCCTGCAATTGAACGGCAGCCAAGTGCCCAACCCCTTGGGCCAATATATGGATAGCTCCATCACTCAGTTCGTCGCCGGTTACGGGGTGAACGATTATTTCGGCTTTCAAATCAATCTCCCCTATATCCGCCGCAGTTTCCTGAGGCCTCACGCGGGCGTTGTGGAACGCGGAAGCGAGAACGGCCTCGGGGACATGACCCTCCTGGGAAAATTCCTCGCCTATCGCCGCCTCTCCGAACGTTCCTCCTATACGTGGCACCTGATCGGCGGCGTGAAGTTTCCCACCGGTTCTTCCGACCGCCTTAAGGAGGAACTCCCCGGAGCCGGAGGCGGTGAAGGCGAAGCAACGGGCCACGAGGAAATGCTCGTGAAGCGCCACGAGGGACATGACAATGGCGACGACAGCGGCCTTCCCGAAAGCGGAATTCACGGACACGATCTCGCCTTGGGCAGCGGCTCATGGGACGCGATCATCGGGACGGAATTCTTCGGCCGCATCAAGCGCTTCTTCTGGACGACCGGCGCCCTGCTTACCGTGCGCACCACGGGGGATTTCGACTATCGCTACGGCAACGAGGTGCAATGGAGCGGCGGGCCCGGCGCCTACTTGCTCATGAATCATGCGTGGACAGTGGCCGTACAGGCGAGATTCTCCGGCGAATACAAGGGACTCGACAGCCAAGCGGGAGTGCCCGCGACCGACACCGGGATGAACTCGGTTTATATCGGGCCGGAAGTACTGCTCACCTGGAAAAAATACTTAAGCGGCGGCGTCGGGGCCGATTTTCCCGTCGTGCTGGACAACACCGACCTGCAGGCCGTTCCGGACTATCGTTTCCGAGCCTCGCTCACGGGACATTTTTAACGAGCGGATTCTGGAAAGAAACGCCTTCGCCGAAAATTCACATAAAAAGGCTTTAGGAATGCTTTTTTCCTGTTAACTTCAAGGCATCCTTCATGAGTAAGAAAATAGTTTCATTTTTCGCGTTGCTCGCCTTGGGGCTCCTATTCTCTTCTCCCATTCTCTGCCAAGAAGAGAGCAAGGAAGGATCAAATTCCGGCATCCTCGTCGTCTTACCGGAACCGGAGTGGAAAGAGGGAAAAGATCTAGGCGCCGCCTCTTCCGAGCTCATTCCCGAAACGCAATTGGATCTCGTCCCCATCGAAAGAACCGGCGACCTCCTCGAAGTCGTGCCTGGCTTGGTCGCCATTCAACACGCGGGCGGCGGCAAAGCGAATCAATACTACTTGCGCGGCTTCGACGCGGACCACGGCACCGACATCGCCTTCTCTCAAGACCAAGTGCCCATCAACATGGTGAGCCACGCCCACGGGCAAGGGTATTCGGACTTGAACTTCATCATCCCCGAGCTAGTGGAGGCCATCGAAGTGAGAAAAGGCCCCTACTCGGCTTTAGACGGCGATTTCGCAACCGCGGGCGCGATCAACTTTTCGCTCAAGGAAAGGATGGAAGGAAACTCGGTCAGTTTTCAAGCGGGTCGCTTCAACACTTACCGCGGCTTGCTGACGCTGGGAAAAGACAACGGCTCGAACGGACTCTACGCTGCGGCGGAAGGCTATTACAACGACGGCCCCTTCGATCACCCCAACCGATACGAACGCCTCAACTTAGTCGTGCGAGGCTTTTTCGAAACGGAACATTGGAAGGGCGTTTTCACCGGGTCCACCCACGACGGACGTTGGAACGCCTCCAATCAAATCCCCGTCTCTTTAGTGGAGAGCGGGCAACTCTCGCGCTTCGGCGCCATTGACCCCAGCGACGGCGGCAGGTCCCACCGGCACCAACTTTACGGCAC
This sequence comes from bacterium, assembly GCA_046346885.1. Lineage (GTDB taxonomy): Bacteria > UBA10199 > UBA10199 > JADFYH01 > JADFYH01 > JAXMHI01. The sequence goes on along the minus strand of JAXMHI010000014.1, from coordinate 73,439 downwards.
CCTCACCTGGACGCCGGACGAAAAACAGAAGTTGAGCCTCTTGCTCTACGGTTTTCAATACGACCTGAACCTTTTCTCGAACTTCACCTTTTTCTTGAATGACCCGGTGAACGGCGACCAGATCGAGCAGAAAGACAATCGGCAAGTTTTCGGCTACCGAGCCGATTATTCACGGGAAGACCGGGCGGGCAAGATCACCTTCAAAACGGCCGCGGGCAGCGTCTTGCGTTTCGACCACATCCACAATGAGCTTAACCATACGGTCGGCCGAAATTTGCTGTCGCAAGAGACCGATAATCACATCGACCAGCTTAACCCCTCCCTCTATGCCCAAGAGGAAATTTTGTTTACCGATTGGTTCAAGCTCGTGGCGGGAGGGCGGCTCGACCTCCTTCAATTTCACGTCACCGATCTTTTAGGGAAAGGCGTAGAAGGCAATAAGACCGCCTTTATTTTCAGCCCAAAACTCAGCCTCATTTTCTCCCCCCGCAAAGAGGTCGACGTCTTCCTCAATTTCGGCCAAGGCTTTCATTCGAATGATGCCCGCGGCGTTTTCAACACGACCACCCACGCGGATCCCGACGCGAAGGCAACCGGAGGAGAGTTGGGCGTGGAGACGCGGCTGTTCAATCGCTGGGATTTTTCCGTCTCTGGCTGGGCCTTGAAATTGAACAGCGAGCAAGTCTTCGTCGGTGACGAAGGCACCACGGAGCCTTCCGGCGCCACGGTGCGGGCGGGGGCGGAGATCGATACGCGGCTTAAAATCTTGGATTGGCTCTGGGCCGATTTCAATTTCGCCTATACCCACGCGGAATTCTTGGATGAGCCGGCGAACAACAACGCCGTCCCCTTGGCCCCGCGTTTCACCTTAAGCGGGGGTTTGAGCGCCCAGCATCCGAGCGGCTTTTATGGAAGCGCAAGAGTGAGAGCGATCAGCTCGCGCCCCGCCAACCAAGACAGGAGCCTCACCGCCACGGGCTACATGGTGTGGGATCTCATGGCGGGCTACAAGAAAACAGACTACCACTGGCTTTGGAACAAGAACGCCGGCTTTGGCTTTCAATTGGACGTCTTAAACCTCTTCAACGCGAACTACCGAGAATCCCAATTCGACACCACCTCTCGCCCCACGCAGGGCGGCCCCGTCATCACCGACGTGCATTTCACGCCGGGAACCCCGATCACGATATTGGGCACGGCCTCCCTATATTTTTAGCCCTTTCTATTTTCTTTCCGCGAAAAACGATTTGTGGAACAATCCTGCGACTAAGCAATCGAATCCCCAGAACTCCCAACAAGAGAGGTACTCAATGTCGAGAGGCGAGTTAAAGAAAAAGCTCTCCCAAGACGTGGCGGAGTGGCAGGCAGACGGAGTCATTTCGGAAGAAACCGCCGCCGTGCTTCGGAAACGCTACGACACTCCGGGCTTCGGCCTGATCACCTTCATTAAATATTTAGGCATCTCGGGGGGCATCTTCCTCCTTTGCGGGTTCGTCGGATTCATCGGCGCCTTAAGCGGCTCGCTCGGAGTGAACGGGATTTTGCTCCTCATCGCCTCCGCGGGCCTTTTCTATGCCGGCCTCCGCATGTCTCTCGATCCCCAAGCCCGCTACCCCTACTCTTCAAAGCTGGTTTTAACTTGCGCGATCATGACCCTTCTGCCCGCCCTCATCATGCTCGGGCACACCTCCGGGATGGAAGAAAGGGGAATTTTTTGGCTGCTCGGCCTCGTCGTTTTTCCGTTGGTCTTTATTCTCGCCTATCGTTTTCAGAACATCTTCCTCTTAATTTTGGGCCTCATCCAATTCTTCCAATGGGTGGGCAGCTTCAACCGCATGCACGGCCGCTCGACTTACGAGCTGGAAATCGTCGACCCGCGCGTGATGGCCGTCGTTTCCCTCGCGGTGATCGCGATCGGGACCTACCATGAACTCAAGCTCAAAGAACGCACGCTCCATTTCTATAAGGCCTACCAAGTCTTGGGGCTGCTCTACCTCAATCTTTCCCTGCTGATCTTGAGCATCTATCCCAAAGCGAGCGCCTTTCCCTATGTCGTCTTGCTTACCCTCGCGACGCTCGGGCAAATCGTGGCGGGAGCGCGGCTTCACAATGGAATTTTCTTGGGGTTCGGCGTCACGTTTCTCGCAATCAACCTTTACACGCGCTTCTATGAGCGGTTTTGGGATTCGCTCGATAAGGGCCTCTTCTTCTTGTTGGGCGGCCTCGCCCTCTTCGGCTTCGGCGTAACCTTCGAAATGCTTTCGCGAAAATCCAAAACGGAGGTGACCGCATGAGCGCGCCGAAGATCAATAAAGCCATCCAGGCCGAAATTTCGCTGCTCGCCTCGCATAAAATTCTAACCTACGAGCAGGGCCAAGCCCTGATGCGACGCTACCCCACCTCCCCCTGGAACCTGCTTATCCTGATCCGCTGGTTCACCCTCTTCGGCGCAATCGCCATGGCGGCGGGACTCGTGATCTTGGCCCCCCGCTTGATCCATGTGGAGTACTTGCTCGAAGGAGGCTTGCTGATCGCTTTCGTAGGGTTGATCTTCTTAGGGCGCTGGCTCGCTCGCCGCCGTCAAATGGTCAAAACCGGCGCGACCCTAGAATTAATGGGCGCCTTCGCGCTGCAAGGCTTCACCTTCGCCCTGGCCCACTATCATTCGAGCGGCTCCGACAACTGGCCTGCCTTGATCGGAATCGACAGCATCCTGCTCATCGCTTTGGCCTATGCGCTTCAAAACCGTTTGATCCTCGTGTTCGCCTGCATCAACCTTTTCACGTGGTTCGGGGGAGAAACGGGTTACATATCGGGTTGGGGAGCTTACTGGTTGGGAATGAACTATCCCCTGCGTTTCGTCGCGGCGGGCATCGTATCCCTCATCCTCGCGTGGGGACACTTCAAAACGTTCACCGGCCCCCTGCAAGGATTCAGCCGGGTGTGGGCCCACTTCGGGCTCTTATCCATTCATCTCGCCTTATGGTTTTTTTCCCTCTTCGGCTACTTCGAACTGAGGCCCCATTGGGATCACAACACGACCGATCGTTTGCTGTTCAGCGCCGTGTGGGCGGGTTTTTCAGTCACCTGTTTGCTAGCGGGCGCCCGCATGGGCCTCGGTATTCTGCGCAGTTATGGAATGGTCTTCCTCATCATCAACGTCTACACGTTTTATTTCCAATTCATCGCCGCCAAGAGCGCCGAACTTTGGTGGATCCATCTCTTGCTCGTCGGGGGCAGCATGGTTCTGTTGGGAGTTGTCCTGGAGAAAAAACTTTCCGAACGGCGCTCCCTCAAGAATGCCCCTGCCTCATAATGAGAAGAAGCGTCATTTTTTTGATGCATTTCAGCCTAAATTCAGAAAAATAAACTAAAATTAACAAATAATACCAATGAGTTATGAGTCAAGCCACTTGGTATTTTTCTTGCTTTACTACGAAAGAGGTGCGGCAATTTTTAAGGAGACCTTTATGAGAAATTTTAAGCTCGTCGGCGCCATCTTTCTTTTCCTAGCCTTTCCCCTTCTCGGCCGAGCTTATGATATCCCCACCCTCAAACCCTTCCGCCCCGCGGATACGGCCGTGAACCAAAACACTTTGAGAGCTCGACCGATTACTTTGGCCATCACGGAGGCCCATCAAAAATATGCGGAGTATTTAAATTCCCATTTCGCGCAGAACGTCACGGCGGAAAAAGTGGCGGAAGAGTGGAATGCCAATCAAGTGGATTGGGATTATCTTCAAAACCTTAAAGGCTCCTATGAGACGGCCCAAAAATTAAACGGTTTTTTCCAATTCGTGCGCGATACCGATCCGGTAGTGGCCTCGCAAATAAATATGCTACTGAAAAACTTCAAGGTTTTCTTGGATTCGCTGGCAGACACCAAGGCGACGAACGATTTTTCGAAGCCTACCTCGCTATTAAACACGATGATCTTCCAGATGACCACGGTTCAATCCAGAATCATCGACGCCGCCCAGTTATACAAAATACCCGTTTCGGCGAAACAGGTGACAGATAATGCGAAGTCGACCATGAGCGGCCAATGGTTGTCATTTCATAATGCATTTTTCCTCCTTACCCCCATTCCCTACTATCATTATGAAAACCAGGAACAAATCAATTTTATGGACTTAGTGGACAAGCTTTTTTTCGCTTCTACCCTATACTTTCCGGAGTCGACGGAAATTACCACGTATCCCAAATGCGGGGCTTTGGGTTTTGTCAATTTATCAGCGCTGACAATTTCTTATCAACAAAACAAACAGGTCATCTTTTCCGCCGACTCTCTTGACGGATATGGACCTTCTTCGGCTTGCCAATAATCGCACGCCCCTAACCATTGACTTCTCCCGATTTATTTAAGATTTCGCACGAGGTATCGCCATGACCGCCCCTTGCAAGAAAGGCGTTTTTTCGCCTCGAGTTTTTCCTGGCAATCTCCCGTTAAAAGGCGAATGATAAATCATTCCTGGGACTTTTCGTGATATATTGGCAAGCACTGAAGATAACGGGCCATCGGTTCTTTTCTTCGCCCGAAGAAACAAGATGGAAAAATCACCTCCCCAAAAACCGCAGGGAGCCTTAAGCGATTACCTCGCCACCGAACGCACCTTCCTCGCCTGGATCCGCACCGGCTTGGCCTTGATGGGCTTCGGCTTCGTGGTCGCCCGTTTCGGGCTCTTTCTGCAGCAGGTGCAAAAAGTCGAGCCTGCCGCGGCCGTAAAATCTTACGGGCTCTCCCTCTGGTTCGGCACCGCGTTGATCGCCGGCGGCGTGCTGGTGCATCTCTTCTCGATCTGGCAATACGTCCGCCTGGTGCGGGAGCTCGACCGGGGCGAAACGGAACGCTCGCGGCCCTTCCTTCAAACCATCGCCGTCGCCTCGTTTTTGGCCTTGATCGGCCTCGCCATGGCGGTCTATCTCATCTCCGTGGAAAGTTAAGGAGACTCTTATGTTTGAATGTCCCGAAATCGATCCCGTCCGCGCCAAACAAATTCATGACGAAAAGAAGGCCCTCTTCGTCGACATCCGCGATCCCCATTCTTACGAAGAAGCCCACATCCCGGGCGCCTTGCCCTTGCGCGAAGATAATTTGAAGGAGTTTCTCGCCCAAACCCCGAAGGAGCAAACCGTCATCGTCTGCTGCTATCACGGCATCTCCAGTCAGGGCGCGACCGCCTTTTTACTCGATCAGGGGTTTCAGGAAGTCTACAGCTTGGAGGGCGGCTTTGAGGAGTGGAGAGCGCGGTATCCGGAGAGCAACGAGCGATAAAAAATTATTCTTCCTGTTTCGGTTTGTACTCAGAAAAATATTGAAAGTATTGTTTTCTTTTTTTGATCTCTTTTGAAGTATGAAGTTTAAAAGCTTTCCCAATTAGTTCCATAGCACTACAAAGAAACATCCCACCTTCTCTTAAAATTTCTTTAATCCCCTTAAAATCTACCCTTAATAAGGTATATCCTCCATCGGGATCTATTTTAATGTATTCATTTACATCTTCTGCATGAATACTTCTGGAACAAAATCTATATAATGTGTCATATGCCACTGACAAACCCACCAACTTAAATGCGGCTTCGACATTTCCATTAATAATGCCCTTGCAATAGCTATTTCTAATTTCCTCATATGAGCTCTCTCCATATCGGTCTTTTAGCAATGTAGTAATTTCCTGAATTTTACTTTTTATCTCAGGTTGAATACCCTCTCTTAAATCCGGATTAGATTTCCAACTATTAAGAATTTTTTCGTCTAACAATAAAGTATATGCTAAATATCTTTCAGCTCGGCTTTCAGAATCATCTTGGTGAATAGCTTGCAGAGTTATTACTGTTTCAGCAAGAACTCTAAGAAGAGCACGAGCCTCCTGATTGAGGCCTTCTGCACATAGAACTTTTATTGCCTTGAAAGTTCTTAAAGTTTTAATAAAAAGAGAAACGCTACAAATGAATAATGCTTGCTGTTTACTGTCAAATTTTACAATTGTTAAATTCTCTAAAAACTTATCTAGATCGCATATCAAACCATCTACCATTTCATCAAATTTTTCTTCCATTAGACCTCCCGCAAAAAAGTAGCACATTGATGGATCGCCCGCTTCGCCCCGGAAGCGATCTTCCCCATCGAAAGAAAACCGCGGTTCATGTCTTCGTAACAACTGAACTCCACCGGCACTGCCCCGTGAAAAAAAGAAGAGTCGGCATGGTTTCGGAGGGGCGCATTTTTTTTTCGGAGTATAAAAACGAAGGCGGCGGCCATTGCCCCGGCACTTCCCGATCTCCACGGCGTAGATCGGTCAGCTTGCCGTTGAAGATCTCGACCATCTTGGGATCTTCCAGATTTTCTCGCGGTGGTTTTCCAGTAATTCGGCAAACCCTGGGCCTTCAGGTCGGCGAGTAATTTTTCGAGGGCGGGATCGAGTGTGGACATGAAAAAACCCGTCCTTTCGGTATTTAGTTTTTAGACTCCACCGGCAACGCGAAAAGGTCTTGATAAAAAGAGGCCAATCTCTTGTAGAGATGGTGCGATCCCGTCAACCTTGCGACCACGACGGCGATCAGACACGCCAGCATGACGGGAAGCAAGAGGTGGTGATCTTCCGTCATCTCGAAGACAATGATGAAGCAGGTCATGGGGGCTTGGATGGTGCCCGCGAGGAAAGCCGCCATGCCGATGAGCGCGGCGCTGGCGAGCGGGGCGTGAAGAAGGGGCGCCAGCGCGGAGCCGACGGCGGCCCCGATGGAGAGACACGGCGCGAAGATGCCGCCGGCGAGCCCGGACCAAAACGTGAAAAGGGTCGAGAGAATTTTACCGAGGGGAAAGAAAGCGATGCCGGCAACCGTTTCTCCGTCGAGCAAACGTTTGGCTAAAACGTTGCCCGGCCCCATCACGTCCAATCGGCTGAGGGCCGAAAGGGCGACCAGGCCCAATCCGAAAAGGACGGGCACCGCCCAGAAAATCTTGCGACCTTGCGTTTTTTGCTGGATCCACCGCTGCCCCTTCCACAAGAGAGTGGAAAATAAGGCCCCCAACAACCCCGCCACCAGCGCGATGAACACGATGGAGAAAAGGGAGAGATCGCCCATGCTTTCGAGCTTGCCGAAATAAACGTAATCGCCGGTAATCGCCTTGGCCGTAATGGCGGCCACGATGATGGCGATGAGCACGATCTCCTTCATCGAATGGAAGACGTCGGAGGAAAGCTCTTCGATGGCGAAGGCCACGCCGGCCAGAGGCGTATTGAAGGCGGCCGCCAGCCCCGCCGCCCCGCCCGCCACGATGGCCGAGCGCATCTCGAATTTAAGGCCCGTCAATCGCCGGATGCCGAAGAGAGTGAGGCAGAACACACAAAGGGCGATGTGGACGGTGGGTCCCTCGCGGCCCGTGGAAGCTCCCACGGCGACGGCGGCCAAGAGGGTGGTGCATTTCATGAAAAGGGTGCGGAAGGAGACGAGAGGCATGAGCCGGACCTCGTATTGAGGCTTGAAATGTTCCGCCGCGTAGACCGCCTGCGGAATGCCGGTCCCCGCCGAAAAAGGGGCGATCTTCCGGATGGCCCATACGATGACGAAAAAACCGAGGGGAGTGACGAGCCAGGCAACCGCTCCGACGGAAGTCAAATCCAGGCGATGGCGAAGCACCACTTCGAACAGGCGCATAAAACCGACGCAGGCCGCTCCGGTCACGATCGCGGCGGCGACGTATGAAAGCGCCGCGATGCTTCGCTTGGAAAAAAGACGGAGGAGAATTTTTTGAGGTTCCACCCCCTTTCAGTAAAAGGGAGGCCCTCATTCTGTCAAGGCAGATGCGGGATGCCCTTCTGATTTCTTAAGGACTTGGGGCCGAACTCGGGAAAATATCCGCCAAAAGGTTCACGATTCCCAGAGATTGCACGCCTCTCCAAAGCTGAACCTCATTTCCCGCCCTCGTATCGATATTGCCGATAAACGCGGAGATCGGGTCGGAAACCGCCACGCTCGCCGACCAGCTTTGCGCCTCTTCAAAAGTGGCGGGGCGATACATCTGCCCAGACCTCGTAATTCCCATGCGCATCGGCGGCACCGACGTCAAGCCGGAAGCGGGGCTTAAGGCCTGCGTCGGGTTCAACTCGCGCAAAACCAAGTCGGTCCCGTTCCTCAAAAAGAAGGAAAATCGTTTGGTGCTGTAGCGGGTTTGAAGATTGGCGAAAAATCCATCGTGCCCGGTGCTCTCCGCGACGATGAAATGGCCGGTGCCGACGAAGTCATTGGCGAGGCCATCCGCATCGAAAGCCCCTTGCGTTTGGTTGTCTATATAGACCGTCACCGTCCGGTCAGGCACCGAATCCGGTTGCCCGGCGGCCCGGCGCGGAAAGGAAGGGGAAATCATTTGGGCGATACGACTGGAAAATGGGGGAGACATAGAAACTCCTTTTGCATTTATCAGATGTGCCCTGATGGGATGGAGATGCAAAATAAAAGCCCACTTTTTGATAATGAACAAGTCAACGATAACAGAAATGTTTTTAGAGATTGGGCTCCAAAACCCGGGAAAAGTCCGTGCTTAAAGGTTAAGCAAGTGATGAGAAAGAAGGCGGCGCAGGCAGCGGCGGGCCATTTTCAAATAAACGACACCCTTAAGACGAGAAGTACGATTGAATTCGCTTTCCATCTTTTCCAAAAAATAAGAAAATGTCGCAAAAAAAGGGGAGCCCATGAAAAATTTCCGATACGTTGTTTTTTCCGTTCTTCTCAGCCTATGCCTGGGGAACACACCTTCCCTCGCGGCGGGAATCCCCGAAGGTTCCGGCCTCGTCTACGGCCCGGGCTTCTCCTTCAACATCAAGGCTCCCAAGGGTTGGACGTTGGATCCTTCCAGCGGTGCCAACCAAGGCTTATCCGTAGTGCTCTACCCCACCGGCGGCAGTTGGAGCGACAGCCCCATCGTCGCCTACGCCCAGTCGCGGCCGAAGACTCCGCAAATTCAGAACGCGGACGACGCCGCCAAGGCCACCGTCGAAAAATTCCACGCGAACGGCAGCCCGAATTACCAAGGGAAGCGGCTGAAAGCGATCACCACCAACGCGGGACAAGAAGCGGTGATCTACCAATTCAGCGGGGATAAATTCGGCAACAGCGAAGCGGCCGCGTATTTCGTGGAGCCGGACCGGATTAATTTTTTGGTGATGAACTCCCGCGACGCGAATCTCTTTAACCAATCGTTGCCCGCCTTCGAGGATCTGGCGAAATCCTACAAGGCCCTGCCGCTGAAGGTGCAGGTACAAGGCCCGGCGTCTAAATAGGGTTTTTCATTCCCCTGCCGCTTCGGGTTCTGGGATCTCCCCCAATAAAAAGGAATGGAGAAAACGATCGAAAATCGGCCCGTTCGCGCCATTTTCGGTCATCGCCACTGTATTACCGCCGGTGCACGATCCCGCCAAATTCACCGCCTCGAAAATTTTTGCGGCGTCGATGAGGATCGGCACGGGATTGTCTTGGTCACGCCGAATGGCGAGCTTCCCTCCGCCAAAATCCACTTCCGCCGTTTGCCCCGGGGCATCCAAGAAAACTCGCAAGAGGCATTCCTCACCGCCGTTTTGCGCCTTCGCTTCGATGAAAACCGTGTGACCCGCCAGTTCCGAGGGTAAAGGATCCGAAACGTCTCCCGCGGTACCGAGGCTTAAAAGGAGCCGGTCGTATTCGACGCCCGGCACCTCTTCAATCTTGGCGATTCCTTCCGCCGCTTCCGAGGGAAAATCGGCGGCGACAGGCTCACCCAATTTCTGCTCCAAAAACGGGTTTTTCAAGAGGGCCTCGGAGAAAGCGACGGAGAAGTGGGTGAAGGAGAGCTGAAAGCCGTCGGCGGTTTGGTATGTCGTCCCCTTTTCCAAGGGAGCGAGCTGAAACGAGAGAGCGGCGACGCCGCGGTTGCCTTCGGAACTTCCCGGTCCGCTCGCGCAGGCACTGAAGAAGAGAAGGAGGAGAAGGGAAACGCACGTTTTACATTTCTTCATGATTTTTCCTTTCTAAATTGAAAATAATTCATCGCAAAACCCCGCAACTTGAAACTTCCATTCCCGGGGGAAGTGCTCCTGGATTCATCCGGCGGGTCGCGGCGGTCAAGATCTGAGAGTGGGACTCATGATGCGTCACCAAGCGTCCCCCCTCCTCATGTTGATGATCTCCGGATAAAGTACCGACGGTCAGCACGCAGCCAACGCGGCCCCCATCGAAGGCTTGCCGCATCTCCCGACGGGCGGAGGAATAAAGCGTATAAGCCTCGATCATGTCGACTAAGTCCGCTTCGCCGTCCAAGGCGCAAGGGCGACCGCCGTAAAGATAAATCGAGATCCCCTGCAAGGACGAGACATTTTGTCGGAAGGACGGGTCGGCCAGCAGCCGATTCAAGTTGGAGAACGTGAAATTACCGCTCAACGAATCGGGAAGCGGTGCCCCTTCGTCCAAGCGGAGGATTTGCCCCTGGGGGTTTAACTCGCAGGCCCTCCCGGTGAGCATGGCGTGCAAACGGCAAAAATCCCCGCGGGGATCGCGAAGGGCGAATTCGCGCGGCCGGGACCCTGCCCCGGGATTACAGGCGGGTCCTGCGAAATTGGAGAGGGATTCATCGACCCGCACGGGCGCCTGCGGGGCGGGGAAAAAAATCGAGGGCGGCGCTTGGGGTTGGGGAAAAACGATCACAAGCCGCGGCGGTGGAGCGGTTTCGGCGGAAGGGAGAGGGTTCGGCGTGGAACGACTTTCTGCGGGGGCTTCTTCGTTTCGGGAGCATCCGGCGAACAAAGCCACGGCGGCGATTCCGAGAAGAATGGGGATCATAAAATTTCCTTTCTTGTCTTTTTAAATGGGGATTCCGGCGAACGGCGGGCGCTCCATTGATTCCAGAGGAAGGGGACTTCTTGCGCCGCTTCTTCCGCACCTTCGGATTCTTCCTCTTCCATATCGGCAGGGGCAACCGATGGCGAAAGGAAAACGTCGTCCTTTTCCTTCATTTTTTTCGTTTCCTTCTTCTTTGCCTTCTTGCGGTGGGCGTCGTTCATGAAAAGGAGGCCCAATTCTTGAAGCAGTAAGTCCTCTTCGCCGCACTCGCTCACGGGGGTCTCGAGAAGGTAATTCCCGAACAATAAATTCGAAAATTGACCGATCGCCTTCTGCGCCCGCTCCAAGAGGGAGGGAAAAGCGAATTTAAGCCCCGTCAAAGTCAGGGGCGCATAGGCTTGAAACCCCAACATTTCCATTCTCTGAAAAAGCAGGGCCTTTTGGTTGGCCGGGAGCGACAAGGTCGCCAGGGCCTTGGCGAACGCCGCGGGGGTGAGCTGCATCAAGCTTTTTAGATCGAGCCCCATCTTCGCAAGAACAGCCATGGGAACGGTCGCTTGAGGGAATTGGGAAGGAACCAAAAATCCCAAAGCCCCCCTTAAGGCCGGAGGAAGGCTTTGGAGAAAAACGTTCGAAGTCTTTCCAGACAACAGCGAAATGAAAGTGGGTTGGCCCCCGGCCGTCTTTGGGGAAGCCGACGGGGTTGCGGCAGCGGACGTTGAGGCATGTCCCTCGAAAAGGGCGGTATCCGCTTCCGTCTGAATGCCGGTCCCCCTTTCCGGGTTTAAAAGGGAAGACTCGCGCTTTTGCCCGGACTGCGTCCCGTTCTGCGTATTTCGGACGTAAGGGGAAGCTCCGTCGGGAAGAGCTCCTTCTTTAGGTGCATTCGCCGGGGCACCGCTTTGCCTCGTCGAAGCGTTTTTGGACGCGGCGAACGAAGAAGCGGTAGGCCGATTCTGGGCGACGTTTTGCGGCTCTCCGCGGGAAACGAAGGAACCGCTCATCAACTGAGCCATCGAAGCGCCGGACCCATTTGAAAAATTGGATCTCGCTTCGGTCGGCGCATTTCTCGGGGCCTGTCCCTCGGGTCGACTTTGAGTAGAACGAACTTGCGGTAGGATTGCGGAAAGAAGCGGATTGCTGTTCCGCCCGCGCGAAGAAGCTTGATCCGCGCTGAACCGATCTTGGCCGGCGCTCTGGTTTTGTGGCCTTGCCGAGCACGATTTCTTCAGCCGCTTTCGTGTTCACCGCCCGCCCCATGGATGTGGCCGTCGCCCTCGAAATGTCCTTGGGCGCCTTCAGCCCCGTGATTGTGACCGTCTCCCGCGTAATGTCCGGAAGGGGCCAGGGCTCATCGTAGTGACGGCCTTCCTCACCACGTGTTCTTCGACGCCGTGGGAGTGGCCGGCGCCTCCGCCATGGTCATGGCCGTCGCCATTGCTCGTGGGCAGGAGTACGCATCGGTTGGGGTCCATGAAATGGAGAAGCCCAAAAGGAAAATCTGAAGGATGATCACTACGGATTCTTCGCCGATCTCCTGGCAAGATCGGCGCGAAACCGCAAAAAACGCGCGCGAAATCGCCAGACAAGAATTTTGGATGAATAAGGAGATTTTAGGAAATCAGGCCTTAGGCGGCGCCTGGGAATGCTTGACCAGCGGAACTTCTACGACAGGCGTAGAAATAAAATAAGAAACGAATATTCCAGAAACTTGCGGGAAGGCGGAAAGAAACGGGAGAAGCCACGCCGCCGGAGCGGACTTGCTGCCCCGTCTGGCAGGCGAGAACGTGGTCGGCCGCGCTTTTCGCCTCGATCTTGTGGGAATGGAAGCTTAAACCCGTTGAGCAACAGCACCCACAAGGCGATGAAGGCGGGGAAAAACCGGCTGGTTTTTGCAGCTTTGTTTCTTTCATCATTATGGCTCTACCGAGATTATCGTGTAAAGTTCAGGAAAGTTTTTCCTGTCAAGGTTTAACAACCAAACGCCCTCTCACCTTTTCCTCGGTTTAGAGATTTTCCACCCTCTTTCCTGGGTAAATTTTGTTCTTAAAAGGTAAAAAATTGACAAGAGTGGTCTCTCAAGTAATTGTCCCTTAAGTTTTATGTTTTTCTCCGCGATGAAGAAATTCTCACGCCACCCTGGCGCTCATCCTCCTTCTCGCCACGGGTCTGTTGGCCGCCCTTATCCATGCGGACGGAAAGACGGACAAAAAAGACAACGCCTGCTCGATCTGCCAAATTTCCCATCAGTTTTCCAAATCCCTTACGGGACAAGGCATCGAAAAAATCCAGCCTTTACGTTCTTTTGAACGGCTCAAAGATTTTTCTTCTTTAGTCATTTCGGCCAATCAAATCTCTTCCCACGATGCGCGCGGACCTCCCTCGAAGGCTTAAAACCGCCATTCCCCTTCATCAAAACTTACTGAAGCGAAGGAGTTCGCATGAAGAACCGAAAGATTTTTCGTGTGCTCTTGGCTTTTTCTTACCTGTCTTTGCAAGGAATCCCGATGGCGCGCGCCGGGGAAACGGAAGACTTGAGGAAAGAAGTCCGGGAGCTGAAAAGCACCGTTGAAAAATTAACCACGCTCATCGAGCGACAGAATGAACGCATCGACCAATTAGAGGGCAAGGCCGGAAAGAAGAAAAAAGAAACGGAAGCGACGGCCGTCGTTCAACCCCCAACCGAAACGCCCACCGAAGTCACCGCTCAAAGGGGCAAGAAAAAAGCGGCAGGCCCTGCCGTTCCGCCTCAGGCACCGTCCCCGGAAAGCTCGGGCGGGCAAGACGAAGTTCAATCCTTGCTCGACAAAGTGAACAACGCCCCCCCGGCCCCCGGCGCCAATACCCGCACCTTGGGGCTTTGGAAAATACCCACCGGCGGCGGAACCGCCTCGAAACTCATCCCGGATATCAGCGTGATCGGCACTTTCGCGGGGGGCTATTTCTCGAAAGATCCCGTGGGAGACGTGGGGGTGGACCCCAACCGAACCGGGTTTACATTTCAAGAACTTGAACTCGCACTGCAAGGGGTGGTCGACCCCTACTTCCGGTACGACGCGTTTTTAAGCTTTCATGAGGACGGCGTCGAAATCGAAGAAGGTTATTTCACGACGCTCTCCGGATTGCCGAAAGGGCTCCAATTTCGCGGCGGCAAATTCCGCGTTCCCTTCGGCAGACAAAACCCCAAGCATTTGCACGCGTGGAATTTCGCCGACAACATGCTCGTGAACAAATACTTGTTCGGCCCCGATGGAGATAAAGAATTGGGCGTCGAAATGTCGTACCTCTTCCCCACTCCCTTCTTCCTCCAGTTCCAGGGGACCTTCACCAACGGAACCAACGACACAAGCTTCGGCGGGAAACGCAAGCAAGACTTCCTATACCAAGGACGCGTTTCCACGAGCGTGGATCTCACCGATACGCTCACGATGCTCCTCGGGGGCTCCTTCGCCTTCGGCTTCAACGACACGGGCCGGGGCAACGAAACCAACATGTTCGGCGGCGATTTCTACCTCAAGTGGAAACCAAGCGCCCGGCAATCCTTAAGTTGGCAGACAGAATACATCGGACGACGGGAGCAGGTACCCGGCACCACGATGACCGACGGCGGTCTCTACAGCTATTTAGACTATCAATTCTTGAAACGCTGGCACGCGGGCCTTCGTTATGACCAGGTGGGCATCCCCAGCGGGCTGGTGGCAAGGGAGTACCGTTTAACCCCGGCGATCACTTTCCAGCCCACGGAATTCTCGCAGATCCGTCTGCAGTACGAATACGACAAGGCGACGAACCAAGACCCGGTTCACGCGGCGATTTTGCAATTCATGTTCAGCTTGGGCGTGCACGGGGCCCATCAATTTTAAAAGGAGAAAGAAATGAAACGATTTTTACTTTTTTTATCGCTGCTTCTGGTTCCCTCGACGGTCTTCGCCAAGGTGAATATCGTCGCCACCCTTCCCGTCTTCGCCTCGCTGGCCCAAGAAGTGGGCGGCGACCGCGTATCGGTCACGTCGCTCGCCCGCGGCAATCAAGATCCGCATTTCTTAGACGCCAAGCCCTCCTACGCGGTGGACTTGAATAAAGCGGACCTCCTCATCGAAGGAGGGCTCGAGCTGGAAGTGGGCTGGCTGCCGCCGGTGGTGGTGCAATCTCGCAATTCGAAAATCTTGCCGAACGCGCCGGGCAACGTGAACCTCGCGCAAGGGCTCAACATTTTGGAAGTGCCCAAAACCCTCGTGGATCGATCGATGGGAGACATCCACCCCTTGGGCAATCCCCACGCCTGGCTCGACCCGCGCAACGGAAAAATCATGGCGGCCAATATCTTTCAGCATCTCGTAAAAGTCGATCCGGAAGGAAAAGCCTACTATGAGGGGCGCCTCAAAAATTTCCTCGACCGCTTGAACGCGAAGATGAAGCAGTGGGAAGGCGACACCGCCTCGCTCCGCGGCAAGGACGTCATCACCTTCCATAAGAGCTTGAGCTATTTCGCCGACTGGACGGGGCTCAACGTGGTGGCCAACATCGAGCCGAAACCGGGCATTCCCCCAAGCTCGGGCCGTGTGGACGAGCTTCTGAAACTTATCCCCAATTACAAGGTGAAGGCGATCTTGGTGGAAAACTTTTACCCCAAGAAAATCCCCGAGTACCTCGCTCAGAAAGCCAATTTACCGATGGTGATCGTCCCCACGGATACGGAGGAAGAAGGCCCGAAAACTTATATCGATTTGATCGACTCTTTGGTAAAAGACATTAAAAAGGCGGTCGGATGAGCTCGCTGCTGCGACTTCAACAACTCGAAATCGGATATCCCGGAAAGCCCTTGGCATCCCCGTTTTCCCTCGAAATCCCCCCGAACGTGCGCTTAGGGATCATCGGCGGAAACGGCTCGGGCAAAACCACCCTCGTCCGCACCTTGCTGGGGCTTCTCCCGCCTCTGCGGGGATCTTACCGGTGGCAAGAAGGCTCCACCTTCGGCTATGTCCCTCAAGAGCATCAACTCGATTCGCTGTTTCCTTTAACGGTGCAAGATCTTCTGAAAATGGGCGCCTTCGAAACTTTGCCGCGTTTTAAGAGTTCTTCTTTCGCCTTCGAAAAAGCGTCCCGCGCATTACTCGATCGTTTCGAGATCCGCGGGCAAGAGCACCGCCTTTTTCGCGAACTCTCCGGCGGCCAGCGGCAGAGGGCGCTCATCGCCCGGGCGCTGCTCAACCGGCCCGAAGTGTTGATCTTGGACGAGCCCCACAACTCCCTCGATTATTTGTTCCGCGAAAAGCTTTGGAAAATTTTGGGCGAGATCCAGAAGGAAGCCTCCTTTGCCTGGATCGTGATCGACCACGACTTAAACCGCATCCTTCACCAGGTGGATTGGATTTGCCTGATGGGCCCGCAAAAAGCAGTGTGCGCTCCCTTGAGGGAAGTCTTACAAGAGAAGGTCTTGTCGGAGGCCTTCGGAGAACCGGTTCATGTTCACCAAGAAAACGGCCGCTTTCAGGTTCATTTTTTATAGCGGCTTCACCGTTTTGCTCGTCGGACTCGCCACGCTCTTTAACCGAGAGGCGGCGGGCCATTTTCTGCAAGAGTGGCAACTGTGGCGTGACCCCATCATGGCGGGCATGCTCTGCGGGCTCGTCTTGTCGCTGCTCGGCGTCTACATCTTGCTCAACCGCATCGTCTTCGTGAGCTTGGCCCTCTCTCAAGGCGCCTCCTTCGGCATCTTTCTCGCCTTTCTCTTGGGCGGCTGGGTGGGGCTTAACTTGGAGAACTCTTCTTGGCCCCTCTTTTTGGGCTTTCTCATCGCTATCTTCACCGCCGTTTTTTTTGCGAGGCTCCGCAAAAGCATCCGCTATCCCGACGAGAGCCTGATCGGGTTGATCTATATCGTCACCTCCGGCCTCATTATCGTCATCGGCGATCGAATCACGCAAGGCCGACACAACATCGACAACCTGCTGTTCGGCGACGCGGTGGCGGTCACTTTCGAAGACCTACTCTTGATGGCGGCCGTGGCGCTGCCCATCCTTTTCCTTCATTTCCTGTTTCGGAGGGAGTTTCTCTACAGTTCGGCGGACGCCGATTTCATGCGGATTCGTGGAATAAACACGCGGCGCTGGATGGTGCTGCTCTATCTTACGCTCACGGCAGCGATCACCGCGTCGCTCAAAGTGCTGGGGGCCTTGCCCGTCTTCGCCCTCATGGTGCTACCCCCCTTCATTGCACTGAAGAAAACGAAGGGGTTACGCGACGCCTTCTTGGTTTCCATCCTCATCGGCACGCTGTTGCCCGCGTTGGGTTATTACTTTTCGTTCTTGTTTTCTTTTCCGACGGGGGGGAGCCTGATCTTAGTCGCGCTCTTCTATACATTAGCCAGCGCACTCGAGCCGGCTCTTAAAGAGAAAGTTCCTTTAAAAGCCTAGTCACTTCCATACGAATTTTTTCCCGAATTTCCCGGAACCCTTCCGGAGATAATTCCTTAGGGTCGGGGATTTTCCAATCTTCCCGCCTCTTCGCACGCACGAAGGGGCACTTATCCCCGCACCCCATGGTGACGACGACATCGTATTCCACATCGGGAATTTCGGAGAGAGATTTGGAGCCGTGGCGGCTCAAGTCGTAAGCCACCTCTTTCATCGATTCGATCGCCTTGGGGTTGACGACGCCGGAAGGATTCGACCCTGCGCTGTAAATATCGACACCTTCCTTCCCTTCCATTCTGGCGAACGCCTCGGCCATTTGGCTGCGGCAAGAATTTTCGACGCAGACGAAAAGAATCCTTTTCATCGCGAGCCCCCCTGACAAAGGCTTTTAGTGACCGCGCCGCAACATCCTTCGGCCTGCACGCATCCGCAGACCCAAACCGCAAGGGCGGAACCGACGAGAGGAGCGAGAAGATAAATCCAAAGAAATTCAAAATGACCGCTCACCCAAGCCGGCCCTAAGGATCGCGCCGGATTCATCGAAGCTCCCGAAATCGGCCCCCCGAAAAGCGCCGCGAGAGCCACGACCGAGCCGATGGCGGCACCGGCGGTGATTCCTTTTTCTTTCGCTCCGGTGGAAACGCTCAAAATCACGAACATCAAGATCAGGGTCATGAGGACTTCCAAAACGAAGGAGGGAAAAATGCCTCTTTGGGGCAACGTCGTCCCTAAAGTGGGATTTTCGGGAAAAATAAAACGAAGAAGGAGGCTCGCGACGACGGCTCCCAAAATTTGGGCGGACACGTAAGGAAAGACGTCACGGCCCGGAAGACGCCGCGCCGCCCAAAAACCGAACGTCACGGCGGGGTTGAAATGGGCTCCGGAAACGTCGCCCAAGGAATAGATCATCGCCATCACCACGAGACCGAAAGTAATGGCCACTCCCACATGGGACACCGCCCCACCGGTCGCTTGATTCACGATGATCGCGCCGGTACCGGCGAACACGAGACAAAAAGTGCCGAAGAGCTCCGCCCAATAGCGTTTCATGATTATCCGTTCTGCACGAGGTGCTGGTGCCGCACGTCCTCGCCGCGGAGCATGAAGAGCACCATTTCCGCCACGTTAGTGGCGTGATCGGCGATGCGCTCCAAATACTTAGCGACATAGGTGAGACGAACGGCGCGGGGAACATTCTTGGGGTCTTGCTGCATGAACTCCAAAAGTTCGTCGAAGATCTTATGGGTAAGATCGTCCACTCCGTCGTCCTGCGACAGCACGCTTTGGGCGAGGGCTTCGTTGCGGGTGACGAAGGCGTCAAGGGCATCCTTCATCATCTTCTGGGCCATTTGGGAAAGAATCGGCAGGTGGACATAAGGCTTGAGCTGGGGTTCTTGAACGAGCTCCAAGACGCGCTCCGAGATGTTCACGCCCAAGTCTCCCATGCGCTCGAGATCCGTGACGACCTTCAGGCTCATCACGATGAAACGAAGGTCGATGGCTGTGGGTTGGCGCAGGGCAAGCAGGTTGAAACAAAGGCCGTCGATTTCCTTCTCAAGCTCGTTGATCTCCCGGTCTTCCTTGATCATCTTCTTCGCCAAAGCCACGTCAGAATGGATGAGCGCCTTCATCGCCTGCGAGATCATCTCTTCCGCTTTTCCGCCCATCAGGAGGAGTCTTTCTCTCAGCTCCTTCAATTCTTGCTCGTAGGATCTGGAAGTATGTTCCATGAAGTTCTTTCCCCCTCTTCTTATATCAGCCGAAACGGCCCGTGATGTAGTCTTCCGTCAGCTTCGAGGACGGATTCCGGAAGATCTTGCTGGTTTCGTCGTATTCGATCAAGTCCCCGTTGAGCAAAAACGCCGTTTTCTCCGAAACCCGACCCGCCTGCTGCATATTGTGGGTCACAATCACAATTGTATAGTCTTTCTTTAAATCTTCAAGAAGCTGTTCAATGCGGGCGGTAGAGATGGGGTCCAAGGCCGAACAGGGCTCGTCCATGAGGAGCACCTCGGGATTCACGGCAAGGGCCCGCGCGATGCAGAGCCGCTGCTGCTGGCCGCCCGACAGAAAGGTTCCCAAACGGTGCAGGCTATCTTTCACTTCGTCCCAGAGGGCGGCCATTTTGAGGCATTTTTCGACCACCTCATCGGCCCTCTTGCGGTCTAAGCCTCCCCCCAATTTCAGGCCGGCGATGACGTTGTCGAAAATAGAGAGGGTGGGAAAGGGATTGGGGCGTTGAAAGACCATCCCGACGCGGCGGCGCAAGAGGACGGGATCCACCTGGGGGGCGTATATGTCTTCGCCGTCCATCCACACTTCCCCTTCCACCCGGGCTTGGGGAGACACCTCGTGCATACGGTTCAAGCAGCGCACGAAAGTGGACTTTCCGCATCCGGAAGGCCCGATGATGGAAGTCACTTGGAAGGGAGCGATCTCCAGGTTGATGTTCTTCAGCACCTGCTTGCTGCCGTACCAGGCGCTTAAGTCTTTCACCTTAATTCCTTGAAACATACGGTCCTTTTCTTATGAATTCTTCCGCAAATTGCGGAGAGTGAAAAAGCGGGCGAACACGTTGATCAACAGGCTCATTCCGACCAGAACCAAGGCCCCCGCCCACGCCTTGGCGTGCCAATCTTCGTAAGGGCTGATCGCGTAATTGAAAATCTGCAGAGTCATGGCGGCGATCGGCTGGAGAGGATTGAACTCCCAAAACGGATTGCCGAAAGCGGTAAAGAGCAAGGGAGCGGTTTCTCCCATGATGCGGGCGATGCCTAAAACGACCGCGGTAATGATGCCCCCCTTCGCCGTGCTCACCACGATTCTTAAAATAACCTTGGAAGGGGGAATGCCTAAGGCCAGCGCCCCCTCCCGCAAGGTGTTGGGCACCAATTTCACAACTTCCTCGGTGGTGCGGACGATGACGGGGATCATCAGCAAACTTAAAGCCACGCCCCCGGCGAGCCCGGAGAAGCCCTTCATCGGAATTACGATCAACGCATAGGCGAAAAGTCCCATGACGATGGAAGGAAGACCGTTCAAAACGTCCGTCAAGTACCGGACGATTTTGGCGAAAGGCCCCCTCCCGTATTCGGCCAAATAAAGACCCGTCCCGATGCCAACAGGGATGCCGATCGCCGAAGCGATGGTAATAAGCATGAGAGTGCCGAGGATGGCGTTGGCCATTCCCCCACCGGTCTCCCCGACAGGGGCGGGAAGGTGAAAGAAAAAGGCCCAGTTCAGCGCGGAAGCCCCTTGATAGACCACATAACCCAGCAACAGCCCCAAAACCGTCACGCTGAAAACGCAGGCGGCACCGCAAAGAAACGCGAAAAGACGATTGGCCCACTTTCTTCGATAATAATGAAAATTCTTCATCGCTTCACCTTTACCAGTACGCGAGCCAGGGCGTTGACGAGAAACGTCACCGCCAAGAGCAACAGCCCGATTTCCGACAGGGCGGAAAGATAAAGGGGCGTTGTGGCCTCGGAGAATTCGTTGGCGATGACGGACGCCAAGCTATAGCCGGGCGAAAAAATGGAAGCGACGATCTCCGAACGGTTGCCGATCACCATGGTGACGGCCATGGTTTCCCCGATGGCCCTTCCCAAACCCAGCGCCACCGCGCCAATCAGGCCGGATCGCGACATTTTCAACACGGCCAGGCGGATGCTTTCCCAGCGCGTTCCTCCCAAGGCGAGCACCGCTTCCCTCAGCTCGTTCGGAACCGACAAGAAAACTTCCTTGGAGACCGAAGCGATGGTGGGCAGGATCATGATCGACAAAATCAACCCTCCGGCCAAGACGCTGGCCCCATAGAAGGGCCCCTCGAAAAAGGGAAGAAACCCGAGCCATTTGTTGACGAGGGGAAAGACGTGATCCCTCAAGAAAGGAATGAGCACGAAAATGCCCCACAATCCGTAGATGACGCTGGGAATCGCCGCCAAAAGTTCAACGAGAAATGAAAGCACCCTGCGGACCCAGGCGGGAGCCCACTCCGTCAAGAAGAGGGAAATGCCCAAGGAAACGGGCACCGCAATGAGCATGGCCAAAAAGGAAGTGACGAGCGTCCCGTAGATAAACGGAAGGGCCCCAAAAACCTCTTTCACCGGATCCCAAGTCTTGCCCGTAATGAAACTCCAACCGAAGGTTTTCAGGGACAAACGGGAGGAACGGATCATCTCGGCGAAAATGGCCGCCAGGATGAGAATGACGAGAGAAGAAAGAAAAACGAGCAGCCCCTTAAAAATCTTTTCCCCGTCGAAACGACGGTTGCGGTTCTTTAAGGAAACTGCCCGTTCTGCTTTTTGGGGGATCTGAGTTAACGTCACGGAATCCACATGATCCTCTTTTTTCAAATCCCCACAACCCCAAAGTTCGAGGAAGGCGAAATTACTTCACGCTGATCGAGCTGATCTTAGTCTCGTTCAGCTTGAGCACTTCCTCGGGGAGAGGGGAGTAATAGAGAGCCGAGGCCAGTTTTTGCCCGTCGGCCATCGACCATTTCAAAAATTCCAGAAGAGTTTTTCCCTTCGTGGCGTCGTCTTGAGTCTTATAGAGAATGAGGTACGTCAGGCCGGAGATAGGATAAGAACCTTCCCCGGGGGCATCGGTGATCGAGGCGCCCACGTTTTTCTGGAGTTCTCCCTTAAGTGCCGTGATCGCCGCCGTGGTGGAAGCCGGATTGGGCTCCACAAATTTGCCCGCCTTATTCTTCAAGGAAGCATAGGTGAGCTTGTTTTGCACCGCATAAGCGTATTCCACGTATCCCACGGCGCCCGGCGTTTGCTTCACTTGGCCGGTAACGCCTTCATTGCCCTTACCGCCGATACCGGCGGGCCAGTTGACCGATTTGCCTCGACCGACCTTCCAATAGAAATCGCCGCTTACCTTGGCCAGATAGTCGGTGAAGATATAGGTCGTGCCGCTGCCGTCCGAACGATGAACCACCGCGACGGGAAGATCGGGCAGGTTGACTCCCGGATTTTGGGAAGTAATGCGCGATTCATTCCATTTCTTGATTTTTCCCATGAAGAGATCGCCGACGACATCCGGGGTCAATTTCAGGCCCTTGTCCACCCCCGGGATGTTGTAAACCACCACTACGGAACCGGCGGTGGTGGGAATCTGAACGACGGGTCCCGGCATGGCCTTCTCCTCATCCCCGCTTAAAGGGGCGTCGGAGGCGCCGAAGTCGACCGTCTTCGCCTTAATCTGTTGGATTCCGCCGCCGCTGCCGATCGATTGATAGTTGATCTGCACGTCGGGTTTCATCTTGTTATATTCGCTGAACCACTTCGAGTAGAGAGGATAAGGAAAGGTTGCACCCGCTCCGTTCAGCTTCACCACATCGCTGTGCGCGGAAGATAAGCCGCCTAAAGCGGTCAAACCCGCCACCCATAAACTGAAGATTAGCTTTTTCATAAATTAAATCTCCTTGGGGCTATCATAAAAACTACCCCGTTATTTGTGACATTTTGGTTACAAAATCGTGCGCTTTCAGTGAAAAGGCCCTTCTCCTACCCTTATAAGGGTTCTGAAGGAGGAGCCGAGAGATACCCGACTCCTCCTCAAACCCCCAATTGGAGAGGAAAGTTTTAGAACCAAGCTTGCAATTGCAAACGAAAGCGATGATCGTTTTTGTTTTGGGCTCCCGCGAACTTGGTGGGATCCACTTCGTTTCTTAACAGCGAGTAATCGGCTTGCAGCTTTAAGTCATGACCGAAGATGTAATAGTTGAGCGCACCGCTGAATTCGCTTTTGTCGTTATTCTTCCCGGCCAAAAAGACTTGGGAGGCCCTGGCCGCGATTTCGAAGTGATGGGGAATCACGAAATAACCGAGCTGCGCATAATAACCTTGGTCGTGATTTTTGGTGCTCACCGCAACACCGTTCACGTCCTTCAGATCGTTGTGGCGGTAGTAGTATTCGCCCTGGAGGGAGAAGCCTCTATATTTAAAGCCCACTTCACCGCCCGCCTGAAGGATCTTGTTGCTGGTAACGTCTTGCACGTTATACCCGCCGCTTAAGCCGAAGGTTAACGCGGGATGCTCCGATCCTTCCACGTCCGATTCGGAATATCCGTATTGCCCCAGGGGGTTGTAGACGAGACGTCCCGTGTAGAGGAAGTTTTTGTTGAGATTAAGACGCGTCGGACCCGTTCCGTTCGTGATCGCGCCGTAGTATTCCAACTTCTTGCCGAAGGCGTCGCCGTGGACCATCACGCCGGTGTCGAACTGAAAGCGGCGTTGCGAATCCGAGATCGTCGTCGTCGCCGTCGCGCCACCGGTACAAGTGAGGCCGCTTCCCGAAACGGCGGCGCCGCCGGGGAAGGTACAGGTGGTGGTAGTCGTACGGTCGACGGAAGCGAACCGGAATTCTTCGGAAGCCAGTGAGCGATCGACGAATTCTTGCCGACCGGAAGAGGTGATTTGCTGACGGTTATAGGGATATTTGAATTGACCGAACTCCACTCTCAAGGGATCGAAGAAGCGGTAATCCACGTAGACATATTCGACCATATCTTGGATGGGGCTTAAGGCGGCCAAATTGATTTGCACCTTATAGTCTAAGTTTTTCGTGAAG
Organism: bacterium; assembly: GCA_046346885.1. Classification (GTDB taxonomy): domain Bacteria; phylum UBA10199; class UBA10199; order JADFYH01; family JADFYH01; genus JAXMHI01. Next base: position 49,623 of record JAXMHI010000014.1, on the reverse strand, counting down.
GCGTTTCCTTCCCAAGAAAGCTTGAAGCGGCGAATTTGGAAGGTGTTATCCGCATTCTTTCCGGTCGTCTTGTTGGTTTGGAAGGTATAACGGGGTTGAATCCGGATACGGAATTTCATCGAGAACTTTTCGTCCTTCGATTTAAAGAAGAGGCCTTTCTTATATCCCGTCTCGAATTTATCCCACCAGCCCTCTTGTTTCACGGGGGCCGCGGGAGCCACCTCGGGAGTCGGGGCGACGACCGGCGCCGGCCGGGTCACGGCGGCTCTGTGATGACGCTTCCCTCTCCGTTTTTTCTTGGTGGCACTCCATGCCTCGCTGCTAAAAGCGAGGATCAGCGCTAAACAACACACGCTCACGATGATCTTTTTCATTGTCACATTCTCCTTTCAGAATTTGATGAACCCTTGGAATTGCGGCTGTAAATAGGAAGGGTCTGTGACAAAGGCGTGAAGAAATCGAAAAGAATCGGGAAACTATCATATGGGGCTTGCGTCGCCCCCTCCATGAGCGAAGCTCATGGAGCCTCCCCCTCTCGCTCACTTTGTTCGCTGGATAATAAAACTGAAATCTTGCCAACAACTAAAATTAATATTGACCCGCAACCATTTTATTCTGTAGTACGATAACAATTACGTTATGAACCTTTCTTTCACACACCTTTGTTGTTGCGTCTCCGGCCAGATGGCTTGTTGTTGCGCCATCTGTATCCTGCCGGCGGCGTAAGGGTGCGTGGTTTCCTTTAGTAAACTCCAGTAAAATCAAACCCCTCCACTACGATGCGTCGGCCTTAAGTCTTAAGGCCCGGTGAATCTTTTTTATCTTTCAAACAGGCCCTCACCGGTCTCCTTTCCCAATCCACCGTACTTAAAGAAATCGAAACTAAAGGAGCCAATCATGTCGAATCATTCTCAACCCTCTCCGGAAACGGCGGGGAAAAATCTCGAACTTCCTCAATTATCGGAATTCATCCTGAAATCCATTCAAGACCTACGCTTCGGCTCCGTGGAAATCATCATCCACGACGGCAAAGTAGTGCAGATCGAGAAGAAGGAAAAAACGCGGTTTTCTTGATCGAAAAGGCGGGGAGATCGATTCTAACGAGCCCGCCGCGTAACGCCGACCGTGAAAGCGGAGGCCTTTTAAAAAAATAAAAATTATACGCGAGGGCTGACCGGACCACCGGAAGTTCCATCGATGAATCAAAGGAGTCATCATCATGCGGAACTTTCGGTACATTTTAATCTCGCTTGTTTTAAGCGGAATCATTTTAGGAAACGCGCCGTTCGCCATGGCCAAAACGAAAAAAACACATAAACGGGCACGAGTATCGTCGGCGAAAAACGCCAACAGCAGCCTGCAAAACCGCATCGAGCAGCTGGAATCGAACCAGAAAGTGCTCGAGCGGAAACTCGAAGTGGAAAAGGAAATCCAAGAGCAAAAAGAGAAGGATAAGCCCAAAGACGCGGCCACCGTGACCGCGGGCAAGGACGGCTTCATCGTGAAGTCGGGCGACGGCAATTTCAAATTGCGCATCGGCGGGTATATCCAGACCGACGGCCGCTTCTTCATCAAAGACAGCGCCGATAAACTCGCCAACCAGTTTGAGCTCAGACGCGTCCGTCCCATCTTCGAAGGGACCGTCTACAAATACTTCGACTTTAGGATCATGCCCGATTTCGGCGAAGGGAAGGCAGTGCTCCAAGACGCTTATGCGGACGTTCACCCCTTCACTTGGCTTCGCTTCAGGGGCGGTAAATTCAAGGAACCGGTGGGGCTGGAACGCCTGCAGTCCGGCAGCAATTTGCTCTTCATCGAACGCGGCCTCCCCACCAACTTGGTACCGAACCGCGACGTCGGCTTACAACTGCACGGCGACGTGTGGGACGGCACCTTCAATTACGCCCTCGGCCTTTTCGATGGTGTTTTTGATGGCGGCAGCGTGGACGGGGACGTCTCCGACGGCAAAGACTTCGCCGGCCGCGTCTTCGTGCAACCCTTCAAGAAAACGAGCATCACGCCCCTCCAAGGGTTCGGCGTGGGCGTGTCGGGAACTTACGGCAGCCAATTCGGCAGCATCTCGACGACCAACTTACCCTCGTATAAGAGCATCGGCCAAAACACGATCTTCAGCTTCTTAAACGACACCACGGCGGCCGGGACGGTTTTCTCCGATGGAAAACGTTACCGAATCTCACCACAAGGGTACTTCTACTACGGTCCCTTCGGCCTATTCGGCGAGTACGTCCGCTCCACGGAAAAAGTAAACTTGGCGGGCGCCAAGAAAGAACTCACCAATACTTCGTGGCAAGTGGCGGCTTCCTATGTGGTCACCGGCGAGAAAAACGGTTGGAACGGCGTGACGCCCAAAAACCCCATCAACCCCAAGAAGGGCCATTGGGGAGCGTTTGAAATCGCAGGGCGGTACGGCGAGATCGAGTTCGACAAGGCCGCCTTCCCCACCTACGCCGACCCGACCAAGTCGGTCCGCAAGGCGGAAGCCTGGGGCGTGGGCGTCAACTGGTATCTGAACAAGAATTTCAAATGGGCTTTAAACTTCGACCAAAGTCGCTTCAAAGGCGGCGATAAAGGAGGCAATCGGCCGACGGAGAACGCGTTGTTCACTCGTCTGCAAATCGCCTATTAAGAACGTTTCTTCTCCCACTTCCCACGCCACCGTCTTTCGCCTCGGATCCCCTCCAGGAAAGACGGTGGCTCATGGGGAGTGTTAAGAACAAATCACGAAAGGACTCTTTATGCGAAAGCAAAAACTCTCACTAACGCTCACTTTTGTAGCGGCGGTGCTTTTATTCTTCTTGGGGCTCTTGGAGGCGAGGCTTTCCCACGCGGCAAACGCATTGCTGAACGTCTCTTATGACCCAACGCGCGAGCTTTACCAAGACTTCAACGGCGCCTTCATAAAATATTGGAAAGGCAAATCGGGACAAGACCTGACGGTCAACCAATCGCACGGCGGCTCGGGCAAGCAGGCGCGGGCGGTGATCGATGGCTTAGAAGCGGACGTAGTCACCTTGGCGCTCGCCTATGACATTGACGCCATTTCCGAAAAAGGCGGCCTGCTGCCGAAGAACTGGCAGACCCGGCTGCCCAACAACAGCGCCCCCTACACCTCGACCATCGTCTTCCTCGTAAAAAAGGGCAATCCCAAGCAGATCAAAGACTGGGACGATCTCGCGAAACCCGGCATTTCCGTGATCACGCCGAATCCGAAAACCTCCGGAGGCGCGCGCTGGAACTATCTCGCCGCCTGGGGCTACGCCTTGAAGAAGAACAACGGCGACGAGGCGAAAGCGAAGGATTTCGTCTCCCGACTGTATAAGAACGTGCCCGTGCTCGACTCCGGCGCCCGCGGTTCCACCACCACCTTCGTGGAACGCGGCATCGGCGACGTACTCGTGGGCTGGGAGAACGAGGCGTTCTTGGCGGTGAAGGAACTAGGCAAAGACAAATTCGAGATCGTCGTCCCCTCGGTGAGCATCTTGGCCGAACCCCCGGTCGCGCTCGTCGACAAAAACGCGGAAAAGCACGGCTTGAAAGCCGCGGCGCAAGCCTACCTCGAGTATCTCTACACCCCGGAGGGCCAAGAGATCGCGGCCAAACACTACTACCGCCCGAGGCTCGCCGCCGTGGCGACGAAATATGCGGGCGTTTTCCCCAAGCTGAATCTTTTCACGGTCGACGATGTTTTCGGCGGCTGGCAGAAGGCCCAAAAAACCCACTTCGCCGACGGCGGAGTGTTCGATCAAATCTATCAATTGGGAAAATAAAGGAACTCGGGGGGATGGCCTCTAAAAACCATCCCCCCTTTTTATTCAAAACCCCGATGCAGAGCATTTGACCAAATCACCGGAGTAAAGTACCGTGAGTACCCTTTTTCTGAATGGACAACCAACGCAGTGGACGACTCCCTCTCCCCTTCCTCCCGAGAAGAAGCCGAGCCGGTCGTTTTTTTACGTCCATCCGAGACCTGCTTCTTCTGACGAGGTCCAGGAAAAGGATCTTTCGGAAGTAAAAAGGCAAAACCAAAAGTTTAAAATGAAGTCGTTTTTGAAAAAAAATAACGTATTACCAGGATTCGCCCCCAGCTTGGGTTTCACCTTGTTCTATCTCACCCTGCTGGTGCTCATCCCCCTCTCGACCCTCGTTTGGAAAACGACGGGCATGGGTTGGACGGAGTTTTGGGAAACGGTGACCTCCCCGCGGGTGCTCGCTTCCTTCCGCTTGAGCTTCGGCGCCTCTCTCGCGGCAGCCTTCATCAATACGTTTTTCGGAATGATCGTCGCCTGGGTGCTGGTGCGCTACCGTTTTCCGGGCAAGGCGATCGTCGATCTTCTCGTCGACCTCCCGTTCGCCCTTCCCACGGCGGTGGCCGGCATCGCGCTCACAACCGCCTTTTCGGCCAAAGGGCTTATCGGACGTTTTTTAGAACCTTTGGGAGTGAAGGTCCTCTTCAACCCCATCGGCGTCACCATCGCCTTGGTCTTCATCGGCCTCCCTTTCGTCGTTCGAAGCGTCCAGCCGGTATTGAAGGATTTCGACCGCGACATGGAAGAAGCCTCGGCCTGCTTAGGCGCGAAACGCTACCAAACCTTCTTTCAGGTGATTCTCCCCAGCCTCATCCCCGCGTTGGCCAGCGGCTTCACCATGGCCTTCGCACGCGCTTTGGGCGAATACGGCTCGGTCGTTTTCATCTCGGGCAACTTGCCGCTTAAGACCGAAATCACGCCTTTCGTCATCATGACGAAGCTGGAAAATTACGACTATGCGGGCGCCACGGCCATCGCAACCGTGATGCTCTTCATCTCCTTCGCCATCCTTTGGCTGATCAACCGCCTGCAACCCACGCAAACGGGGGGGCGCGGATGAGAAAGCGGCTGCCCCCCTCCCAGCAAGCGTTGACGGAATCCAATTGGGTGAAATGGGTCTTGATCGTCGTTTCTTTCTCCTTCATCGGCGTCTTTCTTGTTGTGCCGCTGCTCACTATTTTCATGGGCGCCTTGGAGAAAGGAACGCAGATCCCACTAGAAGCCTTGAAAGACAGCTACACCCTCTCGGCCTTGGGGCTCACGTTGAAAACCGCGGCTTTCTCCGTCGTCCTTAACCTAGCCTTCGGGGTCACCGCGGCCTGGGTCTTGGCCAAGTTCGAGTTCGTTGGGAAAAGATTTTTGCTTACCCTAATCGACCTTCCCTTCACGGTCTCACCGGTCATCTCCGGCTTGATTTTCGTGCTGCTCTTCGGGGCCCACGGCGTTTTGGGACCGTTCCTCCAAGCTCACGGCCTCAAGATCGTCTTCGCCGTGCCGGGCATCATTTTGGCGACGATCTTCGTTACCTTTCCCTACGTCGCCCGCGAACTGATCCCCCTTATGCAGGCGCAAGGGAACGATCAGGAGGAAGCCGCCCTTACACTGGGCGCGGGCGGTTGGAGGACTTTCTTCGAAGTGACGCTCCCCAACATCCGCTGGGGCCTACTCTACGGCGTAATCTTGCTCAACGCCCGCGCCATGGGCGAGTTCGGTGCGGTTTCGGTGGTCTCGGGACACATTCGCGGACAAACCAATACGCTTCCGCTGCATGTGGAGATCCTCTACAACGAATACAACTTGGTCGGCGCCTTCACCGTGGCGTCGATGCTTACGCTGCTCGCTCTCTTCACGCTGATCGGAAAAACCTACGTCAAATACCGTTCAAAACAAGATTTCGTCCACGACCTGGAGGGGACGGAAGAGTTCGGAGGCCTCCATGGGAATTCGCGTTGAAAATTTAAGGAAACGCTTCAACCACTTCGTCGCCGTCGACAACGTCTCGCTCACCGTCGCGGACGGAGAGTTCGTCACCTTGCTCGGCCCTTCGGGCTCGGGAAAATCCACGCTGCTGCGCTGCCTGGCGGGCTTGGAAGCCCCCGACTTCGGCAACATCGAGATCAACGAGCAGGACGTCACCTACGTGCCCGTGCAAGAAAGAAGGGTAGGATTCGTTTTTCAACACTACGCCCTCTTCCGCCACATGACGGTCTTGGAGAACATCGCCTTCGGCTTGAAAGTTCGGGGCGTGAAGAAAAAGGCCCGCGAAGACCGGGCGCGCGAACTTTTAGGGCTCGTCGGCCTGGCCGGTCTGGAAAAACGTTATCCCTCGCAGCTCTCCGGCGGCCAACGGCAACGCGTCGCCTTGGCCCGGGCTTTGGCTCCCGAGCCGGGCCTGCTGCTGCTCGACGAACCCTTCGGGGCTTTGGACGCGCGCTTGAGGAAAGAGCTGAGATCGTGGCTGAAAAAATTGCATGAACGCATCAAGCTCACTACCCTGCTCGTCACCCACGACCAAGAAGAGGCCCTCGAACTTTCCGACCGGGTGCTCGTCATGAACCGCGGCCGCATCGAACAAGAGGCGCCTCCGCAGAAAATTTTCGATCAACCGGCCACCGAATTCGTCGCCGCCTTCATCGGCGAAACGAACCGGGTGGAGACTACCGTCGAAGAGGGCCGGGTCCAGTGGGGCCCTTTCACCTTCGGCTCCTACGCGCTCGTCAACGGTACGCGCGTAGCAGTGGTTTTTAGACCAAACGACGTCTATGTTTCTTCTCATGAGGAAAAAGACCTGGTCCCCGGCGTGATCCGCACCGTGCAATTTTTGGGCGCTTCCGAATCCCTCGAAATCGAGTTCGAAGGGGGATATGTCGTCACGGCCCATCTCCCGAAAGGCGTGGGGGAAGCGAGCGGGTTCCACGAAGGAAAGAAGGTATACGTCAGCGTCACGAGATCCCACGTTTACTTTTCACTGGGATCCGCTTAAACGGAGGAATCGTCGGACGGAATGACGATTCCTCGCAACACGCCGGCGAACGTACCGATTTATTTAATAAGGAATTCTTCATGAAAAACAGAAAAAGAAACTTTCAGTGTTGTTGTAGCACTCCGCGCCTTTGTTGTCGGGCGAACGCCGTTTATTCGCCCACGATGCGACCCCCGCTTCTCGATCTTCGAGAGGCAAGATTCGGAGAATTACAACCATGGAGAAAACATCCCACATAATCCCCTCGGAAATATCCGTCGCCCCGTTTTTGCAGCGCGAATCGATCCTTTCCGTTTCTCAACACCTCTCCTCCACGCAGTTCCAAGTCGACCTCATCGTCAGTCAATTCTTAGAAAACGCCACCGATTGGAAAAACTTGGCCGCCTTCACCCTAGCTGGCGGCGCGTTTCAAGCGAGCCGTTACGGCCTTAGCGCCGCCGCCCCTCTTTTCCGGCAAGCTCCTTCCCTGCTCCAAGGCCTTTCCTTCATCGCCGCCACCGGCGCGGAAGCCTCTACTTATGAGCTCAGTCACCGGGCATTCTTGAGCCTTTCCCATGAACTTTCCCCGACCGACCGTTGGCGTACCGGCGGAGAAGCGAGCTTGGGATCCAGGATCCTGTCTTCTTTCGTCTCCTTCTTCGCATTGAGGAGCACGGGAGCGGCGACCGCTTCCCAAAACCCTCTTCTTCAACATGGGCTGCAAGACGCAGCCCTCGTTTTGTCGCAAAATTTAAACGGGGCATGGGGCCTCGCACGCAGGCCTCAAGGTACTTTGAGCGAACAATTCCTGAATGCGGAGGCGAACCTCTGGCAAATACGGGCGGGAGCCGCATGGGTACACGCCGCGCTCCCGGAATGGGCGGCGGCGCAAAAAACGCCGATCACCTCCTTCGCCCGCGCATAAACGCTTCCGAGACCTCTCCCGCAACGCCGGATTCGCCGCTATGGGCTCCCGAGGGGGTACCCCTCGCATCTTCCGAAATCGCCCTTCCCTCCGGCAGCCGCCCCCGTCCCTTATTAGAAAGTTTCACCGTTTTCATGCAGTCGCTGGGCGGAGCGCCAAACGGCGTGGCAAGACCTAAATGGATCGGGGAGAAGGCTGCAGAACTGACGGACGAAGTAATTGACACCTACGCCATCCCACAGGCCTTCCGCTTCCGTCTCGTGAGCTTAAGTCGTCGATTTCTGGAAAACCTCGCAAACGCGACCCCCCGCTCATCCCGGCTACCCGCTTACTACGAGGAAAATCCTCAACGTTTAAAAGGGGAACTCTCCGTCCATCTCTTGCGGGAACTCGTCCTCCAAGATTCGGCTTCCTATGCTCTTCGAGAAAGGTTGCTCCCCAAATACGTGGAAGCCGTCGACGATTTCTACCGCCATGACGACGAGGCGCCCTGGCGGGAAACGGATATGCTTCTCGCTCGCCTACTCGAAGAAGGGGCGTCGCGGGAGACTCAAGGCTTCGCCCTGAGAGCCTATGGAGATCTCATTTCAGAATATCCGCTCCCGCCCGATCGGCAAATTTACCATCAAAAACATTTCGAGGGCTTTAACGGCTCCTCTGATCCCGGAGAGCATCGTCCCCCCCCATCGGATCGGCTTCTACCGGAACCTTTACGGCCAGTCCGTTCTCACCTTCAATCTTTTGGAGAATTTCATGAGTGACTTTCAATTTCGACTCCCTTCGATCGGCGTCTTACCCTTCACCACCCCTCCCGGCGGAAGCGGCATCCCCTGGGGCATCCGCTTAAGCCCCGGAGCCACCTTGAACCTGGGAGGCTTCACGACGGAGCTCAGGCTCGAAGGCGGCGCGTCCAATTTCGCGACCACGCCCATCGGCTTCAACTTTTTCGATTCCACCCCCAGCTCCACGATCACCGACCACGCCTTCGCCAATTGGGTTTACCAACCCCGAGATCCCCACGATACATTACGAGCCAACTTCGGCGTGCGCACCTTCACGCTGGGCTACCGCTTCGGTGAGGATTTTTCGATCCGAATCGGACGCCACCGTTACGACGTGACGGAAGTCGAGAGCGCGTTCATGAACTCGACCGACTCCGCGGCCCGCTCGGCCGCTCCACGCCTTTACGGGCAAGAGACCAAGTGGTCGCACCTCAACATCCCCTACGGTTGGTTCGGCGGGGAAATCCGTTACGACCGGCAACGGGCGAACGAGTCGCTGCGCCGTTTTCTCATCGCTTCCTCCATCATCAACGGTGCCGACGGCGGTTTTTTCCTCAACACCCAGCTTCTGGCGAGTTTCGCCCTCGCCCAAGGCAACGACGCGCCCCGCATCACCCTCGCGGGCGACGTGGCGTACCGCTCCAACCCTCCTACCTTAGTCCCCGACACTTCCGACCCGGGAAGCGCCCACGGCGAGTCGGTGGGACTGCTGTTCGATTACGGAATCTTCACCGGCGGTCTTCATTACGGCCATCAGTACTCTTCGTGGGTCAATCGGGCGGGACTCGATGGCTCCCAGGAGAGATCTTCGGAAAGCCTGCTGCTCGACTTCCATCCCGGATCGTTCCGCTTTCACGGCGTCTTAAGCTGGCTCCAACGGGCGGACGGAAAGGCCATCAACCCCTATGACCCGCCCGGGGGGCAATCGGAAATCGAAACCGAGCTCGCCGCCGGCTATCAAGTGGTAAACGGATTGCAATTCTCCCTCGGCTATCTGGGAAGCTTCGGACCCACGCAATCGGCCCATCTCTTATTCTTGGGGGTGCAGACAAGTTTTAGCGGGAGATTCCCCTTTTGAGAGATTTTCACTAAAAGTTCACGCCATTGGAGGTTTTCTTGAACCATCACTACAGAGCCATTTTCATTTCATGCAAGCAACTAAGACTGGACTTCAGCCGATAAAATTCAGTAGAGTATTAGAAATGTCACACCTCATTCTTTCATCCTGTTGTTGTCCCACCGCATCCATGGCGTGTTGTTGCGCCATGTGTAAGGTGCCGGCATGATCACGGGATGAAGAATCGGCCTTTCCTGAAATCCTGACTCCTTCAAAATTCATCCTCTTCATGTCGGCGCCTTTCCTCACCAGGAAAGGGCGGATGTGCTTTTTCATAAGCTTCCCGCCCTCTTTTTCACTTTTGAATTGAGGTTTTAAGATATGAATCGAAGCAAACGAGACGCCACCTTCACGGCATTTGAGGAGGAGATCTCCCCGTCACTTCCCGTTTCGGGAGAATCCTTTCCCGCCGCCAGAGTCTTGAGATTATACGACGAAAAATTTTCGGAATTGAGAAAAAGAAGAGAAAAAAAAGCGGCGCTCTCCGAAGAAAGCGCCGCCCTATTCTCTCTCGAGGATTACCGTAAACACCGGCCCCTCTCGCAACACCTACCGATTCGCCGGGGGTTCTCGACGTTTCTGTTCACCGTTTGGGGCTGGGTACCCGTGTGGGTGGCTTTATGAAAACCATCGGAACTCCTGAAAAGAAGCCCAGCGCCCGGGCGCCGGAAAATTTAACGCCGCTTGTCGGGAGAAACCTGCGAAAGTTCCGTATCCAGAGGGGCCTTTCCTTGGAGAGGCTCGCGGGCCTCTCAGGGGTCAGTCGCGCCATGCTGGGACAGATCGAGCTGGGTCAAAGCACTCCCACAATCAACGTCTTGTGGAAAATCGTCCGGGCACTGGATATTCCTTTCTCCGCTCTGATGGTGGAGCTGCCCGCCAAAATCAACTACGTTCAGCGGGCACACGAGGGGAAAATCCTCAGCTCCGCGGACGGGAAATACAGCTCCCGCGCCCTCTTTCCATTCGAAGGGCACCGCTCGGCAGAGTTCTACGAAATCCGCCTCGCCCCTTTCTCCCAAGAGGCGTCGGAGGCCCATCCCCGGGGCACCACGGAGAACTTGATCGTCAGCCAAGGAGTATTGGAAATGAAAGTGGGAAACGACGTGTTCCGACTTGCCTCAGGCGATGCCATGCTCTTTGAAGCGGACGCGCCTCACGTTTACTCGAACCCGGGCACTTCCGAGACGACGCTCTACTTGGTGATGAGCCATTCGCAGACCGTAAGCTAGGCTTACTTCATCATGCAACTCATGAGGGGCATGCCGCCGCAGCAGAACACCATAGGCATGCCCATACCGCACATTTCCATCATACAATCGCAGCAACAGTTCATCATCTCCAGGCTCATGCCTTCCATGGGCATCACGCGGCAAACCATGGCGTCCTTTTTCATCTCGCAGCTCAGGTGGCAAGTCATCATCATGTTGCCGCAGCAGAGCATCATGGGCATGCCCATGTCGCACATCCTCATCATGTTCTGACAACAGGCCTCCATCATTTCCATGCTCATTCCCTTGATGGGCGTCATTTCGCAAATCATGGATTTTTTATCCATCTTGCAAGTCATCTGCGCCATCATGGGCATCATCCCCATCGACGTCATCGGCATGGGCATCATTCCCATAGGCATCATATTCATGTTCATCGAAGATTGCATTTGTTTTGCGGGGTTCATCACCACCTCCTTATAAAAATGGATTGTGAAAGGAAAATAAGGAATCGCACTATGAGAAATTACATTCCTCTCGACAACTCCAAAAAGGAGACGGTTTTATTTTTCTCCGGTATAGCGGAAAGGCTTCCAAGATGTTGGGAAAGGGGAAAATTTTTCCGTTCAGTCCCGCGACATGAGATAAATTCCGCCAACGACGAGAGCCAAGGCGCCGAGCCCCAGGGAAACCCGCGCAAGGCGACTCGCCCACAGGGCTCCCCCGGTAAGCTCCGCGGCTCCTAAGCCCAATTCCGCAGAAGGCGCCATGCGCATTAAGACGCTCGTGCTGTTGCCGAAAGCGAGAGCCCTCAGCCTGCCGTAAACGGCGAGTGAGGCAAAATCTTCCACAATAGGCCGGTAGGGCGTTTGAAATTGAAGGCGGTTTTCCACCGAGTCGAGGGTCATCGAGACGAGGCCATGAGTCATGGCGAGCGGCACGCCTTCGGCGACGGAGAGGGCGATGTTGCCGGGCCGCATCCCCTCCCACCCGCCGCGAAAGAGATTGGAAACGGTGTAAGAAGCGCCCGTCTCGAGGGCGTGGAGCAAGTGCCCCTCGGGAAGAGTTTGCCGCAGCGCAATGGAGACGAGCACCGACGCACCGATCTCGGTGACGAAGCCGAAACCGCTGCGGCCGGGACGCGCCAAGGTGCGGCGGACGAGGCCCTCGTCGATGTGGGGATAATTCTGTTTCAAGAAAGCGGCCGCCGCCTCGGGGCCTTCCGCGGCGAGAATCCGGTTGGCTTGAAGATAATGTTCCCGCTCGAACTGGTAAGTCACCGCCGAGCCGATCTCGGTGATGGAGAGAGCGTTGCTGTAGAGCTTCAACTCTCCGATCCGTTGCAGTTCCGATTCGCTACCGCGCACGACCAGGCGTGTAATCTCCCGATTGTTCGTCAAGATGGAAGGCTGCCTCCTTCTGAACCAACTGAAGATAATTTCCTCCCGACTGCGGCCGACGGAGGCGCCCACCGCGAAGGGCTTCCATCCGAGTATCACTTCGCCGTGCAGGGCGGTGGGGAAAAGCGTCACGTCGTGCAAGGTCCAACGGGTGGCGACTCGGCCGAGGGGAGGAATCCCCAGGCTCGCCACCATCTGACGGGCCATGCTTCCGTCGGGGCGGTAAAGACGCGTGAATTCGTAACGAGCCGAACCGAAGACAAGGGGACGCAAGAAATCGCGCGTCGTCAGGAAAGGCCTTTCGGAGGAAAAACCTTCCGTAGAAGAAGCGCGGGGACTCCCTCTCAGGGAATATCGGGCCCAGTCTTGGAACAGGGAGCTCACTCCCGCTGTTGTAATCGTAGAATCCGCTCCGTCTCCCGCCACCAGGGGGGCTTGATCCAGAACGATGGGGAGCAAGGGATAAACGGCCGGCAAGGCCGCGGGGAGTTCCCGTGGAGATTCCCGCAATTCCGGCAGGGCATTCGGCTCCCTCCAAAACGGGGCATCAAAAACGTTTTCGAAGGCGGCCAGTTGCGGAACCGCCGCGTGCACCCATCCCATACCGGCCCTCATTCTGATTTGGGCCGCTTCGGCGGAATAAAGTTCACGGACGAGATCAAAGGGAGAGTCGGGAGAAAAATCCAAAAGACTTAACGCTTGCCGGGAAAGAACGAGCGAGGCGTCGCCGGCCAAGTGCTGGAAAAAAATATTTTGCCCCTGGCTGAAGTAGCTCCCCGCCCTCAAACCGGCCAGCTGGAAGCCCGCCTGGATCCAACCGTTTCGAAATCCCTGTTCTCCGTCCCAATGAAGGAGCGAGTCTCCTTCGCCCGTAACGCGTCCCCTCAAACTCCTCCGCGTCCGCTCGAAGACGAAGGACTCCCCCAAAAGAGCGAGGCCGTTTCCCAATCCCCTCGCCAATATCCCGGAGGGGACGAACTCGGAGCCTCCCCACATCACGGAGGCAAAATTTAAGCCGGCAACCCTCGTGATACGGAAGGCGGCGCCACCGGCCACCGTCGCCGCAAGAGTATAAGGGTTCAAGGCCTCCTCCGAAAAGCCGCTCACGGCTTGGTCCCAAGCCTGCTGCCCCGCCGCCAAAGGCGGAGACCGAAGGGGAGTGTAGGAAAACGCATTTTCAACGGGGGTCGGGGTCATCGTTTTTCTTTCCTCTGAACACGGGATTTAAGGTTCCGGAAAAGTATGAATGGCGCTTTGGGCCGTGGGTTTGCGGTAAACCACCAGGGTGATCCCGTTCCCCTCTCCGACGTTGGCGATCCGGTGGATGACATCTCCGACGCTGGCGGTCTCTCCGGGTTCCAATAGGCGCCGTTCAACCTCCTTCAAGCCGCCCGCCGCATTCCTTTGATAGACGGTCTGCTGCATGTCCCCTTCGAAGACGACCTCCACTCCCTCGAAGTGGTCGTGGATCGGGCTTTTTTGGTTGCCCAAGGCGCGGCCGCCCCAACCGAACATCACCACTTGAATCTGCTCTCCGGTTTTCGCGTGGTTCACTTCAAGGAGGATATTGCGGGTGTAGGGAGATTGTCCGAAGAGCGCGAGATTTCGCACGTCCCTGCGGTGGAAGGAGAGGCCTTGAAGGGTTCTCAGCGCCGCCTCGGGCGATTGCCCCTCAAAGAGCTGGGCGACGACGGGAGCAAGGGTCCGGACCAAAGGCGGGAGGGAGGCAAAATCCACCTCGTTCATATCCGAAACCGTAAAGCTGCGCGCATACGGTCTCACATCCACTCCCAAGGAATCGACAGCGGCAGGAAGCGGACGTTCGCTCCTGCGGCCTCGGGCTCTTTCCAAGATGTCGTCCGCCAGCCGTAGCGCCGCCGGGGCCACCTCGGGCATGGCCGTCACCTCGAATCCGGAGACACCTTCATCCCCTCGCCCTCGATTCCCCTTGAGGGGCGGACCCAAAGTGAATGCGACGGAAGACGGACGGCCCTCGCGATCCACCAAGGCCCCGTTCGGCGCGGCTTTGAGCCCCATCCTCAAATCGTTCGGAACCATCATCCCGAGCCTCATCGCCGAGTCGATGAAGGGGTCGGACTCGCGTAGTTCCTCGTAATTGCCGTTGGGACCGATGCTGTTGAAGACGTGGCCGAAGCGCCGGGTTTCCCGCTCGCCGTTCGGCTTTTGCAAGACGACCTGAATGCCTCCGGCCTCTTCCCGCATGGAAACGACCGTCGCCGCGTCGATCCGGATCTTCCCTTGTCCGCTCAACTCCCGAAGCCTTTGATGGCTGGGCGTGGGAATGCGGTGTCGCAGCAGGTCCCATTCCCTCCAAGGAAAACGATCTTGGTCGGCGTCGCTCAGGGTCCTCCAGAGGTCGTTGCTCAAATTACCGGGCCGAAAGCCGTCAAGCACCGCGCGCGCGTCCGAACCCGCCGCTTGGGCAAGCGCCACCTGCTCTTGGAAGACTTCTCTTAAGCCATCCAAGTCTCGTCCCGAAAAGAGCTCGCGGAAATGCTTCGCCCCTTCGAAAGGCCGGTAGAGGGCGTGGGGCACGGGCCAATGCCCGTTGCGGGAAACCGCTTGGACCTTAAAGCCCGAAAGGGCGAGCAAAAGGCTTAAATCTTGCCCGGTCAGGCCGCTGCCGACCACGAGCACCGGGTCTTCGCGGCCGAGATTCACGACGTTCGAGAGACCCTGCAGAAGGGGATTACGGGTATAGAGTCTTTGATTTTCCAGGATCGCCGGGTCTCCTTCGGGAAGGGGGACGTCCCGCGAACCGAAGTTTCCAGGGGCATAGACGATCTGATCCGCCCGCAACTCTTCTCCGTTACTAAGCCTCACCCAGTGCGTCGGACCGTCGATCGCCAATCCCGTCGCGCGAGCGCGGATCCTGCGCAAACTTCTGCCCGGCAAGGCGTTCGCCTCTGAGACGTTTAGGATTCCGGAAAGGTATCTCCCGTAGTCCACCCGCGCCGCGAAAGCGTTTTCATCGGGGACTCCCTCCGGATCATGATCATGCGCCCAACGGAAAAAATGCTGGGGGTCTTCGGGCAAGGCGCTCAAGGCCTTGGCCCTCACGTTGACGCGTAGGAAGCGCGCCAATCCTTCTGGAATTCCGGGAAGGGGCGCATATGGCAAGCCGAGAGCGGGCTCTTGGCTGCCGATCAAGTAAACCTGGAGGGACTGCTCGGCGGAGGTGGTCTCCGGGTGGCGGGTCAAAAGACGCGAGGCGGTGAGGGCGCCGGCCGGGCCCGCTCCCACGATCACGATATTTTGCGAAGGGAGCTCCGTTTCTTGGTCTTCCACGAGGCGAACCCTTCCTTCGGAACCGGTTCGAGGAGAAGGTGCGCTGCCGGGCTCTCGTAAGGCGATCATGAAAGACGGTTGTGACGAGATCTCCGCAATGTTTTCGGGAGAGGAGGATCTCATGCCCGGCCGGAGCCCGTCGAAAACGCTCTCACTCGCCGCGACTCCCGCCGCCTGCCAAGCGAAGGGATCGGAAAAGACGGAAGGCGAATTCCCTTGTCGCGGCCCGACCTCCCGGGCGCGAGCCTCCAAGTCGAGGCCGCGTTCCACCGCCGCCCACTGAGGAAATGCGCCGTGCAAGAGGCCCATCCCCGCCGCCATTTGGAGTTGAGTGGCCTCCGCCGAAAGGAATTGTTCCGCAAGGCCGGTAGAAGGCGCTTCGGCGAGATGCAAGGCCCCCGCGGCTTGGTGGGAGAAGACCATCGCCGAATCGGAAATGAGATGCTGCAGGATCACGTTTTGGCCCTGGGCGAAGTGCCCCGCCGCTTTCAGGGGGCCCAAGCTCAGCGCGGCATTCAACCAACCGTTGCGAAAACCGCGCACGCCATCCCAACGGAGGAGGGAAGCATCTTCGCCGTTCAGTCCCACCCGTAACGCCCGTTGAGTTCCCTCGAAGGCCAGCGTTTCAGCCGCAAAGCCCAAGCCCACGGCGAAAGCACGGGATCCAAAAGAGGCAACCGCCGATTCGGCACCACCTAAAACAGCGGAGCTGAGGCCGAAGCCCCCGATCCTCCCCAAACGGAAGGCCGAGCCTCCGGCCACCATGGCCGCAAGCGTGAGGGGATTCGCGGCTTCCGCGGCGAAACCGCTCACGAGGCGGTCCATCTCTTGTTGGGAGGAAGTTAAAAAAGAGGAATGAAGCGATACTTGCGCGAAACGATCGAGAACCGAGTCAACCATGACGGAAAATCCTTTCTCTGGAGTTGCGGCGCCAACGGCGCCGGAAGCGCCCGGGAAACGAGCGCCAACCGAAAATTGTTTGTAGGGAAAAAACGCGGACGGCGAAACGACGCCGGCCGGATCTTGAAGGACCGAGTCTTCGCGGCAGAATCGGTGGAGGAACTATCTTTTGGTGGTAGTGTAGTTTACCCCAAGACCACTGATCGCGCACCCGGCCGAATACACGAAGCGCGACAACAACAAGACAAGAAGCCTTGTCGGGGGAGGAATTCGAAGGTTGGAACGAACGGGAAGCTCATAAACGTTTTCATTAGGTAGAAACAATTCGTCACGAAATCAAGATCAATCTAGTTATCGGTTTTATTTTTTCGACGTTGCTCGCGAAAGGAGCAAAAAAAGGGATCGATTGCGTTTTTCCGATATATGAGAAACCGGGCAACTGCAAAAATGAAGAAAGCAGCTAAACTGCGCCAATAAACAATCTGCCGCTTTCTCATTCTTTCCAATTTTTTTGAGGGCCTCCGGCGGCTCTCCGCTTTCGAAGTCGCAAAAACCAGTGTTTCGCGCGCACTCTTCTCGCATCCGTTATATACAACAGATAGCACCAACAAAATTCTAACATGCGAGAATTATCTTGATGCGACGCGACGAAAACTCGGAAGCGGCGCGCAACTCTTTCCGTCGCCACCGATAAAATGAACATGAAAACACTCGCCGCGCATTCCTGTTGTCGTCTTCTCCTCTGTATTTAGCCGGCGGTGCAGCTTCTCCCCTCTCTCGACTCCTCCCAAACGAAGCAACTCCCGCCGGCGAATGGGCCGCAAGGCGACGAGAGTTCTTTGTTACAAACGATAAAGTTCATGAAGGGCACATCATGACACCTCCCAATTTTACATTCAGTTCCGATCTCGGAGCGAGCGTTCAGCTTCCTCCCTGCAATTTCTCGAAGAAACCGGTGAGCTGCTCTTCCGCTTACCAACTCACCGTTTCACCGGATTTCATTTTTAGGAGGGAGAAGGACACGAAATATCCGACCACGATCATCCTTTCCCCGGAATTCAAACCCACATTCACCACTTCACCCACCACTACCACGACCTCTTTGGATTCCACTTCGGTCTTTGAGCTCTCCAAGCAGATGCCGAGGCTTCCCGGCCCGAAGGACCCGAGGGCGAACGAGGTGGCGGGGGGAAGCGCCACCACGAGCATGGATTGGTCTTTGCAGCTCGACGTGACGGCAGAATTCAGGCAACGCTTTCTGAACGTCGGGAAATTTTCCATGCAATTTGGCGTCTGGACCGCCTTGGGCGCCACCTACACGCACCGCATGGGGAAAGTGGACGTCCAACGGAAGCCCGCTTCCTGCGCGGCCGGTTCCTCCCCCTGCCCTCCACAGAATAATCTGCTCGCTTCGACTGGGCTCGTGGAAACTTCCTCCTGGGACTTCTATGGACGACTCTACCCTTACTTTTCCGCCAAATACCCCTTCGCCGATGACCGTTTCTTCCTCACTTTGTACGGGGGGTATCTGTTGCAACCCGCGCCGCCGAGCGACCCACTGCGAAAGCTCACCGGCACGAACGATCTAGCCAGCACCTACCGCTTTAAATTATTCGCCGAATGGAAAGTGACGGGCAACGACTCGATCACCGCGCTCGCACGACTTACCGGCCCGGTGGGAGATCTCGAGTTCGGTTACTTGAGATTTTTTTAGCGGGAGAGGGAGATGAGTGTCCGAAATTCCGACCCTCTATTTCCATTATTCCGCTCAACCTGTCCAATATATCGGAAAAGCGACAACGAGCGGCGAAGAAGGCGGGATAGCGATTGACCCGCTTCGCATCGAGTCGTTATAAAATTCACGTCCTCGTTTATTTTCGAATCGTAAAACCGAAACGACGTCGCGTTTCCACGCGAAGGAGAAATCATTATGGCGGAAACCGCCCACCAGGCCTTAGGAGACAAGGCTGCTTTCCAGCTTGCCAACGTTACCAAAACCCCACCTCAATACGGCGCCATTACACCCCGCTGGCTCGTGCGCCTCTTGGATTGGAAACCGCTGGAAGCGGGCACGCTGCGGGTGAACCGGGTGGAAGAGAAAAAACCCGTCGAGGTCGCCTGCGGGCAAAAAGGCGAGCAGTCTTTGCCCGAGACTTACGTGGAATACGAGGAAAAACCGCGCGAATACACGCTGAGCGCGATCAGCACGATCCTCGACGTGCATACGCGGATCTCCGATCTTTACAGCAACCCCTACGACCAGATTAAGGAACAGCTCCGCCTCACCATCGAGAACGTGAAGGAAAAGCAGGAAAGCGAGCTGATCAACAACGACGACTACGGCCTGTTGAAAAACGTCCCCGCTTCCCAACGGATTCAAACACGCAAGGGGCCGCCCACTCCCGACGACCTCGACGAGTTGATTTCGAAAGTTTGGAAAGAGCCCTCATTCTTCTTAGCCCACCCGCGCGCGATCGCGGCCTTCGGGCGCGAGTGCACTCGGCGCGGGGTTCCCCCGCCGACGGTCACCGTCTTCGGCGCGCCCTTCATCACTTGGCGAGGCATCCCGCTCATCCCCACGGATAAGCTCCACGTGGAGGGGGCCTCGAAACACAGCGGCAAGAGCAACATCCTCTTGTTGCGGGTCGGAGAGAAAAAGCAGGGCGTCGTCGGCCTCTTCCAACCGGGACTTCCCGGCGAACAAACCCCGGGGCTCTCCGTCCGCTTCATGGGCATCAACCGCAAGTCGCTGGCTTCATATTTGGTTTCGCTCTACTGCTCCGCCGCCATCCTGACCGAAGACGCGATCGCCGCGCTCGAGAACGTCGACGTGGGTCATTATCACGAGTACAAACCATGAACTTCGATGAGTTCGAAAAGGGGATGAACCGCCTGTCCGCCGAAGCGGGAAAACTAGGCTCGTTACCGCTCGACCCGATCGTCCCTCCGGGTCTTCCGGCCCCGGAGACGATCGCGCGCATGGCAAATGAATTTTTCACTGCTTTGCCCTCCTCGTCCGAGGCAGGAGTTCCGTCGATGGAGGAAGACGCGATTCGTTTTCCGCAGGCGTCGTCGGCGGATTTTCCCCCTGAAAATTCGTTTTCCTTCCCATCGGCGCCGTTGAATTTCGCCACGATCCCCGATTTTTCCTCACCCCAGATCCCGGGGGCCGTGATTCGTCCAGCGGGTTTTCCGTCCACGCTTTCCGAGGATCCTTTGCGGCAAGCACGAACGGTTGATATCGAAGGTTTTTCCCCCGTATTGGAACCCTTCTCCTCGGAAGCCGTCGGGTTGAAAAACTTGAGCCCTTCACCCGGCTTCTTCGACGTAGAGGCGATTCGGCGGGATTTTCCCATCCTTCAAGAAAAGGTAAACGGGCGGCCCTTGATATGGCTGGACAACGCCGCGACCACCCAAAAACCGCGTAGCGTGATCGAACGATTGAGCTATTTTTACCAGCACGAAAACTCCAATATTCACCGAGCCGCCCACGAATTGGCGGCCCGTTCGACGGACGCATTCGAGGCCGCGCGCGAGAAGACCCGGCGTTTCCTGAACGCTTCGGAGACTCGCGAGATCGTTTTCGTGCGGGGCGCGACCGAGGGAATCAACTTGGCGGCCCAAAGTTGGGGCCGACGGAACGTGCAAAGGGGGGACGAAATCGTCATCACCTGGCTCGAGCACCACGCCAACATCGTGCCCTGGCAGATGCTCTGCGCCGAGAAGGGGGCCCGGCTTCGCGTCGCGCCGTGGACGACCACGGGCAAATCCTCCTCGACGAATACGAAAAATTATTGGGGCCCAAACACGCATCGTCGCCTTTCCCCAAGTCTCCAATGCCTTGGGCACCGTAACGCCGGTTCAGGAAATGGTCGCGATGGCCCATCGACACGGGGCGAAAGTCTTAGTCGACGGAGCCCAAGCCGTCTCCCACCTGCGTGTGGACGTGCAAGCTTACGATTGTGATTTTTACGTATTCTCCGGCCACAAGGTTTTCGCCCCCACCGGCATCGGGGTGGTTTACGGAAAAGGCGAACTTCTCGATTCGATGCCCCCCTGGCAAGGTGGGGGCAACATGATTCAAGACGTCACTTTCGAAAAAACGCTCTACCAACCGGCGCCTTCCCGATTCGAGGCGGGCACCGGCAACATCGCGGACGCCATCGGGTTGGGAGCGGCCATTGACTACTTGGAAAAGATAGGGATGGAGAACGTCACCCGCCACGAACACGATCTCCTCGTTTATGCGACGGAAGGTCTCAGGCGGATTCCGGGCCTCCGCTTGATCGGAACGGCGCGAGAGAAGGCGGGAGTGCTTTCCTTCGTGCTCGACGGTTTCAAGACGGAGGAAGTTGGAGCCGCCTTGAACCGCGAGGGGATCGCCGTCCGCTCGGGCCATCACTGCGCGCAGCCCATCCTCCGGCGTTTCGGCGTGGAGAGCACGGTGCGTCCATCCCTCGCTCTCTACAACACCTGCGAAGAAATCGACGCGCTCATCGCCGCCCTTTGGAACCTCAAGAGCGGTCGGGGGCCGGGTCTATGACTTCCGCGTTCCTCCAACATATTAGGCGAAAAGGCGTCAACTTTTCCGTTTTCCAGGAAATTTAAATAACCGGCGGATGCAGTATTGACAATACTTTGCCGACTCGTTACTTTTAAGAACGATGAAAGAATCTCCTTCCCATGTTTTACTCTCCTACTCTTCGCGGTGTTGTCGCCACTGTCGATAGCCGGCGACCCCTCGAAACCCTTTTTTCCATCATCTACATCCGGATCCATTAAGTTTCGAAGCGAGTTGTCGGCTTAAGCCCCAACCTCGGAAAATACCTTACATCCTCCATTTTCAATAGGAGTCATCATGTCGACCGAACTTTATTTCGAAGCCCAATCCCTCAACGCCGAAAGCGTCAACCGTTACTTGGCCAGCCGGGCCCACCCGCCCTTATCCTTGGCCGCGGTTAGCCGCCCCGACTCTTCGGTGGAAGTGCGAAACGGATCCTTCACCCAATATATTGCGGGGGTGAACCAAACCACGGTCTTCAACATCAGCCAACGCAACCGTCTTTTCTCGCCGGGAGACGGGCGGAGCGCCGTCCAATACCTCTACGCGGTCTCCATCGATACGGTCCAGGGAGACGGCGACGCGGAAAGGGTAAGATCGAGCGAACCTATCGCCGTGGAAGGGGCCTATTATTACCTCACTCCCGGCCGATCCGTGAGGGACGTCTATTATGGGGACGTCGACCGCGACGGCCTGAACGACATCCTGATCC
Source organism: bacterium (assembly GCA_046346885.1). GTDB lineage: Bacteria > UBA10199 > UBA10199 > JADFYH01 > JADFYH01 > JAXMHI01. The sequence goes on along the minus strand of JAXMHI010000014.1, from coordinate 27,917 downwards.
GCTTCTCCGACGGCGTGGGGATCCTCTACCATGCCCGCACCGTGGAACATTACGAGCCCTAAAGCTTCATGACTCTCCCCCTTAAAACCCTCTTAGGATTTCAATAGAGCCCAAGAGGGTTCCTTCTTTCGAACCTCAAGAATCCGTTTTTTATGGAGGCGAAGACCCGCGTTAACGGGCCTTTTTTTAAAACCACTCCCGGGAACGTCGCAAGCGGCATCCGGGGCACACAAAGGAGCTTCACATGAGCCATCCCAGCATCATCGCCGACCGCGAATTCGTTTCCGCGGGTTGGCATTATTCCATCGACGAGGAACGGGGAGTTTGCGAGCAGCTCCCGGCCGACTTCTCGCCCGCGCCCTCCTTCCTTCCCGCGGCGGAGAGCGTTTCGATCCCTCCCTCCGTCCCACCCCCTTCCTACGCCTCACGGCTTTTTTCGAACGACGGCGCCAGCGGGGCGCCGCCCATGATCGACGGCAGCGGCGGCGCAGCGGGAGCCGGATCCCGCCTCGAAGCGACCGCTGCGGCGGATGAATCCATCCTTAGCTCCGGCCTAAAGATTTTAGTCGGGCTCCTGGGGATCTTTAATATGGCGGGGTGCGGCCCAACCGACGAGAAAATCAATCCCGCCCCCACGGTGCCTTGCACCCCGAAAGATCAACTGGACGGGGGCGTGCTTCCGGACGGAGGCGGGGGAGAAGGGGGAAGTTCCCAAGCCTGGATCTGCCCAGATGACCCGCCTTATACGGACCCCAACCCAGGGAGCGGATGCGACGACCAAGGAAATTGTTGGGGATCGCCGGCGCCGACGGATTAAGCCCTTTTTTCGCGGCCTCCGGCCCGCTCCCCGAAGGGGCGGGCCGACCATTTTTAAGGAGAAGTTATGTTCCCTCTTTTGATCGCGGCGGGCCTCACCGCCCTCACGTTCCTTTCCGGATGCGAAAGGCGCCCTCATCCTCCGCCCGACGACGCGCCCCCTCCCGTTCCACCGGGGAGGAGTGGGGAAAATTGGGTGCCACGCCTCCCGACAAGCGGCGCAAGCGACGTTTTTTATGAAAGGCGACTCCCCCTTTCCAATGCGCGTCGAGAATATCAAGACCTCTGCGAAGTGCTCTTCGACCAGCGGGATTTGGAGCGTTGCGACCGAATAGAAGAACGGCAGGCTTTGACGGAATCCCCTTCCGCAGAACGGGGACTGAATGCCTACTTCCGGGGCATCCGCTCCCATCTGTCGGGATTCCACTATCCGTTCTCGGATCGGGAAGCGCGCTGGTCATACGGGCTTCACCGTTTGGAGGCGGCCGAACTTTATTTGAAAGGGGACGGGAACCTCATTTCACATTCTTTGAGGGATGTTTCAGAACGGCAAGAAGCGACCTCTCGGTTCGATTGCGAAGAGGATTATTTCAACTTGGTGGGCGCTTTCTTCTTCCTGCAATCCCGCCGCACTCCGCATTTGGAAGGCTGGCAATGCTCCTTGGTCTTCCTCGCTAGGGAAGATACAAGAGATCCGTCTGCGGTTCGGTTTCGGCACCCGATTCTTTCCGCTCCCATTTCTCCTTCCCTGAGAAATGCTCTCCAAAATTTCCCTCTGCCGTTGTCGGGTGGCCAGGAAAGTGAATGCGAAAGTTTTCTTTACAACGACCCATACTGATAAAAGAAACCATTTTACTTTTTAGCTCCGGCAGTGCTTCTTAAGCCCATGTCTCATAAAAACCTCTACTTCTTAAGACACGCCGTCGCAATGGATCGAACGGAATGGAAAGGGATCGAAGAGGAGCGCCCCCTCACCGAGGAAGGCATCCGCAAGATGATTCGAGAAGCGAAGGGAATGAAAAAATTCCCCTTCGAGGCCTTGCTCAGCTCGCCGCTGAAGCGGGCGGTGGAAACGGCGGAATTAGTGAGCCGGCATTCTTCCCGAAATTTGCGTTTGGAAATCGAAGAGAGTTTAAGGCCGGGAACGCCCTTAAAGGCCCTCCTCAAAAGGCTCAAGGAGAGGGAGGAGGAAAACATTCTCCTCGTGGGACACGAACCGAGCCTCAGCTCTTGGATTCGGACTCTCCTGGCGCTTCCGAATCCTGGCTCGCTGAAAATGAAAAAGGGATCACTCTGTCATCTACGGGTGGACTTGCAATCTCCGGCGCCAGGGGAGCTCGTGGCGCTTCTGCCGCCTCGCGCTCTTCGGACGATGGGCGGATCCAGCTAGTCTCGAGCAAGTGGAGGCGACTTTCGATCTCTTGGGAGGAGGCTTTCATTCCCGTCTCGAACTTAACGGGCTTGCCCCCCGAAGGAGGGAGCGAGACGATATTGCCCTTGGGACCTTTAATGATGCTCTCGATGCGGGCCCGAAGGTCTGCCTGGATCTCACGCACGTCGCGCCGCGCGTCCAAAACCTCGAACTTATACTCCTCCGCCATCTTGTCGTAGGCTTCGATCAAGATCTTCTGGTATTTCTTGAAGCTGTCGAAGATGTTGTCGGAAAGGTGCAGGTCCATGCCCGATTCCCAATAATTCATGCCGCCCGACTCGATCACGCGGGGGATCAAGCTTTCCACGTCCAAGCGAAGGTAGCAGACCAAATCCGGGATGGGCGCGAAACCGAACACGTCCTTGATCCAATGCATGTCGGGAGTACGGGCCGCGTCGCGGGCGAAAGCGGTGTAAATATATCGGTCGGCGATGACCACGAAGCCGGAACGCAAGGCCGGCAAGATCTGGTTCTCCAGACGGTCGGCGAAATCGGTGGCGTAGAGCAGGCTGAAGGTCATTCGGTCGAGCATGTTGCCGTTCTTGGCCATCTCGATGGTGCGGCTCATCAGGTTGCTCCGCGTCCAACCGGTGACCACCACGCCATACCCCTGCACCTCGAGCCACTCTTGGAGCAGGTCGATCTGTGTGGAACGGCCGACACCGTCGGTTCCTTCGATGGCGATGAGTTTTCCCTTAAGCTCGTTTGTCTTCAGATATGGCAAACCTTCGCCAAAAAACTTTATTCCTCTTGGCATAATTTCTCCTCTGGGTCGAAAATCCTTTCAAGTGTTCTTGCGCGATTTGGCGGACAATCTCCTGCTGTTCGGTAATCTCCAAGGTGGCGTCGATTACCTGGAGGCCGAACTCCTCCACCATGCGGTCGTATTCCTTCAGAATCATTCCTTGGAAAATCTTGAAGGACTCCTCGACGTTGCCGGACAAGTTCAAGTCCATCCCCGCCTCGTAATATTTGAGCTTGGCGCGGCCGGAAAGGATGCGTTCAATCGCCATCGGGAGCGGCACCTTGAAATAGAAAGCCACGTCGGGTCGGACGGCGAAATTGTAGACCTTTCTCACCCACGCCGGATGAACGCCGCGCACCACGTCGCGCGAAAAAGCGGTATAGACGTAGCGGTCGGCGAGCACGATCATGCCAGCCTTCAAGGGCGGCAAAATTTGATAGCCCAAACGGTCTGCGAAATCGGTGGCGTGAAGCAGACTGAAAGTGGTGGGAGTAAGCGTTTTCTTCTTCTTTCCCTCTTTCGTGGTCTGCTTCACCAATTGGGAGCTGTTCCACTCGGTGAGAAAAACAGGATAGCCTTGCGCTTCGAGCCAACTCTTGAGCAACTTCAACTGGGTGGATTTCCCAGACCCGTCGATACCTTCGACGATGAAGAGTTTTCCCGGAAATTTGTGCGGCTCTTGAAACATCATAAAATCACGACCCCCCATTTGAACTTCTTTTAGCGAAAGAAAGCCACCTTGTTTTTTAGGTCTTGGCCCCTACGATCCGTAAACGACCCGTCTCTGATTTTCTAACAAGCTGTTTTCCTTTTACTTTTTGAACTTTAAAATCCACTTCTCGCCCGCTTATTTTTTTAAAGAGATCGCACTTACGACGCGCATCCCATACTTCATATTCAAAATCGTTGGTGGCGGTTAAGAAAAACATGGCCTTCTTCTTTTGAAGCCTCACCTTCACCGTCTGGACGACGGAGAAATGGGAGCGATCCAGGGCATCGGCGATCCGCACGATGGCGGCGAGCCACTCGATGCGATAACGCAACGATTTGGGCAAGACGGCCCATTCGGGTTGGCTTTTCTTGGGCATGGAGCGACGATGGTAGCGGGCGATGAGCGCCATGATCTCGACTTCTTCTTCCGTAAATCCGTTCATCGAAACGTTCTTGATGAGGTAATACGCGTGCCGGTGATGTTTTTCGTAGCTCACGTGATAACCGATATCATGTAAAAGAGAGGCATACTCCAGAAGCTCCCGGTCGAAGGCGCTTAAGCGATGCAAGGAGGCCGTTTGGTCGAAAATCTGCAAGGCGAGCCGGGCGGTCTGCTCGGCGTGCTCTTGCCCGTAATAACATTTGCGGGCCAGTTTCAGCACGTTGCGCCTTCGCACGTCGGGGATTTCTATCTCCCGTTTGATCTTGCGCCGGTTATGGGCGATGTAGTCGTACACCATGCCTTCGCGGATCGCCTTGTCGCATGCCGTGTACTTCTCGATCTTCAAGGTCTTCATGAGCATGTAGGCCACCGCCCCTCCGCTTAAAATCAGATCATTGCGGAGCGGATCCAGCCCCTTCATTTCGCTTCGTTCTTCGGGCGTCGATTCTTGTAGATTTCGGTAGATCTTTTTTAAATCCTCGAAGGAGAGAGTTAAATTTCTTCCAAGAGCGCCCCCCTCGGTCTGGTTCGCATAAAAAGCCATGGCCGCCAGGTTATTCAAAGTGCCCGAGGTGCCGATCGCATGCGAGAATCCCAGCTCTAAAATCTCGGGCGCCACCTCTTCGATGAGCTCGGCGGCATGTTCTTCGAGCCGCTGGAATTCTTTCTTGCTCATCTTCTTCAAGAAAAGGTCTTTCATTCGGGCCGCGCCCATTTTCAAACTTTTGAGGAAGAGGATCTTATGGGGCGTCGCCACCAGCACTTCCACGCTGCCCCCGCCGATGTCGAGGATGAGGGTGTTGCCCTTAGGCAATTCCACCGAATGCTTCACGCCCTGATAGATGAGCCGACCTTCCTCCTCGCCCGTGATCACGCGTACTTTAATGGAGGTTTCTTCAAGGATCTTCTGCAAGAAATCGCCGCCGTTGTGGGCCTCGCGCACCGCCGAGGTGGCCACGGCCACGATCTTGTTCGCCCCCTTCGTTTGCGCAAGGTATTGGAATTTTTTAAGGGTGGTGAGTCCCCGCTTCATCACCTCGGCGCTCAAATAACCGGTGGAGAGAGTGCCGTCGCCTAAGCGGGTCATTTCTTTCTCGCGGCCGATCACTTCGAAAGTATAATTGGGCAAGATGTCGGCGATCATCATGTGGATCGAGTTGGTCCCAATATCGATGACGGCGATTCGCACTTAAGACCTCTCCTGTAAAAGGGGTAGGAGCACTTTCTCCCCCTCGCGGTGGAAGGAGACGAGCCCGTGCCGCATCTGATCTTTCAAAAGGCCTTTCATTTTCTTCAACTCTTTCCGGAGATGTTTTTTCTTGGCTAAAGCGCGCAGCGAAGGAGATTCTAGAAATTCGCTTAAGGCCTCCGCGTCATGGATATGACCCAAATGCTCCTGAACTTCCTTGACGGCGGCGAAAAAATCCTCCGAAGGTTCTCTTAAAATTTCCGCTTCAATTTCGGCAAGATATCGCCATTTTTTAAGGTCGATTCTCAGCGCGTGCATCTCTTTGATTTTCCCCGATTTTTCAAAAATTTTCCAACTTTTTAGAAGGCGAAGTCTTTGTTTTTGGGCGACGTGCTTCAAGGAAGTCATCAAATCAGCGGCGGGAATGCGACTTAAAAAACCGAATTCTCCTTTGCCTTCGATTCGTCCCGCAATCCCTTTCCCTTTCATTTTCTTTACCCATTTTTTTCGAAGCTTCACCCGCTTCCTTTTAAACCAGGGTAAAATCGCGGAAAGAGAATTTTTTTGGGGGTCCATCTGAAAAAGTCGGCTTTTTAAATCCGAATGGGCCACATCCGTGCTGCGCACGGGACCTAAAAGTCGGGTGAGGGCGGTCACCACTTTCACTTTTTTAAGAACCTTCTTTTTAGGAGAAAGGGTCCGAAGGACTTCTAGGGAGGCGCCTAAACGACGGGTCAGCACCCTCAAATCGTGAATTTGGCGACGCGAGACGGAAGAATCCAAAGCGCACAATGTTTTTTCCAGTTCACCCCATTGTCGGAAAACGCGCCTTGAAAAAACGGAAACTTGGGGCATGAGGGTAACGGCGGATTTTGAAACTGGATTCGTCATAACGCGCTAATAATAACGAATAATAATGAGCAAAGCGAGGGAGAGGGGGAGGCTCCGTGGGCTTCGCCCATGGAGGGGGCTTTGCGAAACCCCCCAACAACGAATTTGAGCTCATCCCATAGACTTTCTCAAGACCGCAAGTGCTTTAGTGTAAAATTTCGGTGAACGAGCTTTGTACATTTTTTCCAATTTGCCACAATGAAGCCATCTTCCGATCACCTGCCTCGTCCTAAGAAGAGCCCCTATGAAAAGGGGAACTTTATTGGTTTGGGAAGACTCGCAATCAACCGAAGGTTTCTTCGCGCAGGCGGTGCATTCCCTCTCTTTAAGGCTACTCCCCGCCTCCAGCCTTGAAACCTGTTTAAAATGGCTGGAAGGCCCCGTTCCCGTCGACGCGCTCATCTTGAATCTGGAAAGCGGCGGGAAAAACCGCCTCGAAGAATTCTTGAAACTGAAAAAAAGACCCGAAATGTTGGGAGTGCCCACGTTGGCGATCCTGCCGGAATCGGATCTGGAAGCGGACCTCGAACTTCTCAAATCCATCGAAGATTTTGTTACCACCCGCGCCTCTCACCAGGAAATTCGCCTGAGGACGGGAAGCCTCCTTCGCCGCACGGGCAACGATTCCGCCCTTCCGCCCGCCAAACTTCACTTAGGGAAAGTCGAGATGTTCCCAAAAGACTTGCGCGCGGAAAAGGATGGCAAGGAGCTCAAGCTCACCTCCCTCGAATTCAAGCTTTTGCTTTATTTTTTCAAATATCAAGGCAGGGTGCTCTCTAGGGAAGAGTTGCTCCGCCAGGTGTGGGGATACACGGACGTTTCGTATACCCGCACCGTCGATACTTTTATTAAACGCCTTCGCTCCAAATTGGGAAAGGAAGGCCGTCAGATCGAAACCCTGCGCGCGGTGGGGTACCGCATGCGGGACAACGGATTACGTGAAAGGGCGTGAGGCGAAATGGGCTATTTACAAACTTTAGCCTTTTCGCTAGCTAGCTTCGTTGGCTTCAAAAAGCGAAAACTTAAGCAGGACGAAAATTAAGTTAGCAACAAATCGCGAATGAAGTCGACATTCGATCCATAGGGGAAGGGTGTCATAGGTAGAAAAAGGGCTACTGAAAACACCCAACAAAGATAGATGGGAATAGGTTTAAGGGAACTGACGATATAGCCAATACATAAAGATGGGGAGATTCATTCTCCCAAGACCTTAAATCCCGTAGGAGGAATTCCCATGACCCCACCCGTCTCGCTTGACCCCGTTGATTCTTCAACTCCGCCGCCCGTTCCGGCGGCGCAACCCGTATCGCCGCCCGCTTCTTCGGCCCCGGCTCCCGCCGCTTCTTCCGCGCCGACACCTTTCAATCCCCGGATCATTGATCGTCTTCATTTAGTCATCGGCGGCGGATACAATACCGGCACTCAAGTGGCTATCGACGCCGACGCTTACCGCAACGCCGCTCCCTCCTACCGCGGAGGAATGTTTTTGCTCCAACCTTCTTACAGCGTCTTTCTAAACCGCAACTTCGATATCCGTATAGGTGGGGATCTCCGTTACAGCTCCCTCAGTGTGGAACCCAGGGCGGGCCGCGCCGACTCAAGCATCGGCGCCCTTTCGCTGGGAGGAATGTTGGAGGGCGCCTGGCTACCCCATCAACATTTCGGAATCGGGTTGAATCTCGCCCTAGGCTACATGGGCCTGATGAGCAGCAACGCCGACGTCGGAGCGCCGGTGACCGCAACATTGGATTTCGGCCGTGAAGGCGGTTTTTTCCTCGGAGTCCAACCTTTCGTCACTTTCTTGAACCAGGTCGTAAGAGTGGGGGTCTCGATCGACACCATGCCCGGAGGTTTTCGGATGGATACGGGAGCGGGGAACCCTCCCGTCGCAACGAGCGTACGACCGATGATTACCCCCTTTATCGGGATCGACGGGATGGAAATTATCGCGTGGGCCACGAGGGGCAACTAAACCGAATTTAGATCAAGCGTTTTCAAATTTTAGGAAGATAAAAAACACAGGAGTTTCTTTATGAAACAGGTTTTAAGAGTCGTCCTGGCAGGTCTTATTACGATGAGCCTTGGCACCGTGTGTCAAAAAACGGCATCGGCAGGACTCAACGTTCCGCCCGATTCCGATGGCGGGAAAATCTGCAAAGTAACGACCCTCGTCGACGACGAAACGGTTTTGGGAAGCTTGCGCCGCAACTTGAACCAAGGCTACAACATCCAAGACAGCTCCCTCCCCTCCTTCTGCAAAGGAAAAATCGTTTTCGAAGTGGCGGGCACGATCACGTTGAAAGAGCCGATCGCCTTGACGAATACGGCGGTCAACGGTTTCGTCCTCGAAAAAGACGCCGGGGTCGGAGAGGTGATCCTGGACGCTTCCGCCTTGCCCCAGGGAAGCTGCGCCATTCAAGTCGCCTCCAACCAGGTGACCTTGCGGGGCCTCACCATTAAGAACGCCAGCGGCAGCGGCGTCTGCATCGAGGGCACCTCGCATCAAAACGTCTTAGATAAGATCACTGTTTCCCAAAGCGGCATGGGAGTTTGGGTAAAGACTGGCTCCAGCGGAAACGTCATTCAAAACGGCGCCTTCTTCGACAACACGGGCTTCGGCGTGAAACTCGACGACGCCGATCAAAACACCGTAACCCAAAACGCCCTCTACCGAAACGCCTTCGGGGCCGTCTATTCGCCGCGCACGGAATTGAGCACCGAAATTTCAACGGGCCTCCCGAACAATTCCACCTCCACCAGCTTCGCGGTGACCGGCAAGGTCGGCGCGCCCGTGGATCACGTGGAGATCTTCCGTTCTTCGCCCCATGGCAACACCAATTACATCCTTTCGCTGGTACCCGACCCGTTGCTTAACTTTTTCGCCACGATCGACGCCAGTGCCGGAGAAGAAGTCTTCGGCATCGCCATCAGCGCGGACGGCTCCACCGGACCGTCGTCAACCCCGTTCACCCTGCAGAGCAACCCCGGCGGCGCCAACGGCACCACTTGCTCGGTAACCTCTCTCTTAGATGACACGAACGTGGGCGGCTCTATTCGCCTTGCCTTAAATCGGGGATATAAAGAAAACGACCCGACCCGCTCCCTGTGTACTCAAAAAATTCAATTCAACAAGGAAGGCGTGATCACGCTTCACGAACCGATCGTCCTCGACAACCTCTCCCGCCCTCAATACACCTTGGAAAAAGGCCCGGATGCGCACGGGGACGTGGTTCTGGACGGTTCTCAACTGACCGCCGGCTCCTGCCTGATCGTGGTAGACTCGAACCAAATCACTTTAAGAGGAATTTCCGTCCAAAACGCGAACGGGAACGGCGTCTGCATTCGTCCAAGCCGAACCGGGACGATGATGGACCAAATGACCGTGATGCGCAGCATCAACGGCGCGGTGGTTCAGGCCGGAGCGCGCAACACCGTCATCCAAAACGGAGCATTCTTCCAAAACACCGGCTTCGGAATCAAACTGGAAGACGCGGTCACCAACCGGGTAAGCCAAAACGCCCTTTATCAAAACACCCTGGGGCCGATTGATTCGCCCGTCACCGACGTTACGCCCACGATCACCTCTTTAGATTCCGCCTCGGCAATGGGCGCCCAATACGACTTCACCCTCTCGGGCACGGTGCCCGGCGCGGTGGAGCACGTGGAAATCTTCCGCGCGACTCTCCCTTCGGGGACGACCACCAACTATGTGGGTCGCGTGGACACCTTCAATGATCTTCGCTTCACCACGAACGTAACCGCTCCGGACGGGGAAGACCTCTTCCTGCTCAGCATCAAGGCTGACGGCACAACAAGCGCCATTTCCACCTATCATCTGGATTCTCACGCCGTCACCGGCGGCACCGGCGGCGGAAACACTACTTGCTCGGTCACCAGTCTGGTGGACGACGCCACTGCGATCAATTCGCTTCGACGCGCGGTCAATTTCGGCTATAACAATAATAATCCGGCGACCACCCTCTGCTCGCAGAAAATCAGCCTGAAAACCGCGGGAACCATCGTTCTTCAAAGCCCCATCGTTCTGAACAACACGTCGCGTGCCAATTACATCATCGAAAAAGACCCGACGGTCTCCGGTGAAGTCGTCCTCGACGCCTCGCTCCTGCCTCCCGGCTCTTGCGCCATCACGGCGGATGCGAACCAGATCACCTTGAGGGGCATCACGATCCAAAACCCGCAGGGCGACGGCGTCTGCATCGCCGCCAACCGCAACGGCTCCACCCTCGACCAAATCACCGTGCGCAACAGCCGCAACGGCGCGGTCGTGGACACGGGAGCCCAAGGAAACACGATCCAGAACGGCTCCTTCCACAACAACACCGGTTTTGGAGTTAAGCTGGTAAGCGCGACGACGAACCGGGTGACCCAAAACGCCATTTACCAAAATGCAACGGGTCCCATCGATTCGCCGGCGACCGATATCTCTCCGACGATCACGGGAATCGTTTCCGCCTCAGTCATCATGGGCACCTCCCAATATGAGTTCACCCTGACCGGCACGGTACCGAACCCCGTGGAGCACATCGAAGTCTACCATGCCAACTTGCCTCTCGGCGCAACCACCAACTATGCGGTCAGCGTAAACAGCTTCACCAGCATCGGTTTCGTGACGGATCTCACCGCCCTCGACGGCGAGGATATCTTCTTGGTGGCGATCAAGGCCGACGGAACGACGAGCGCGGTGGGGACTTACCACTTGCAGGCCAATTCCGCCTCGGGCGCGGACGGACTCATTTGCTCCGTCACTTCGCCGGTCGACAACGCCACGGCCCCCAATTCGCTGCGTTGGGCCTTGAACCAAGGGTACCTCAACAATAATCCGGCCACCACCCTCTGCTCGCATAAGATCAGCTTCAAGGCCGCTCAAACCATCGTCCTTCAAAGCCCCATCGTTTTGAACAACACCTCCCGAGCCAACTACATCCTCGAGAAGGATCCGTCGGTGGCCGGTGAAGTGATTCTCGATGGTTCCTTGCTGCCCTCCGGTTCCTGCGCCATCACGGCGGATGCGAACCAACTGATCTTGAGGGGCATCACGGTTCAAAATCCGAACGGGGACGGCGTCTGCATCGCTCCGAACCGCAACGGGACCTTGGTGGACCAAGTCACCGTACGCAACAGCCGCAACGGCGCGGTGGTGAGCACGGGAGCCCAAGGAAATACGATCCAGAACGGCTCCTTCCATAACAACACGGGCTTCGGCGTGAAGCTTCAAAGCGCGATACAAAACCGCGTGACTCAAAACGCCCTTTATCAAAACAGCCAAGGGCCCCTCGATTCGCCCGCGACCGATCTCACGCCCAACGTGACTTCGGAAATTTCCGCCACGGCGATCATGGGCGGATCCCAGTACGACTACAGTTTGTCCGGCACCGTGCAAAGCCCTCTGGAGCGCATCGAAATCTTCCATTCGATCCTCCCCGCGGGAGCGACGACCAACTACGCCGTGAACGTCACCAATTTCACCCCGCTGGGCTTCACTACCAACGTGACCGCTCAAAACGGTGAAGACATCTTCCTCGTGGGCATCCGGGCCGACGGTTCGACGAGCGCCATTTCCACGTTCCACTTGAACGCTCTGAACGCTTCCGGCCAAGGAGGCGGCGACGGTACCACCTGTTCGGTCACTTCGCCTTTGGATGATCCGGGCACGATCGGCTCGATCAGTTGGGCCATGAACGTGGGTTACCGAAACAACAACCCCGCCAGCACCCTCTGCTCTCAGAAGATCAGCTTCAAGGGCGCGGGCACCATCATTCTTCACAACCCGATCGTCTTCGACAACGCCTCCCGCTCGACATACGTGTTGGAGAAAGACCCCTCGGTAACCGGCGACATCGTCCTGGACGGCTCCCAGTTGCCCGCAGGCACTTGCGCGATCACCGTGGACTCGAACCAAGTCACCCTTCGGGGGATTACGGTTCAAAACCCCAACGGGGACGGCATCTGCATCGCCTCGAACCGCAACGGCTCCTTACTCGATCAAGTCACCGTGAAAAACAGCCGTAACGGCGTGATCATCAACGCGGGAGCGAAAGGAAACGCCATCCAGAACAGCTTCTTCCACGACAACAACGGAGTGGGCGTCAAACTGCTCGATGCGACCTTCAACCGGGTGACCCAAAACGCCCTCTACCGCAACAGCGCGGGCCCCCTGGAATCCCCGGCGGTTCAATTGGCGCCGACGATTAATTCGGCCGAAGCGACGGGCTCCCCTCAAAACGACGGCACCTTGTCCTTCGTCATTCATGGGCAGGTTCCTTCGGCGGTCAACCATGTGGAGCTCTATCGCGGGGTTCCTCCGGCCGGCAGCAACACCAACTTCGTCAAGAGCGTGAACAATTTCCAAAACGGCGCGTTCTTCGACACCGACGTGACGGTGGGCAACGGCGAGCAAATCTTCGCCATCGCCGTGGCCAATGACGGCACCACCAGCAGCGTCGCAGCGCCCTTCACCGTGACCAACTACAACACGGGCGGCTGCGGCCTGGCCCAGAATTCTGGGAACGCGAGCCCATGGGTTTTCCTCATGAGCCTGCTCTTCCCCGCCGGGATCTTGGTTTGGAGGAGAAAATCCTCGGCGAGCCTCTAAGCCCCGATCCTTTCAAAAAACCGGTTTCAAAAATCACCAAAGAGGGCGTGCGAAATTCATCGCACGCCCTCTTTCACTTTTATTTCACTTACTTCACACACAACTGTATGAAATAAGAACCGAAGCAATCTTATCAATCATTTAAGGCATGGAGAGAGCAGAGGGACTTTCAAGGAGAACTCATGGGTGACGGATTTGAATATCGTTTGACCGGCTGGGGCCAATTGCCTTTCAATACCCCCAACGGCTCCCCCTCTCTTCCCTTAGGCATCCGCTTAAGCCCCTCGGCGCGGTTGGAGTACAGTGGCTTTTTCGCCGAAGTCCGCCTCGAAGGAGGGGCCGCCCAGGCGGCCACGACGCCCATCGGCGACAACTATTTCGAGGCCACGCCCTCTTCCACCCTTTCCAACCATGCGCTCGGCTGCTGGACCTACACGCCCGCCGACGCCAACGACACCCTGAGGGGAAATTTTTGCATCCGCGGTCTGCTCGCCGGTTATCGAATCGGCGACTTTCAATTCCGTTTCGGCCGAAACCGCTATGAAGTCACCGAGTACGAGAACATGTTCATGGCAAATGCCTTCGGCGCCACTCCCCACTGGGCGAACTTATATATCCCCTACGGTTGGCTCGGCGGAGACATTCGTATGGACCGCCAGCGGGAAAACGAGACGCTTAGGCGCTTGATGATCGGCGTCTCGATGATGAACGGGGTCGACGCCGGTTATTTGGGCATGCTTCAATCCACGGCGGTCTTGGCGCTGGCCCCGGGAAACAGCGCGCCCCGTTTCACCTTCACGGGCTACGTGGGTCTCCGCGGCAACCCGCCCCCCAATCCCCCCAACCCGAGCGTCGCTGATTTCGGCATGGCTCACGGGGAAGGCTTGGGAGTTCAATTCGACTACAGCCTCTTCACGGCCGGCATTGGCTACAACCACCAGTTCAGCGGTTGGCGGACCACTGCGGGTTTAGACGGCGGACAGGAACGAAGCGAAGAAACGATGTTCGCCGACCTGCATCCAGGCGACGGTTTATCGCGTTTTCGATTTCGAGGGTCCTTTTCTTGGCTGCAGCGCACCGACATGAAGGGAGCCAACCCTTACGACCCTCCCGCATCTCAGACCGAATACCGAACGGAGTGGACGGCCAGCTGGCTTCCAACCAACGGACTTCAAATTTCCCTCGGATATTTGGGGGCTTTCGGCAATAACTTCGCGAGCCATCAAGTTTTCTTAGGAATGCTCAGTACGTTCGGCGGTTCCGTCCCCTTTGGCTCCAGCCATCGGTAGACGACGTCCTTACAAAGTCCCTTTTTGAGGAAGGGAAAAATAGAAACGAGACCCTTTGCCCAATTCGCTCTCCGCCCAAGTCTCCCCCCCGTGCAATTGAACCAGGTGTTTCACGATGGAAAGGCCCAAACCCGTGCCCCCCAGTTGCCGGGAGCGGGATTGATCCACCCGATAAAACCGCTCGAAGACCCGAGAAAGATGTTCGGGTGGAATTCCAGGACCGTTGTCTTCGACGCAGAAGGTAAGGGCGCCGTCTTTCTTTTGCACGCTCAGCGAGATTTTTCCTCCCGGATTGGAATACTTGATCGCGTTGTCCAAAAGGTTGGAAAGGATCTGGCGCAAAGCGGTCACATCCACCCATAAAGTGTCGCCGGGCGGGCTGACCGTCTCGAAAACGATCCGCTTCTCCTCCAGGCGCTGCGCGAAGGTCGACCTTAACTCTTCCACCAAGGGATCGATCGCCGCCCTCTCAAGACGCAGTTCGTATTGGGCGGATTCGATCTTCGAAAGATCGAGCAGGTCTTGAATCAATTGGGTGAGGCGGTCCGCGTGATGATCGATCACCTGAAGGAATTTCAGCGCATTCTTCTCGTCCCTCAAGGCCCCGTGAAGGAGGGTCTCCGAATAACCCTTGATGGCCGCGAGCGGAGTTTTCAGCTCATGAGACACGTTGGCGACAAATTCCTTGCGCATGTTTTCTAGCCTTCGCACATTCGTGACGTCGTAGAAGACGAGCACGCTCCCCTCGGTGCCCTCTTCCGACTTAAGCGGCGAAGCGTGCACCATGATCTGTTTTGATCCGCCCTTTTCGATCTGGATCTCCTTTTCGATGCTGTCTTTGCCGGAAAGGGCCTCCTTCACGACCTGCTGCAGATCGCCGTTCCGGATAAGCTCGAGGGGAGTAAGCCCTTCGGGCCGGATTTGGAGCGAAAAAATCTCTCCCACCGCGTGGTTGGTGAGGATGATCTGCCCGGAAGAGTCGAGCACCATCACGCCTTCGACCATGCTGTCCAAAATCACGCGGAGTTGTTTCTTTTCCTCCGAAATTCTTTTGACCAAATCGTCCATCTTCTCGGAGAGGTGGTTGAAACTCCGTGAAAGAACGGTGATCTCGTCATTTCCCTTCACCGGAACGCGGACCCGCAAATTCCCCTCCGCCATTTGGAGAACGGCGCCCGTCATCTCCCCCAGAGGCTTCGCGAAACGCCGGGCCAACCAAAAACTCATCAAGAAAGCGACCAGAGATCCCAGCAAAAGCCCGAGTCCCAAAAGCCGCTCGATTCGGGCGAGCGATTCATAAAGCCCGGATAAGGGGATGGACACTCGGAGGATGCCATGCTCGAAGGGACGCGCCACATACATCATCGGCATCTTAACCGTGGAAGAGTAACGAGTCGATTGCCCATACCCCTCCCGGAGGGCCTGTTCCACTTCGGGCCGGCGGAGATGATTCTCCAGGGCGGCAAGCTCCTTGCCGCTCACGTCCGAGTCTCCCACAACAACCCCTTGGGGATTGATCACGGTAATGCGCGACTTGAGGCCCTTCGAAAGCCGGTCTACGAGCGGGTCGACGGTTTCCATGTCCCAACGCGGGGCAGAACCCATTTCGACGCTATCCTTCACGAGAATCAAGACTTGGTCGAGATGACGGGCCGTCTGAGCCGTAATGGCGGAGGTCAAATAAGAGCGAAGAAAAAAATAACTGACTCCCAGGCAAAGGGAGATGACGAGAAAATAGGCGGCGCAAAATTTCCAGAAGATCTTTGATCGCACGTTTTTTTCCGAGGATCTAATCCTTTAGACGGTATCCGACCCCGCGGACCGTCTCGATGCAGTCCCCACCCTTGCCCAGTTTTTCCCTCAAGCGCTTCACGTGGGTATCAACCGTGCGGGTGGTGACCGCCGCGTCGTAGCCCCAAACCTTGTCGAGAAGCAAGTCGCGCGTGAGGACGCGCCCGCCGCTTTTCAGCATGTATTCGAGCAGCTTAAATTCGGTGGCGGTGAGCACCACCTCTTTCTTTTCTACCCGCACCCGATGCTGGACGGGATCGAGTTCCAAGGAACCGAGTCGAATGGGCTCCCCCCCGCTTTCCTCCTGGGGGACCGTCCCCGCGCGCTTCAAGATCGCTTTCACTCGGAGCACCAACTCGCGGGGGCTGAAGGGTTTTACCATGTAATCGTCGGCGCCCACTTCAAAGCCGACCACCCGGTCGATCTCTTCTCCCTTGGCGGTGAGCATGATCACCGGCACCCGCTTGCCTTGGGGGTGGGAACGGAGCTTTCTGCAAACTTCCAAACCGCTCATCGTAGGCAACATCAAGTCGAGGACGATGAGATCGGGCGTTTCATGTACGGCCTTTTGGTAACCCTCCTCCCCCTCATGGCAAACCTTCGTGCGGAAACCTGCCTGTTGAAGGTTATAGGCAATCAGTTGGGCCAGGTCTTTTTCGTCTTCGATGATGAGAATGGTGAGGGGGGTCGTCATGGTAAGAGATACTGATAGTCGAACTGGAGCGAGGAATCAAGGATTTGAAACGCCGAGAAAAACCGGAGTTACCCGACTTGGTTATACTCTCGAAGGCGAAACTTGACCCCCAACTCCTTCTCGGCGATCTCCCGGCAGCGCTCCACGTCGACCCCCGGATAACTCACGGCGGAGGCGGTGACGTCGGAAACATGACTTTTGATTTCGCGAATGAATTCTTTCACGTAAGGATAGGCTTTTTCCTTGAAACGAGAGGGGCAAACACGCGCGTAAGTTTCCGCGTCGGGGGCATTGAGGGAAACGGAGACCGCATCGATCAAACCGGAAAGTTCGGAGGTAATATTTCGGCCGTGGACGAGATTGCCCAAGCCGTCCGTATCGAGGCGGACCCTTTTCCCTTTGGAATGCACGTAGCCCGCGATCTGTTTAAGCAAATCCAACCGCTGGGTCGGTTCGCCGAAACCGCAAAAGACCACCTCGTCCATCTGCGAAAAGTCGCCCATGGCGGCCACCACTTCATCGAAACCGGGGGCCTTGGGTAAGCGCAAATAATACCCTTTCACCTCGAAGGTCTTAAACTTGGGGCAAAACACGCAGGCGATGGTGCAGACGTTGGTGATATTGAGATAAAGAGAATTGCGGATGCGGTAGGCGATCTGCGGTTCTTGTTGAACGTCGCCCAATCGAAACAGTCGGCGCGTGTTGAGGGAAGCCGTTCTCGCGACGTCTTCGAGGGTAAGCCCCTTGATCTCCGCGATCTTTTGCGCCGTATATTTCACGAAGGCGGGCTCGTTTCGTTTGCCGCGGAAGGGCTCCGGCGCTAGATAAGGGCAATCCGTTTCCACCATGTACCACTCGGTGGGAATTTTTTTAACGACTTCCCTGAGCTCGTCCGCCTTCTTGAAGGTGATGATGCCCGAGAAGGAAATGTAGAAGCCCCGGTCGATCATCTTCTTGGCGAACTCCCAGTTGCTGCTGAAGCAGTGGACAACACCGCCCGTCTCAAAGCCCTTCTCTTCCTCCAAAATTTGGTAAAGCCGTTCGTCCGAATCGCGATTGTGGATCACGATGGGCAGCTTCGTCTCTTTCGCCAAGCGGATCATCTTGCGAAAGGCTTCTTCTTGCACTTTCGGTTCCGAATGGTTGTAGTGAAAATCGAGGCCGATCTCGCCGATGGCCACGACCTTCTTGTCGGAGAGAAGATTTTTTAAATCTTCCACCGTTGAGTCAGTGACGAGCTTGGCGTCGTGGGGATGCATGCCGACGGTGGCGAAAACGTTGGGCGTATGCTCCGCCAGTTCGACGGCCCGCAAATTTCCCTCATACCCCTCTCCCCCGCCGATATTGATGATGGTCTCCACCCCCGCCTCCCGGGCGCGGGCCAAGATCCCCTCGAGTTCTTCGGGTTTGAAAGGGTCGAAGGTAAGATGGGCGTGGCTGTCGATGAGCATGATTCGAAGTTAATGTATGGGGGAAGGCTTTGTCTAGGCCGTATTTGCTTGGATCGGCTTCACCAACTCCCCGAGAGAAGCCGCCACCCGGGAGAAGGCGGAGAGAGTGTCGAGGTGGATGGAGGAAGTCTCGAAGCTTTCCTTTAAGCCCGACTGGAGGCGGGCCAAGTGCTGAGTGCGCAGTTGTTCGTGCTCTTGGCTCAGGTGATCGACGCTTCGAAGGACCCTTTTCACCAGCTCTCCGTCGCCGGAGGCCATGGCGGAAACCGCCCAGGTGAAGGTCTCCAGAATTCGGGAATGGTAGTTTTTGATTTCCCTCCACCCCTCCTCGGAAAAGGTGCGGATGCGATGCACCTTTTTGCCGGCCATATCCAAGATATTCTGCACCACGATGTCGCCGATTTCCTCCAAGGCCCCGGCCGTCGAAAGGAGCGTGAGGCTCATCTTAGCTTGTTCGTCGGTGAGGTTTTCTTGGGAAAGCTTCGCCATGAAGAGCTTGATCTCCCGGTCGAGCAGGTCGACCTTGTCGTCCTTCGACTCGATCTCGAAAACCAGATCGGGATTGGATCTTTCATAACAATAAATGCAATCGCGGAACATCTCGAGAGCGAGATCCGCCACCCGCAAAATTTCCCGCTTCACATTGGCGAAGGCGAGCGACGGCGTCTCGAGACTATGCGGGTCGAGATAGCGCGGCGCGAACTTTTTCTCCAACTCGGAACGGGAAGGCGGCATCATCTTTTGGATAATCCAGACCCCTTGCCGAATGAACGGAAGAAACGCGAGCGAAACGATGAGATTGAAGGAAAGGTGGGAAAGGGCGATTCGGGCGCTCACGCTCGTTCCCACGCCGGGAATATGCGCCGCCAAGGCGTTGACGGCCGCGGCGAAGGGGCCCATCAGCGGGTAAAAGACGGCGATTCCGATAAGCTTGAAGAGAAGGTTCGCCATCGCCACCTGCTTTCCGGCGGAGGAACCCGAAAAGGAAGCGAGCACCGAGGTGAAACAAGTACCCAAGTTGGCGCCTAAAACGAAAGGCAAGGCGGCCTCGAAATTCAAGACGCCCGAAAAGGCGAAGGCAATGACGAGACCGATCGTCCCCGCGCTGGAGAGGAAAGTCGTCACGACCGCCGAGAGGATGAAGCTATAGCCGGGGTTCTCGGCCAAAAAGGCCATGAGCTCGGAAAAATGAACGTTTTGTTTGAGCGGCTCGGCCCCCATCGTCATCAACTGCAGGCCCAAGAAGATGAAACCGAACCCGATGAAAAGCATGCTGACATATCGGGTCTTCTTGCGGCGGCTGCCCATGTCGATGGCGATGCCCACCACCAATATCATCATCGCATATTCGGAAATCTGGCGCACGGAGAGGAGGAGCACCACGAGCGTGGTGCCGATGCCGGCCCCCAACAAGACGCCCATCGCCTGGGCCAGGTCCATAAGCCCTGCATCGGCGAAAGAAACCACCATGTTCGAGGTTGCCGAGGAAGATTGCAGAATGAGGGTGACGAAAGCCCCGACGGCCATCCCCTTGAAGCGATTATTGGTGAGGGAGGCGATCATGCCGCCCAACCGGTCGCCGCCCCAGAGCTGGAGGCCGATGCGGCTCACTCGAATGCCGTAGAGAAAGATGCCCACGGCGCCCAGAAACCACACGATGGAAAAATGATCCATGGACCTTTAAGGATAAACGAAAAAAGGGGGATTGGCGAGAAATTGCTTAAAATCTTAGGCCAAAAGGGCTTCGACGAACTCCTTAGGGTTGAATTCGCGCAGGTCGTCGATCCGCTCTCCGATACCGATGTAACGGATGGGGATCTTCAACTCGTCACGGATGGCCACCACGATGCCGCCCTTGGCGGTGCCGTCCAGCTTGGTGAGGATCATGCCGGTAAGACCCAGTGTCTCGTGGAATTCGCGGGCCTGGGCCAAGGCGTTTTGGCCGGTGGTGGCGTCGACCACTAAAAAAACCTCGTGCGGAGCGCCCGGCTTGGCCTTGTCCACCACCCGCTTAATCTTTTTCATCTCCTCCATCAAATTCACTTTGGTATGCAGGCGTCCCGCCGTATCGATAATGACCCGGTCGATTCCCCGGGCCGTGGCCGCCTTCACGGCGTCATAGGCCACCGCCGCCGGGTCCGCCCCCTCGTTTTGGGAAAGGGTGTGGGCACCCACCCGCTCCGCCCAAACCTTGAGCTGACTCACCGCCCCCGCGCGGAAGGTGTCGGCGCAGGCGAGCAAGACCTTTTCTCCTTTCGCGCGAAATTTCTTCGAAAGCTTGCCGATGGTAGTCGTCTTGCCTACGCCGTTGATACCAACCACCATGACGACCGACGGGGGCTCCAAGGGGGTGACCGGCGATTTTTCATCCTCCACTAAGATGCGGATCAATTCTTGTTTTAAGAAATTCTTGAGGTGGCGGATGTCCTGCTTGCCCGACTGGGAAATGTCTTCGTAGAGAAACTTGAGCAGGCGCTGGGTCGTCTTGACTCCCACGTCGGCTCCCAGGAGAATTTCTTCCAACTTCGAAAAAAGCTCTTCGTCGATCTTGTTGCGCCGCCCGATGGCCTCGTCGATCTTGTGGGCCAGGTTGTCGTGGCTCTTTTTAAGGCCTTCGGTGAGCGGGGAAAGTTCTTTCTGCTCCTTTTTTCCGCGGAAAAGGAAAAAGGATAGGACGATGAGAAGCAACACCACCCCGCCCGCGCTCCCGTAATAGACGGGATCGTTCGTGAGGTTATGCAAAAACTCCGACAACATGCTTTGAAAGTGGTTTCCCATTTTTGACGAGTTTATCTTAAGATCCTATGGCACGGCAAACAACATAAAACAAGGCCGCCACCAATGCCGAAGCGGGAATCGTGAAAATCCACGCCCAGACGATGCGCCCCGCGATCCCCCACCGTACGCTGGAAAGACGCCGCACGGCCCCCACGCCGACGATGGATCCCGTGATCGTATGAGTCGTGCTCACGGGAATGCCGGCGAAGGTCGCCAGAAACAAGGTGCTCGCCGCCGCCGTCTCGGCCGCGAATCCCCCCACCGGCTGGAGTTTGGTGATCTTCATTCCCATCGTTTTCACGATCCTCCATCCGCCGAACATGGTGCCGGCTGCCATGGCCAAGTTGCAGGTCACCTTCACCCAAGCCGGCACGTAGAAATTGCCCTGGTGTCCCGTGGAGAAAAGTAGAACGGCAATGATCCCCATCGTCTTTTGGGCGTCGTTACCGCCGTGACCCAAGCTATACAACCCGGCGGAAAGCAGTTGCAAGCGGCGGAAGTACTTATCTACTTTCGAAGGAGCGGAATGATAGAAAATCGCGTTGATGAGGGTCATGAAAATGAAGCCTAAAACCAGGCCCATCAAGGGCGAAATCAGGATAAACGCGCAAGTTTTGATGATCCCAGGGGCCACCAGCGAGCGGAAACCGGCCTTGACGATCGCGGCACCCATGATTCCCCCGATGAGGGCGTGGGAGCTGGACGTGGGCAAGCCCCACCACCAGGTGATGAGGTCCCAAATGATGGCTCCCATCAAAGCGGAAAAGACCGTAGCGAGGTCCATCACGGCGGGGTCGACGATCCCCTTCCCGATCGTATCCGCCACGTGGAGTTTAAAAACAAAGAGGGCGACGAAGTTAAAAAAAGCCGCCCAAAAAACAGCCATCCGGGGGGATAATACCCTCGTGGAAACCACCGTCGCCACCGAATTGGCGGCGTCGTGAAACCCGTTGATGAAGTCGAAGGCCAGGGCGATGGCGATGACGGAGCCGACGAGAATGAGAGAGGGTTGATGCAAGTCCATTGGAAAAGCTTTTTTAAGTTTTAGGCGTTTTTGAGGACGATTCCCTCGATGACGTTGGCCACATCCTCGCACTTGTCGGTCGCCGTCTCGAGATCTTCCAAGATTTCCTTGGTCTTGATGATGGTGATCGGGTCCTTCTCCTTTTCGAAGAGATCCGCCAAGGCCCTGCGGTGGGTGTTGTCCACCTCGTTTTCCAACCGATTGATCTCGATGCAAATCGCCAGGATCATCTCGGGCCTCTTCAGGTTGGAGAGCCTCTCGACGGCGCGGCACACCTCGGCGATGATCTTCACGAGCAGTGTGGAAAGGTCCTTCATCGATTGGGGGATGGGATCGATCTTATAGAGGGACATGGCCTCGGACGCGGCGTAAATGAAATCGAGCACATCGTCCAAACGGCTGACCAGTTGATGGATGTCTTCCCGATCGATCGGCGTCACGAAGGTGCGGTTTAAACGCTCCATCGTATCATGGGTGATTCGGTCGCCCCGGTGCTCGAAATCTTCCAACTGCGCTAGACGCTCTTCGTTGATGGGGCCCGCCTGCAACGCCTGTTCGAGATACTTGGCGGCCTCCAGCGTATTTTTCGCACTATCGACGAAATGCTCGAAAAAATCCTCGTGTTTTGGGAAAAATCTCATGGCTTGGATGAACTTCCTTGATTGAAAAGATTGGGTGAAAATTTCGCGGAAGTTACTGAAGGGCCCCTTTCCTGTCAATTTAAGAATTAAGCGCTAGCCACCTTCTTTTTCCTCGATTAAAATCAAGGGGGCGAGGGGCAAAAAAACTGCTTTCAACAGAGGGGGATTTTATGAGTCTTTTAGCGTCTTTAGTCAAATCCCAACAAATCATCACCCTTCCTTCCAGCGCTTCGGTATTCGAGGCGGCGCAGAAAATGGCCGAACATCGGGTGGGAAGTGTCCTCATCATGGAGGGCGAAAAACTCACGGGCATTTTCACGGAACGCGACCTGCTCAACCGAGTGGTCGCCCAGGATCTGGACGCAAAAAAGACTCCCTTGATGCAAGTCATGTCGAAAAACGTGACGACCGTGCCCCTTCAGGAGGCCGTGGAAAATTGCTTTAAAAGAATGGAAACCACCAAATGTCGCCACATCCCCATCGTGGAAGGGGAAAGGGTCGTCGGCGTGGTCACCATGCGGAATATTTTGGAATGGCTCACCCGGGAAATGGAGGAAGAAAACGTCTTCCTGAAAAGCTACATCCAATCCTAAGGCTGTTTTTCCTTCCATTTGAATGCCGCCCAAACGGGTAAATGATCGCTCGCCTTGAGTCCTTTGAGGGTATCCACCCGAAGCAAGTTCATCACTTTTTCATCATAAAGGATATGGTCGATCTTCTTGATCGGGTCCCAACTGGGCATCGTGTAAAAGGGGGGAAAGGTCTCGGCGTTCTTTAAGCCCGTTTTTTCGGAGATGAGATAAATCGAGGCGCCCGTATCCTCCAACTCCTTCTTCTGGCCTTCCTCCAAATCGTCGCGATGGATCGAAACGCTGTTGAAATCCCCGGCGGCAAGCTTGAGCGGGGAAGGATTTTCCGCAATCCAGCGGGCCAAACGCTCCGCCTGGGAGAGGCGAGTGGGGGCGTCGAAGGCCTCCAGGTGCACGTTCCAAAGGGCAAGCGTCTTCTCGCCGATTTTCACTCCCACCTTCTCCACGATGCGGTCCAAATAAAACCAGTTGTACCAAAAAGGGTTGGAGGCGGGCTTTTCGAACTTCAAGGTCTCGATTTTCTCGAGAGGAAAGCGGCTTAACACTGCCTGCCCGGAAACTATGTGTCCGAATTGATATTGAAGCGGCCAATAGGGCCAAGGGAGATAGCGTTTGTTCCAAGTGACGACGTAGGCCGCATAGGGAAGATTCAAGGCCTTCCCCAAAAACTCCATTTGGTTGATGTCGAAGGTGCGGGCCGAATGGAAATCGACTTCCTGCAGGCACACGATATCCGCGTGGAGGGGCTCCAAGGCCTTCGCCATGGCGTTCAAATTCCCTTCGACCTCCGCCCGACTCAAGGAAACGGCGCGGTTGTTCTTGTCGCCCGAGGCGTAACCGATATTGTAGGTGACGATTTTCAACTCTTCGGGAAGCGCGAAATCGGCGGGGGAATCGAAAAGCCTGACGATCCCTTCCGGGGGCATCTTTTCAGGGGAAAGCAGGGGCGACTTCGCCCAAAAGACGAACCCGACGAACGCGGCGAGAAGGACAAAAAGAACGCGGGCGGTTTTTTTCATGATTTATTTCTTTCGGGCGAGCTTCCATTTCATCCGCTCTTCGCGCCGGGCCTTTCCTTCTTCGTAGCGACGCCTCTCCTCGGGGGAATTGCACACGAGACCCGGCACGGGAGAAGGCTTGCCCGACTCGTCGACCCCCACGAAGGTGGAATAGGCGCTCACCGTGTGGCGGCGGTCGCCGGTGCGCGGATCTTCGGCCTCGATGCGCACGCCGATCTCCATCGAGGTCTTCCCCACGAAATTCACGGCGGCTTTCAGGATGACGATGTCGCCCAAGCGCAGGGGAGAAATGAAGTTGAGCGCATCCACGCTCGCCGTCACGGCGGCGCGGCGGCAATGGCGGGTGGCGACAATGGCCCCGGCGATGTCGATCCACTCCATCACTTTACCCCCGAAAACGGTGCCGACGGTGTTGATGTCGGGCGGGAGCACAAGGTGCGTGAATTCTGCGGAAGATTCGCTGACGGATTTCATTTCCATGGTTTTTCCTCAATATTAGAAAAATGAAGCCTCTCCATACCAAAGCTGAAGCAAGAAAAACACTTAAAATTCGACGCGCTCCCCTTGCAATCTTTCGCGTTTTTACCGAAAATAATGTAAATAAGAAAAGGGACTTTCCGCGTGTAGGGAATCATCTTCCAAGGAGGATTCATGACTCCGGTCTCTCTTTTCGCCGAGCCAACCATAAATCCCAACGCTTACAAATTCACGCTGAGTTGCCCGCTGCTCGAAGGGGAAACCAAATCCTATTCGAAACCGGACGAGGCCGAAGACTCGCCCGTGGCGAAGGCCTTGTTCGCCGTGGGGGGGATCGACAACATTTCCATCCATCTCAATTTCGTCACGGTGATCAAGAAGCAGGACAAAGAATGGCAAACCTTGCTGCCCAAGGTGGAGAAGGCTATTTTAGAGAGCGTGGGCAAACCCTAAATCATTTCCCCTTTTCCCGAGGCTTTCCTATTGAACTCCGCCTCCTTTTTCGAATACATAAAGAACCATGAGCGAAACCAAAAAAGAAGTCGTCTTAGGCCTCGTTCAAACGAAGTCCGACGAAGACCCCAAAAAGAACTTGGACCGCACGATCACCCGCATCGAAGAGGCGGCGAAAAGCGGTGCGCAAATCGTCTGCCTGCAAGAGCTCTTCCGCTCCCGTTATTTCTGCCAGGTGAACGACAAGAAATTCTTCGAGCTGGCCGAGGCGATGCCCAACTCCACCACCGAAATCTTAGGCAAGATCGCCAAGGAAAAACGAATCGTCATCGTCGCCTCCCTTTTCGAGAAATCGGGCCCCGATTATTTCAATACGGCCTGCGTACTCGACGCGGACGGGCGCTTCCTCGGCAAATACCGCAAGATTCACATCCCCGACGACCCGCGCAACTATTACTCGGAAATGTTCTACTTCAAGCCGGGCGATTTAGGGCTGAACACCTTCGAAACCCGTTACGCGAAGATCGGCGTACAGGTGTGCTGGGACCAATGGTTTCCCGAGGGCGCGCGCAGCCTGGCGCTTCAAGGCTCGCAAATCCTCTTCTACCCCACTGCCATCGGTTGGCAGGTGAAGGGTCAAGAAGAGTTGGGCAAAGCGGAATATGACGCCTGGGTCACCGTGCAGCGGGGGCACGCCATTTCAAACACCGTCTTCGTCGCGGCCACCAACCGCACGGGCGTGGAAGACCACCTCAACTTCTGGGGCGGCTCCTTCGTCGCCGATCCCTTGGGCCGCGTCTTGGGCAAGGCCTCCCATGATCAGGAAGAAAACTTAATCGTCGCCTGCGACCTTGGCCGGTTGGACGAAGTGCGCAAAGACTGGCCCTTCCTCACCTGTCGCCGCAGCGACGCTTACTCCCTCTTATAAACCATGACCTCCCTTCCCCGCGAATTAGGCTACCGAATGCCCGCCGAGTGGGAACCCCACGAGGCCACCTGGCTCTCTTGGCCAAAAGACCCCGTTACCTGGCCCGACCGCGTGCCGCAGGCGCAAGAAGCTTTCGCGCAGATGATCGAGGCGCTTACCCCGAACGAGAAAGTGCATTTGCTGGTCGATGACGAAGCAATGGAAGAAGCGGCGCGCCGGAAGCTTTCCTCGAAAAAAGTGAATGAAGGAAATCTTCTGATTCACCCGATCAAAACGGTGGATTCGTGGATTCGGGATTACGGGCCGAATTTCATCAAACGGGAATCGGAAATCGCCTACAACTGCTGGATCTTCAACGCCTGGGGCGGCAAATACGAAACCTTGATGGAAGACAACGGTCTGCCTAAAAGGATTTCCCATCTCCTAGACCTTCCCTTCTTCGAGCCCGGCATCGTAA
Source organism: bacterium (assembly GCA_046346885.1). Lineage (GTDB taxonomy): Bacteria > UBA10199 > UBA10199 > JADFYH01 > JADFYH01 > JAXMHI01. The sequence continues at coordinate 1,486 of JAXMHI010000014.1, read as the reverse complement.
TGGAAGGCGGTTCCATCGAAGTAAACGGCCAAGGTACGGTGCTCACCACCGAGCAATGCCTGCTCAACGCGAACCGCAACCCAAAACTCTTTAAAAACGAGATCGAAAAATACCTAAAAGATTATTTAGGCGCCAAGCAAGTGCTCTGGCTCGGCGAAGGCGTCGCCGGCGACGACACGGACGGCCACGTGGATGACATCACCCGCTTCGTCGCCGCTGATACGATTGTGACAGTGGTAGAAGAAGATCCCGAAGACGAAAACTACGCGCCCCTTCAAGAAAACTTAAAGCGCCTCCGCTCGATGAAAAACTTGGACGGCAAACCTTTCAAGCTTTTAACCCTCCCCATGCCCGGGCGCGTGGAGGATGATGAAGGAGAAAGGCTACCCGCCTCTTACGCCAACTTCTACATCGCCAACGGAGTCGTTCTCGTCCCCCTCTATCGCCACGCGAACGACGCGAAGGCCTTGGGTATTTTAAAGGGCTGCTTCCCCGACCGAAAAATCGTCGGCATCGAATGCAATGACCTCATTTGGGGCATGGGGGCGATTCATTGCGTCACGCAGCAGCAGCCCGCCTCTTCCCTTTGAAAGTTCCGCATCAGGCCGCTTTCTTCTCAAAAAACAGCTCTTTTCCCCCCTCTTTCTCAGGTTAAAAAAATATACTTTTAACCCACATCCGAATTTCCTTAAAACAATTAATTAAGTATTTTCAAATATTTATAAATGGCACCCCCCTTGCTTCTTATTAAAAGCCAAGAAGGCTTGCACGCACTTTACTAGAAATAAAGAGTGCAGCGTCTTCTTACAAAAGGAGAGTCAATATGACGACGACAGCGAAAAATACGGGTGCCTGCAAGTTGGGACCGGCCTTGTCCAATTATGATGGGACCAAAAGCGCGGTTTGTTTACCGTCAGACCGAGCCAAGACTTTAGTCGACACCCCCAAGTTGAAGGGGCCGTCCTCGCTTCCGAAAACCGATGGGTTCAAAGAAGTGAAAGGGGCCAAGTTCGAAGGAAAATCGAAATCCTCCGAGTTTCGATACATCATCAACAAGAACGATAAGGACGTAAAATTTGCCGACCAAATTTTCGGGGCCAGCCAGGTCCGGAAGTCGTATATCGGCGCTTTCAACCAAAAAGGCGAGCTCGTGGCGGTCAACGTCTTCGAGGCCAAGGGAGAAGTGGGCATGCACTACCTCCAGAGAAATCAGGTGAAGATGAATCTTCAGATGGTGGAACTGGAAAGCGGCAAGCGCGTCTTCATGCGCCCCGAACACGCCAAGAACTTCAAAGTGATTTCGATGGCGCAACAAAGCCAAGAATTCGTCCGTAATCGGATCATTAAAGGAGAGATGGCGCCTTTATAATCATTCCCGTTACTCATCGGATATTTCAAAGCCCCTCTTCCTGTTTGGGAGAGGGGCTTTTTATTGAAAATCCTCCTAAAAATCTGCGATTCAAATGAATCAACGGCTCAAAGAGTA
>JAXMHI010000013.1:0-85347 GCA_046346885.1 bacterium | reverse complement strand
GTGGACGTGGGGCCCATGAGCATTCCGTAGCCGCCCGATTCGCTGACGCATTTCACCACCATACGGTCTAAATGATCGAGCACGTAGGCTTGGTCTTCCGGCCGGGTCATCAAATAGGTGGGCACGTTTTCCAATAAAGGCTGTTCTCCCAGATAGAAACGGATCATGTCGGGAACGAAGGGAAAAATGCCCTTATCGTCGGCGATGCCGGTGCCCGGAGCGTTGACGATGGCCACGTTGCCCGCCCGCCAGGCGTTGATGATGCCCGCCACACCCAAAGAAGAGTCGTTTCGGAAGCAGAGGGGATCTAAAAAGGCGTCGTCCACCCGGCGATAAACCACGTCCACCCTTTTTAAGCCCAAGGTGGTTTTCAGATAGACGATGTTGTTTTGGACGACCAGGTCGCGGCCTTCGGCGAGCTCGATGCCCATTTCTTTGGCGAGAAAGGTGTGTTCAAAATAGGCCGAATTGTAAATGCCCGGCGTGAGCAGCACCACTTCCGCCCGATTTTTTCCTCGGGGAGACAGGTACCGCAGGGCTTGCAAGAGCAGGGCGGGGTAGTGCTCCACCCGCCTGACCCGGTATTTGGAGAAAAATTCCGGTAAGATGCGCCGCTCGATGATGCGGTTTTCGATCATGTAAGAGACGCCGGAGGGGGTGCGCAGATTGTCTTCCAAGATGAGATACCGCCCCGTTTCGTCTCGCACGATGTCGATGCCGCTGATGTGGGTGTAGATGTCGTGTGGGGCTTGGCAACCCTTCATCTCCACCAGGAAATCTTTCCCTTGATAGATGAGCTCCGAGGGAATCAGTCCCTCTTTTAAGATGCGCTGCCCGTTGTAGATGTCTTTGAGGAAAAGATTTAAGGCCTTCACCCGTTGCTTGAGTCCCGTTTCGATTTTTTGCCATTCTTGGGCGGGGATGATGCGCGGGATGAGATCGAAAGGCCAAACCCGCTCGATGCCTTGTTCTTTATCGCTGTAGACGGTGAAGGTGACCCCCTCCGCGTGCAGGGCCAGATGGGCCTCGCGGGCTTTGGTCGCCAAATGGCTGTGGCCGGCCTTGCGGATATGCTCCCAAAGCAGGCGATAATGGTTGCGCGGTTCGAAATCGTCTTGGTTGAATTCGTGATAGGCCCGTTCGCCGAAGGAAATATCGTAGGGGGTTAGTCGTTGCATGGGAATACCTTGTCTGCACCCGAAAAGCCGGAGGCAAAATCTATTCCCTTATTATGACTTTATTAATGGTGAAAACATAATTCAAATTATTTTTTAAGATTTCCCCTCTTTTAAGATAAGGGGCATTAGATCTTAACCCTCTCAACCACCCTTACCCTAAGGGAGAAATTTTAGCACAAACTGAGTTGACACACCCTGAAATCGAAGGGTAGCGTCGGCTTACCTCGAAAGAAGTGAATTCATCTTAAAATTTTAGGGTAGGTGGTCATGAAAAGAAAATCATGTTTGTTATTCGTGTCTTTATTCCTCGTTTTATTCGGTTCGTTCCGGCCCGCGTTTGCCGAGGATCCCCATTGCCCGGGCGCCGACAATCCGCCTCCCCCGGTCTTGAAGGCCGATTTATCCAAATTGATCGCCGCGTTGGAAAAGTTGAAAGACACCAACGGCCGTAACGTTTGGCAGACCACTGACGAAACGAAGGCCGCCCTCAAAGAAATTTTCGAATCCACGCCCACCAAAACCAAGCTGGAACAGTTTTTCCAGCTCCTTTTCCTTTTACAAGAGCACATCGAGAACAAAAACCTCCCCATGGTGGTGGAAGGGGCGGGGATTACCGACGTCTTGTTAGAGGCGAAAGTCTTTACCGATTCCTCCTTCCCGAAAAAAATCACGAAGGTGGAGTTGAAGCACGACGACCCCAATCGGGCGCCTTTTTACACGGTTGATTTTTCCGACAAGGAAGTCCGTTTCCCCATCAACCAAGGCAACGGTTTCGCCAATTGGGACCAGGGAATGTGCCAAGTGGCCAAACAGCTGGTCTTCTACAATCCCTTTTCCTTCCGTGTCCGCAAAAACCGGGTGAACCCCAATTTGGTGGTGGATGACTTCTCGGGCGTGCAGATCTTCGGAGACTTCGGTTCCCGAGGCATGTTCAGCATCGACCTCAATTACGTTGATCTGGAAAAAGTGGAATTCATCAAGGGAACCGATCAAGGCAAGGTAAAAGCCCGGGTGGCTGAGCGTGAATTTAAGGAAAATAAGCACTCCAAGTGGTTCAAATTTATCGGGACGATGATCCCCAACACCTCCCGCCAAAGGATCGATTGGTAGGAGGGCGTTTTATGCCCAAAACCGTCAAATGTCCCCTTTGCCGTCAGGAGATCTCCTGGGAAAACAACCCCTTCCGGCCTTTTTGCAGTGAACGATGCAAAATCCGAGACTTGGGCCACTGGGCGTCCGGAGATTATGCCGTACCGGGCGAGAGCGCGAGTCCTCCGGAAACGGACGGGGAACCTCCCGTCGTTCCTTCCTCCAAAAAAGAACCCCCCACTTCTCATTAGCAACTTAAAGCGGCTTTTAACGATAAAAGAAATGAAATAAGAGGGATTTGGGTGGCGCACGAAAAACCCCTCTGATCGAAGGCTTTAGGGCTTTTTTCCTACCTCAAGGAGAGAGGAGGCTTAAATCCCCCGCAATCGATCCTTATAAACCCGCGTGGTTTTTTCCGCCGTGGTTTTCAATTTCTTTCGCTTCCGTCGCGTCGCCCGCTTCCTCGTCTGCATTTCCATTTTTTCCAATGGGCCTTCCGTAAAGGGAAGGTCCGGTGTGGGTTTAACAAGAAAGGTCAAGGGGGCACGCTATGGCACCACCGGTTAAAGGAGCGACGGACGTCGCGAAAGCGGATTCGGGAAAAAACCTGCAAACCCGGGCTCGGGACGCGGTCAACGCGGGATTGGTTTTGGGAGATAAGTTTAATGCTTATAACGAACCCGCCAACCGCGCTCAATACCTGTCCCTTTCCTCCCTCATTGTTACCGTGCAGGATTTTTTATCCGGTACCAAAACCTACGACCAACTGAAAGCCAAGATCACGGCATGGGCGGCTTCCGCCAACTACGGCGATCCCGTCAACCAAACGGCCCGCGCCAACTTGATCCGCTTGCTTTCGGGAATCAGCGATCCGGAAATGAAAGAGAAGGCGCAAAGCGCGCTCAACGCGGTGAAGGCGAGCACGAAAGAAGTTTCTTCCCCCGCGGCTCCTCCTCCCGCCGCGTCTCCGAAAGCGGACGTGAAGCCGGCAGCCGCCCCTTCCCCCGCGGCTCCCGCCAACAAGATCGTCACCATCGATTTCAAAACTTATAAGGAAGCCCGCGACGAGCGGGATGCGAAACTCTCCGACGGGGCTTTGGGCTGGACCGCCGAAAAGAAGAAGCAATATCCCTTGGCCGCCTTCGCCATCATGAAGGTGAGAGATTACGTGGCCGGTAACGAAACCGACCACAATTACGTGCGCCGTTGCTTGATCGACTGGAGAAAGGATCCCAATTTTTCGAGTGATCCCGTGTTGTCCGGGGCGTACCAAAAGCTTGTTTCCGCCTTGGGCACGCTGAAAGTGGAGTACAACTCGCAACGCGCCCCCAAGATGGTGGGCGTGATGGGCGAGGTGGATGGGCTCGGCGGCTCTAAAAAGCCTGACGCGGCTCCCAAAGTGGAGTCTAAGCCGCCCGCGCCGGCCCCTAAGGCCGAGCTGCTCGGCGATGCGGCCATTTTCGGGGACATGCTTTCCGGTTGGAACGATCCCGCGGTGAAGAGCGGCCGATGTTTGCCGCTTCAAACGGCGATCATCGCCACCCGCGACTTCATGGACGGCAAGATCAAGTACGACGCCTTGAAGCAAAAACTTTCCAGCTGGGAAAAATCGCCCTGTTACTCCGAGGCATACAGCTATCGCGCCCGCACCAACATCATTTCGATCTTGAAGGGCGTGAAAGACGGCCCCTTGGCCGACAAGGCGAAGAGCGCACTGATGGCGTATCAATCGACGAAAGCGATTGAAGAGCCCAAGAAACCCGCGGAGCCTCCCAAGCCTCCCGTTGTTCCCCCGAGTCCCGCCCCCAGTCCCGCTTCCGGGCCTGTGGCCGTGGCCGAATTTGCGGTGGTCCCTGTCGCGAAGGTGACGGGCGCCGGCGGAGTGACGGAAGACGCCTTCCGCGCCTCCCGCGTGCAGATCGCCCAACGCGAGCACAGCAAGAGCATGGCGAAGACGGGAAAGAACTACAATTTCAACGCCGATATTTACGTGAGCGTCGATTCCGCGAGCGGGGAGATCACGAAGGTCACTTTCAAGAACGTGGCCGCCGCGAAAGCGGGCGAGAAGGGCGATCAACCCACTCAAGCCGAGATCACGGAGCTCATGAACAACATCGCCAACGCCTACCGGGCGGAGGTGAAATTCGGCAACATCGGCAAGAAGCAAATCGGATTTAAATTGGAATTGAAGGCCGGCGCGGCTGCCGCCCCTGTTCCCCCGGCGCCTCCGCCCCCTCCGCCTTCACCGTCCCCCATTCCTCCGGCCCCTCCCGTTCCTCCGGCGCCTCCCGCCCCGAAGGACCCCGTGAAGGGGAGCTATGCGTTTTCGTATAGTAGCGGACATCCGACGGATAAAAGCCGTTTTGTGGGCCCCGACAACGCCAGTACCGTGCTTAAAGGACAAATTGGCCCTTCTCGGTCCATCTACGAGCGCAAGTTGAAAATGGATGAAGGTTTAACGCTTAAGGCGACCATGCTCATCGAGACGGACCCCAAAACCGGTTACGTCACCAAGGTTAGTTTCTCGAACATCAGCTATACGGGATCCATGACGAGCGCCATGGCCGAAGAGATCATGAAGCGTTATGCCGATACCATCCATGCGGAAACGCGGTGGAAAGAAGAGATTCCCAGCGCGAAAACGAACGTAAACTGGAAAAGCTAAAGGGGAGGGCGGCGACGTTCAATCGAGTCGCCGCACGAACTTTTGGTAAAGAAGACCGTAGCGGATGCCGTGGTCGCTCACGATCACGTGGTCGGCCTTGAATTTCCGCATCACCGCTTCTAAAATGGCGGCCCCCGCCAGGAGAACGTCGGCCCGCTTGGGTTCCATGCCCACCATTCTTTTCCTTTCCTCCAGCGGTTTGGATTTCATTTCTTCCACGATGCGGCTTAAGCCCGCGTATGTGAGCGAGGCTCCCTGGATTTTCTTCGAATCGTAGGGATCCAGCCTTTGGTCGATGGCCGATAAGGTGGTGACGGTCCCCGCGAGTCCGATGAGGGTTAAGGGGCCGTCGGGAAGGGTTAGGGGGCTTAAGTCGTTGTGGAGCCTTTCCTCGATTACCGTCACAAGCTGGCCGTATTCGCCGTTGAGGACCGGATCATTGGGCAGGTAATTCTCGGTCAGCCGCACCGACCCCATCTTCATCGACACCATTTGGAGCCGCGCCGTATCGCCCAAGATTTCCTTCTGCCAAATCATTTCCGTGGAACCGCCTCCGATATCCACCACCACCAAGTTGGGATAGGTCTCTCCGAAATCCAGCAAGGCGGAAAGGTAGGCAAGCTCCGCTTCTTTTTTGCCCGGGATGACTTCCACCCGGAAACCGCAGAGCTCTTGCACTTTATTCACGAACTCTTGGGAATTGTTCGCCCTTCTCAAGGCCTCCGTGCCCACGCAGGCGATGCGCTCCACTTGATTGCGGTGGCAAAGGTCGGTGAACTTAAGCAGCGCTTTCAGCGTGCGATCCATCGCCTCAGGCAGGAGCACGCCGTTCGCATCGAGCTTCTCACCCAAGCGCGTGATCTCCGCCTTTTCCACGAGGGGTTCGATGTCGCCGTCTTGCCTCACCTTGGCGATGAGGAGCAAGACCGTGTTGCTGCCGATGTCGATGGACGCGACTTTCATATCATTGCAACCAGGGAGACCAATCCGGATTGACGCAGTCCCCCGTTTTCGTGATTTGGGTTTGGTTCGATCCTTCCCAAAGCATTAAGTAAATATCATTCTTGTAGGCGCGCGAGCTCGTGTAAACGATATAGCGGCCGTCCGGCGAATAGCTGGGCGATTCGTTGCTGCCCGATCCGGAAGTAAGGCGCTGGATGAGCGTTCCGTCCACGTTCATCGTGAAAATATCGAAGTTGCCGCCCTCGCGCCCGGCGAAGGCCACCTTGTCTCCTTTGGGGGACCAATCGGGCTGGTCGTTTTGATAGCCCGTGTAGGTGAGGCGCTTCAGGTTTCCGCCGTTGCGATCCATGGAAAATAAATGCAAATTGCCCGCCCGTTCCGAGGCGAAGATGAGGTGCTGCGAGTCGGGTGACCAGGTGGGTCCGATGTCAATGCCGTGGCCGCGCGTGAGTTGGGCGAGCTTATTGCCCCGAGTGTCGATGAGATAAAGATCCGGGTCTCCCCCCATGTTGCTCGAAATGGCGATGCCGCTGCCGTCGGGGGCCCAGGCGGGGGTCAAATTCATTCCATTATTGTAGGTGACCCGCTTGGGGTTGATTTTGCCGGTCGTGTCCGAAATAAAAATTTCTGGAAAATACTTGGCGTAAGAGGTGAATGCGACCTGCTTGCCGTCGTGGGACCAATCGGGGGAGACGTTGATCACTCCATTTTTAGTGAGGGGGGTCCGGTTTTCTCCGTCCACGTCCATCATGACGATTTCCCGCTGGCCCACCTTGCCGCAGGCGGCGACGATTTTGGTGGAAAAAACGCCCCTTTCGCCGGTGAGAGCCAGCATGATCTCGTCCATAAATCGGTGGGCGGCGGCGCGGTAGTTGCCCTTTTCCACTTTATATTCTTTTCCGACGAGCATTTCTCCCGTGTAAGGGTCGAACAAGCGAAGCTCCATTACGAGATTTTTTCCGTCTAAATAAATTCCGCCTTTTACGAGGGCGCTCGCTCCAATGCCGGTCCACTTCTTAAAGTCGATTTCCGCGGTAAGGCCGGTGCCTGGGTTCTCCGGATAATTGGCCTTGTCGAGCACGTCGAAATAGCCGGCGAGCTTCATGTCGTTTCGAAGCACGTCGGACACTTTCACGGCGAAGTTGTCTTTGTCGTTGCCCTTTTTCGTGTAGAGCAGGTCGGTGACGGCGATGGGAAATTTCTTTTCGGCGCTCGGTTGGTCGAGGATGATGTAAATTCTCCTCCCCGCCTGACTTTCGGCTCCGGGGAGGGATTGGGCCTGAGTTTTAAGGGAGAAGGAGGCGAGAATTAGGATCATCCACATGATCGGGCGAAACTTCATAGTCTTTCAAATCTCCTCTTAAAATAATGGATTCCCCACTTTTTTTATCTTTCACAAACCCCAAACGGCTGCAAGTAAAAGAAATAACGCGGGAAGTTAAAAAAAGAAGCGAAAGATCCTAACGCCCGAATTGCACCGTAATTCCTCCTGAAAGGGCCATTTCACAATTGAGCGGAGGAGGGGGTAGCGGTGACGAGCTTTCCACGGCCCTTAAGGCCGAGCCGTCCAGCGAGAGGTCTCCGGAACGTTGGGTGTATCGGGTCGAGGTGATTTGCCCGCTGGAGTTGATCGTTAGAAAGATTTTGGGCGGTCGGGGTGGTTTGTTGGACCCCACCAGACGGATCCAGTTTCCGATCATCCTCTGCTTAATTCTTGAGGAGTAGGCACTGCACTCCGAGTTGGAGCCGCCGGGGCTTCCTTGAGGGCTTCCTTCTCCCCCTTCCTTCACTTGGGCAGCCTCGGGGGTGGCCGTGCGTTCCTTCAAATCTTCGTTGATTTTGGCCAAGGCGTCCTTCATCCGGGGGTCCATCGGTTTGCCCTCCGGTTTTTTCTCCTGCATGGTGGGCGTGGGTTTGGTCTTGGGCTTGTTTTTATCTTCGACGGCCACTTTCGCTTTTTCGACGCCTTCCGGTTTTTTCTCCGTTTTCTTGGATTGTTCTTTCGTGGGCGGAGGTTGTTCGTAATTGGATTTTTTTTGCTCTTCGATGGTGGTTTTCGGGAGGCCTTCCGATTTTTTATAGGGGAGACCCTCTTCTTTTCCCGTGCGGATTCCCAGTTGCACCCACGTGACCCGCGTTTCGGGGAGGGGTTTTTCCGATTCGAAAGCCAGGAAGAACAAGAGAAGGCCGAGCGTTACCAGATGGAAGAGAAGGGAGAAAAAAAGGTAACGTTTCAGAGAGTGGGGGTTGTCGCGTTCGCCGGAGCGTCTCATATCGGTTTGTTTCGCCCCCTTGGTGAAACGGGGAAGTCGTGAAAAGAGCTTTATAAGGAAGGACCTCCCGCTTCCTTCGGTTGAGCCTCCGGCTCGGTGACCATGCCGATGCGCTCGATGCCCGCGCTTTTGCAGAGGGCCATCACTTGCACGACGATGCCGTAGGGGACGCTCTTGTCGGCGCGCAGAAAGATGTCCTTCTTCGCCTTGTTTTGATAAAGGGCGATGAGCTTATCGGTTAAATTCACCATGTTGTAGGCGTTTTTGTCTCCCTGTAGGTAGAGTTCGCCCGTCTTGTTGACGGTTAAGACCACGTCTTCTTTATCCGTCTTGATCGATTGGGTGGTGGCCGAGGGGAGGTCCACGTCGATTCCCTCCGTCATGAGGGGGGCCGTGACCATGAAGATGATGAGGAGCACGAGCATGACGTCGACGAGCGGCGTGATGTTGATCTCCGCCATGGTGCTGTGAAAGCGCTTCGTGCCGTTTTCGTTGCCCAATTGAAACGCCATTAAAAGTACTCCTTTTGAATGCGTTGCAGCAGGTCGACGGAGAAATCTTCCAATATTTTAGTGAGCGCGCGGATCTTCACGATGAAGTAATTGTACGCGACGACCGCCGGAATGGCCGCGGCCAAGCCCACCGCCGTGGCGATGAGGGCCTCCGAGATGAAGGGCCCGACGGTGGCCAGCGAGGTGGAGCCCGCCTTGCCGATGGCGTAGAAGGCGGTCAAGATGCCCCAGACGGTACCGAATAACCCGATGAAAGGCGAGGCGGAAGCGGTGGTCGCCAGGAAAGGCGTGAACAACTCGAGTTTCGCCACCTCGTCTCCCGCGCTTCGATAGACGTTTTTCTTCACGTGTTCCAAACTGAGCTTGGGGGCGCGTCCGGGATCTTTGGCGTTCATTTGACGCACCCGTAAGATGTCGGAGAGCCCCGAGGAAAATACTTCATAAACGGGATTTCCTTCCCGGGGAGAGGATTGGGTGAGGACTTCATCGAGGGAATAGCTGCTGTCGAACACCTTCAAGAATTGGTTGGAGGCGTTTTTCGCTTTTTTCACCTGCCGGTATTTATAAAGGATGATCGCCCATGAAAAAATGGAGAAGCCGATGAGGACGATCAAGGTGACTTTCACCACCGGGTCGGTGGAGAAGAAGAGGCGGTAGATGCTTTGGTTCTTTAAGTCGGCGGCGGGGGCTTGAAGCAAAAGGGCTAAAAACGGCATGTAAGTGCTCCTTTATCAATGGCTTTTGATCGGATTCGTGAAAGAGGCCCGATCATAATCAAGAGTGAGGAAAAGTCAATTTAGGATCCGATAGACGGCCTGAATCCTCAATTGACAGGGGTACCAAATTTCGTTAGGCCTTTTCAAATCGCGAAAAAACCCTGTTAAAATCGTCCTTTTCATTGCGGAAACGAACCACGTTGAAGGGAGGAGTTTGCATGAGTCTCCAAGTTTTCCTAGAAAAAGCCTTCGAGAGAGGCGAAAAAATGAAGGGCAAAGTCCTCGAAGACTTGATGAATTCGCGCCTGGTCAACCAGCTGCTCAAGAATGAGAAATTTTTGAACACGGTGGTCGCGGTGTTGAATGCTAAATCGGGCATTGAGAGAAAGGTGCACCGCAAATTGAATTTCCTCCTTAAATTTTTAGAAGTGCCCACCCGCGAAGAAATTCGCGACATGGAGAAAAAAATTAAGCAACTGGAACACGAGATTGAAACGATCCACCGCCGCGAACTCTCCCAAAGCCTTAAGAGGAAAGCGGCCAAGGCGGTGGTGCATCCCAGGAAACGTTGAGGTTTCACGAAAGGTTTTTGGAGAAAACCCCAGTCGCCATTTCAACTGGGGTTTTTTTATTTTTTATGATCGCAGAACGGGAAAAATCCATCGGCATTTTCGATTCGGGCATCGGCGGGCTCACCGTGCTCAAGGCCGTCGAGGAGGCTTTGCCCGGCGAGCACCTCGTCTATTTGGGCGATACGGCGCGCGTGCCTTACGGCAACAAGAGTCGCGAGACCATCACCCGATATTCCGTCGAGAACACGCAGTTCCTCCTGCAAAGCGGAGTAAAGGCCGTGGTGGTGGCTTGCAATACGGCTTCCGCCTTGGCCCTTTCCGAACTTCGCAGGCATTTTCCCATCCCCATTTTGGGCGTGATCGAGCCCGGAGCCCGCGCCGCCTTAAGTGCGACGCGCACGAAGGAAATCGGCGTCATCGGCACCGAGTCGACCATTTCCAGCTCTTCCTATTCGAAAGCGGTGCAAGCGCTCGATCCGAAAAGCCGCGTGTGGGGCATCGCGTGTCCCCTTTTCGTCCCCTTGGCCGAAGAAGGATGGATCCACGAGGAGGTTACCGAGGCGGTGGCGCAGAAGTATCTCTCTCCTTTCGTCAAGACCCCCATCGATACCCTCATTTTAGGCTGCACCCATTACCCCCTCCTCAAAGGCGTGATCGCGAAGACGATGGGGGAAAAAGTGACCCTCGTCGATAGCGCCCAAGAGACCGCTCGGGCTTTGAAAGAGCTTTTGGCGGAAAAGGGGCTTCAAAGAACGGAAAAGGGTCGGAGCTCCTCCCACTTTTTCGTCACCGACTCCCCCGACCGCTTCAAGCAAGGCGCTAAAAACTTCCTCAACCGCTCCCTCGACGGGGTCACGCTCGTCACCTTTTAGCCCGCGGTGAATTGCTTGAATTCCTCTCTCCCCCCAGGCATCCTATAAGGACTAAAGGAGGGAGGATGGTCGACCGCGAAAACCTCCAAATCGAAGACCAAGAATGGCTCGATTCCCTGGAGAGCGTCTTGAAGAGCGGCGGTCCCGAGCGGGTCCGTCATTTGTTGGAATTGCTCAGCCACCAAGCGGCTTTGTCGGGCGTGGCCCTTCCTTCCCTTTTGAGCACCCCCTATATCAATACGATTCCCTTAAATCAGCAGCCCGCCTACCCGGGCGACGGGGCCTTGGAGTGGCGCATCCGCAGCTTAATCCGTTGGAACGCCATGGCCATGGTCGTGCGCGCCAACCGCTCGGTGGACGGCATCGGCGGTCACATCTCCACTTTCGCTTCCGCGGCGACGCTCTATGACGTGGCCTTCAACCATTTCTTTCGGGGCAAGGGAGAAGGTGAGGAGGGGGATCAAATTTATTTCCAGGGGCACGCGGCGCCCGGAGTGTACTCGCGCGCTTACCTCGAGGGACGCATCACGGAGAAACAGCTGGAAAACTTCCGCCGGGAATTAAAGCCGGAAGGAGGATTGAGTTCTTACCCTCACCCCTGGTGGATGCCCGATTTCTGGGAGTTTCCCACCGTCTCCATGGGGCTCTCGCCGCTCATGGCGATCTACCAAGCTCGCTTCAACCGCTACCTCGAAAACCGCGGTCTCAAGAAGGCGAACGGCTCCAAGGTGTGGGCCTTCTTGGGCGACGGGGAGATGGACGAGCCCGAATCGCTCGCCGGGCTTTCGCTGGCCGGCCGCGAGAAGCTCGATAACTTGATCTTCGTCATCAACTGCAATCTGCAGCGCTTGGACGGCCCCGTGCGCGGCAACGGCAAGATCATCCAAGAATTGGAAGGCCTTTTCCGCGGGGCGGGATGGAACGTGATCAAGGTGATCTGGGGGAGCGATTGGGACCCCCTGCTCGCCCAAGACAAAGACGGCGTCTTGGTGAGGCGCATGGGCGAAGTTTGCGACGGGCAGTATCAGAAGTATACCGTTTCCTCCGGTGCCTACATCCGTGAGAATTTTTTCGGCACCGACCCCCGCTTGCAGGAGATCGTCCGCCACCTCTCCGACGACCAACTCCGCAAGTTGAGCCGGGGAGGGCACGACCCCGAAAAGATGTACGCCGCCTATAAAGCCGCCGTGGAGCACCGGGGGTCGCCCACCGTGATTCTCGCAAAAACGATCAAAGGATACGGTTTGGGGGAGGCGGGCGAGGGAAAGAACGTCACCCACCAGCAAAAGAAATTGAACGAGGACGAGCTGCGTGAATTCCGCACCCGTTTCGGCATTCCCATCTCCGACGAGGCGGTGGCGCACGCCCCCTTCTATCGGCCCCCGGAGGACAGCCCCGAGATTCGCTATCTGAAGGAGCGGCGGCAAAAACTGGGCGGCGTCGTCCCTTCCCGCGTCGTGCGCAGCCCGGAGATGAAAGTGAAGCCGGAGACCTTCGACGAATTTTACGAGGGCACGAAAGGCCGCCACGTTTCCACGACGATGGTATTCGTCCGCCTCCTCTCCAAGTTGTTGCGGGATCAGGAGGTGGGGAAATTCATCGTTCCCATCGTGCCCGATGAAGCCCGTACTTTCGGGATGGAATCTCTTTTCAGGCCCTTGGGAATTTATTCGTCCGTAGGTCAACTCTACCCGCCGGTGGATTCGGAGAGCCTGCTCTATTACCGAGAGGCGAAAGACGGGCAAATTTTAGAAGAGGGGATCACGGAAGCCGGCTCCATGGCTTCCTTCATCGCGGCGGGTTCCGCCTACGCGACCCACGGCATCAACATGGTCCCCTTTTTCATCTTCTACTCCATGTTCGGTCTGCAACGGGTGGGAGACCTCGTGTGGGCGGCCGCCGATACGCGTTGCCGCGGCTTCCTGATGGGGGCCACGGCGGGCCGGACCACCCTGCAAGGCGAAGGTCTGCAGCACCAAGACGGCCAAAGTCACCTGCTCACCTTTCCCGTGCCCAATCTTTATTGCTACGATCCCGCTTTCGCCTATGAATTGGCGGTGATCATCCAAGAGGGTTTCAGGCGGATGTATGAAAAACAGGAAAGTATTTTTTACTACATCACCTTGCAGAACGAGAATTATGAGATGCCGTCGATGCCCGACGGGGTGAGAGAAGGGATTTTGAAGGGGATGTATCTTTATCAAAAATCCGCCCCCGCTCCCTTAAAGGCCCATTTGCTGGGGAGTGGGTCGATCTTAAACGAAGTCATCAAGGCCGCGCAGATCCTCCGCGAGAAATTCGGCGTTTCCGCCGACGTGTGGAGCGTTACCGGATACAAAGAGCTTTACCGCGACGGCATGGAGGTCGAACGGTGGAACCGCCTGCATCCCGGCGAAGGTCCGAAGATTCCCTACGTCGCCCGATGCTTCGAGGGGGCGCAGGGCGTGTTCGTCGCCGCTTCCGACTACGTGCGGGCACTCCCCGATTGCATTTCGCGTTGGTTGCCTAAACCCTTCGTCAGTTTGGGCGCGGACGGCTTCGGGCGCAGCGAGTCGCGCGAATCGTTGAGGGACTTTTTCGAAGTGGATCATCGGCATGTGGTTCTTGCGGCATTGGGAGCCTTGGCCGACGAAGGGCTGGTGCAGCGGGAAACCGTGCGGAAGGCGATTTCGGAGATGAAGATCGATCCTGAAAAAGCCCACCCGTTTTTTTCAAAATGAGGTTCAATACATGCTTGTCGACTTTAAATTACAGGAATTGGGAGAAAACATCGGCGTCGCCGATGTGGTGAGGGTCTTGGTGAAGGTGGGGGATTCCCTTCGAAAAGACCAAACGGTGCTCGAACTCGAAACGGAGAAGGCCGTGTTTGAGCTGCCTTCGACGCTGGCGGGCGTCGTGAAGGAAGTGTCGGTGAAGGCGGGTGACAAGATCAAAGTGGGGCAGTTGCTCTTCCGCGTGGAAGAACAAGAGGGCGCCGTGAAAACCCCGGAGACGGTTCCTTCAAAAAAGGAAAAAGAATCTTTACCCGCGAAGACGGAAGCGAAGCCGAGAATCGAGGAGAAAGAAAAAAAGGAAGAGGTAAAAAAAGAGGCGGCGACGACGCCCGAGGAAGTGAAAACCGAACGCCCTCCGCCTTTCCGCGGGGAGGGGATTTTCGCCGCCCCCATCGTTCGCAGAATCGCCCGAGAGTTGGGGGTGGATTTAAGCGGTGTGTCTCCTTCGGGAGACGGAGGCCGCCTCACCGTCGAGGACGTGAAGCGGCATTACCAAACGGTCTCGGCGGCTCCGGCCACGGCGGCTTCGGGCCTACGTCCTTCGAGCTTGCCCGATTTTTCCCAATGGGGGCCCGTGGAGCGTAAGCCCATGTCGAACGTGAGGCGCACGACGGCCCAGAAGATGAGCGAGGCGTGGCTCCAAATTCCCCACGTCACCCAATTCGATCAGGCGGACATCACCGAGTTGGAACGGCTGCGGAAGCGTTTTGCCAAGCGCGCGGAGGCGGCGGGAGGGCATTTGAGTCTCACCGCGATCCTCCTGAAAGTCGCGGCTTCGGCCCTGAAAGTCTTTCCCCAGATGAACGCAAGCGTGGACTTGGAAAAAGAAGAGATCGTCTACAAAAATTATTTTCATATCGGCATCGCGGTGGATACGGACCGGGGGCTTCTCGCGCCGGTCTTGAGGGACGTGGGGGAGAAGAATATTCTGGAAATCGCGGTGGAACTTCGCACCATCACGGAGAAGGCCCGGGCGAGAAAGCTCACCCTGGCCGAGATGCAGGGCGCGAGCTTCACCATCACCAATCTGGGCAACATCGGCGGTGGGCATTTTACGCCGATCATCCATTGGCCCCAAGTGGCGATCCTCGGGGTTGGACGCGCCCGCGTGGAACCCGTTTGGGAGGGGGATAAATGGGAGCCGCGCACGATGTTACCCCTTTCCCTTTCCTATGACCACCGGTTGATTGATGGGGCGGACGGTGCGCGTTTCCTGCGTTGGTTAGCCGAGGCCGTTCAGCAGCCTTTTTTGATGGATTTGGAGGGATGATGGCTCCGAAAAACGATTTTACCCAGGTGGCGGTGATCGGCGCCGGTCCCGGCGGATACGCGGCCGCTTTTCGTGCCGCGGATTTGGGGCTTCAGGTGGCGCTCATCGACTTGGAGGCGAATCCCGGCGGGGTGTGCAGCTTTCGGGGCTGCATTCCCTCGAAGGCCTTGCTTCATGTGGCCAAGATCCTCTCCGAGACGCGGGAAGCGGCGGAGATCGGTCTCGAGTTCGCGCCGCCACGGATCGATTTGTCGAAGATCCGTCAGTGGAAGGAGAAAGTGGTCTCCCAACTCACTCAAGGGGCGGGGGGCTTGGGTAAGATGCGCAAGGTGAATTTCATCCAGGGGCGCGCGAGCTTTATCGATTCGAAGACGCTCGCCGTTCAACCCAACGGCGCGGGAAACCAAAACCGTCTTTCCTTTGATTACGCCATCGTTGCTACCGGCTCTCGGCCTTTCATTCCCCCCGATTTGTCCGTGGAGAGCGATCGGCTTTGGAATTCCACCTCCGCGTTGGAGTTGAAGGAAATTCCCGAGAGTTTGTTGGTGGTGGGAGGAGGCTATATCGGCCTCGAACTGGGAACGGTCTATGCTGCCTTGGGCAGCCGGGTGTCGGTTGTAGAAATGACGGAAGGCCTGCTTCCCGGAGTCGATCGCGACTTGGTGCGCATCCTCCAAAAACGCGTCGAGAAGCGCTTCGATTCGCTCCGGTTCAATATGAGGGTTTCGAGGATGAGGGAAGCGAAGGGCGGACTGCAAGTTTCTTTCGAAGAAGGAGGAAAAACGACGGAGGAATCGTTTGAAAAGGTACTGGTCGCCGTGGGGCGTAAACCCAATTCCAGCGGTTTAGGTTTGAGCAACACCTCCGTGGAAGCGGATGCGAAGGGCTTCCTCCGTGTGGATGCCGAGCGGCGCACGTCGGTTCCCCATATTTTCGCGATCGGCGACGTGGCCGGCGAACCGATGCTCGCCCACAAGGCGACCCATGAGGGGATCACCGCCGCCGAGGTGATCGCCGGAGGGAAGGCGGTTTTCGAACCGAAGGCCATCCCCGCGGTCGTCTTCACCGATCCTGAAATCGCCTGGTGCGGACTCACGGAAACGCGCGCGAGGGAGTTGGGGACCGAGGTGAACGTCTCCCGATTTCCGTGGGGGGCCTCTGGACGGGCGATCACTTTGAATCGGAACGACGGGAGCACTAAAATTCTTTCGGACCCGGACACGGACCGTGTGTTGGGAGTGGGAATCGTCGGCAGTGGAGCGGGGGATTTAATCTCGGAGGGCGTGCTCGCCATGGAACTGGGAGCTACGTCTGCGGATTTGTGCATGACGATCCACCCCCATCCCACCTTATCCGAAACGCTGATGGAGTCGGCGGAGGGGATTCACGGAATGAGTTTGCATTTTTATAAGCCGAAGAAGTGAAAAAAAACGGTCATGGTGAGCTTGTCGAACCATGCACTCGAGTGCATTTCAATTCATGGTTCGATAGGCTCACCATGTGCCGATTCGTTATTCTGCCGAGGTTTTAGTCCCCAAAATCGCCCCCTTCTTTCTCAACTCCTCTAAGATCTCTTTTCCCCCTCGAAGCAAAACCTCGAAATTCGGGTGGCGGATTTCCCTCCGCAATTGATCAAGGGCTTTCTCGCCCGTCTTTCTTCCTTTCAGAAGAATTTCCACGAGCCGCGCGCCGAGGGCGTTTAAGTGAAGGAAATCGACGTTTCCATGCATGTCCCGGAAGAGCAGGTAGAAAGAAGGAAGGGGATCCGCTTTTTTCGGCCGGTATCGGGGGGAGATCCGGTGCACTTGAAACGGGTAGGAAAGAAGCTCCGAGACGGAGGCGAAGACCGGGATTTTTTTCAGCAAGTCGCCTCGGGTTCGAAATTTGACGGGAGTTTTCTTTTCCTCCCGCACGAAAAGGATCAGCTCCCTCCACTCGTAATGGGCCAAGGCCCTTAAGAATGCGGGGTCTGATTTCTTCTCTCCCCTTTCTCTTTCCAGATAATCGATGAATTCATCGGGCACGTGCCGGTAAAAGGGTGTTTTGCAGACGTGGGTTTCGAAGAAGTCTCGTACGAGTCTTTCCCACTTCCTTTTTCCGAGCATCGTTTTGAGGATGGGAAAGCAGGCGGAGAGCACTCCCTCGACGTTGTTGAAGAGGAGACGCGCATATACCTTCATCCGGCCCGGCGAAACTCCCTTCGGGATTTTGTTTCGTAAGGGGTTTCGGAGATGTTCCGTGAACTCCCCTTGAAATTTCTTCAAGGCGTTAGCGTGGGGCACGGCGCTCCTTCCGGGCCTTTTTTTGCAGGCGTTCCACGTGTTTCAGCTCCTGAATCAATACGGAAAGGGTAGGAAGATTGAAATCCCTCTCCAGCAAGGTGGGGAAAACGCCGTGATGAGAGTAGGTCCCTTCGAGCAACTTCCAAACCGGATCGACGACTTCCGCCCCGTGGGTGTCGATGATTAAATCCTTTTTTTCCCGGTAGTGGCCGGCCAGGTGAAGGTAGGCGATGCGTTTGGCGGGGAGGCTCTGGATGAACTCGGTTGCGTCGTACCCATGATTCACGCTGTTCACGTAAACGTTGTTGACGTCCAAAAGCAGGCGGCAGTCGGCTTCTTCCAAAACGGCATTGAGGAATTCCGCCTCATTCATCTCGCCTTGGGGTGGGGAGAGGTAATAAGAGACGTTCTCCACCGCGATTTTTCTCTCGAGCAGCTCTTGAACCCTCCGGATGCGCCGCGAGACGTGCCTTACCGCCTCTTCGGTGAAGGGGAGCGGCAAAAGGTCGTAGAGGTGCCCTTCATGGCTCGCATAGCTCAAGTGCTCCGAATAATGATCGATGCGGTGATCCTTTAAAAAATTTTTGACTTTTTTCAAGAAGGCGAGATCGAGCGGGTCGGTTGAGCCGAGGGATAAGCTTAAGCCATGGCAGATGAGTGGATAACGCTCGCGTAAGAAAAGAAGCTCTTGGGAGAGCCTGCCGCCCACGCCGATCCAGTTTTCGGGGGCGATTTCAAGGAACTGTACGGAAGGAGGATTGCGGGCCTTCAGCGGGGCGATGAGCTCCCGCCGAAGACCCAATCCGGTAAGCCACTTCATTTACTCTTGCCGCCGCAGGTGCCTTCGCCGCACTTGCCGTCTTTCATTTTCCCGTCCTTGGCTTTGTCGGCCTTGGCGTCACCGCCGCAGTGGCCGTCCTTGGTTTTGGCCGAACCGCAGTGGCCGTCTTTCGGTTTCGATTCGGCGCCCTTCGATTCGGGTTTGCTTTCGGCCTTGGCGAGCAGCGTGCCGTCCTTCGCCGATTGCATCTGGAAAGGGCTGGAGCTCGTCGCGAAAGCGGGTGCCGCCGCGAGCGAAACGGCGATCGCCGCGCTTAAGGCCAGTGAGGTGTTTTTCTTTTTGGAACCCATTTTTTCCTCCTTCATAAGGTTTGGTTGTGGGTTGATGTAAAAATTTCCGTTAAGAAGATTTTCCCGAGGAGAGGGCGCGGTCCAGGGAAAAAATGCCCGGTCCCACGTCGACTAGCGAGATGCAGGCGGCCAGGATGACCAGGGGATAGTAAAAATCGCCGTCTTTGTGGGCGGTCAAGATGGCGACGATCATGGTGATTCCCAGGGGAATGGCCGCCAGACGCGTGAGAAATCCCAAGATGAGGGCGATCCCTCCCAATAGTTCCGTGCAGCCGACGAAGATCGCGTGGAAATGGGGCGCGGGGATGCCTAGTTTTTGAAAGAAATTCGTGGCGCCCTCGATGCCGAAGCCTCCGAACCAACCGAAGAGTTTGCCGGATCCGGCTTTAAAGAAGATTGCTCCGATCACCAAACGCAGGATGAGTAGGCCGAGATTTCCCGCCCGAACCGATTGAATTTTTTTCAGCAGTGAAAGCATTTCTTCCCCCTTTTTTGCCTTAACACGTCTGTTAATTTTTTATCGAATTTTAGGAATTGGATGCCGAATGTTCGGCAAGGTAACGCGTTTCCGAGATAAATTGAAATAAAATGTGGCATTTCCTTATGGGCGGAGGAGAATCAGCAGTTCTTCCTCGAGCCAACGCTGGAGAAAACCGGCAACCGTGTGCGCCCCCTTTTCTTTCCCGATTTTTCGCGCGGCGCTGTCGCAAAGCTCTCCGAAAGAGACGCCCCTGGCGAGTTTTTGCAGCAAATACCGTTCGAGATCGTGCGCGGGCCCATAGAAGACCCTGAATTTTTTACGCCAAAAACGGGCCCAGGTTTTTGTCGGTCGGGCCGGCAGAGCGCGTCGTTCCCCCAGGATTTTTTCATAAAGGGTCGTAATGTTCCATGAGAACGGGAGCAACTGGAACGACGGCATAAGGCGAAAACGGAGTTTTTGCCACCGCTCGGGGGGGACGCTTCTTAAGTCGTCTTTCGAGACCGGTTTTTCGTCGGCCGCGTCGAAGCTTTCCGAAAGGGCCCACTCGAAACGGGCCAGATCGCTTAAATAAGGCCATTTCTTGAGGAGCGGATGTTTTTCGAGAAAACGCGGCAAGTGCCGTCCCGCGTAGCGGAGGGAAAAATGGGTCGAAGGGTGCTTCAACAGGTATTCGGTGATGAGGTTATGGAACCGGATTTCTCCGATCGTCTTCAGGGTGGCGGGAAAGTCCTCCTTTAAGGCGTCTCGAATCCGGTAGAAATACATGTCGGCGTAGATGTCGAGGCGCTCCACCGCGGACAAGCGACGGTCTCCCTTGATCGGCAGGCGCGGGCTCGGAAAATCCTCGAGGGCTTTCCCCACGCCCTCAGGTGCCATAATGAGCTTCTGCAAGAGGCGCTGCGTTTCTTGCAGAGGGGGAGGTTTTCGCGTGGATGCGGTTTTGGTGGATCTTTTTGGCATGTTCCAATTCTTCCAAAAGTTTCGGCAAAGGGGGAATGCGGTCGTCCCGTTCGATCATCGTGGAGACGGAGCCGAACCGGTCCAAGGCTTTCGCGTAAAGGTCCCACACGGAGGTTTTGACGGGGTGGTCGTGGGTGTCCAGCAAGTATTTCCCCTTGTTGCTGTGTCCGGCCAAGTGAAACTGGGTTACTCGGTCCGGGGGGAGACCGTTCAAATATTCCAAGGGATCGAAGGAGTGGTTCACCGAGCTGACGTAGATGTTGTTGACGTCCAACAGGATGCCACAGTCCGCTTCTTCGGAGATTCGCGCCAAAAAATCCCATTCCGTCAGACTCGAATTCTCGAATTCCATGTAACTGGAAACGTTCTCCAGGAGGATTCGCCTCTCCAGAAAATCCTGCACTTCCTTCACCCGCTTTACCACGTGGCGGAGGCATTCCTCGGTATACGGCAGGGGAAGAAGATCATGGACGTTCTTCCCGCCCACGCCGGTCCAGCAAAGATGATCCGATACCCAGGGAGGGCGGACCCGATGAATCAATTTTTTGAGGGTTTTCAAATAGTCTTTATCGATCGGATCTTTCGATCCGATCGATAAAGACACCCCATGGAGGACCACGGGGTATCTTTCTCGCACTTGATCCAGGATAAAGAGAGGCCTGCCGCCCGCGATCATGTAATTTTCCGAGATGGCCTCGAACCAATCGACCTTCGGCCAATGCTTCAGAATATAGTCATAATGGCGGGTTCTTAAGCCCACACCGAACCCTAAGAAAGGCAGAGGCATCAGCTGTCCTTCATCATCGTTCCGCCCTTGGCGGTGCATTTCTTCTCGCTCATCATCATGACGCCTTTGCCTTTGCAGCTGTTTTTGCCTTTGCAGTCGTTATCCGCGCTCTTACAGCTTCCCTTCCCTTTGCAGGAGTTCACCCCCATGCACTTCACCTTGGCCGAGGCCGTTTTTCCGGCGCTCATGGCGATTTGACTTCCGGTTAGAACCAACCCCGCCACGACCGTGGCAATAACGGCGCCTGTTTTCTTGTTCATAATTCTCCTCCTTATAAGAGAGTTAAAGAACGGCCTTGCACCACCCTGTTGTGGCGAAAGACCGGCCGATTGTCCGTTGGGCTTCGGCAAACTTCAAGCGTTTTCAACCTTGGATGCGGCTTTTACGGGTTCGTTACCGAAAAAATCATTTTTTAAAGAGAAGAGGGAGGGGAGTTCATTTTTTGGTTGCAAATGGAGTCGGGTTCGTCGCGGTGATATCGGTAGGTTCGATGGCGGGAAACCGCCTGCACGATTCCCAACTCCTTTCCTTTCCTCCAAAATTGAGTGTCGTCGCCGAAGGGCAAGTCGGGATAGCCTCCCATTCTTTTCATCACCTCCGCCTTCACCATGAAGGTACAGCCCACCACGCATTCATCGAGGTGAATCCGCTCGCCGGGTCGATCGAAGTCCGGCACGTAAGGATCTCCCACGATTTGGGGACGGCTTCGAAGCATCTCGATTTCCGGATGGGCTTGAAGGAAGGCGTGGTGAAGGCTCAAGTGTCCGGGGAGATATTCGTCGTCGGAATCGAGGGAAGTGAGGTAGAGGCCCGAACTCTTTTCGAAGCCGAAATTGCGTGTGGGCGCGAGCCCCCGATGCGGGCGCTGAAAGTAGAGCAGGCGCGGGGTGAGTTTTTGAAGCGATTCCACGACGGCGGACGTCGAATCGGTCGAGCCGTCGTCGATGACGAGAAGCTCCCAGTCCGTAAAGTCTTGCTGCAACACCGATTCGACCGCTCGGGGCAGCAGTCGGGCGCGGTTGAAGGCGGCCATGACGATGGAGAAAAAGGGGCGCGACATTCTTTACGATTCCATAAAAAGCGGGGGCGCCGCAAACGGCGCCCCCGAATGGAGAAACGATAGCGGGCGGGAGTTATCCCACCTTTTTCTTCGAGAAGTACCAATCCGTATATTCCCCTTGCACCTTTTCCACCTCGCCCTTGCGGGCCTCGGCGGCCTCCTTCGTGGTGGGGGGAGGAATGATGGCCATATCGCCCGGTTTCCAGTTGGCCGGCGTGGCCACTGCATACTTGGCATTGGCTTGAATGGCGTCGATAACGCGGACGATCTCATCCATGTTGCGCCCTAAGCTTAACGGATAATAGATGATCGCCCGGATGCGTTGCGGATCGGGTTGCCCCGCAGGAGTTTTCCCTTCCGGCGAGATGAAGAAAACGGCGCGCACGGTGGCGGTGTCCGATTCGTTCGGCTGGATCATGCCGTAGAGGTTGGCCACCTTCATGTCGCGGTCGGCGATGACGCGGAAGGGGATCTTTACGTTGAAATTTTGTTCGATGTTGCGCACCCAACCCAAGTGGGCGAAGATGGAATCGACCGATAAGCCCACGATTTCCACATTGCGCTTCTTGAAGTCTTCGTAGCGCTTGGCGAACTCGATGAATTCGGTGGTGCAGACCGGGGTGAAGTCCGCCGGATGAGAGAATAAGATGACCCATTTATCCTTCAATTCCGAAAGGGAGAAGGGGCCGTGCGTGGTGTTGGGAGCGGTAAATTGCGGCGCGGGGTCGTTGATGCGGGGCATGGGGCGCGGGGCGAGTTCTGTGCTCATAAAATTCCTCCTTATGGTTTACGTGCGTCGTCGTTTTTTCAAAAGATAGTCCCTTCCTTTTAAAATTGGCAAGGTGGAATTTGTTCTTCTTACCATCAATTATCTGGAAACCGAGGTGGGGTAGGTCTATAATGTTCGAGGCGTCTTACATAATGCAAAAGAGGGGGATGTCATGAGGGTTCCCATTTCCTTAAGTCGTGGTGTGGTTTTTATCCTTTTTTTGCTGGCCCTCGGTGCTTGCAGCGGTGGTTCCGGAGGAGGCTCCGGCGGGAGTTCGGGGCAAGGCTCTACAGGAACCCCCTCGAATCCTACCTCCAATTCTCCCGGCGGCAATACTCCCGCATCCGTAGGCGGGCGTTGGTTGACCGCTTATTATCCCAGCTACCAACAGTTCACCATGGCTCCCTCGGAGGTTGATTATGCCTCGCTTACCCATTTGATCCATTGGCCGGTGTTGCCCAAGCCGGACGGTACCCTCGAAACGGCGAAGACCGATTTTACCGCCGCCCATTCGGCGGACGTGGTTTCCCGCGCCCATGGGGCCGGCATTAAGGTATTGTTGGGGGTCGGGGGCGACGCCGACTCCGGCGCCACGGCGGGATTTCAAGGAGCCACCCAGCCTGCGAATCGGGCCAATTTCATCAACAACATCGTTTCTTTGATGCAGTCCCGCGGATACGACGGCGTGGATATCAACTGGGAGCAGATTACGGCGGCCGATGACGCCAATTTCGTCGCGTTCATCCAGGAGCTGCGCCAAGCACTCGATAAGGTTTCTCCGAGACCCTTGCTCACGATGCCTCCGACCACCGGCAGCGATTCGCGGCCCGATTTAATTGCAAAAGTGGCGAATCAATTCGACCAAATCAATTTGCAGACCTATGTGATGTCCGGGGCTTATCCCGGTTGGGTGACTTGGTTCAATTCGCCGGTCAGCAATGGGGGCGCCGAATTTCCCGGGTCTCCCGGCGAGCGATTGCCTTCCATCGAGGATGAGGTGAAGCGTTTCGCAGATGCGGGCATCCCTCTAAATAAAATGGCGATCGGCATCCAATTCTCGGCTTTCGTCTGGGCGGGGGGGAGCGGCACGGATACGGGCGGCGCCACCAAGCCCCGCCAATCGTGGAAAACGCCGCCGACCGTGACCCTGATCTCGTATACCGACGCGATCAATACCTTAACCGCCGCGCAAGGGTTCCGAAAAAATTTCGACGCGACGGCCAAGGTTCCGTATTTAAGCCTGGATAGCGCGAAGGACGCGGACGACCGTTTTGTGAGCTTCGACGACGAGCAGGCCATTCAAGAGAAAGCGAATTACCTAAAGAGTAAGGGCCTTGCCGGAGCTTTTATCTTCGAAGTGAGCGGGGATTATTTCGCCAGTAAACCGGCCGGCCAAAAACACCCGCTGTTGAACGCCTCGAAGCAATTCCTTTTAGACGGCTTCGTGAAGGCTCCTTAATTTGCCCCTTTCCCGCAGTTTCTTGCGGGTCTTTCATTTTTGAAATCTTCTAATTATATAAAATCACTCATGTTTAAATTTATTTTTGAACATGTTCGAAACTTTCATTGCTCTCCTGACGATAAGAGGTATATAATTGAACATGTTCAAAATTATTTTGAACGTGTTTGAAAATACAATCAAAAGGAGATTTTTATGGAAAACTACTTGAATGCCACTTACGGCATTTATTTGGCCATCAGCATCGTCGCCACCGTCTGGGTGGCCCGTACTTTATTCAAACGGGGGCGGATTTTTTTGGTGGATGCCTTTAAAAATCCGGAGCTCGCCGATTCGGTAAATCACTTGCTCGTGGTGGGGTTTTATCTCATCAACATCGGCTATGTGAGCTTGGTGCTCAAAGAGGCGGCCCCTCCCCAAACTTTAAACGAGTGCATCGAGATGCTCAGCCATAAGATCGGCCTGGTGCTTGTCATTTTAGGCACCATGCACTTTTTCAACATCTTTATCTTTAACAGGATGCGACGCTCGAAAAACACGTCTTATGTCGCGCCGCTTCCGGCCCCCACCGCGGCGGTTCCTCAAGGATAGTAGGTCATGAAAGCGAAAAATAACTCTTCTTTCTTCACTTCCGGCAAGCCGGCCAAGGCCGAGGCGACCCGCCAACGAATCTACGAGGCGGCGCTCGGCCTTTTCCAAGAGAAGGATTTCGGCCAGACGACGATGCGCGATATCGCCAAACGCGCAGGGGTTGCCTTGGGCGCCACTTATTACTACTTCAAGTCGAAGGACGACATCGTCATGGAATTCTACCGCAACAACCAAAAGGCGGCGGGGGAAGAGTGCGGGCGGGTTTGCCGGGAGATCCCCGATTTTCAGGATAGGGTACGGGCGGTCTTGATGCAGAAATTCGCCCAGTTTGGTTCGTCGCGCCATTTCTTGAACGTGCTTTTCCGTACGGCGGGCGACCCGAAAAATCCACTCTCACCCTTTAGCCCCGAAACGAAAGCCATCCGCGAAGAGGCGATCGGGCTTTTCGAAAAATGCCTGGTGGGTTGCGATTTGAAAATCGCCGAAGACTTTCGCCCCTATTTGCCGAGACTATTGTGGTTTTACCAGATGGCGCTCATCTTGTTTTGGATCCACGACGATTCGCCGGGGCAGGAAAATACCCGAAAGTTGATGGATAAAAGTTTGAAGCTCATCCTCAAGCTTTTAAGTCTTTCGCGCTTTCCCTTCTTGGGAGGGTTGCGCCGGGATGTGCTCGAGATGATGCAGGTGACGTTGGAAGAGGGCGGTTTCCTCGTGCCGCCCCCCGCTTCCTCGACTCCTCTTTCCCGCGAAGCCCCGACTCCGGAGCAAATCTTGGAGGTGGGGCGGATTCTTTTGGAAGAGACGGAGGATTCAACTCGATAAGAAGTTTTTCTTTTTGAAGCCGATTCCGATCAGAGAGAGGAAGGGAATCCAAACGCCGCTTGCAGAGCTGTTTTCGGCCGGCATGAGGGAGGAGTTGCAGCCTCCTCCGCTCGCTAAGAAATTTCCGCCGGAAGAGCCGGTTCCGCCTGTCTCCCCGTCTCCACCTTCTCCTTGAGCTCCTACGGTTCCACCACCGTTGTTTCCTCCTCCGGTGGCGGCTCCACCGCAATTCACGTTCGAAGAGTTGAAGGTATGAAGGCAACCCACTGCGACGTCGCAGACGTCGTCGGTGCAGGGATCTCCATCATCGCAGTTCAGGGGGGTGCCAGGGAGACAAATGCCCCCGGAGCATCTTTCGATTCCGTTGCAAGCGTTTCCGTCATCGCATTCCGCACTGCTTCCGCAAGATGTCGGGGGTGTTTCGCACATTCCGCAATCTTCCGAACAGTTCTCGCCGACTTCGCAAATTCCGTTGCCGCAAGAAGGCAACGTGCAATCATCCGGACAAGAAGTTCCGTTTTCCGGAGGCGTGCAGAAGCCGTCTCCGCAGGCGGCGCCGCAATCATCAGGACAGTCTTCTCCGGGATCGCACACCCCGTCTCCGCAAATGGAACCTCCGCAATCATCGGGGCAATTCTCGTTTGTCACGCAGACGCCGTCTCCGCAAAGGGGGCATAGAGGCGCGGATTCCGCGAAAACGTTGGAGATGCCGCCAAGGGCCGCGAGCGACACGGCTAAAAAAAGCGTGAGACGTTTTGCGTGCGTAATGCGCTCTTTCGGAAAAGAGGATGTCATCGCCCGGCGCCTCCTCGCACGCACCACACAGGGAAGGTGGCGGTGTTTTTACTCCCGATGATCGATCCCGAAGCGCTGATGCTGTTAGCCGCTAAAGCGGAATCGGCGGATAGATAGGAAGTAGTATTCGACCAAAAGGAAACTGTGAGGCCACGGGGGTCTCCGAAATTCATGCTGCAAAAAGGGGATGCGTTGGGGAGGAAAGGGGTTTGAGAGGGGTCTCCCAAACTTTTAAGTTCTTCATAAGCGGGGAGCCGCCATCCGGCGCGACCTCCGACGACTTTGTTTAAACAAGTTCCTCCGGCGCTTTCCGTCGTGGAGGGGCTCCCCCAAATCACCTTGGTGTTTAAGTCCGGGCATTGCTCCCAAATGAGCCCCGTTTCTTTGTCTAATACGGCTTGGTTGTTGAAATTGGAGAGGAGTTGAAAACGTTGTCCCGGCGCCACGATGGCTCCCCAAGTGTTGTCCTTTGCCTCACCCCGCGTCGAATAGGTTCCCGTGAGGATGAGTGCGAAGAAAAAGAAAAGACCCCTCCACGCTTGTCGAGTTAAAGTATGTTTCATGGCTTTCCCCCTGATTTTTTAAAGTTCAAAAAAATCTTTTGAACGGCTTTCCCAAGAAAATTGTGCGCCCGGCTCCTGCCGATGTCAAAGTGAGATGGGGGGGAGAAAGTGGAGAGGAATCATGAGTTGAGAAAGATTGTAGAAACTTTTTTTCAATGAATTTTCCCCTCCACACTTCCCTTGGTGGCGGGTGAAGGCGAGGGGGCTTACAAAAAAACATTTCAAAAATTTCAGATAGTACAATCCCCTAAACTCTACCTCACTCCCTTTTCAATCATTTCAGTCACTTAAAGCGTGCCTTCGTTTAGGCACGGCCATTGCTTTTATCAGTGAAGGAGTACGTGTGATCTCCCCTCCACTTCCGGAAGGGGCATAAAGAGGAGTCTGCCATGCCTATTAAAATCGGCGCCCTTCACATTGAAGATACCGACCATAACGACCTTTTCGACCCGAAGATCGATGAAATTAAAAATGAAGCGGGCAAGGTGCTGAAAGCCGATTCGTTCGAGGTGAAGAAAACCTTGGCCGAGTTGGGGATTCCTTCCCTGAAGGGAGTTCATCTTTCCGAGGTGAGCCAATTGAAAAGCTTTTTAGAGCAGGCCCGCCTTCATTCCAGCCTCGGTGATCCGTCGATGGTTCAATTTTTCCTCGATCAAATCGACAAAAAATCGGCAAGCATGGGGATTGTTTTCAACGAGGCCAGCAAGAAAGACCTGCTCAAAAACGCCTACCAAAAAGGAACTCTTCAGTGCCTGAAGGCCGCCCATGAGAAGGCCGCCTTGGGCGAGGTGGAAGAAACGGAAAACTTGCTCGCCACCGCCCGGGATTACGCATTGAAGTTGGAGACGAAATGGGGCGTGAAAGGCCTTTTCAAGGAAGACGACGCGAAGAAAACGACGGAATCCGCTTTATCGAACGGGGTGGAAAACGCCTTCCGCAAGGCGGAGAAATACGCTCAAGAAGGATACAGCCCCGATACGAGCGCTCCTTTAGGGATGGGCCTTGGGCTTCTTTATCCGGGCCCGCCTCCCGGATCCGCTGGGCTTCCGCCGTGGATGGTTCACACGCTGGGGGGATGGGGACAGGGGCCCTCCTTCGCGCCGATTGTGAAAAGTGATCCCGCAGGATACGTGGAGCAATTGTTGGAAAAAGCCAAGGGATACGCCGCGCGAAGCGGCGGCGCGGTTGCCTTCGACGAAGGCCGGGCGGACAGAGCGCGCCACCAGGCCCTTGTCACGGGAATCGACTTATTGCTCGATGAGTGTGATAGGGATGCCGATTCGCGCTACTTCCACCAAATCGAAGAAAATTTGGAAAGAATCGAAGATTACGCCAAAGAGGCGGATATTCCCTTGGATGAGGAAAGAGTCGAGGTGCTCAAGACGTACGTGAAGTTGGAAAAAAACTTTCCCGCCGATACGGGAACTTTCGCGCAGGTGGTTGATTTTGTTTTGCCTGAAAAACTCGCGGAAGAAATCAACGACCCCTTCAAACGGGCGAGATCGGATATGCGCTCTTACATTCGTTCTCAACGTCAAGTGAGGGATGCCGTGAAGGCCGGGGACGTGGACGGCGCCGAAAAAGCTTTCCTCAAAGGCGAGGAAATCGCCGCGCGGCTCGAGGAGAAATTTTCCATTTCCGTGGGAAACCCCAGTCGCTTGAACGACGTCTTGGATGGGGCCTCCGAAAACCGGGTAGACCTCGATTTCAAGAGTGCCGAAGCGTTTTCGCGATTGGGAAACGTGGAAGAAACCAAAAAAGCCTTGGATAAAGCTTTCCTCGACGCTCAGACTTACGGTGTGGATTATGACCAAAAGCGGGAGGACGCTGTCCTTCAAGAAGCCCGAAAAAACCGATTGGAAAACGCCTTTGTCGCCGCGGAAACGCAAGCCGCTTACGGAACGAAAGCCAGTTGCTTAAAACGCCTGGATGAAGCCGCGAAGATCGCGAAAGAAGAGGGGCTTCCCTTCGATACGGCGAGGGCGGCGAAGATCCGCGGCTCGATCGGCAAGACGAAAATGCCGCCGTTCAGTTTTAGGCTTTTTCCCTTCCAATCGGTGATTCACTAGCCTTTCCTTTCCTTGGAGCATCTTTTTCGTTTTCAGACGATAAAAGAATCCGAGGAGAGGGTGGGCATGAAGAGAAAAATCATTTCGATAGCTAAGTTTCCACTTTTGCTAGGAATTCTCCTTCGCTTGACGGCTTGCGCGGGGATTTCTTCCCCGTCACCGGATTCGCCTTCCGGTGCCTTAAGTTCCCGCGGAGAAGAACCCTCGTCTCCCACTCCCGCGAACTCCGCAGCCCCGACCCAAAACTCCGGAATTCCGTCTCCGATGGCCGATCCTCTGCCTCCCGATGTCGTATCTTACAATTTGCGATGGGGGCCTGATGCGGAAGGCTTAAGCGATGGCGTGATTTATTTAAAAGGCATGTTGGAGAAATCAGATCCCGACTCCCCCAATTTGGAGGGGAGGATTTTGAGGGTGATCGATCGGCGTTCGAGGGTGTTTCGGGAGATCGTTTTGCATTCCGAGGAAGAAAATGAATCGGAAATGCCGTTTCGCATCAATCTCGACGTTTCGCCGGTTTTCCTCTCCGACCTCTATGCCGGGAGAAACCTTTTATTCTTCGTCAGCCCCTTTACCTCATCCCAAAAAAATGTCGAAGCGGTCCGCCTTCAAGAATGCCCCGATTTCGCCTGCGTGGGATCGGATTGGTACCGCGCGGCGCCTTCCGGGACGCCCCATAGGGCTCCTTGATTTTTAGGTAGGGCGAGAAAACGCAAACCTGGAAAAGCGGAGGCCTATTTTATCGGCCCTTTCGACGACGTAGGAGGGGCAGGCTCGAGAAAATTCCCGTTACGACGAGAAACCCCGCATCGCCGCTGCTTGAAAGTTCCGGCATCACGCTGCAACTCGTTCCGCTCGCCGGTTGCGGGACTGAATTTTGGGCGGGGGCATTTCCCCCTTTGTTGGCGCCCGCATCTTGGCCCGTTTGATTCTGGGTCGCGGTCAGTTGCGAAGAGGATCCGTTGTCGGTGCCGTCGTTGGAATTGGTCCCGGCGCCAAGATCCGCATTTTTTTCGTTGCCGGTGCCAGCGCCTGTGTCGCCGGTTTTGCTCGATGTCGCGTCCGGAAGAGGCGGGGCACCGAGAACCCCCGCCTTCGGGCATTTTTGGAGGTCCCCCGGCATGATTTGGACTGAATAAATGTTTTCGCAGCTGGAGAACATGTTGGGGATGTCGTTGCCGTAATATTGGTTCACGATCGCGTTAAGCACGCAATTCTCGATGAATTTCTCGCACGCGTTCGAGGCGGAGAAGCAACTCCCTTTTCCCAGGTTCGCCTTACAGTAGGAGGCCGCGAGATGTTCGATGGCCGCTTTGTGGGTGAGGGTCTTGCAATCCTTCGAACAGAGCGATTCCGCATTCGGATCTTGGAATTCGGGCTCTTTATAGTCGCAAGCCTCGCCTTTTTCCTTCACCCCGTTTCCGCATACGGGATTGACGGGGAAGGTCTGGGTGGGCATTTTGACGTAAAGGCAATTCTCCGCACAAGTAGCCCCGTTTTCGAGGGGGCCGTTCTTACCCTGGGTGCCGTCGCATTGCTCTGCTCCTTCCACTTTCCCGTCGCCGCAGGTGGTGAAGGTCTTGCAGTCGCTGCTGCAGGTGTGCTTGTCCGGATCGAAATCGCCCGTTGGTCCCGCGGGGCCGTCGCAAGCCTCGCCCGCATCGAGGAAATGGTCGCCGCAAACGGGCTGGGCACAAGCGGAGCTCAGTTTATTTTTTAAGTGCGGATACGTGGGCGTGGTCACTTCAAGCCAGGTGGTAAAGGCGTCCAACACGTTAGTGTCCGAAGAAGGCGCACATACCATGCCTCCCCCGTCATAAGGGCGTCCGACGGTGGGGAACTCTCCGTCTCCCGGAGGATGGCAGCTAATTTTTTTGTTGTTGCACTTGAGTTGGTCTGTCGGCCAATCGCAGTCGAATTTCGTGGAGAATTTTTTGGCGAGCCCGTTGATGAAGTCCGTGCATTCGGTGCCGGCCGCCTTGCACTCAGCAGACTTGGGTTTTTTGGGATTGTTCCCAGGAAAAGTACTACAATAAATGCTTAAATTGACTTCCCAGTCATAAGCGGCCATCGCGCGCCCCGAAACGAGGGTGCATGAAATAAACGCCGGAAAAATGATGAGAAAAACCGAAAAGAATTTTTTCACCGCCACTCCTCCCTGAATTTTACGCACATTTTCGCTTTTTTAGCATTGAAAGTTGCTAAGAGTCTCGTAATGGATAGTTTTTACCTTCCATGACCGTTTTCAATGCGTCTTCCCCTTCAAAGGTTGGTTTTTGGCAGGTTTTTGCCTCGCAAACGTAGAAGGCGGTCTTTCCTTCCAGAAGAGTTTTTCCCTTCAACAGCTCGGGGAAATCGCTGCCTTCGCTCCCTGCGGCCAACGTAACGTTGGGGTTGAAACGTCGACGCAGGTTTTTTAAGAAGTTTAAGGCGCCTCCGTCTTTTGATGACGTAAGGATCGCAACTTCCTTGGAACTGTCAGTCAGGTAGTCTAAAGCAATGAGCATTTGGGCGAAGGCGTGGGGATAATCCTTCAACAAAGCGGAAAATGCCTGAAACGTCGCGAGTGCGTCTTCGCGGTAAGAAGCTTGAAGCGTCAAATCGTGCAGCCGCAGCAAGTTGAGGGCCGTCACAGCGTTGCCGTTGGGGATGGCCCCGTCGGTTCCTTCTTTCGTGCGCACGAGCAGGCTTGGGTCGCTGCCGTCGGAGAAAAAGCAGCCGCCGTTTTGCGCATCCCAAAACAACTCTTTTTGTTTGTCTTGCAGGGTGATCGCCCATTTCAGGATTTCCGCGTCGAAATCGCACTCGTAAAGATCGATCAATCCTTGGATGAGATACGCGTAGTCGTCGAGATAGGCGGCGAACCGGCCTTCTCCCTCGCGGTAACGGGCGAGAAGCTTGGCGTTTTGGTAAAGGTTTTTGCGGATGAACGCCGCGGCGTCATGGGCCGCCTTGAGATAGCGTTCGTCGCCCAATACTTGGTAGCCCTTCGCCATGGCCGAGATCATGAGGCCGTTCCAGGCGGTGAGGATCTTGTCGTCTTTGTGCGGATGGATCCGTTTTTCCCTTAGGGCGAAAAGTTTCCGGTGCGCCGAGGCCATGAGAGGAGCTTCCTTGTCGCCCCAACCGTAGCCCCATTGCAGAGAGAGGATGTTCGTGCCGTGCTCGAAGTTGCCGTGTTCCGTAACGCCGTAAATCTTGGCGAAGAGGGCGAACTCCTCGGGCGTTAAAATTTGCTTCAGATCCTCTTGTTTCCAAACGTAAAACTTCCCCTCTTCGCCCTCGCTGTCCGCATCCTCCGCCGAGCAAAATCCGCCTTCCGGGTGGGTCATGTCGCGTAAGACGTAGTCTAAGGTTTCTTTCGCGACCGAAGAGAGGGTTTGCTGTCCCGTCACTTGAAAGGCTTCCAGGTACGCCTTTACGAGCAGGGCGTTGTCGTAGAGCATCTTCTCGAAATGGGGGACGAGCCATTGGGCGTCGGTCGAGTAACGGGCGAAGCCGCCGCCCAAGTGGTCATAAATGCCGCCGCGCGCCATTTTGTCCAAGCTTAAGACGGCCATCTCCAAGGCATGGGGTTCTTGGGTCCGTCGGTGGATGCGCAGCAGCATCGCAAGCTGCATCGTGTGGGGGAATTTGGGCGCCTGCCCGAAACCGCCCCAGCGGGCGTCGAAGCTCATGGCGGAGGTGCCGAAGAAGTCCCCAAAGATTTTTTCATCCGGCAGAGGGGCTTGGGAGCGCGCACCTCCTTCCGTCTTTTGGGTCCGAATCGATTCTAAGATCGACTCGCCCGAACTGAAAATCTTTTCCGGCTGCTCGCGCCAAATCTTCGCGAGTTTTTCCAAGATCACCAAGAATTGCTCGCGGGGCCAGTATGTGCCT
Source organism: bacterium (assembly GCA_046346885.1). GTDB lineage: Bacteria > UBA10199 > UBA10199 > JADFYH01 > JADFYH01 > JAXMHI01. Next base: position 52,812 of record JAXMHI010000013.1, on the reverse strand, counting down.
CCATAAAAAGGCTTCAAATCGGGCGTGAGGAACATACTGAGCGGCCAGCCGCCCCGTTGCCCCATGGCGTGAACGGCGGCCATGTAGATGTCGTCCACGTCGGGGCGTTCTTCGCGGTCCACTTTAATGCTGATGAACGAGCGGTTGAGGGCGTCGGCCACCTCCTGCCGCTCGAAGGAATCGCGCTCCATCACGTGACACCAATGGCAGGTGGAATAACCGATGGAGAGGAAAATGGGTTTGTTCTCCGCTTTCGCCGCTTCAAACGCCTCGTTTCCCCAGGCGTACCAGTGCACGGGGTTGTTCTGATGTTGCAGTAAATAGGGGGATTTTTCGAAGCGAAGGCGGTTCGTCGTTTGCGTCATGGGGGTCCTTCCGAAGATGCTTTATGATTTTTTTTCGTTTTTGGGCGCCGTTTCCGCCCCTTTCACCAACTCCTCCACTACCGCGGGATCGGCGAGCGTTGAAGTGTCGCCCAGGTTTTCCGTATCTCCCTCCGCGATTTTCCTCAAGATGCGGCGCATGATTTTGCCGCTGCGGGTTTTGGGAAGGGCAGGCGTGATCTGAATCCGATCGGGGACGGCGATGGGGCCGATTTCGTTACGAATGTGGTTTTTCAGTTCGTTTTCCAAGGGACCTTCCGCCTCCGCTTCCTTCTTGAGAGTGACGAAGGCATAAATCCCTTGCCCCTTGACCTCGTGAGGAAAGCCGACCACCGCCGCTTCCGCGACCTTCGGGCACTTGACGAACGCGCTTTCCAATTCGGCGGTTCCGATCCGGTGGCCCGAGACGTTGAGTACGTCGTCCACCCGTCCCAAAAACCAGACGTAGCCGTCCTTGTCCCGTCTCGCTCCGTCTCCGGCGAAATAACGGCCCGGAAATTTTGAGAAATAAGTTTCCTTTACCCGCTCCGGTTGGCCGTAGACGCCCCGAATCATCGAGGGCCAGGGCTCCTCGATGACGAAGTAACCGCCCTCCTCGGGTCCGCATTCCGTCCCGTCTTCTCGGATCACTTTCGCCTTCACTCCGAAGAAAGGAAATCCCGCCGATCCCGGTTTGAGGGACATGGCGCCAGGAAGCGGGGTCACCATGATGGCTCCCGTCTCCGTTTGCCACCATGTGTCCACGATGGGGCACCGCTCTTTGCCCACCACCTCGTAATACCAAACCCAGGCTTCCGGATTGATCGGTTCTCCGACGGTTCCCAAGAGCTTAAGGCTGGATAAATCATGGCGCGTGACCCATCCGTCGCCTTCCCGCATGAGGGCGCGAAGGGCGGTGGGGGCCGTATAGAGAATGTTGACCCGGTATTTTTCGATGATGTCCCAGAAACGGTCCGGCTCAGGATAGGTGGGAACGCCTTCGAACATCACGGTCGTGGACCCGTTCAACAAGGGGCCGTAGACGAGATAACTGTGACCCGTCACCCAGCCGACGTCGGCGGTGCACCAAAAGACGTCGCGTTCTCTGATGTCGAAGACGTAACGGAAGGTGGTGGCCGTCTGAACCATGTATCCCGCCGTGGTATGCATCACGCCCTTGGGTTTTCCCGTGGACCCGCTGGTGTAGAGCAGGAAGAGGGGGGCTTCCGCGTGCATCTCCTCGGGGGCGCATTCGGGTACTTGCCGGGGCACCGTCTCGTGCCACCATTCGTCCCTTCCTTCCTTCATTTCCACTTTCTCTCCGGTGCGCTGAAGCACGAGACAGCGGCGCACGACATGCCCGTCTCGTTCGCATTCCGCCATCGCCCGATCCGCGTGGATTTTGAGGGAGACGCTTTTCGCCCCGCGGAAGAGGCCGTCGGCGGTGAGCAGCACCTCCGCGCCGCAATCTTGAATGCGTTCTTTCAGCGATTCCGCGGAGAAGCCCCCGAAGACGACGTTGTGGACGGCCCCGATGCGCGCGCAGGCCAAAAGACCCATGAAAAGTTCGGGCACCATTCCCATGTAAATCGCGACGCGGTCGCCCTTTTTTACTCCCAACTCCTTTAGGGCGTTGGCCAAGCGGCAGACGCCTTCTTGAAGTTCCCGGTAGGTGAATTTTTCCGATTCGAAGGGTTCGTTGCCCACCCAGAGGAGGGCCGTCTGGTCGCCGCGCGACTCGAGATGGCGATCGAGGGCGTTCACGCAGAGATTCAGCTTTCCGCCCTCGAACCAGGCAGTTTCGATCTTGTCGTTCCAGTCGTAGCGCCTGACGGTTTTCCATTTTTGAAACCACTCGAATCCCTCGGCGATTTCTCCCCAAAATTTCTCGGGGTCTTGGGTCGACTGCTCGTATTTTCGCCGATAAACCTCGAAGTCGGGAAAATGGGATTGGGAGGAGAAGGAATCCTTCGGCGGAAAAAGGCGGTCTTCGCTGAAAATATTCTCGATGGATTTCTTGTCCATACGGTCTTGAACGGAGAGGAGGGGGAGAAGGAACGCTTAACTCAAGAGGGGTTCGATTCTCAGCGCCTCGTCCATGATGTGTTGTAGGGTTCCCGTCTCGAAGGGGAGTTTCAAGTTTCCCGCCTTGAAAAATTGCTTCAAGGGAAGGGTCCCGCCGAGGCGGCAGAGGTTTAAATAATTTTCCATGGCCGCCTTTTTATCCTTCACGCTTTGAATCCAAAGCTGCAAAGCGCCCGTCAAGGCGATGGCGTAGTCGATGTAATAGAAGGGATGCTTGAAGATGTGCAACTGGCGCAGCCACCGGATTTTTCGCCAAGGGGCCAAGTGTTGATAATCCAAGCTGGGCAGGTATTCTTTTTCCAACTCTTCCCATGCCTTCGCTCGGCCTTCGGCCCCTACCGCCTCGCCGGAATAAACGCGGTGTTGAAATTCGTCCACCATGGCGATGTAAGGCAGCAGAATGAGGCTTTCCGCCACGTGATATTTGCGAAAACGGGCCGCGTCTTCGGCCGAGAAAAAATCCTCATAGTAGGGATGAGCCAAGAATTCCATCCCCATCGAATGCACTTCACAGGCTTCCAGCGTGGGCCAACGCAATTCCATCAACTCGATGGGGCGGCTTTCCCAGGCTTGAAAGGCGTGGCCGCTCTCGTGAAGCAGAGTGGTGACGTCGGAAACCTCGCCGACGCTGTTCAAGAAAATGAAGGGAACCCGGTAGTCGGCGAAATCCGTGCAAAAGGCGCCCGGCGCCTTGCCGGGGCGGGCGGGCACGTCGATCAAGTCCCATTCCATCATCTTCTTGAAATGCTCGCCCAAGCGCGGCGAAAGGGACTGAAACACCTTATGCCCCGTCGCCACTTGGTCGGGGATGTCCACCTTGATCTCCTTCACCTGCCATTCGGGAAAAAATTCCGTGTCCCAAATGGGAAGAGAATCGTAGCCCAAGCTTTTCGCCTGGCGTTTCCGGATTTGGGTGGTGAGAGGGACGACCACTTCCTTAATTTGCTTGCGGAACTCCGCCACTTCCTTGGGGCCGTAGTCGGTGCGCCGCATTTTTTGATAAGCGAGCGGAATGTAGTCGGCATGCCCCAGCTCTTTGCCCATTTGAGTTCTTAAGGCGACGCAGCGGTCGTAGATGTCTTCCAAACGATCGCGGTTTTTTAAGAACCAGCCGCTGTAATTCGTCATGCTTTCGCGGCGGATATTGGCGTTGGGTGAGCAGGCGAACTTGCGTTGGTGGGAGAGGGGATAAACCTTTCCCTGCACCTCGTATTCCGCCGTGCCGGTGAGCTTGGTGTAATCGGAGAGGATGTCGTTGATCTTCGTCTCCATCTCGATGTTCTTCGGTGCGAAGGAATCTTGCTGGATTTGAAGCTGCAAAAAATATTGGGCGCCGAATTTCTTCTCCAGGGCCGCGCGCTCGGGGCTTTTCAATACTTGTTCGCGAATTTGGGCGCTTAAGGCCTTATAGGGGGGCTCGATCTCTTCGTGAAGGCGCTTTTCCTCCGCCTCCGCTTGCGGGTCTAAGGTGTTGCGGTTGAAGGCGAGCGAGATTTTTTCCCCGTGGGTTTCCAAGTGGGCCTTGATCTCGTTCCAATATAAAACCGTCTTTTCCCAGTCGGCGGTGTTTTTGTTTTGGGGAATTTGGGCGAGAACGTCGCCGAGCCACTCTTCCACCTTTTCCTTCGTGAGCCTTTCCTGAAAGTCGCGGAAGTAAAGGGTGGAATGTCTCTCGAGCGTCGCCATGGGGCACCTATAGGGTTTGAGGAATCTGTTGCATGATCTCGCTTGGCATCTGCGGGTATTTCTTTTTCAAGATCTCCATCTGATTTTGGAAGAATTGCGTGAGATGTGCAACCTTTTCCGGCGGCGCCTTTTGATTATTCATTTGATAATAAAGGAAGGTGGGTATTTCGTGGCGGATTTCCTTCTTTTCCGATTCGGGCAGCGCGTCATAGGCGTCCACGAAATGGTCGAAGACCTCCATGCCCAATTTTTTGTCCTCGGGCTTGGCGCCGCTCAAGGCCGGCTCCAACACTTGGGGCCTGAAAACCTCGTGATAGCCCCAAATCATCGCCCGGTCGGTCCACTTGCCGAAATCCACCGTGAAATAAAGGACGAGCAAGATCAGCGGCGGAATCATCAGGGCGACCAGGCACCCCGTAAGGCAACCGCAACACCCGCAGCCGGACTTCGTCTGCTGAGGCGGGTAGGGCATCGCCTGGGGAGGAATCCCTTGAGGATATTGGCTCGAAGAGGACATTTGGGGAGGCGTCATTTGGGTACCTTTTCCCAGTCTTTCAAGAATTTCTCGATGCCGATGTCGGTCAAGGGATGTGTCGCCAATTGTTTGATCACCGAGTAAGGGATCGTCGCCACGTCCGCACCGATGAGCGCCGCGTCGCGCACGTGGATGGGGTTGCGCACCGAGGCGACTAAGATCTTCGTTTCGAAATCGTAATTATCGTAAATTTGTCGGATGTGCTCGATCACCTGCATGCCTTCTTCGGAGATGTCGTCCAGGCGGCCCACGAAGGGGCTGATATAGGTGGCGCCGGCCTTGGCGGCGAGCAAGGCTTGGTTGGCGGTGAAGCAGACGGTGACGTTGGTGCGGATGCCTTCGGTGCTCAACTTTTTCACGGCCTTCATGCCGACCAAGGTCATGGGAATCTTGATGACGATGTTTTTGTGAATTTTGGCGAAGTCGTAGGCCTCTTTCATCATGCCGTCGAAATCGAGGCTGATCGTCTCGGCGCTGATGGGGCCGTCCACGATTTGGGAGATTTCCTTCAAGGTTTCGTTGTAGTTGCGTCCCGTTTTGGCGGCGAGCGTGGGGTTGGTGGTGACGCCGTCGATCAGCCCCATTTCCCAGCAGTCGCGGATTTCTTTCACGTCCGCAGAGTCGATGAAAAATTCCATGCAGTCCTCCCTTTTTAGAAAGGAAAATGGCTAACATAAACGGAGGGACCCTGAGAAGCGCAAACTCTAAACGCGCTTGACCTTGCACTCTTCGTTGCAAAAAAACTCCCCGTGCCATTCCAATGCGTGGGATTTGGGGTTGAAGGTGCCGCAAGAGGGGCAACGTTTCATCTCGTCGACGACCAGGCTTTGGTTGGGAGGCGGCGGGGCGGAACCCGGAGGGGGCGGATAAACCACTCGAAAGCGCGATTTTTTCGATTTGCTTTCCTTCTTCGGAGAGGAAAACACCCGGTAGAGAACGTAGAGAAGAACGATGAAAAGGAGGAGTCGGATCATGGGGAACGGTGTTTTAGGTTTGGCCGAACGATTCCGCCGCGTTGCGGCTTAAATAGAAACGAAAGAGGGGCACCACCTTGTTGTTGTCGTTGAGCTGATGAAGCAAGGTTTCGATTTTCTTTCCTTTCACCGGATGCACCAGATCGGGAGCGATTTCGACCAACGGCTCCAGCACGAAGCGCCGTTTGTGCAACTCGGGGTGCGGCACTCTTAAGGGGGCCGTCTTGATGATTTCGTCGTTGAAGAACAGTAAGTCGAGGTCGATGGGGCGGGGCGACCATTTCTCGTGGAGAGGGTCTCGGCCCAATTGGATCTCCGTATCGAGGAGGAACTGCAGCAGCTTCACCGCGTTCAGCCGGGTGCGGATCTTCACCGCCGCGTTCACGTACCACCCTCCGGCGGAAATGGGGGTCTTGGTGATGGGTTCGGTTTCGTAGAAAGAAGAAACGCGCAGCACTTCGCAAAGCGGATGGGTATGGAGTTGCTGGATCGCGAGGGCGCAATTCTTGATCTTGTCGCCCAGATTCGACCCTACCCCGATATACGCGATGCACCACGGATGGATCATAATGTTTCCTACGTTAGACCCGCCGCCCGAAGGGCGTCAAGGTTCCTTTCTTCATTATACTGATTTCTTTTTCGAAGAGTTCTAAAAAGAGAGCGGAAAGAAAAATGGGCGCTTCCCCTCTTGACAAATGGAAAACAATCGAGTTCGGTGATCCGGATCATTCCTTTCGAAAGGCGAAACATATGGCACTCATCAACGAAAATTATTTGAAGCTGAAAGCCGGATACCTTTTTCCCGAGATTGGGAGAAGGGTGAAGGCCTTCCAAGAAAAAAATCCCCAGGCTCAAATCATCCGTCTCGGCATCGGCGACGTGGTGTTGCCGCTAGTCCCCGCCGTGGTGAACGCCATGAAGGCGGCCGTCGACGAGATGGCGACGCCCCAGGGGTTTCACGGCTACGGCCCCGAACAGGGTTATCCCTTTCTCATCGAGGCGATCTTAGAGAACGATTTCAAGCCGCGGGGAGTGAGCCTGAAGACCACCGAAGTCTTCGTTTCCGACGGTTCCAAATGCGATACGGGAAACATCCAGGAAATTTTTTCCACCCAAAATAAAATCGCGGTGACCGACCCCGTTTACCCCGTCTACGTCGACACCAACGTCATGGCCGGCCGTACGGGCGCTTTCCAAGATTCGGGGCATTACGAAAACATCGTCTATATGCCGACCACGGCGGAAAATCACTTCAGCCCCGAGTTTCCCAAAGAAAAAGCGGGGCTCATTTACCTCTGCTCCCCCAATAATCCCACGGGGGCGGTGCTCTCCAAAAAAGACCTTCAAAAATGGGTCGACTACGCCCGCGAGAACGAGGCGGTCATTTTGTTCGACGCCGCTTATGAGGCCTTCATCACCGACGCTTCCATTCCCCATTCCATCTATGAAATTGGGGGCGCCGAGGAGGTGGCCATCGAGTTCCGCAGTTTCTCGAAGACGGCGGGATTCACGGGCACCCGCTGCGCCTACACGGTGGTCCCCGAAAAATTGCGGGCCCGTGATTCGAAGGGCGACAAAGTCGCGGTCAATCCCCTTTGGAACCGGCGGCATACGACGAAGTTCAACGGCGTTTCTTACCCCGTGCAAAAGGGGGCCGCCGCCTGTTATTCGCCCGAGGGCAAAAAACAGATTCGGGAACAGATCGATTATTACATGACGAACGCCAAACTCATCCGCGAAGGGCTGGCAAAAGCGGGGCTTCAGGTGTACGGCGGCGTTCACGCGCCTTACATTTGGTTGAAGACGCCGAAAGGAATCGATTCGTGGGGATTTTTCGACAAGCTCCTGCAAGAATGCCACGTGGTGGGCACCCCGGGCGCCGGTTTCGGGCCGTCGGGTGAGGGGTATTTCCGTTTGAGCGCCTTCGGGTGGCGGGAGAAGATCGAGGAGGCGTTGAAGCGGATCGGGGAGAAGTTGAATCCGTAAGATGTGAGAGAGTTTCAATAAAAAAAGGCCCGGTTTTCACCGGGCCTTTTTTTGTGGGTTCAATTACATTTTACGTAAAAGATCCGCCAAGTCGTCCGCATGCTCCTCTTCCATCGCCAAGATGCCTTCCAACATCCGCCGCGTGGTGGGGTCGTCGTCGCCGACGTAACGGATCATCTCGCCGTAGCTTTCGATGGCGACCCGCTCGGCGACCAAGTCTTCTTTGATCATTTCTTTTAGGTCTTTTCCTTCCACGTATTCCGAATGACTTCTGGTGAGCAATCCTTCCGGGGAGAGGTTGGGTTCTCCGCCGAGTTGCACGATGCGTTCGGCGATTTGGTCCGCGTGGGTCTGTTCCTCGTTGGCGTGTTGGAGGAATTCCGCCGCCGCTTGCGGAGCGTCGATGCCGGAGGCCATGAAATAATGGCGCTTATAGCGGAGGATGCAGACGATTTCCGTCGCCAAGGCCTCATTTAAAATTTTGAGCACCGTTTTACGGTCGGCTTTGTAGCTTTCGGTGACCGCGCCGTTTTCGATGTGTTTTCGTGCGCGTTCCCGCAGGGTTTTGACGTCGCTTAAGAAGGGTTTTTCACTCATAGGGCACCTCGTTTCAGAAAGGTTGTTGAAAACAAAAGTTCGTAGCGACTAATGGTAGAAGATTTACGGGAAGGATCAAGAGAATTTAATCGATGCATTGTTTCTTGGTAATGGAGTAAAATTTACCGATGGAACCGAAAAATCCGGAATCTTGGTGGCAAGACCGTTTAGGAGAGCACGTTTCACTGGAGACTTTCGCCTCTTGGTTGGGTGATGTGAATGCCCCCTCGCGAATGATGTTTCGTAGGCACGTGGTGGACCAAGGCTACGAGTCCGTGCTCGACGTTCCCTGCGGGTTATGTATCGATTTTTTCGGATTTCAGGAAGACGGTATCCAAATCCGATATCAAGGTCTCGACGTCACGCCGAAATTGGTGGACCGGGCGGTTTCGTTGGGGGTTCCGGTCCAAAGAGGCAGTATCGAAGCCATTCCCTTTGAGGACGCGTCTTTCGACGTTTGTCATTCCCGCCACATTTTGGAGCATCTTGAATCGTATGAAAAGGCCTTGCCGGAATTGATTCGGGTGGCCCGAAATGAAGTGTTCGTCGTTTTTTTCATCCGGCCTTCGGAGGACGGGGAAGATTGGATCCACTGCCGAGATTTCGAGGGGCATCCCGTCTACGAAAACCGGTACAGCCGACCGAAGCTGGAAACTTTCTTAAAGAAATTCCCGAAAATCGATTGTTTCGGGTGGGAAGTCGTCAGCGAGTACGAAGAGATTCTGCACCTCTATCTCCAACCTAAAAACGAATGACCGCGTCCTGCGTAGGACTGCGGGAACCCACGAAGACGAAGGAAGGCAAATCGGCGTCGAAGCTTTGGGGCGATACCGCCTGAAGGATGCGGATTTGGATGGGCGAAAGGGCGGGGAATTGTCCGTCGGAAGTCCCGATATCGCTGGGCAGATCGGTGCTGTTCAACCCCGTTAAGATGTTTTCATACTGGGTTTTGCTAGGGCTGTAATAACCGAAGGAGCCTTGCGTGTCGTCGGGCAAGCTATCGGCATAAACGCCCGCCGCGGTGAGTACGGCTTGGTCGTAGGTGAGCAGGCGTCCTCCGCTTAAGCCCTCCCGCGAAGCGCCGGCCAGATAAGCTTCGTTACTGGGGTCTCCCGGGGCGACCGGCGAGAATTGATAGGTCGAATTGTGATGGGCCTCGATGACGAGCCGGTAGCGGCCGGCTGAATCCGCCGATTGGAAATCGGAACGGTCCACTACGAAGAGCTCCGGCGCATCCTGAGACACCATGAGCGCGATGCGGTTGCGGATGACCGAAAAGATCGCCTGGGCCGTTGTCGAGACGCTCGTTTTCAAGACGCGGCCTTCCGCGTCCACTTTTACTTCCTGGGGAATGATCGACCGCGCCTCTCCGATGAGCACCTGGATCATCTCTTGGGGCGGCACCACCACCCGGATCACTTTGCCTTGCTCCACTCCATTCACCGAATAGGTGAGTCTTCCGATGCCCGCGCGAAGGGGCGTCAGCCGGTAAGTGAGGCTCATGCCCGTGGCGTCCACTTCCTCGGTTTGCAGAAGATCGGAGGGTTCCACGTTCAGTTTTACTTGGTCGGAGGGATTTAAGTTTTCCACCATTAATTGATCCCAACCGGGCATTACGCCACCTAAGGCCAAGGGGATTTGGGTGTCGAAGCGGAAATTGGCGGGCGGAGCCGGCGAAACGTCGGAGTTGGAGGACGGCGGAACGCCGCCGCACCGGGCGAGGAGAAGAAAAAGAGAGAACAAGAAAAAGCGGATTTTTTTCGTCTTCATTCCGTCACCGGGTTCGACAAGGTTCCGATCCCTTCGATCGTCACTTCCACGAGGTCGCCGTTTTTCAAGGGGGCCACGCCGGACGGGGTTCCCGTCGTGATCACGTCTCCGGGAAAAAGCGTCATGACGTGGGAGATGAAAGAAACCAGCCGGGGAACCGTGAAGAGTAAATTCGACGTGTTGGAATTTTGCTTCAACTCGCCGTTCAGTCGGGTCTCGATTTTCAGCTTCGAGGGATCGATTTCCGTCTCGATCCACGGGCCAAGGCACGAGAAGGTGTCGAAGGATTTGGCGCGGGTGAATTGGCCGTCTTTCTTTTGTAGGTCGCGGGCGGTGACGTCGTTGAAGCAGGCATAGCCGAAGACGTGATCCGAGGCGTGCATCTCGGTGGCCCGATGGGTCTTCTTGCCGATGATCACCGCCAACTCTCCTTCGTATTCCACGTGCCGTGACATCTTCGGGAGCAGAATCGGAGAGCCGGGCCCGTTCAGGGAGCTCGTCGCCTTCAGGAAGAGCAGCGGTTCTTCGGGCGTGGGGCGCCCCATTTCTTGGATATGATCTTTATAGTTGAGGCCTACCCCGATGATCTTGGAGGGAAGGCAGGGCGCCAGCAGTTTTACGGAAGAAAGTTCCAAGCTCTCTCCCAGTTGAAAGGTCCCGAAAGGATCCCCGTCGATTTTCCGGAGGGTTTGCCCTTCCAGAATTCCGTAGTGGTTTCCGCTGGGATGTTCGAATCGCGTGATTTTCATTTTAATTTTTCAGATTCTATTTCTAATTTTCCTGAAGATCCTCCCCCTCCCTGGACGGGAGGGGGGTCGGGTGCATGATAGAAAAGTACCTATTGATTGGATCACCCTCTCCCTAGCCCTCTCCCGTCCAGGGAGAGGGGAAAAAGATCTCGGAACTAGGAAAATGAATCTTTATTTCAGCCCCAATACATCCTGCATGTCGTAGAGTCCCGCCGGTTTTCCCACGAGCCACTTCGCCGCCAAGACGGCGCCGCGGGCGAAATTGTCCCGGTTGGTGGCCCGATGGGTGATCTCCAGTCGTTCTCCGATGCCGGCGAACATCACGGTGTGGTCGCCCACGATGTCGCCGCCGCGGATCGTCTGCATGCCGATTTCATTGGGCTTGCGTTCGCCGATCAAGCCTTCCCGATCGAAACGTAAATCTTTATGGGTGCGCGACAAGGCTTCTAAAAGCACGTCGGCGATCTTCATGGCCGTGCCGCTGGGGGCGTCTTTTTTCAAGCGATGATGGGCTTCGATCACTTCCACGTCGTAGTCCTTGCCGAGCAAGCGGGCCGCCTCGGATACGAGCTTGAACATCACGTTCACGCCGATGCTCATGTTGGGAGAGAAGCAAACGGGGATGGAACGGGCGGCGTCGCGGATTTTTTCCTTTTCCTCTTCCGAAAAACCCGTGGTGCCGATGACGATCGGCTTTTTGTTTTGCAGGACGACGGCGAGATTTTCCAGGGTGGCCTTCGGTTGGGTGAAATCGATCACCGCGTCCGCTTTGGCGACGATCTTGCTTAAGTCGTCCACCACGGCCGCTTCTCCGATGTGCGTGCCCACCGCATAAGACCCCTTGTGCTCCACGCCGCCGAAAAAGGAGACCCCCTCCGTCGTTCTCAAGAGATCCACGATTCGCGTGCCCATGCGGCCCGAAACGCCGCAGACGATGGTTTTGACCATATTTTTCCCGATCTTTTTAGATGAGTTTGTATTCTTTCAAGACCGTCTTCAACTTTTCCCGGTTCTCCGGCGCCATCTTCACAAGCGGCAGGCGAAATTCTTCCGTGCATTTTCCCATCAGGGAGAGAGCGGTTTTTACGGGGATGGGGTTCGTTTCGATGAAGAGGATCTCGTTGATCTTCAAGAGCGCGTAGTGAAGCTCCCGGCAGCGCTTGAAATCGCGGGCCAGGTTGGCGTCCCACATTTCGGCGCACAACGCCGGCAGCACGTTGGCGGTGACGGAGATGGTTCCTTGGGCACCGACGGCGTAGAGGGGCCAGTTGAGGGCGTCTTCCCCGGAAACGAGGGAGAAGGTTTTCGGGCAGCGCGAGATGATGTCGCTCGCCTGCACCAAATTGGCCGTGGCTTCTTTGATTCCCACGATACGGTCGATTTTGGCCAGCCGCGCCACCGTCTCCGGGAGCATGTTGATGCCCGTGCGGCCGGGAATATTGTAGAGAATTTGCGGCAAGTCGACCGCCTTCGCGACGGCTTCGAAATGTTGGTAGAGGCCTTCTTGAGTGGGCTTGTTGTAGTAGGGACAAATGAGCAGCGCTCCGTCGGCGCCCACTTCCTTGGCGTGCTTCGTCAGGCGGATGGCCTCTTCCGTAGAGTTCGACCCCGTGCCCGCCAGTACTTTCACGCGGCCCTTGGCCTGCTCGACGGAAAGCTCCACCACCCGGTCGTGTTCCGCGTGGCTCAAAGTGGCCGATTCGCCGGTGGTGCCGCAGGGAACGATTACGTCCGTGCCGTTCTCGATCTGCCAGTCGATGAGTCTGCGGAAAGCGGCCTCGTCGATTTTGCCGTCTTTGAACGGCGTGATGATCGCCACCATGCTGCCGGTGAACAAGGTTGACATGAAAACTCCTTTTTCTCTTTAAAGGTCGATCTCGCCCTCGAAGACTTCCACTCCCGGGCCCGTCATGTAGACGTGGTTGTCCCGCTCGCTCCAATGGATTTCCAACGGGCCGCCCGGCAATTGCACGGTGACCTTGCGGTGGGTGACCCCGTTCAAGATGGCGGCCACCGCGGCGGCGCAGGCACCCGTGCCGCAGGCCAGCGTTACGCCGGCCCCGCGTTCCCATACCCGGATCTTCAAGGTGTTTTTGTCGACGACCTGCACGAATTCCACGTTGGTTCGCCGGGGGAAAGCGGAGTGACGCTCAAAAACGGGGCCCAAGGTTGATACCGGCGCCGTTTCCGCGTCGTCGACGAACAAGATGCAATGGGGGTTCCCCATGCTCACGCAGGTGATCGTATAAGACTTTCCTTCCGCGTCGATGTTTTTCCCGATTACCATGCCCTCGAATTCGGCGGGAATCTCCGGGCCTTTTAAAATTGGTTCCCCCATATCGACCTCGACGACGTCGCCCTTGAGCACGGGTTTCTTAATGCCCCCCAAGGTCTCCACCGTCATTTGGTCTTTGTTGACGATCCTGTGTTTGCGCACGTACTGGGCGAAGCAGCGGATGCCGTTGCCGCACATCTCCACCTCGCTGCCGTCGGCGTTGAAGATCTGCATGCGCACGTCGCAAACTTCCGAGGGGCGTACGATGAGCAATTGGTCGCAGCCGATGCCGAAGCGGCGGTCGCAGAGGAATTTCGCGCTCTTCGACAAATCGGGCAGGTTTCCGTCGAAATTATTGATGACGACGAAGTCGTTGCCCAACCCGTGCATTTTGGTGAATTTCAGCTTCATTCAACCCTTCAAAAAAGTGGGGATCGCTTCCCCGCGGATCAAGTCTTCGTGAGACTCCCTTTTTCTTATAACATGATATTTGCCGCCTTTGACAAGGACCTCGGCGGCCCTCGGCCGGGTGTTGTAGTTGGAGGCCATGGCGAAACCGTAGGCGCCCGCCGAGAAAAGGGCCAATAAATCCCCCGACTTGAAGGGGGGCAAGAGGCGGTCTTGGGCGAAAAAATCCCCGGATTCGCAGATGGGGCCCACCACGTCGCTTTTCCGTTTCGCTCCCTTGCCGCGCACCACGGGTTGGATGTCGTGATAGCTGCCGTAGAAGGCCGGGCGGATGAGGTCGTTCATGGCGCCGTCGACGATGACGAATTCTTTGGCGGCCGTTTTCTTCGTATAGAGAGTGCGGGTGACCAGGATGCCGGCGTTCCCCATGAGCCAGCGGCCCGGCTCGAAGATGAGTTTCAGGTTCATTCCCTTCAGCTCGTTTAGCAAGGCCTTGGCGTACTCCTTGGGAGAAGGAGGGAGCTCGTTCTTGTAGCGTATTCCCAAGCCCCCTCCCAAATCGAGGTATTGCAGGGGAATCCCCGCCGCCCGGATTTTTTGAATGAGTTCCTTAAGCTTTTTAAGCGCATCCACGAAGGGTCGCACTTGGGTGAGCTGGCTGCCGATGTGGCAATCGACGCCGACGATTTCGATGTGAGAGAGCTTGCTCGCCTTCTGGTAAATTTCGAGAGCCTTCTTTACGTCGATGCCGAATTTGCTCTTTTTCATCCCCGTCGAGATGTAGGGATGGGTTTTCGGGTCGATGTTGGGGTTCACGCGCAGCGAGACGGGCGCTTTCTTCTTAAGCTTCTTCGCCACGCGCTGGATGGCTTGCAATTCTTCTTCCGATTCAACGTTGAAAACCAAGATGCCCGCCTTCAAGGCCTGCGCGATCTCGGCATCGGTTTTCCCAACTCCCGAGTAGACGATTTTCTTTGGATTCACTCCGGCCTTCAAGGCGCGGAAGAGTTCGCCTCCGCTCACGATATCCACTCCGCCGCCCCAGTTCGCGATGGCCTTTAAGATCGCCAAGTTCGAGTTGCACTTCATCGAGAAGCAGATGAGGGGGGAGGCGGAACCGAAGGCGTCGCGGAAATGGTGAAACTGGTTTTTCAGGGTTTCGTAGCTGTAGAGGTAGGCGGGCGTTCCCACCTCGCGGGCGATTTTTTCCACGGAAACTTGTTCGGCGTAAAGTCGGTTGTTTTTATAATTAAAGGAAGTCATGGAAGGGTCTCTTGTTTGGATTTTAGGATTTGGAAAGGAGCTTTTCCGCCCGCCGGATCTGCGATTTCACCTGATCGCTCGCGGTTCCGCCGTAGCTTTTTCGACGGTCGACGGCGGCGGAGATTTTCAGCCAATTTGCCACGTCCTTTTCGATCCGTTTCGAGAATTTCTTCAAAATTTCGAGCGGCAACTCTTCGAGCACCGTATGCGCTTCTTGGCAGTATCGGACGATGCGACCCACGATGTGGTGCGCTTCGCGGAAGGGGATGCCTTTATGGGCCAAATAATCGGCCAAGTCGGTGGCCAGCACGAAGCCGTCTTGGGTTGCCTTTTTGAGGTTGATCTCTTTAAACGAAGTCTCCGCGAGCAGTCCGGCGAACAAGTGCAGGCAGGTGAGCGTCGTGTCCACCGCGTCGAAGAGGGGTTCTTTGTCTTCCTGCATGTCCTTATTGTAGGCGAGCGGCAGGCCTTTCATCACGGTCAAGAATCCGGAGAGGTGGCCGAACACGCGGCCGGCCTTGCCTCGGATGAGTTCCAGCACGTCAGGATTCATCTTCTGAGGCATCATCGAAGAGCCCGTGCAATAGCCTTCGGGCAGCTGGACGAAATCGAATTCGAGCGTGCTCCACAAGATAAGCTCCTCGGCGAAGCGGGAGAGGTGCACCATGATCGTCGAGCAGGCCGATAAAATTTCCAAAACAAAGTCGCGGTCGCTGACCGCGTCCAGCGAGTTGGCGGTGAGATGGGGGAAACCCACTTGTTTTGCCACGAAGGCGCGGTCGATGGGGAAGGTGGTGCCCGCGAGCGCTCCTGAACCCAAAGGCAGCGTTTCCACCCTTTTCAGCAGGTCCGTGAGCCGCGCTTTATCGCGCTCGGTCATTTCGAAATAGGCGAGCAGGTGATGGGCCAGCAGTACCGGTTGTCCCCGTTGCAGGTGGGTGTAACCGGGCATCACGGTTTTGGCGTAACGGTTGGCCAGGCGTAAAAGGGAACGTTGAAATTCGACTAAACGCCTTTGGACTTTGTGGACATGGTCACGGCAATAAAGGCGGAGGTCGAGGGCGACCTGATCGTTGCGGGAGCGCGCGATGTGGAGCTTGCCTCCCGCGGCACCGATGCGGCGGATCAATTCCGCTTCTATATTGAGATGCACGTCTTCTTGATCCACCCGCCAATGGAAACGGCCGGCGGCGATATCTTTTGCGATGGATTTCAGGCCCTTTTCGATGAGTTGAGCATCCCGTTTTGGGATGATCTTTTGTCGCCCCAGCATGCGCACATGGGCAATGCTGCCCTCGATGTCGTAGGCCCAAAGCTGGTAGTCGAAGCCCACCGACGCGTTGAAAGCATCCACCTCGTCGAGCGTTTTTTGGGAAAAGCGTCCCCCCCAGAGTTTTTTAGCCATAAGTTCCCGGCAAATAACAGGCACTGCGAATTTATTCAACCTTAAGTTTTCGGGTGTAACGAATGAAAAAGAGAGTCTTTTCAAAAGGAAGCACGGAGGCGAAAGGAAGTTTTTGCATTTTTTTGTAAAGAGCTGTCGAAACTTTTTTGACCTTGGCACGATAATTGGATAAAAACCACTCCATCAAGATAGAGCGGTAAAAAAAGGTTGCCAAGCCCGTGTCCCGGATCCTTTCTACTACTGAAGATAGTCTTCTTTTGAGATTGTCCCAAACCTCCCTTGCGGAACCACGCCTGACGTCGGCCCAAGCCATGGTGGATCAGTCCGTCACCGGTTTCATCGACGGCGCCACCGACGTTCGCACTTTGGCCGCCATCGGGGTAGGCTCCTTGGCCTACCAGGCGGCCCGCGCCGGTTTTCTCTCTTTGGGATTTCGCGGGGCGGTATTGAGCACGCTAGCCCGTCCGGCATCCGTGGCGGTGGGGTTGCTCAGCGAGGCCACGGCTTTTGAGGCAACCGAAAGGGTATTCGATTCCTTTTCTTCCCATCCCCAAAATTCCAACCGTTGGTCTTGGAGCGGCCGCGGAGGATGGGCGGAGGCGCTTCCCGCCACCTTGATAAGTTTTGGCACCTTGAAGTCCGTCGGTTTCCTTTCTCGAAATACGAACGTCATTCTCCAGCAGGCCATGGCCAGCGGATCGATGGTCGCCGCCCATCAGTTGACCGCGGCGCTTCACTTGACGCCCCGGCCGGAGGGGAGCCTTCTCGATCAATGGATCCACGCCCAAGTGATGAACCTTCAGTTGGGCTTCGGCATGCAACTCGTTCATGGTTTCGCCGCGAGGTTCCGCCCCTTGCCGCTCGATTTTAATGAAGAACTTCTTCCGTCGCGTGAGACCCGTCCCGCCCCTGGGGAGTTTCGGATTCCCGCTTTCGCAATGGCGATAGGGGTGGAATCGGAAGGAAACCTCGGGTGGGGTAAGGCCGAAATGAGCGGAGAAATACGCGGCGGCGGTTCGGTGGAAACGGATCTCCGTCCCCTCGAATCTCCCAGGCCGAATCCCTTCCGCGATTTTTTGGAAAGAACGCTTTCCTTCATCAACGAGAGAAAGGGCAAGCGCGTCTTGAGTCCCCAGCATCAGCATGCGTTCCGAAGCTTGGTGGAAAGCGCCTTAAGGCACCGCCTGCCCCAGGAAGAATTCGAGGAAAGGGCGATCGAAATTTTGCGCCAGGATTATTTCGAGAAGCTCCATTTCCAGGGGGGAGAGGTCAAACGCGTCACGTTATCTTCCCTCCAGGCTTCTCTTCAAAAGCGCGGAAGGCAACTACCGGAATGGTTGCGAGACTGGGTGAGCGAGGATCCTTCCCTGCTCGAGCAAGGGGGTTATCAGCTGGTTTTGTCCCGCGAGGGGACGACCCCGCGCCAGGCGATGATGGAGAGTTTTCATTTCATATCCGGTTCGATGGCCCATTACGAGACGACCTTAGGGTTCGGAGCGAATGAATTGTACGAGTTGCGTCCCCACGGTTCTTACGTGATCTTGTTCGAGGATGTTCTTTTCATGCGTATGATGCGCCGGCGCTATTCCCAGTCTTTCATGGGCTTTCGGCTGACGACGGAGGTGTCGCCGCTGCGCGAGGCGATTCAAGAGATAAACGCCGCGGATGAGTGGCCGCTCGTATTGAGCCCCCATTTGGTGGAAGGGGTGCACGAATCGAAGCTTCACCCGTTTGCGGAAGTCTTTCACGACCGCTACCTTCATTGGGGAATGATGAGTTCGCTGGACCCCGAAGGTCGGAGGATGCTCAACGCTCTTTCCCAAGGAACTCTGCAGGCGGATCCTTTCCACTCGTTGGTGAGCGAAGCTACGGTCGACGCCGTCATGAGTTATCTTTTTAGGGACGCCAAGACCGATTCGCTTCGTTCCGTTTTAAACTTTTATAGGCCTGTTTCCGGCAACGTTCATAAGACGCATCCGCTTTATCCCGAATTGCTCCGGAGGTTGGAGGAAAGAATTCGGGAAGAAGCCCGCCGCAGGAACCCCCATGCCTCCTATCTTTTGGAAGAGCTTCGATCGCTTTTCGGGGAGTAGTTTTTATCCCGCTCAATTCTCTATTCTCTGGGCCGGATTTCCTTTACAATAAAGGGTTCAAGGGGAGGACTCTTTTATGAGGAAGTTTTCGCTCGCCGTTCTTGTCGTCGTTCTCTCGCTTTCCGCATACCGTGTGGTGGTCTTTGCTTTCGATTCCCCTGAAGGCGGTTTCAGCGTCAAAATGCCGGGCAAGCCCCTGTTTCAGCAGATTCATCATAAAAGCTTCGTGGGAGACGTGAAAGAAAACACCTATACGCTCAAGACGAAGACCGAGGAATACAGCGTGAGTTATACGCAATTGCCGGGCATCGCCACCACCTTCGAGAGCGACCAGGCTCTTTTCAACAAGGCGAAGGATGGTTTCGTCAAGGACACGGGAGCCGACGAAGTGAGTTACGGAAAGTTTCCTTTCAACGGCAAGCAGGGGAGGGAGCTCGTTTTCAAGATCGACGCGACGGATAAGTCTGAAGTCACCACCGGAAAGGCCCGATTCTTCCTTTTCGACAAGATCCTCTATGTGGTGACGGCCAGTACGACGCGCGGCGTAAAGGGCGGGGCGGTGGTCGATCAATTTCTCGATTCATTCAAACTCATGCCGCATTCTTAAAGGAAGCTAATAGCGAACCATGTGAGCCCCTAATAATGTTTACTTGACAGATTTTGCGAGATGCGGTGATAATGAACTTAACTCACCTAAAATGAAAATCACGAAAAAGTGAGCTACCCCAGAGAAGACTTGAAAATCCCAGACATTCCCTGAAGTTTTTTTGAAGATATTGGGTCAGTCCTGAAATAATTTTAATTTTAAAAATGTAAAGAAAGGAGCATGAGTCGGGGTTTGTAAACCCTTTGTGTTTAATAAAAAGGAAGCGTGTTTGATCACCTTACCTTTTCCCGTCTTAAGTCCGGTCCTATCCGATCTTTTGGATTCATCCGATACAAAACCCCACTCAAAAATGCTATGAACGAAGAGTCTAATCGCAATTCCGGTGGCCGTTCCCGCCGCCCCCAACGTCGTCCTCAACAACAAAATAACCCGCGACCTCAGCCCATGGACTATGACGAAAGCGACCTGCCCGCCGAAGAGGAGGGCTATGTGGCCTCGCCCCAAGGCGAGATCATGAATCTGAAGGATTTGAAGGAGAAGAAGATCAACGACCTCATCCAAATGGCCCGCGATCTGCACGTCGAAGGCGCGGCCGGCATGAAGAAGCAAGACCTCATCTTCGCCCTGCTGCAAGGCCAAACGGAGCGCAACGGCGTGATCTACGGCGAGGGCGTCTTGGAAACCTTGCCGGACGGTTTCGGTTTCCTTCGGGCCCCCGACTACAACTACCTGCCCGGCCCCGACGACATTTACGTGTCTCCCTCTCAAATCCGCCGTTTCAACCTGCGCACGGGCGATACGGTTTCCGGCCAGATCCGCCCGCCGAAAGAGGGCGAGCGCTACTTCGCGCTGCTCAAGGTGGAAAACGTCAATTTCGAAGTTTCCGAAGCGGCCCGCGACAAGATTCTGTTCGACAACCTGACGCCCCTTTATCCCAACGAAAAACTCAACCTCGAGCATGATCCGAAAAATTACACCACCCGCGTCATCGATTTGCTCACCCCGATCGGTAAGGGCCAACGCGCCCTCATCGTGGCGGCCCCGCGTACCGGTAAGACGATGATGATGCAGAACGTGGCCAACGCCATTACCACCAACAATCCCGAGGCGGTGCTCATCGTTCTGCTGATCGACGAGCGGCCCGAAGAAGTGACGGACATGCAACGCTCGGTGAAGGGCGAAGTGATCAGCTCCACCTTCGACGAACCCGCTTCCCGCCACGTGCAGGTGGCCGAGATGGTGATCGAAAAGGCGAAGCGTTTGGTCGAGCATCGCAAAGACGTCGTCATCCTGCTCGATTCCATCACGCGCTTAGCGCGCGCCTACAACGCGGTGGTGCCGCCCTCCGGAAAAATTCTCTCCGGCGGCGTCGACTCCAATGCCCTGCATAAGCCGAAACGTTTCTTCGGCGCGGCGAGAAATATCGAAGAAGGCGGCTCGCTCACGATCATCGCCACGGCCTTGATCGATACGGGCAGCCGCATGGACGAAGTCATCTTCGAAGAATTCAAGGGGACGGGTAACTGCGAAATCCACCTTGATCGAAAGCTCATGGAAAAGCGGATCTTCCCCTGCATCGATATCAACAAGAGCGGTACGCGGCGCGAAGAGTTGTTGTTGCCGAACAATGTGCTCAACCGTGTTTGGGTGCTTCGCAAACTCTTGGCCCCGCTCAACGTCGTCGATTCGATGGAATTCCTGCTCGATAAGATGGGCAGCTGTAAGACCAATATCGACTTCTTGGATTCGATGAATAAGTAAAAGGGTATTAAGTGAGGCCTTTTCAAACGCCCTTTCGGGAAACCGAGAGGGCGTTTTTGTTTTTGAGCTAATTTCAGAGCTCCCATAAAGTCCTCTTAAAAAGAGTCAAAATAGATCCTATAATAGTTTTATCATACAGACCTCATATCTTTTTATAAGTACTTAAAATTACTAATATTAATTAATATTGTGTCAAATTTACACTAAATAAACATTTTTAGTCTGATGCTGTTTTTTGAAATACGTCGAAATTATTTAAATTTTAGTTAATAATTTTAAATACTTATAAAATAAATCCCCCTTACCTCCTCTTTGGCACATAAGTCGCAATATAGAAGGGCATTAGGAGGCCGTATGAACCCGATCAATGCCCAAGAGAATGTGATGTATGTGGAAAGAAAAGCCACCCCCAATGCTTTCTTCGCGAGCCTGGCCGAATACCAAGTGCGTCCGAAGCAGGAAACTCCTCTTCAAAAATTCCGCAATCATCTCAAAACCTTGGAAAAAATGGCCGACGCCGGCGACATCAAGGGTTGGCAAGAAAACCTTCCGACCGTGCATGTCCTGGCTTTAGAGGCCGACGTGGATTCCGCCAAAGACTTAAATCTTCGGGTTCAACTGAAGAAGTGGGAGCTGACCTTGATGTTGCAAGCGGGAAACAAGGCCCTCCAGCAGGCGA
Source organism: bacterium (assembly GCA_046346885.1). Classification (GTDB taxonomy): domain Bacteria; phylum UBA10199; class UBA10199; order JADFYH01; family JADFYH01; genus JAXMHI01. Next base: position 31,577 of record JAXMHI010000013.1, on the reverse strand, counting down.
AGGAGTTGGAGAAGAAGGCGAACGAGGCCCAGATCGTGGAAGACGAAGACATGGCCCATACCTTGATCGAAAAAGCCCAAAGGTTGGTCCGCTTAGGAAACCAATTACACGAGCAACTCCTCGAAAAAACCGCTTAAAGTTTGTTCTCCTCATCCCTTCGCCCGGGGTGTTATCATTTGTAAAAAGCTTTTAGGGGGCCCCCTCCAATGGCAAATCGAGTGGAAGATTTTGTAACGGGTACCACGCGTACTTTCTACGACTGGCTCCATCAAAAGGGCTACGACAAGAAAGTCGACGGGGCGACGTCCGAAACGGTCGATCCCTCCGGCGAGGTGAAATATAAGGCCGGGGTCCCCGATCACAAAATTGCGGCGAGCGAGGTGTACGCCTTCGTCTTCAGCCATTTCAATGAATACGCCAAGGCCTTCCTGCAAACCGACAAGGACCCCTTCAAAAAAATCGGGCTCGATTTAAGCTGGCTCAAAGAGAGCCAATCCAGCCAAGAACTTTTCCAGGTTACCGACGCCTTTCGGCAGCAAGCGCAAGCGAAACTGCTCGGTTCGAACCCCGCCGAAGGGAAGGGGCTGCTCCACGAGAAGGCAAAGAAGATCGTCGTTTCCACGGACGATTCCCGTTATGCGAAAGAGTTGGTGCGTTCGGCGTATGGCTCGACCGAGCTCGGGCTTTTGCCCTTGGAAGAACAGAAAAAGATTCTCGAACAATACGCAGATTCTCTCAAACTTCCTTCCGACAAGGCGCAAAGTTTGAAGGACGCCTTGGGCGCGGAACTCGGGCAGTCGCGGATCGGGTCCACCCTTCCCAAGGTGGTCGCCCAAGCGGCGGCCATGCGGGGCGCCGAATTCAGGGCGGAAGGTGAAGCGCTCGAAGCGCGTTCTCGCGATTTGGAGAAGCAAGCCAAAGAAAAGAAGAAGGAAGGGAAAGGCGAAGAAGCCGACAAGCTGCGCCGTGAAGCGAAAGAAAACGCGGAGAAGGCCCATGCGCTCTTTCATCAAGCCCGGGTTCTTTACCGCACCTCGCTCGAGATGGATTCCCAGCAACCTCTCGCCCATCGCGAACTCGCCCTGCTCCTCTACCAAGACAAGGGGACCGACCCGAAAGAGGCGCGGCATCACCTCATTCAAGCCTTGAAATACGAGACTTCCCAAGAAGGGCTTCTCGCGATGGTGGCGATCTTAAGGAAAAATCCCAACGCGCAGGTGGAAGACCCCTGGGCCTACGTGGGAAAAAAGATGAACCTCATGGGGCGCCACCAAGATGCGATCGCCGTGTACAAGAAAGGGATCGAAGAGAACCCCCGCGAGAGCGTGCAATACCTCGAGCTGATCCGCGGCCAAGTGGATCTCGACCCGAAGAACGCGCTTGCCCGCAAAGAGCTGGGGCTCCTCGAGATTCAAAACAAGAAGACCCAAAGCGCCGGTTTCGCCCATTTGGAGAAGGCCTACGCCTTGGGCTCGCGCGATCCCCAACTCATGGAGGCCCTCGCGGACCATTACGCGGAAGGAAAAAATTACGACAAGGCCGTGGGGCTGGCCCGCGAGCGAATCAGCCTCGGTTTTCCGAGTAAAGACGCCCAGTACGCCTACGAACTCAAGGTTTCCGATTGGGCGGTGGCCAATCACGATCTCATTTTGGCCAACAACCTGCTCGCCCGTATCCCCAATTCGCCGGGCGCGACCAACGGGATTCCGCAAGTAAAGCTGGACGCCTTCGTACGCCTCTATAGCAATCCTCAGGCATGGGTCGACGCGGCCGAATTCAAGAGGAAACAAGGAGATTACGCCGGTGCCAAGGCATTGCTCGTATACGCGAAAGCGGTCAACCATGGGATGATCCTGCGCCACTTAACCTCCACTTATACAGGGGGCGATCTCACGTTCATCCCGGGGTTCAATTTAGATTCGCTGCATCCCGATTACAAAAAGGGCATCGAGAACAAAACCATCGCCCCCGGCCGCGGCATCGAGGGGAAACTCCCCGAGGGCTCGAAGGCCGTCGACGAGAACATCGCGAAAATCGAAGCGCAAATGCGGGGGGACGGCGATGCCTATTATGCCAAGAAAGACTATGCGAAAGCCAAGGAAGCCTATGATGCGGCGTTGAGCGTCAAGCAGGATGATGCGGACGCCAAGCTGGGCTTGGGCAAAACCCTCTACGTTCTGGGAGATCTGGACGGCGCGTATTCTTATTTCAGCCAAAAGGACGTGAAGCCCAAGATGGGGCCGGGGGAGTTCACCCAAGTTTCGCGGGAGAAGCTCAAGAACGACTTGCCGAAATTCCATTCCTTAACCTCGCTCCGGTATACGGAGAAGGCGACGGCGCTTCTCGAGTCGATGAAGCCGCTGGCCGAAGAAGTCTTCAATTCGCCCTCGAAAGACCCGAAGCAGCGCTGGGAAGACTTGAAGCTCCTCAAGACTTTCTACACGTCTTCCGCCGAATTCGAAAAACTCCGAGACGACAAGCGGGACCTCGAGACCGCCTCGGTCAACGCGGTGAAGGCGGAGATTCTGAAATTCGCGGATGAATTGCGAAACCCGCCGAAAGATCTCCCCTATGCGCAAAAGATCACGAACGCCCGATTGCTCATCGAGGTGGACCGCACTTTAGACACCCCCTATATCACGACCGAGATAGATGGAAACCAGTACCAAACAAAGGATTACGCCGGGGTGGCGAAACAAATCGGGGAGGATTTGAAAAGCTACACCAAGCTTTTAGACGAGGCTCCTCCGGGCGCGATCACGAACCAAGAAAAGGCCGATGCCTATGCCCATATCTTGAAAGAATGGCAGCACCTTCGGAAGGCGAAAACGCCGAACGGGGAAGAAGTTTTCAGGAGCGACTTGCTCGACTATTCCCGCGACGTGATCCACAAGGAGATGTGGCACGTGGCCGATCAGCTTCTCGCGACGCCGCCGTTTAATGATTCGGATACTAGGAGCGCCATAAATCCCATTTTCCAAGACATCATCCAGGACAACAACGACCGCTATCTCAATCGCCTGTCCGCTACGGAGCTCGCTTCGTATGCCGAGAAGGCGATCCCCATCAAGAAGGCCGCCGACGAGCAGTTGGAGAAGGCTTGGGCGGAAAACGATCCGCAAAAGCAGCGGGCCATGCTCTACCCGCTGATCGCGCAGTATGCCTCCATCGGCGACGATAGCCGGGTTTACCGGGTGATCGAGACGATCGAAGGCAACCTTCCTAAAGACGCTTCCCCGAAAGACCGTTTGGGCGTCTACATGTCGATGAGCGTGGCTCTCCAGAAGTGGGAATACAGCGGTTCTGGCGGTAATTTCCGCAAGCAAGTGCAAGACAAAGCCAATGCGGCGGCCGACGAAATTCTCAAGACGGGCGGCGATACCGAAAAAGAAAGGATTCAAAACTACCTTCTCGTCAACGCTTACTACCAATCCACCGGTAACTCCGAGGGGCTCCATGTCTCCAACCTGGCGCTCAAGTTCATGCGCGCGAAAATCGACAAGGCCTTGGAGTCTCCCTCCGGAGGCACGACGCTTGCCGGCATCTCGCTCTCGACCGCGGAAGGGCGCGCCACGGCCTTGAACCTTGCCGTGCAGCTTGATCTGGCCCTGGTTCCGAGCGAGGCGGAAACCCTTCTCAAGCCGGACGAAGAGAAGAAGATCAGCTGGAATGGGATCGATCAATTGGCCGTGATCGCTGCGGGTAGTAAAGATGTCTCCGTTGCCGAGCTGACCGAGCAGAGCTTTTCCGAAGATCGCTTGAAACATTTGAGGCAACTGAACACGGCGCTTGCGGAGGCCAAGGGTCTCTCGCTCGAGGATCGGATGGAGCAAGGAAAGATCCTCGCCCAGGCCTTGTCGAGCTATCAATCCTTGAGCGACCAGGAAAAGCCGCTCATCGTTTCCGCCGATTTAGACAAGCAAAGGGAAGACGTCGAAAAAACCGTGAGCGGGATCTTGTCCGATTGGATGGATTCCGACGCGGGCAAAAAGACCTTCGAAAAAGTGCGGCCCGAATACGTGGAGCCCTTGAAGAAGCGGGTGCTCGAAGACTTAAACGCCCGTTTCCAATACGCCATGAAGAACGGGGAAGAAGTCCCCTGGATCTCGGCCAATTTTAATTCCGACAAACTCGCCGAATTCGTCCGGTACTCTCAAGTGGGCAACGGCCTCTTGATGCAAGCGGACCTGACGCCCGGCCCCCAGGGGCGGCAGTTGCGCTTGGAGGCCGCGCAGATTTTTGCCCAAAAGGGCCTGACCACCCGCGTCTCCGAGGCCTTGGATCCCCTAACGAAGTATGCTCAGGGTTTGAAGAATGAGGGAGAGAAAGTCCAGCTGCTTTCCATGGTGGCGCTTCTCTACAACCAGTCGAAAATGGAAAGGCAGGCCGGAGAAACCTTCCAGTTCATCACCGAGATCGGGAAAAACAGCTCGGACCCCGCCATTCAAGAACAAGGGAAGCTCGCCGAAGGTTTAAGGCTCGTGGGGCAGGGCAGCTTGGATAGCGCCCGCTTGGTCTTCGCCGAAATGCCCAACAACGAGCAGGCGCGGCTCATGCTCGCCAACCTCGAGTCGGGGCAAAAATACAAGCGCGCCATGCAGACGGTGGAAATTTTTAGGGGCCTCATCCAAGCCAAGGAGAAGGAAGACGGAGAGGATAAGACGAAGCTCATGCTTGCGCAGCTGGGTGAAGTGGAGCGCCTCATCAAGAACGGCGACTGCGATACCTTCGCCGCGGCCGTCGAACGTTTGAAGCAAGAGGCGAGGTACCCCGAAGGGGTCTTGATTTACGACATCAAGGGCAAGTTCAGCGACTACGAAGGCTTCACCAATTTCATGACCAATCTCGTCGATGCGAGTTCCACGCTCGCCGTTTCGGACGAGCAATTCGCCCGCACGGCCTATAACATGGCCCATCACGCCATCAACGGCTACAATTGCAACGATTTCACCACCGCTTCCGCGGTCTCCCAAATGCTCTTGAACGATCCTTACGTGGGAGAAGACGCCAAGAAATTCTTCGACGATTTAGGCAGCGAACAGCGTTCCCGCGGCCGTTGGCACCTCATCAAATCACTTCCCATCATCAACAATTTCGTTCCCACCCAAGAGGTGAGCGTCGAGGAAGGCATCAAGCAGGGCGTGATGTTCATCACCCCCTTCGTCATCGGCCGCGCGGTCGCCTTAACGGCGGAGCTCGCTTGGGTCACCTACGCCACGGAGACGCTGGCTTGGTCCCCCACGGTGGTGGAAGGCGTGGGCTTCGGGGTGAAGATGGTCGCTGAGACCGGCACCATCGTGCTCTCCAACATGACCTTGGAAACCCTTTTTACCGGCAGTTTCGACCACTGGAGCTTCAAGCACTTCGGGAAAGAATTCGGTTCGATGCTGATCACGATGGTGCTCCTCCACGGCGTTGGCGCGGGGATGGGGCGCGTGGGGAGGCAATTGGAGAAGATCGAGGCTTTCAAGGCGGCGGGAGAAGAAGCGACGCAGTTAAGAGAAGCGGGGAAATTAGTCTTAAACATGCCGGCCCGCGTCGGCTTCGGCGTCATCAGCTATTCTTCCCGCATTTTCAGCTTCGCCGGCGCGAATTACTTAAACTCCGTTCTGGGCTTCCACGAAAAACAAAACATGGGCCTCTTCGAGCGATTGACCGATGCGGCCATCACCGACGCCCAGATGGTGATCTTCGTCGAAGGCTTCGACATGGCCACGGGCGAGCGCATGGCCAACAAGCAAAAGGAGATCCAAAAGAAATACGGCGAATACAAGGTGAAGTATTTTTCGGGAAAGCTCGCGCCCCTCGTGGAAAAAATGGGTCTGGATCCCGAGAAAGAGGGCGGCATCGTCCTCGATATCCTCTTAAGCCGCGTGTTGCAGGGGGAAAAAATCGAGAAGGTGCAGTCGTCCTTCGGCGAGCACGAGATCAAGAAGTATAAGGAGATCATTAAGGGCGAATTGGGCGTGGATCCGGAGAGCCCCCAAGGGAAGAAATTATTCGCCCTGCTCCTCAACTATTCCCAAATCCGCACCACCGGGAAACCTCCGCGCCCCTTGTCTTTGCCGGAGCTGGAGCGGGAGGCCGTCGAGATTAAGGGGAATATCCACGATTTCGTGGGCAAGCTGGGCTTCGAGGGACATGATGCGAAAGAGATGAAGGACGCGCTCTTGAGCCTCTCCCTTTCCCGGGGCTTAAAGCCCGAAGACTGGGAAGACTTCGCCAAGAAATCGGGCCAATTCCGGAAACACCTCACCGATTTGGCCGAATCGGTCTTGGGCAAGGGCAACGCGGATACGCCGCTTGGGCAACAACTGATGAGCGAGATGCTCATGAGCACCCTCTTTGGCGGGGTTATGGGCGGAGAGAAGCCCGAGCAGATCCTGAAAGGGATCGAGGAGTGGGCCAAGACCTTAAAGGGGGAGGAAAGTAATTTAAACGAATCTTTGGAAAAACTCCTCGGCAAAAAAGGGGCCCACAGCCCCTGGGGGCGGCAGTTGGCCGCCGTGATCTTTTTGAAAGGTCTTAAATCCTCCTCGAGTCAAGAGGAGTTGCCGAAGGCCATGGAAAAAATGCAGGCGGACTTGCTCGCCTTGAAACCCAACATGGACAAGCTCCTCCGCTTGAACCGCCTGGAAGGGGAGAAAGGCGCCGCCCTGCTCGCCCAGTGGGCGCTCATGGGTAAAGGGAGAGGCGCTGAGGCGTTGGACGCTTTGAGTGAGGCGTCGATCGAAGGCAAGAAGGCCCTCACCATTGAAAACGGAGCGATCCAGGTACTGGAAATTCCCGAAGAAGGACAGGCCGCCCGCCAAAAGGCGATCTTGGAGAAGCTTCCCGGCTATCCCTTGGGGTTAGAAGATCACATTACCGCCTTCCAAATTCACCCCGATAACGTGAAACCCCTCATGGAAGAATTGGCCGAGAAGGTTTTGATCGAGGGCGGCTACGACCGGAAATCCCCAGACTTCAAGAAACACAAGGAAGACTTGGTTTATATGTGGGGAAAAATCGACAAGGGGGAGATGCAGTCGGAGACGTCATGGTTCAACGAAGCCATCGATTTGGCGCGGCACTTGAAAGAAGGCGGGCAGCTCAGTTTCTACAACGAGAAAGGCGAGTACGTCACCTTCAAGAAGCCGAAGCCGCAGGCGGAAGTGGTGGCCGCTGCTAAGGTAGGCACGAAGCGGCTCCCCGGCGAGACCTTACCCGACGCGAAGGCGCGCGAAGCGAAGGAAATGGCCCGCGAGCTGGGGCTGACGACCTCGCTCAACAAACAGGAACGGAACAATTTTGACGAAGCCGTTTCCAAAGCGGTCGCTTCCGGCAAGGTGGATCCCGCCCAGGCGAAGCAGATTTTTCAGGCCATCGATCGCGCCTTGATGGGTGCCGATCCCTTAGTCAGCGCCTTGCTCCGCCGCGAAGTTTTCCTGGGGGTTTTGCAGGGAAAGGTTCAACTCCCCGAGGCGCAAAAGCTCGCCAAGGATTTATGGAACGGCGAGGTGAAGATCGATCTTGCCCAGAAGGGATCCGATAAACCTTATCAGTTGATGGAAGTGGGGCTTGGCGAACGGACCCAGGCTCGCGAAAGGGCGCGCGACAACGCCGCTGAATTTTTGAAGCGCCAAGGTTGGAGCAAGTTACCCATCGAAGTTCGCAAGGAGGTCGAGTCGCTCGGTTACGAGAAGGGAAGCCTCGAGGCTTACCGAGCCGCGGCCCAGGTGATTAACCAAGAAAAAGTGAAGGCGAAAGAGGCACCCAAGGAGAAGGAAGTCTCCTCCGAGAAAAGCCCCGTCGTTACCGCCGACGTGCAAACGAAAGCCAGCGCCTCGAAGGCCCCCGCCCCGCCCGCCGTAGACGCGCCGAAGCCGGTTTTGTGGACCTCTCCCGAGGGCACGCCGGTTCATGCGGGAGAAGCGGTGGTGAACGTCGGCGGAAAGACCCAGGTGCTCCCTTTCCAAAATCGGCATTATCAACGCATCGACGCTGACGGAACTCAGCTCTTCGTCTACGGCTACAATAACGAATCGGGCGGTGGGGCCGAGTATAAGATCGCCAATTTAGATCCCGCTAAAGAAGCGAAAGTCATCCACAAGGACGGGACCGTCGAAAAAGTTCCCGCGCATTCCGTCAAGGCGGAAGACCTTTCTTCGGGCAGGAAGATGAAGATGGCCGAGCTGCGCGACGGCGACACGATCCTTTTGATCGACAAGGACGGGAACGAGCAGCGTATCCCCTTCATGACCCCCGAAGGCGCCGGCCGCGAGGCGGAGATCCGCCAAGGAATTAAAACCGACCGGGAAACGCTGAAAGGCGTGGAAGAGCAGATCGCGAAGCAAAGGAAAGAACTCACCGAGGAACAGGCAAAATCGACGCCCGACGCGGGCAAGGTGAAGAAGCTCACCGACGAGATCGCCGCCAACGAAAAGATCCTGGCGGAAGGAAACGCGACCTTCATGGAATCCCTCGCCAAGAAGCAGAGGACCCCCGACGGCATCCCCTACGCTGAGCTCATGCCCAAGGTGACCGAACGGATCGCCGGCTCGATTTTCGACGGCAAGGTGATGAAAGACGGCAAACCCCTCGACGTTTTCGACGCCCAGGGGCACGTCAACCCGGCGGCGCGGATCGCGCTGCGCGAGCAAATGTTGGCGGAGCTGCAAACGTTGGGAATCAGGGTTTCCACCGACAACGCGAAGGCCGTCGACAGCATCATCGACTTGGCGATCACCGCCAAGGGCCACGGCCTCATCGGGGAGCCGGGAGGGCTCACGAAAGGCCAGTTCTACGAGATCGTGGGCGAGCTCTATCTGCATAATAATTCCCAAATTCGCATCGGTGCCACCGAGCTCACCCACGTGCCCATGGTCGTGGAGGGGACCTTAAGCCATTTCGAGACGATGAAAGAGGCCCATGGGGAGAAAGCGAGCATCGGCGAGAAGAAGGCCGTTTTCCTCGCCGCTCTCCTGCACGACGCGGGCAAGTGGGATCCGGACATCAAGACGCAGACCGGCTACACGATCTTGAAAAATTCCCCCTTCAACAAGACGGGCCACGACATCAAGGTGAAATCGGGCCAAAGCTTGAAAGAAGCCATGAAGGAACAAGGGATCGACCCCAAGCAAGTGACCCTTCCCTTCGACGGCATGGCGGCGATCATGGTGCACCACGACGCCACGACGGTTCGCAACACGATTAAACTCTGGACGGAAACCGGCCTCCTCACGCCCATCGAAGGCCAGCGGATGTGGGAGGCGGTGCAATACCACGGCTTTGTTTCTAGTTGGATCATGAACAACTCGCTGGGCGGTTTGGGTATTAAATCCCATCTCTTCGATACGAACCGTCATCCCGAGTTGAAAGGATTTTTCGACGCCTACACGCGCGTCTCCGCGAAAATGAGCGCCAAGGGAATTCCCGATTGGAACACGCTTATGCAAGACGCCGATTTCGCCCGCGACGTGGCCACCGTTCGCAAGGCTTTCGGCAAGATGCCCGAGGGAGTGGAGGCGCTCATGTTGGGCGATCACCAGGGGCAGATCGACGTCGCCAAGTACATGACGATCCTTTCCGGCGTGGCGGCCAACAAAGATGCAACGATCCATGATCTTTTCTTCGGCGAGAGCATGAGTTTAAGCGTGAAGGGGGTTTTGCATACGCACAGCCTCGAGCAAATTCTGTTTTCCCCCACGCAAGGCACCGCCTCCGCCCATCCCTTCGAGGCGGCTGAGCAATGGCTCAACGAGAAGGACCCGAAACAACAAGGGCTTGCTCAGGCAATCTTGAGCGATCCCAAACTGAAATCCGCCTACGAGAAGTGGAAGGCCGATCCCAAAACGGATCCTAAAGATTCTTCCGTTCAAGATTGGCTGAAAACTCTCAAGGTGAAAACCGACGGGAAAGTCACCGACGAATTCAAGGGCATCCAAGCGACCGTCGAGAAATCGTTCTACGAATTTTACGCCTTGAAAGGCGGCGATTCGCCCCTCAGTTGGACCGATCCCCGCTTAAACCCGGATCTCAAGCAAGAAATCGATTTCTTGGCGAAGACGAATTCGCCTTTCGCTAAAGCGGCTAAGGAAGCTCAAGAGGGTAAGCTCAGTGCCCCCGCCTATCTCGAGCGACAGCGCCAAGTGGGCGAGGCCTTGGTGAAGGAAAACAAACCGGCCCTGGATGAAGTGATGTCGTTCTTGGGTCATTTGAGCCAAGATCCCGCAATGGGGGTCAGCTCCGAAGTACCTCCCCACGGCCGGATGAAAGAGGCCGGAGAGATCGGGCCCAAGCTCGTCAGGCGCGGGTGGACCGACATGTCGGCCATGCCTGATATCGCCGGAGCCCGCATCGTGGTGAAGACATACACCGACGCCATTCCCGTGATCGAAGCGATCGAGAAAAAATACCCCGTGCGTACCGCGCAAGAGGGGGACGGTACGGTTCAGTACAACGTGAAGGAACGAATGGTCGACGGAGAGAAGGTGATGGTGATCGACACGGTTCCCGATCGGGATACCTTGCAACGCATCGTCGAAGGGAACGTGAAGCGGGGGTATCGGGCGATTCATCTCGTGGTGGAAGTGAACGGCCACCCGGTGGAGATCCAGATTCAGACCGAGTCGATTTACGAGTGGGGCAAGATTCAGCACGAGGTTTACAAAAATAAGAGCGATATGCCGCAGAAGTCCTTGGAGAAGGTGGAAAAGTTTTTCAAGGAGACCGCTGATTATCTCGCCGAAGTCGAGCAGGGCGCCCACCCGCCGAAGCTCCCCGAACGCCCCGATTTCAGCGAACTGCCGCTGGCGCTTCGCGAAAAGCTCGAGGCCTCAGTGCAAAAGGCCTACGACTTGATGAAGAAGAGGGGCGTCGCCGAGGATTTGATCGAGCGGAGCAAGACGATTCAGGGCATGGACAAGAAGACGCGCCAGGCGGTGGCCCATTACGAAACGCGGTTGGATCACGAGCTTCCGCTTTCCGTCTTGCAATCCTTGTCGAAGATGGATCCGAAAGACGCGCAAGCCGTGTTGGACGTGGGACTTAAAAATAAAGGGCAGGCTAGGACGGTAAACGGGAAAAAGGTCGTTTTCACCGGCGAAGTGTTAGGTATCGGTTCGGGCCGCACCGTCTACAAAGGTTACGTCATGGAAGGCGGGAAACGTGTTCCCGTCGCCATCAAGATGCTCACCCATAGCATGGGGGGCGGCAGTACGAGGGGCCAAGAGGTCGCGGCGCTGGAAGTTTTCTCCCAAGGGAGAATCGGAGGAGTTCATTTTTACGGAGAAGCCTCCTTTGCTGGACGCTTCGGGAACGACGTGCCCGCTCTCGTCACCAATTTCGCCGAAGGGCCCGTCATCACCCGCTTCGACCAAGTGCCCGAGGCGGACCGCGAACAAGTGGCGAAAATGGTGGCCCGCGACATGGCGAAGGTCAGTCAGTCCGGTTTGGACATGAGCGGCGACATCCAGTTCATGTTGGGACGGGACGCGGAAGGCCGACCCGTCATTCAGTGGTTCGATTTGGAGAGCGTTGGGCCGACGAAGGCGAATACTTGGCAAGAGGCGTATCTCCCCGGCATTGAGGCGTTTTTCGGGAAGAAAATCTTGGCGGAGCATCCCGATCTGGTTTCCTCCGATCCTAAAGAAGCCGTGAAATACGGCTCGGAAACAAATGCGGGGCCCGCCAAAAGGCCGACGGAAGACGACTGGAGCCAGGTGATGCCCACCGGCGGCGACGAGAACGCCGTCTTCCAGAAACCTCAAGAATTCAGCAACGCCCAGAGAAACGCCGACGGCACCTTCACCAAGACCCATTTTCACGGGGTGATTGAGGCGGAATACCACGCCTTGAAAGCCGTGGAGGACCTCGCGACCGATCATCCTTCCCTTCGAGGCTTCGCTCCCGTCGTACAAGACCGGCCCTCTCCGGATCAAATCGTCATCACCGGGATCGAAAACGGGAAAGGGGAAGCCGCACCTCCTTTGGGCAAACTCCCCTTGAAGGATCTCAAGACGATCCCTCGGCGGGCCTGGGACGAGTTTTTCGCCCAGCTCAAACTTTTGAACGATCACGGGATTTACCACGGCGACATCAATGAAGGAAATATCCTCTGGGATGGAAAGAAACTTCATCTGATCGATTTCGGCCGCGCGGAATTGGGCGAGAGGAAATTTTCCGTTAATACGAAGGGCGAGAAAGTATATGAGGACGTGCGGCGAGCGGAGGCCTTGAGGGACGGCATCCAGGATCCCCGCTTCGAGAAGACGGGCTTTCCCCGCTTGGAACCCGAGGTGAAAAGCGTCGAAAAGATCTCTCCCGATATGCCGCTTCAAAACGTGGTGATGACGGGCAAGGGAGAAGCGGGCGCGGTTCCCTTCGTCGAATATCAAGCCAAAACCCCGGGGGGAAATACCGTTACCCTGCGGATGGACCCCAGCTTGGTGAAGCATTTCGGCGGCATGGAGGAAACCCTCCGCCAATTGTTCCAAACGGTCGAACTGGGGCACGCCTATCATCTGGGCGGAAATAGAATCGAATTCATCGGCGATATCTTGGGCACCGGGAGCAGCGGAACCATTTTCAAAGTGAAGGTGACGGACGCCTCCGGAAAGTCGCGGGAAGCGGCCGTGAAGATTCGTACTCATGGGTACGAGAATCGGGTTGAAGTGAAGGAGGCGAAGGCCGCCTATGATGCGGAAATTCAACGCGTGCTTTCCGATATCGATCCCCTCTACGCGAACTTAGGGAATTTTACGGTGAAGGACGGCATGCCCGCGGAAATGATGCCCTTGTTCGATCCGACGACCACCGTTTATTTTACTGCTTCTCACGACCTTAATTCGGCTCAACAGGCGGTTGCGATGCCCCAAGTAAGGGCGGTCATCGAGCATCTTTATCGACACGGGATCTCTGTGGGCGACGTGGAGTTCGCTCTGACCGCCGACGGCAAGGTGCATCTCGTCGACGTGGAAGGGGTTGCTCCTTTCAACGTGCGCAACAAGGCGGACCGAGAAAAAGCCCTTAGCCGTGGGATGAGCGTTACGGGCATGAGCGGTGAGGAAGTTTGGAAGAACGACGTACTCCAGAATCAGATACCCGTTTCGGACCGGAGGGTGGTGGAAAAGTTCGAGGCGCGTTGGAATGCGGAAAATTCCTCCGATGCCGTGGCCGCGGCCGCGAAAGCACCCAGCGATCACCCCATCACCACGGTGAAGCCTTCGGTGGATTTCCCTCCCGCGGACCCTTGGGCGGGAAGCCAAGAACCGGCTCCCCCTCCTTCCGGAGAAAAGGCGGCACCGGAAGATCCCGCAGCGAAAGGGCTTCCTCAGGATCAGTCGAAGGAAACCGACAAAGTTTTGGACGATAAAAATGATTCCGGCTTGAAAGGGCCCGTCCTCACGGTTCTCACGATGTTGGGCTTCGGCGCCACGCTCTTCGCTTCCGAGACGGCCCACGCGGCGACTCAAATCGGAGACGGCGCCTCGGGCGGAGGGATCTGGTCGAGCGCAGCCTTGTTCGTCGCCGGTGGCGTGGCGATTGCGGGCGTTCTTTCCAAGGTGGTTGGATTTCTCCGCGGGCCGGAAACCGTGGCCGCCGAGGGGCCGCCGCCTCTTCCCTCGAAACAGGAAGTCGCCTCATCCTCCGCGATTTCCGCCCCTGAATGGAGTCCCCCGCCGGGGCAGAAGCGGATTACTTTCGGTCGCGATCCACAGCAGGCGAATATCGTGATCGACGACGCCGGCATTTCGAGAGTTCACGGTACCATCGCCCAAGTAAAGGGGGCGTGGGAAATTTACGATCACAGCGCCAACGGCATTTTTGTGAACGGCGAGAAGATCACCGACCGCCGCCTTTTAAAGGACGGTGACGTGGTGACGACGAAATCTTTTTCGGGAGAAGTGTTGCCCTTGTTCACCTTCCGGGATCCGGCAAAGGTTTCGTCTCCCGTCTCTTCCCCCGTCCGCATGGTTCCTCCCGCTCCCCCCGTCCAGCTCCCTAAAAATTATCTAAAGGAGAACATGGGAGAATCCGTCGCCCATCAAAGCATCGACTTGGGGGGAATTGCCGCCGGCCGCGATCCCGGGCGCGGATATAAAGACCATAACGAAGACCGCTTCGTCATCGTCCACTTCACGAACGCTGCGGGTGAGAAAGTCACCCGCACCTTCGCCATCGACGGGATGGGGGGACACGACGGCGGCGAGTTCGCGGCGGTCTTCTACCAGTTTATCGCCGAACAAAAGGGGGCCAACCCCGATCTTTCCATGAAAGACGTGATCTTGCTCGGCGACAAGGAAATGCAGCGACAATCGGAGTGGAAACGTTTGAACGGCGATCCCGGCGCGGTGATGGTCGGCGTGGAAGTGCTGGAAGGCAAGGACGGAAGCTACAAAGTGCGCTTCGCCGACGTGGGCGATGCGGAGGCGGTGGTATTCAAACCGACCGTTTCCGGGGGCAAGACGACCTATGAAGTTCAACAGGACGCCTATACCGCCAAAAAGATGGACGATAATTACGCAATGACCGTGCCCCGCAAGCGCGGGGAGACGGTGGTGATGCGCGTGGATCCGATGGCCAATAGGGTCGACCAGGCGGGCGGAGGTCATTATCGTCCGGGCAAAAAAGAGCTCCAGGTAGCCACTTCCGAGCATACGGTGCAGAAGGGCAGCGTGGTGGTCTCCGGCTCGGACGGTCTTTTCGAGAACTTCATCTCGATGGACGAGATGGGCCGCGTGATGGTTTCCGGAGGCGCGAAGACCGCGAACGAGATGCAGACCGCGCTTGTCAACGAGGCTTTGATCCGTATGACCGTGTTGGGGAATTTCTCGGAGGAAAAACGTTTCGGCGAGGCGATCACTCATGACGATTACGCGAAGGCTTACCGCTCCGTCTGGGGCAAAGATCCGGCCGGTAAGTGGGAATTCGAGGGCTACGTGTTGCAGAAAACGCGCTTGGGCGCCGACGTCGTCGATCCGACGAAAGATCCCTCTCAATTGAAGGATTACGTGAAGGGCCATTTCAAGAAAGACAACGTCACCGCGGTGGTGCAGATCGTCGGGGAAGAAGTGGGAGAAAGACCGAAAGCCGACAAGGCGGCCGACGAAGAACCGACGCTAGCCGCCGCCCGTACCACCGGCCGCGACCGGGTGCCGCCGCCCCCCGCGAAACCGCCGTCTTCGGGTGAAGTGGTGAAGGGCTCTGAGATCCATCTTTCGCGAGCTTCCGTTCCCATCGAGCTTTGGGTGGGAAATCCCGACCAGCGCCTGCCGGTTTCTTCTCAAGGGCAGATTACGGTCTCGGATTTTTTAAACTCCAGCCGCACGCCTTCTTTGTGGGCCGTGCTCGAGCCGACGGAAGGGGGCGTGAAGTTGATTCCCAAGATGGAATTCGAGGTGAACGGCAAGAGGGTGAAGCCTGGGCAGGAGATGACGCTGACCGATCAGGCGGATCTCGCCGTCGGAGGTTTGGCTCACTTCGTTTATGACGCCAAGACGAAGACCTTGAAGCCCGATTTTACCGACGAACTCGGAACCGTCGTCGTGAAAGCCTGGTGATTTAGTCTTCCTTCAAGAAACTCATCAGGCTTTCGTTGGCAGGCCCGAAATATCCCATGTCGTTTAAGTTCCTCAAGTAAACCGTCAAGCTCTCTCCCAAGCGGCGCGCGATGTGCCAAAAATCCGTTTCGATGTTCCGGTTCCTCCAACGCTGTTCCTCCAGGTCCGCCATGATTTCGGAGACCAGGCGCTGCTCGCGCCCGATATTTCTTAGAATGAGTGGAGACGAATATTTCTCGACGCCTTCGTAATCTCCCCGAGTATGCCGGTAATGTTCGAATTCGTGGACAAGCGCGGCCAAGCGATGGATCAGGGTTGCGTAGAGGAATGAAGCGTCCTGATCGCCGGGCGGAGGGGGAGGCAGCTCCATAATCAAGATCCGGTCGGTTTCGTCCTTATGTCTCGCGCACAGAAAGAGCGCGTCGCATTCATCGATCGCTCCCCATTTTTTCGCTTCTTCGTCGAGCGTATTCTTCGGAACGATCTCCAACCGGATCCCGTCCGCCCGGTACAGTTCTTCCAGGCGGGCGAGCCAGGGCAGGGGGTTGGTTTTTAAAAGGTCGATCAGGATGGAAGGCGTCAAGGGGGAATTCGATTTTAGGAAGGAGAGGATCGCCTGATCCAGTCGCATTTTGGCTAAATCCCGCAGGAGGTTCGGCTCAGGAAGAAAACGCGCGATTTCCTGCATTACCGAAACCGTTTTTCTCGCGAGTCGGATGTCATGGATATAGGCGGTATGGCGGGTGCCGTTGATTTTTTCGGCCACCGTTTCGGAAGGTACTCCGTTTTGCAAGTATCGCAGGACCACCTCCACCGTATCTTCCCTGGATTCGGGCCTCAACTCCCTTACTTTGGCGGGGATGTCCTCCAACGCGAAGACATGGAAAAGGCGTTGGAGGATCAATTTTCCGAAGGGATGCCCCCGCGCGTACCGCAACGCCTGGTCGATGTCGCGCGGATCGTAGATTTTTCCATTTCGTGCCTTTCCGAAAACGCGGATGTATCGGGAGGTCTGCTTGAAGCGGCCCGAGGTGGCGGAATAGAGGAAATTGAGGAGTTGGATGACGTCTTCGGTCCCGTATCCTTTCCACTCCCGTTCGATTTGAGGCCGAAATTGTTCTTCGAACGGCAAGGGATAGGCGGGAGTGGTCGTGGAATGAAGCCCGTCTGCGTAACCGAAAATTTGGGAGATCTGCTGGAGGGAAGTGCGGCTCAGTCCCTTTTCCATGGCGGAGACGAGCGATTGCAGGGCGTTATGGCGTTCCGTTTTACGCGGGTCGGACAGGATTTGGCCGGCGACGAGTTGAAGGAGGAGTCCGTTGAGGCCGCCCGTCGAGGAAGCGAGCCCGTTGGCGTTAAATGCGTCCTGAAGGGCGATCGCCGTATAAAGTTGTTCGCGCGAACCCCGGTCGGGAGCCTCGGAAAAATATTCGAGGAGACGTTCGTGGAAATGGGGAAGCCCGCTCGCCGTCTTCAGCACGACCGAGATGATTTCCTCCGAGTACGCCGGCCCGCTGATGGGAAAGGCGGGAAGGAATTTCTCCCTCAGGCGATTCGCCTCTCTTTTCGATGGAAATAGAAAATTCTTTTTCGTGGAAGAGGTTTTCTCCGTGTGCCTCGTCTCTTCCCGGCCTCCTTCGCTCAAGAAAAAAGGAGGGGTAGGGGAGGGAGTTTCGGGAAAGAAGCGGGAAAGATCCCCCTCGGGGGCGGCGAAACGGCGTATTTCCCGTGCCGTTGCGTCGGGGCTGAGGAGAGTGAAAAGGTCTTGGCCGCGGCTTTTCAAGAAGAGGTCTTGGCTCTTTTCGAGCGCCGCGATGCTTCCTCCCGTCAAGAAGTGGAGGAGTCCCATGCCCGCCGTCATTTGCCATTGGGTGATCTCCGCCTTCACCCACTGCTCGGCGAGTCCCTCTTCCGGAGCGGGAGTGAGGCCTAATTTCGCGGTGACCTGTTCTCCCGCGATCATGGCGGCGTCTTGAAAAAGATGTTGGGTCAAAAGGTTTTCCCCGACGGTGGCGGCGCCGCCCAATTTTAGGAGGCCGAAGCGGACGAAGGTGGTGAGCCATCGGTTCCGAAACTCTCCCTCTCCCTTCAGGGAAGAGGGAGAGCCCGAGCCTAAGATCTCACTCGCCCCCTCAAATACCGTCGCTTCCGAAGCCAGCCCTCCTCCGTAAGACAGCCATTGCAGGGGGACGCGGCCGTACGTTCCCGCCGGCAACGCGAGGATGCCGGCCCTTCCCATTCGGTAAGCCAAGCTTCCCGCCATCATGGCCGTTAGGCTTTTCCACTGGCAGATTTCGGAGAGAAAGAGGCTCGTCAAAGTGTCGACTTGCGATTGAAATGTGGAAGGGGAGTTTACTTGGAGAGAATCGGTTTCCGAAAGGCGGGCTAAGACGCCTACGGAGTCGGACGAAATTTGGAAATCAGCCCTCGCTGAGATTCGGTGAGGCAGTGCCATAGGGTTCCTCGTCGATAGAAAATCCCGCTCATTTCTTCTCGGGGTGGAACCCAAGAAAAAAAGGACGCGAATTTCCCTCACCGAATTGAAAATGGAATGCGGGGACTTTTCGGTAAGCCTCCGGAAAGGTTGCCCGATTAATTGGAAAAATCGGAAAGAAACGGGAAAGAGTGGTTATTGATTTGCCGCTTTTTCGCCCGCGATGGGGGCCAACTCTTGGTTGGGTTGCAAGATAAGGGGGAGCGGGACTTTTAGCGGAGCGGTCGGGGTTCCTCCCTCGCAATGGGAGAAAGTCACTATGGCCGAGCGGTAGTTTTGCACCCGCAGGAGAGAGTCGGAAAAGGTAGCATAGATTTGCAGGCTGGTCGCGCACTCGTGGTTCGCTTGATAAGAGGGGCGATAGGTGTAGGTGTATTTCCCGAAGGCATCGGTGGAAACCAAGGGCTGCTCGAAGCTAGCGTTCGGTGTGATCACCGTCACGTGGATTTTCGGCTTTTCACCGGGGAAAGGCGGTTCGGGCGGGGTGTTCTCCGTTGGATCGCCCGGATCCGTGTTTTTGATCCTCGCCGTCTTGTCCGCGCTTAAAGAAACTTCCAGCGCGAAATAAAGGGGAGGTTCTTGGGGACTGGAATCTACGGTTCCATTTTCACCGGTATTCGCTTGGTCGGCGCCACCCGCGTGACGGGGATCGTCATCGTCCGGTCCCCTCTTGGGAATCACCCCCGAAGTGGGTTGGGCGCTCGGGCCCGCCTGGTTTTGCGAGGGGGGAGGGGTGCCGAGATCTTGCCCGCTGCCAAGACCTTCCGAAGAGCCGCCCCCGCCAACGCTGTTGAGACTTCCCGGAAAGGCGCCGCCCCCGCCCGGTTGGCCGGAGCAGCCCAGCTGCAAAAGCAGGAGCACGGTGAGGAAAATCGACGAATGTAAAAAATGTTTCCATTTCATTTTTCTTCCGCCTTTATTCAAGATAACACGAATCGTTTGATTATCGGAAAATCTTCTTTTTGATGAATTTTCGCAGTCTAGATTCGGTGCGGAATCGCATTTCGAAAAAGAATGGGGCGATGGGAATCGGGCAAACGGGTGAGAGACCTTCCTCCCGCAGAGACGGGAGAAAACTCTTGAAGTAAAGAATTTTGGAATGGCTCTCTTAATGGCTGATCCCTCTTTTCTGTTTCCTGCAACCGTATCAAGAGCCTACCTGAACGGAACCTCTTTTATTATCGGCACTTTGAGGGGAAAATTTGCTAATTTCTTTGGGAAAAATGAGTTTTTTTCGAACTATTTCAACAAAACATAATTATTTTATACACTTGCTTTGGTTCGGTTCGGTCGATTTTTCTTCCTTCCATAGGGAAAAGGGAGAGGAGGATCATTTGATCTCAAACCGTTCCAGCTTGTGATAAAGGGTTTGCCGTTGAATTCCCAATTTTCTCGCCGCCAGGGCCTTGTTTCCCCGACATTCCTTTAAAACTTTGGCCACTTCTTCGGGCGTGACCCGCCGTTTCACTGGGTCCACTTCCAAGCCTTTGATCTTTTGATGGAGGGTGAAGCGAGAGATCCCCAAGAGCTTCGCCGCTTTCGCCTTGTTGCCGTCCGCCTCCTGGAGGGCGCGCTCGATCATGCGCTTCTCGAAGTTGGCCACTTGGCGCGGCAGGTTTAAGTCGCTCATCATCTCTTGCTCGAACTCGTATTTTTCCCGCACGTTCTCCGAGAGAAGGTCGCGGGTGATGGCGCCCTTACCCATCACGAGCGCACGGCTGATTTCATTTTCCAACTCGCGGATATTGCCCGGCCAATCGTACGCCATGAGCGCTTTGGTGGCCTCCGGTTCGATGGAGAGGAAATTCTCGGGAATGCCCATCTTGTTTTTCTTCATGAAATGTTCGACGAGTTTCGGAATATCTGCCCGCCTTTCTTTCAAGGCGGGTAGGTTGATGCGCACTACGTTCAAACGGTAGAAGAGATCTTTCCGGAATTTTCCCTGCTTCACTTGCTCGGCCAAATCCTTGTTGGTGGCGGAAACGACGCGCACGTCCACCTTCATCATCTGATTCGAGCCCACGGGGCGGATTTCGCCCTCCTGCAGCACCCGCAGAAGCTTCGCCTGCATGCCGAGGCTCATGTCCGCGACTTCGTCCAAGAAAACCGTGCCGCCGTCGGCGTATTCGAAGATGCCCTTTTTGTCTTTTTCCGCGCCGGTGAAGGCGCCGCGAACGTGGCCGAAGAGTTCGGACTCGAGCAAGGTTTCCGAATAACTCGCGCAGTTGGTGGCCATGTACACCTTGCCTTTGCGGGGACTGTTGAAGTGCAAGGCGCGGGCGATGAGTTCCTTGCCGGTTCCCGATTCGCCGTGGATGTAGACGGCCACGTTCGAATCCATGATGCGGTCTAAGGTCTGCAACACTTCCTTCATCGCCTTCGATTCGCCGATGATTTCTTTGTATCGGTCGTTCCTCGGCGCGTCGAAATCGTAGGATTGGATGAGGATCTTCGCCTTCTCCAGCTCCTGCTCCTGTACCTGCACCTTGTCTTCCAAGGCACGGTTGAGCTTCAAGATCACCTTTTGGTGGCCTTCTAATTCCTTCTGACGCTGCCGGTTTTCGTCCAACAACCAAGCGTGGGAGAGGGCGAGCGAGGCCTGGTCCGCGAAGAGGGAGACGACCTGGGCGTTCTTCTCCTGGAAGACGCCGGAGGCGAAGCGGTTGTCTAAGTAGATGACGCCTTTAATTTCCGGGCCGATCTTCAAGGGGGCGGCCAAGACGGAGCGGAGTTTCATGCGGTGCACGCTGTCGGCGCCTTTCAGTTTTTCCTCTTCCCCCGCGTCCATGGTGAGCACGGCCTTCTCCGTCTGCAACACCTCCCGGATGATCGACTGGGAAATCTTCTCCCGCGCCTTCTTCAAGCCTTCCTTGTCCATATTGCGCGCCGATTGCACTTCAAGGCCCGCTTCCTTGATGAGCACCACGAAGCCCCGCTCGGCGCCGGAGAGCTGGATGGCCTCGTCCAAGATTAGGTCTAAAAGGCGCTCCAAGTTCATCTGCGAAAGGATGCGCTTCGAAATTTCGAAGATGCCTTGGTAGGTGGATAAGTCCAGTTCGGCGTTCGTGAGTGGCATGTGGGCTCCTCTGAAAGATTAAAGTCCCTCTAATTCTGACAAAATTTTGTCGAGCTTCCGGTCTCTCAAATAACTCGGCTTATTTTCCTCCGGCATCTCCGCCAAGAGCTGCCCCAATTTTTCCTGCGCGGAGAGTAGGAATTTTTTCGCCGAGCCTAAATCCTTTTTCTTCTTGGCGAGCATGCCCCGTTCGAACTCCACCTCCCAGAGCATCTGCCGGTTTTGCGTGCTTTCGATCACGTCAAACGCCCGGTCGAGAAAACTTCCGCTTTGTTCCAAGTCCGGTTTGGGCCGGTCCCTCAAGACTTTTCCCAAGAGCAGGTACACCCAGGCGAGAAAAGAGCGGTTCGATTGTTTCTGCGCTAGCTCCAACGCCGCTTCGCCGTCCAGCTGGGCTGGCGTGAATTTTTTTAAGCTCCAATAAACATAACCGCGGTTGATGAGGGATTGAAACAAGGGCTGCGGGCTTTTTTGCGGGTTCAAAAGCGAGATGGCTTGGTTGAGGTAATCCAGTTGCATCTCCGGGTGGTTTTTCTGGCCGGCGATCAAGGCTAAGTAATTGAAGGCTACCGCTTGCTGTTCCGGGTAACGGGTGGGCAGGGCCTGCTTGAGCAATTCGTAACAGGCGCTCTCCGCCTCGGCGCTGCGCCCCATGTGATAGAGAAGGTTAATCCAGTTGTTGAGCAGCGAGGTGGTGAGTAGGGGATGGTTCACTTTGTCGCCCAAGGCGAGCGCCTCTTGGTAAAGAGGGTAGGCTTTGTTGAACTGGCCTTGATCGTGATAGAGAGTGGCGACGTTCATCCTCGCCAGACCTTCCAAATAAGGGTTGGCGCCGGCCTTCGCTTCCTCGATGGAGAGCTGAAATTCCTTTTCGCCCGCCGCAAAATCCGAATTTTTCTTGGCGATCATCCCGTAGAGATTGTGCGCCCGCGAGAGCCCGGAGGCTTCCTTCGCTTCCTCATAAAATTCTTTCGCCTGGGATAAGCTTCCCTCGGCCTCTTTGAGCTTTCCCCGGTTGAAATGGCAGCGTGCTTGGATTTCGTGGAAAAGCCCCAATTCCCTTGGAGTTTTAGGAGGAGGGCTCGGCAGGAGGCGGAGGGCTTCTTCCGCGAAACCGGCGGCGACGAAATGCCGCGCCAGGTTTAAGGAAACCGTCTCCGGCAACGCGGCGTGAGAAGAAAGAAGCACCTGCGCCCATTCGACGCCGGTTTCGAAACGCCCTTCGTCGTAGAGGCGTTTGAGTTCTTCTTCGGCCCATTTCCAATCGTCCGTCGAAAAGCGGGGGCCCGATTTTTTCTCGGTTTCCGCCGAGCGGTAGAGGGTCTTCCCCTCGTTTTCCTCCAGGACGATGCCGCCGGACTTCACCCATTCAGAAAGCTTTTCGGCAAGCGCCCCCGCTTCGAGCTGTAAAATCCCTTCGAGAGTCTTCGCGTTCAGCCCCGTGGGAGAGAATTTGAGCACCTCGCGCACCCGCTCGCGCCGCTCTTCCCATCGCCTTTCTTGGGCGGGAAGCAGTCGCGTGAAATTGACGTTTTCTCCCGTCCATTTCCAGCCTTGCTCGCCCCATTGCAAGGCGCCTTCTTCGCGCAAGGCCTGGAGGATCGTTTCCAGGCGGGCGGGAACGCCTTGCATCAAGGGGGCGATGGAAGAAACGAGTTCGGGAGGAAATCCGCTGATTTCCTTTTGGAGGAACTCCGAAAGCTCGGCGTCTTGAAGGGGAGTGAGTGAAATCGTCTGAAAGGGGGTTGAAGGAACTTCCGTCGAGCTCAGCAAGATCGGTGCGTTAATTTTTTCCAGCTTCTCCGTTTTTTCCTCGAAGTCTAAGAAAAGCGGGTCGCGGGACGCGGGATTTTCCCTCAAAAAATCTTCGAAGGACGTTCGGTCGCGAAAGAGCAAGGGATGAATTCCTTTCAATTGGAGCAGCTCTTTCACCCGCGTGAGCAGTCGCGTCTTTCCGATGCCGGGCGGGCCTTGGAGGACCGTCACGGAACTTTCGGGCTTCGAGAAAGATTCCACCAAGGTCTCGATCGAGGCGGGCCGGAAGAAAGCATCGGATTCTTCCAAAATCCGGATCGGGGCGCTTAGGCTTCGCAAGGTGAAATGCTCTCCTAAGCTTTTGTTGATCGCCTCGAGCGCTTCCCTCGCGGAAGAAAATCTCGCCGCGGGATCTTTCGCCACCATCTTGAGCAGCAGCTCGGCGAAGTCATCCGGAAGGGCGCGGTTTAAAGTTTCCACGCGGATCGGGTGGCCGTAGACCTGCTCCTTCATGATCTCGAAAGGCTCTTGGCTTTTAAAGGGGAAGGATCGGGCCAAGAGCAGGTGGCAGATCATCCCCAGCGAGTACAGGTCGCTCGCGGGTCCGGGGGCTTGTTCGAGGAGGACTTCCGGCGCCGCGTAGGGAGGCGTGCCGAAGGATTCTTCGAGCTTCTCGGCGCTCCCTTTTTTCCAGCGGGCGAGCCCGAAGTCGATGAGCTTCACGTTGAGGTCGCCCGTGCGGTCGGGGTCCGTCACTAAAATATTGTTGGGTTTCAAGTCGAGGTGGAGCACGCCGCGGCGGTGCAAAAAATCGAGGGCGCGCAGGGTTTGCACCAAGAGCTGAAATACCGTGTTGAGGTTGGCGTTTTGGGTGGCCTTTAAGATTTCTTCCCCGTCCACCCACTCGGCGCTGAAATACATTTCTTTTTCGGTAATGCCGAAGTCGTAAACTTGGGCGAGATGCCGATGATGGAGGAGCGTTAATGTGGCGAATTCGTTTTTTAAGGTCTTGGCGAGGAGGGGGTCTTGTTTTTTCTGGAGCTTCACCACCTTCAGCGCCACTTTTTGGGAGGCCTGATTTAAATCGGCGGCGAGATAAACGACGCCGCCGCCGCCCCTTCCCAATTCTTTTTGGACGACATAGCGGTTAGCGATCAGAGTCTCTTTAGACGCTGGTCGCCCCTTTGCTTTCGTTTTCAATTTCGCTCCAGCCTTCAACGCTTTCCCCCAAAAGGTCAAATATGTCAGCGAACGCAACATTATTGTCGTCATAAACGGGAGAAAAGAAAAGCTTAATTTTTTCGCCATCTAACGCCGTTTTTTACCGTTGCCTTACATCCTGGACATTTTTGATTTTTGGGGAATGAAAGTGGAAAGTCTCAATAAAATCAGTCTCTTACTGAAAGTGAGGGGGCTTGGCCTTTCCATTGCAATGCTCTTTTACGAAGAATGAATCTTTTTCGCGAAAGGAGAGCGTATGTCTTTTTTAGATCGAATTGAAAATGCTTGGGAGAGCGCGGCGTCTGTTTTGGAGATTCCCCTTCGAGCGGTGATGGAGACGGCTGAAGCGGTGGCCGAAGGCACGGCGGCTTTGTTCGAGACGGTTGCGGAAGAAGCCTCCTCTAAACTTTCAGATCCCGACGCCCCGAAAGAGGCGGGTTGTTTGCCCGATACTTTTGACCCTCTGACCACCCCTTTTCTCTTGGGTACGCTGGCCTTGGCGCCGAGCGTAAATCCTTGTTGGGTGGCGAAGGGGATCGACTTCCTCCGCTCGGCCGCGACGGACGCGGCTCCGGCGCCCGAAGATTTTTGGGAGGCCGTGGGGCTCGGCGGCTCTTTCTACTGCGATCCTTCGTGGGTGCCGCCCGTGTTGAGTTTTTTCTCCCCCGGATTGGGCCTATTGTCTTCCGCGATATTGGAGACGCTTCCTCCCTCGGAATGCGAAAAAGAGGGAAGGGTACTCGGCGAAATCGTTTCCGATTTCGTCGCCGCGATGGTTCCCGGCTTGGTGGTAAAAGCGGCGATGCGCGGAGTTGAAAAGCACCGGCTCGTCGAAGAGCTGCGCGAAAACGTGATCCAGTTCCACACGCTTCGCGAAATGCCTACGAAGATCCGTTTGAATGATTTACCTCAGAAATAATGGAGCGTTTTTAACCAAACGCCCACCCGATACCCCCTTAAACCTCCCAGGCTTTCATGGACCTGGGAGGTTTTTTTATGGGTATAAATTTCATAAATTAAATATTTTGAATGATAAATAGTTTGAAAAAATATCGTTCAAAAAACATAAAAATACCCCTCTCTCGTCCGAATTTAAAATTAACTATTTGAAATAATTAAATAAATTATTTTGGCAATCTCTTTGCTTTATCTTTCTTCAATTAAAAAGGAGGGTTTATGCAAAGTCGTTTTGCCGTTTTGAGTCTTCTTCTAGTGGGGGTCGTGGGAAGTGGCGCAATTGCTTGTGGTGGGGCGAGTGGGGTCCTTTCGAATAACGGGTCCCTGGGCGCGTCGAACGCTTCCCAGATCACCACGGTTGAATTGAAAAATTGCAATCCATCCACTCGGCCCGTGATCAGTGAAGGGCCTTTTCTGGCCGAAGCCAAAGATAACAACGGAAGCATCCTCTCGGTGCCGATCACTTTTCAATCCACGCGTCCGGACATCGCGAGCATTTCGGGAGGGCTTCTTAAGACTTATTATCCCGGCCAAACGACAATCACCGCTTCTTCGGGCGGCGTGACGAGCGCCCCTTGCAATCTCGCGGTGCTTCCACCTTCCAACACCCAAACGGTTCTTCAGCTCACGGACAATCAAGAGGATGACAGCTGGGGGCAAAACAATAACGGTTCCACCCTTTCGCGCGGGAAAGTGTTGTGGCGGCATTTCACCCCGAACGGGGATGCGGACGTCATGATGGGGGATGTGAGCGGGAACGTCGCGCCTCTCAAAACCGTCGCGGGCGGCGACGTGGATTTCATGCTTTTAGGAAGCGGCGCTTCTCCCCACAAGACGCTCGCCGCGTGGCGCGAAAACTTGAGCAATACCTTCGTGAGTGACGATGGCGCCTCGCCCTCACCGTTGGGCGCCCAACTGCAGGAGGAAAACAGCATCGCCGACGGTTGTTTCTTTTTCCGGAGGGGACAGCCGGATAACGACATCCTCCGCTACAACCCCATGGGGCTTAAGACGGTGAGCCAGAACGGTGACTTGTTTAACCCCGTCACCAGCCAATGCAAGGCGGTGTATGAGCTTCAGCAAAATGGAATGAGTACCTTGATCTATTTTGACGGAGCGAATGAAACCCCCGTCGCGATTGGCCTTCCCCTTTTCCCGCGCTTCGATTTCCGCGAGGGAAAGATCGTTTATGCGCAAGGGGGAGATATTTTTCTTTACGACGCGACCGCCGCCAATCCCCAAGCAGTCAACCTGACGAACGACCCGAACGGGGCGAATAACTTTCCGAAGACCGACGGGCACTCCGTCGTTTTCACGCGCAATCACAACAATTTCTACGACGTGGTCCTCTACGACATCGCCACGGGCACCTTGAAGGTGGTTTCCACCACCTCAGGCCCCAAAAACGGAAACAGTCTCCGTCTCGATTTAAGCCAAGCGATCTGGATGGAAGGGAGCGATCTCTTCTTCTACGACGGCAACGCCACCGCCCCGGTCAACCCTTTCCCGGCGACCGGCGTCGAAGAGGCTTATTTATCCGAAGGAGTGGTCGCTTGGCACGGGCCCACGGGACCTGCCACGGACCACGAAATTTTCATTCTGAAATGACGCGAGCTGTATCTTAAAAGAAAAGAAGGTTTCCCTCCCCTTGTTCTCAAGGGGTGGGCGTGGGAAGGTTAGAAAAAAGAAAAAAATAAGAGGGGACACGCTTGAAACTATGGCGCATCGTTTTTTCTTTCGCTATAATGAAACAGCAAGGACCCTGAAATAGGGATAAACCCAAAAGGACAAAAACAACACGATGCGATTGCTCTTTTTAGGTGGGGTTCGAACCGTCACCGGATCCATGCACGTTCTCGAAACGGGAGGAGAACGGGTGCTGCTCGAGTGCGGGCTCTACCAGGGACGCCACAAGGAAGCCTACGAGAAGAATTCCAACCTGCCCTTTCCCTTCGACCTCAAATCCATCGATTCCGTCCTGCTTTCCCACGCTCACATCGACCATTCCGGCAATCTGCCCACGCTTTGCAAAAAAGGCTTCGAGGGAAACATTTTTTCCACCCCGGCCACCCGCGACTTATGTTCCGTCATGCTCATGGACGCGGCCTACATCCAGCAGCAGGACGCCGACTACATCAACCGCCGGGAGCTTTACGACCCCGAGATGGGCCCCGTTCATCCCATTTACGACGAGAACGACGTGGTCAGTTCCATGCGCCAATTCGTCTCCGTCGATTATCACCGAGGTTTTTCCGTGACGCCGAACATCAAGGCGTCTTTTCTCGACGCGGGCCACGTACTGGGTTCCGCCATCGTTACGCTCGAGGCGGGGCTGAACGGCAAAAAGGTGAAGATCGGCTTCACCGGCGACTTAGGCAGAAAGAACATGCCCCTCATGAGCAATCCGGAGATCCCCGACAGCCTCGATTACCTCTTGATCGAGAGCACCTACGGCGATCGCCTTCACGATCCCATCGAGACGATGAAAAAAGAGCTGGCCCGCGTGGTGAACGAAACCTACGCGAGGCGGGGCAAGCTCATCATCCCTTCTTTCGCTCTGGAGCGCACGCAGCTCATCGTTTTCACCCTGCACAAACTCACGCGCGAGAAGGCGATCCCCGAGATCCCCATCTACGTCGACAGCCCGCTCTCCATTTCGATTACCGACATCTTCAAGCTGCATCCCGACTGCCTCGATGCGGAGACGCGCAAATTCATCGATAAGAACGGCGACCCCTTCGGCTTTAAGAACCTCGTCTACCTCACCGATGTGGAATCGAGCCGATCCCTCAACTACAAAACCGAGCCCATGATCATCATCTCCGGTTCCGGCATGTGCGAAGGCGGGCGCGTGGTGCACCACCTGCGCAACAACATCGAGAACCCCAGCAATACGGTGCTGATCGTGGGCTACCAGGCGCAGCATACCTTGGGCCGACGCCTCGTGGAGCACAAGCGGCGCGTGCGCATTTTCGGAGTGGAGCGGGAACTCAACGCCCGCGTGGAGGTGATCAACTCCTTCTCCGCACACGCGGATAAGGGAGAGTTGATCGAATTCGTCGAGCGGTGCGGCAAGCGCCTCAAAGGAATCTTCATCGTGCACGGAGACGAGGAGCAGTCGCTCGCGCTTGCGGGATATATTCAGGAAAAGGGATTTCAGAACGTGGTGGTGCCCACGCAGAAGCAGTTCATCGAGTTGGACGTGTGATGGAAATAAGGCTTTTTTACAAAATCTGTCCGACGAATTGATTCGTCACGATGTTGACGTAACTGACTGCGCCGCCCCCCGGAGCCGCGAAGTAGACGGCCGAACCGTTGCCGTTGGCGTCGTTTAAGACGTCGATGCCGTTCGCCCCCAAACCGTTCAAGACCGTCACCAACCCCTGGTTAAACCCCGAAAAATCCGCGGCCACGTCGATAAAGCCTAAATCGCCCGTCGATTGGGTGATGAGGCCAGCGATCACGCCGGAAGGCAACACCGAAGCCAAGACCTGTGTGGCGGCGCCCGTGAGCACGTTGTTGGCCGGGGCGGCTTGTCCCGGAGCAGGGGCGACCACGGGTGAACCGAAGGCCGTTACGGTGTTGGCGTTGGGGTCGAAGGTGAAAACGTTGATTTGGTTGCCCGAAGGATTCAGCGCGAACAGGATGGTGCCCGTCGTGTTGGTGGCGGAAGCCACTGAGCTCGTTTCCAATCCCACGTCGAGGGAGACGGTCGTCAAATCCAGCGTGTTGAGGGCGGTGATCGAGTTGCCGTCCAACGAAGAAACGAAGAGGCGATGAATTGCCGGATTGAGCCCCATCTTCGTGGGGGCCCCGTTGACGGAGACCGGTGTGCCGGCGACGGGAGTGCCGTCGGCCGTGTTGTAGGCGAATACTTGATTATCCGCGCTGCTCGTTACGTAAAGCCGGTTCGCGGAGGCATCGAAAGTGAGGCCGCCCAACAAGGCATTGCCGTCCGTGCCTACCGTGATCGGGGAGATGGGGGATAGGCGCAGGCCGTTCGTCGAATCGTATTCCAGCACTTCGATGATGTTGCGGGGAGGCGGCGAGTTTCCGATGAGAAAGATGCGGCTGACCCCGTTACCGATGTTCACGGCGGCGATGTCTTGCGGGAGCTGCGGAATCAAAAGGGTGCTGTCTTTGTTGAGAAGGGGAGCTCCCGTGACGATCTTGTTATCGGATAAGGTGATGAGCGAGAAATTGTTGTTCGCCGCGTCCACGACGAAAAGCCTGCCGTTCGCCGCGTCGATCGAGAGGTATTTGGGCAGAAGAAGAATGTTGGGCACGCCATTGTTGGTGCAGGCGGGCATTAGAAGGAGAAACAAAAGGAGTAATTTTTTTCTCATGTTCTTTCCGTTTTAAGAGACGGTTCGTTTTTTAAGGAAAATGCCCCACGATGCTTTGCGTGGCGCCGTTCATGATGGTGATGTTGCTCGAGTCGTGATTGAGAACGTAGAGGTAAGGGATGCCTCCCGAATGATACACCCCCACGGAGAAGGGATAAGTACCGACGGGAATCCCCGCCGGCAGGTTTTTATCCATGGCGATTCGCGCCACTTCCACAAAGAGGTTCGTGTCGATGATGGAAACCGTGTTGTCTTGGGAGTTGGGTACGTAGGCCCGTTGGTTGACCGAGTCCAGGGTGATTTCGTTCGGGTCGTTGCCTAGGGGGATTTCCGCCACCGCCAGGCTCGAGATCAGGATTTGCTGGGGTTGTCCGCTGACGAGCGGCAATGTTTTATCGGATAAAATCTTCAGCGAAGCGGGGTTGCCTTCCACCACGTAGACGTAATTGGCGTCGCTCGTCATGCCGCGGGTGGAGAAAGTATCCGATAAGACGTAATCGATCGATTCGCTGCCGCCCAAGGTCAAGGACTGCGTGGGATCCGGAACGGGAATCTGCTGGGTGTCGAGGATGAGAAGCTTATCGCCCCGATTGCCGATGTATAAAAACTGTCCGGAAGGGGAGAGGACCAACTCCCGCGTATTCTGGGTGTTGACCGGGGTGCTCGTGCCCACCGCTTCGACGTTGAAGTCGATGCGGGTGCGTTGGTTCAAGTTGCCGACGAGATAACGATCGAGCGAGGCGATGTTGGCCGTGTAGAGGTTGGTCCCGTCGAAGGCGATGCCGAAGGGATTGCTGTCCGCCTCGAATTCTTGGATGCCGAGGAAGTTGGCGGAG
This sequence comes from bacterium, assembly GCA_046346885.1. GTDB lineage: Bacteria > UBA10199 > UBA10199 > JADFYH01 > JADFYH01 > JAXMHI01. The sequence continues at coordinate 1,350 of JAXMHI010000013.1, read as the reverse complement.
CTTTCGTCCACGTTGACCGCTAAAATCCGGTCCGTCACATCCGTCGGGTCGCCGCTGAAGCGGTTGGTGATGTAGAGAGTTTTCGTGGCCGGGTTCAAGACGCCTTGGCCCGAGAAGTTTTGCAGGTTCACCGCCTTAATTACCGTGGGAGCCAAGGGATTGGTGAGATTAAGCACCATTAAGGAGGCATCCGAGAAGTTTACCTGGTTGTTGGAGTTGATGAGATATCCCCTCGCGTTCGGCTCATCCACCACGAGAAAGATCGGGTTCGAGAGCACGGGTGAGGTATTGCTGAGCGGGATATTGGGGAAGATCGAATTGCCCGCGCAGCCTCCCTGTACGAACGGGAGAAGACACAAGGCGACGGAGAAGAACGATAAGATTTTTTTAAGCATAATGTTTATAGGGTCGCTTAAGCCGTGGTGGATCCTTGAAGGCCTTTGTCCTTAAGGGCGGCTTGAGCCGCCGCCAACCGCGCGATGGGAACCCGGAAGGGAGAGCAGCTCACGTAATCCAAGTGGTTTCGGTGGCAGAATTCGACCGATTTGGGGTCTCCGCCGTGTTCTCCGCAGATGCCCACCTTCAGCTTGGGTTTGGTTTGGCGCCCCATGTCGACCGCCATCTTCACGAGTCGGCCGACGCCTTCTTGATCCAACACAACGAAGGGATCGACGGGGAAGATCTTTTTCTCCACGTAGAAGGGCAAGAATTTATTGGCGTCGTCCCGCGAGAGCCCGAAGGTCGTCTGCGTGAGGTCGTTGGTGCCGAACGAGAAGAAATCCGCGGCGGTCGCCACCTGGTCGGCGGTGAGCGCGGCGCGGGGCAGCTCGATCATGGTGCCCACCAAAAAATCGAGAGTGATCCCCTTTTCCTTCATTACTTCTTGGCAAACCTTCTCCGTGATCTCCCTCATGAGACGCAACTCCCGCACGTCGGCCACCAGGGGAATCATGATTTCGGGGATGATCTTGAACTTCTCGTCCTTCGCCAGCTCGCAGGCGGCCTCCATGATGCCGCGCACCTGCATCTCGTAAATCTCCGGGTAAGTGATGCCCAAGCGGCAGCCGCGGTGGCCGAGCATGGGGTTGAACTCGCGCAGGCTCTCGATTTTCGCTTTCAACTTCTCCGGCGATTGATTCATCGCCTTGGCCAGCGAGGCGATTTCCTCATGGGTGTGGGGGAGGAATTCGTGAAGGGGAGGATCGAGCAGGCGGATGGTCACCGGAAGGTCTTTCATCTCGCGGAAAATGCCCTTGAAGTCGCCTTTTTGCATGGGGAGGATTTTTTTCAGGGCTTTCTCCCGTCCCTCGCGGTCTTCCGCCAAAATCATCTCGCGTACGGCCTCGATGC
>JAXMHI010000012.1:0-110573 GCA_046346885.1 bacterium | reverse complement strand
AAAAGGCGAAAGAGAGTAGCTTTTTCATTTCAGTTTTATGGCACGAAAGCCGCCGCTTGTCATCTCAAGCCCATTGAGATTCATTAAAGGCTGGCTTTTGCATATTGGAAAGCTTTATAGAAAATCATGTCTCAAAAATCGTTCCCACGGCTTCGTGCTTTTCGGTCGGTGATTTTTTTTCTCTTCCCTTGGATCCTCCCTGCTTTTTTCAGTTCTGCGCTTGCCTCCGACATTCCTAAACCGCTCCAAAGTCTTCATGACGACGCCCTGCTTCCGGCGGCTTGCTCGTCGGAGGAACTCGGCAAGCTTAAATCAGAAATCGATAAACTTCCCAAAATTCATCAACCGGCCGAGGCCTGGGAGCTTATTCGCACGATGCTTTGCGGCGTAGGGGAAAAAGCGGATGATTACATTCAACAGCACCGTGCAAAGCGGCTTTATTACGGTTCTTTCGAGACGGGCGAAGAGAAAGCGGTTCGAAAGCGATGGAAGAGTGGCTCCCCGCTCGTCCAAAAACAAGCTTGGTCTCCTCATGCCACCGGTGGGGGGGATAAAATCGAAGTATCCTATTGGAAGGACGAAGCCTGCATCGCGGGATTCGAGATTCTCTTCAAGAACGCAAAGTGGCTCTTAACAAGCCTTCATCAGGCCTGCGACTAACGAAACCCATTCACCTCACCCTTTCACCGACCATTCGGTCGTACCGTCCGGCCGGTCCTTCAAAACGACGCCGCGGGCCAAGAGCTCTTGGCGGATTTCGTCGGCACGCTTGAAGTCTTTGGCGAGCCGCGCCTGTTTGCGGTCTTCGATACTTTGCAAAATGGTTGCTTCATCGATGCCCGCCTGGGCGGTGCCGCGCTTTTTCTGGCGTTCGAAAAAGCCCTCCGCGTCGGTGCCGAAGCAGCCGAGCACCGAATGGACCTTCTCGCAACTATCTAAAAATTTGCGACCTAAGGCAGGCATCCAGGAGGGCGGAACTGCGCCGTGCTGATCGAGCGCCTTGTTCATCACGCGCACGGCCTCGAAAAGAAGGCCTAAGGCCATGGCGGTGTTGAAATCGTCGTTCATCGCCTCTTGGAAGGAAGGCAATAACCCCTGCACTTTTTCGGCGAGCTCGGGGGGCACGTGATCCCCTTGCGAAGACTTCGCGCCGGCCTCCAAAAAATCCTTCACGCGCTTGACGGTGGAATAGAAGCGGTCCAAAGCTTCGCGCATTTCGTGGAGATTTTCTTCGGTGAAATCGATGGGCGAACGGTAATGCACGGAAACGAGGAAGGCCCGCACCGTTTCCCAATCGTGGGCCTCCAGCACTTCTTGAATGGAAAGGATGTTGCCCACCGACTTGCTCATCTTGTGGGCATTGATGTTGACGAAGCCGTTATGCAGCCAATACTTCACGAAAGGCTTGCCGGTGGCCCCTTCCGACTGGGCGATCTCGTTCTCATGGTGGGGAAAGATGAGGTCGCGGCCTCCTCCGTGGAGGTCGAAAGTTTCGCCCAGGTAATTCATGCTCATCGCCGAACACTCGATGTGCCAACCGGGGCGACCCTTTCCCCAGGGGGAATCCCAGGCGGGCTCGCCCGGTTTCGCCGACTTCCAGAGGGCGAAATCGAGGGGGTCGGTTTTCGACTCCATCACTTCCACTCGGGCACCCGACTCGAGTTCTTCGATCTTTTTCTGGGAAAGCTGGCCGTAGGAGGGAAATGCCCTCACCTTGTAGAACACGTCGCCGCCCGATTCGTAGGCCAGCCCCTTGCGGATAAGGTCCTCGATGAGACGGATCATCTGGGGAATGTGCTCCGTGGCCTTCGGCTCGACGTCGGGCATGAGGTTGCCGAGGGAAGACATGTCGCGGGTGAACTCCTCGATGTATCGCCGGGTGAGTTCTTGCCAAGGCTCGTTGCGCTCGGCGGATCGCTTGATGATCTTGTCGTCCACGTCGGTAAAATTGCGGACGAAGCGTACTTCGTACCCCAAATACTTAAGGTAGCGGTAAATCACGTCGAAGGCCACGTTGGCGCGGGCGTGTCCGATGTGGCATCGGTCGTACACGGTGACGCCGCAAACGTATAGCTTCACCTTTCCCGCCTCGATGGGTTCGAAATTTTCCTTATTTCGCCGGAGCGTGTTGTAGAGTCGTAAGGGCATATTGGATTCTTTTCAGGCATTCCTCTTTTCCCAAAAGGGAAACCAAGAGGGGGAGATCGTGCCCCTCGGTGGCCCCGGTGAGGGCCGCCTGCAGGGAGCCGAAGACGTTTTTATTTTTCGATTTCAGCTTTTGTTTCGCATTTTCCATCAAATCGGAAATCGAATCAAGGTTGAGCACGGGGGCTTGGGAAAGGTCTTCCGTCAAGATCTTCAGGAGCCTCGGCGCATCCTTCAGGGCCAAGGCCTTCTTGGCGTCGTCGGTGAAAGCCTCGGGAGCGCGGGTGAGCTCCCTCAAGTAATCGCCCACTTCTTGGAAGGTGCGACACTTCTCGCGGAGCGACAAAAGCGTGGCCCGCGTCCATTCATCGCCCTTCTCTCGGACAATTTCACCGTAAGTAGGAACGTATTTCTCGGCAAGGGCCAAGAACTCCTCTTCGCCCAACTGCCTTAGATATTGGGCATTGATGCGTTTGAGCTCATTCTCGTCGAAGATGGGAGAGCTTCTTTGGATGCGCTCGATGCCGAATTGTTGGGCAAGCTCGTCCCACTTGGGAAAGCGCCGTCCCTCAACGAAATTCGTTCCCAATTGAATGAGGTAATGGAGCACCGCCGGAGGCAAGAATCCTCTCTCCCTTAAATCCTGCACCGTGGAAAGGCCGTGTTTTTTGGAAAGAAGCGTGCGGTCGGCGCCCAAGACGAGGGGGATATGGGCATAGGAAGGCGCCTCCCACCCGAAGGAGCGGTAAAGCAGAATTTGGGTAGCCGTGGTGGAAAGCTCGTTTTCGGCACGGATCACTTGGTTGATCTTCATCAGGGCATCATCCACCACCGCAACGAAATTCGGCGTCGGCCGCCCATCGGCCAATGCAAGCACCCAGTCGCCGATCGTATCGGAATCGACGGTGAAGTCGCCGTAGACGCCGTCGCGAAATTTCACGATTTGCCGGTCGACCTTCAAGCGGATCAAAGGCTTTAAGCCTTGCGACTCAAACTCCGCTCGGGCTTCCGGGGTTAAAGCCCGGCAGGTGCCCGTGTAGCGGGGCGGCTTTCCCGCGGAGAGAAAACGCCTTTTTTCCTCGTCCAATTTCTCGGGCGTGCAGTAGCAGGGGTAGGCCTTGCCTTGCTCCAAAAGCTGCCGGAGGTGTTGCTGATAAAGATCGCCGCGTTCCGATTGGCGGTAAGGACCCGCTTTTCCAGGCCGGTCGGGGCCTTCCTGCCACTCGATTTTCAACCACTTCAAATCATCATAAAGGCCTTGAACCGTTTCCGGAGTGGTTTTCTCGGGATGACTGTCGTCGAGCCTTAAAAGCCAAGTTCCGCCCTTTTTCTGCGCCGTCAAATGGTTGATCAGGGCCACCCGGGCGTCGCCGATGCTCACGGGGCCTGAGAGGGCGACGGAGAAACGCAGACGCGGATGGGAAGGGCCGGATGAGGCATGCGACTCGGCGGATGCGGAACCGGACGGAGCCTCCGAATGAAACTCGTTCATAAGATCCCCCTCTATAAAAAGGAAACGGTTGAAGGAAAAATTACTTTTTCTTCTCGAGCAAAACGACGGCCTTGGCGGCCATCCCTTCCCCCTTGCCGGTGAAACCCAGCCCTTCTTCGCGGGTCGCCTTCACGCTCACGCGCGAGACTTCCACTTTCAGGCAACGGGCGATGTTTTCGGCCATCGTAGGAAGATAAAGCGAAAGCTTGGGTTTTTCGGCGATGAGGATGCTGTCGATATTGCCCACCTCGTAGCCTTGGGCTTCGACTTTTTCGCGGATCGCCTCCAGCAGTTTCATGCTGGAGATGCCTTTGTACTTCGGATCCGTGTCGGGAAAGTGTTTCCCCAAATCGCCCAAGGCCAAGGCCCCGAGCAAGGCGTCGCCGATCGCGTGCAAGAGCGCATCCGCATCGGAATGCCCCTTTAACCCTTTTTCAAAAGGAATCGTCACCCCCCCAAGCACGAGAGGGCGGCCTTCGACCAAGGGATGCACGTCATAACCCATTCCAATTCTCATTTTTGCCCCTTCCTTTTCGCCTGCCCCAGAAGCGCTTCGGCCACAATCAAATCCACCGGGTGGGTAATCTTGATGTTGGAGGCCTCGCTAAACACCAACTTCACCGGCTTCCCCATTTGTTCGACCAGAGCGGCTTCATCGGTGGCCTGGATCCCTTTCGAGTAAGCCGACTCCAGGGCTTCTTTCAGCCAATCAAACCGAAAAGCCTGGGGAGTTTGGGCTTGATGGATTTTTTTCCGGTCGTGGGTCGCCGACACGAAGCCTTTTTCGTCGGATTCCTTAATGGTGTCACTCGCCGGAGAGGCCGCCAAAGCCGCTCCGTATTCGCGGGCCGTCTCGATGCAATTTCGGATCGTCTCTAAGCTCACCAATGGCCGCGCCCCATCGTGGACCAGCACGATGCCCCCGGACGACACTTTTTGAAAACCGGCCCGGGTGGAATCTTGGCGCGTCTGACCTCCCCTCACCACCCCTTTCAACTTCGAAAAAGAGGGGGATAACCCCTTAAAATAGTCGATCCATTCTTCGGGCAAAACCAAAAAGATTTCGTCGACCTCCGGACAGGTTTCGAAGGCCCGTAAAGTGTGAAAAAGAAGCGGCTGCCCCGCCACATTTTGAAACTGTTTTGGAAGGTCGCCCCCGACCCGCTTACCGATTCCCCCCGCCACGATGAGTGCCGTTGTTTTCATAGAGCTCGACGAACCACTTCTAAACGATTTTAAATCAATGAGTTAAAGGAAAGACTTAATTCTGGATTGGAAGTCTTGTCAACAAGATCTATCGAGCAAAAAAAAACCCTTCGTATGGTTAACGAAGGGTTTTGTGCTTAAAAAGCGTCTGAATTTATAAAGACTTGAAGATTTCAGTGATCTCTTCTTCGATTTCTTCTTCATCCCGCTCTTCGCAAATGGCCAATTCTTTCATGAGCAAGTTTTTGGCCGTATCGAGCATCTTTCTTTCGCCGAAAGAAAGCTCTTTTTCGAACTTGAGCAAGGAAAGATCACGCACCACTTCCGCGATTTCATAGACGGAACCGGTTTTGATCTTGTCCATGTATTCGCGATAGCGACGATTCCAGGTTTGGTTGTCGATTTTGACGTCCCGTTCTTTGAGGATGGTATAGACGTCGTCCACTTCGGATTCGGAGATGATTTCGCGAAGCCCCACCGCGCTCACGTTGGCGGTAGGAACCATGATTTTCATCCCGCTGTCTAAAATCTGGAGGACATAAAAGGTCTGCTTACTACCTAAAATCTCGCGGCTTTCGATGCTTTTCACTTCCCCCACGCCATGGGCCGGATAAACCGCCATGTCGCCGACTTTAAACGGTAGCTTCTCCCTGTATTTCTCCACCTTTACCACGCCCTTGGCCATAGCGCACCTTCCTCCTTAAAGCTGTTAATTTTTAAATAGTTAACCAACAATATTTAATTATTAATTCGAATCGAAAGGTCTAAAGGTCTTTTCAAAAATGGTCCATCTTTGTAACACAATCGACCCGTCTTCGTCAATCACCATAACGCCGTGTGTCAACCCTTTTAGAGCCAAAAAACATCCCAAAAACAGGGGCCGTTAATTCACTTGTAAATTGATAGGGATATAAAATTGAAGCCCAAAAGGCATTCAACCATATGTATCGGCGCGCCAAAGAAAAGGTTGCTAGCCTTTAACAATATTTACAGGCCGTTAGGTCATTTGCACGGATCCATCCCGCTTGGAGTTTTACATTGACACCCCAAGATTGATTTACTTATAAGGCAAATCCACTCGAATTGCGAAATCACTCAAGATTCGAACGACACTCCCAAACCGATGGGGGTGGTGAGGGGGAGAAAGAATTCTCCCCCTGACTTTAGCGAGTGTCTGGCTTCGCCAGCGCGAGCGAACCGGACAGGTAGCTCAGTCGGTAGAGCGCGGCCCTGAAAAGGCCGGCGTCGGCGGTTCGATTCCGTCCCTGTCCATAAAAAAGCCCGTCATGCGAAACATGACGGGCTTTTTCATTATTCGCTAAAAATTTTTTTAAACGGGGTCTTCTTCGGAAGTCGCTTCCTCGTCTTTTTCTTCCTCTTCGCCCTTCTCTTCCCTCTCTTGCTGTCGCGCCACCCGATCCAGGTTTCGTTTGGCTTCCGCTTCGTCGCTCATGGTGTAGAAATAACGCTCCATTTCATCCATCCCGAAAATCGCCGCGAGCAAGCGAAGATATTTAGGATCGTTTTTGGGATCTTTGATGTCGAGAAGGTTGGGCGGAAAAACAATGCCGTCCGTGAAGATCTTGTAGGCGCCGGAGACGAGCGGCGAAGACTTATAGCTCAGTAAGCCTTGGGCCGCTTTTTGATAACCATCCCCCGCTTCGGCTTCAGAGGGGGATTCTTCCGTCTTGGCGGGCGCCCCGACGGTCGAACCCGTGGGAGTCGTCACCTGAGGGGAAGACGGCGAAATAGGCCCTTTTACTTTAGTGGTCATAAAACGATCATATTCCAGCTCCCTCGAAAAGGAAATAAAAAACCCCTTTTGCGAGGGGCAAAAGGGGTTTGCAAAACTCAAAAATCACCGCATTACTTCTTGTTTTGGATCAATCGGTTCTTGTCTTGGATGTGGGAGAGCTTCTCCAACTCGGAATCAGGTATCTGGAACTTTTCATGGTCTTCCGCGCCGGTTTCCTTTGCGTATTTGATAGCCGTCGCCATGACTCGGAACACTTTATCGTCCAGCCCCGAGTAGATCATGTCGAAGAGAGACTCGATGATCTGCGCCTGTTTTTCCTTGGGCAGCTTCGAGACTTTTTCGCGGAACTCTTGCAGGGTCATGCTGGTCATAATTCCTCCCGTTCTATTCTTTAACCCATCACGCTATGGTAAGCCATTCCCAAAGCCTGTTGGAAATTGGGATCGGCCGGCCCGTCAAAATGCTCCACCGCGCGGGCGATGTGTTCATCGAGGCTGCGAGTTCCCACGGAGGTGGCGATCGGTTCCGCCGGCGTCGGGCGGGCAAGGGGCGAAGTGAAGCGGGCGCCGGGGGTATATCCAAATTTTCCTAAATTGACGGGGGTCGCGCTCGCCGTAGCAGCCGGAGAAGGGGCACCCACGACGGGGGCTTGAGGAGCGGGGGGTTGTTGAATTTGAGGTCCTTGGGGTTTGACGCGGGGATCGTTATTGACGGCCATTTTTATCTCCTTTTACTGCTTACACTTCTTAATGTTACTGATTTCGGGGACGGATTGAAACGACTATTTTATGTTAAGCAATTTAAGTGCCAGCAATTCTTAACATCCCTTCACTTTTCAATCAGGTTGAAAACATCAACCATTTCAACCCACTACCGTCCTCGATGGAATTATCGGTGGCGCGTCCATACTTATTGCGAGTAATCTGAAAGCCCCATAATTTATTTTGAGTGAGGAACGATGTCTCCAGTCTACGAAAGAAAGGATCACTACTATAAGAAAGCGAAAGAAGAAGGATTAGCCTCGCGCGCCGTCTACAAGCTGGAGGAAATCGACAAGCAATTCCGCCTCATCCCCGCCGCGGGAAAGATTTTAGACTTGGGTTGCGCCCCGGGAGGCTGGTTGCAGTTTCTCGGGAAAAAAGTCGGCACCCAAGGAAAGGTGGTGGGAGTGGACTTATTGCCCGTACAGGCGAAATTTCCTCCGCACGTGAAAGTGCTGCGGGGCGACGCCACCCAACCGGAGATTCAAGAGATTTGCCGGAAAGAACTCGATGGCCCCGCGCACGCGGTGGTTTCCGACATGTCCCCCAACCTCTCGGGCATCCGTTTTCGGGATAATTTCGAATCTTACCAACTGGCGCTTACCGTGCTGAAAGTGGCGCGGAGTTTTTTAAGGGAAGGGGGATCCATGCTGGTGAAGATTTTCCCCGGCGACGAGTTGAACGATTACAAAAAGCAGCTTCAAGAAAGCTTCTCGGAGATCAAAACTTTCATCCCGAAGGCCACCCGCAAGGGATCCTCCGAAATCTATCTCATCGCGAAGGGCTTTCACTTGGCGAAAGCCGCCGCGTTCAAGCCCGCATAAGCCCCGGTGACGATGCTCAAGCCCCCGGACGCCGCCTCTCGGGAGAAATCGCACCCGGAAAGCAAGGACCCCGCCGCGAAAAGATTTTCGAAAACGACCGTTTCTTCTTCGCTCAAAGGTTGCAACAGATCGTTGGTTTTGAGCCCTCGGTTGAAAAAGGGCTGGGGCGAAAAAAAAGAAGACCCTTCGGGTCGGAAAGAAGTATTTTTCGCGGCGGCAAGTTCGACGAGCGGGAGATGAAACACCGTATCTCGCCAAGGAGCGCATTGACTGGCCCCGCCGCCGATAAATTTCCCCGTCGCCAACACGAACCCCTTCGCCTCCACCTTCACGCGGTGGGTCCCTGCATGAACCCGCAGGCTTTTGAGCTGCCGGTGCTCGGAATCATATCCCACCACCTCTCCGGTAACGCACTCGACGGAAAGCGAGGAAAGCGCCGCTCGAATCGCCCGATCGAGGCGGTATCCCGGAACGGAAAGGGGTGCCGCCAAGGTTTCCGCCGCTTGTAGGCCGGTGATCTTCCGGAGAGCGAGCAGGATCAGTTCGTGATTGATCACACCCATGACGGGAGGCAGCAACAAGTGGGTATAAACCTTTCCATGCACGTAATGGTAGATGGCCTGGCCGAAACGGACGAAGGTTTCCTCTTGATCGAGCCTTTGGGCGATTTCGAAAGCGGAGAGGGAGCTTTTGCCCTCCAAGCCGTGAATCTCCAAATCCAAGTTGCCCACCAAAAAGAGATGGGGATTTTTTTGAACGGTCTGGGTTTCCATCAACGCTTCCTTGACGAAGCGGCTGTGGAAAGCGGGATAGCCGCGGATCCCCACCACCAACACCTTCGCTTGCCGCATCGCCCACAAATTCCCTTCCTCCATGCCCCGCTGCACGAGAGCGGTGGCCTTCAAGGTGCCAAGCGGTGTCGCGTGGAGACGATTGGAATCAAGATCCCCGACATAAGCGAGAGGCAAGGCCTGCGTCGTTTGGCGAAGGGCCCCCTTGAGAAAATCCAAAAAAGGTCCCTCCCCGAACCTTCGGGATAAAAGCGAATAAGGATGAGAAGGCTCGAAGCGGAAGATCGAACGGAGGAGCGACTCGAGCGGAGGAGAATCCTCCCAAGGATCGGGATGGGGCCTTAAGGGCGCATCGGCCACGTCGATCGCCCCCGAAGAAAGGCCGGTGGCCCCCGTCCCCTTTTGAACGAGCACCACCTTCGCTCCCCGCTTGGAAGCCTGAAGGGCCGCGGCGAACCCCGCCCACCCTCCCCCGATCACGGCGATGTCGGCATTGATCTCCATCCGTCACTCAAAATGAAGTCCCGATAGATTCAAGAAAATCGATCGGGTCAATTCTTCCTGTCTCAAAGAGGCGCCTTTCAGCGCGCGCCTCCTCTCGCGCCAGCGTTTTTCGAGAAAACTTCGCATCTGTGCGAACACCTGTTTGGGAGCCAGCCCCAACTCTTCCCCGAAAATCTGCGCGGCGCCCGTTAAGCAATCCGCCCCTTGGCAGGGGCCCAGGGCGAGATGGGTCCGTCGGCTTAAATCCTCGAGCGTGCGCGCCCATTCATGGCGGATCGCATAACGGATCTCGGCCTCCAAAATGGCTTCGCCCGAGCAAAGCAGATTCCGCTCCCAGGGGCGCGAAGCGCAGAGCCTCAACACATCGACGGTTCTCGTCCCGTAAAGGGACACCAGTCGCGCCGCCGCGAAAGCGGGGATCTCGAATTTTTTCGCGACCTCCTCTGGTTTGAGGACCGCTTCCGAACCCGGCAACGGCTTCAGAAGAGTTTTACAAAAGGCGGGAACGCCCAGTTTCCGGCACGCCAGGTCCACCGCTTCTTCGCTTCTCTCCCGGAAATTGACCGCTTCGCCCCCGACGACCGAGAGGAAACCGGAGACGCCGTCGCGCGTCTCATGATCGAAAATTTCATAGCCTCCCTTCAGCTCTCCCGAACCGCACTCCCCTTCGAAAGGAAAAGGTTGAATGCCCGCCCATGCCCGCACCACGCGCGCTTCGCGCAGCTTCGGAAAAATTTCTTCGGCCGCCCCCAACAGATACTCCACCTCGTCTTCGGTGACGGAAACTTCGTCGGGGTCTCCGAAAAAATCGCGCTCGGCCGCGCCGAGCAAGGTTTCGTTTCGGTTAGGGGCTAGAAAGATCCACCGCCCGTCAATGGCCTTCGTCGCCACGGCGGCGTTCGTGAGACGGCGATCGAAAGAAAGATGAACCGTCTTAAGAGATCGAAGCCTCGCTTCCGCGCCGGCCATCTCGCCGATTCGGGCGGCCCAAGGGCCTGCGGCATTGAGCGTCATGGAAGCGCGCGCTTCTCCTTTTTTACCCGTCAGGAGATCTCGATACAGCACCCCGACGACTCTGCCGTGATCGCGAAGAACTTCAACCACCTCCGCGTGGTTTTTGAGAACGGCCCCGTTCTCGTGCGCCGAAAGGGCGTTCAGCAAGGTGAGTCGCCCGAGATCGACGCCCCACTCGTCGAAGCTGACCGCTCCGATCACTTGGGAGCTCATTTCCGGTTCCAAGGCCAAGACGTCTTCGCCGGAAAGACGGGCGGGAGGCTCGCCGTTTCGCAAAAAAGCATAGCGATCGCGAGCTTCGAAAAAAACTTCGGCCTTCTCAAGATCGATTTTGCCGCGGAAAAGGGATTTTTCCCTCTTGCGAAATACGGGCAGAAGACAGGGAATTCGAAACGTAAGATGCGAGGCGATTTTTTGAAGAATGCCCGACTCGGAGCAAAAAGATCGAAGAAGGGAAAAATCGTCAAAAAGAGCGCGGCGGGGGGCGTGTAGAATCGGCGTGTCGGCTCCGGAGGCTCCGCTCCCGAAATCTTCCTTCTCCAAAAGCAGAACCTTTAAGCCCCTCATCGCCGCGTCGCGGGCGATGCCGCACCCCGTCAATCCTCCCCCGATGACGATCAGGTCATACATACAGGCGTGGTTTTATCACAGGAGCGGCGGAGGATCAAAACAAACCCATATTCATCGGGGCCGTTCTTGCTATACTAAGACGCATGACGATGGACGAAATCAAGAAAGAGCTTCAAAAACGGAAAATACAGATGCTTCAACTGGATCCCTTCGGGTATTGCAACGCCCGCTGCTGGTTTTGCCCCGTCAAATACACGCCGAATCCCCCGGAGGGGCGAACCCACATGCCCCCCGAGCTTTTAACGAAAATTCTAGACGACCTCATGGAGGAAAGGAACAAGCCCGAAGGACTAGTGAAGGAGGATTTTTGGTTTCTTTACACGGCCCATTATAATGAAGTGCTGCTCTACAAGCATTTCGGGGTCTTATTGGAGAACCTCCGCAAACACGGCTTAAAAACCATGGTGCTTTCCAACGGAACCCCTCTCACGCCGGAGAAAACGGATTTGATCCGCGAATACCAAGACGTCGTCATCGGCATCTGCCTCAACATTCCCGCCTTTCAAGCCGATATTTGGGAAAAAAGAACCAGCTTTAAAAAGGAGAAATTCGAAAACCTTATCGAAAACGTCTCATACGCGTACACCCAGCTGAATCAAATGGTCCAGGCCAAAACGTTTTCCATTCAAGTCAACGGAATCCACCAAAATAGCTTCAAAGACGCCGGGGGCTGGGTCCAGCCGGGCGAAAACCTCCCTTCCGACATCGATCTGGACCCCGCTCAAGGCGAGTTGGCGACGCAAATCAAAATCGCCCAAGAGCTGTTCCCGGGAATGCACATTTTCGAGATGTCTTCCCTCGTCGACCGTTCGGGATTTTTAGCGGAGCAGAAAGTCATCGAAAATTCTTCCGCCATCGAAAAATATTTTCAACCGGAACATAAAAAAGTAACGGGCTGCTCCAACGGGCAAGACACCGGCGGGCGCCTTTTCGGCTGGCTCCACGTAAACGCCAACGGAGACGCCTTCCTTTGCTGCAACGATTACGCCTTCGAGCACAAGTTCGGCAATTTCAAGACCCAAACCTTAAGGGAAATTTGGCGCTCGGACCGACACGCGGAGGTGATCGTCCACTCGTTGGACACCCTTTGCAGAAAGTGCGTCTACGCCACGTGGGAGGATGTCTCCCCTAAAAACGGTTCTTAAGTGAAAAAAACGTTGTTTCTCCTCTTTTTTACCCTCTTCTTTCACGCGCCGGCCTGGTGCGAAGTGAAAACTTCCTCCCCCCACGTAATCAACGAGGCGGGACTCTGGTTGACGCCCGAACAAGAGGAAGATCTCCGGCAAATCTTGGAGGCTTTCGAAAAAGCGAAAGGCACTTCCGTGAAAGTGGCGCTTCTTGCGCAGACGGAGGGAAGCGACTTGTCTCGCGACGGCCTCCGCTTGAAGGAACAAGAATGGCCGAGCGAAGAGGCCAGGAATAACAGCGTTCTCTTTCTCATCGCTCCTTCGGAAGGACGGATGAGAATCGAAGTGGGAGAACGCCTAAAACCCCTTTTGCCGCCGGAAAAGGTCGACGCTATTTTAAAAAAGGAAGTCGTTCCCCTTTTCGAATCCGGCCGATTCGACAAGGGGATTCGCCAAGGCAGTCTGGCGATCCTTCATGCCCTCCTCAAGGCCGAACATCCCGTTGCCCCCGAAGACCCGTCGCATCGTTCTTTGATTCGCTGGGTACTGATCATCACGGGCGTTTTCGCCGCCATCTTCCTGCTTACCGCTTTAATGGGCGGCGAAATGACGATTCAAAGCGGAAACCGAGTCGTATACCGGCATCGATTTTCCGGAAAATATGCGGAGCTGACGATCAACCTCCTTCAAATTTTCATCATGGGATGGTTCATGAGGAGCGGCGGCGAAGGAGGCTTTTTGGGGAGCGGCGGCCGGTTCGGTGGCGGAGGTGCCTCGGGAGAATGGTAACTTTTATGCGAGCCAGCGGCTAAACTGATCCCACAAAGAAGATATGGGGCTGGAAAAAAAGGCGAAGACTCCCGCCACCATCGGGCTGTCGGGTTCTTGCTTTTCTTGGGGAGCGGCGGGAGGCGCGGGAGGAACCATGGGCTGATACGCGGGCGGTGTGCATTGATAAAGCTTCACCTTGCCTCGCTCCCAACGGATCGTCATTTCCACTTCCCGCGTGACGCTGAGCGTGTCGCGAAAAATCAATCCCGGGCCGGGATACTTCTCTTCCAACCGAACTTTCACGGGCATCGAAAAACCGTCGGGCGTTTCCCCGGGAGTGCCCCCGTTCAAACGCCAAGCCTGCAGGTGCAGCTCGTCCTTGCCGCCCCAGCCCCCGAGGCCCAAAGGCCCGCCGGAGCTTAAGATGTGTTTGTTGATGGATTTTTCCAGCTGAATGCGGCCGTCGCGCACTTCGAGGTCGTTGATACTGCCGTCGTTTTGGTATTCTTCCAGACGGGGTTCTTCGTTCGGATCGTATCCGAAGGTTACATAATCGGCGCCAAAATTGGCTTCTTCGAGGGTCGTCCCCTCGTGATTGACGATCTTGATAACTCCCATTTCAATCCCCTTCTCACCCTTATTATCGGCGCAAATACCCGAGAGTTGCGGGTGAGCCGCGAAATGTAAAAACGGGGTTTTCTGCGGAAAGAAGGACGGAAAGGAACAAACAAAAATGATAGAAGGTGAAAAAAGGAGTTAATCCTTTTTCTTAGACAAGTTTCCTTGACCGAACGGAAATCTCCCACCTGGATACTGTTTTCGCGCGTTTTCAGTTCAAAAAAGATTGGTATGCAGCAGTCGGCCATCCATCCCTGACATGAAGGCCGGCTTCTTATACAGGCTTTTTCCCCCCGAAGACGGCGAACAAATATTGGCGGTAGTGGCACTCCACCTCTTCGAATCCCGCCTCCCTAAGCCAAGCCAATTGATCTTCCACGGGCGCCAAGATATCGATTTCGGTGCGCTTGAGGGATTGCCGAATCTCCTCTTCGCTCAAACCCGCTTCCTGCTTCTTTTTTATCCAGAGACTCCAATATCTCTCTTGCACGGCGGAAGAAGAAGCCCGAACGAATTCGGCGTTAAGGAAAACACCGCCTCTTTTCAATCCGTCGAACACCTTTCGGTAAATCGACTTTTTCCCGTCGTCGTCGAGATGGTGAATGGAAAGAGAGGAAACGACCGCATCCCAAGCGCCTCCCCAATCCACCCCTACGTAATCGGCCACTTGATAGCGTACGCGAGGGTCGTCGCCGAAACGCTCGCGGGCCTTCGCCAACATCTCCTCGGAAAAATCGATGAGCGTAATTCGCGCGGCGGGAAAACGCTCTCGGATGAAGCCGGAAAGTAAGCCGGTTCCCGCACCCAGATCGAGCACGGTAAAGTCTTGATCGGCCTTAAAAGGCATCATTTCGACCGCCGCCCGGTAAAAATCGTCGAAACAAGGAATCAGTTTACGCCGGTAAAGATCATAATGGCCGGCGATGGCGCTAAACGTCTTTTTTACTTCTTCCATTCGTTTCTCCTCGCTAAAAACAACTTTTCACTTATTTTAGCGATAAGGAGAAGAGGTGCAAAGGCATTAAGAGAGACTCAGGAGATCGCCCGAATGGGGCTTTATTCCTCATCATCTCTTTTGCCGGAAAACCCACGCGCCTCTTCCCTCGAAAGGAACGACGAGAACGTTCTTACGCGCTCTTCCGACCCTGCTTTCCGAAACGCATCTTCCGACCTAAGTTCTACCCAAAAACAAGTGGACAACATGATGAGCCGTTTCGTCCACGAGGCGACCGAATGGAAATCGCTGGCCGCCATGATGGCCGGAGGCGTCGCTTATCGCCTCGGCAAAATCGGCGTCATCGCCGGCAGCGAAAAGATCTTCGGCAGCACCGCCGCCCGTTTGTTTCCCCTCGTTCAAGCCGCCTCTGCTGTGGGAGGGCTGGCCACTGAAGTCACCGTTTTCGAAGGGACCCAACGGGGACTCACTGCCCTCACCGGTGAAGCGAAGTTGAATCCCAATCTTTTAAACTGGCACGGTAAGGGCGGCATTAAAGAAGGTTGGCTCTCTTCTTTCGTCAACTTCGGCACCTTGAAGGGCTTCGGCAAACTAGCGGAAGGACAAAACCTCCTCGTCCAACACGCCGTGCAAGACATGGGCATGGTAATGGGCCATCACGTGGTCCATGGCGTCGGGTTCGGGGAAAAGCCCGAGGGCACTCTCGCGGAACAATTCCTTCACGCGGAGGTGACGAATCTTCAGCTGGGAGCGGGCGCTTCCCTCGCGCATCAAATCACGGGAGGACGATTGCTGGCCTTCGAGCGGGGGCTGGATTTGGCGATTCGCTCACGAAACTTCCCCGAAGTCGCAAAAAAAATAGAAACAAAACAAAATAGAAAAGGCGCCCTTCTCGGCTCCATGACCCTCGTGGCGGGAATCGCGACGCTGCTCACCCCCACCGTGGGCCACGCGGCAATAGAAGGAATGATCCATACCGATCCCCACGCCTGGCTTCCATGCACCCTCGGCGCCATCGCCGTGGGAGGCATCTTCAGCCGGCTGGCGAAAAGAGTCGACACCTACCTTCGTTTGGAAGAACTCATCGATAAAAAAGTTTCCATTCCGCAAAACCGAAAAGCCGACACTTATCGAGAAGACGGAAAGATCGCCTCCGTATCGCCCCAAACGCTGCAAAGAATTCACGAACTGCAATCCGTCATCGAGCACCCCCTCGTCTCCAACGCGCAAGCCCACAGGGCTTTCCTCCCATTCGAAGAACTTTTCTCCCAAGTTCCGGGTGACCATGAAGCCTATGACGGCCTCTTTCATTTCTTGGCCGGCCTACTTTCCCATCCTGCCGGAATCGAGAGGCGGAACGGGACAAGTTGGTACACGGAACTCCATACCCGTACCCGTGCGCGCTTGATCCAAGCGGTCGAATCCGGAAAGGGCGACCTCCCCCACCTGCTCGCGCGAACTCGTTCCGCCTATATCGCCGATGGGGACCGCTTCAGTAATCATCTGTTTTACGAACAACTGACGAGACTGAAAGTCGCGAGTGGAAACCCTGAACTCATGCGGGAAGAAGCCCGCACTTTACGGGAGATTTTTTCGAATCGAGATCTGCCGGTCTTAGAAAGGGTGCGCGCGGCAGAACTTTATTTCGAATGGCATGGTGGGTTGGAAGGGACGGAAGATGCCAAAAACGGGATTGAAGCGCTCATCAAAGTGTTCGACGAAACAGACCTTCCGAGCGAAGCGCGCAATGACTTCGCGATTTCCCTCTCGAGAAATCCGCATTTTTGGGTCCTTTGCGATGGGCCTTCTTACGAAGCGGCCTTGAGAAAAATATCCGATCAAAACCCCCTCGATCCTTCCCACGAAAGTCCTACCCCTGGCTTTTATGCCTATCGGGATCTCGTCTTGGCCCTTATTCCCGATTCCTCGGAATTTGAGCGACATTTGAACTTCATCAAAACCAAGCTTCCTGCCGGCATCGAAAGGGCGAAAAGCGACCGCAAGAGCGTGTTTTTAGGCGACATCGTCGAGCTTTACGTGAAGATGGTCCGCCGACTTCCTCCGACGCACCCCGAATACGAAGAAGCCAGGAAATATCTGCAAAAATTAAAGAAGCTGAATTTCCTCGATTATGGAGAGGGTTACGGCCCCCTCGCGGGCTTATGGGGTAGATTGTTATACGAGATGGATGAAGAGATAAAAAACAATTCCTTTCCCCCGCCCGCCCCTCAAACATCGGTGGAAGCGCTCGCCGAGGAGATTAAAAATTTCCGCGTCGTTCTCGCGGCCGAAAGCACAGAAGAAAAAGCAGAAGACAGAGAAAAAGAAGCCGATGAAAAGGCGCTTCAAGCCCTGGAAGAAACCGAAAAGAGAGGCAAGAAAAGGAAGCTCCCCCCTCTAGGAGGAACCGGTCCCCTAATGGCCTTCCTCGTCGGCGCGGAAATCGCCTCGATCCTCCAAGACCTGGCGGCGCGAATGATGGTGCTGGGTTCAGGTCCTGCGATGAGTGATGAAGCGCACCCCGTTCCCCCGGATCTGTTGGATCTGCAAGTCATGGGTTGGTCGGAAAAGGATATCCATCATTTGCACAAAGCCATCTTGAAAGTGGAGGAAGAAATCGGGAGTGAATTTGACCCTAAGGGTCTTCTCTCCCTGGGCAGAGCCTTCTCCGAATTCGGTTTCACCCCGGATTATATCGCCGCTCAAATGCTCCTCTTAACCCGCGTCATCTTACCGGAAGAACACCTCCATTACGCGAAAACCATTCTTGATACGGCGGGTCTTTGGAAGACCTTTTCCCCGAGCCCTGAAGAATACAAGGAGATTTGGGAGAATCTTTTAGATTCGATCTGCAGCGAAATCGTCCCCGAGAAAATCCCCCGGCTTACGCTGGCCGAATACGTGAAAGGCAAAAAGATCGACCTTCATTTCCCAGACGGTCGGCGCACTTTATACCTCACCCCCCTGCAAGGGGGAGTTCCCAGAAGGGGAGGCGCACCGGTCATCATCAAAAACAAGGGGACGGACGGTGAAAAAAAACTTTTCGAGATTTGGAGATTGGGGGAAATAATTGGCACCTTCACCGCCGACATTTTCCAGATGTTTAAAGTAAACCTTCCTATCTTGCGCCAAACTCTCCACTATTATGAAGCGGTGGAACGGGAATTCAAATACCCCGAACTTCCTGAAGACTTCGACCCCTACCGGGCGGTGACGAAACAAGGAAAGCTCCCGCCCCAAGATAAAATCCCCACCGCCCTCTTTAAATTGGTGAATCCGGAAACCTCTAAAATCGAACCCCGCGTCAGTCTCAGCCAAATCGAGGCGCGCGTCTTCGCGCACCCGGAAATTTTCCCTCGAGACCCCGAGAAGGTTCGCATCGAGCGAGCCCGTAAGGGGATCGCCGCCCATTGCGAACATCCGCGCCTGGGCAAAGGGTCCCTCTCTCTCTTTTCCCTGGAAAACGGCCGAGCTCCCCTTCTTCCGAAAGGACACTTTCGAGGGAAAATACAATCCATCGAAGGAAGGGAAGTGACCGTATGGTTGCAAGGCTGGAGAACTCTTCGATTTCAAGTGGAAGAAGCCGTATTCGCCGTGGGCGACTACGTCGATTTCGCCCCGTCCCCGCAGTGACCCCTAAAATTTTCGACGACATTTTTTTTACTTATTCTTTTTTTTCACCCTAATTTTTCCTTTAGGCAAAATCCAACCGATTGAAATCACGTCCTTTTCGATCCTCACTCCTTTGGCCTTCCTTTTGCCTATTCTTAACAAAAACCCCACGGGCATGAAGCCCTGGGAAAGGAGGATTTATGTCTATTTTTTCCAGAAGGATCTTGTTGTCCTTCCTCGTTTTGCTGCTCCAACCGCTCGCCTACGCCCATGCGGATACTCTCACCGTCGGCGACGGCGGCGATGACGGTAAACCCAACCAGCTCCGCGCCTTGATCGACCAAGCCAAGGACGGGGACGTCATCATGATTCCCGCGGGAATGACCGTAAAAATCGCGAAGGACGGGGTGGAAGACCAAAACGCGAGCGGCGATTTCGATCTTAACAAAAATCTTACGATCCAAGGAGCCGGCGCCCAAGTCTCGATCATCGAAGGCGACGACCAAAGCCGCATCTTCGACATCGCCGAAGGCAAGAGCGTGGCGATCTCGCAAGTGAGCTTACGCGGAGGAAACAGCACCGAAGGCGGCGCGATCCGCAATAAGGGCGGACTCATCCTCGATAAGGTCCATGTGGACGGCAACACCGCCGTGCAAGGAAACGGCGAACGGCGGGCAAGCCTGTTTCGCCAAGGGGACGACCGTCATTTTCGGTTCTTCTTTCACGAATAACGTTTCCAAAAACGAGGGCCATCTACTTGGGAGCGGGCACGGTGGAGCTCCGGAACAGCACGCTCGGCAAGAACACCGCGACCGATTTGGGCGGCGGCGTGATCACGATCAGCGGCTCGACCTTCCGTTCGAACTACAGCACTCCTCGGAAAACAGCGCGGCGGAAAGGCGGAGCTTTGGGCGGCGGCTCCTTCCAAAACACGATCCTCGAAAAACATCGGAACGAAGTGCTGGCGGACTTACGCGCCATCGGAACGGTCTCCTCCTCGGACACAACCTCGTGGGCGCAGTGAACGACGGTATCTTCAACCAAGCGGGCGACATCACGGGAAAAGACGCGATGTTGGAACCGCTTGCTGAAAACGAGCCCTCCCTTCGCCCTTCAAAACCAGTTCGGCGCTGGATGCGCGGATGATTCCAACTGTTTCCCCAAGGACATCCGCGACACACTCAGGCCCCAAGGCGCCGGCCAGACATCGGCTCCTTCGAATGGCAGGCGGCCAGCGCGCTCCGTAACCATCGGGAACAACAGCGGGAACGGCAACGGTGCTCCCGTCGACGTCAATACCCAAGACTCCCTCCGGCTCGGGAGGGGATGCCAAATGGCGAAAGGCGGCCCGGCGCATTCGCCCGTGTCCTCCGCGCTGATGATGACGGGGATGTTTTCGATGCTCATCTTCTTGGCGCCTGCGGAAAAAAGAGATCAGGTAGACGAAAGAGGAATCCTCTTTCAATCCTTCTCCTAGGGCCTTTCGGGTTTTATTCCGAAGGCCCTTTTTTTATGGCCGTTCGGATTCCCGGCGTGCCTTCATTCTCAAGCAACGCTTCAGTTGTTCATGCTGTGCGTACGCGCATGCACCAATTTCATGGGTTCCCGGGTAACACATCACTTTGTAGATGAAAATTCTCTTATCGCCTTCCTTGTGGAATTCCGTTTCAGGCCGGCAAAAGAGCCCCTTCCGTAATTCCGGGTTGGGAAGGCGCTCCCGGTCGTAGGCGCATTCGAGTTGGACGGGATGCTCCTTGTCTCCCGGGTCGGCGGTGACGCGGCATCCCGCGAGAAAAATCGGTTGGTCTGGCATAATGCCCCCTTTCTTCTTAGCTTGGATAAGCAGGAAGCATTCCAAAAAAGCCACGTTCGCGAAAAAGCGGGAATGATTGCGGAATTTATAAAAACCGCCGATGAGGCCGGCGTCTAAACTGTTATGATTTCCAAAAAATAAGGCGATGCTGGAGACTGGCGCTTCTCTACGCACCGAGTCATCGAAAAAAGAATTTCGCTTTGGGACACGCCGAAAACGGGTTAATCTGGACTCATCCATCACTTTTCCATCCAAGGGCCTTAAAATCAGGCGGTTTCCTTAAACCTTTCAACCAAGGAGGAAAGAATGAATCCCGACCAAATGCAGCAGTTCCAAAACATGAGCCCGGTCCTCGGGGCGGGGCTGGGCATCGGCATTCTCGTCGTTTATGTGGCGTGTTACCTGTTCTTCGCCTTCTGCTTGGCGAAGATCGCCGAAAAACTCGGCCAACCTTTCGGAAAGTCGTTCCTCATGGCGATCATTCCCATCGTCAACTTAATCTTGATCGTGCAGCTGGCGGGAAAGCCCATGTGGTGGGTTATTTTATTTCTTATCCCCATCGTCAACGTCGTCATGGCCGTGCTGGCCTTCATGGCCATCGCGGAAAAAAGGGGAAAACCGTCTTGGTACGGCATCCTCATGATCGTGCCCATCGTCAATATTTTCATCCTGATCAATCTCGCTTTCGCGAAATAAAAAAAGGGGCGTCGAACCTTGAGTCGCTCGACGCCCCTTTTTCACTCTCTTTTTTCTCCGCTAAACCTCGTTCCACGCCGCCAAAAATTCGATGCTGGTCGCGATGTGCGGATCGAGCTGGTGGTGCTCGTCGATCTTGTTCAAGGCCCATTCGAGGAAATCGCGGCGAACTTTCTTATCCTTCACGCGAAAAAAATAATTGGAAAGCCAACCGGCCGAGATGAGGTAACTCGCCGCCTCGCGGCTGTTTCTGAAAACGAGGGGGATCGTAATGGGCTTCACTTGTACCTTCTTGAAGCCGGCCGCCTCCATGCGCGCTTTCATGTCGTCCGCGTTCATCGGCATGTCGGGAAACTCGTGGATGTCGAAAGACGCCGCCGCTTCCCCGTGCTCCATGATGAATTGCATGAACAGGGGCTGCCATTCGGTTAAAGAATTGACCGAGCTGGTGGTGATCCCCACCTGCCCTTTCTCGCCCAAGATCCGCCGGAACTCCTTCAGCAAAAACTCGCACCCCAGGTAGGAAAGCGCGAAGCAACTGATGCCCACGTTGAAATCCCCCTCTTTAAATTCGGGAAGCACGTGGTGAATGTTGCGCTCGATGAATTCGAGATGGTGAACGTCCGCTTTCTTCGCGTCCTCCCTCCCCTTCGCGATCATTTGAGGCGAGAGGTCGACGCCCACCACTTTTCCTTTGGGGGCCCGCCTGGCGATTTCAATGGCCAAATGTCCCGTGCCGCAAGCCAGGTCGAGCACTTTCGAGTCGTCCTTGATCTTCAAATTTTTGAGAAGCTCGAAATTGGCGGTGGCGTAAAAACCACGGGTGATTTCGTTGAACTGCTCGGAGACCTGGTTGTAGAGCTCGTCCTCGCTGTCCAAATTCAGAAGGTAATCGAGATCGAAGGCTTTGGGTGGACTCATAAGGTCACGTCGCCTCGGATTAAGAGGTTATTTACTAATTTTGATCCCCAACTCGAGCAATTGCTTCGCGGAAACCTCCGACGGAGCCTCCGTCATCAAGCATACCGCCTTTTGGGTCTTGGGGAAAGCGATCACGTCGCGGATCGACTCGGTGCCGGTGAGCAGCATGACGATCCGGTCGAGCCCGAAGGCGATGCCGCCGTGGGGAGGAGCGCCGTATTGGAGCGCCTCCAAGAGAAAACCGAACTTCACCTCCGCCTCGGCGTCGGTGATGCCTAAAAGGTTGAATACTTTCTTTTGCACTTCCATCGCGTGGATACGGATGGATCCGCCGCCGATCTCATTGCCGTTGAGTACCAAGTCGTAGGCGTTGGCCCGCGCCTTGAGAGGCTCGGTTTCGAGCAAAGGGAGATCCGAGGGTTTAGGAGACGTGAAAGGATGATGGATCGCCACGTGTCGTTTTTCCGCTTCGTCGTATTCGAACATGGGGAAATCGACGACCCAGAGGAAATTGAGCTTCGACTCGTCGATGAGGC
The DNA here is from genome assembly GCA_046346885.1 of bacterium. GTDB lineage: Bacteria > UBA10199 > UBA10199 > JADFYH01 > JADFYH01 > JAXMHI01. The sequence continues at coordinate 88,401 of JAXMHI010000012.1, read as the reverse complement.
CCAGCTTCTTGCCCAAGTGCTCGCGAAGGTTACCGAGCGAGTCGTTCACCACCTTGGGTTTGTCGGCGACGAAGACGACGAGATCGTTCGTTTCCATTCCCAGGGTCTTCTTCAGGCCTTCCTTCTCTTCATCGCTGAAGAATTTCACGATGGGCGATTGCCATTCGTTTTCTTGAACCTTGATCCACGCCAAGCCCTTGGCTCCATAGATGGCGACGAACTGGGTGAGTTCATCCAATTCGCTGCGGGAGAGGTCCGCCTTCCCCTTCACGTTGATGGCCTTCAAAATGCCTCCTCGGGCGATCGTATCGGCGAACACCTTGAAGGAGGTCTTGCGGAAGACGTCGGTGACCTCTTTAAGTTCCAATCCGAAGCGCGTATCCGGTGCATCGAGGCCATAACGGTCCATCGCCTCCGCGTAACTCATGCGGGGAAAGGGCGTTTGTAGGTCGACGCCCCCCGCCTCCTTCCAAATTTGGGTCACGAGGCCTTCCATCAGCTGAAGGATGTCGTCTTGCGAAATGAAGCTCATCTCCAAGTCGATCTGGGTAAACTCGGGCTGGCGGTCGGCCCGCAAATCTTCGTCGCGGAAACAACGGACGATTTGCACGTAGCGCTCCATCCCCGACACCATGAGAATCTGTTTGAAGAGCTGGGGCGATTGGGGAAGCGCGAAAAATTTCCCGGGATAAATCCTCGAAGGAACCAAGTAATCGCGGGCCCCTTCGGGAGTGCTCTTCGCCAAAAAGGGAGTTTCAATCTCCAAGAACCCGTGCCCGTCCAAGTAGCGTCTCGTGGCCTGCATTACCTTGTGGCGCACCTTCAAGTTGTTCTGCATGGGGGTGCGGCGAAGATCGAGATAGCGGTGCTTAAGGCGCAATTCCTCGTTTACTTCCACTTGGTCTTCAATGGGAAAAGGCGGCGTCTTCGAGCGGTTGAACACCTCGAAATCGGAGACGATCACCTCGATCTCGCCGGTGGGTAGTTTGGTATTGGTCATGCCTTCGGGGCGACGCTCCACCTTGCCGCGGATGCCGAGCACGTATTCGGAGCGCAAATCCTTGGCAAGATCGTGAATTTTGTCGTTGGTTTGGGGGTTGAACACCAATTGGGTAATGCCCTCGCGGTCGCGGAGATCGACGAACATCACCCCCCCGTGATCGCGGCGGGTGGCCACCCAGCCGAAAAGGACGACCTCTTTGCCCATATCGGAGCCTTTTAAGGCGGCGCAGTGGTGGGTTCTTTTGAGTTCTTGGATGAATTTCTGCATATTTTGATAATCCTATCTACGAAAAGAGTTTTCGAAGATAAAGCTCCAGACCCGGCGGGTCAAGGAGAAAGCCTTATAAATACCCTTCGAAATCCCCCTAAAAATTAACGAACCCTTCGCCTTGACCCCCAAAAAACCCTGTGTTAGCTCTTTGCGCTCGAATTTTTTGAATGAACAAGGAGAAACCTCATGGCCACCGTATATTATGATCAAGACGCAAATTTAGAAGCCCTTCGCGGTAAAAACATCGTCGTTTTCGGCTTCGGCTCCCAAGGACACGCCCACGCCCTTAACCTGAAAGACAGCGGCCTGAACGTCCGCGTTTCCTTAAAGGAAGGAAGCCCTAGTATTAAAAAAGCCCAAGCGACGGGTTTGGAAGTGTTCACCAGCAACTCGGAGGCCGCCAAGTGGGCCGACGTGGCCATGATCGTCATCCCCGACGAACATCAAAAAGAACTCTACGATAATCACTTAAAAGATAATTTGAAAAAAGGCGCCGCCCTTTTCTTCGCCCATGGCTTCAACATCCGATTCGGACGCATCTCTCCCCGGGCGGATTTAGACGTTATTCTCATCGCGCCCAAGGGCCCCGGCCACCTGGTGCGCGATCAGTATAAAGAAGGGAAAGGCGTTCCCTGCCTCATCGCCGTGGAACAAAACGCGAGCGGCAAGGCCAAGGAAATCGGCCTGGCCTACGCGAAAGGCGTCGGCGGCACCCGGGCGGGCGTCATCGAAACCACCTTTAAGGAAGAATGCGAGACGGATTTATTCGGCGAGCAAGTGGTTCTCTGCGGCGGCCTCACCTCCCTCATCCAAAACGGTTTCGAAACCTTGATCGAGGCCGGTTACCAACCCGAAGTCGCCTATTTCGAATGCCTCCACGAGGTGAAACTCATCGTCGACCTTATCTACGCCGGCGGCATCGCCAACATGCGTTACTCCATCTCCGATACGGCGGAATACGGCGATTTGACCCGCGGTCCGCGCGTCATCGATTCCCACGCCCGCAATGAGATGAAAAAGATCTTGGGCGAAATCCAATCGGGCGCCTTCGCCAAAGAATACATCGAGGAAAACGAGAAGGGCCGCCCCAACTTCAACCGTCTTCGCAAGACGGGCGAAAACCATCCCATCGAAAAAGTCGGCGCCAAGCTTCGCTCCATGATGCCTTGGCTCGGCGGCGGCATCGACCGCAGCAAGAGGTAACCGTTTCCAAACATTGACCGTATCGCGGGAGAGGTTTATCCTTTCCGCATGATCCGCCCTCCCGCCGTCGCCGGCTATTTTTATCCCGGGGATCCCCACGCCCTTCGGTCGCAGGTGCAAGCTTTCCTTCAGGCCGAAGATGCGCAAGGTGCGCGGGCCCAGCGTGCAATCGCCCTCGTCTCCCCCCACGCCGGTTATATTTATTCGGGAAGCGTCGCGGCTTCGGCTTTTTCGCGGGTGAAACTTCCCTCTAAATTTTTCATTCTCTCCCCCAATCATACGGGAGAAGGCGCCCTCGTGGCCCTGAATAAGAAAGGCAAATGGGCCACTCCCCTGGGCGAGGCCGCGATCGACTCCGATTTGGCCGAGGCCTTTTCGCAACGTTGCGAGATCGCGGAAGAAGACTCGCTCGCCCACCGCGCCGAGCACTCCCTCGAGGTGCAAATCCCCTTCTTGCAGGTGCTCAAGAAAGACTTCCGTTTCGTCCCTTTGACGCTGCACCACCTCTCTTATGAATTATGCGAAAAAATCGGGGAAGAACTGGCCGAAACAATCCGTGCTTCGGGAGAAGAAGTGTTGATCGTCGCTTCCAGCGACATGAACCATTATGAATCGCAAGAAACGACGATGCGGAAAGACCAAATCGCCATCGACCCGATCTTGCAGTTAAACCCCAAAGCCCTCTACGAACAAGTGCACCGCCACCGGGTGAGCATGTGCGGCATCATCCCCACGACCGTCGCGCTGGTGGCGGCGAAACGATTGGGCGCGAAAACGGCGGAACTTATCCGCCACGCGACGAGCGGCGATGTTTCGAGGGATTACGACCGCGTCGTGGGCTACGCCTCGTTTATCCTCCGATAAACGCGGACAAAACTTCCTCTCACGCTTCATAAGGATGGATCGCCCAAACCGGGCAAGAGGCTTTCCGTAAAATCTCCAGACATACCGATGTCGGCAACGATTGGTTTTCGATCGCGTCTCGATGGGTCCCCATCAAGATCAGCCCCGTCGCGTTCTTCGCCGCGAAATCGACGATCCCTTCCGCAACTCCGAGCGGGCTTTTCACATCCCGAACTTCGACCTCCGTCCAACGGGCTTGCTTCATCCACGCCGCCCATCTCCGAAAAGATTCTTGGGGAATCTCCGACGTCGAATGGGCGTGAAGCAGGTCGATCTCCGCGCCAAAATGCTTCGCAAGGCGGATCCCCGCGGCGATTTCCCGATAATCGGTCGGGGAAGCCTCCACGGGAATTAAAATTCTTTCGATCCGGCTCCAATTCACCGCATCCTTCATTACCAACACTTCACAAGCGGCTTCCTTCACGACGCCCTCCGCGACGCTGCCTTCTTTCACCCGTTCCATTCCGTGCCGCCCGTGGGTTCCCACGACGATCAAGGAACTCCCTTTCTCGCGGCTCCGCTGCAGGATCCCTTTCACGGCCGATTGCGCGGCGGTATCGACGTGAACTTCCTCCCACTGGCCGCGGAAGGAAGACGCCAACTCGCGGGCGGAAAGAACCCAGGCAGGCGCCTCTGCGGCGTTTTCGGTCGCGATCAAGATGCGGTGAGGCAACTTCTCCAAACCCTTCGCCGGATTTTCCCAAATTTTAGAAAGATGAAAGGGTGGGGCCTCTTGCGGACCGGGCCCCGCGCCGCCCGCTTCTTTGTGGAACTCGGACGAAGAGGCGGTTAAAGCGGGCGGCTCCTGGGCGGGACGGAATTCGGGAGCGCGCTTTTCGGGCGGAAAAAAAGCCTCCTCGCCGAAGGGACGGCCTGAAATCCTTTGAACCGGCCGAGTCTCCAAAACCGAAGGAGTGCCGACCGAAGGGGCATATCTCATCAAGCGATAATAAAAAGGCAGCATGGCGAAAGACGCTTTTTACTTTTTCTCCCGAAGGGAGAAACCCCATTTTAGAGAGCCGGGGGCGTGTTCCGATCTTTTTTATGAAGCACCTCCACCGCGTAGATCCGAAGCAAGTGGGTCGTATCTTTTTCGTTGGTGCCGATGAAGTTCACGGCGGTGCCGAAATTCGCCGCTTGGGCGATCCCGGTGCATTCTTGTAGGGCGGTGCTCCAGGTATCCGCCTTCCAACTCTTGTCGGCGGGAACATAGGAAGGGACGATTTTCTTCTTCCCGCCTTCTTCATATTGGAAAGTCATCAAACAGAGCTTATCCGGCTGGCTGCCGTCGATGGGAATTTCGAAATGCGCCACGCCCCCCTTCGCCCCGCACCCCATGGTCCCGTCGGGAGTCGAGCACGAAGGAGTATCGGTGGGAAGCGCCGCATAACTCGTATCTTGCTCCACCAGGTTGGCCGAATCGATCATGAGAGTCTTATTGCCTTTCGTGATCTCATCCACCTTTCCCTTGAATTTCATCACGCGGCCCGATTGGAGCGCGTAGGAAAACAAACCGCAAAGGGCCTGGTTGCGGTACATCCCCGCATCCCAAGCGGCGGGCACCATCGCGTCGAACACCCGGCCGTCTTCTTGTAAAACCCGCACGGAACACGCGGGGATCGCCAGGAAACTGGAAACGCGCACCACCCGGCCGTCCCTCGTCACTTCCATGCCGGTGGCGACCGGGGCGTAGTCGGAGGTGACTTTTTCTCCCCATTCGTCTTTGTCGGAATTTTTCTTGTCGGCGTCCGCAGGGTCGTCCTGCTTGTTGGAGTCGCTGTTTAAGGTTAAATCCGGAGTCGCGTTGGATTTCGCCGAAAGGGTATTATTGTTGTCGACCGGGGTCGAACTCCCCCGCCCCCCACCCCCGCTGCACGAAACAAGAAAGGAAACCGCTAAAACCAAGCGCACGGCGTGCGCCGCTCTTTGAATTTTCACCACATCCTCCCCTCAAAAAAGGATTGATTCACCGTTCTATACTCATCCCTCTATCGGTTTTCAAGACCGCTGGGTTGCTCTAAAATTCTAAAAGAGAGGGCTTAAAATATCAATCACCCTTCCTTGACACCCCTTTTCTCTTCTCCTAGATTGGCTTTCTTATGACAAAACCACGCTTACGCTTCGCCCCCTCCCCCACCGGCCATCTCCACATCGGCGGGGCCCGAACGGCGCTCTATAATTGGCTGGTCGCCAAGAAAACCGGCGGAACCTTCATTTTAAGGATCGAAGATACCGACCGCACCCGTTCGACGGAGGAATACATCGACTCGATCATGGAAGCGATGAAATGGCTCGAACTCGATTGGCAGGAAGGGCCTTTCCACCAAATGGAACGGCTGGAAATTTACAAGGCGCACGTGGACCAATTGATCGCCGAAGGAAAGGCCTACCGCTGTTTCTGCACGGCGGAAGAATTGGACGCGAAGCGTCAACTGGCCCAAAAGGAAGGCCGCAAACCCAAATACGACGGCAAATGCCGTCAAATCGACCCCAAGTTCTGGGAAGCAGACGCCCGTCCTTACTGCATCCGTTTCAAGGCGCCTCTCGAAGGAACGACGACGGTGAAAGACCTCATCCGAGGCAGCATCGAATTTCAAAACAACGAGTTGGACGATCTCATCATCTGGCGCACCGACGGCACGCCTACCTACAACTTTTGCGTGGTGGTCGACGACGTGACGATGAAGATCACCCAAGTGATCCGCGGCGACGACCACCTGAACAACACGCCGCGCCAAATCCTCCTCTATCAAGCATTTAATTACCCCCTCCCCGACTTTGCGCACGTGCCGATGATCTTAGGATCGGACAAGACGCGGCTGTCCAAGCGACACGGAGCCACCTCCGTCATCGCCTTCCGCGACATGGGTTACCTGCCGGATGCACTGCTCAACTATCTCGCCCGCTTAGGATGGGCCTACGGCGACAAGGAAATCCTCACCCGCAACGAACTGGTGGAATTCTTCAGCATCGATGCCGTCGGCAAATCGCCGGCGGTCTTCAACCCGGAGAAACTCGACTGGTTGAACGGTCACTACATCCGTCTCTCCAAGCCCGAAGACTTGGCCCCCGAGGTGAAACGCATCTTGGGCTTGATGGGCCTGGAGGTGAAAAGCGACACGACCTTGGTGGAAGCGATCCGCGTTTCGCTTGAAAAGGCGAAAACATTGAGGGAAATGGCCGAACTCTTCGACTTCATTTTCAAGGACAACATCGAATACGACCCGGCGGCCCAGAAAATTTTAGCGGCCCCTGAAACCAAACCCCGCCTAAAAACCCTCACCGAACGCTTGGAAAAAATCGAACCCTTCGAGCGCCCGCAAATCCAGGAAACTTTCGAAACCTTGGTGGCGGAGATGGGAATTAAGTTAAAAGATCTCGCCCAACCCACTCGCGCCGCCCTTTGCGGAAGAACCATTAGCCCGGGCATTTACGAATCCATCTCCCTTTTGGGAAGAGACAAGACCCTTGCGCGACTGAGCGAAGCCCTTTTAAAATAAAAAATCGCTGTCGTTCCCTTGATAAGCGGGAATGATAAAAAGAGGTTTCGAAGAAAGGAGAACTTATGAAATCGCCGAAGGCTTTCTTGGCCATTCTCTTCGTCGTCGGAGCGCTCACCACCCTCGCGTCATACGCCCAAGCGGATCCCCGCCCTTACTATCACTGTCATCACCGCCACGGCCGGTCTTATTGCCACAGCGGCCATCCCGGCCGCCCCATTCACCCCCATCATAGCCGCCACTGCTGGCGCGGCCCCCACGGCCATTGGCACTGCCGTTAAGCGGCTCCCCCCGAAGGAGAGGAAAGAACCGGCGCCTCCATCTGAGCGATGAGTTCACGAAGGTCGGCCACCTCCAGTTTCGGCTCCGCCTTCGCGGCAGGAGTCGCGCCGAAACCGGTTTTGCCCTTCCGTCGATTGACCCAAACGGTGGCGATCCCAAGCGTATTCGCGGGCGCAATGTCGTGGTAGAGACTCTGCGCCACGTGCAGCACTTTTTCGGGGGCCACTTCCATTTTTTGCAGCGCTTGTTTGAAATTTTGAAGGGAAGGCTTGTAAGACTTCACCTGCTCCGCCGTGATCGTCCAATCGAAGGGCACTTGAAGACGTCGGGCCGTCGCGGCAAAAAGATCGTCGTCGACATTGGAGATGACGGCGAGCTTATATTTCTCTTTCAGCTTTCGCAGGGCATCGACCGTGTCGGGGAAGGGTTCCCAGTTTTTCAGGGATTGGATCAAACACTCGGTTTCGGAGAAAGTCGGCGTAAACTTGAAACGGGCCGCGAGCCCCCGCATCACCTTTTTTAACACCGTCTTGTAGTTGTAATATTCCCTCACCTGGATCTTCGCCTCCTCCTCGGAAAACAGCTCCAAAATATGGTCGTCGGAAAGCTGGATCTTATAACTCGTAAAAACCGGCTTCAGGGCCGAGAGAAGACCGGTTTCCCAGTCAATTAGGGTTCCGTAACAATCGAAGCTGACAACTTCATAAGAATCGAAGGAAATCATGGGGATTGCCTCATTTTTAAACCATTATCGCACGTCTTTCTTTTTCCTTTAAGGTAAAAATAAGCGCTTTAGCGCACTCTGAATTCTTTTTCATGACCCAACCTCTCCTAAAGGTAATTTTTTTAACTAAAATAACGTAAAAATACAAACACGACTTAATTCTCAAATTTTAAAAAATTAAGTAATTTCATTATTTTATTTAAAATTAAATTCATGGCCCTCCCTTTGCTTATATATCCAATGAAGAGAGCGAAACGAAGGAGGATTCATGAATTTAGTTCAAAAAATTACCTCAAAAAGCGACGAAACCCCGCAAAGCTTTTTGGCGGAATCCAAAGGCAAAAAAGTCATCCTTCAAAAAACCACGGAACATCCGGGGCTTAACTCTTCCTCACATATGGAAACCACTCCTTCTCCTTCCACCCCCGCTCCCCGCTCCTCTTTCGGCAATCTTCGATTCTTCGCGGATGTAAACAAGATCGTGGCCCCCTTGAGAAAAAGCGCTTAAGCGATAAAAAAACGACCTCTTCCCTAGAAATTCGCTTTTTTGGCCCCTGTCTAATGTTACAATTTTCAGATGTCCCACCCACATAAGGAGCGCTCTTTATGCTGATGAGAAACGCCATTTCGGAATCGGGATCGGGATCTTCCGCCAGCCTTTTCCCCCTTCAGGACGTCACGGCCCCGGTCGCCGCGGAACAAGCCCGCGCTCCCGAAACGCCTCCTCCGCCGGCCCCCGAAGCCCCTCCCCCGCCTTCCCCCGAAGAGTACGCGAAACTTACCGCCGAAGTGAAAAGCTTAGGCGCCTCCACCGAGGGATTAAACGAAGAGGCGAAAATCGCCGACCCTGCAAAAGCGGAACAAAAAACGGCCGAAATCGTCAAAAATCTCCATCAGCATAAAAATGAAAACCCGAAATTAAAGGGACTGCCCGCGAATCACCCTAACGTCAAACAGGCCTGCGTCGATTATCTAAAAAACAAGACCGAATTCTCCTTGTTGCCCGAAGAATCCCAACGACACGTGTTGAACACGCTTACTTTCGAGGTGAAAACCTACGGCGAAAAAAGGAATTTTGAAAAAGTCGACAACCACGCCTTCAGCCGGGACGAACAAAACCAAATCATCGAAGGGGAAAAAAAGCTTACGCCCGCCGACCGCATGGCCGCCTTGATGCGGGCGGAGGCGGAAAAGCGCAAGGGCGAGGGCAACCCCACGCAGATCGCCCGTTTCTACGAGAAAGCCTTGGCTTTTCAGCCGGCAAACCCGGAAAACCACGACGCCCTTGCCCGCAGCTACGAGGAAATCGGCCGCAAGACGGAAGACCCCGCCATTCAACAGCACGCCTTCGAAACCGCAAAACTCCACTTGGAAAAAAGCGGAAAAATCGAGGCGGGAGACCTCTCGGCCCTTCAACGTTATCGCGACCTCTCTTTGGCGTTGTCCGGGAAAGAGCTGAAAGGGGAAGAATTAAGACAGGCCTTCGACGGGAAAATGAAGGCCTTTCAAGCGGCCCTCGCCGCCAACCCCTCTGCCGCCCGCAAGATCATGGCCGACCTGGAAGTGCTCGCCCGCCAGTTGCAGGGTGCGGAAGCAAAGACGCCGCAAGAAAAATTCGACAACTTAAAGCGCGCGCAGACCTTCCATCAAAACGCCTTGGAGCTTCATCGAAGCCGCCCTCCGAAGGAGAGCGCCACGGAGTCGGAAAAAGCGGATTTCGAGGCGCGGGCGAACGAGCTGAAAGCGGGCGTGGACGAGGCGAAAAAATCCCTGGGGGCCTTGAGGGAAAAGCTTCTACCCGGCCTTCAGTCTTGCAAGGAAAAAGCATTCATCCCCGAGCAACTCTCCCAAGCGAAGCTCTGCGCGCAAATCAGCAAGTCGCTCGGCAACCCTGAAAATCTCGCGAAAGATTTAAGCGCGTGGAAAAACTTGCTCAAAACGGCGCCCGAAGGAGCGATTCCAACGCGGGAGCGGGTCGATCAATTGGGCGATCTCTTAAAGCAATATTCCTTGCTCCGCCACGAATCGGGAAAAGACTTAAGCCGCTCGCGGCGCGGCGTAACGGTGGTCGAAGAGGGCGAGCTTCCGCCGCTCGCCTTGGAAACCTTAAGCGCGGAAATGAAAGAAGTAAAGTCGATGGTCTTGGATCAAGCGGGGGCCATCGAAGGCAAGGGCGTACTCTCCCCGAGCGGCTTAAAACACCTCGAAAACTTGCTCCATCAAGTGACCGACGGAAACGACCGACTTTCGCTGAGGCATTTGAGCTTCGAAGGACTGCAGAATTATCTTCAAGGGTGCTCGAAGGCGGATGAAAAGCTGGCCAAGGCCCTGGAGCTTAAGGATCCCGCCCAAAAAAGAAACGCCCTGCTGGGCGCGCTTCGCGAATATACCCAGCTGCGCGAAGGCGCGCAAGTGGACGCGGTGGCGGCCGTTCTCGAAAACGACCTCGGTTTAGGCCTGGATAAATCCGCGCTGCAGAACGCCAGGGAAAAGATGCCCGTCTATGCCGCAATGATGGGCATTTTGCGGGGAAGCGAGCTGCCTCAAGAAGAACGGGTGAAAAGCTTCGGCCTGAGCGCGGCCGACACGCTCGTCGATACGACAACGGAAAATAAAAACGACCGCGCGCAAAATTTAATTTCCGCCCATCAATTTTTCGAACAGGCGGGATCTCCGGAAAAGGCGGAACGGGTCGTCTCGGAGCTTCGGGAAATTCAAGAGGGGTTCACGCTTCGCCTGTTAGATCCCCAATTCACCGAGGCTAAAGGCCGCCTGGAACTCGCCGGCACCGTCGTGCAAATCGACCAGACCCTGCTTCCGCGCGATCTCCAATCCATCGGCATCTCGAAATCTCCCGATTACGACAAAACCGTCATGTCGGAGCGCATTCAACGCAACGCGGGCCTTTTGCAGGAGGCCCTCGAAGCCAAAAATCTTCCCGTGGAAACGCGCCTGGAAAAAGCGATGGAGCTCACCACGGCGCTGCAAGCGTATCAAGACTTAAGCCGAGGGGAAAAACCGATCCTCAAACACGAAGCGCTCCAAAACCGACGGAGCGCTTTGGAAAATTCCTTGAAGGAAATGCTCGGCGAATCGGTTCAAAAAGGGCTTCAAACCCTGCAAACCCAATCGAAACCCCCTTTATCCGCCGAAGAATTAAAAGCGCGGACGGGCGAGATCCTTCTTCATCACGAAAAAACCCTTCATGATTCCCTCGCCAAAAACGAACTTCAAGGCCTCTTCTCGCTGCACCCCAATGCCGTCGCTTCCTTCGCGAAGGACTTGAACGAGGCTCACCGCCTGCTCGCCGAAGCGCAAAAGGGCGGAAAAGACGCCTTCGGCAACGCCTTCCAAGCGGCGGGGTTGTTCGCCCAACTGGGCATTTCCGATCGGGTAAAAGATTCTTTGGACCCCGTTTTACGCATGGCGGAGAGCGGAAAAATTCCCCCGGCCTCCCAAGGCAAGATCTTGGCGAGCGCCGCCCAGATTTATTTGATCGCCGACATGAAGCCGGAAGCGGACCAAACGCTCAACCGCATCGTGGCTCTAAGCGGCCCGAAGGCCTCGGCGGAAGTAAAGGAAATGGCCGTCATCGCGCAAGGGCTGAAAGCCATGGGCGACGGCGATTTGGAAGAAGCGAAAAAATGCTTCAAAAAAATCCCCGGAAACGAGACGGCCCAAAACTTTTTGGAGAACATCGGCAAAGTGGAGGAAGCCCAGAAAAAAGCGGCCGAAGAGAAGGCCTTGCGCTCCCTCAATGCCCTGACCTCGGTGATGTCCGCGTATTCGGGATACCTGGAAAAAGATTTGACGGGCAATCTGCAAGACGGCTCGCCCCAATCGCAAAAGATATTGGCGGCGCACGAAGAAACCATGAAAAGCTTCTTGAAGGAAGCGAAGTTCTTGGTCACTTCCGGGGAATGCGCCTCGATTCCGGAGGCCTTGGACAATCTGTCCCACAGCCCGAACTTCCAAAAAAGTTACCATTACTTCTTCAGCGCGAAGGATGACTCCGTAAAAAGCAGCCTGCAATTGATCCGCGATTTGAGCAATCCCTTCGTCTCCGACGCGGACTATTCGCGGGGCATGCTGAAAGCCGTGCTCAAGCTTCAGGAAGGCGGCCAATTCAACGCCGTTTCCGGTCTCGCGAGAGACTTGGCGAATGATCCGACCGTGGGGGGCGACGCCAAACAAATTTTGGAGAAACTTCCCGACACGATCTTCTGGCATGAAATGGGCAAGCAATTGAAGAACGCCTCCATCATTTACGCGGAGAATTTTGACGAGGCGATTTTCTCCCTCGGCACCACCGTTTTGGGTTTCGGCGTGGGCAAACTCGTCGCCGTCGGCGCCAAGACCGCCTTGGCGGGACGCGCCGTCTGGATGACCCAAGCCGCCGTGAAGGCGGGATGGTCCGCGAGGACGGTGGGAGCCGTCGCGCGCGCGGGCGCGATGGGCGTGGAAGCGGCGGCCATGGGCTCGGAAGCGGTGGGCGTCACCCTCACCAACATGAAGGTGGCCACGCTGCAGAAGCACCTTCAACCCGGCTCCGGCGCCAAAGAATTTTTTAAAGAAATGATGTGGGGCCATTTCGCGCAAGATTTCGAAGCAAGCCATTTTTGGAAGGAAACGGGAAGCATGATGGTGATGTTCGGCTTGGGCAAGGCCTTCGGCGCCGGCGTGGACAAACTCGCCCAAGGGACCTTGACCAAGCAAGTGGGGCATTACTTTGCCGGCGTGGGTTCGTTCTTTTCCTCGAAATACGCGAACGAGGCCTTAGGCCTTCACACCTCGACGGACGACCAACACTACAATGAGAAGGACAAATGGTACCAACGCGCTGGAAAGCGGCTCGTCGATAGTTTTGTGGGGGACTTGAGCATGAAGCTCGGAGGGCACCTGGCCCACAAGACGCCGGGCGTCGCCCGGCTGGAGGCACGGGCGCAGCAGCTGATGACCCACAACCAATTCCTCCCGCAAATGTCGCGCCTCGGGTTGGTGAATGCGCGGGCGGAATTTACTCCGGAGGGGAAGACCCTCATGGAGGGCGTTCTTAAAAATCTTCAAACGGGTGTTTCAAACGACTCGATCATCCGGCAACTCGAAAAAATGAGCCCGAAAGAGGCGAAAGACCCGGCCGCGCTCCAAAAATTCTTCCAAACGCTCGGGATCGTCCCTCCCCCTCCCCACGTGCTACCGGATAGCCCGGAAGGAAGGCTGAAGATCGCCCAAGGAATCGTCGACCTCCACCGAGCCGGATTCGATTTCTTGGTCGATGCTCAAACTTATGAAAACGCCCGGTCTTATGTGGAAGCCGCCCAAAACGGAAAACCGCTCCCCGCCGACACCGCCTTTCTGCACGACTATCAAGCCCCCGGCCGGCAGGTGGAATTAAACGGCAAGTCGTCCGACGTCCACGTTTCCGTATCGCCTTCCACGGAAAAAAATCCTTCCGAAAAAACCTACCGAGTCGTTCGGGCGGAGCCCGACGGTACCTTGACACTCGAAAACCAAGAGGGAAAAGTTCGTAAAATCGCCCTTTCCAAGAAAATAAGCGGCATCTACTCGGAAGGGGATCTCGTCACGGTTTCCGGGGGAAGCGGCGCGAAAGGGGAAACCGGGGAAAAAGAGAAGAGCGATTTCTCGAACCTTTTCGACCAAATCGAAAAAATCGGCAAAGCCGGGCATCTCAACCGGAATCAAATCGAATGGATTCAAAGCAGCGCGAAACGGGCCATCGAAGAAGCCTTGGAACAAGGCAAACCCTTCCCGGACGTTCATGCCGCAGCGATCGATTTCATCGACTCCCTGCAACACGAGCTAATGGTGAAACAGGTACTGAAGCGATCGGTTTCCGAAGCGGTCTTAGAGGCCTTCGCGCAAATAAAGCCTTCGCCTCGTTCGCCGTCTTGGAACCCATCGCCTCGCTTCGAACCCGAATTTGAGCGTCTGGCGAAGGCGGGAAACTTAAACGAAGCCCAACGGGCTCACCTGCAAGAAATCGTGGGAAGGGGAATCCTCGAGGGGAAATCACCGAAGGAGATCCAGAAGGAAGCAAACGCCTACCTGGAAGAGATCCCGCGGAACGGCTGGGTCCAAAAGATTCTCAAGGGGGCTGTTTCCAAATTAATCGAGCAAGAACATCAAAACGCCGCGGCGCCTTCCCAAGCCGCTTTAAGCACGGGATCCGATTATCAGGCGAAGTCTTCGTACCTTTCCGTTCAGAGGCTCTCCTCTTCCCTCGTCCGCACCGGGGATTTAGACGCGAAGGATGCGTCGGCTTTCGAAGCGGCGCTCATCCAGTTAATCGAGAAATTCAGCTCGGGCCCCGAAAACGGAGAAACCCCGCAAGAATTCAAAATGCGAAAGGATGGCGACATCGCGTTGCTCATCGGCGATCACCTGATGAAACATTTCGTGGACGGAAAAGACGAAAAAAGCCCCCATCAGATGGCTTTCTTGAGGAGCGACATCCAAAAGCTCATCGACAGGGCTCAAAAGGAAAACGTCGGGAAGGGCGTCGCCGAGCCTGACACGGAAACGGAAGCGGCCTCTTCGGCAACGCCCGTGCGCCCTGCCCAGCCCAAGGCGGCTCCCCCCAAAGCCGAGCCGTCTAAAGCAGAACCGCCGAAAGCGGAGCCTCCCAAGGCAGCCTCCCCAAAAGCAGAACCACCTAAGGCGGAAGTCAAAGGCGCCGACGCTCCCGCTGCCCCGGCTCCCAAGTCGCCGGAGAATCCGGAACAGCCCCCCCTCCGGAAAAAACTCATTCAATTGACCGAAGCGTTAAACCACCGGATCACCGAGCTTTCGATGGAAATCGCGGAGGGGATCACCCCCGAGGTAATCCAAAAAAAGCTTCAAGAATTGAAAAGCCGAGGCATCGATACGGGCAAGATCGGAGAGGCTGAAGTGGTGTTATTCCTTGTGAAGTCCGATCCCCGAGTTCGACTTTTCAACGACCTCGTCGATGCAAATCGAAATCCCAAGAAGGTGATCGCGGACGCTTCGAAGCTCAGCCAACAAGAGCTCGCCCTGCAGGTTTCCCGCTTGCTTTATGACGCACAAAAGGCGCAAGCGATGGGAGATCCCCTCGTCGCCGACTTGCTGAATACCAGGGCGAGCCTTTTGGGAACCCTCCTCGAAGGAATCGCGCCGAAAGCTCTCGGAGAAGTCCCCCCTGAACTGGACAGGATCAAACCCGAACTTCTTAGAAAGATCTCGGAAGGAGAAATCAAAGACATTCCTCAGGCGCAGCGATTCATTCAAGGGAAGGCGGCCGAGGAAAAAGCGGGGCAAGAGGCGGTCAAGACCCCGGAAGCAGAGCTTCTCGCGGATAATGTTCCCACGGAAGACAACAGCCGGGTGCGTTCGGCCCGCGTAGACCGCTCCGCCGCGCGAGACCACGGCGACCTATCGGTGAAGACACATCCCGGAGTCGGGTACACCAAGCAGAAAGAAATAAACGGCAAGACGGTCAACATCGAGGTAAATGAAGACGGCGCCGTCCTCTTGCATGGCGCGGACGGGCGCCCATTGGGGGGCGTTGTCCTCGACGGCATGGGCGGACTGGGCGGAGGAGACAAAGCGAGCAGCATTGCGGGAAAGAAAATCGCCGATTACGTGAAACAAAATTCGCACCGCATCGACCCGAGCCGACCGGAAACGGCGGGCACCGTGCTCGCGGAAGCGATGAAAGAGGCTTCCCAAGCGATCAACCAAGATCCCCAATACGGGAACAGCGGCACGGTGGGCGTGGGTTATATGGTCGTCAATAGGCCCGGAGGAAAACCGGTCGCCGTCATGGTTCACGTGGGAGACGCCGGAGCGGTGGTCATAGGCCAACGAGGAGAAGTCAAGCACCGCACCAAAGACCAATCCCAGGTGCAGGGGCTGTGGGACAGCATCGTGCACGACTCGGTCCCCTTGGAGGAACAAGCCTATGCCCTCAGTTTAAATCCCCACGGCAAAGCGCCCGAACAGCTTCAAGCGGAGGCCGATTACCAACTCGGCCAACACGTGGGCATCAACGTTTGGGGGATGCCCCATGCGAAAGCCCGGCAAGAAATCCAAAAGGCTTTGGCCTCTAAAATGGGCCTCGATACCGCCGGCAAAGATCCTGCACAAATCGAGTCCGAACTTCGCGCCGCGGAAAAGAACGGACAAGCCGAGCTTTGGATGCGCACCAACCCCAACGCCAACGTCGTTCTCGGAAACATGGGAGCGGGCTTCGAAGCGCATCCCGTGGTAAGCGTCGTCCCCCTGGAAAAGGGCGACCGCATCGTCTTATTCAGCGACGGAGTGGGCGACAACCACAGTACCCAAGATTTAGCCCAGATGGCCTCGAAAAGTGCCTCCGCCTCGGAGGCCCAATCGAGAATCATGGATTCGACCCTTCACCGGATGAAAGAGTTGAACCGGGTGCTGACCACGCCCGAGCTCCTCCAAAAAATAAACGCCGGCGAACGGGTGGAAGTCACGCTTCCCGACGGGAAGAAAGCGTGGCTCGACGGCGAAAACTACGACGTCTACGACGCCGCTTCCGGCGGCAAAAAGATCGACCACCTCAAGGCCGATAACGCCACGGCCATGGTGTACGAACACAACCCGAAGGAAGCGCCGGCGGCGCCCCCACCCGGGCGGACGGCGCCCGTCGCCCCGAAAAATCCGCCCGCGCCAGAGGCTGCGGCGAAATCCTCTGCATCTCCCATCCCTGCGGAGGCCGCGCCGACAGCCGCCAGCGCCGGTTCTTCTTTCTTGGACCGAGCCGCGGAAGGCGCCGGGCAACTGATCGAGGGCGGTAAAAAAATAGCCGCCCAGGCGCGTGACGTCGCCTTACAGCTCTTCACGGGCTCCGCCTTCCTTTTCATGGGCGTAGGCGGCCTCGGGATGGGCTTTGTCCCGAGACGGCCTCGATCCGTCATCCTACCGCCCACCGGCGGAGTGCAAGTTTCCGTCCCGAAAGCCCCTCGATCTCCGGCCGCGAATACGGAAAAACAGGCCAACGTGAGCGTTTCCATCTATGAAAAACTCTATCCGACTCCGGAAATGCGGCCCGGATACGTGAAATCGGAGATCCTTCCGGAAATCGAAAACACCGCGAACACCTTAAGGAGTCAAGGTTTCGGAAAAATCGCCGACCAAATCGAAAGGGATTACCAAACGGCCTTGAATCATCCCGAAGGTTCTCCGGAATTCGACGGGGCCACGACGCGATTGGCCCTTGTCTTAGACGTGTCTCGGCACGAATCGCGTCTACCCATGCACATTTCCGAACCCGAGGTGAACGCAGGGAACGTTCAAAAGATCGAGAAGAAACTTCAGCGGTTCGAATATGAAAAAGGCCTTCGAGAGAGAAGCGCCGCACTCAAAACTTATGACGACGCTTTAGCCGCCCGGCAAAAAGGTGATCCGTTAAGTCCGGAACAACGAAAAACCTTGGAAAACCCCGACCTGAAAGCAAAAGACGGCGAACGCGCGCAGTTTCTGAAAAAGCACGCCGAGTTTCACACCTTGGAAACTTCCATCGCCCCGGAGAACCCCCTTTACCAACGCTTGGAGACGGGCAGCCCTTCCGGAAGTTCCGGCTTAAGCTTTACTCTGGGCCGGGGGCAGGTGTTTCGCCACGCCCAAGCCCTGCTTCGTTTCGCGGAAGACTCTCTTACGAAAGCCTACAAGGGGGAAATCCCTCCCGGAACAGAATCTCCCGTCACCGTCAACGTCATCGGGGTCGGCCCCGTTCAAGGGAAGATGCAAGTCACCCGGAGCGGCGGCAACTGGGTAATCCACGTCGCCTTCGAAAAACCGGTGGCAAACGGCACGAACGCGATGCACATCGTCGGCGGTCCCAGAGGCGCAACGGGCAAATTCGGCCTTCATGACGTGTCCCCGGGAGAATACGCCGCCCCGGCGGAGACAGCGCCTACCGAAGCCCCGCCCGAGAGCGGAGTCCGAAAGACTCCGCGGGGCCTCGACATTCGCTTCACTGATGCGCAAGGAAAACCGTTCGCGATTTTCGTTCCCGACGGGCAATCCATGGCCAACATCGATTTAAGTTTGTCACGCGGCAGAACTTCTCGCCCCGACGCTGATCCCGCCCAGATGGCGAAGGAGCTCGTCGACCGAATCGCCTCAAAAGATCCCAAACTCCTTCAAGCGGTCGCCGATTACCATGCGAGAACGGGCCAAGGCCTCCCCATCTTGGCGCTCTACGAGATCGCGACGAAAATGCCCGCGGACGGCCTTCGGATCTTGGAAAACGCGCGCCAATATCAAGATTTCAAATTTCAGGTGGCGGGCCGCCAGGGGTCCGGAGAAGTTCAATTCACGGGACGGATCTTGGGCGTCGGTTCGGCGCGCACGATCTACGAAGGTCTCTTCACCAACGCCAAGGGCGAAAAAATTCCCGTAGCGATCAAGATGCCTCCCGGAGCCGACATCAAAAATCTTTTAACCCTCGATAACGCGCAGGCCGGCGACGGACGCTTCTACGGCACGGCCGAGATCCGCCTGGGCGAAGACGGCAAACCGGCGGCGAAGTTTCCGATGGAACAAGGCCCTACGGCCCTCGTCACCAACTTGGCCGAAGGAGTGTTGGTGAAGGGGCTTCATGAAGTGCCCGCCGAACTGCAAGACGCCGTGTGCCGGGAAATGGTGGAAGACTTGGGAAAATTGGTGCCCCAAGGATTCTTGGACTTCATGGACCGCAATTTCGTCGTGCGGACGCAGGCCGGCAACGGGCGACGCCTCCAATGGATCGACTTGGAAGGCATCCGTTTCGGCGAGCCCCCGAAGCCGGAAGAAACGGCGGAGCGTTATCGAAGCGCACTCGGTAAAATGGGGGTTCCCCAAAAATATTGGCCGGAGCATTTAAAACCCGCCGCGCCGGTGGTTCCTCTCCGGCCGGCCCCATCAACGGAAACGGGCTTCAGCCGCGGAGTGAGTCTGAGGGGAGTTTCTTTCGACGGAAAGATGGAAGCCTCGATTCTCACCTCTTCCGCCGACAAGGAACAAATATCCTTTCAATTAGGCGCGAACGGAGAAGTGGCGGCGGGAGGGGCTGCTGCGGCAAACACCCTCTTTACCTTAAACCGCCTTCGCGACGGCTACCGGATTCAATTTCAATCGGGGGTGAAAAACGCCGACGTCGTCTTCGTCTCCCCCGACGGAAAGAGCGAAAGCAAGAAATGGGTAGGCGAGCAACAACGTTTAGCCCCCGGCAATTACAAGGTGACGGTCAACGGGAAAGAGATCTCCTTCTCGGTGCCCGACCTCCCGGCTTCGAGTGAGCCGATGCGGATGGCCGCCCAACCGGCTTCCGAACAGCCCGGATCGAGGAGCAAGATCCCGCCCCCGTCGCGCTGAGGAATTTAAGGTTGGAAATGAACGAGAAGCCGACGATTGGTTTCCTCGAAGTAGGATCGGTCGTTCATATTCCGCAAATAAAGGGGGAAGTTCATGCCCAATTTCGCCGAAAGCTCCCAGTAAATGATGTCCGTGTATTTCGCCCGCCATCGGTGTTCCTCGAGAGAGGCCATGAGTTCGCTGGACAAACGATCTTGCCGACTGATGCCGGAGAGGCTCAGAAGCGACGAAGGTTTCCTCTCCCCTTCCTCTCCCCTCACGTGGAGAAAGTGCCCCCACTCGTGAATGACTCCCATCATCCGATTGAGAACCAGGTCGGTTTGTTCCTCCGCGTCCAAGGAACGCGGGATTTCCTCCATCAAGATCGTATCCTTGCGGAAAGGCGACGAGCTCTCGATGAAAAGCGCTCCTCCCCATCTTCCGCAGCCCCCGACCTCGGGCAAATACCGGGAAAACTCGCGGGACGGGAGCATCAGGATTTGAAATCGCCCTCTCTCCAAATCCCTAAAAAATTTCTGAATGCGCGCATCATCGTTCACCCGGAGCAAGTCGAGCAGGTCGTCGACGGTGAACGCCCTGCCTTCTCGGGCCTTCTCCTCGATCACGCGGGTGAGGCGTCGTAAGCTTTTCTCACGGCCGGCGCCTCCGCCCTCCATGAATGCTTTCGACTCCACATAAAAATCGACCACCTTTTGGGCTAAACGCAAGTCTTGGAGATAAGCCGTCATGCGCGTGCCGTTGATTCGGAGGGCCATTTCCTCGCGGGAGGCTCCCCCCCGCGCCAATTCCCATAAAAAAGAAAAATGGTCGTCATGCTTCGGCGGCTGCAATTCCTTGATTTTCGCCCGAACGTCCTGGGTCGCCATTACCTGAAACATCCGTTGCACCATCAAAAGCCCGAAAGGGCTTCTGCGGGCGGCATCGAGAGCTTCCTCGACGTCCGTCAGAGGGTAGCGTGGGCTTCTCAAACTTTTTCCGATCAAGCGGATCACCTCCGCCGCATGAGGAGGGTGCGCAGGAAAAAGGTGGTGAACGAAATTGAGCAGAATCACCCGATGTTCCCCGCAAAGAAGGCCCCATTCAAGATCGACGAGCCTTTGAAACATGTTCTGAAAGGAAGAGGGGTATTGGGGATGGGCGGAAATCGACGCGACGGAATCCAAGCCCCAACGTTTCGCCTGCGACTCCAGAGCTTCACGACCGGGCTCGCTCTCCAAAAGCCGGAAGAGCTCGTGCAAATAGCCTACCCGTTCGGCCGCCCGATCCTCGGATAAAGCCGACCGGAAGAGATATTGAAAAAACACCTCCTCAATGCTGCCGATCCCTCCTTCCAAGGCGTCGTGCTGAAAGAGTTGCTCGATCGCGTTCACGATCTCGCGTTCGGCCAGGCCTCCCCCGTGAATGTCGAGGGAATAAGCTTCGAGAAGCCGCTCGCGAAAGGCGGGATGAGGAAGAGACATGCGAAGAACCGAAACCAAAAATTCGTGCGCGTACCCCCCCGAAGCATAGACGGGAAAAAAAGTAGCGGCGTGCGCCTCCAATTGACGGACCTCCGCGGGTGTCGCCTTCTGGCCCACGGAGAAAACGAGATGGGGAGAAATCCCTTTCGGTTTCGCTTTCTCCACGGTGGAAGAGAAAAAGTCCCCATCCACCTGAAAAGCGAAAACATTCCCCCCTTCGAAAAAGGGGGGCCGAGGGGAATTTAACTCCTTCGCCTGAATCGCCAGATCCAATCCCCGCTCCAAAGCGAGCAAACGCCCGCCGGTGACATGATGGGCGAAGGACGTTCCCGCCGCCAATTGAAGGTTGGTGATTTCGGCCCGGAGAAATTGCTCCGCGAGGGCTCCTTCGGGTTTCTCTCCCAATCCCGCCTTGTAAATTAGATGATTACCCGCCACCATGGCCGTATCTTGGACGAGATGTTGAAAGAGAAAATTTTGCCCTTGGGAGAAATGGCCGAAGAGCTTGAGGGTGCCGAAGTTGAGGAAGGAGGAAAGCCAATCCTTCCAATAGGATTTTGATGGTTGGGGTGAAATCTTCTCGCCCTGTCGGGGAACCTCCCCCTCTAAGAACGAAGATAAAACCCCTTTCACCCCTTCAAACACCGTCACTTCCAAAGACAATCCCGCCGTCCCCGCCAACCCATGGCGCAAAGGAGCAAAAGGTAGATTCTTCAAAGGGGTCGTAAGCGCCGCGACCTTGCCCAAGCGATAAGCGATGCCGCCGGCCATAAGGGCTGAGAGAGACTTGACGTCGGTCGCCTCTTCGACAAAACGGCCCATCATTTGATCGACTAAATTTTGGGTGACCGTAAGGGCGGGGCGAAAAGGCGAGGCGCTCTCTTTCGAGCGCGAAAGAACGCTTTCATTCCATGTTATGAAAGGAACAAAGGAAAAAGGCATATCAGGGAGAACGGAATTCGGCCCCACGAAAGGGCCTCCTTTCTTCCTCTTATGCCTTTTGAACCACCTCTTTTTTCAGATAACAGAATATCGGTGGAGTGAAAAGAAAGTTGTGCAATAAAATCAAAGGCCTAAACCCGTCACGGAAGCCCCCAACAGGCGGCTTACGTCCATCCCGTTGGAGAGGTGGCCCACCGTATTGCAGGTCACCACCTTCGCCGGGCCGCTTGCCAGCAACTCTTCGTAAGCGTTTTCCGCGAAAACCGCGTGAACGCCGAGGCAAACCGGGGCCTTCATGCCGGCCTTTCTTATTTGATGCACGGTTTCGATCATCGTGCGCGCGGTGGAAATGATGTCGTCCACGATCACCGGGGTTCGGTTTCTCCATTTCTTCACGGACGGCAGCGAAACCTCCACCTTGCGGTCCCCTTTGCGTATTTTTTCAAGAACCACATAGGGAGCTTTCGCCTTCGCGGCCACCTCCTTCACCCATTGCTCGCTCTCGGAATCGGGACCGATGAGAAACGGACGCGGCACCTTGGCGAGAATCCATCGGGAAAGGATGGGGGCCGCGGAAACGACCCGGCAAGGAATAGAATAAACCTCTTGAAGCGACTTGTAGCGATGCAGGTGGGGATCCACCGTCACGAGCCCGTCCAACGCCTGCGAAAGGAGGCGCGCAAAATCGCGCGAAGTCACCGCTTCCCCCTTCTGAAACCGTTTATCTTGGCGAAGATAAGGAAGGTAAGGAATCACTCCGACAATTTTCTTCGCGCCGAGATTTCGTAAAAGGGAGGCTAAAAAGTAAAAAGGGAGGAATTTTCCGTCGGGGCCCCTCAGATCCGCCCCGATCACCACGGTTTTTCCGCGGACCTCCGTTTGGACGCGAAGATAAGATTCACCGTCCGGAAAAGAGCGAAGGATGAATTTTCCCTTCGCGGCGGAAACATCGCGGGCGGACATTGCTTTGAAACAGGCATCGGGAAAAGCGAAAAATACGGGTTTCATTTCTCTCCTTGGGAAAAATTTTATTGGGAGCGGAAGAATCCTCCTATATGATAGAAATCGCCCCTTTGGCGATTCTTATGAACACGCTCCTCGTTAAAAAGATCGGCATCGACACCTACCACGAAAACATCGCCTACATGCCGAAGGGTTGCGAAATCTGCAAGAGCCAGGGGTTCCACGCCCTCTCCAAGATCGAAATCCATTGGAAGAATCGGAGCATCCTGGCCACGCTCAACATGACGGAAAACGGAATCGTCCCGCCCGGAAAAATCGGGCTTTGTCCCATCGCCTTCGAACGGCTCGGGGCCAAGGAGGGGGAGGAAGTGACGCTTTCCCATCCCAATCCCCTGCTCTCCACGGAATTTATCAGAGACAAACTCGACGGTCGATCCCTAAACAAGCCGCAATTCACCCGCATTTTGGAAGACGTCATCCGCCACCGTTTTTCCAACATCGAACTCACCGCCTTCGTGATCGCCTGTTCCCAACGGTTGAACGAGCAGGAACTCCGCGATTTGACCGAAGCGATGATCGAGACGGGGGAGCGGATCGATTGGGGACTGCCCCTCGTGCTGGATAAACACTGCATCGGCGGCATCCCCGGAAACCGCACCACTATGATCGTGGTGCCCATCGTGGCGGCGTTCGGGCTGCCGATCCCCAAAACTTCCTCCCGAGCCATCACCTCTCCCTCCGGCACCGCCGATACCATGGAAGCGATCACCCGCGTAAACCTCACCCTCGGCCAAATGAAAAAGCTGGTGGCCGAAGAGAACGCCTGCATCGCTTGGGGCGGCTCTCTTTATTTGGCGCCGGCCGACGACATCCTCATCTCCGTCGAACGTCCCTTAAGCCTCGATTCGGAAGGCCAGATGATCGCTTCGATCCTTTCGAAAAAGAAAGCCGCGGGTTCGACCCATATGATTCTGGACATCCCGGTGGGGCCCACCGCCAAGGTGAGGAGCCAAAGCGCCGCCCGCCGCTTGAAGAAACGGTTCGAAAATATCGGCGAACAGATAGGACTGCAAGTGAAGGTGGTTTTTACCGACGGCACTCAACCCGTCGGCCGCGGCATCGGCCCCTCGCTAGAGGCGCAAGACGTACTTTCCGTCCTTCAACGGGATCCCCGGGCCCCGCAAGACCTGAAGGAGAAATCCATCTTTCTGGCCGGGGAACTTCTCGAGCTCAGCCGCCGGGTGAAAAAGGGGGATGGAAGCAAGATCGCGCGGGAAATTCTGGAATCGGGAGAAGCTTGGGAAAAATTTCAGCGGATCGCCAAGAAGCAGGGTCCGCTCAAAAAAATCGAAAAAGCGCTCTTTTCGTGGGAAGTGAAAAGCCCGGTCAAGGGAAAGGTCGTGTCCCTCCACAACCTGAAGATCGCGAAGGCCGCCAAACTGGCGGGCGCCCCCTGGGATAAGAAGGCGGGCGTTTATCTTCACCGGAAAGTGGGAGACGCGGTGAAAAAGGGAGAAACCCTTTTCTGGATTTTCGCGGAAACGGAGGAAGAGCTGAATTTCGCCGCTCAATACGCCAAAGACAACCCCGACCTCGTCTCATTGGGTTAACAATGCGCCCACTCAACAAAAACGTCTACCGCTTGGGGTTATTAAGCCTCTTCAACGACTTCACGGCGGACATGATCACGCCCCTGCTTCCCGTTTTCCTGATGACCTTGGGCTTCGGCTCCGTCGCCCTGGGCGCCATGGAAGGGACGGCCAACTGCTTCTCTTACCTTACGATGCTGCTTGCCGGATCTTACGTGGACCGCCACGGAAAAAATAAAAAGGTCACCCTCCTCGGTTATTCGATCTGCGCCTTCGCGCGTCCCTTCATTGCCATCCCCTTCTTCCCGATTACCTTTCTCGTGAGGGTCGTCGACCGCATCGGAAAGGGAATCCGCACCGCCCCCCGCGATACGCTCATGACCTCGCTCACGGAGAAAAAAGATTGGGGGCGTGG
This sequence comes from bacterium, assembly GCA_046346885.1. Lineage (GTDB taxonomy): Bacteria > UBA10199 > UBA10199 > JADFYH01 > JADFYH01 > JAXMHI01. Next base: position 63,786 of record JAXMHI010000012.1, on the reverse strand, counting down.
TTTCGGGGTTCAGAGAGCCATGGACCATTCGGGCTCCCTCATCGGCTCGGCGCTGGCCGCCTGGCTCATTTCCCGATATTCCCTCCATCTGCCGACCCTATTTCTCATCGCCAGCGTCCCCGCGATCCTCTCGATCCTTTTCGTTCCGAGAAAAATACCGGAAATCGCCAATAAGCCCCGCCTTCCTTCGGCAAGCCTTTCTTGGCGCAACCTGCCTCGGTCTTTAAAACCCTACATTTTCATCATTTTTTTCGCCGCCTTCACCAGCCCGTCGGAACTTTTTCTCCTCCTGAAGATGAAGGAATTGGGCATGCCCGAATACTTCATGCCCATCGCGTGGTTCTCCCTCACTTTTTTTTCGCTGATCGCCGCCTATCTGGGAGGACACTTGGCCGACCGCTGGAGCCGCCGCTACACCATCGCGTTGGGTTGGCTGATCTTCGCGATCGTCTACGTGGGATTCGCCTACAATGCGCAGATCGTCGTCTCTTGGGTACTGCTCGCCCTCTACGGCATCCAAGCGGGCCTGGTGGAAGCGGCCGAGCGCACCTATCCCATCCACTTGGCCGATGAAAAAATTCGGGCGACCGCCCTGGGCTGGTATTATTTCGCCTACGGCGTCGGCCTGCTTCCCGCCTCGTTTCTTTTCGGAATTCTCTGGGAAAAATGGAGCCCGCAAAACGCCTTCCTGCTTTATGCAGGTCTCACGCTGATCAGCGTCTTCCTGGTCCGCCTGCTTCCCAGCAGCCGTCCCGCCAAAATCGAAGGGCTCCTCCCTCCGGTGCCGGGTGAAATCATCCGCGGTTAGAATCAGTTACAAATCCTTTTTTCGGAAAGAACGAAGCCCCAAGACGGCGGGAAGAAGGACCCACAGAACCAACGCAAGGCTCCCCGCGATCATCCCATGGGTGGCACCCAGGTACTTCTCGAAAAGTGCCCCCGAATAACCCATAAGTGCGGAAAGATCGATCTGCATGAGGAGCAACACGCGCGCCAGATCGATGGGATTTAAAAAAACAAAGATCAGCATGGGGATCTCGAGGGGATAATCTCCAAAGGCGAGGGCAACCCCCATCACGATCAGGTCGTAGAGAACGAAAAAGAAGAACCAGTTGACGAGAACAAGGCCGAAAATGAGCTCCCGCTTGCGAGCCACATTCACCATGTGAAAGGAGATGCTTAAAAAGACGAATGTGAGCAATATCCCGAGAAACAGGAGGAAGAAATAGCTGCCGAAGCCTTTCTGGGCGAGGTTCATCTGAATCAAAGAACCGAGCCCCATCCCCAACAGGAAGCTCAAGGAAAGTCCCGCCCCCAATCCCAGCCATTTACCGAGGAAAATCTGCCTGCGCGAGATCGGCTGGGCCACCAGCACCTCGCTGAAAGGCAGAGACTCGGAGAAAGAAATGCTGCCGAACACGAGGGAGAATAGGGGCACCAAGAGCAACATCAAGTTAAGCAGCGAACCGGAAGCCTGCAGAGGATCGGAAGCGCCCATATAGGTGATGAGCGCGGAAAAAAGGAGGAACGAAAGGCCGTAAACCAAGAGCCACTTGTTGCGGATGTTCTCTCGAAACTCGAAGAAGGCGATCGTCACTACCGGGTTTTCAAAGGCTTTTTTCATGGGAATTCACCGTCTTCCAAAACAGGTGCAAAGCCTCCTCCAGTGAGGCCGCGTTTTTTTGCCGCTTGAGCTCGAAGGGCGAGATCACCGTATAGAGTTTTCCTTCCACAAGAAGCGCCATCCGGTCCGCCAACTCATCCACCTCAGCCATCACGTGGGAGGTAAAAACAATCGTCTTTCCATCTTGGTGGAGGCGGATGATCCATTGCTTGAGGAAGTAAGCGACCTGGGGATCCAGCCCTTGCGTGGGTTCATCCAGAATATAAATTGGCGCCTCGAACATGAAGCATTGGAGAATGTTCACCTTCTGGGTCATCCCCCCGGAAAGCTCGCCCAAGGCCTTGTTCCAAAAGGGGCCGATATTCAGTTCGTCGATGAGCCGCTCCCGATGCGGTCCCTTTTGCTTTCGCAGGCGTCCGATCAGCTCGACGAGTTCCCTCACCTTCAAATGAAACGGGAACTGGGGGGACTGGGGCATATAACAAAGCTCCGCCTTGTAATCATCGCGGCCCCGGGTGGAATGGCCGTTGATGCAAATCCCGCTGCCTGCATCCGGGATAACGGTCCCCAGCAGGGATTTGAGTAGCGTGGTCTTGCCGGACCCGTTCGGCCCCATCAGGGAAAAAAGATGGCCGGAGGGGATGGTGAGATGCACGGAGTCAAGCACCTTTTGTTTCTTATAGGTTTTGCTTAAGTTTTTGATCTCGATCATGAGGTTCTTTGGCTTTCAGGAAGAAGCCTGGAAAGGTTTCATCCTCGGCCTCTCATCCTGCATCGACTTCGGCGTCAACACGGGAAACACCCGCTCGGCCACCTCCAAAAATTCGATCACCGGCGATTGAAGCAACACCACCAATTCGGGATACTTACTCACCCACAGGCTAAAAATCTTCATGGGACGAAAAGGTACGTCGCCGACATGATCATGGTTCAAATCGTAGCCACGATAATGGTCCCAATAGTTTTCCTCAAAGAGGTTGCCGCTCTGCCGGCTGTTGGTGGCCACGTCGAAGAAGTTGGCGAGGAAATTGTTTTCCCGGAAGACGTTGTCCTCCGAGCTCCCCAGAATATTCAAGGCCCAGCCATTATTCTTAAAAGTATTTTCCACAAAACGGTCCCGGCTGATTTCATCGGCGAAAATACCCACGGTGTTGGCGTAGAACGCGTTGCCTTGGATCAAACTGTCGCTGATGTCCTTAAGAAGCAGGCCGTAGGCAGCGCGCCCCCAACTTTTTTCGAAGCGGTTGCCGACCATCTGGATATGGCGGGAATACATCACGGCTACCCCCGTCTGGTTCTCGACGAAGCGGTTCCCATAATAGCGGTTCCGGTGGGAATACATGAAATGCAATCCATAGCGCAGATTGTGGGTGCTTACGTTCTCTTCAAGAAGCGAATCGGTGGTGAATTCGAGGTAGATCCCGTCCCGTTGATGGGAAAGCGTATTGCGCCGAACGGTAATGTGAGAAGAATACCAGAGATGGATGCCATTGCCTCCCGTCACCTCCCCGCGGGCGTTTCCCGTGGCGTCGTTTTTTTCGAGGAGACAGTCGTCCACCTTCGCCAGGTAAAAAGAATAGGTGTTGTTCTTTAGGACGTTGTCGAAAAAACGGCAGCCTTTGCTTTCTTCCACCCGGATCCCCGCATATTCTTCCACGGTGCTTACCCCGCTGTTCTCGACGAGAAAGCCCTCGACCGTCACATCGTCGGCCTTGATGAACAACACATGTTTTTGATTCAACCCGTCCAAGATGGGACGGTTAGTCCCGATGAGATGAAGAGGTTTGTCGATCGTCAACATTCCTTCCCGATAAACGCCGCCCTTGACTGCCACTGTGTCGCCGGGCGCGGCCTTCTCAAGAGCATCCCGAAGAATATGGACGGGGCAGGAAGGGCAGACCTCCACTGTGGCGGAAAAAACCGGAAGGGAAGAAAAAAGCAAAACGCCGAACAATAGGGCGCTGAAAAAATTGGATAAAAAATTCATGGATTCCACTTCACTCGCGGAGAGAAGCGTCTACGGCCGTCTTCTTCCATTCTCTCCGGATAAAATCCTCCAACTCGCCAAGATTCAAGGCCTTCCCTCCGAATTCGCCCAAAGCCCGGTCGAGCTCTTCCTTCGAGGAAAAGGCGGCCAAGGATGCCCCCATCGGGGAGGTCAGGCGTTTACCCTTCAAGAGATAAGCCTTTTCCAAATAAACCCATTTTTCCGGATGGTAGAAATCGCTCACCCAGCGCCCGGGTGCTTCTTCCGGGCGCCCAAGCCACCACCCCATCATGCACTCGATGCTGTCGAAACGATGCACCTTCCCTTTGCGCGTCAAGACTTCCGCCTTAAAGCGCATGTCGACGATGTCCATGCGGCAGAATTCGCACCGGTATTCGCCGGCCTTGAAATCGGCCGGCTGGGTTCTGGCGCAGGCGACGAAAATGAAAATCAGCAGTAACAGGGCGAAAAGCCCTTCAGACTTTTTTCGCCCGACGCTGTTCTTGAATGACCACATAAAGCAACACCGCCACCGAAAGAAAAAGAAGGATTCCCCCCTCATGGGGCCAACTGCAGGACGTAATGTTGAGCAACTGTTTGCAGCCGATGAAGGGCGGCTGGTAAGTCATACCGGGAATGGAGATCGGAGCATCGGGGTTCAAACGATGGCCGTAATTATATTCCCAACGCCAGAAGTCGTAGAGCCCCGCCCCTCCCACCAGGAAAAAATTCAAGATCCCCAAATACACCATCGCAAGACGGTCGTAGAAAAAAGTCACGAAAGCGCCGAAGATCATAAATCCCAGAATATAAGGCATGAACTGGAGTTCGGGAATGCTCGCCTCGATGATCTTTTCCATCCCCACGTAATGGTTGAGCAGGTTGATGTTTTGTAAATCATGGGGAGAAAGCCCGGTAATGCTGTGTATGCCGATGTACATCCCCAATCCTTCCGGATATTGGGGGGCTACCAAGCGGATGCACCAGAGGGGAACGAAGTAGAGGAGAATCAGGGCGAGACCTACGAAGAGCACCAGGAAACGATGCGGGTTTGAAATTTTCCGAAACATCGCTCCTCCCAAAAAACAGGTCTTGCGACCTGCCAAACCAGCGCAAGTCCAAGACCTTGAAATGAAACTCCTTACTTACTCACCCGAATGTACTGTTGCATCTCTTGATGAAGGGCCGAGCAAAAATCGGTGCAGTAGAAGGGATAGATGCCCTCCTCCTTCGCCTCGAAGCGGACCGTCTTCGTCTCGCCAGGCATAAGCAGGATATTGGGGGCATTGGCGCCCTCGATGGCGAACCCATGGTCGATATCATAGTCCTGCTCCAGATTAGTCACGTGGAAGTAGGCCGTATCCCCCACCTTCAACTCCACGATGTCGGGCTTGAAGTGGGAGCGAATCGCCGTCATGTAGACATGGACTGTATTGCCGTCGCGCACCACCTTCGCGTCCTCCTCTTTCTTGGTAGCGTAAGGATGGGCGTTATCATCTAAGGAATAGATTTTCTGCGCCTTGTCCATCAGCAAGGAGGCGGGCGCTCCCTGCGCGTAGTGCGGTTCTCCCACCGTTGGAAAGTCGGAGAGAAGTTTGATCTTCGACCCGCTGATGTCGTAGAGCTGAGCGCTTTGCGGCAATTCAGGGCCCACAGGCAGGTAACGGTCCTTCGTGATCTTGTTCAACGCGATCAGGTATTTGGGAATGGGCTGGGCCGAATCGCCTCCCGCAATGCTCAAGTGCCCGATGCTGTAATAGGCGGGCACACGGTCGACCACTTCCCACGTTCCCAACTTCCACTTTACGATCTCGGAGCTCACAAAGCAGGAGGTGTAAGCAAAGCCCCGGCCGTCGAACTCTGTGTGTAAAGGACCCAAACAAGGCTTTTGCACCTCGCCCGCCAGGGTGGATTCGTATTTGAGGACGGGAATTCCTTCCTCTTCCTTGATGACGTTCGATTTATCTTGAATGGCCTTCTGAAATTTACTGAACGAATGCACCGGAATCACGGTGGCCAACTTGCCGCCGGCGACGATATATTCTCCGGTGGGATCCACGTCGGCGCCGTGGGGGCTCTTAGGCGTCGGCAGATAATACATGACTCCCGGGCAATCGGCGGGATTCAGCATTTTCACCCCGCTTCTCTTTTCGGTAACCGCCGCTTTATTTTCCGGATGGAAATTATCGACATACTCCCCCGTGAAATCCTTCGCCTTACCTTGGTCGGCGCATTGCTTCGCCAAAGCCCAGTTAAAGGCGAGCACGTAATCTTTATCGTTCTTGGAGGCCTCGATCTCCAGCATCTTATAGGCCCTCTCGGTGTTGTAAGTGGTGAAAAAACACCAGTCATGGGAAGGCCCTTTCCCGCAGTGTGAGATGTCATAATCGAAACCGGGCACCAGCACTTGCAAGTCGATGCTCATTCTGCCAGTTTGGGGATCCACCTTCACCATGGAGATCGTCCCCTTGAATTTTCCCTCGGCGGCGGACTCCACCGGAAGCGCCTGATTGTTGGGGATGGGCACCGCGAACCGCGTCGCCGCCATCAAATACTCCGTATTTTCGGTGAGCCAAGGCGAGGCGTGGTTACCCGCACTGTTGGGGATCTCGAGGATTTCCTCCGTCTCGAAGGTCTTCAGATCGAGTCTTGCGATGCGGGGCGTATTGTTGCCGTTGATGAAGAGCCAGCGACCATCCTCCACCCCTTTGGTCAAGGAAAGTTCCGGGTGGTGGGCGTCGTCCCAGGGGATAAAACCGTGGGTCGTCACCAACATGTTTTTCGTTTCTTCGCTGTAGCCGTAACCGTTCTCCGGGTACTGGGAAAAAACGGGAATCTGCTTGAATAACCTTCCGGAAGGAATCCCATAGACGGCTACCTGACCCGAGAATCCCCCCGACATGAACCAGTAGAACTCATCCTTCTGACCCGGCGCCACATAGACCCGCTGAGCCGCATCTCCGGCTAAAACGTCTCCGCCGTTCTGCACCCCCTTCCCGCAGGAGATCAACAGCCATGAAGAGAACAAGATAAAAGCGAGACCTCCGAACAATGAAAACGTCTTAACTCTGGAACGCATAGATCCTCCTTCCCGTCTCCCCCGATGAGCGAGGGCTTTATACGCGGGAGAAATTTAAGGTTTCGGGGTTTGTGAATCCACCTGCCGGAAATACTCCAGCACCTGTCTAGCCTCTTCCTCCGTCAAATTCTGGGGCGTCATTTGTGTCATGTAGGCGGCAAGCAGGTCCTTCGCAATCGGGTCTTTCTGGGTCATCTCCGTGGGATTCAAGATTTGGTTCAAGATCCACTCGGAAGCCCGGCGCTGAGTTACACCCTTCAAGGCGGGCCCCACGTACTTCTCGTCGATCTTGTGGCAAGCGCTGCACTTCGCCTTGAAGATCGCCTCTCCCTTGGCGGCCTTCTCTGGATCCAAGGCACCCAACGTGATCTTCTGCTTAATGGGCCCGATTCCGATGTCGCTCATCGGAGTCCCTGCCCCTCCCTCTCCCGAAGGTGCCGTGCCTTCTTTTTTGCCGCAAGCGCCCAAACCGAGAACTAAGGCAAGGAAAAGAACGAAAATAAACGACCGGCTTCTTCTGGCCATTTTCATGTCTCCTTTTCGTGGAGTAATAGATGTAACTTCTGTGTTATTTTTTTTAACAACATGTTCTTTTTTTATACTGCTAAAAAACGGCGCCCTTTTCTTTGCGCCAGCGCAAAAAAGAAGGATGATTCTCGTCATGTAAAAAAAGAGGGAGAAACAACGAAAAAAGCTTCTTTGTTCTTCAACAAAGAAGAGGCATGATCTTATTCCGACTTAATCGGAACAGGCGGAAGTGATAAGCAACCGAGAATACGAGGAAAGAATGCCCAAGCTCTCGCAACGGGAAATCGAAGTCTTGAAAAAGTCGACGATTCTCAAGGGTATCGACCCAAACGCCGTCGCATCGATCTTGGGAGAGGCCCAGTGGACCGGAACGGCCAAGGGCGACACCCTTTTTCAACAGGGAGAGGCGGCAATCCGGCTTTTTATTCTGCTGCAGGGCAAGATCAAGCTTTCTCAGGTAAATTCGGAAGGAAACCAAGTCCTACTGCGCATTTTAGGCCCTGGAGAGGTGATCGCCGGAGTTTCCGCGTTCGAGAACACCGTCTATCCCGCCACCGCGACCGCCCTGGAAAAATGCGCCGCCTTAAGCTTCGATCGACCTCACCTGCTCCGATTGATGGAGCGCCATCCGCAGATCTCTCTCAACGTGAACCGTATCCTACTGGGCCGCATGCAGGAGCTTCAGGACCGCTTCCGCGAACTGGCCACCGAGCGGGTGGAAAAACGCGTCGCTTGCGCCCTGATCCGGCTCGCCCGCGCAAACGGACGTAAAACCCCGGAAGGAATTTTGATCGACCTGCCCCTCTCCCGACAGGATTTGGCCGAACTGACGGGGACCACCCTTTATACGGTCAGCCGCCTTCTAAAGGCATGGGAAGGCAAGGGCATCCTGAAGAGCGAGAGAAAGAGGATCACGCTCATTCAACCCCGCGAACTTGCATCGGTTGCGGGGGAAATGCCGCAAGCCTTGCCCTGAAAAGAACGCTTTTTGCTCTAGGACAAAGACACCTTTGCCCCCCCGGAATATTTTCCGTCGAAATTTATTTAAAAACCGTACGCCTTTTTAAAAATCGGGTGAAACGGCTGATTTCCATCATACGAAGGCATCCTCCCCATAGCTTATCATAAATTCTGAAAGGGGGAGCTATGCCGGTTGCGCGGGAGACGATCATCGCGGCCCTTCACGATCTTCTGAAATTGGAGGAATTCTCGATCGAGAACTTGGCCGATGTGGAGCGGTATGACTTCGGGCTGTTCGACCCGGAGGAAAAACGAAAGATGAAGATCCTTCTTTCGAAACTGAAAGAGGATACCGTTCTTCATCAAAAAAAAGTGTCGGAGTTGATCGACCGGTTGAAGACGGAATGAAACGAGAGGGAAAAATATCGCAAGGAGACGTTTTCTTAAAGGAGTTTCAGGTCATCCTGGCCCTGGAGGAAGAAGCGGCACAGGCCTATCACCAGCTGGCCTTGGATTGTCCAGACCCCGATGTCGGCTTAGAACTGGAAAAAATCTCGCAAGACGAACGGAAACATGCACGCATCGCGCTAAACCTCGTACGTTTGGTCCGAAAGTGCTTAAAGGCGAAGCTTGAAAAAAAGAACCCGTGAAATTCGCGTTTAAAAATCTTCTTCTCGAACCCTATCGGCTTTTCTTCGGATTCGGCGCCCTCTACTCCGTCTCCTTCATGGCGGTCTGGTTCGAGTGGCTTCTCTCCCTTTCTCACCATGCCCCCTTCGCCGAGTGGCAGCTGGAGTCCGCGGCCGTCCACTCGCATACGCTGATCTACGGGGTCATCGGGTTTTACGTCTTTGGGTTCAGTCTCACCGCTTTTCCCCGTTTCGTCGGCCATGCTCTTCCCGGTCCCCGCACCCTTTTGCCCCTTTGGAGCGCGCTGCTGCTCTCTCAAATCTTCCTCCTCTTAGGCGCTTTCAAGGCGCCTTTCTGGATCATCCCCGCGGCGTTCTTCGAGGCCGGAAGTTATCTCGTGCTGACGGCCCTTCTTACCCGCTTCTATCTGCGTCAACCTGGACGCGGGGGAAACCGGCAACCCGTTTTCATCCTGATCGCCTTGTTCTCGGGAGGCATGGGGAGCCTTTTCTTCCACCTTTTCTCGATTTTCCGCCTTCCCATCGTTTTTTACCGCTTAAGCCTGGAGATCGGCACTTACCCTTTCTTACTTTTACTGGTCGTCTCGATCACCTACCGAATTGTCCCTTTTTTCACCGGCCGCATCGTGCCGGGATACACGCCGCTGCGCGGGAAATACACGCTCGAAATCGTCACGGGCCTCCTCCTGCTGCGCTTGACCGCTTCGTTCTTCCCATTGGGTCTTAAAATCCAGAATTTTTCGATGTGGATTTTGAACTTGGCTTTGCTGTTCGTACTCGGGCGCGAATGGAAGGGATGGCTGCCTTCCCGCTTGAGGCAGGCCCCCATTTTGATGGTCTTGTATCTGGGACTGGGCTGGATCTTGATCTTTCTCGGTTTCTCGGGATTCGAACTTGTCTATCATCTGGCGAAACCGGAAGCGGCGGCCTTCTCCCTTTTCTCGACGCCTTCCCTGCACGCCCTTTACGTGGGCGCTTTCGGGACGCTCCTCTTGGGAATCAGCACGCGGGTGGTGAGGGGACACGGGGGCCTTCCCATGGTGGCTGATCCCTGGATGCTTCTCTCTCTTCTTTGCATCCAAGCGGCGGCCCTTATTCGCGTTTTCTTCCCCGTGCTGGGACTGTATTGGAAGGCGTTCGGCGCCCAAACGCATTGGGCGGGATTCTTTTGGTGCCTCGCCTTCGGCCTGTGGAGTTATCGTTATCTTCCCATTTTGGGCTGGCCCAAAACAGGGGAGGAAGAACCGCCTATAAAAATTCAGGATTTTTCATCAAAAAAGGCATCAATTGGGTCTTCGTGATGAAAAGCGTACGGCAATCGGTAAGGGCGACACAGGTGCAAGAATAGGGAGACCCTTTTAAAAAGGTCTTCATTCCAATCGCTTTTCCTTGGTGTGAACTCCAATAATGTTCATTATTGCAATGGCGGCCGCCTTGCGAAAACTCCAACTCCCCCGATTGAAGCACGAAAACCCCGTACGGTTGATGCCCCTCGTAAAAAAGAACCTGACCTTTTTTGAAATCGATCTCCTGGCTGTTTTGGCAAAGCTCTTTCCATCCCTTTTCAAGGGAAGCGGGAATCTTCAATCTCTTGGGTGGATGAGGAATCGGAGTCACGCTCCGCAAAATAAAGAGTCGAGAAGGGGTTGCATATGATCCCCATCAGGTGGGCGATTAAATTTCCAAATGGGCCGTCTCTAAGAGAGCCTGGGGATTTAAGATAGTAATTTCCCTTTCCTTCACTTCGATCATGCCGTCTTTCTTGAATTCGGAAAGGAGCCGAATGGCCGTTTCTTGGGTAATTCCGATCATCTCGGCCATTTCTTCGCGAGTGAGTTTTAAATCAATCAAAGTACCTTTTTTAACCTGTTTTCCGTAGGCCTCCTTGAGCATCAGTAGAAGTTCCGCCATCCTTTCCCGCACGGGACGTTGGGCGATGCTGGTGGCCAAGTCCTCGGCCACACGAAGCTCCTGGGCTAATTTTTTAATGATATTGACCGCCAAATCGGGATTTTTCACGAGAACCGGGAAAAAGGCGTTTTTATCAATACAACAGATGTTCGCATCTTCCAAGGCTTCGGCGGTGGCGTGATAAGGCTCCTCGGCGAAAAGGGAACGATAGCCCAAAATATCTCCCGGACCCGCAATCCGCACGATCTGCTGACGCCCATCGATTCCCGATTTATAAAGTTTCACCCGCCCGGAATAAATGCAATAGAGCCCGAAGGCCTGGTTGCCCTCGTAGAAGATAATTTGATCCTTTTTGTAGTGATTGACCGTCTTATGTTGGTCGAACTCTCCTAACGCCTTCCCTTCCAACTCGCAAAAAACTCCGAGAAAACGGGAGGCGCAGGTTTGACAGCTTTGAGTTCTTGAAACTTCTTTCATTTTTCTTTATTTCCGCAATCGCCGGGCTAAAATCAAATAAAATGAGATAGATAACGATAATTTAAACTCAATAAGGCAAAAAATCACCCCTAGAAATTCAAATCATGGGAATTAAGCTTTTTATATGATCCATATCATATACTATTCCCCGGCCCCCTTTTAGTTTGAAAACGATGCAAAATAAGAACCATCAAGGAAAACAGGAGATTCCTCCTTATTTTGTAAAGAATAAGTTTCTCTGCTCCCATTGCGGAAATCCCCTGTCGGAGGATTCTCCCCCGTTTACGGCAAAAGATGCGCCCATTTTTTGTTGCCTCGGCTGTCGCACCGTCTACGAAATTCTGAACGCCCGGGGGCTTTCGCAATATTACTCGCTCAAGAAAAAGGGAGCATGGGTCCGCAAAGCTTCTCCCGTTTCATCGGAGGCGGAGAATTTCGCCTACCTGGACGATCCCGAATTCCTTAAAAAATACACCTCTTCCGGCGCCCCCACGATGGAGTTCTATCTGGAGGGGGTCCATTGCGTGGCTTGCCTCTGGCTCATCGAGAAATTGCCGGAATTGGTGGAGGGCGTCACGAGATCCGAACTGGACTTAGGCAAGGCCGTCACCAAAATCTCGATCCGGCGCGGCGCCTCTTTCGCCCGCGTGGCCGAGGAGCTCAGCCGACTGGGCTATCGGCCCCATCCGATTCAAAAAGACGAAGACGCCGAACGGTTGCAGAAGAGGGAAAACCGTTCTCAGCTCGTCCGCTTAGGCGTCGCCGGCGCCTGCACGGGCAATCTCATGCTCATGGCCGTTTCCCTCTACGGAGGAGCCACGGGAAGCGCGGGAGCCCTCTTTCGGTGGGTGAGCTTTCTCCTTTTCCTGCCCGTTTTGTTCTATTGCGCCCTCCCTTTCTATCAAAGCGCGTACTCCGCCTTGAGAACCCGCAGTCTTTCCATCGACGTGCCGATCGTGCTGGCCATCCTCATCGGATCGATCGCGAGCGCGTTCTATTTGATCGCCGGCGGGGAACCCATATATTTCGATTCGCTTTCCGCCTTGGTTTTTCTCCTGCTCGCCAGCCGGTTCGTGCTGAGGAGAATCCAACAAGGCGTGCTTTCTTCTTCCCATCTTCTCCATTTCCTCACCCCTTCCTACGCGCGACGCTGGAACGGCCGCACCGAAACCTTCGAGCAAGTGCGCAGCGAATCGTTGAAAATCGGCGACAGCGTCGAAGTGCGTCCGGGAGAGGCGGTCCCCGTCGACGGCACGGTTCTTAAGGGACACTCCTCCCTGAATTGCGCTCTCCTAACGGGCGAATCGCTGCCCCAATCGGTTCGGGAAGGAGACGAGGTCTTCGCCGGCACCTTAAATGAAAGCGCCCCCCTGGAAGTGGCGGTGAAGAGCTCGGGAAACGAAACGCGGCTAGGCCGCATTTTGCGGGAAATCGAAAGCGGCCGATTGAAAAAAGCGCCCATCGTCACCTGGGCCGACCAGCTCTCCCAATGGTTCGTGTTGGGCGTGATCCTGCTCGCCTCGGCGGTATTTCTCCTCAATTTCCGCACGGCCTTCTCCGCCGGTTTGACGAAGGCCCTGGCCTTGGTCATCGTCACCTGCCCCTGCGCCTTGGCGCTCGCCACCCCTCTCGCGATGAGCGTCTCCCTGGGTAAAGCCGCGCGTCGGGGCATGCTGATCAAGGGAGCGGATACCATCGAGCGGCTCTCGCAAGCGGGGACCGTCATGCTCGATAAAACGGGCACTTTGACCCAAGGGCGCTTTGAGGTCTTGAGTTGGATGGAATTGGCGGACCTCTCTTCCGATCTTGACGGGGCCGTATTGGCCTTGGAATCGCGCTCCAAGCATCCGGTCGCCAAGGCCTTGGTCCGGCACTTGAGCCCTAAAACTCCCGCTCCTTTCCCCGAGGTGGAAGACTTTCAGGAAATCTTGGGTCGCGGCGTCGAAGGAAAAATCGCCGGTCATTTGTGGGAGATAGGAGCCATGACCGCGAAACATCCGCACTCTCCTTCCAAAGCGGCCTTAAGCACCCGCGTCGGCGTCCGCCGAGACGGCCGCCTCGTCGCCGTGGCGGAGCTGGGAGACGAGCTGCGGCCGGATTCGAAAGCCGCCCTAAAGAGATTGAAAAAGATGGGACTCTTGCCCCTCGTGATCTCGGGAGACCGGGAAGAAGCGGTGAAGCACGCGGGAGCCATGCTGGACCTCCCGGAAGCCCAATTGCTCGCCCAAGTGGGGCCCGAAGAGAAGAAGGAAATCGTGCAAAAGTTCAAAAAGACCTTGATGGTCGGCGACGGCGCGAACGACGCGCTCGCCCTTTGTGCCGCCGACGTAGGAGTGGCCGTGCGCGGCAGCATGGAAGTGAGCCTGCGGGCGGCGGACGTCTACCTCTCCGAAGCCGGGGTCACGCCGGTGGCGGACTTGATCGAGGTCTCCCGCGAAACGATGAAGGTGATCCGGCGAAACTTTATTTTTTCGATATGTTACAACCTCGCGGGAGCCGTGGCCGCCTTGACCGGATGGGTGAACCCCTTGTTCGCCGCCGTCCTGATGCCGCTGAGCTCCCTGACCGTCTTCAGCAGCTCTCTGTTGGGCACCCGAATCTTGCGGAAGACGGGGAGGATTCAGCCGTGAACATCGTCTATCTGCTGCTGCCCCTGGCGCTCCTGCTGGCGGCCACGTTCGTGGGCGCGTACGTGTGGTGCGCGAAAAGCGGCCAATATGAAGATTTAACCACGCCGGCTCACCGGATTTTACTCGAAGACGAAGACATTAAGGAAAAAAACGGTGTTTCCCTTTAGGATATTCAATGAATGAAAAAGGAAAAAATATGACTCAAACCGCCGCTCCTAAACTCGAAACCTTCACCTACGACGACGCGATCGTCAAACAGTTCATCCTAGCCACCCTCTTCTGGGGGCTCATCGCCTTCCTACTGGGGGTCCTGATAGCGTTCCAGTTGGCCGACTGGAAACTCAATTTCAGCATCCCGTGGCTCACTTTCAGCCGCTTGAGGCCGCTGCACACCAATGCGGCGATTTTCGCCTTCGGGGGCAACGCTATCTTCGCAGGAATCTACTATTCTACCCAGCGACTAACCAAGGCGAGGCTCTACTCCGACACCTTGAGTAAAATCCATTTTTGGGGATGGCAGCTGATCATCGTCTCCGCGGCGTTGACCCTCCCGCTGGGATACACGGTCAGCAAAGAATATGCGGAGTTGGAATGGCCCATCGACATCGCCATCGCGGTCGTGTGGGTGGTTTTCGCCGTCAATTTCTTCGGCACCCTGCTCCGTCGCCGGGAGCGCCACCTCTACGTCGCGCTCTGGTTCTACATCGCGACCATCGTCACCGTCGCAGTGTTGCACATCGTCAACTCCATCGAAATCCCCGTGAGTTGGCTGAAGAGCTACCCCGTATACGCTGGCGTGCAGGATGCGTTGGTGCAATGGTGGTACGGACATAACGCGGTCGCTTTCTTCCTCACCACTCCCTTCCTGGGCTTGATGTATTACTACCTGCCGAAAGCCGTCGGTCGGCCCGTCTACAGCTACCGGCTCTCCATTGTGCATTTCTGGTCCTTAGTGTTCATTTACATTTGGGCGGGCCCCCATCATCTACTTTACTCGACGCTTCCCGATTGGGCGCAAACCTTAGGCATGATTTTCTCCGTCATGCTCTGGGCCCCCAGCTGGGGCGGCATGATCAACGGATTGCTCACCCTGCGCGGGGCTTGGGACCGGGTCCGCACGGACCCCATCCTGAAGTTCATGGCCGCCGCCGTCACCTTCTACGGCATGTCGACCTTCGAAGGACCGCTGCTCTCCATCAAATCGGTCAACTCCCTGGCGCACTTCACCGATTGGATCATCGGGCACGTGCACGGCGGTACTTTGGGATGGAACGCCTTCCTCATCGCCGGCATGTGCTACTATCTGGTGCCGAAACTGTGGAAGACGAAGCTCTACAGCGTGAAGCTGGCCAACTACCATTTCTGGCTCGGCCTTCTGGGAATCCTGCTTTATGTGATCTCCATGTGGGCCTCGGGCATCACGCAGGGACTCATGTGGCGTGCGGTCGACGAAACGGGACGGCTGACCTATCCCGACTTCGTCGAAACGGTCATCAAGATCGTGCCCCTCTATTACGTGCGCGCCGTCGGCGGGACTCTGTTCCTGCTGAGCTACCTGCTCATGTTGGTGAACATCTGGAAAACGATCCGCTTGGCGCCGAAGGAGCAAAAAGCTGAAACGTTCAGCGCCCCCGCCCTCATCCGCTTGGAGCCGGAGGCCGTCTTCAACAGCGGAGAAAAACCCCACCGCATCCTCGAGGGATTGCCCATGGTGTTCACCGTCTTGACGGTGATTTCGATCCTCGTCGGGACGGTCATCGAGCTCGTACCCACCTTGTTCGCCAACAACTACGCGGACTCGAACATCAAGGTAAAACCCTATCGTCCCCTCGAGCTCGCCGGCCGCGACATCTACGTACGCGAGGGATGTTACGTGTGTCATTCGCAGATGGTGCGTCCCATGGTGCCGGAGGTGCTCCGCTACGGCAGCGTCTCCAAACCCGAGGAGTCGATGTACGACCATCCTTTTCAATGGGGTTCGAAACGGACGGGGCCCGACTTGGCCCGGGTAGGGGGCAAATATCCCGACCTATGGCATTTCCGCCACATGAGGGACCCCCGGGAAGTCACTCCCTTATCGATCATGCCTTCCTACCCCTGGCTCCTCACCGACCGGGCCGACTTCTCGATCTTGCCCAAGAAGCTCTCGGTCATGAAAACCATCGGCGTTCCCTATACGGATGAAGACATCGAGCGGGCAGAAGCCGACGCGAAAGCCCAGGCCCGAACCATCGCCGAAGGGCTGGAAGCGCAAGGGGTGCCCAAGGGAATGGAGCAGAAGGAAATCGTGGCGCTCATCGCCTACCTGCAACGCTTAGGCAAAGACATGGGGGATAAAAAATGATCAAAGATGCTCTCTCGCACTTTCATCTTCCGTTCCTCACGTGCATCGCCCTTTTAATCTTCTTCACGTTTTTCGCGGGCATGCTCGTCTGGATTTTCCGGCGGGGAAGCGGAAACTTCTATCAACGCATCGAACAACTGCCTCTGAATGAGGAGGGCCTTTCATGAAGAACCCCAACGAAGACGAAAAACTCATCGCCGACCACGAATACGACGGCATTCACGAGCTGGACAACCCGCTTCCCGGGTGGTGGCTCATGACGTTCTACATCACCATCGCATTCGCGCTGGTCTACTTCGCCTATTACACCCTGGGCAACGGCCCCACCTTGACGGAGGAGCTGAACAAGAACATGACCCGTCTGGAGGAGATGAAACCCAAGAAACCGAAAACGGAGATAGACGAGGCCAAGTTGCTCGCCCTCTCTAAAGACCCGCAGGAAATCAAGAAGGGACAAGAAGTCTTTCAGGCCCGTTGCGTCTCCTGCCACGGCGCGAAAGGCGAAGGAGTGATCGGGCCCAACTTGACGGACAACTATTGGATCCACGGCAAGGGCACGATGCCCGACGTCGTGAAGGTGATTTCGGAGGGAGTGAACGACAAGGGCATGCCCGCCTGGGGGGCGGTCCTCAAGGAGGACGAGCTCTACGCCGTGGCCTCTTACGTGAAATCGCTCAAAGGAAGCGCTCCTCCCAATCCCAAGGCCCCGCAGGGGGATGAAGTAAAAGAGTAGAAGGACCGGAGTTTTGATTGAATATCCTAAACGCACGACAGCTTCCCGAAGACCGCCTCACCACGACCGACGAAAAAGGCCATCGGGTCTACATCCACCCGGCGGACGTGCGGGGCCGTTTCCGCAAATGGCGGGCGTTCATCCATGCGGGGATGATCCTTTTCTTCCTGATTCTCCCCTGGATCCGGATCGGCGGCCACCAAGCCGTTCTGCTGGACATCCCCCATCGCCGTTTCGCCCTCTTCGGGCTCACCTTCTGGGCCCATGACGCCCCCATCCTCCTTTTCGTCTTCGGGGCGATCGCCCTCACCATCGGATTCATCACCGCCCTCTGGGGAAGAATCTGGTGCGGTTGGGGATGCCCCCAAACGGTCTTCGTCGAGGGCGTCTTCCGGAGAATCGAACGCTGGGTGGAAGGCGACTCGGTGGCCCGGCGAAGTTTGAGCCGTCAACCCTGGACTTTCGAAAAATTCTGGAAAAAAGTCTTTAAATGGGCCCTTTTCGCGGCGGCGGGCATGGTCATCACCCATAGTTTTCTCGCCTACTTCGTGGGAACCGAAGACCTTCTCAAGATGATGAGAAGTTCTCCCTATCAAAATCCCGCTCCCTTCCTCTTCATGATCGCGGCGACAGCCCTCGTTCTCTTCGATTTCGGCTGGTTCCGCGAACAGTTTTGCACCATCGTCTGCCCTTATGGACGCTTCCAGTCCGTCCTCATGGACGACCACTCGCTGGTCATCGCGTACGATGCGAAACGCGGGGAGCCACGACGGGGAAAGACGGAGGAAGGCCAAAAAGAAGGGGATTGCGTCAACTGCTTCCGCTGCGTGGACGTCTGCCCGACGGGCATCGACATCCGGCGGGGCGTCCAGCTCGAATGCATCGCCTGCACCGCTTGCATCGACGCTTGCGACGAGGTGATGGAGCGTTTGGAACGCCCCCAGGGCCTGATTCGCTACGATTCTCTCTTGGGCTTGGAAGGCGAACCCTCGCGAAGTTTAAGCCCGCGCACCTGGGTCTACCTGGCGCTCATCGGCGTCATGATCGCGGGATTGGTTTTCACGATTTACCGGCGCCAAAATCTGGACGTTGCCTTCGTGCGGGCCAAAGAGGCCCCTTACCAAGAAATGAAAAAAGGGGACGCGGCCGAGATCGTCAATCATTATAAGGTGGATTTAAGCAACCAAAGCTTCGAGGACGTCCAACTGCGCTTTGAAACGGATCCCTCCCTCGTCGCAGAAAACTTCAAACTGATCACTCCCCTCGTCCCCCTGCCCTTGCCGGCGGGAAAAAGCGTGCGGGCCGATTTGTTCGTGGAATTCCCGAAAAGCGCCCTGAAGGACGGCCGTGCGAAAGTTCGGGTTCAACTGGTTTCCCTTTCGGAGAAGACGGGTAAGGAAACGAAAAGAACGGAGGAAATTCCCCTTGTCGGGCCTTTCTTTTAATCCCGCTTCGATTTCCCACGGCGTTTCAGGAGCGGGCGTTTTGGCGGCCGTTCTCTTGGCAAGCCTGGCCGGAAGTTGGCATTGCGCCGCCATGTGCGGGGGCTTGATCGCCGCCGCGGCCCCGCGCCCGAACTCGATGGTCTTTTATCATCTTGGCCGGGGCTTGGGATACGGTGCATTGGGTGCGACGGCGGGGACTTTCGGCGCCTATACCCTGGGAGAAGCCCTCTCGGGTGTCATCCCGTGGCTCATCGCTTTCGCCTTAAGCTTCGGTTTCATCCTGCTCGGAGTGCTGGCCTGGAAAGGGCCTCCCCACCTAAAAATGCCCTCCGGGCTTTCCGGTTTCTATGCCCGCCTATGGGGACGCGTCATGAGTCAAACAGCGGGATTGAAGCGGGCGGCCACCGTCGGTTTCCTTTCGGCCTTTCTTCCTTGCGGCTGGCTTTATGCCTTCGTCCTGGCCGCCATCGCGGCGAAAAGCGCCCTTTTTGGTTCCCTCATCTTGTTCGCGTTCTGGTTGGGCACGCTTCCCGCGTTGAGCGTGGCCCCCCTTTTCTTGCGCAAGCTCCTCCGCCCCCTCTCGCGGATAGCCCCGAGACTTCCCGCCTTGTTGCTGATCGGACTGGGCATTTTCACGTTGGGCATGAAATTCGCTCCCCTCTTCCTCTCCCCGACGACGGGAACGGGGCCTGTTTGCGCGGTTCCCCACTCCCCGAAACCCGCCCCGTAATCCGCGCGGACCTCGCCGAATCCATTGAAAAAAAACACCGTTTCTGAGATCAACTCCCCATGAACATCGGAACCCTCTTGAGGGAAAAAATCGCGCACCGTTCCGCGCGCGTAGCCGTCCTCGGTTTAGGATACGTGGGGCTCCCCCTTGCGTTCGAGTGCGCACGCGCTGGATTCAAGACGGTGGGGATCGACCTGGATCACCGCAAGGTCGACGCGATCAACGCCGGGAAAAACTATAACCATGACCTGGACGACCGCGCCCTCTCCGAATTGGTGAAACGGGAAATGCTCTGGGCCTCCGCCGATTTTTCCCTCCTTCAAGACGCTGACGTCATCGTCATCAGCATTCACATTCCTGTGGATGCGGAGGGCCGCCCCGATTTTTCTCCCCTCGACTTGGCCCTCCGCGAAATTCGCGGGCGTCTAAAGCGGGGGCAGCTGGTGATTTTTGAATCCACCACGCCCCCCGGCACGACGGAGGAGAAAGTGAAACCCTTCTTGGAGGAATCGGGACTCAAAGCCGGATTGGATTTTCACCTCGCTTATTCCCCGGAGCGGATCGACCCCGGCAACAAGGAGTTTCAACTGAAAAATGCAACCAAATTGGTCTCGGGCATCACCCCGGAATGCACCGAAGCCGCGAAATGCTTTTTCGAAACGATCATCGAAAAAGTGGTGACCGCCAGCTCTCCCCGCGTGGCGGAAATGTCGAAACTCTACGAAAACACCTTTCGCGCGGTGAACATCGCCTTCGCCAACGAGGCGGCACGCATGTGCGACCGATTGGGAATCGACGTCTGGGAAGTGATCGACACGGCGGCCACCAAACCTTTCGGCTTCATGCCCTTCTATCCGGGGCCCGGCGTCGGCGGGCACTGCATTCCGGTGATCCCCCATTTCCTCCGCTGGAAACTGAAGTCGGCCGGTTTCGACGAGCGCCTACTGGCCCTGTGCGACGAAATCAACCTCGACATGCCCCGTTTCGTGACGGAAAAAATCGAACGCGCCCTG
Source organism: bacterium (assembly GCA_046346885.1). Classification (GTDB taxonomy): domain Bacteria; phylum UBA10199; class UBA10199; order JADFYH01; family JADFYH01; genus JAXMHI01. The sequence goes on along the minus strand of JAXMHI010000012.1, from coordinate 43,675 downwards.
GCTTTGCGGGAACGGCCCCTTTCGCAATCGAGGGTCCTTATCCTAGGAGTCGCCTTCAAGAAGGACGTCGACAACTACCGCCACTCCCCCGCCCTTACCGTCATGCGCTTGCTGCGAGAAAAAGGGGCCGAGCCGGCCTATCACGACCCTTTCGTCCCGAAAATTTCGTGGGAAGGAACCGAGCTTTCCTCTGTCAAACTCGAGAACGGAATCGAGGCTTACGATTGCGTGGCGGTGATGACCAACCATTCTTGTTTCAACATGGAGGAGATCGTTAGGCGCTCCCGCCTGATCGTGGATGCGCGCCATGCCACCCGGGGGCTTAAAGGATATGAAGAAAAGATCGTGAAGCTGTAACTCCCGGAGTCGAGCCTGGAATCTCACCCCAATTCTATTGATTGACCTTTAAAATTTGGCCGACTATAAAAAAGGGCGTTTTTTTCGGGGATCGTCCAACGGCAGGACTACGGACTCTGACTTCTATAAGCCACTTCCATATCACCATAAAACAATAACTTACAAACCGCTAAGGTCGCTCAAAGTGCATGGAAACCACCCCAGAGGGGTGGCGTGGGCGGGTATTTTAATATTGGAAATACATCCGTAATGAAGAGCGGTGAGATTTATCAAGAAAGGGTTTCTCATGCCTAAGAAAACTAAACAAACAAACGTCAAACGAAAACCGTCCAAACAACAATTGGCCTTTGTGCAAGCTTTAGTAGATCCAGAAACAAATGACATCAAAAGCGCAGCTATTAAAAAGGGTTGTAGTGAACAATTAACCTCAAGCTAGGTGTGTTAGAATCTAGGCAAACCTAGGGTGAGGGGGGCGTGCAGGTGTAATTTACGTAGAAACGGCAAAAGCTTTTTGGACACACCAATAAATCATAAAGAAAAAGACGTTACTTAAAAGGCACCCATTCTTCTTAAAGTGATTGATCAAATTGCTAAATTGGAAGATTTCCTGCCGGAAAGGACGACCAATAAAAGGTGGCGACGATTGATTTAACTCAGTTGTTACCCAATATTCCTACTAAAGAAGACATTGAGGAATAATTTATAAGAATCAGGCTTATTTTTTGGATCTCAGCAAATCTTCAGGTGAAATTTTAAAGGCACGGGCAATTCTATAAAGAGTTTCGATTGTAAAGTGGACTTTCCCGCCTTCAATGTCCTGGTAATGTCTTACGTTAAACCCGTAGCGAGTCATATCCTCTTGAGTCAATCCGGCAGTCTTTCTAGCGCTTCTTATATTTTCTGCCATCGAGCGACGGAACCTTTCATAGGACATCCATCCTCAATAAAGGCACTCGTGTGACTTGACCACGTGGTAGTTCCAGCGTATTATTGCTTTTTATAAACAGACTCCTGTCTGTCTGGCTTTTAATAGAAAGGGGACAATGATGAAATATAATCTCAAAAAAATAATTGGGCTTATCCTCATCCTAAGCAATGTGGGGCTATCCTGGAAAGCATTAGCGGAAGACAAAAATGGCCCTATTGATAAAGGTACCAGCGCTATTGAAAATGCCGCAAATGTAGCCAACAGGGGGAAATGATTTGAAGAAGGGCTTCCTATTTTTAGGCTTTCTTGGGGTCTTCCTTCATTCTCTGAATGGATATGGGGGAACTAATCTTGCTTCTTCAAAAGACCCTTCTGTAAGCCAGTCATACAAAACAATCGTCATTTATGTCAGATCGGATTTAGCCCATCGCCAGGTAGCTGAGCAAAAAATCATTAAAGAACTATCAAAATGGAGTAATGCAAGGGTTATCCCATCCTTAGATCTTTTCCCTGTAGTAAAAACTTATTCCAAAAGTGAAATTCAAAAAGCCTTACAAGACAATGGGGTTGATGGGTTGATAATCGCTCAAATTACCAATTCTCAGAATTATCAGACAGTAATGGATATTCCAACCTATCAAACCGTTTTTGGAAATGTGGGCGGCTATTCCACAACCTTGTCGGTTCCCACCACTACTTCTATTCCAATGTCCTATACCGTTTGGAATTCAAAAATTCAGTTCTTCGATTTTACGAGTGGTAAGCAAGTTTGGTATGCAGAAGGAGTAACAGATGGGCTGACAGAAAATGGAATGATGAATAACCTAATAAAAAAAGCAGTTTCAATCTTGCTAGACGATGGCCTCATCGATCGCGATACAACCAGCCTAAAGCGTAGTTATCGTGGCTATTAATTCAAATTAAAAAGTCAAATACTGTGGATTATTTTTTATCCAATCAAACGCCGGTCGTAAAAATTTCGCTTCATTTTAATTGGCAATATCATTGCTCCCACAATTTCATGTCATAGGAGTTAGAAAAAAATCCTAATAAAAGATAATTTGTTTGGAACTTATCTTCATTAAGGAGGAAAATATTTTCGGAAGGTGATTTGTATGGGCGTTCCGAAAATTTTAGATCCAAATTTTAGTAATTGGTTTCTTCAAGATCGAGATGAAGAAGCTACAACAGGATATCCAATTGATTATGGTTTAGTCGTTTTGCATGCTTTAAGTAATTGGTTAAATGTTAATTCGGGATTTGATGATAAAGAAATTTATAAGGAGAGAGTAAAAAATATTTTAGATGATTGTTTTAAGTTTCTAAATACAGAAACTGATTTAAAACCTTACAGAGAAGAAAATTTTATTGAGATTTATTTTTTAAGTGGAACCGACGATAGTTTTTGCGTCGTTGACCAATCTAATGGGAGCTATCCACTAATCTTATATGGAAAAAAGGATAGACCTTCAGATAAAGAGCCAAGAACTGACGGCTTTAAAAATCGTCTGAGAAATATCAGGGAGCATTTCGAAAAAGTTTGGCCAATTTTAATGAATTCAGCCCCATCGAATTGGGATGAAGAAATTCAAACTAGTTTATTATCAGTCATTCCATTTAAGGAATTCGCATAACTTTTCTGTCCTCAAAACATTTCATTTAACGGACTGTTTCTCCCGCTGAATTCACCTTATATTTCAGTTATCCCGTCTCCTGATTTTGAGAAGGATTAATTGGACAATTTAGTAAAGCCCCGGCGATAGCAGATTTGGAATAGCCCGTTTCGTTTGCGATTTTACGAAAAGACATTCCCTTGTTTCTTAATGCCAGAAGCCTCCCCAAATCCATATTTGTCCCTTTAGGACGGCCTAAGGACTTCCCCTTTGCCTTAGCGGCTCTTAATCCTGCTTTTACCCTTTCGACAATAATATTGCGCTCCAGCTCTGCCATGGCTCCCACAATCGTGAATATTGCCTTTCCTAGAGGGGAGCCCGTATCCATATTTTCGGAGTAAGAGATAAAGTCAATTCCCAAGGATTTAAACTCTTCTAGGGCTAAAATAAGATGTCGAGAGGAACGCGCAAAGCGGTCAAAGCGGTAAACCAGAATAGCGTCAAACTTTCTCTTCTTGGCTTCGTCCATCATTTGATTAAGGGCTGGTCGCGAATCCTTTGCCCCTGATACACCCTGGTCAATATATTCCTTGAAGATTTCAAACCCTCTCGCCTTACAATAATCGCGAAGCGAAAGTAGTTGAGAATCAATGCTCTGATCTGTTGTGCTGACTCTGCAATAGATCCCCACCTTTTTCACAATTCCTCCTTTTGTTTCCTATATGTACCACTATATCCGATGGATTGACGAAATCAATACGAAAGTGGTACTTTTATGAAACATGATTGTATATAATTTTGAATCTCTAAGAAAAAGGTCGGGGAAATCTTTGCGAGCTATTGCAAAGGATATTGGCGTATCTCATGTAACATTGCATCGATTATCCAGAGCAAAAACTAATGCAGAGTATAATCTTTGCACAGATATTATAGACAAAATCTGTGATTATTTTAAATGCCAACCAAAAGATTTGATTATGTTTAAAAAAAAATAAAGAGTTGGTTCTAAAGGTACTACTTGAATGACGGGGGTATTGGGGAGAGGGTATCAGAGGGTCCAGGCCATGTTTGCACATTTAATAGCGGGCACAACTAAAAGTTATCTGTTGAGAAGGAGTCTTCAATGGAACGAAATCAAAAAATATTCCTTGAAGAGATGCCTTTTTGGGATGGGAAGAGGGAACTATCCTGGAAATTCAATTTGAATAAATTTTATGAAGAAATCATTAAGCTCCAAATAAGAAAATCAAAAGAAACTGGGGCACTAAATAGTCTAGATCCAACAAAAGAAGCATATGTCGGTTTACCCGGAAAAAGCTTTACCTATATTTCAGTTTTTAACCTCTAATAATTGCAACGAAGATTTATTTATCAAAAAGAGAAAACTAGTTGGGTTGTCCATAAAAGCGAAAAAAGCTGAAGGAGAAGAGTTTATTTCTTTATGGAATGAGCTTTTAAATAAGAAGGAGCTTGTTTTTACTACCCCGTTTCTTCGCGAGCTCGCCCAAATAAAAATAGGAATGAAGTTAAAAGATTTTCTTGAATATTTTATTTTCGGAATCGCCCCCTCTTACAAAGATAAATTTTTATTTGAATATCTAGAAAATGATCTGAACTTGCTCCAGTCCCCTTTGGTCATTCGTTACATAATTTATATGCGGGAAAAGGGGGATTCCAACTTCTTGGATAAACTTTGCAATATAATAAAAGGCAACAGATTAAGGGGGCGAAGGAAGAGAGAAGAGAATAAATCACTCCCACCATGGCAAATGGATTGGATATTTGCCCAAATTTTTTATCATAAAAAGGGCAGCAGTAAAAAAATAGGTCTTCTTCCGATTTCAAAAAAGTTAACCCCTCTAATTAGCAAATATCTAGATCGAGAATTTAAGGCTAAAACAATAAAGGACTACTTCGATAGATGGTTTAAGAGATATAAAAATTGTGGGCTTTCTACTGCCAATTTTGAAACAATCTTTAAAAATGAAGAAATTGTTTCCCCTGCCTAACTTATTGAAAACAAATTGCTCTTGAATTGCCCCTATTTTAGTAGCAATAACATGCTGATATTATTAATCTTTTAAACCTTTTCCTCTCCCTCCTCCGTTTATAAAAAGTATAAGAAAAAATCCTCATAATTAAATAAAGGAGATCCCGATGATTGTTAACCCATCATTCATCCAGGCGATCAGGTCGTTCGAAATGCCCCGATATAAAATCGCCTCTAAAGTAAGAGTACACCCAAACAAGCTCTGGAAGATTCTGTCGGGTTTTCAGAAGGTCTCTGAGATAGATGAACCTATTCTCCGTGAGATCGCTAGGCTGGTTGGCTTCGAACCTAAACAAGTATTGGTTCAGGAAGGGGGAAAACAAAAAGCAGATTCAAATGTATAGGTAAGTTCTGAACAGAGAAAATATTTTAAAAAGCCCCCCGAAGAGTACTCCTTACAAAAAAGTCCTCTCAAAGATCTTTTTGAAAAATCGAAAAAATAAATATGTCAAATTACAACAACTCACACCCCGAGATTTGTGGGTGTCAATATTTTAGGTCTATTCCAAGGATATCGTGTGTTCTGTCTCAAATTGTTTGGACAGACCTTGGCGATTATGTGTTTGCCAAAGAAATCTTTTGTAAAGATTCTGGAAAAACGGTCCGATTCAATTACACATTCAAAAATAAGGATAATCCTGTTTTGCTATATGATGGAATTAAGGTTTCTGAAATTGAAGTTGATGGTTATAAAAGAAAAGATGTCCCTTTAATTTTAAAGGGAGAAGAAGGTTTTATTGATCCAACCGTTAAGGATCTCCCACCCTCAATCTACCGCTATCCAGTAATTGCAGGTCCTTTTTAAAAAATTAAGGCCCCCTTCCCTAGAGGGGGCCCTTTTTCAATTGGAGAATATTATGATTTCAAAATGTAAAAACGAATTGCATGACAAAGAGGTTTCCCGAGACGAGAAAATTAATACATTAGAAATCTGGATTGAGAATCGTGAAGGAGCCCAAAAAGGAAAGGAGATTTTTTTCCTTTGCCCATTCCATAATGATCATAATCCCTCGTGCCGTTGGAACCCTGAAAAAGAAGTTTGGTATTGCGATCCATGCGGAAAAGGGGGCGGTTGGAGAGAGCTATATGAAAAGTTAGAGAAGGAGATTTTATCTGCTGAAAATAAATGCACGCCTGCACGTGCATACGAAAATAATAACACTTCCAGCAAGTTGGAGAGCGCATGCTGTTTTCCTGCCGAGTGTTCTCTTGATAGCTACGTCTCAGAAAAGCAAATTAGTAAAGCCGTTCTTGAAACGTTCGGACTTTCAGATTTTGAGTATCAGGGGAAGCCGTCGATTAAGGTTCCATACTACGGAGAGAGCGGTGAAGAGTTATCTGTTCGATATCGGATTAACTTACATGGGAAAAATCGTTTTCTATGGAAGAAAGGTTCTAAACCATACCCTATGGACTTTGGAAGTTAAATGAGGTCAAAAGCAAAATTATGTCATTTTAGTGGAAGGAGAGTCTGGATTGTCACACACTAAAATTTGATTTTCCCGCTCTAGGCATACCTGGAGCTGCAAACTGGAAAAAGGAATGGGAAAAATTTTTCGAAGGCATAGAGACTGTTTATGTTGTTATAGAACCCGATAAAGGTGGGGAGACTGTTTTTGCATCTTTAAAAGAATCAAGTCTTCGAAATCGAATCAAACTTATAGAATTTCCTACAGCTAAGGATACCAGTGAATTCTACCTCTCTGATCCTCTAAACTTTGAATCAAAATTTAAAAATTCTATTGATCATGCTGTTCCCTTGTCTGTCAAAATAAGAACTGAAAAGGAGGCTCTTCGAAGTAAGTCTTTTGAGATATGCAAGGATATTGCCTCAAACCCCAATATCCTAGATTGTTTTGAATCAGATTTATTAAAACTTGGCTCATGGGGAGACAAAAGCCGCAAAAATAATTTTTCTGGCATTAATCTCGCGTGTTTTTTATCGACCCATATCAATAGCAGTAAAAGGCCCTTCATCAGGTGGAAAGTTTTTTGGTTGAAACTGTTTTAGCTCTCTTTTTCCCCCTTCTAGTTTTTATGCATTAAGCGCGATGAGCGAAAGAACGCTCATTTATTCCGAAGAACCCCTTTCTCATCGATTTCTTGTCTTGTATGAGGCGACCGGGCTTGGGACCGACTTTTCAAGTTATCTTATTCGATCTTTACTAAGTGAAGGGCATGTTCGTTATGAAACAGTTGAAAAAACGCCAAAAGGGTTTAAACCGGAGATTGATTGATAAGCTTGGACCCCATGGGTCTCATTACAACAACCACGGGTATTAGTCTTCACCCTGAAAACGAAAAAAACACGATTGCGCAGCCGTTCGTTTCCGATACTCCAGAGCAAACGAGTAAAGTGCTTTTAGCTTTGGCCGAAAAAGAAGAAGGGAATTTGTCTGGGAGAGAGCCTGAATTTAAACAATGGCACGCACTTCAGGATTGGATAAACTCTTCAGAAAAAAGTTGTAATCCCATTCGCCAAAAATTAGGCCGAGTTTATCCCTCTCTCCAGTTGCTATCCGGCTTCGTCGTGATTTTCATCACATTCTGACTTTAATAAAATGTCACTCCCTTCTTCATCAGGCTAATAGAAAAGAGGATTCAAATGGAAATATCTGTGCGACTTATGAGGATTATGGAGCTGTCAAAGATCTAGTATCCGAATTTATTTCAGAAAGTGCTCAATCTTCTGTTTCAGAGCCTACAAGGAAAACTGTAGAAGCGGTTGAAGATTTATATTCAGAGGGCATCGGAATTTCTATCAAGCAATTAGCGGACCGACTAGAACTTGATCCCTCCACCGCTCGACGACGTGCGCATGTTGCAATCCAGGTTGGCTACATCAAAAATGATGCCCCAAAGGGTAAACCTATGGTTCGCTTTGGCGATCCGATGCCCGCCGCGCAAGAATTACTTCCGATATCAATAAGTTAGTTTGGGCGTGCAGCCGTGCACGAAAACAAGGAGGCATGTCTAATCTCCTCAAGAAGTGATGGTGTGTGTTCACCAAGTGAAGAGGTTGAAGATTACTTTGAAAAGAAAGCAAGAGTATGGAGGGTAATTTTGTTGGGGAGGGCCTTTTGATCATCCAGAATTTCCAAAGGGAGTAGGAAGTATGAGCCAAACTGAAAAAGTATTGACGGAGGAGAGTAAAACAAACTACGAGGGCGAGAATAAAAGGTTCTTTGATAATTATAATCCGCTCACGTCACAAATCCTCACCAAAGAACAGGTGGCGTCTACTTTCGGTAAATCCTTAACTTGGGTAACTCGAATGATTTCCTGCGGAGCGCTAACAGCGCACTATGCAGGCGAGACGCCTATGTTTTATTGGCAGGAGGTTTTAGATGCTTTCTTAAGCGACTCCTTAGCCAAAAGGAGACGTCAAAATGATAAGAAAAATAAGGAACAAAAACAAAACGACCAGTTACGAAGCACGGGTAAAGATCACAGGCAAGTCACTTTATCAAACATTCGGAAGTTATCTTGAGGCGGATCGTTGGATCAATAACCTTCGGAATCGACGCGATAGCAAAATTCCAATTACCAGTAAACGGATAACGCTCGATGAAATGTTCGATGCCTATAAACGCTTCGCTATTGCTAAAGGCCGCGCTGAATCGACTATTGAAAGGCATGAATATAGTTTTGCTCTCGCAAAGGTGTTTTACCAAAAACACGATATGGTGAAAGTCACAGTCGAAGAGCATGAAATATTCTTGGCCTCTCTTAAACAAAAAGAAGGTAGCCTCTCCAATGCTTCCATCAATCGAGTGCGTTCCTTCATGAGTGCTCTTTACAGCACAGCGATTAAAAAGCGACTGTTTGGGGGAATCTTCAAAGATAACCCATTCTTTTGTATTGAGCGCCTTCATGAAACATCTCCATTGGTAGAATATTGGAACAGTGAAGAAATTGACAAGCTTTTGGAAAGCGAACGTGAATCTTATTATTACCCGATGTGGGTTGTTTGGTTGAATACAGGTCTTAGATTTGGTGAATTGGCCGCATTAAGTGTCGAACAAATCGATATATACGCCCATGATCTGACGATAGATCGTTCTTGGTGTAAGGTGACAAAACAGATAAAGAAAATGACCAAGGGCAAAAAAATAAGACATGTCGGCTTGAATGTTATGACTCAATCGGTTCTCTATCCTCGACTCAAATCTACTGGGTTAATGTTTACTAAAGAAGATGGTTCCCCACTGACTCACAGCTTCGTTTATCACTACCTTTTACCAAGAGTTTGCAAGAAGGCTGCGATTAAAGAGCTTGGAACCCACGGTTTCCGTCATACCTACGGGGCCCACTATATGATGAATGGAGGAAATCTCTGGGATCTTCAAAAAATCCTCGGTCATTCGGATATTACTACGACAGATAAATACTACGCTCACTTCTCTAAGGCTCACGTACAGAAAAGGGCGAACGTAGTGAATCTTGGTAGGAACATTTTACAGGTCGAGTTTCAAAGAGGGGTGGGATAGGGGGTGGGATGAAATATGAACTTGAAGTATCCGAAAAGATTAAGTAATCGATATCAATGATTTTTTCGGGGATCGTCCAACGGCAGGACTACGGACTCTGACTCCGTCAATCTTGGTTCGAATCCAAGTCCCCGAGTATTTCAAGAAAAAAAGCCGGTTTTCTTTCCCTAAAAAATCGGTTTTTTGCCTTCGTCGAAAGAACCCGTTTCCCTTTCTTTTTTGCTATTGCGATAAAGCGGAAAATCCGCTTTATCCGTTATCCGAAAACGTACTTTTTAGGACAACTCCCATCCACGGATAAAAGCGGAAACATGACCTCTCCCATAAACTTAACACCTCTCGAGGTTCCTCCCCCCTTAAGCCTCTTAAGCGGCCCCTCGCATCCTGAATTCTTACAAGAAGAGACCTTAGCCGACCTCTTTCGTGCGACGGCCCGCGGGCAGGGAGAAAAAAAGGCCCTCCTCTTTTTAGATAAATCCCTCAGCTACGCCGAACTTGACCGGTGGAGCGACGCGGTCGCCTCTTTCCTGGGGCAACAAGGCATCGGCCGGGGCGCCTCCGTGGGCGTTTGGTGGCCGCGCAGCCTCGAACTTCACGTGATCATTTTGGGGATCGTCAAGGCCGGGGCGGCCTACGTGCCGCTCGATTACGAAATGCCGGAGGAAAGAGTCTCCGGGGTTTTGTCCGAGGTGAAAGCGGCCGCCTGTTTCAGCCCGAAAGCTTTTTCGGCCTCTTGCCCGGTCTTCACAGTTCCTTCCCCAGAAACGGGGGACGCCGATATCGCCCCTCCGCCGGGACCCAAGCCCGATGACTGGGCCTATGTGCTCTATACCTCAGGAAGCACGGGAAAACCGAAGGGCATCCCCATCACCCATCGGCAAATTTGCCATTTCGTGAGGGCGGAACAGCACTGCTTGAATATTCGAAGCGAAGACCGCGTCTACCAAGGCTTTTCCGTCTCCTTCGACATGTGGTGCGAAGAGACGTGGATCAGCTACTTGGTCGGCGCCACCCTATGGGTGGCCGATGCGACGGCCGCCAAATCCATCGACGAGTTGGAAACGATCTTGAGGCAAAACCGGATTACCGTACTACACGCGGTACCGAGTCTGCTCGCCGTAATGGGGGACGATCTCCCCGACTTGCGTCTGGTCAACGCGGGCGGAGAGGCCTGCACGAAGGCGGTCTTGGACCGTTGGGGAAAGCCACCCAGGATTTTTTTCAATACTTACGGCCCCACGGAAACCACCGTTTCCGCCTCCATCGCCTCGCTCAAGAATGGAGACGCCATTACCATCGGAAAGCCGCTGCCCAATTACGGACTTGCCGTGGTGGATGAGAACTTGAACCCCGTGCCTTGCGGCAAACCCGGCGAACTCCTCATTTCCGGCCCCGGCGTGGGACAAGGCTACGTGAACCGACCCGAGCTCACCCAAGAAAAATTCAGACCCAAGCCCCCTTCCCTCGCTTCGCTGCCGGGAGAGAAAGTCTACCTCACCGGCGACGCGGCGACGATGAGGGAAAACGGCGACGTCCTCATCCAAGGCCGCCTCGACGACCAGGTAAAAGTACGCGGCTACCGGATCGAGCTCGGGGAAATCGAAACGAAGCTCTCCCACCTTCCCCATGTCTTATCCGCGGCGGTTGCCTTGAAAAAGGACCGCCAAGGCAACGACCACCTGGCGGCCTATCTGGTATGCAACCGGATCGACGATTCGTTGGAGGGAGAAATCCGTTCGAAGCTCGCCCAAGAATTGCCGAGCTACATGATCCCCGGATTTTTCACCTTCCTCCCGGAAATGCCCCGTCTCCCCAGCGGTAAAATCGACCGAAAATCCCTTCCCCTGCCGGAATCCCTCTCGAAAACCGATGAGAGAGAACTGCCGCCGCTGAACCCGAACGCTCCCCTCCCCGAACGAATGTCGGTGTTACTCCGCCGAATTTTTCCCGCGTTCAAAGATCTTTCCCAAGATTTTTTCTCGGACTTAGGAGGACACTCCCTACTCGCCGCCGAATTCGTGTCCCGCATGAGGCAGGAGGGAGGAAGGAGCGACACCTCGATCAAAGACGTGTACACCCATCGCCCCCTGGCGAAACTCGCCGAAACGTGGGAAGCACGAAAGCCTCCCGCCCCCGCGGAGACCCCGACCTTCCGAAAAATTCCCCTCCCCCGTTATCTTTTGTGCGGGGCCGCCCAACTCGTCGCCCTGTTTTTCATTTACGGATTGTTCGCCGGGCAGATTTTCTTCCCTTATTTGGCCTATTACTACGTGTTGCAGGAAACCTCGAATCACGTTTGGGGGTTCGTCGCCGCCTTGGGCTCCTTCTGCTTGGTGCCCCCGCTCATCACTTCCCTCACCATCACAGCCAAATGGCTCGTCATCGGACGAATGAAAGAAGGCGATTACCCCTTGTGGGGGCTTTATTATTTCCGTTGGTGGTTCGTTAAAACCATGCAGAAACTTACCCCCTTGGAGCATATCAACGGCACGCCGCTCTACCCTCTCTACTTCCGCATGCTGGGCGCCAAAGTGGCCGTCGACGCCCAACTAAGCGAGCTCAACATGGGCGCCGAAGATTTGGTCACGATCGGAAAAGACGTGAGCATCAGCTCTCAAGTGGTGATGAACAACGCCGTGGTGGAAGACGGCCTTCTAAAGATCCGCAAAATCCATGTGGAAGACCACGCCTACATCGGCACGGCGTCGGTGATCGGCGGCGATTGCCGCATCGAAGAATGGGGAGAGCTCAAAGACTTAAGCCATCTGCGGCCCGGATCGGTGCTCAAGGCGCGGGAGGTGTGGGGAGGAAGTCCCGCCGTCCATCAAGAAACCAAAGCGCCCGAGGAACTTCCCCAACCCTTGCCCGTCTCCGACGCGACTCGGCGCAAATACAGCAAGTTCTACCTCTTGGTACTCCTCATCTTCCCCTTTACCGTCCTCCTTCCGCTCCTACCCAGCATCATCATGCTGAACGCAATGGACGACGCCTGGCCCGATTACGACTTCACCTATCTCGTCTTCACGCCGCTGCTGGCCTTAAGCTACGTCGTCTTATTCGCCTTAGAATCCATCTTGATTTCGCGAATCCTGCAAGACAAGCTAGAGCCGGGCACTTATCCCGTGTACAGCCGCATCTACGTCAAGAAATGGTTCACCGACCAGGTCATGGCCCTCTCCCTTTTCGTGCTCCATCCCCTCTTCGCCACGGTCTACGCATCGAGCCTGTACCGCGCCCTGGGAGCCAAGGTGGGAAAAAACGCGGAAATTTCCACGGCAAGCCAGGTGACTCACCGCTTTCTCGAGGTGGGAGACGGGGCCTTCATCGCCGACCTGGTCACGTTGGGAGAAGACGACGTGAGAGGCCAGCGGGTGACGTTGAGCAAAACATCCATCGGTAACAAAAGTTTCGTGGGCAACAGCGCCCTCATTCCCCAAGGCTACCATTTGCCAGACGGCATGCTCGTGGGCGTCCTCTCCGTCCCGCCCACGACCGACCAACTAGCCTCCTTGGAAGCCAAAGACTGGTTGGGCTCTCCCGCCATGCCCTTGCCGAAACGGCAAGAGAGCCAGCTGTTTCCAGAAAGTCTCACGACTCATCCTACGAAATTTCGCCGCCTATGCCGGGGGCTCGTCGAAGGGTTTCGCATCCTCGTCCCCTCGAGCGCCGTCATGAGCTTCAGCGTGCTGTTCATCGCCTATGCCCATGATTTGATCACCGGGGAGAGTTGGTGGAACCTGCTCCTTCAATTTCCCCTCCACTATCTGGGCTTCGTGGGAATCCCCGCCTTCTTGATCACCTTCATCCTCAAATGGCTGCTCGTCGGCCGTTACCGCCCTTGCCAGGTGCCCATGTGGACTTGGAAGGTGTGGTGCAGCGAGGCGGTCACCGCCATCTATGAATCCCTCGCCGTGCCCTTCTTGCTCGAATATCTGACGGGAACCCCCTTCTTGCCGATGGCTCTGCGTCTTCTCGGGGTCCGCATTGGAAAGCGCGTGTGGATGAACACGGCGGACGTGACGGAATATGACGTAGTGGAAATCGGAGACGACAGCGCCCTCAACTTCGACAGCGGGCCTCAAACCCACCTCTTCGAAGACCGAGTGATGAAGATAGGACCGGTCAAGATCGGAGAGCGCAGCTCCATCGGCGCCCGCTCGGTTATCTTATATAATACGCATGTGGAAGAAGACACGAATCTCGACGCCCTCTCCCTCGTCATGAAGGGGGAAGACCTGCCCGCCCGAACCCGCTGGACGGGAAGTCCGGTGAAGTCGGCTTAGGGTTTTTTCCAGGTGTAAGAATAGCCCTCTTGCCCGTCCGTACGAAAGAAACGGAAGGTCAACGAAGTCGCATCGGCCTCGAAAAAGCCCAGTCCGAAATTTTTTTCAGCATATAGAACATCCACACTCGAAACATCCGGAGTGAGATCCGCGTCGTAAAGGGACTGGCCTCCCGTGCCCACAATGATTTGATCATGTCCGCAACCTTCCGCGACATCGCGGAGGTGCTGCAGGTTATGTTCGTGGCCGGAAAGGAGCAAATCCACTTTACCGCAGACAATGGGTTTGAGCGTCGGATAATTCCCCTTTTCGTCGGGCGAATGCCCCTCCCCGTTATCGAGAATGGGATGATGGAACGCGACGATCTTCCAAGGGGCGGTAGAGGCCAAAAGGGAGAAGGAAAGCTGACTTTGTGCGGCGGTATCCGTCTTGAAATCGTTGGAGTTGATCACGAAAATCTCGACGATGGAATCTCCCGACACGGGATAATGAAAGGAATAGGTGCCGGAAGGCATGTGCCAACTCGAATCCACCATCGAGTAGTCGATCTGCGCCTGGGGATCGGCGGGGGGATCCCAATCGTGGTTTCCGAGAAGCGCGTAAAACGGTACATTCAGGCCCGAATATACATCTCGATACTTCGACTGCCATTGGGGATCCGCCGTACCGGTAACCCCGTTGAAATAAAAATTATCGCCCAACAAAAGACCGAAATCGCAAACTTTGGCGAGGCAAATTTGAGCGGCGGCATCGGCCACCGCCTTTTGGTTGGAGTCTCCCGTTCCCCAATCCCCGAACGTGAAAAAATGAACGGAGCGGGCCGGTGAAGGCGGAAAAAGGGGATGGAAAGGCGTCTGGGGGGTATTCGAAGCGGGAATTGCGGGAGTCGTGAGTACCCCCGAAGAAGGCCCTTGGGAAGGGGAACCGCAGCCGATCCCGCCCCCCATCCAAAGAGTGAACCCAACTACGAACAAAAAGCGCTTCATCAGGGATTGATCATAACATAAGAAGAAGAAAGGAAAAAGGGGACGGGATCAAGGCTTGGACAAATCCGAGAGATGAATAAAGGGGTCGGTAATTTCATCCTCTTCATCGGAAGGATCCCCCCCCTCATCCTTCATAAAATCCCGAACTTCTTCTTGGGTGAGCGAAGGAAGAACGGGGGCGGAGTGGACCGGAGCGGGGTGAAGGGAGAAAGCGGGAGGGGGCGTTTCCGATTGGGAAACGGGCACGGATTTGAAATCTTCATATGGCTTTAGGCTTAAATCCGTTCCCTTCTTGATGAAAACGTAACGGAAAATTTCCAGAGAAATCCCGTTCACGTAAGGCAATATCGATTGAATCTGCGGGTCGACCTCCCCCACCACCCACCACACTTTCACCTCTCCATTCCCCTTTTTTACCTGCGTAAAAAGATGCCGCCAAAGCGCGAGGTTCTTCCTGCACCAATCATATTGCTGAATGAGAGGGTGAATCCCGTCGGGTTTGAGCTTTTCCAAGGCCCAAACGAGGATCAACTCCCCTCGGGAATTGACGGCGATATAATCCACCCGTCCCACCCCTTCCAAAACGGGGAATTGTCGATCGAGGATCTCCATCCCCGAATCCAAAGCGGGAAGATGTCGAAGAAGAAGCCTTTCAAGGGATGTGGAAAGGGGGGACATCTCGTTTTCAGCGAGAGGAACTTCCCGCTGCGAATTCGGCCCTTTCATCTTCAAGATGCGGCCGAGCTTTTTGAGCGACCGGATGCCTTTATTCATAACTTTGGCGCTCGAGCAGGGCGAAATAAGAAATCGCGGGGTTCTTTTGCTGCTGGTTCTTATCCCACGAACGATAGCGCGCGTGCACTTTCTGCGCGATCCCCTTGAAGCAGGCGGTGACAAAGGAACGGGGATGGGAAAGAATCACCGGCTCTTGAATGGAAATGGAGTGAAGCAAGTAATGATCGAAGGGGATGTACCCCAGAAAATTCATGTGAATGCCGGATAAGTGTTTACTCACCCCGCGCCGGAGTTTCTTCATCGAAGCGATGGCGTCTTCCCGGCTTTTCACGCGGTTTTGAATCACCTGCACTTCCATTTTTCTCTCCACGTTCCAGGAAGAAAGGCACTTAATGAGACCGTACGCGTCGAGCAAGGCGGTCACTTCCGGGTTGGTCACCAAGATGATCTCGTGGGCGGGATTTAAGAATCGCATGATCTGGGGAGAAACGCCGGCGGCCAAATCAAGCAGAATGATGTCGTAATCGGGCTCCAAGCTGCCTACGTCGCGGGCCAAGCTTTGCACTTCATAATCTTGCAGGGTGGAAAGATCGGTTAATCCCACTCCTCCGGGAATCAAGTGAATCCCTTCGGGACCTTCGAGCAACACGTCGCGGATATCCTTTCGGCCCGCGATGACGTCTGCCACGTCTCCCTTGGGCTCGATGCCCAGCAAGAGGTGGTCGTTGGCCAGACCGAAATCCGCATCGACGATGAGCACCCTTAATCCTTCCTTGCGCAGGGCAATGGCCAGATTGGTGGTGAACGTCGTCTTGCCGGTGCCCCCTTTGCCGCTTGCCACAGCGATTACCCGCGCCTGCGCCGGCGGCAGGTCGAGCGAAGGAGGTTGTTTTTTGAAGCCGATTTCAAAAGGAACAATCAAGGGGGAGGGATCGTCCGGAGATTCATCCGCCAACTCAAAGTCAGATTCCGTCTCTCGAATCATCGAGGAGGACCGAGGATCCATGAGCTCTTCCTTTCCCATAATTTTTCCGGTTGGTTTTTCGCGAGCGCGCGGGAAGACCGCATCAATGAAGCGGTCGAAGGGATGCAAGATGTTGCATTCGAACTGGAAACACGCCGATGAATTGTCATTTTGAGCGAGCCATTTTCATCATTGCGTAAAAAAATGCAATCAAAATGATAATAAGAATGATGAAAAATTGACGAGAAGGGTGGTTCTTTACCGAGGAGAAAAAGCGTTTTCCCAAAAACCTGTCGCCCCCGCCTTTTCATCCGCCTTCCAGCGGATCCCGTAAAGCGGGGGCCCACACTTTGGATCCCGCTCTCTCTGGACACTAGGGGCGGGGATGACAAATACGCGACTATTTCCTCTTTTCGATAGGGACGTAATCGCGCCGCTCATAGCCGAGATAGATTTGGCGCGGACGGGCGATCTTTTGGTCGGGGTCGGTGATCATTTCCTCCCACTGGGCGATCCAACCGGAAGTGCGGGGAATGGCGAACAGGACGGGGAACATGGAAACGGGAAAACCCATCGCCTGGTAGATGAGACCCGAATAGAAATCGACGTTGGGGTAGAGCTTGCGTTTCACGAAATATTCGTCTTCGAGGGCGATCTTCTCCAACTCCAGGGCGATTTCCAGCAAGGGGTTGGGGCCGGTCACTTCAAAAACCTGGTAAGCAGTCGCCTTGATGATCTTGGCGCGTGGGTCGTAATTCTTATACACCCGGTGCCCAAAGCCCATCAGGCGCCCCTCTCCCGCCTTCACCTTCTTGATGAACTCGGGGATACGGTCTTTGCTGCCGATCTCTTTGAGCATTTTGAGTACTTCTTCGTTGGCGCCCCCGTGCAAGGGGCCGTAAAGGGCGGCGATGGCGCCTGCGACGGCGGTGTAAGGATCCACATGCGAGGAACCGATGCTGCGCAGGGCGTTGGTGCTGCAATTCTGTTCGTGATCCGCGTGCAGGATGAAAAGGATATTCAAGGCCTTCTCGAGCACGGGATTGGGCTGATAACGGGGCTCGGCGATGCGGAAGAGCATGTTGAGGAAATTGCCGCAGTAAGAAAGCTCGTTATCCGGGTAAACGTAGGGCATCCCTAAACTGTGCCGATAGGCGAAAGCGGCGAGCGTCGAAATTTTCCCGATGAGCCGGTAAACGGACATCATGCGGATTTCCGGGTCTTGGATCTTCTTGGCGTCCGGGTAAAACGTGGAAAGGGCGGCCACCGCCGACACCAGCATTCCCATGGGATGGGCGTCATAGTGAAAGCCGTCCATGAACTTTTTCACGTTCTCGTGCACATAGGTGTGGTGCACGATGGTGTTCTTCCAAGCATTCAATTGGGAAAGGGTGGGCAACTCTCCATGAAGCAAGAGGTAAGCCGTCTCCAGGTAATCGCTCTTCTCGGCCAATTGGTCGATGGGATAGCCGCGATATTCTAAAATTCCTTTGTCGCCGTCGATGAAGGTAATCTTGCTTTTGCAAGAGGCCGTATTGGTGAAGGCGGGGTCATAGGTCATCAGCCCGAAATCCTCGGCGGAAGTCTTGATCTGGCGTAAATCCATGGCCTTAATGGTGCCGTATTCGATGGGAAGTTCGTAGGTCTGGCCAGTTCGGTTGTCGGTGATGGTAAGGGATTCCTTAGGCATTTCATTCTCCTTATGTTCCTTCTCTAGCGCGGATGGGGGGCCGATGACAAGCTCCCTTTCGGGGGAAATGTCATTTCACGTAAAAGGTCTTTTCGAAGAGAACTTGAGTGCCGGCGATGAGGTCCGTCAACCGATAGCGCATTTTATAAGGACCGGGAGGGGTGCTTTCGGGAAGGGTCACTTGGGTCGTAACAGGAATCAAAACCGGCGGATAATAAAAAGAACGGTCCACCTGCACTAATTCTTTTTTATCGTAAAAGACCTTTTCTTCCGCGGAGAGCACCGAGAGGTCGAGACGGAAGGCAACTCTATTTTGCTCCCCTCGCTTAAACCCCACCACCATGAAACGGGAATAAATCACCGCCCCCGCCATATAAGTGGCGCCTAAATTCTCCGGGCCCTGAGGGGTCGTCAAAAATCGGTAGTTCTCGATCCCCAGCATCGCGTCCACGGGGGCATGGGGCCCTTCCACCATGTAAGGAACCGTCTCTTTCAGTTCAGCCCCGCTCGTATTGTCGTGCACCGTCAAAAGAATCCGGTAAGTCCCTCCCTCCAAATAGGCGGGAAGCGTCAGGTGAAAGTTGGCGGGAACGACGGCCGCGGCGGTTTCCGACTGTCCCTTAACGTCGATCTTCAAGGGCTCCACGAGGGGTTGCCCCTGGGAATCCACCGCTTCGAAGCGGATCCAGGCGTCCGCTTGGCGGGATGTATTTAACGGAACTCCGACCACGTCGAACGCGAGGTACACTTCATCCGACGGGCCGTAGTTTTTTTGAAGCACGGGCCCCTCCTTCCCGTCCGTGAAGCGGAGGCGCTGCAAGCGCAGGTTTCCGGAAGACGGAGAGGAGGAAGACATCGCCCCAGAAGAAATTTTAACGGGGGACGGCGCCGGAGCGTGGGCCGTGGGTTTCGAGGAAAAGAACACAGCCGCCAAATCTTCCGCGCGCAAGGCCCCCACGACGCAAACCGCGGCGGATAGAAGCCAAAAAAAGGCGCCTAAAAGGCGCATGGAAACGGAAGGAGCCCACACGACGCGGGTCTTGGCGGCGACGTCTCCCAGTCGTTGCGCCTTCCGGGTGGTGAGCAGAAAAATGAGACCGACCAAGCCGCCAAAGAAAAAATCGACGAAACGGAGCATATTTCTAAGGAGACTC
Organism: bacterium; assembly: GCA_046346885.1. Classification (GTDB taxonomy): domain Bacteria; phylum UBA10199; class UBA10199; order JADFYH01; family JADFYH01; genus JAXMHI01. The sequence goes on along the minus strand of JAXMHI010000012.1, from coordinate 24,425 downwards.
GCGACGAAATCGCAGTTCTCCCGACCTTCACGCACCACTTTAAGGCCCACGATCATCTTCCCCAAAGTTCGGCTAAAAAGGGTTTCGAAAATGAAGAAGTAGAAAAAGAAAAAAAGCGAGGAAGCACCGATGACGATCAAGGCGGGAAGGCCGTTGACGTTGAAACCGCCCTCCGTGAGCCCGCCAAAGCGGGAAGCAACGGTCATACCGGAAACAAAGAAAAAAAGGAAACAAAGGGTTAAATCGATCATCTGGGCCCCGATGCGAGCAAAAAAATAGCCGGGGCCCGGCCTGGGAGATGAAGCAAGCGCGGGCGAAACAACCGATGCGGATGAAGGATTTTCCACGGGACCCCCCTTTTAATCCGCCAAAACGGGCGGATTTCATCCCTTTAAATGTATCATGGGGTCTTTAGGAAGGGCGACCGATTTTATCGAACGAATTTAGTGGAAGCGCTTGAGTACTTCCGTCGACGGGGCGTCGCTCAAGCGGATATCCGACAAGCGCCCTTTCATGAACTCGACGATCACGTCGTCATAGTAACAGATCGCCTTGTCGCCCGCCTGAAGCACCTTATGGGGCTTGCCCAATTTCGCGTCCACCTCTTCGCGGCTCATCCCCGATTTCAGGTTGGTTTCCTGAGGCGGATAAAGCGCTTCCGCCGACGTCGGATCCACTTTCTTTTTAGAGCCCGAAGGGGCCTGAGCGGGAGGCGGCGGGCTCGGAGGGGCGGCGGGAGAAGGCTCGGGCACGGCCGCTTCTTTTGTCTTCGGCTTCTCTTCTTTCACCGGAGGCTCTTTCACCACCGACTCTTTCGTCTTCTTCGCCGGCGGAGCGGCAGGAGGAGGCATCGGAGGCGGCGTGGGAGTTCCCCCTCCCTGGAAGTGTTCCAATTCCATCATGCCGCCGAATCCTCTCAGCCAACCCTCGAAGGCCTTTTGCAGGGAACAGAGGTTTCCCGTCTTAGGAACGACCAAGGTTAAGGAAACACGATCGGTCTCTTTATTGTCGCCGGGCTTGATGGAAAATTTCTTTTGAGAAAGGAGTTTGAAACGGAACTCGGAACCCGTTTCGTCGAAGCCTGCCAAAATCAACTCTTCGCCCTTATTGAAGGAACCGAAACCGCCCGGACTCGGCGACAAGGTGCCGCCCTCCCCCAAGGTTACCGGGGAATAGCTATGGGTGAAGACGCCGATCTTCCAGAAAGGGGCGTAATAAGGGAGCCCGTCACGCTGCACGAGAAAGAGGCTGCCGTATTTATTGTAATCGAGGCCGAAGGCCGAGTTGGTAAGCCCCGGATGATCCCCGGCGGCCCTCCACTGACGAAAATAGCCTTCGCAGGCGCCGGAATCGGCGGCGCGCGCCGAAGGGAAGAAAAGGAAACCGAGGAAAAGGAAAGAAAGAATCCGGAATCTTTTCATTATTTATCCACCTTCCAAAGTTTGTAGACGGGCACCCGCTCTTCTCGGGTTTTCTCGCCATCCGCGTATCGAAGCAAGGCTTTTTTACCTTGCATTTCCACGAAAACGGCGGGTTTCCAATGGTCTCCCTGCATGAACTCCACGGCATCGCCCGACTTTAAATCCGATTCGGCCGGCGATTCCCGCTTGGGTCTCTTGCGGAGAAGGTCGGATCTCATGATTTCGTCCCGGTTATGCCAATAGCCGTAGAAGTGGACCTTATAAAGGTCTTCCTTCATCACGTGCCAGATAAGCGCCTTATACGGGCCGTGCCACAGGGCTTCCACTTCGTCCCCCTTCGCGTAGGTTTCAGCCGAAAAGGCCGACTTGGAGAACAACAGGAACAAAACCAACAACAGGATCTTCTTCATCTTCATGATGCGTCTCTCTCCTTAATGAAGTGGATGGATTTAAACCCCGCGGGGAATCATAAAGGGCGTGCGTCCAAATTGCAATTGTTGTCCGGGATGCATGTCGTGGGGAAAATCATAGCGGTCCGCGTCGAAAACATAAACGTTGGTCGACCCGAAGTGATAGCTCTGTTCGTGACTCCCGGCGCCGACCGTCTCTCCCAGCTTCGAGTGCACTTCCGTGGAATAGACGTTAGTCGCCGCCACGTAGACGGTGGCGAGCAAGCCGTAGGGAGTTTGTTTCACCAACACGTCGCGGGCATTGAAGGAAAGGTATTGTGCGCCCGGCAATCCTTCCACGTTCCGCTCCTTCCAAATGGAAGGTTCCACCGTCCAGGCGAGCCCAGGGATGCGACGTTTGCTAATCACCGTCCCCTCCACTGGCGAATGCCCCAAGTGGTAATCGCGGGGGCTTAAATAAGTGATGATCACGCTGAGGCGCTCGGGTAAAGGATGAGCCGTCCCCAACAAGTCGCGAAGCGAAATCGTTTCGCCTTTGATGAGCAGCGCCCGGTCGGGCCGCCCGCGCGCCATGTAAATCACTTTCCCTTCGCAGGGCGCGGCGCCCACGAAAAAGGGAGGGAGACGTTTGAAACGCCGCGTAAAAAACTCGTCGAAAGAACGGAAATCTTCCCGACCTTCCGAATTCACGAATTGGCCCAAATCTATTCCGTTTCTTTTCGCGAAAAAGGGAACGACGAAGCGTGAGAAGGAAGCGCGCGCCATTCTTCCCATGAAAAGCGAGAAGCGGATAGGGTCGAAGATCTTGTAGAAAATTTTAAGAAAAGGGGAGAGCCCTCGAGGCGGATCCACCGACCACACGAACGAGCGGGGAAAGCCGTCCCTTTCGAGGACCGAATCGTAGCATCGGCTCTCCGTCCCTTCCCGCTTCAGGGAAACTACCTCGCCCTTCCCGGAAGAAGGAGGATCCTCAAAAAGAGGCTTCCTTGGATCCGCGACCGTACGGAAGGGCTTGTCGCGTGCGTCCCGCAAGAGGAGAAGGGCCTGCCAATACCCAAAACCGGCGGCCACTCCCCAAAAGAAACCATCTCCCCATAAGGAAAGCATCGGAGCGCCGGCATGAAAATCGCGCGCCAAAAGATATAATCCCAAAACGAGCAAGGTGAGCGCGGCGGGAACTTTCTTTAAATTGGATAAAAGAACGCCGAAGCCGAGCCCCAACAGGCCCTTCACACCGACCTCAACCACAGAAGAAATATCTGGCATTCGCGAAACCACTCCTCTTTTAAGAGGCGGAGGAAACCGTTGCCTTCGCCCGAAGACTCCTTATAATGAGACCCCTACCGAAAAAACGATCTTTTTTTTAAGGAAAGGAGAACTCCATGAGCTTTGGTCTTCTTTTGCTTCGTCTCGCCTTGGGCGCGATCTTCATCGTGCACGGGGGACAAAAAGTTTTCGGCTGGCTGCACGGCCCCGGCTTAGACGGCTGGGTCGCCATGATGGGGAAATCAGGGGTGCCGGCTTTCATGGCCTATTTGGCCGCCTTCACGGAGTTCGGCGGCGGCATCGCAGTCGTCCTCGGACTTCTCACACGGCTGGCTGGCTTAGGCCTGGCCAGCGTAATGGCCGTCGCCATTTGGCAGGTCCATTGGAAAAACGGTTTCTTCCTCAACTGGTTTCTGGAACCCGGCAAAGGTCATGGTTATGAATACAACCTTGCACTCATCGCCATGGCCTTATGCTTGGTCTTCGCGGGTGCCGGCCGTATTTCGATCGACGCCTTATTTTGCAAAAAGAAAACAACTTCCGCGACAACGATCTAGCCTTTTAAAGCCATCCAGATGTTATGGAAGCGTCTGGATGGCAACTCTTTCCGTCTAATATGTAGATAAATTCATATTAAGGACGTATTAAAATACTATTTTAAAATCAATTATTTATAATAATTAATTCTAAATAGAGCAAATCACACATCCCCCTCTCCTTCCTCCCCCTTCTTCTTAGAAAATAAATAATTAAATAATTTTAAATGGTTACAAATAAATTCATGCCGATCTCGAATTTGGCACATGGGTTGCTTTATCTATTAGGCATGGAGGCTCGCTGAAGGGTCTTCAAGCAAGCAGGAGGAAGTTCATGGGAGGCAACACGAACACAGTGACAAGGGTCAGGGAAGAAAAGGTGGCCTATCACGTCGAAACCGACGAATCGACGGTGAGACACGCCATTTTCGCTAGAACTCCGTCGGAGCAAGTCATCACCGACAAGAGAAACGAGCATTCGAAGATTACTTTCTATCATCCGCCGACACCGGTTCCCACTCACGACCAAAAAGTATTCGACGGCAAGAACTACGTCTTCGTCTCGGGGCGCAATCCCGTGGATGGCCAAGTGTACGAAGGCTATGTCCGCAAGCAAGATTTCGAGAAGACGAGCTGGCTGAAACCCGCTTCGGAAATAAAAGAAAACTATTACGCCAAAAAAACCCCGGAAGCGCCGAAGAACACCCCGGCCCCCAACCACGATCCGAGACCCATTCGAGGAAATGGCGTATGGGGCAGAAGCGTCGGATCGAACGTTCCCGTCACTCCTTCCACAACGCAAGAAGCGCCGATGAAATGGAACGAGCTGACCCAAACGGGACATTTCGATTTCGCCGGACGCCGCGGCAAAACCGTGGAGCTCGAAGACGTGTCCTACTGCCAAGACCAGCGCTACATGAAGAAGGCGGATGAGATGGCCTCGGAAAAGGGCTTACACACCGTCTACTTCCTCGGCCAAGAGAACGTTCACTATTACCTGACGGACGACCAATACCAGTCTTGGAAGGCCGTCGGCTTGAAGGATAACGGAACCTATTAAAGAAAAAAACGCGGCGGAAACTTTGGGCACCGGTTCCCATCGCGATCAAAATTAAAAGTGCCTACCTGAACCCAGAACCCTTGCAGTCCATGCTTAACCCCTCACCGACCAGCATGAACTCGCGAGGGTTCTGTTTTTTATGACGAGAGAAATTCCAAGCTTTTCACCCTCTCCCTGGACGGGAGAGGGTCGGGGAGAGGGTGATGCAATCGATACAGATCTAAGGCTTCGGGGTTTTGACTTTGAACAATTCCTCCGCCTTCTGATGGGCGGCGGTGGCTTTTTGGGTGAGGCCTTGGCGGGTGTAGACTTTTTCCAATCCTAAATAGGGGAAAGGATATTGAGGGTTCACCTTCTCGGCTTGCAGTAGAAATTTTTCCGCCTCTTTGAGCTGCCCTTTCACGTCTTCGAGCCAACCTCCGTAATTGCTCAAGGCCATGTAGTGGAGAGGCGCGTAACGCAGGGCTTTTAAATAAAGATCGCCCGCTTTCTCCTTGTCGGCCGTCGTGGCTTGGCTGTTGTAGAAATAAGCGATGAGATCCATGCGGGAGAGCTCGGCCCAAGGCCCTGCGGGAGTTTCGGAGGCCTTGCCAACGGCGATGTCGAGGAAGAGGATTTTTTGGGGATCTTTCGGGTCGTAACGGAGCGCCATCGCCACATGCTCCAACAAATCTCCCTTGGCGTTGCGGAAAACGTCGATGGGAAATACCGAGAGACCGGCCATGCGCCCCAGGGCCAAATACAAGTAGAGGAATTCGAGACAGTTCATCTTCCGCTCTCGCAAGACGTCGCCGAAGGAGCGGGCGGGATGGCTACCGTCGGGATCGTAGACCAATTCGAGTCCCCCTTTTTTCGGGGTGGCTTGGAGGAAATCCAGCAAGGCTTCCGCCAAGGCACGGGAATGCTCCGCCGTCCCTTCCGAAAGCTTCTTCCCCTTCAAATCCTTTTTTATTTCTTCGATGCGCTTTAACGCCTGAAGGAAAAGTTTTTCATCGTCCGTCGTTTTGGGATTCAAATCGTCGAACACCCAAGGGACGATCGTCTCTCCCTTTTCCTTAAGAAATTTCAACCGCTTCGGATCAAACGTCGGCGGCTTTGTCATTTTTTGAGAGGTCGCCCGCACGCGACGATCTTCTTCGTCTTCCACGAAACGGAGAAAAGCGTCATACACTTCGGGGGGTGAAAGGGCACCGTTGCCCGCTTCTTCAGTCACGCGCGCGGGTTTAGAAGCTTGGCGGAAATCGAGACGCGAATACCCTTGGTCCAGCGTTTTCAAGGTCGCCCCTTCTTGCGCGAGTGTCTCGCAAAGCGCGAAGGCCGCGGCGTCTTGTTTTTGAAGGGAGGCGCAGAAGTCGCTCATGACGATCGGTCCCTCCGGAAACGGCGGAACCATCTCCACAAGCGCGTGAGTCGATGAGAAGCGATCGTCGGCGTCAGACGCGGAGAAAGCCTCTCCAAGACCTGAACGGCCTCCTCTTGCCCCATCCCGGCAAGCGTTTCCAGGGCGATGCGGGCCTCGCGGGATGCGTCGATCGCGGGAGACTCCACGAGATCCCGAAGGGCCTGGATCGCGTCGGAGCGACCTTCTTGAGCGAGCTCCAACAAGGCCCGAACCGCACTGGGAAAAATCCGAGCCGCCCTTTTCAGGCCCTTAAACGCCTCTCCATTACCATGACGGGAGAGCAAAAGAAGGGGCTCCACGACCTCTTCCACTTCCATCCAAAGGAGGGACGAGAAATATCTCGCGGCCACGTTTTTCAAGAGGTCGGCGGCCGCGCGGTTCCCGTCCTCCGCCAAGCGGTGGAGGACTTGCACGGCGCGGGGATTCTTGGCGGCCGTTTCCGCAATCCCGCGAAGAGCAAGTGTGTAATTTTTTTTCGCCAGCGCCTCCAAAACATCGAGCGACAAACTTTGCCGGTTCACCCAGAGGGCTTGGATAAAAAGGTCGACGGCCTGTTTATTGCCCATTTCCGCCAAGCGGATGAGTGCGGGAGCCCTTTTCCCCAGGCTGGGATCCCCGCGGCGGTAACCATGCAATTCCAGACTCTTGACTTTCAGCTTGGCGGCGAAGTTTTCGTTCTCCGCCAGACGAATCAAAATCCAAATACCCTGAAGATTTTTTTCGGCCACTTGCCCCAAGGCGTTGATGGCCCCGAAATGGTTCTCTTCGGCCAAAGCGGTTAAGGTTTCCAAGGCCCCCTTCCGGTTTCGCCGGGCGGCCTTCGTGAGGGAGGCAAAATCGATGGGCTTATCGCCACCCGGAGGAATTTTTGAAACCACCTTGATACGCGGCGTAGAAAAGGGTTTCGAGCCGACAGAAGAGCCGCCCCCGCCCCCTTCTCCCTCGTCATGAGAGGACATGAGGACTACCGAGGATTTTTCTAAAAAAGAGTTTTTTTCGAAGGAAACTCTTCCTCTCTCCCCTTCGGCGGCCAAATCCTCTGCAGGGCGAAAGGAGAGGAAAGAAGATTTTTGAAAAAGGGAAGGCTCTGAAACCGCACGAACGGAAAGCTCGAGACTTCTCTCAAAAGCAAAAACTCTCCCACCGCCTCCTAAATGGATGAGGTTCATCGCAGCACCCATTTGAAGAAGCGTCGTTTCCGCGTGCAACCATTGTTCGGCGAAGCTGCCCGAAGGGGGCGCCACCCACCCGAAGGCGGAAACCCACTGGTTTCCCAAAACCATTGCGGTCGATTGAAAGAAATGCCGGGTCGCCGCGTTTTGCGAGGCGACGACAAATCCCGCTCCTTTGAGAAATCCGAAAGTGAAGAAAGAAGAAAGCCATCCTTGGGCGAGGCCCCCTTCCCCCTTCCATCGCCACAGGCTCGAAGAATCGCTTTCTCCCGTCAGGCTCGCAAGGCTTCGGCGGGAAACTTCAAAGGCGGATGTTTCCGCGGCGAGCCCTCCTAAAAAAGTCGCCGCCTGAAAAAACGCGGGGGAAGTTCGCAAAATTTTCCCTACCGCGAGGGCGCTTCCCGCCTTGCCCGCTGAAAAAGCCGCTCCTCCCGCCATGAACGCGGTGAGACTTTTCCAGTCGCAGGCTTGATCGATAAAACCGTCAAGAAGATGATCGACATCCGCTTGAAGGGGGGAAAGGCGGGAGGAAATATCGCGGGAAAAACGGTCAAGACAAGTCTCGCCCGGGTTCGACGCATCGAATCGGCGGAGGGACGCCATAAAAGCTCCTTCTCTCCCTTGGGGCTTTCGCCCTTCCGGAGGCCGCTTCCTCGCGCGAGGAAGCGGAAATGATCCCTCACCGATCATTCAAAAAATGATGACGATGCGAATGACTCGTCTTGGCCGCAAAAAGGTTGCGAAAGAAAAAAGCCCGGAGGAGCAAAAACTCCGCCGGGCTTCGGAAAAACGAACCTTGCTTAGCGTCAATAGTTGAAGACCTCAACGCCGTTTTCGTTCATGAAAGGCGTAAAGGCGAGCTGGTCCGAACCGTTCACCATCATGTATTGCGGCTCGGAGAAGACGGTAACCTGAGAATTCGCCAGATTCACCTGGGCGGCGGTGACACCAAAACGGAGAGGAGTAACCCCTAAAAACATCCCCGCCACATAGGCCCCCTGCCCTTTCACGACGAGCGAATTGGGAAAGGGAAAGAAGAAGGTCCCCGAGGAATAATTGAAAACGTTGACGGCGCTACCCACCGGCGCTCCCGTCTGGGCATCGTAGGTGGTGAGCTTGCCGTGCACGTCGATCACGTAGATTTTCTTATCATCAGCGTCAATGCCGAAAGAAGGACTCGAAGAAAGGTCGAGGCTATAGTCCAAGACCGCCGAGGGGGTTCCACTCGACACGCTCGACTTCGAAATGCTCAGCCGATCCACCTTGAAGGCAGCTCCGTCTATTTTCGACACGTAAAGAATGTAGGAACTATCGGTAACCACCAAGCGATGGAAACCAAAAGGAAGACCGGAAATACCGCCTGGAGAAGGCGTGGTGACAGAGATGGGATTTAATAAAGGATTCTCTGAATTTTTGAGTAAAACCGGATCATACTTGTTCCCAACCATCGACAAATCCCATTGCACATAGAACGTATATGCCGAATCGCTCCGAAAACCGGTCATTAATTGATATTCAGAGAGGAAAGGGAGGAAATGCGAGCCGCCCAAATTGACGTTCACTTCCGAATCATGGGTAATCGGACTGGCGGCAGGCGCCTGTTTGGTCTTGAAAAGACGGATTTTCAAATTGGCCGTTTCACGCTTGGCGATGAGGTAACGGTCGGCGGCCTCATCAGCCCCTTTAATAAAGGAGGTGCCTACGAAGGTACCGAAAGTCCCCATATCCATATCGAAGGAGTTCTTATCTTTGGAATCCACCACACTGAATCGCCGGATGGTGGAATAGATACTATCCCTTCCCACGTCGGTCACCATCCCGTGGATGGGCGATATGGCACTATTCGCATTTACCCCCTTCATTTGATCGACATCGAAGGCGTAATCACTTACCCCCTCCAAGCCCGTCAGGTGAAAAATCCCCTGACTCACTTCCAGGTTTTTATTGAAGGACATCTTCAGATGAGCCGGCGGGTTGTTATACGCATATCGATAATCCCAAACCGTATTGTTTTGGGAAAGGTTCTTCAAAACGGAAGCACCGCCCACCCCGCGCATATAAAGATTGTCTCCATCGACGGCAATGCGCGGAGAGTAAAAGAGACCGGTGTTCATTTGGAACGGGATGTTTAACCCCGGCCAGCTCACGGGCAGGGAAAGATTCGTCTCCACGTAGCGGAATTCGGGAACCTGGGAAAGGTTCGTCCACGGCAATTGCATGACCCCCGCATCGCCGAACACATACATCACCATGAAGTAAGCGGAGGCGTCGGAGAGTGGTCCCGGACAAGTTCCCGGGTTCTGCAAGCAGGCCGCGAAACGATCGTAGACGGAAGCCGGAAACGAATTGACCGCCACGTAAAGCCTGTCTTGGGTGGAAGCAAGATCGGAAGGGCTCACGTCGGGCGTGGAAGGGGTGGAGAGATTGAGTTCTCCTTTCGATTTATCCTTCAAATTCACGTAGCGGACCTTATTTCTCCATTTCAGGAAATCCTTAGACGTCACCAAAGTGATCAAATCGGTCAAATTGTATTCGAAGGGACGGTGATTCTGGGTAAGAAACGCCACCCCATCACCCGCCGCCACCACCTTCACCGGGATGAAACGATGGTTGTTGAAACCCGAATCCACATCGGAAGCACCTTCATAAAGACGATAAAAGCAGCCGTTTAAGCTGGTTTGGTAGAGGTCTCCGGCCGCATTCACCAGGTAGGCTTGATTGTTGGCGAAGGCCACGTAAGAAACGGGGCCCAAAACATCCACCGCCGAATCGACGGCGACGGACGAATCTCCCACGCTCAACACTTGAAAGTTCGATCGGGTTCCGACGAGTAATTTTTTCGCCCCGCCGAAGCTCGCAAACGCCATACTTTGAATGGGAGACTTCAAATCGAGATTTTCAGCCAGCACGGTACCGGCGGGAGGAAAATTTAATGGAGTGTTCGTTCCCTTCACCACGTGAACGGAGCTCCCTAAGTTCACGGCGCTCAAATCTCCCGAGAAGATGTAGGCCTTGTGAAAACCGCCCAGATGTCCGACGAACTTGGCGTAACGGTCTGAATCCTTTTGCACGGTCACGTCCGCTCCCGTAAAAAAGTCGACCACCTTCGGTTGATTCGGATTGCAGGCATTCCCGTTGGTCTGGTCGCACAAGCTCCCCGTTCCAGATCCCTCATCACCGCCGGGGCTATGTCCCAGCTTGCAACCGGAAACCGTCAAACCCGCCAATACCGCCAGGATCATCAAAGAGGAAAAACCCGTCTTTTTTCTAAAACCTCTTAACCACATCATTTTAATCTCCCTTCCAAAAACTTTATTTTTTCCAAAGTACGGGAAAATCTCCCGTTTAAGGTTTAGCAGCAGCCGGAGTGGCCGGAGCCGCCGGTGCGGGGGCCGCGATCGCACCTTTCATGGCCGCCTGCTCCAACTTCTTGAAGGAATCAACGGAACTCGCGAAAGCATCCGCCACTTCCTTGGTCACGCCTCCCCCACCTGCGGAAGATGTATTAAGGAGGCGAGCGGATACGTCATCCTTGTCACTTTCATTTAAAGATTGCGCGAATCCCATGGCTAAATCGATGACGCTCACGTCCGGGCTTCCCGTTTTCGAAAAGGCTTTGAATTCAAGCCTTGGGAAAATATCTCCCAAGGTTTCGAACAGCCCTCCTAAGAGCGCCTTGCTGAAATCCGCCTTGCCGAAGACCATGTCATTGGGCGCCAGGTTGCGCGAGAAAGATTCAATGATGGGAAGTTGAGCGACCCCTCCGAACATTTCGCCGAATTTCCCCCGAGCCTCGGTCACATTAAAGGCTTTCAATTGATAGAAGGGGTGGTTTTCCACTTTGGCTGGATTGGCGTTGAAGTAGTTGAATTCCGCGAAATCCAGATTGCCGAACTTTTTGGCAGCACCGGACGCCGGGTTCGGAGCGGCGTCTTGGGCGAACAAAACCGAAGGCCCCATCCAGGAAATAAACATGCCCATGAAAAATAAGACCCATGTCTTCTTCATAAAAACTCTCCTTTAGGTAAGATGGATACTTACCCTTTGCTTACAACCAATCTTAATCAATAAGGAAGGAAACAAATTTAATACCTCTTGTACATCAATTAGCAATCGTTGTGCCGTATAGCAGCTCTCCTTTTCTCTCCCTTGAAAATAATTGAAATACAATAACTCTTCATGATTATTCCACTTTGTCCCTTAGGGGAAAACGAGATCTCTAAACATTCCCACCCCTCCTTTTTTCTCAAAATGAGAATCTGACCTTATTTTCTCAAAATGAGAATCGTGTCGTTTTTTTTATTCGGAAAAGGAATAAAAGAAAAACGAGAGATTCTTTTTATTTGTTTTCTTTAAAAATAAGAAAAGGTTCCGCTTTCATCATCCGACCTTCTTTATTTATACAAGCGAAGACAACTTTCGCTCATCCTCCCACCGATGATGAAGCTGGGCAGGTTGTCACGCAGTCAGGTTGATTATGAACTTTTATTTTCGAGGAGGGATTCCATCCATGAAGAGTTTCAAGTATGCCGCGTTTTCCGCGGTTCTTCTTTCCATCTTATCCGCATTCGGTTGCAGCAACAACGACGCTCCCACGGGGCCGGCACCGGCGCAAAACACGCCTCCGGTCATTCGCGTGGAAGACCAAAACACGGTCAGCACCGTCGGTTGCGACGGGATCTCGGGCGACCTGTTAACCGCGCAATCCTCCTTAAAGCAAGGAGAACTCAAAACGGCCAACTGTATCGCCAGCAAGATTTTCAATGACAGCGTGGCGGCCAACCCGGATAAACCGGATACCCAAGCGGCGTTCATCGCGGGACAAGCAAGAGTGGGCCTTCTCGTAGAAACTCCCGAGGTCACCTACCTTCTTACGACCGATCCCTCCCACACTCCCTTGAAAGCCTCCGATTACTTTGGAACTTCGGGCGACATTGATAAGTTGGGAGAGATCTTCCATGCCCGCTGGGCTTATACCGGTCCGCTCTCGGACACCCAGGGCACGATTTACAACTTCCTGAAAGCCCATCAAAACATGGGGCATACCGCCAATAACTTGCTGGATAAGGTGGCTTCGTTGATCTCGAGTCAAGCGCCGGACCTGCACGTGCTCTCGAAGGCGATCGCGAAGGACGTCCAATTCAACGGAACGATCAAGGAGTTCGTGCAGTTGGCGACGGAAGTTCACTTCACCTACACCGAAGGAGGCATCGCCAACGCCTACTTCAACCTCGCCCGGGTGGCGGCGAAACTGGCTCCGCACTATAGCACGGGCCTGGATCAGGCGGATTCTTTGACGGACGGCACCTTGGCGGCGCTGGTTGCGGATTTGAATTCCCCCTCCCGCCTCTTGAGCCTGCGCGGCACGAACAGCGAATTGGACGCGCTGCCCTTGGTCCGGTTAAGCCTGCAAGGAATCATCCTCGCCATTTCCAACTCACAAGCCGCCGCCCCACAAAGCTGGTCGAAAGACCTTCTTCCGAAGGAAACCAGCGCGCAACTGAACATTTTGGTGATCGCCCAAGAGCTTCTTCCTTCCCTGGACGACGACAAAACGGTTTGGCTGGCTCCTGCAGATTATAAAGTAGGCATCAACCTCAAGCGGGCTCTTTCCTCCCTTCCCGACAGCGCCACCATCACGGATGACGTTGTGAAACTGAACGGAAGCCACGTGGAACCGAATGAGGATTTCTTCAAAAAGTTCGTCAGCGGTTTCGTACAAGAGTTATAAACGCGAAGACCCACTCGTAATAAAAAAAGGCGCCCGCATCCGGGCGCCTTTTTTTATTTTCTTTTCGCTAAATGATTCAGCCCCAGTGCGAAGCGAAGTTTTTTTCGTCATATCCCACGGTCACTTTTTTGCTGTCGGTGACGATGGGGCGCTTGAGGAGACGTCCCTCCCCCGCCATCATCTCGAGAATCCTCTCCTCGGGCAGCGTTTTGACCTTTTCCTTCATTCCGAGAGCCCGGTATTGCTCGCCGCTCGTATTGAGGAAATTCTTGAGGGGCAGTCCGCTCTTTTTCAGAAAGTCTTTCAGCTGGGAAACCGACGGCGGATGAAGGGTGATGTCGATGACTTCCGATTTAAGCCTTCTCCCATCGAGCCACTTCTTGGCCTTTCGGCAGGTGCCGCACTTGGCGTAGTAGTAAATTTTCAACACGGCGTTTCCGCCCTCCTACTTGCTGAAAGTACGGATGTAGGCGATCACATTGTCGATGTCTTGATCCGACAATGTGCCTCCCCACGCCGGCATCACCGGAGAAAGGCCGTTCGCCGCGCCGCCGTTTTTGATTACCTTCTTCAATTCTTCATTCGTCTTTTTATCCATGACCGCCGCATCGTGAAAATTGCGCGGCTTGGGGTTGAGTCCCGCCGAGGCGGGCCCGTCGCCCTCCCCTTTCATCCCGTGGCAGGTGGCACAAAGCTGGTCGAACTTGGCTTTTCCCGCAGCCACGTCCCCGGCGGGGGCGGAAGCCTTCGAACAAGCCGCGAATGTCAAAAGGGCCGAAAAAATGATGATGAAACGCTTCATCGCTTCTCCTTTCTCTTCGGATAATCGTTGTTTTGGATGGGAGACTTTGTATCCTGATTGCACCTCGAAAGCAAGCGGACAAGAGTCTTTTCAAGAAGCGGACTTCGAACGAAGCGCCGCAACCTCCTCGGAAAGCTTCTTCAAGGCTTTCATCACTTCCTGATGGCGGAAATCCTCCGGCAAAGGATCTTTTGGGATGAAGGAGATGGAGCCGCCCGGCTCCAGCACCGCCCGGTCCACTTCCTTTAAGCTCGTAAAACCCTGTTTGTGGGCGGCCGTTTCCAGCTCCTGCAGGGTGAGCAGCTCTTTCTTCATGCGGTCTTCGCGGATTCGGCCGCCCTCGATCACCACGCCGGGCGCCCCCTCCACCCATGCGTCCAACTTGGGATGCGAATAGAGAAAACGGACCACGACATAATTCACCAACAACAACGTGGAGGCGCCGATGATCCCGCCGGTCACCGAATTGTCCTCGCCGATGATGGCGTTTTGAACGGTGTTGGAAATGGTGAGCAACACCACCAGGTCGAAGGGGTTCAGTTGAGCCAGCTCCCGCTTGCCCGCCAAGCGCAGCGCCACCACCAAGAAAATGTAAATGAGCATCGCTCTTAAGATCTTCTCCAAAACGGGAACGCCCAAAATCCAAACAGACCGCCAAATATGAAAGTCCATTCGTTGCTCCTTTAACGAGAAAACCGCACGCATCGCGGATTGTGGAATGAAAAACAAAGAAAACACCCGGGCACGTCATGCCACACGAAGATAGGGTGAAAACGGGAAAGAAAGGAAATCTCAGGAAGCGCTATACTCTTGCACCATCGAAACCAGTTGTTTGGCGTTGCACCCCTTGCTCAAATAACCGACCGCTCCCAGATCCATCACTTCGGCGGCGATTTCTTCGTCGGCGAGCGAAGTGAGAACAACCACGGGAATCTTCCCGCCTTCGGTCTTGCTTTTAAGCTCCCTCATAAAGCCGAAACCGCTCATCTCGGGCAGCATTAAGTCGAGCAAAATCAAATTGGGCTTGAGTGTTAAGGCCTTCTCGAGACCTTCGGTCGCGCAAGAAGCGATTTCGCAATCGAAATGGCTCGCTTCGAGAGTGTCCCGCAAAAGCATCACGATGTCTTCATCGTCGTCGATGATCAACACTTTTTTCTTGATTCCACGCATAAGCTTCTCCCCTTTAAATCGTTCTTGCCGCTGCCAAAAGAAGGCAAAGGCTAAAATTGCCATAGATTTCTAATGAAAACCACTTCAAAATAGTGCCAAATTCCCTCGTTATTCCATTACGCAGAAAGGAAGGATAGGGTTCCTTCCCGAAAGAGGAATCATTCATGAGAGCGCCCCCTCCCACCGCCCGAAAAACATTTAAGGAAAAGTCGCCCGCTTCTTCCCTCAAAAAAAACAGAAAAGGCCGTCCCCCTTTGCCGGAAAACACCCTGAACCATACGAAAAACCCCCTTTTTCGGTCGATGCTCAACCATATCACCGACGGCATCGTCATCGTCGACGAAAAGGGCCATTTTCTCTTTTTCAATCCGGTCGCCGAGGAAATCATGGGGATCGGCCGCGTCGACGCTTCCCCCTCTCAATGGACGGAGAAATACGGGCTTTTCCTGAAGGATAAAAAAACCCCCTATCCCCCCGAAAAACTCCCTCTGGCCCGCGCCATGCGGGGGGAAGAAGTGCGCAACGAGGAAATATATGTCCTCAACTCTAGGAGACCCGAAGGCTTGTGGATTCGCGTCCAAGCCAGTCCTTTAACGAACGAGAAAGACCATCCCAGGGGGGCAATCGCCGTTTTCCAAAACATCACCGACCAAAAAAACGCAGAAGCGGAAATCCGCTACCTGCATGAAAACCTCGAGCACCGCATCTTTCAGCGAAGCCAAGAGCTCACCCGTTTGAAAGACCAAATCATCCGCCAACAGTCCGCCTTGCTCGCCCTCGGTAAAATGCAGGACAACGACTTGGAAACGAGCCTCAAGCGGATCACCGAGATCGACGCGAACACCTTGAACGTCGAACGGGTCAGCATTTGGCTCTATAATCCCGCCCGTACCGAGATCGTTTGCGAAAACCTGTACCGAAAAAGCGCCCGGATCCACGAAAAAGAACTCAGGCTCAAAGCAAGCGATTACCCCCGTTACTTTAAAAGCCTCGAAGAAAGCCTCCTCATCGCCGCCAACAATGCTCAAACCGATCCCCGTACGCGCGAATTCACCGAGAATTATTTAAAGCCCCTTCAAATCCGCTCGATGATGGACGTCCCCATCCGAAGGGAAGGAAAACTGCTCGGGATCCTTTGCCACGAGCACGTGGGCCTACCCCGCGAATGGACCCCCGAAGAGCAAGATTTCGCCACCTCGCTCGCCGACCGCATTTCCCTCTCCATCGAGACCTACAAGCGGAAAAAGGCGGAGCAAGAGACCGAAAAATCGCTTTCGCTCCTCCAAGCAACCCTCGAATCCACCGCCGATGGGATTTTAGTGGTCGATTCCGACGGGAAATGGACCAGCTTCAACCTCAAATTTCTAGAAATGTGGAGAATCCCCGCCTCAATCACCCGCAGCCGCGACGACGAAGCCGCTCTTAATTTCGTGCTCGACCAACTCTCGAACCCGGAAGATTTCCTCAAGAAGGTGCGTGAGCTCTACGACCACCCCGAATCCTTAAGCTACGACTTGGTCGAATTTAAAGACGGGCGCATTTTCGAGCGGTTCTCGCAACCCCAGCACATCGGGAAAAAGAGCCTCGGACGCGTTTGGAGTTTTCGGGACGTCACCCAACGCCGAAAAGCCGAAGAAGCGCTCAAGAAAAGCGAAAGCCGCCTTCGCCTGCTCATTCAACAAATTCCCGCCATTCTCTGGACGACGGACCGCGATCTTATCATCAACTCCTCGGCGGGCGCGGGACTCTCCGCCGTCAATCTGAAACCCGAACAATTCATAGGGAAAAGCCTTTATGAATCGGTGGGAACGAACGATCCGGACTTCCTTCCCATTAAGGCGCACTTGAAGGCCCTTCAAGGGGAATCGATGAATTATGAACTCCCTTGGTTGGGCAGAATCTACAACACCTCGGTTGAGCCTCTGAGGGACTTGGAAGACCACATCGTGGGGGCGATCGGACTCGCCCTGGACGTCACCGAAACGAAAAAGGCGGAAGAGAACTTAAGGAAAAAAACGAGGGAGCTCGAGCGTTCCAATCGTGAATTGGAGCAATTTGCCTATGTGGCCTCCCACGATCTTCAGGAGCCCCTTCACAAGATCATCGCCTTCGCCGACCGCCTCAAGAATTATCAGGACGCCTCGCTCGATGAAAAAGGCCTCCATTACCTGGACCGCATGCAGAACGCCTCCCTCCGGATGAAACAACTCATCCACGACCTCCTCCAATTCGCGAGGGTCACGACGAGGGGCAATCCCTTCCAACGCGTTCCGCTCGAAGAAGTGGTTCAAGAAGTCTTAAACGACCTCGACTTGCGCTTAAGCGAGGGAAAAGCCACGGTGAAGATCGGTCCGCTGCCGCACGTGAACGCGGACCGGCTGCAAATGCGGCAGCTTTTTCAAAACCTGATTTCGAACGCGATTAAATTCAGGAAAAAAGAGGAGTCGCCAGAAGTTTTCATCGAGGGGGAAGACTTGAAAGACGGGTTCGTCGAGATCCGCGTACGGGACAACGGTGTGGGATTCGACGCCCAATATTTAGACCGCATCTTCCTCCCCTTCCAACGCCTCCACGGACGCAGCGACTACGAGGGAAGCGGCATGGGGCTCGCCATCTGCCAGAAAATCATCGCAAGACACGGAGGGCAGATTACCGCGACAAGCACTCCCGGGGAAGGAACCGTTTTTTCCGTGAGGTTGCCGACTTAAGACATGGAAACGCCCGTCCACCATCGCCGCCTACGCCTGTTGCTCGTCGAAGACGACGAAGACGACTCTCTCTTGCTTCGCGACGCAATGGAAGAATCGGGCCTTCCCTTCGAATTCGCCCGTTTGAAGGACGGGGAAGGTTTGGTCGACTTCCTCCTGCGTCAAGGAACTTTCATCGAACGCAAGGACGCTTTCTTTCCCGACCTAATACTGCTCGACTTGAACTTACCGAGAAAGGACGGCCGCGAGGTATTGCGGGAGATCCGGAACCACCCCCGCTTAAGCTCCCTCCCGGTGATCATCCTCACCACCTCCCAAAACGACGACGACGTGTTGCAATGCTACCAGCGGGGAGCAAACGCCTTTCTCCGAAAGCCCACCCGCTTCGACGAAATCGTCGAGATGATAAAAAGCCTCCACGATTTTTGGTTTGAAAAAGCCGAGCTTCCCCGCCCTGGCGCCCCCAACGTCGTAAAAAATTAAAAAATCCCTTCTAAAAAATAAGAACGACTCCTATAATCGGCCCCATTCCATTCACCCCTTAAGGAGGAAATCATGAAAAAAGTTTTGAGTCGCATCGCGATCGGTTTTGCCTTGTTGGCCCCGCTCTCCGCTTCCGCGGCGGAAACAAAAACGGACTTAGGCACGCCGCCTTCCTATCTGAAGAAGATGAAATGGGTCGTGCTGGAAGGAACCGTCGATTCCGTGGACCCCGCCAAGCGCACCATCACCCTAAAGTCCGCCGACGGTCAAAAGGTGACCTCGAAAGTGGATGAGAACGTGAAAAACCTCGACCAAATCAAGCCGGGCGAAACGGTCACCACGAAATATTATGAATCGGTCGCCTATCGCCTGAAAAAAGTGAAAACCGACACCCCTACCCAAACCACCACCGAATCGATGGAAGCGGTCGAAGGGCCCGGCATGAGCAAATGGACACAAACCAAGCTCGTCGCCACGATCGAAGCGATCGACGCGAAGGCCCCTTCGGTTACGCTGAAAAAGCCGGACGGCACCACCTTTACCGTGAAGGTGCACGAGCCGGAAAATTTGAAATGGATCAAGGTGGGCGACCAGGTTGCGATTACTTACAACGAATCGGTAACCGTCGCGGTGGAAAAGAAGAAACAATAAATAAAATCGTTTTGACGCCTCAAGAAAAGCCGTCTCCCCAAGGAGACGGCTTTTTTATTGGGAAGCAGGGCGCGAACCCGCCGCCTATACCCTTTCGCCAAACAGCTGATGTCTTGCCGATTCACAGAGGGGAAGCACAGCGGGATGTTTGATTTTTTTCTCGACCGAAATGGCGTAAAAACGTTCGCGCAGCGAGGGTTCTCTTCCAATGAGCTTCACCCGGTATTGCGCCTGTATCTCCTTTTCGATGACGCTCGGGGCCGTAAAGACTCCTTCCCCCGCTTGGCCGAACGACTTCATCAGCGCACTATCCTCGAATTCCGCCACCCGAATTGGATGAAGATTCCGGTTCTGAAACCAATGCTCCAAGGTCTGCCGAACCAATGTATTTTCCGTGGGTGCCAAAAAAGGAGCCCCGTTTAAGGAATCGGGAAAACAGCGTTTGAGCCTCTTGGCCAAGGAAGGGGCGGCGAAAAAGGACATAGAGCACTCACCGAGAAGATGGCTATAAGCCCTGATTTTGACCGAGACAGGTAAGGGCGCATCGGAGAGCACAAGATCCAACTCATTCACGGAAAGCTCCGCCAAAAGTTTTTCCGGCTTATCCTCGTAACAAACCATCCGAACCGACTCAGGCAGATGAAGGGCGGGCCGAAGTAGGCGATAGGCGATCAGTTTCGGCAATACGTCCGCAACCCCTACTCTGAGGGGAATCGAGCGGCCCGTGGGACGGCCCTTGACGACGTCCATCAATTCGCGGCCCAACGAAAAAATCTCCTCCGCGTATCGATAAACCATCCTTCCCATGTCGGTAAGTTCGAGCCCCCGACCCTTCCGGTGAAAAAGGGGCTCGCCGATATTCCCTTCTAAGGATCGAATCTGGGCGCTCAGAGTGGGTTGCGCGAGCTTCAACACGCGGGTCGCCTTCACCACGCCCCCCTCCCGGGCAATGGTCCAGAAATAAAGAAGATGGTGGTAGTTGATCCACTCCATGGTTTGTGAATTTATATTTAGAAAATAAATATTACAAATAAATACTATCTATTTGTTCTATTTATTGAAACCCCTTACCCTGAACTCGTTCATTCAACTAAAAAAAGGAGGTTTCATCATGAAACTGAAAATCGACCTTCAAGGAAAATACATCCCCGGCAACCTCGCCCTTCATGAGCATGTGCTCAGATCCATCTCCTTCTCCCTGGGCCGATTCGAAAACCGTATCGATTGGGTCAAAGTACGGCTAAAAGACCTGAACGGGCCCAAAGGAGGCAGGGACAAGAACTGCACCATCCAAATAAAGACAGCCTTTTCGAAGGAGATCTTCATCGAGGAAATCGACTCTGACCTTTATGCCGTGGTGGACCTGGCGACCAAGCGGGCGGGGTCCGCGATAAGGCGAGAAATCGAAAAAAAAAATGACTGGAGAATGCGCCCCAGCCAGAAGAAATTTCTGAAATTCGCGCCCCTTTATTGAGGCATCGGAGGAGTAGCGCGCACAGGAAAAAGGAGAAAACCGGATCAAAGTGATATACTTTCAAGACTTCGCCCCACATAAACAGGCGTAAAAATCTCATGAAGAAAGTCTTCCTATTTTCCATTTTGCTGATTCTAGGTTTGGCGGGATCCCAATGGATCCCCCCCGCTCCTTCCTCGGTGGAATTCGGTATCCATGAAATCATCCGCCTGCTCACCACCTTCTGCCTGGCTTTCATCATGATCCACGTGGGTCATGAATTCGACATCGAGAAATCCAAAATCGGCCAATACGGAAAAGATTATGGAATCGCCGCGACCGCCGCCGCTTTTCCCTGGATCTTCTGCGCCCTTTATTTTGTTTTCGCGATGAGCCCGTCTGAAATCTGGTGGAACGCCCAAAATTGGAAGGAGTCTCTTCTCTCTTCCCGTTTCGCGGCGCCCACTTCCGCAGGCATTCTTTTTTCGATGCTAGCGGCGGCGGGGCTTGCCGGCACCTGGATGTTTCGAAAAGCGCGCGTCTTGGCCATCTTTGACGACCTCGACACCGTTCTTCTCATGATTCCCCTCAAGATGATGATGGTGGGTCTGAAGGTGCGGCGTCGTCGCGACCTGCCCTGATATGACCACGGTGATAATGGAATTTTCCACCGTTCAGCTTTCCCACCTGCCGTAGTGATACCGCTTCCATCATAACGGGGTTGCAGCTCATTATGGCGAGCAGAGATATTTGATGATTTTAATCCGCATATCCCCAGGCCCAGCCCGCGTTCGGTTTGGGTGCCGCTGCCCGCCATCCCCAGACCGAAGGTATTTCAGGAGAGGAGAAGGGCATCCAGGCCGAAGGCAGAAGTGCCGCGGCCGCTTCATTTCTTCTTTCATGGTGCTGGTGGGATCTTCGATGCCCAACCTGGCTGGAATACGCGAGGTGGAAGCGATTGGCCCGGCTGGGAATCGTGTCCTTGCACGTGGTGGACGTTACGCTCTCGAATCCTGTGGGCAATGTTTCCCCTATTTTGTTATAAAAAGGAGGCCTCTTGGCGCGAGCGATTGGCCCTTTGCATTGAAACGGCCACGGGGAGAAGTGGAGCGGGGGTGCTGGCCGTTTCTCTGTCCTACGGCATTAGCGGCACCCCGGATTACGGTCGCCATGATGTCGCTTGCGCTCAACCTTGTCTTAACCGGTCTCTTTATCGTCTGGGCCAATCGGCTGCTCATGAAACCTGTCAAGGAGCCCCGATGAACATCCCGTTTTTCATCATTGCGGGCCTAATCCTATTGGTGATCGGAGCGGAGCTAGCCGCGCAAGGCCCCGCCTGGCGCTTCTCCTCCGAATTTCCCCGCTGGTCATCGGCTTGACGGTGGTCGCCTACGGAACCAGTACTCCGGAACTGTCTGTCAACGTCTTGGCTGTACCTGCGAAATTTGGATATAGCGGTGGGAAACGTGGTGGGTAGCAACATTTTTAATGTTTTTTTTATATTAGGCCTTTGCTCCCTGATCACTCCTCTTGTCGTGCACCCACAGATCATCCGCCTAGACGTCCCCATCATGGTGGGGGTTTCCCTCCTATTATGGGTTTTAAGCTTGGATGGGAGAATCAGCCGAACGGACGGAATCCTGCTTTTAAGCGGGATCGCCCTTTACACGGTTTTCGCGATTAGGCAAAGCCGCAAAGAGTCTCATGAAACCCAATCGGAGTTTCAAAATCTGCCTCCTCTTCAACGATCGATGAAAAATTACCTCACCTCTCTCCTGATGATCTTGGGCGGCCTGGCCTTCTTGATCTACGGCTCGAAAGTCTTCGTTCAGGGAGCCGTAATGTTGGCGCAGAGAATGGGCGTCAGCGAGCTTGTGATCGGTCTGACCGTCGTGGCGGCGGGGACCTCTCTACCGGAGGTCATCACTTCTTTGATCGCCGCCTTTCGGGGACAACGCGACATCGCGGTCGGCAATGTGGTGGGCAGCAACATCTACAATATCCTCGCAATTCTAGGCTTCTCGGGAATCATGGCTCGGGAAGGGGTTCCGGTTTCCGAAGCTGTTTTGGGCTTCGACATTCCCGTCATGATCGGCGCGGCCCTGGCCTGCTTACCGATCTTTTTCACCGGTCACCGCATTTCCCGGGTAGAGGGAGTCTTATTTCTATTTCTTTGCTTGGCCTACAATGTCTTCTTGATCTTAAAATCCAGCGAGCACGATGCCTTGCACCTCTATAACCATTGGATGCTTTCCTTCGTCCTCCCCCTCCTCTTTGCCACCCTCTTGATCTCTTTCGTCCGCTCCTTGGCGACGATGGGAAAATGGGTCAAGCCCCCTTCCGCTCTTTGAAGGCTTTTTCAATTTCAAGTTGTTCAAAAACGACAAATTAGACCCACCTGCCAAATAATCCTTGTTTAACTTATTAAAAACATTCGATTTTTATTTTTCCACTTCTAGGCACATCTCTTGCTTAATTTATGCCCAGTAATTAGGGAGGAGAAAATATGTCACAAATCAGCAGCGTATCCATGAGTATCGGCAGCAGCTCAAGCAGCTCGTCGGTGGACGGAAGCCAAGACCCTTCCGTAAATTCCGCGGACGGCGCCACTTCCGACGACTCCAGCCAAGACGATCCGATCTCCGATGAGATCACGGCGGAGCAAGAGGACGAAGACTGGCAGGAGCGTTTGAGAAGCTTAGAAGGCGACAACGGAAGCGGCCCCAAAGCCAAGTCGGGCCAAACGCCGACCCCTCAAGCGGCACTCGGCGGCCCCTCCTCTAAATAAGGGAGACCGACTTCGGAAAAAAGTCCGACGGCTTCAATGGATGTTGGCCTTTGCTTGAAGGATCATGGATGATTTTCCGCGAGCCCATTTAAGCTCGCCCCGAATTTCAGGAGAACTCCATGCGTCTCTTCTTCAAAGCAGCTTTTCTCATTGTTTCGATCCTTCTTTCCTTCTTGGGGAGAAGCTCTCTGCAAGCGGCGAGATATCCTAATTCATTTTTCAAAACCTTCTCCTTTAAAGGGAATGCCGCGACAAGGGCGAAAGGTTTTTTTGGGCTTAGCGGGGAAATTCTAAAGACGTCTCCTTGGGGATAGACGACTAACGGAGTTAAACTTCTCACTCTTTTAGACAACTCGAACGCCTCGCAACTCTTTAAAAAACCAAGATATTTTTTGGTCGTCTTGGTTTTAGGCACATCAGACACTTTTTCCAAAGAAGGCTCGTCATAATTCACAAACCTTTTTAACGGCTTACAAAGCCCCCCTCTCTTTCGCTTTGCCTAGCACGAAGGTTGCACTCTAAGATTCTATGGGAGAATTTCGTCCAACCAACACTTCCGATGCCATCCTCATTTCCTCCCCTTCCGACGCGCTGTTGAAAATACTGGGCGACTTGAAGATCCCGCTCGAAACTTTTCGGGAGTATTCCGTTTCTCAACCCGTCATCACCCGCCAGGCCTGCGAAGCGGCTCACGTCTCCTTCGAATTTTTCCAAGCCTTCGCCAAACTCACTCGACCCAAGGCGACGGACGCCCCTTACCAACCCACGGGAAACGCACGTTACTTCGAATCCCGCGATCGCCAGTTAGATCGCATCGAAGTGATGCATCTCGTGCAAACTTTGTGGCAACTCGATTCGAAAGACGGCAGGGCGAAGAGCTCCTCTTTCGATTTGCAGAATCTGGATTTAGTGAAATCAAGAATCAATCTTTTAGGGGCGAATTCTTGCTGGCTCACTTCGGACGCTTTATGGATGGGGCTTTTTCAAAGCTTAAACGGAAATCTCAGCCCCCGAATGACGTGGTACCCGAGCGCGGATGGAAAAGGGGATCCATTTCGCCTCGCCACACCTCCTAAATATTTTCGCTGTTCCTACCTCCCCGAGCTGGAACCCCTCGTTCACGGCTTGTCTTACGACGTTCAAAACACGCCCCCCGAAATACGCAAGGCCGCCTCTTCCACGCTCCGCCTCACCTTGGAAGGCCGCAGCGGCGGCTCGGGCGTCGTCGTCCTTTATCCTGGATACCTATTAACCGCCCGTCACGTGCTCACCGCGGCGGACTCTCCCCTCCCCCAAAAAATGGAAATTCTCGTGCAAGGGACCGAGAGAAAAGACGGTCCCCTTTTTCGTGTGAACGCCGAAGTGCTCAAAC
>JAXMHI010000011.1:0-116538 GCA_046346885.1 bacterium | reverse complement strand
TACCGGTTGCAGGGCGTTAAAATTAACGACAAGCACATCGAGGCCATCGTGCGCCAGATGCAACGCAGGGTACGGGTGAAAGACCCGGGAGACACGACTTTCTTGATCGATGAGCAAGTCGAGAAGTTCGCTTTCGAAACCGAAAACGAACGGATGAAAAAGAAGGGCGACAAACCGGCGATCGGAGAGCCCATGCTTTTGGGGATCACCAAGGCCTCCCTTTCGACCGAAAGCTTCATCTCGGCGGCCTCTTTCCAAGAGACCACGAGGGTTCTCACGGAAGCGGCGATCAGCGGAAAAGTGGATTACCTCTATGGTCTGAAGGAAAACGTGATTATGGGACGCTTGATTCCCGCCGGAACCGGCCTGAAAAAGTACCGGGATATGAAAATTCTGGTCGATGAAGCCGGTGAGAAGGAAAGGGAAGAAAATCTTAAAACGGGGTCGGCTGGATAGGCTCAAAAACCCTTGAAATGAGGGGTTTTGTGCATTGACACTGTTTTAAGTTTCTGGTAAAAATCGCGCTCCTTTTTTTATCCACCAGGAAGACCTGTTTAACCTGTTGGAATTATTAAATATTATTTAGAAGCCCCTGCTGAATCACCCAGTAGGATCGGTTTTTTTAGATTCGAAGTAGATATCCTTATGCCAACGATTAACCAACTCGTCCGTAAAGGTCGTCAAAAAGTGGAATGGAAAACCAAGTCTCCGGCTCTGGCTTCCTGTCCCCAGAAACGCGGTGTGTGCGTGCGCGTTTACACGACGACGCCTAAGAAACCCAACTCGGCCCTCCGTAAGGTGGCTCGTGTGCGGCTCACCAACAATATGGAAGTGAGTAGCTACATCCCCGGAGAGGGACATAATCTTCAAGAGCACTCGGTGGTGCTGATTCGTGGTGGCCGCGTGAAGGATCTTCCCGGCGTGCGTTACCACATCGTGCGCGGCGCTTTGGATACGCAGGGCGTGGCGAAGCGTAAGCAGGCCCGTTCTAAATACGGAGCTAAAAAAGGATAGTGATTTATGTCGAGAAAAGGACAAACCCCTAAAAGAAAAATCCTTCCGGACCCGAAATATCACGATAAGTTGGTGTCTAAATTTATCTCCAAATTGCTTTACGGCGGAAAGAAAAGCAGTGCCGAGCAAGTGCTTTACGGCGCTTTCGATTTGATCCAGCAAAAGGGGAATGAAGATCCTTTAAAAGTGTTTAAGCAGGCCCTTGATAACGTGAAGCCCGTGTTGGAGGTCCGTTCCCGGCGCGTGGGCGGTGCGACGTATCAGGTTCCTATGGAAGTCCGTCCCGAACGCCGTGTTTCCTTGGGGATTCGCTGGTTGGTGAATTACTCCCGGGAGCGGGGTGAGCGGACCATGAGAGAGCGTTTGGCGGGAGAAATTCTCGACGCTTTCAACAACCGTGGAGCCTCCATTAAAAAGCGCGAAGATGTGCATAAAATGGCTGAAGCGAACCGGGCTTTCGCCCATTATCGATGGTAGTTTCCGTCGTTGACCTAACTTAAGAAATTCCCGTAAAATCCTAAGATTTGGCGGGAAACACTATGTGGCAACTGGAGAAGACAAGAAATATCGGCATTATGGCCCACATAGATGCCGGGAAGACGACGACAACGGAAAGAATTCTTTATTACACCGGCGTGTCCCACAAGATCGGGGAGGTTCATGACGGTACGGCCATCATGGACTGGATGGTGCAAGAGCAGGAAAGAGGCATCACCATCACATCGGCCTCCACAACTTGCTTCTGGAAGAATCATCGGATCAACATCATCGATACTCCAGGACATGTGGATTTCACGATTGAAGTAGAACGTTCTTTGAGAGTTTTGGATGGCGCTGTCGGCGTCTTTTGTTCCGTCGGAGGGGTAGAGCCCCAGTCGGAAACCGTCTGGAGGCAGGCGAATAAATACCGGGTACCCCGGATCGCCTTCATCAACAAGATGGATCGCATCGGGGCAGATTTTTTCCGGGGCGTCCAGATGATGGTGGAGAGGCTTCAGGCGAATCCGGTTTGTTTCCAGCTTCCCTGGGGAAGCGAAGACCGTTTCAAGGGCGTGATCGATTTGGTCCGCATGAGGGCGGTTCAGTTCGATGATGAAACCCTCGGTGAAAAATACGAGGAGACGGAAATACCCCCCGAGCTGAAGGATGAGGCCTCGGAATACCGCGAGAAGCTCGTGGAGGCGGTGGTGGAACAAGACGAGGTGTTGATGGAAAAATACCTCTCCGGCAAAGAGATCCCTGTGGAAGATTTGATTGCAGCGGCCCGAAAGGCCACCATCGCTTTGAAGATCACGCCGGTTTTATGTGGCGCTTCTTTCAAGAATAAAGGGATTCAGCAACTTCTTGATGCGGTTGTCGATTTTCTCCCTTCCCCCTTGGATATTCCCCCCGTAGAGGGGAGTTCGCCGAGAGATCCGGAGAAAAAGATGTTGCGCAAGGCGGATCCGGGAGAACCTTTCTCCGCGTTGGCCTTCAAGATTATGTCGGATCCTTTCGTGGGACAGTTGTCGTACTTCCGGGTTTATTCGGGGCGTTTAGAGGCCGGTTCTTACGTCTACAATTCGACGAAAGACCGCAAAGAGAGAATCGGTCGGCTTCTTCGGATGCATGCCAATAAGCGGGAAGAAATCAAGTTGGTGGAGGCGGGCGATATCGCCGCCGCAGTGGGATTGAAATATACGACGACCGGCGACACGCTCTGCGACGAGAACAAGCCGATTTTGCTCGAGCGGATGGAGTTTCCCGATCCGGTGATTTCGGTGGCAATTGAGCCGAAAACGAAGGCCGATCAAGAAAAATTGGCCCAGTCGCTCCATCGCTTAACTACGGAAGATCCGTCTTTCCGAGTGAAATACGATGAAGAGACGGGGCAGACGCTGATCTCGGGAATGGGCGAGCTTCACTTAGAGATCATCGTCGACCGGTTGATGCGAGAGTTCAAGGTCGATGCGAACGTCGGTAAACCGCAAGTCGCCTTTAAGGAGACGATCCAGAAAACGGCGGACGCGGAAGGGAAATACATCAAGCAGACCGGCGGTCGCGGGCAATACGGCCATGTTTGGTTGAAAGTGGAGCCGCTGGAAAGAGGGAAAGGGTTCGAGTTTAAAGACGCTATTGTGGGCGGCACCATCCCGAAAGAATTTATCCCGGCGGTTCGCAAAGGAATTGAAGAAGCTTTAGACAGCGGGATTTTGGCGGGTTATCCGGTAGTGGATGTGAAGGTGACCTTATTCGACGGTTCTTACCACGACGTCGACTCTTCGGAGATGGCCTTCAAGATTGCCGGATCGATCGGTTTTAAAGAGGGGGTGAAGCAAGCGAACCCCATCTTGCTCGAGCCGATCATGAACGTAGAAGTGGTTTTACCCGAAGATTATTTCGGGACCGTGACCGGGGATTTAAACTCGAGGCGCGGCAAAATTATGAAAACGGAAATACGGGCGGGTTCGCAAGTGATTGATGCTCAAGTTCCGCTTGCGAATATGTTTGGATATGCTACGGATCTCCGCTCGCAAACTCAGGGCCGGGCCACTTTTACGATGCAGTTCAGTCATTACGAGCCGGTCCCGAAAAGCATTGCGGAAGAAATGATTGCGAAAGTTCAAGGTCGAATCAGTTTTTAAAGATTAACAACGCAGGCAAAATTGAAACCGAACAAGAGGAGGATGCCTTATGGCAAAGGAAAAATACGAACGGAAAAAACCCCACGTCAACGTTGGAACCATCGGTCACGTCGACCACGGTAAAACCACCACCACCGCCGCTCTGACGAAGGTGGCCGAAACCTTGGGGCACTCGAAATACGTCCCTTACGACACCGTCGCCAAGGCCTCCGAATCGCAAGGTCGCCGCGATCCCACCAAAATCTTGACGATCGCGACTTCCCACGTCGAGTACGAGACCAGCAATCGCCACTATGCCCACGTGGACTGTCCGGGTCACGCCGACTACGTGAAGAACATGATCACCGGAGCCGCCCAAATGGACGGCGCCATCCTCGTGGTTTCCGCGGTGGACGGCCCCATGCCTCAGACCCGCGAGCACATCCTCTTGGCTCGTCAGGTCGGCGTTCCCTACATCGTGGTGTTCATCAATAAAGTCGACCTCGTGGAAGATAAAGAATTGATCGACCTGGTCGAACTCGAAGTCCGCGAATTGCTCAATCACTATAAATTTCCCGGCAACGACATCCCGGTCATCCGTGGCAGCGCAACGAAGGCATTGGCTGGCGACAAGGGCGAGCTCGGCGAGCCCGCTTTCCAAAAGCTCTTCGACGCCCTCGATAGCTATATTCCGCTGCCCGAGCGTCCCGTTGACAAGCCCTTCTTGATGCCGATCGAAGACGTGTTCAGCATCTCCGGCCGCGGTACCGTCGTCACCGGCCGTGTGGAAAGAGGTATCGTGAAGGTCGGCGAAGAAATTGAGATCGTCGGTTTCCGACCCACCGCCAAGACGACCGTCACTGGCGTCGAAATGTTCCGCAAGTTGCTCGACGAAGGTCGCGCGGGCGACAACATCGGTTTGTTGCTGCGCGGCACCAAGAAGGAAGAAGTGGAGCGCGGTCAAGTTTGCGCGAAGCCCGGCTCCATCACGCCCCACAGCAAGTTCAAGGCGGAAATCTACGTTCTCACCAAAGAAGAGGGCGGCCGTCATACGCCGTTCTTCAACGGATATCGTCCCCAGTTCTATTTCAGAACGACCGACGTGACCGGAATCGTGAAGCTCCCTCAAGGAGTGGAAATGGTGATGCCGGGGGATAACTTGGCCGTTGAAGCCGAGCTGATCACCCCCATCGCGATGGAAAAAGAACTGCGTTTCGCCATCCGAGAAGGCGGTCGGACGGTCGGCGCGGGCGTTATCACCGAAATCATTGCTTAGGACTTAAGTGACTTATGGTGCAGGAGTATCAAGGACAAAAAATCAGAATCCGCCTCAAGGCCTTTGATCACCGTTTGCTCGATCAATCGGCCTTGGAAATCGTGGATACCGCGAGAAGAACCGGCGCCCGCATCGCGGGACCGATTCCTCTTCCCACTAAGATCGAGCGCTACACGGTTTTGCGATCTCCCCACGTCGATAAAAAGTCGCGGGAGCAGTTCGAGATCCGAACCCATAAGCGTTTGCTCGATATTTTGGAACCGACTCAACAAACCATTGATGCCTTGATGCGACTGGATCTGTCCGCCGGGGTCGAAGTGGAAATCAAGATGGTCTAGGAGTTCCCGATGCGAGGATTATTGGCGAAAAAAATAGGGATGACCCAGTTGTTTACGAAGGACGGCCGCATGGTTCCCGTGACGGTACTCCTGACGGGCCCTTGCGTGGTCACGCAAAAGAAGACGGTTGGCACGGACGGCTACGACGCCGTGCAAGTCGGCTTCGAAGAGACCGAATTCCGCAAGCTGAACCGCCCAATGAAGGGGCATTTCCAAAAGAAAAACCAAAAGGCCTATTCATGGCTGAAGGAGTTCCGCACCGCTCAAATCGCGAATTTCGAGGTGGGCAGCGTGATCACCGTCGGTCGATTCAAGGCAGGGGACATGGTCGATGCGACCGGCGTCTCCAAAGGAAAAGGCTTTCAAGGCGTCATCAAGCGGCACCACAAGAAGGGCGGTCCCCGCTCCCACGGTTCTTGTTTTCATCGATCCACCGGATCGATCGGTCAAAGAACCTATCCCGGCAAGGTATTCAAGAACATGAAGTTGCCGGGGCATATGGGGGATGAGCAGGTCACCGTGAAGAATCTTGAAGTGGTGGAAGTGCGTTCCGGTGAAAATCTGCTTTTCGTCAAGGGTGCCGTCCCCGGCGGAGTGAACGCCCGTCTCATTATTAATAATTTGTCTCCCGATTTCGAGCAACGGAAAGAGTCCGAGGCCGCTCCGGTCGAGGCGACCGCACAAGAGTAGAACATGGCAACACTACAAGTTTTTGATACAGAAGGTAAGAAGGTGTCCGAACTCGAGCCCCCCCCAGCGGTGATCGGCGGACCCGTGCGTAAGACCCTGCTTTGGGAGACGGTGAAAATGCAGCGGGCCAACCGCCGCAAAGGAACCGCATCCACCAAGACGCGCGGTCAGATTGCCGGTTCCACCCGCAAGATTTACCGCCAAAAGGGTAGCGGAAATGCGCGTCATGGCGACATTAAGGCCCCGATCTTTGTCGGCGGCGGCCGCGTGTGGGGTCCGCATCCGAGAGATTATTCTTACCGTCTTCCCCGTAAGGCCCGTCAGAACGCCTTGAAGAGCGCCTTAACGTTAAAGTTTAAAGAGGGGAAGTTGAAGGTGGTCCAGGCTTTCGACTTGAAAGAGATCAAGACTAAAAAAGCCGCCCAATTCTTCCAGAAGATCGAGGCCCCCGAGGCCTTGTTGATCATTGAAGCGAAGAATCTCACGGTTGAAAAGTCCATCCGCAATCTTCCCCATCACAAAGTTTTGAGAGTGGAAGGGATCAACGTCTACGACTTGCTCAATTACGATCAAGTGATTGTGACGGAGCCGGCCCTCAAAAAGATCGAAGAGATGATGCAATGAACTCGTTTGAAATCATCAAAAGACCGCTGATTACCGAGAAAAGCACCCTCCTTAAGGAGCAACAGCAGCAATACGCCTTCGAGGTGGACTTAAACGCCAACAAGAATCAGATCCGCGGAGCGGTGGAAAGCCTGTTTAAGGTGCACGTGCTCGATGTGAAGACCTTGCGTGTCCGTGGAAAGTATCGTCGGGTCGGTAAGAGCATGGGGAAACGCTCCAACTGGAAAAAGGCGGTGGTTACCCTGAAAAAAGGCGAAAAGATCGAGTTTTTTGAAGGAGTATAAATGCCCACGAAAGAATACAACCCGACGACCCCGGGCCGACGCGGCATGAGCGTGTCGGACTTCGAGGGAGTTTCCAAGAAGAAGCCAGAAAAGGCGCTCGTTTCCTTCCTTTCGAAGACCGGCGGCCGCAACAACATGGGCCACATCACGACCCGTCACATCGGGGGTGGTCACCGACGCAAGTATCGCGAAATCGATTTCAAGCGCCGGAAAGACGGCATTCCCGCCACGGTGGCCGCGATCGAATACGATCCGAACCGCTCTTCTCGTATTGCTCTTCTGCATTATGCGGATGGTGACAAGAAATACGTGATCGCTTCCCGTGGTTTGAAGCAGGGCTCGAAGGTCATTACCTCTGAGGGCGCCGACATCCTTCCCGGAAATACGCTCCCTTTAAGAAATATCCCCGTGGGTACCAACATCAACAACATCGAGTTGAAAGTGGGGAAGGGCGGTCAAATCGCCCGCAGCGCCGGCGTCTATGCCCAGCTGATGGCGAAAGAAGGCGCGTACGCCCAGGTGAAGCTTCCCTCGGGCGAGGTGAGAAAGGTTTTATTGGAATGCAAAGCCACCATCGGCGAAGTGGGAAATGCCGAGCACGAGAACGTGGCGGTCGGCAAGGCGGGGCGTACCCGTTGGAAAGGTGTCCGACCCACGGTGCGCGGTATCGCCATGAACCCCGTCGACCATCCCCATGGGGGCGGTGAAGGAAAAAGTAAGGGCGGCAATCACCCGCAAAGTCCTTGGGGGCAGCCGGCGAAGGGTTACAAGACGAGAAACAATAAGCGAACCAACAGCTTTATCGTGAAAGATCGAAGAGCCAAATTATAAGAGTACGGTAATCTATGGCACGTTCACTCAAAAAAGGTCCCTTTGTCGATGATCACCTGCAAAAGAAGGTGATGGAACAGCGGGATTCGAAATCTAAAAAAGTCATCAAGACCTGGTCGCGCCGTTCGACGATCACGCCGGATTTCGTGGGCAGCACTTTCGCCGTGCACAACGGCAAGAAGTTCATCCCCGTTTTCGTGACGGAGAACATGGTAGGGCATAAGTTGGGCGAATTTTCCCCCACCCGCACCTTCCATATGCATTCCGGCGACCGGAAAGTGAAACCCGAAGGCGGCGGCGCTTCCAGCGGCGGAGCGGCGAAGTAGGAAAGATTATGGCAGATCAAGTGAAAGCGAAAATCAGCTATTTGCGTGTGGCCCCCCGAAAGGCGCGCCTCGTTTGCGATCTCGTAAGGGGTAAAAAAGTGCAAGAGGCCATGGACGTGCTCCGCTTCACCAAGCGGGGATGTTCCCGGGATATCTTGAAGCTTATTCAATCGGCCGTTGCGAACGCCAACTACAAGGGCGGGATCGACGTCGACAACCTGTACGTGCACCGCATTACGGTCGACCAAGGGACGGTTTACAAGCGTTGGCTGCCCCGGGCAAGGGGAAGCGCTACTCCCATCTTGAAGAAGACCAGTCACGTAACGGTCATTTTATCGGAGAAGTAAGACTATGGGTCAAAAAGTTCATCCCTACGGATTTCGGGTCGGGGTTACCAAGCCTTGGCTTTCGAAATGGTACAACGAAAAGAATTACGCCGATCTTTTGCACGAGGACATTAAGTTCCGCAAGATCATCAAGAAGCGTCTGTTCACCACCGGCGTGGCGCGCATCGAAGTGGAGCGCGCGGCCAACAAGGTGAAGATCATTATCCATACGGCCCGTCCGGGATTGGTGATCGGCAAGAAGGGCGCGGGGATCGATGCATTGCGCGCCGAATTGCAGTTGCTCACGAAAAACGAAGTATTTTTGGATATTCAAGAGGTCCGCAAGGCCGAGATCGATGCCCAGTTGGTGGCGGAAAACATCGCCCTTCAATTGGAACGCCGCGTTGCATTCCGACGCGCGATGAAGCGGGGGGTGCAATCGGCCCTGAAGCTGGGCGCCCAAGGCGTGAAAGTGCAGGTGGGAGGTCGCTTGGGCGGCGCGGAAATCGCCCGGGTCGAATGGTATCGTGAAGGCCGTGTGCCTCTGCACACCTTGCGTGCCGATATCGATTTCGGTTTTGCCGAGGCGAACACGACCTACGGCGTGATTGGTGTAAAAGTTTGGATTTTCAAGGGCGAGATTCTCGCCAAAAGCGCCACTGCGGCGGCTTAAAGGATAAGGATTGCTTCTATGTTAATGCCGGCACGGGTTAAATACCGGAAACAACAAAAAGGAAAGATGAGGGGCCGCGCGTATCGGGGTTGCAATTTGAACTTCGGCGATTTCGCCCTTCAATCCCTCGAATGCGGCCGGATCACCGGACGCCAGATCGAGGCGGCTCGTATCGCCATTTCGCGCTTCATCAAGCGCGGTGGAAAAATTTGGATTCGAATTTTCCCCGACAAACCGGTCACCAAGAAACCCGCCGAAACCCGAATGGGTAAAGGAAAGGGGAACCCGGAAGAGTGGGTGGCGGTAATTAAGCCGGGCAGGATTCTTTACGAGATGGAAGGAGTCACCACCGAAGTGGCGGCCAAGGCCTTGACGCTCGCGGCCCATAAGCTGCCCCTGAAGACTAAATTCGTGACTCGGGAGGGATACCGTGACGCCTGAAGAATTGAGATCCCGCACGCCGGATGATCTGAAAACCCAAGTGCATGAAATGCAAGAAGAGCTCTTTAAGCTTCGGCTCCAAAAGGGAACGGGACAGCTTGAGAAAAGCCACCGTCTGAAGGAAGTAAAGCGCGACATTGCCCGTGCAATGACGGTGTTGAACGAGAAGTTAAAGAAGGATCAAAGCAAATGACTGAAAAGCGTCAGAAAAAATTCAAAGTAGGCGTGGTGGTTTCCGACAAGATGAGCAAGACGCGCGTGGTGTCGGTGGACCGGATGGTGCTGCACCCGGTTTTCAAGAAGTACTTCCGGAGAACCAATAAGTTCCACGTGCACGACGAGAAGAACGAGTCGAAAGTGGGAGATACGGTTCAAATCGTGGAGTGCCGCCCCCTTTCCCGCACGAAACGGTGGAAAATCCAACAAGTGGTGAGAAAAGCCGCCGCTTAAAAATTTTGATCCATACAGATTCTTAAGTTACCGAAGAAGGTTTTTTATGATTCAAATGACATCCGTTTTAAATTCCGCCGACAACACCGGCGCCAAGAAGCTCATGTGCATCAAGGTGTTGGGCGGCACCCGTCGCCGCTACGCGACGATCGGCGACGTCATCGTCGTTTCCGTGAAAGAGGCTTTACCTGAAGGAAAGGTGAAGAAAGGCGAAGTGAAGAAGGGCGTGATTGTCCGCACCCGCAAGGAAGTTCGCCGCCCCGACGGTTCTTACATTCGTTTCGACGACAACTCGATCGTTCTCGTCGACGCCAACAACGAACCTCTGGGAACCCGCATTTTCGGTCCCGTCGCCCGCGAGTTGCGCGCGCGCAAATTCATGAAGATCATTTCCCTCGCTCCGGAGGTGCTGTAATGGCCCGGTTGAACACATATCTTAAGAAAAACGACAACGTGATGGTGATCGCCGGCAAGGAAAAGGGCAAGAGCGGCCGTATTTTGATGTTGATGACCGACAAAGGACGCGCCCTCGTCGAAAAGCTCAACACGGTTAAGCATCACCAAAAGCCGACGGCGACCAACCGACAGGGGGGGATCGTCGAAAAGGAGTCCGGCATCCATCTCTCCAACCTCATGTTGATCTGTTCCAAATGCAACAAGCCGGTCCGTATTTCGAGGAAAGTCGTGGACGGCAAGAAGGTGAGAGTCTGTAAAAAGTGCGGCGACACCATCGCCCAAGTCAGCAAGTAAAATATCAACTGAAGGGCTTTTAAAAGCCCCGAACCTTTAAGGCATTTATGAAGTTCGAAGAAGTATACAAAAAAGAAGCGATTCCCCAGCTGATGAAGGAATTCAACTACAAGAACCCTATGCAGGTTCCCCGGTTGGTGAAGATCGTGGTGAACACGTCCATTTCTGAGGCCACCCAGAACGTGAAAACCTTGGACGCGGCGGCGGCGGAATTGGCGCAGATCACCGGACAGAAGCCCGTCATCACAAAAGCCAAGAAGTCGATCGCCAACTTTAAGTTGCGCCAAGGGCAAGCGATCGGCGCGTGCGTTACCCTGCGCCGCAAACGCATGTTCGAGTTCTTAAACCGCTTGGTCAACGTGGCTTTGCCCCGCGTGCGCGATTTTAAGGGTGTTTCCACGAAGGCCTTCGACGGCCGAGGAAACTACACCTTGGGGCTCACCGAGCAAATCATCTTTCCTGAAATCAATTATGACAAGGTCGATAAGATCCGTGGGATGAACATTACCATTTGCACCACGGCCCAAACCGACGACGAAGCGAGGGCTCTCCTCAAATCCATGGGGATGCCGTTTAGAAACTAATTTTAGAGAAGAACGAATCATGGCAAAGAAATCTCTCATTGCGAAAGCGAGTCGAAAACCTAAATTCAGCGCCCGGGCCTACAACCGGTGCCCTCTCTGCGGGAGGCCTCGGGCTTTCCTCCGAAAGTTCAAGATGTGCCGTCTTTGCTTCCGTCTCCTCGCCCGACGAGGGGAGATTCCCGGAGTGATGAAGGCGAGCTGGTAGAATAATAAAAGGACGAACGTATGGTCAGTGATCCTATTGCGGACATGTTAACACGAATTCGAAACGCCATTCACGCGGAGCGTGAGTTGGTGGAGATCCCTTTTTCGAAGCTCAAGATGAGCCTCGCCCAGATCCTCGAGAAGGAAGGGTATGTGAGTTCGGCGAGCTTGGTGAAAGACGGAAACAAGGGAAAAATTTTAGTGACCCTCCGTTACACCGACAAGAAGGAGTCCGTGCTCATGAATTTAAAGCGCGTCTCCAAGCCGGGTCGCCGGGTTTATGTGGGGTACGAGGAGATCAAGCCAGTGTTGGGCGGGATGGGCCTATGCGTCATCTCCACCTCCAAGGGGCTCATGACCGATAAACAAGCGAAAGAATCCAAAGTCGGGGGGGAAATTCTCTGCACCATTT
Source organism: bacterium (assembly GCA_046346885.1). Taxonomy (GTDB): domain Bacteria; phylum UBA10199; class UBA10199; order JADFYH01; family JADFYH01; genus JAXMHI01. Next base: position 104,712 of record JAXMHI010000011.1, on the reverse strand, counting down.
GGTGAGGGATTTTAAAACGCTATGTCAAGAGTGGGTAAAAATCCGATTCCGTTGGGAGATAAGGTTAAGGCTTCGGTTCAAGACGGGGAGTTGCGCGTGGAAGGGCCTCAGGGAAAACTCTCCATGCATCTGCCGCCCGAAGTGACCGTAGTGGTGGAAGCCAAGCAAATCCTCGTAAAACGGAACAACGAAGAGAGAGCCGCCAAATCCAACCACGGGCTGACCCGGGCGCTCATCGCCAACATGGTGGAAGGGGTTACTCAGGGTTTCAAACGGGAATTGGACATCACCGGCGTCGGTTATCGCGCGGAATTGAAGGGGCAGGAATTAATCCTTTCTTTGGGATTTTCCCATCAAGTCAATTTTCCAATCCCGACCGGCATTAAAGTGACCGTCGACAAACAAACGCACGTCACCATCTTGGGGGCGGATAAACAGCTCGTGGGACAAGTTTCCTCCGAGATCCGCAATGTGAAGCCGCCGGAACCCTACAAGGGAAAGGGAGTGAAGTTTTCCGATGAAGTGATTCGCCGTAAGGCGGGTAAGGCGGCCGGAGCGGGCGCGAAGGGTGGTAAGTAATTATGTCTCTTAACAAACGAACTTCCAGAATTCGCCGAAAGATGAGGATTCGGAAAAAAGTGAGCGGAACTCCCGAAAGGCCTCGTTTGTCGGTGTTTAAAAGCATCAAACACATCTATGCCCAATTGGTCGACGACTTAAGCGGGAAAACCCTGATTTCGGTTTCCTCCAAGGAAAAAGGCTTTGCAGGCTCCGGCGGCAACGTGGCCGGCGCCAAGAATGTGGGCGAGACCTTGGGTCAAAAGGCCGCCGAGAAAGGCATTAAGAAAGCCGTTTTCGATCGGGGCGGTTACGTTTATCACGGCCGCATTCGCGCCTTGGCCGACGGGGCCCGGGAGAAGGGGTTGGAATTCTAAGGTAAAATTATGCGGGAAAAAATCAATTCAGCAGAAATGGAACTCAATGAACGCGTCATTCACATCAGCCGTACGGCGAAGGTCGTGAAGGGCGGGCGCCGCTTCAGCTTCAGCGCCCTCGTGGTGGTGGGAGACGGGAACGGCCATGTGGGGGTGGGACTCGGGAAAGCGAAGGAAGTGCCGGAGGCCATCCGCAAGGCGGGCGAGCAAGCCCGAAGAAGCTTGGTGAGAGTGCCTTTGCGGGCCGGCAGCATCCCCCACGAAATCATCGGCCGTTTCGGAGCGGCGAAAGTCCTTTTGAAGCCCGCGTCCGACGGTACGGGAGTGATCGCCGGCGGCGCCGTTCGTGCGGTGGTCGAATCGGCGGGCGTGCACAATATTTTGACGAAATGCATCGGCACCAACAATCCGCACAACGTCGTGAAAGCGACGCTCGACGGTCTGCTTCGCTTGAAGACCCCCGAGGCCTATGCGGCCATGAAAAAGGCGAGTTAATTTTTAGGAAATAGGTTCATCATGGAATCGATGATTAAAATCACATTGGAAACCGGCGTCATCGCCACCCCCGAAAACCATAAGAGGACCGTTTGGGCCTTAGGGCTCCGCAAGCGCGAATCCTCGAAGTTGGTCAAAGACACCCCGGCCTTGCGCGCCATGGTGAAATCGGTTTGCCACTTGGTGACGCTCGAAAAGGTTGATTCTTCCAAGGCGGCCTCCGATCCCTTTCAAGCCGTTCCCGAATATGAATTAGGAGCGGTTACTGAGCGGAAGGTCCCCGAGAAGAAGAGAAAAGCCCCTTCCTTGAAGACGGTGGAAGGGGATTCGGAGAAGAAGGAAGTCAAGGCTTCCTCCAAGAAATCCGCCAAATCCTCCCCGAAATCGGAGAAAAGTTCATCCACCAAGGCTTCCGCCAAAGAAGCCTCTAAAAAGACGACTAAAAAGGCGAAGTAATCATGAGCGGTTTTTTATCCCACATGGAAAGCCCTTCCCGTAGGGCCAACAAGAAAAAGAAACGCCTCGGACGCGGAGACGCCAGCGGACACGGCGGCACTTCCACCAAGGGGCATAAGGGGCAGCGCGCCCGTTCCGGCGGCTATCATAAGCTCGGATTCGAAGGCGGTCAGATGCCTCTCCATCGCCGCGTTCCCAAGAGGGGGTTCACCAACGTTTTCCGCGAGGAGTACGCAGTGGTGAACGTGGGTGACTTAAGCGCTTTCCAAGCAGGCTCGGTGGTGGATTCGAAGAGCCTCATCGAAAAGGGGCTAGTGAGGCGCTCCCGCGATTTAATCAAGATTTTGGGCGATGGCGACTTGAAGGTCGGCGTCACCGTGAAAGCACACCGTTTTTCCAAATCGGCGAAAGAAAAAATCGAAAAAGCAGGCGGCAAAGCCGAATTGATCGAAAAACAGGCCCCGGCAAATCCCTAAACGATGGGGTTTCCAAGGGGAGCCGCCGAGTGCTCGCCCTTGGGTCAGGCTTAAGGGGCTTCCTTAAGCGCGGAAGTCAAAGGATTCTAACGAAAGGCATTCGTGGCTAATAGTCTGGGAAACATCGCCAAGATTCCTGAGCTCAGGAAACGACTGGTTTTTACCCTTTTGATGCTGGGAGTTTATCGAATCGGGGTTTATGTTCCCACTCCCGGTATCAACGCGGACGCCTTAAAGCGCGTCATTTCCCAAGGGACGGTCTTTGAAATTTTCAATCTCTTCTCCGGCGGAGCCCTGGAGAAGTTTTCGGTGTTTGCTTTGGGCATCATGCCCTACATCAGCGCCTCCATCATCCTTCAATTGTTGACGGTGGTGGTGCCGAGCTTGGAAAAACTCTCGAAAGAGGGAGAGCAAGGACGTAAGAAGATCACGCAATACACCCGTTACGGCACCGTTCTCCTTTCCATCGTGCAAGGGTTCGGGATCAGCTACGGCCTGGAGCAGCAAGGCGTTCTCCTTCCCGGCGTCGGAGGATGGTCTTTCTATTTAACGACGATCCTCACCTTGGCCGCCGGCACCAGCTTCATCATGTGGTTGGGTGAGCAGATCACCGAACGCGGCATCGGCAATGGCATCTCGCTCATCATCTTCGCCGGCATCGTCACCCGCATTCCCGGCGCGTTCCGCGATGCGTGGAATACGAAAGAGCAGTTTGGCAGCCTTATTGGGTTCTTAATCCTCTTGGCATTCATCGCACTCGTGATCGCGGTGATTATCTTCTGCGAAAGGGGCCAAAGGCGCATCCCCATCCAATACGCCAAGCGCGTGGTGGGGCGTAAGATGTATGGGGGGCAATCGAGCCATCTTCCTCTAAAGATCAACTCTTCGGGCGTTATTCCCCCCATTTTCGCGTCTTCGATCATCTTATTCCCAGCCACGATCGCTCAATTTGTTCATAATCCGAGAGTGCAGGCGATCGCTTCTTCGCTTACCAATGGGTGGGTCCATACGGTTCTCTATGTTTTCTTCATCGTCTTTTTCTGCTATTTCTATACGGCGGTGAGCTTTAACCCGGTGGACGTGGCTGAAAACATCCGCAAGTTCGGCGGTTTCATCCCCGGCATTCGACCCGGAAAATCGACTTCCGACTATATCGACCGTGTTTTAACCCGCATTACCTTGGGCGGAGCGATTTACGTTTCGACCATCTGCGTGTTGCCGGAGATCTTGATTACCAGGTTCGGCATTCCGAGTTCTTTGGCCTCCGTTTTCGGGGGAACGTCGCTTCTGATCGTAGTCGGCGTGGCGATGGATACGGTGGCCCAGATTGAGTCGCATCTGCTCACGAGGCATTACGAAGGATTTTTGGGTCAAAAAGCGGGACGCTTTAAAGGGAGGAGGAGATAGTTTTGAATCTCATTCTTTTTGGACCTCCCGGGGCAGGCAAGGGGACCCAGGCGAAAAAGGTTCAAGAGATTTATCAGGTGCCGCAGATTTCAACGGGTGATATGTTGCGTGCGGCCAAGACCGCGAGAACCCCCTTGGGACTGAAAGCCGAATCTTACATGGTAGCGGGGAAGCTGGTTCCCGATGACGTAATCATTGGGTTGATCGAGGAGAGGTTAAAGGAGAAGGATTGCGAGAAGGGGTTCATCCTTGACGGTTTTCCCCGGACGATCGCCCAAGCGGAAGCCTTGGACGGCACTTTGACAAAGCAAAAAAGAAACATCGATCGGGTCATCAATATCGATGTGGATGAAGAAGAATTGGTGAAGCGACTTACCGGGCGTCGTCAATGTGAGAATTGCAATCAGGGTTACCACCTGATGTTCCACCCTTCGAAGCAGGAGGGGATTTGCGACCGGTGCGGAGGCAAGCTTTACCAGAGAGACGATGATAAGGAAGAGACGATCCGCCATCGCCTGTCGGTATATCGGGAACAAACGGCTCCCTTAATCGAGTTTTATCGCAAGAAGGGATGGCTCGAGACGGTAAAAGGCGAAGGGGCGGTGGATAAAGTTTTTGATTCGATCGTCAAGGTGCTCCAGAAAGGGGCGAACCCGGCGGTCGCTAGAAAAGAAGTGAAAGCGAATGGTCGTCATTAAATCGCCAGAAGAAATCGAAAAGATCCGGCGGGCCAGCCGGGTGGTTGCCAAGGTTCTTTCAAAAATTAAGGATTATATCAAGCCGGGGGTTAGCACCTACGATCTAGACCAATTGGCCGAGAAATGGATTCGAGGCGAAGGGGCCCTTCCGGCGTTCAAAGGTTATTTGGGTTATAAAGCGACCCTTTGCACCTCGATCAATGAAGAAGTCGTTCACGGCATTCCCTCGACGAAACGAATTCTGAAAGAAGGCGATATTATCGGGGTCGATTGCGGGGCCATCATTGAAGGGTATTATGGAGACGGCGCTTATAGTTTCCCGGTGGGAAAAGTGAGCGAGACAGCTTCCCGGCTGTTGCGGGTTACCGAGGAAAGCCTCGATTTAGGTATCGCCCAAATGACTAGCGACAAGAGGCTCTATGACATCGGCGCGGCGATTCAGCGGCACGCGGAATCCCACGGATTCTCAATCGTAAGGGAGTACGTAGGCCATGGGATCGGAACCAAGCTTCACGAAGAGCCCCAAGTTCCCAATTATGGGGAACCCAACACGGGATTTCGTTTGAAGGCGGGAATGGTCTTCGCGATCGAGCCGATGGTGAATGAAGGAACGAAAGATACGGAACTGCTTTCAGACGGCTGGACGGTGGTGACGAAAGATCGAAAATTATCGGCCCATTTCGAACATACGATCGCGATTACCGAGAAGGGGCCGGATATTTTAACCCGTTTCAAGGATGTTCAATTTTAAGGTTTTCTCCGTAAGGAAAAAACCAAAGGAATTAGGTAAGTACAACTTGTCAAAAGAAGATTCTATCGAAGTGGAAGGAGTGGTGACCGAACCGCTCCCCAACGCCATGTTCCGGGTGGAACTGGAAAATGGCCATAAAATTTTAGCCCATATCTCGGGGAAGATGAGGATGCATTTCATCAAGATTTTGCCCGGGGATCGGGTGAAAGTCGAGCTTTCCCCCTATGATTTGACGAGGGGAAGAATTACGTATCGTTCGAAGTAAAAACGAGGTTTTTATGAAAGTGAGAAGTTCCGTTAAGAAAATTTGCCCTAAATGTAAAATCATCCGTCGCGCCGGAGTTCTCCGCGTCATTTGCGAGAATCCGCGACACAAGCAAAGACAAGGATAGCAGGTAGAAGATTATGGCACGTTTAGCGGGTGTAGACATCCCATCAAAAAAACGAGTGGAAATCGCCCTCACCTATATTTACGGAATCGGCCGTCCCCGTTCGAGCGAAATTCTCAAGGCGACGGGGATCGATCCGAACCTTCGCGCCGAAAAGTTGACCGAATCGGACGTGGCGAAGATTCGCGAATACATCGACAACCACTTCAAGGTGGAAGGGGATTTAAGGCGCGACGTGGCGATGAGCATCAAGCGCCTCCAAGATCTCGGTACTTACCGCGGCTCCCGCCACCGTAAGGGGCTTCCCGCACGTGGCCAGAGAACGAAGACCAATTCGCGCACGCGGAAAGGGCCTCGAAAGACGGTGGCCGGTAAGAAGAAGGCCCCAACTTCTAAATAAGGTTTAACGGTTCATACAATGACGTATTTTAAGGAGTAGTAATGGGAACCACGAAAGTCCAAGAAATTTCCGGAGCGGCGGAAGATAAAGATAAGAAAGAAGCCGCCAAACCGGTGAAGAAGAAAAAAACCAGAAAGCAGGTCCCTCTGGGGGTGGTCCATATCCAGTCGACCTTCAACAACACGATCATTACGATCACCGACGTCTCAGGGAATACGGTTTCCTGGTCGACCGCCGGGGCTCGCGGTTTCAAGGGATCCCGCAAAAGCACCCCGTTCGCGGCCCAGTTGGCGGCGGAAGAGGCGGCCCGTAAAGCGGTGGAGCACGGTATGAAGTCCGTCACGGTTTTCGTGAAGGGACCCGGAGCTGGCCGCGAATCCGCACTGCGGGCGATTGCGCAAGCGGGCTTGAGAGTGACCTTGATTCGGGACGTGACGCCGATTCCCCATAACGGCTGCCGCCCGCCGAAAAGAAGGAGAGTGTAATGGCCAGATATACCGATTCCGTTTGTAAATTGTGCCGCCGCGAGGGGACCAAGCTTTTCCTCAAGGGCGACCGCTGTTACACCGAAAAGTGCGCCATCGACCGCCGTCCTTACGCCCCCGGCCAACACGGCCAAGGGCGAAACAAGTTTTCCGAGTATGGCACCCAGCTTCGTGAAAAGCAGAAAGTGAAGCGTATTTACGGTTTGGTGGAAAATCAGTTCCGCGGCACCTTCCATCGCGCTGAAAGCAAGAAGGGCGTTACCGGCACCAATCTTCTTTTGGGTTTGGAAGCCCGCTTAGACAACATGGTTTACCGCCTCGGTTTCGCCAATTCCCGAGCGGAATCCCGCCAGTTGGTTCGCCACGGCCATTTTTTGGTGAACGGCAAGAAGGTAAACATCCCTTCTTATATATGCAAACCCGGCGATACGGTGGAGCTGAAGGAAAAAAGCAAGAAAGTGGCCCGCATCGTACAGGCCGTCGAGTCGGTCGATCGACGCGGTGTGCCTCAATGGCTGGAATTGGACAAGCAAGCCTTCAAGGGGGTCGTGAAAGCGCTACCCGAGAGGGCCGACTTGACCTTGCCCATTCAAGAGCAGCTAATCGTCGAACTTTATTCTAAATAGTTTTGGAGGTGTCTAAAGATGCAAACCTTAGTCGCTAAAAATTGGCGGAGTTTAATTCGACCGAAAATTTTGGAAATTGAAGGCGATACCAAAACCCCGAATTACGGCAAGTTCGTCGCCCGTCCTTTAGAAAGGGGATTCGGCCTTACGTTGGGCAACTCCCTGCGGCGGATCTTGCTTTCTTCCATTCAAGGGGCTGCGGTCACGGGGGTGAAGATCGAGGGTGTTCTTCACGAGTTTTCCACGGTCCCCGGTGTGAAGGAAGACGTCTCCGACATCATCCTGAACATTAAGCAACTGCGCCTGAAGCTTTCGGGTGTGGATAAAGACGTCATCCGCATCGAGGCCACGGGAGAAAAGGAAATCACTGCGGGAGACATCATCACCACTCCCAACGTGGAGATCCTCAATCCCGACCTTCATATCGCCACCTTGTCGGCCGACGCTAAGCTCAAGATGGAGCTGACCGTACGCATGGGAAAAGGTTATTCTTCCGCGGAGCGCAACAAGAACGAAAAAGATCCCATCGGCGTCATTCCCATCGACGCGATTTTTACCCCGATCCGCAAAGTGAACTACTCGGTCACCAACGCCCGCGTGGGACAGGCGACCGACTACGACCGTTTGACTTTGGAAATTTGGACCGACAGCTCGGTGTTGCCCGAAGACGCGGTCGCTTATGCGGCGAAGATCATGAAAGATCAGCTTTCCCTCTTTATCAATTTCGAGGAGGAGCAGGAGCCGATCGAAGAGGAAATCAGCGACGAGCCCCGCTTCAACGACAACTTGAACAAGCGGGTCGACGAGCTCGAACTTTCGGTGCGTTCGGCCAACTGCCTGCAGAACGCCAACATCAAGCATATCGGCGAGCTCGTGCAGAAAAGCGAAAGCGAAATGCTGAAAACCAAGAATTTCGGCCGCAAGTCGCTTAATGAAATCAAGGAAATCTTGGGGGAAATGGGTCTGTCCTTAGGCATGAAAATCGAAGGATGGAGCGCCCCCACCGAAGAAAACAAGAAAGAAGAAATCTAGGAGCGGTTGAAGGATGAGACATCGCGTTGCAAAAGTTAGACTTTCCCGATCGACCTCCCATCGCATTGCGATGATGAGGAATATGGTCACTTCTCTCATTGAATCGGAGCGGATCGAAACGACCCTCGCCAAGGCGAAGCAGCTCAGGCGACTGGCGGAACGACTCATTACCTTGGGCAAGGAGGGCACGCTTCACTCGCGCCGCCGCGCTTTGGCCATCGTCCGCAAGAAAGAGGCGGTTTCCAAGCTCTTTACGACGCTCACGGAGCGTTTCCGCGATCGCGCCGGTGGGTATACCCGCATCCTCAAATTGGGCTTCCGCCAAGGCGACGGTGCCCCCATGGCCATCATCGAGTATTTGGGCTATGCCCCCAAGGTGAAACAAACCGAAGAGTCCGCGAAAAAGGGCAAGGGCAAGAAAGAAGAAAAGGCCGAAGAAGCGAAGCCTAAGAAGGAAAAAAAGGCGAAGGCCGAGAAAAAGCCCAAAGAAGAGAAGAAGCCTAAAGAGAAAAAAGCAAAAAAAGAGAAGGCTTCCAAGTAGATTTACCCCTTTTTCGTTCCTTGTTTTAAGCCATGAAAACCCGAGTTTGGATGATTCTTTTGATATCGGCCCTTGTGATGGCCGGTATCTGGTGGACCACCAAAGATTATCAACAGGGCCCGAAAGAGGGTGGTCAAGCCCCCGACTTCTCACTCGCCGATAAAACCGGCCGTAAAATCTCACTGAAAGACTATCGCGGCAAAGTGGTATTGCTCAACTTTTGGGCCAGCTGGTGCGGCCCCTGCGTGAGCGAGATGGGTAGCTTGGAAAAGCTTCACCAGCACTTTCAAGGCCGTCCCTTCGAAGTGGTGGCCGTCAGCCTGGATGAGGACGGCTGGAAGGCAATCGACGCTTTTTTGAAGAAAATTCCCGTAACCTTTACGATCCTGCTCGACTCGGACAATTCCGTCGCCGACCGCTACGGCACTTACCGGGTTCCCGAGACGTATTTGCTGAACGGGGAAGGGCAAATCGTGGAGAAAATTTTAGGGCCTCAAGAATGGATGGAAGGGGCGATTCTAAAAAAGATCGAAGCGCTATTGCCTCCGAAAACCTAGCTCTTTTTCACGATTCTGTTTTTCGAATCGACCAGAACCACTTTCGGAACGTGTTTTTTAAGCTTTTTCTCGTCTAACGCGGCGAAGCTGGTAATGATGACGATGTCGCCGGTTTTAGCGAGGTGAGCCGCGGCTCCGTTGATGCAGATGGTCCCGGAACCTTTTTTGGCGGAAAGGGCGTAAGTTTCGAAGCGGTTGCCGTTGGTCACGTCCCAGACGTGAACGTGTTCGTTGGGGAGAATGTCGGCTGCTTTGAGCAGGTTTTCGTCGATGGAGACGCTGCCTTCATAGTGGAGGTCGGCATCGGTCACGGTGACTCGGTGGATCTTCGATTTTAGGACGGATCTTAGCATAGTTCTTTGAATCCCTTAGCGGAGGAAGCACGCCCTGTCAAGCTTGGCGCCTTCGTTTTCTTAAGTTAAAATAGCGCGCTTCCCTCGGATTTATCAAGATGGGCGCACCTTGGTTGACAAGCGGATTCCCATTTGTTACCTCCACTCACCCATGTTAAATTAAATCTTCGGAGACGGTGAATGCCTCAGTGGTGGGAGAAAACTTTAGGAGTGCTTGCCAGGGCCCAAGACGAAATCGTCAAGGTCTCTCAGATCGGAAAGGCCCAGATCAACCGGTCTTTCCTGGTTCATGAGAGGAGCCGTCTTTTCGTAAAGTTGGGCGACTTGGCCTATCAACTGGCTAAAGAAGGGAAGGTCAAAAACTCCGAAATCGAACGCTTCGTCGATCAAATCGATCGATTAAGCAGGCGCTTGGAAGAAATGGGCGACCAAATGAAAGATTTGACCAAGGCCTTAAGTTTGCGTCTAGATGCCGACGAAGAGACGGATGCGATGAAACGAGAACTCAGCGCCAAAAAAGGCAGGCTGAGAAAAAAGAAACAAAGTTGATTTCCGATTTCCTTTGATATACTAACAACCACCTCTCCAAATTAGGATGGGGGTGGTAAGGGGGAGAAGATCTCCCCCTGACTAGAGCGAAGGTCTAGCTTAGCTGGCCTTAGCGGACAGGGGACGTAGCTCAGTTGGGAGAGCGCTTGAATGGCATTCAAGAGGTCGAGGGTTCGATTCCCTTCGTCTCCATAAAGGCCGGACTGGCATAGCCAGATCCGGCCTTTTACTTAGGGGGAGAATCCTTTCTCCCCCTAAGTACCCCCTTTGGATAGGGTACTCATCCTTCGGATGTTGTCCTCTTTTATAGGAGATTTTATGCGGAGTTTTAAGACACTGGCTATTCTTGTTGGCGTTCTTTTTTCCTCTTCCGCTTTTTCCGCCTCCCAAGAAATGACTGCGAAGGACGGCAGTCGTCTCGTTTACGATGACGTGGGTTCCGGTACGACGCCTTTAGTTTTCATCCATTGTTTGTCTTGTAATAAAAGTTATTGGAAAAACGAGATAGAGCCTTTTTCCAAAGATTATCGTCTGATTCTTCTCGATCTTCCCGGACACGGGGAGTCCAAGCCGGGAAAGAAGATTCCCGACACGGTGGAGGCTATGGCGCGGGAAGTGGTTGCGGTCATGGATCATTTGAATTTGAAGGGTGCGATCCTCGTCGGCAGCTCCATGGGCGGTCCCATCGCCCTGGAGGCGGCACGTTTGCGGCCGAAGCGGGTGGTGGGTGTGATCGGCGTGGATAATCTGCATAACGCCGAAGGGGGCTATCCCAAGGAGATGTTCGTCAAGATGGGGGAGGCGCTCGAAAAAGATTTTGCCCAAGGGATGAAGGGCATGATGCCCCACCTGTTCACGCCGAAATCCGATCCTAAAATCATCGAATGGACGACCGCCGAAGCGGTAAAGGCCGATCCTACGGTGGTACGCCCGCTTTTCCAAAATCTTGCCGACGTGGACCTTAAGAAAATGATGAAGAACGCCAAGGTGCCCATCCGGAATATTAACGCCCTGCCTTATCAGGAGGGCTCACCCAAGACCGAAACGGCGATCAACCGGAAATACGCCGATTTCGACGTCATCGAAATGGCGGGGGTGGGGCACTTTCCCATGCTGGAGAAGCCGGAAGAATTCAACGCGGATTTAAAGACTTCAATTTTGAGTATCTTGTCGGCCAAAAAACCTTAAATCAATCGATGCGGAAACGAAGAGAGGGGGTATGATTCGTTATCAGTTCCCGATGTGCTTCTCCAATTTAAATTGGACAGTCGATTGCTGATCATCCAAGGCCATCTTAACGAAGACGATAAAGGGGGCGCGCACTATTTTAAGTTGGAAGACGAAAAGCTCAGGCGATTCAATAAAAAGGGGAATGGATCGCTAGGATAAACGGGGGAACTCATGTTGAAATTTTTGAAATGCGGATCGCGTCTCCTTCCTTTGCTTTTCATCGCCGTGTTTGCTTCTCCCTTCCCATTGTTTGCCCAAGGAGATTTTCATGCCGTGCCTCTGACCAAAAACCCGATCACCTGGCCTCGATCGGATCTCAGAACTTACGGTTGTTTTTTAGAGAAACAGTTGAACGATCGTCCGCCGAAGTATAATTGCGATTTCAAAGGAACTCGAAAAAACTCTCTCCCCACGGCGAAAGGCTATTATGAGGGCCCGTCTTTTCCCCCGTCAAAATTGGGCCTTATCGACCCCTCGATTCAGAGGATTGAGTTGAACTGGGAACATGGCGAACTTCAAGGGGTGATCATGACCTTTAAACCCGGGATCTCTCCCTCACAAATCCGAGACTCCTTCCACCTGCAGGAAGGATCAACAAAGGGCTTGCCGAACGTCATGTCCATCGACATCCAAGGAGGGGAACGTTCGCCTTACTCCCTCATTCTTCAAGGCTTCGAACATCAAGGGGCGGGGGATTAACGAATCCTCCTTGATCCATTTCTTAATTTCCAGGAAATTGAACCAAAGACAAATCCAATGGCAGCTGATCTTCATGGCGGCCGGACGATCGCGTCGGCTCGATTGCCAGCGGAGTCCCGTCGGCGGCCGCTTTGTCGAAGGCCTGGGTGGACGGCGCCTTGCCCGATACCTCGAAAGATTTGAGCACGTAGGGCAGGCCGTTGGAAGCCAGCGGTGAGGGGCCATCCATCACGTGAAAATGCAAGTGCGGTTCCGAGGTGTTTCCCGTGTTTCCCACTTGGGCGATGATTTGCCCCGCTTGAACATGGTCGCCGGTCTTCACGCGAACGCTGCCCGGCTTCAAATGCGCGTATAAAGCGTAGTGGCCGGGGGAGATCGAGAGAACGATGTAATTCCCGTCGGCTTGCGAGAGATCGATGGATTCAGGCGGTTTGCCGGGTACTTGGTTGGTCAGGCCGTCCCGTGCCTCGACTACTTCCGCGTCGGCGACGGCGAGGACCTCTTGGCCGTAGCAAAAATAATTCTCGGGGTTTTTGGCGTCGCCGGAGTAGATCCGGTTGTTTGAGTCAAGCTTCTCCCAATCGATGGCGAAACGTTGCGCGGCGTAGAGCTTTCCGTCGATCGGCAACAGGGCGCGGACGTGCCGAATGGAGTCGCAGCATCCGTCCGCCGCCAGCCAGCGCTCGCCCTTCAGGGGCGGGGAGAGGACAAGGGGGTCTTCGGTACTGACGGCCACTTCCGCTCCGCGAACCTCCGCGGTTTTTCCGTTTCCACGAATGTAAAATCGATGGCTTATTTTCTGTGGGAGGTCTTTCTTGGAATTAAACTTCAAGTGCATCCAAACGATTTCCGCCTGGTTGGGTCCTAATTCCGCCGAGCCGCCCCGAGTGCTTAAGGGGCCCGTTCGTGATTTCAGTTCGTCGCCCTTTAGTTCCGAGATCACCTTGCCGTTAGCAACCGCCGTGAGTCGGTCGAGTTGCCATGCGAGGGAGCTGACATTGATGATTTGGATTTCATACACCCAATGATAAGCGCCGTCGGATCCTTGCACCGGATGGGCGGGGCCGCCGGGTATATGAAAGGTCAAAGGGGTGAGCTGAAGCGCTCCGGTTTCCGCGGAAGCGACCGCCGAAATCGAAAAGACGCAGCTTAAAATGAGAAAAAGTCTGAGAATCAATTTTTTAAAGTTCATGCTGAAATATGAAATATCGGATTGCATCACTAAGGCGTTTCTCCGGGATCCACCCAAAATCGGTAGGTTTTCCCGTTCCAATAGAGAAAGGTATTGATGCCGGCTTCCGTCGGTACCACGATCCCGTCGCCCGCGATCACCTTCGGCAGACTCACGAAATTTTGGGGCGATAGGGTGGCGTATCCGGATTTGTCGCGTTTTTGCTTGGATTTGGGAAGCACGATCAGGTTTCCGGTTTGGGGACCGGGCCAGCCGATCCAACCGAAAGCATAGATGAGAAACTTACCGTTCGGGGCGGGCGTTTGCCATCCCGCGGCGCTGCCATGAATGACCGCGAGCGAATTCTCCCCGTTTAACATCGCCGTTGGCGCCGGGTCTTTCGCGCCCTCGGCGGTTTGAACGAGGCGTACGCCGGGAGACAACTCGCCGCGTTTTCCCTTCGGCTTGACGAGAACCGCGATATCCGGTTTTCCGTCGCCGTTGAAATCGCCCTTGAGTACGGTCGATTTTACACCTCCCGCCACTTCGACATGGGGTCCGAACTGGTCGCGAATCAAGACCTCGATCGGAGCGTCCGTCGCTTTGGTTTGGGGAGCGGGGGTTTGGGCTTGCAGGTCGAAAGTACCGAAAAAGATCAAGACCGGAAATAATAAAAAGGAAAGGAAGGAAAGCATGAAAAAGACTAAGACGTAAGAAACATTTTCGCTAGAAAATAATTATCCATTTGCACGAAGGGGGGAATGGCCTCGTTCTCTGCCCGGGCAATAAAAAACCCCATCCTCTTTCGAGAATGGGGCCTTATTTTTTGATTTGAATGGAAGAGAATTACAAGATTAAACCTTCTGAACGTTGGCTGCCTGTAATCCTTTGGCTCCCTCGGTAATGTCGAATTCAACGGTTTGGCCTTCGGCTAAGGACTTATAGCCTTCGCCGCTGATCGCCGAGTAATGAACGAACACGTCCGGTCCGTTGTCTTGCTCGATGAATCCGTAGCCCTTGTTGTCGTTGAACCACTTAACGCGGCCTTTAGAACGCACTGACATGAAACTTCCTCCTACTACAATTGTAAACCCTTGACCTCTCCTCTGTGCGAAAACACCCGACTTGCTTTTAGAATTCACCGCGGATGTTTTTTAAGAAAGGTAAACGGTTTACCGATGATTGATACAGCGTGAGGTGAATTCTTCGCGATTTTTTTAAGAATCACGATTGCCGCGGACGCTAGCGAAAGGAAAAAAGCTTGTCAAGTCCAGAACCTGAAAGCCTGGAAAGGCCCGTTAATGGAGGGTTTGCGTGGGATTTTGGGAGGATTGGGACTCGCTTGCCGCCCGCTCGTCCAAGATCAAAATATACTCCTTCGATTTCACGTATCCGAGCTTCTCGCGGATGAGCCGTTCGGCGAAAACGGGGTCTTTTAATAAGGAAGTTTCCTGCAAGAGTTTTTGGTTGTTTTGAAAAAGGTCTTGGTTTTCTTGGCGGATGCGGTCGCGCAGCGCGTAGAGTTGGCGCAGCTTGACGAGCCCCTCGTCGCCGAAAATGGTCAAGACGGCGAAAAAGCCCACCACCACAAAGGCGAAGAGGATGAAGAATTTTCGTTTGTGCTTCGGCTTTTTCGACATGGTGAAGAAGGATTCTATCTCAAAATGCGAATTTTCGCACCCATTTTCCGCACTTTTATTAACGATTTTTGAAGAATTGGACGAGTTGGAAAATCAGAGTGAGGACAAAACTCACGACGATGCAGGTGACAATGGGGAAATAAAACCGGAATCCCTCTTTTTGGACCGCGATGTCGCCGGGCAGATGGCCCAGGTTCCTCAGGCCCGGGATTTTGGGTCCGAAGAGCAGGAAGAGGCCGATGAGAAGAAACAAAGCCCCCAGAAAAATGAAAAGGCGCGCGGGGGACATGGCTTAAAAGAGGTTCGACTGTTCCGCCTTCGGTTTATAAGGGATGCCGAAGTGATGATAGGCGTGCTCGGTGGCCACTCGTCCCCGCGGGGTGCGGTTTAAAAAGCCGCATTGGATGAGGAAAGGCTCGTAGACGTCCTCTAAAGTGTCCTTCTCTTCACTGATGGCGGCCGACAAGGTTTCGATGCCTACGGGGCCCCCGGAAAATTTTTCCAAAATGGTCAGCATGATCTTGCGGTCCATGTGATCGAAACCTTTTTCATCCACTTCCAAGAGAGTGAGCGCGTCCCGCGCGACGGGCAGGGTAATGACGCCCGCAGCCTTTACTTCCGCGAAATCACGCACGCGCCGGAGCAGGCGGTTGACGATGCGGGGCGTCCCGCGCGAGCGGCGGGCGATCTCCAAGGCGCCGTCTGCCTCGATTTTCACCCCCAAGATCTGGGCCGAGCGGGTGACGATGGTTTGAAGTTCCCCCGGCGTGTAAAAATCGAGCCGCGCCACCACCCCGAAGCGGTCGCGGAGGGGAGAGGTGAGCAAGCCCGCCCGGGTCGTAGCCCCCACTAACGTGAAGGGGGGCAGGCCGAGCTTGATGGTTTTCGCAGAGGGGCCCTGGCCGATGAGGATATCCAACTGATAGTCTTCCATGGCCGGATAAAGGATCTCTTCGACGGTGGTGTTTAAACGGTGGATCTCATCGATGAACAATACTTGTTTTTGTTCCAAATTGGTCAGGATCGCCGCCAGGTCTCCGGTGCGTTCGATGACGGGGCCCGAGGTGGATTTGAGGCTCACGCCCATCTCGTGGGCGATGATGTGGGCGAGCGAGGTTTTGCCCAAGCCGGGAGGGCCGTAGAACAAGCAGTGATCGAGCGCTTCCCCACGCTTTTTGGCCGCTTCGATGAAGATCTTAAGCTTTTCCTTTACCTTTTCTTGGCCCACGTATTCGTCCAACGATTTGGGGCGCAGGCTATTTTCCAGCTCGATTTCTTCCGGTTCGAGCAGGGGATCGGGGGTGATTTCTTGGTTGGAGCGGATGGTCATGGTTTAAGCTTTGGATAAGGCCTGTAACGATTCCTTCAAGGCCTGTTCGAAATCCGATTTTTCGTGAATCTTGATCCGTTCAAACATTTTTTCCACTTGGTTTCGGTTATAGCCCAGGTTGACGAGGGCCGACAAGACGTCTTCGGCGAGCGCGGTTTTCTGCGGACGGTTTTGGGGCAAGCTCGGCGTTTCCACCAGGTTTAAGAGCTTGTCTTTGAGCTCGACGATCATCCGCTCCGCCGTCTTTTTGCCCACGCCGGGGATCGACGTTAAGCGCACTAAGTCTTCGCGATAAATGGCCTCGATGAGGTCGTCGGAGGGAATCCCCGAAAGGATATTCACCGCCAATTTCGGCCCAATGCCCGAGACCGAAATGAGCCTTAAAAAGAGCTGCTTTTCACGGGAGGTGAGAAATCCGAAGAGGGTGATGTTGTCTTCCCGCACCGCCGTGTAGACGAGGACGGAAACCGGGTTCGGCTGGCTTTTCAATTTCTCCAAGGTCTTGCCCGAAACGAACACCTCGTAACCCACGCCAGCCACGTCGAGCACCACCGAGTCGTTCCCATGGCTTAAGAGGGCGCCTTTCAAGTGGGCGATCATGAAGCACCTCCCGCCGCCCGCACTTTCTCGGTGAACTTCAGCGAGTTTAAATGGCAAATCGCCACGGCCAGGGCGTCGGAGGCGTCGAAATAGGTGGTTTCCGGCAGTTTGAGAAGGTGTTTCACCATCTGTTGGATTTGCTCCTTGGAGGCGCGGCCGTAACCCACCAAAGCCTGCTTCACGCTGAGCGGCGTGTATTCGAAGACGCTCAAATCGCGATTGGCGGCGGCCACCATGGCCACCCCCCGGGCATGGCCCAATTGAAAGGAGCTGCGGATGTTCTTGCCGTAGAAGATGCTTTCGATCGCGACGGCCTGAGGGGCGTAGCGTTCGATGAGCTCTTCCACCCCTTGAAAGATTGTTTTCAATTTGGAGGAGAAGCTTTCCTGCCCGCGGGTGAAGATGCCGCCGTTATCCACGTGAAGAAGGCGGGGGCCGATCTTTTCGACGATCCCATAACCGGTAATTTGGCTGCCTGGGTCGATGCCTAGGATACGCATGAGGATTTTTCGTCCTTTCCCCCTCTTAAGTTAAGAGGGGGTAGGGGGCGTTATGTAAGCTTCATAACCCCTCCCGACCTCCCCTTAACTTAAGGGGAGGAGACTTTTACTTAACTCGTCAACTTTTCCATCTCCTCGTCGGAAATGTCGAAGTTCGCATACACCTTCTGCACGTCGTCATGTTCTTCGAGGTTGTCCATGAGTCGAAGCATCTTCGAGGCGTCGTCTCCGGTGAGCTTGATGTAGTTTTTGGGGATCATGCCCACTTCGGAGGAGAGGTAGGCGAGGCCCGCCTTGTCGAGGGCCGCTTTTACCGTATCGTAAGAAGCGGGGTCACAGCTGATTTGGATGTCGTTTTCCCCCGCCTGCACATCGTCCGCGCCGGCCTCCAACGCCACTTCCATCAATTGATCTTCGGTGTATTTGCTTTTATCGAAGTAGAAAACGCCCTTCTTGTCGAAGACCCAGCCGACCGATCCCGACTCGCCCATATTTCCGCCGCCCTTGCCCAGGATGTTGCGCAACTCGGAGACGGTGCGGTTTTTATTGTCGGTGAGGGATTCGATCATGATGGCCACGCCGGCCGGTCCGTAGGCCTCATAGGTGATGTCTTCGTAGCTGACCCCTTCGAGTTCGCCGGTGCCTTTTTTGATGGCGCGGTTGATGTTGTCCGTCGGCATACTCTGGGCTTTGGCATCGTCGATCGCTTTCCTCAGGCGCGGGTTGCCGCCGGGATCCCCCCCGCCCATGCGGGCCGCCACGGTGATTGCTTTGATGAGTTTGGTGAAAACCTGGCCCCGTTTCGCGTCGGCCGCCCCTTTTTTGCGTTTAATGGTCGCCCATTTCGAATGTCCGGACATAGCGGGAATCCCTTTCGTGAGAGGATGGAGTTTAAATAGCGAATTATAAGGAAGAATTAACAGAGAGCCCGTTTCTTCTCAAGGGTAAAAAGCCTTAAAAACGTCGTTTTTACTGAAGAATGAAACTCTTTTCGTAAACGAGCTGCTCACCGCTCGTTCCGTCCTTCAAGGTGAGGACTAAATTGTATGCGCCCGGAGGGCTGTCGTTCGGCAAGGTGAGTTGGTTGGCGAAGAGCATTTGCTGCGAACCTTCGGGAATGGCTTGGGTGTAATTCACGAGTCCGTTCTTTTCCGCCATCAAATCCCCGTTCGGTCCGGTGAGCTGAAGGTTTTCGCTGACGTTGATCTTCCCCCCCCCTTGTTTCTCGAAGCCGGCCAGCTTGAAGAAAAGAAAGATGAAATCTCCCCGGTGAAACACGCCGTCGCTGCGGATTTGCGTGGGATCGGGACCCGCGGAAAAATAAAACTCCGTCACCCTTAAAGAGGTACTGTTCGTGCTTTGAGGTTTGGGAGGCGCGGGAACTTTTGAGGGCGTTGCCGTTACCGCCGCCGGCGGAGTTTGGGGGGCGGCGGGAGAGCTCGGCTCCGAAAGGTTGGGCGAGGAGGGCGAGGGGCTCGTCGGCATCGACGGCGCGGCGGCGGGTGCTGAAACGGGTTTCGCGGGAACGCCGGGCGCCGTTTTTACGGAAGATTGCCAACCTTTCTTAAACCAATTTTTTTGGGGATTGTGAGAGGCCAGATAACCCAAGGCGAAAAGAACCATGAAGAGGCTCGCGACGGAGATGGCGCCGTTGCGGTCGGGTTTGCGCTTGATGACGAGGGTATCGGCCAGCAAATCCCCCAGGCGCTGTTTGCGTCGAGTGAGGGCCAAGAGAGGATAACCTAAGACCAAATCGAGCGGCAACACCATGTTGCGCACGATCGCCGCGGTGGCGTCCAAGGGTTCGCCGTTTTCCAGCACCACCTGCCGTTTCAAAAGCAGTTTTCCCGGGGTCGTCGAGGTGGCGAATTCGAAGATCATGAAATAGCAGTAGGCGAAGAAGGGAAAGAGCCAAAAGAAGCATTGAAAGGCGCCCACCTTGGCCGGGTTCATGGCGCTTAAGTAGAGCCATAGAAAACCAGCGTATAAAACCAAGTCGATGCCGAAGGCCACCATGCGGGCAAAGGTGGAGCTTAAAGGAGTGGCGCGCAAGTCGATGGGAACCAAGCGTTTGCGGGTTTTCTTAATGACCACCGTATGGGCGGCCCGGTCGCCCAATCTCTGGTAGAAATGGGAGCTTTCCATGGAAAGAAGGGCGACGAAAAAAAGCAGGGGATAATCGAAAAGTCGGCAGAGATTGCGGAGGAAAACATTGGTGAGGGTGGGCACGCTGCCTTCCAGGTCGACCACCCGCAGGCGGCAAAGGAGTTTGCCGGGGGTCGCGCCGCCCACCGCCTCGAAGAAGACGTAATACGTCAGGCCGGCGATGATGATCGCCACGATGCGCAGCGCCAATTGCCAACGGCCGAAAGAAGCGGCGAACCAAGGCTCGCTGAACAGGAAATGCTTGAAAAGGCGGCCGATCCCCAGGTTGATATAGGCCAAGATCATCGTGTCGATGAAAAAGGCGGCGAAGCGGTCGCGGGGAAGGGCGGCATGCAGGGGGAAGCGTTGGGCGAAAGGCGAAGAACGGGTGGGCAACGGCGTTTGTTCCTCCCATGACACCCGCCTCCGGCTCGATTGCAAATCGGACTTTCGGGCGAAAGGAACCGTCACGTCCCCCGCGGGAGCCGTCGGTCGTTGCCTTAACTCCTCTTTACTTATTTCGGCAACGGTTAACTCTTCTTCGTCTTCTTCCCAATTCAATGCCATATCCTTAAAAATTTAACGGGAATGAGGGGTTAAAGGGAAGGGAAATGTTGATATTTTCTAGTCAATTTATAGACGGGCCGAAAAGCCGAAGGGCGCATCGATCCCTACTTTCGGCTTCTCCTCGAAGGTGAAGGCCCCCATGAGCTTCACGCCGCCGTATATAGAAAGCGTGTCGTTCAGATGGATTTGGACGCCCGCGCCGAGGGGCGAAAAAGAAAGGCCCCAGGCTTCCGGGTGCAGCGGGTTCCCCCCAACATTAAAGAGGCGATAAAATCCTATCTCGGGAAGATGAAGGTAAGGGTCGAACAATAAAGGCCTCTCCAGCAGATGGAAGAGAGGTTCGAAAGAGGCGCCTAAGCGAAAATCATAGGCGTCATCCTTCCGCAACAAAACGGCGTCCCCTTGAGCCGAGGCCCGGAACTCCCAACGGTCTTGGCGCGCTCCGACCCAAAGTTTGACGCCCCCGCCCGGTCCCCCGTAAAAGTTGAAGAAGCTACCTCCTCCCGCGCGCCACCCTTTCCAGCGATCGGAAAAAAAACTGCCTTGGGGGGTGGCGGCCGGCGCTTCTATTTTCAGTGAGGGAGATTCTTGATCTCCGGCAGCGCGAAGCCCCAGGGCCGCCCTTAATTGCAGTACTCGAGCTTTCTCCGCCTCACTCAGTACGGCGTTTTTCAGTTCTTCTTCCCCGAAGAGGGCTGCGATCATAAGTTTGACGGGGTTTTCGCAAGGTGGTCGGGGTGTTTCGTAACAACTGCTTTGAACGACCTTTCCGTCGGGAGCGATCAAGGAGGAACAAGTGGTAAGCTTAGTATTGGGGCAAAAATTAAATTCGGTCTTATACTCGAGATTCGCGATCGCCCCTTCTTCTTTCAACTCAAAGGCGTCTTGACCGTTGGCCTTCACGAGAATGATCCCGTCCTTCGCCTCGCCGCGTTCGAAGATGAGCTCTCGGTCGATATATTCCTCAAGATGAAGAGTCTTAGGCAGCGAGAGGCCGCAAGCCATTTTCGGGCAGACGAATTCCACCAAAGCCATGGCGAGTTGGGAAGTGATGGGGATGTGGTCGGACATAAACGAATGCTCTTGTTATTGATTCGGCCATAAACTGAAGAACGCGCCTAAACTTAAAGTCGCGAAGACCCGGTTCGGGTTGGGCGAATCGCCGCTGATCAAGGCGGTAGGTTTCGTGTCCGTCATGCCCCGCCATTCGTATTTAAAGCCGGGCGCCAGGTAAAGGCCGAAGAGTTTCGTCGGCTGCAGGATGAAACGGAATTCCGGGTTGATCGAGGGGACGAGCCCGTTCAGCGTGACTTTTTCTACCAAGCGCCCCGCCTGGGAGACGTCGTCCCAAACTTTTCCCAATTTGAAGCCTAAAGAAGGTTGGATGGAAAACGCTTCCGAAGGCCGAAAGCGAAAACCCACGTCCAATCCCCCCGACGCGTTGCTTGAAAAATTAGTGGCCAGGCTTGCCTCTAAACTTAACCAGGAAAGGGGTTGAAAAGAGAAGCCGAATTCACCCCGCGCTTGGTTGCCCACGTCGTACTTCAACCCGGAGAGAATTTCGAAGCGATTATAGAAAGGAAGGGGCGTTTCATTTTTTTGCGTTATAGGAGGAGGGGGCGCCGGGAAAGTAATTTTTACGCCGATTTTTTCACTGGCTTCCAGGATAGCGATGCCGAATTCAATCGATAATTCTTCTGCGATTTCTTTTGTCTTCTCGTTATCGGGGTTGCCGGACCGGATTAAGGAGGCCCGGAATCTTTCCGGCTTAATGTCGTCGCTTTTAAAGAGCTTATCGAGCTCTGGCGCGGCCTGAGCGGCTTTCGGCCCGATGGAGCCTAAGGCGTGGACAGCCATAAATCGCACCCCATCGTCTGGATCGTGAAGGCTTTTGATTAGATCGGCAACGGCGGAAGCGGCTTCCTCGGTCCCGGCTTCCGCGATCGCCGCTACGGCTCCAGTGGAATAGACGCGCACTTCCGTGTCGGAGTCACTCATCAAGCGAACGAGGGAGGGAATGGCTGGAGCGGCTTCTTTTCCTAAAGAACCAAGCCTCCTCATCGCCGCCCTCTTTTCTTCCCTCGAACCGTTCTCCAAACGCTCCAAGCTAAAGCGGATTTGGTCTTGGGCGTTCACCATCGAAGCGATCACGAGGGAGGAGAGCGGATTCGGGTCGCCGCCCTGGCTCGTGATCGTCACCCTTCCGCGCGAATCAATGAAAGCGACGGTGGGGTAAGCCTTTACGCCGTATTTATTCCAATCTTCTTCGCTCCCTTTTACCCCTTCGGCACGGATCATCAAGAAACGGCCGCCGTATTCCTTCGCCAGCTTATCGAAGACAGGCTTGTAATCTTTGCAGGGCTTGCACCAATCCGCTGAGAAAGTGACTAGCGCCAACTGCCCCGGTTGCAACTTTTGCAGTTCTTTTTCCAATTCGTCGCCGTGGTGCGCTTCGACGACCTCGGGTTTAAAGGGAGGGGTCACTTCCTCTTTTCCGGAGAAAGCGACGGGTTTAAGGCTGCTATAATATTGGGGCGTGGAAAGGGGCTTTCCCGTTTGAATCGCGTAGCGATAGCGTTCTTCCACCGTCTTAACGCCGTCCTTGTTGAAGTCGGGGACCTGGTCGCTCCAGAAAAAGGGGGCGAACGAATCGCAACTGACGACTTCCTTGGGGGATCCTAAGGTGATCACCGTGCTTTTCGAGTCGGCGAAGAGGGGCAAGGAGGCACCCGCCAGACATTGGTCCATCACCACCAGGCGTTTTCCGTAGGGCAATTTTTTCAGCTCCGCGCTGAAATCGGAGAGGGAATAACACCCGCTCGAAAGATCGGCGCAACCTTCTTCTTGCGCGCCTTTCCCGCCGTGCCCCGTCACGTAGACGACCAAGAGATCGTCATCGTCCATTTTCGATTGAAGGCCGTTGATTAAGCCTTTCAAGCTTCCCGCGTCCGGTAAGGCGAAAGAATCCGCCATGGCGGCCGGCGCCTTGGGGCTTGCCACCGAGATTTCGTAGGCGCCTTCCGCCTTTAAGGCCTTCATGGCCTGCTCCACGTTCGCCAGGTGGCGTTCTTCCGTGTCGCCGTTCACGATCAATGCGAATTTTTTTTGAATGCCGTCGCCCATTGAGAGTCTTCCTTAAACGATTTTCTGAAAGAAGGGTTGAGAGAGAAGTGCGAAAGGAGATTCGGGATCCGGAAATGGGTTGTGGAGGGGGGGAACGCAAACAACGGTGAAAATGGACTTGAGTCCCATGGGAGTCTCTCCTTCTTTTCACCATTGCCAACCTCTCTATCGGAGGGGTGGAAATAAGGTTGCTAAGACGCCGATGTTTTTCGCTTTATCGCGGCCTTTCGCGCGGGCGGGAATTCCTCATCAAACTTAAAAGAAGTTTTTTCTGGATCAGCGTCAAACCCTGGTGGACTTCGATGGACCTTAAGATGTCTTTGTAAGCCTCAGGAGGCAAAGCGGCATTCCGAGCCAGGTTTTCAAAGACACTGTTTAAGCTGGCCAAGTGCAGATCTCCCTGTAAAACGGTGTCGGCCATTCCCAAGAAGACGGCCGGATTTTCGGGTTTGGAGAGGGCCAGTCGCGAGATCGCCCCGTTCAAAACGGCCGTAGAAACTCCCATTTGCCGGAGGATGCGCCCGTAGCGGGCAATGGCTGAGGGAGTGAGTGTGGGAGACAGAAAGGCGCCTTCGAAGGCCTTCGCCACCAGGTTGGGAAGGGCGATCACCTGCGGGTTCACGGGATTTGAATAAACGAAATCGAAGAGAGCGTCGGGTTTTATACCCGCCCTTTCGAAGAGGGCGGTAAAAATTCGCCTGATTTGTCCTTCGTTCAAATGGGGGTTATTCAGCGCGTATCCCAAACTGATGACTCGGGTCGAAGCTTGCGTTTGCGAAATAAGGATCTCATCGAGGGCGGCGTCGATTTCGGGGGGCGAATCGAAATGGGGATTGGTGAGCAGCAGTCCCATTTGGGAAGAAATGCTGCCGTCTTCCACGTCGGAGAGACGGAGCGCGTTCAAGATCTTCCGGAAATGGGGAGCGGAAGAGAAGGGGAGGTGTGCGCCTATCCTCGAATAGTAGAGGTTGGCGATTTCCACGTTCTGCGAGACTTCCGCGAAGAATTGAAGCGCGTGTTCCAACTCGCCTATGTCGCCGAAGAAGTCGCAGAGGCGGTCGAGCGTTTGATCGGTCCAGTAGCCGGGCCGACCGCCGGCGAAAAAAGTGAAGGAGAGCAGACGAAGCGCGTGCCTCACATTTTCCCTTCCCCCGAAGGCCTCGTGGCGGACCACATCCCTCAGCGCTGGTCCGAAGGGCGCCATATGGGCCTGTGCCGCCTGAAGCGTGTTCGCGGAACGTTCCAAATTTTCGAGCAAGCGCGAGAAAACCCTCTCACCCCGAAGGTGCCGGAAATTCGACGCCATGTGGCCGCAGGCGTGCAGGGTGAGCAATGCGTTGGCGAAGGCCGGGTTCCGAAGCCGTCGCAATTGCATTTCATCCTGTTCGCCGGTGAGGAAAGGGGGGCGAAACACCTTGCGGATGAGTGTTTCGTTCAATTCCTTTACGAAGCCCCCGTAAGGAAACGTGTTGAAAACGCGAAAGAGCTCTTGTTGGGAAGTCGTGGATTCGGAAGTGCGTTTGAGGATCGCCTCTTGCGCCTCATAAATCCGGTCTATGGGGAAGGCTTCCTGCCTTTGTGCAAGGATTTCCAAGGCGTCGAGGAAGGCGTCGAATTCGGTAAAGCGCGGATCGGCCGCGGCGCTTTCCAGGGCGGCGTGCTTGAAGAGAAGCAAATCTTCCCCTTCAAAACGGGCGATTTGAAGCAGGAGTTCCCGCTGCCGCTCGGGGCTTAAGCCTTCTTGGCTTAAGAGCATTCGAAGATGGCCCAAAGAAGGCGCGGGGGCTTCTTTGTCCGCGCTCAAGGGGCGGCCGTTCGCCGGTCCTTCATTGTTGCCGGGGGGACGGCCGTCACCGGTTGACGACATGTATACCGGCCGAGCGGCTTCTTGAGCGGGGTCAAAAGAAGAAGCGGTTTGATTTCTGATTCCGTTACCTAATCCCGCTTCCGCGAAGATAAGTTCGGCAGAAGGGGGAAGGCGAAAGTCTAAAAAATCCGAGCCCTCTCCATCCCCGAAGCTTCGTGCGCGAATCGACAAATCCAATCCTCTTTCTAAAGAAGGAAGGCCCGGTGCCCCCCGGTGAATGAGGCTCATTCCCGCCCCGAGTTGCAGATTCGTGATCTCGGCGTGGAGAAATTGTTCCGTCAGGTTCCCTTCCGGTGCGGGTGTCCACCCGAGCCTCGCGGTGAGCTGATGGCCCGCCACCATCGTCGTGTCTTGAAGGAGGTGTTGGAAAAGGGGATTTTGCCCCAACGCCGCCGCCCCGCCGATTTTAAGAAGCCCGAATTGGACGAAGGAGGTGCGCCAACGGTTCCAATAAGAGCCCGCCGGTTGCTGGACGGAAGATAAATAATCACTCATCCCTTGGAAGGCCGTTACTTCGGAAGCCAAGCCGATCCCGTAAGAAGCGACTTGCAGCAGGGGAGCGGCTTGTCCGGCTCTGGAGGCAAGGGCCAAGCTCCCTAAGCGTCCAAAGCGGTAAAAGAGGGAGCCCGTCGCCATGGCGGCCAAGGTTCTTAAATCGGTCGCTTCATTTAAGAAGGTGCTGACGCATTGGTCCACTTGCGTCTGAGAAGACGTGAGGGAGGCTTCTCCCGAAAGGGTGTGGGAGGAAAAGCGGTCGAGAAGGGAAAGGTTTCCCGAGCTCGAAGAAAGATGGATGTAGTCAAGCGTCATACGCCATGCCGTGTGCGGGCACTCATAAGGGCTTCTTGGCTCTGTTCGCGATTCAGCTCTTACTCGGGAGATCTCCCCAAAAGTTGTGGGGTGGATTTCCCAAGATCTCACAGATAATTTTCCTTAAAAGCCCTCTCTTCCGTCAAGGGAGAGGGGATTGGTGTGAGATCTTATTTTCCCAATATAAACCGGATGTCTTCCGCCGCCGGGCTTTCCCCGTGAATGATCTCCATCGGTCCTTCATAAATGTTTCCCCGAGCCGGGTCGAGGGTGATGAAGGTGCCCTGGCGAAACGCCCGCTCTCCCGGCAAGATTAACAAACCGGAGGGCGTCAGTCGGAAAGAGGCGGCGAGATAGGTGAATTGGGGCGTGGATTTCGTCAACGTGACCAGGTGCGAGAGGGGATTGCCGCCCGCGACGAGCGCCGCCCCGGCGAACAAGCCGTTTTTATAGCTCGCCTCCGCGTCCGGGTCGTCCGTTGCGTATATCGCCCGGCTTCCTTGCTGAAGAATGGCGGAGATTTGGTCGGCGTTAAACGCCAGTTGTCCCGATACGGGCGGCCCCACGCCGATTTCTCCACGATAAAGCAGGGCGTTGTCGCTTTGGCTAAAATCGATTCTCGCCCCGCTGCTCAAAAGGCGTTGAAGACGATGGCGCCCGCCCAATTCGCGCACGGCTTCTTCCCGCTTAAAAACGCCCTCCCTTACTTTTCTCGCCGTCCACGCCACTTCTTCTTCGGGGCTTAAATGAGCCCGCCTTATTTGGAGAAAATAAAGCCGCCCCGATTCGACCGTAAATTCCACTTCTATCGGTACGGGATGCGCGAGTCCCAGCGCTTCTCCCCAACGTTGCTCGAATTCGCGGATGCTGAGACGAAGTTCTTCTTCCAACTCGGGGCTCGGCAAGGGATCCTTCCCCGGGTGGTATCCTTTCACCAACTCTTCCCCGCTGACTTGGCGCCCGTATGCAATTTGAACGGCGTGGTCCGCGTTTTCCCAGCTTAAGGCGATGCCCGCTCCGCTTTGCGGATCGCGCGTTCCGTCGATCATGGCGACGACGTTGACCGCCGTTCCCCATGAGTCCGGAACGCCGTTGCGCAAGCGGAAGGCGCGGGCCGATTCGTGGTTCCAGCTTTCATAGACCGCTTCCACTTGCCGCAGGACGTCTTCGAAGCTCTCCACGTTGAGGCGGGTTTCCATCGTGCCGGGCATGCTTAAGGCGGCCCCCGAGCGCACGGAAACACGCAGTCCTTCTCCGAACGCTTTTCCCGTTCTGTTTTCGAGTTCGACCAGGGCGTGGAAAAGGGCTTCGACCTCTTGAGCGTTTAGACGGTAACCCGCCGGACGCGCCGGGAGTACGAAACCGGCCGGCACTTGCCCCGGTTTCCACCGGGTGAGGCGTGAGAGACCCAAGGCCTTGCCCCCCACTTGGTGGAGATTTTCGGGGAAATCCGTCTCCCCGTAAAAGAAAGGTCGGGGCGTTGATTTCAAGGTGAGCTCGGGTGGAGCGAGAAGATTTTCTCGGCCCAGCGAATGTAAGACCTGTCGGGCGATTTCCGGGTTTCCTCCCGGGATATGGGCCTGGTTTAAATGCTGAGCCAGTAGGAACACCGCCATCGAGCGGTATTGATTGGAGGAATAAAGTCCCTTTTCCTCCGCATTCAGTCCCAAACTTTGCCCGAAATTTTCCGCCAGGGGATCGAGATGATCATGGTAATGATCCTGAACCTGAAGAGCGATTTCGTAGGCTAAGGCCGACTGGATTTTAATCTCCCGCTGAAAGGCCTGTATTTCATCGACGAAATCTTGAACGGGACCTCGCGAACCCGGGTCGCTTCGCCTTTCTTCAAGCCTTAAGCGCCAACGTCGTGTGGAGTCGCGGAAGGTTCGGGAGAGAGCGAGCCAACCCTCGTGCCCGTAGCCGCTTCCGTAAAGAACGGCGATTAGAGTGGAGAGTTTTTCCGCTTCCTCGAGGCTCATTTCATGGTTGTTCAGGGAGCAGCAAGACAGGGCGTAGCGTTGCAGGGAGACGGCGATGCGCGACAAAGCTTCCGCGTCGGCCATGGAAATCCCGTTGTGAAATTCATCCCAGGCTTCCCGCACGGAGACGGCGAACTCGGAGATTTCTTCGCGGTTCGGCGTTTCAGAAGCGGGAAAACGAAGCTGCTCGCGCATTCGAGGGCTTAAGGAGGCTTTCGCCTCGGCGAGATTGAGCTTGCCGTTGTAGATTTCTCCGGCCAGTTTCAAGGCTTCCTCCAAAAGCGGGATTACGCGTGGGGGAGGGGAGTCCATCTGTCGCGCTTTCTCCAAATACCTTTCGATAAGGCGGATGTTTTCGCGGGAGGGATAGTTATGGATCGTTTTCCGAAAATCTCCCCAGACGTGAATGTCCATTTCCTTACTGGCTTGGATGGCCAAACTTCTGAGCCGGTTGATTTTGATGTTTTCCGCGTAGGGGAGATTTTGCAGGTGTTCGACCCAATCCGACAGGCTTTCCGGAGGACTTAAGCTTAAGGCGGCGAGGGCCGTTTCGCGAAGCTTCGGAATCCATTCTCCCACCTGCCTCCGTTGCGCTCCTCTTTGCGCCTCGAGGGAGGTTTTGAAGAGCCAGTAATCCCGGATTTGGGAGAGCAGGGCTTCGTCGTTCTGAGTTTCCGCCGTTTTTCGAATCAGGGGGGCTTCCAAGGCTTCGACGGTTAAGTCGAAAGCTTGTCCGGTTCTTTCCCCGCCGCCGTGCGACACGCGGTCGACCCAGGCCAAACGGCGTTCTCCGCTCCAACCCCTTTGCGCCAACGCGTTCCAAACTTTCGGCAGCCGGTTCAGCACGCCGGCGGCCTCGCGTCCGCCGCGTTCCACCAGAAGGTTTAATAATTCGTAAGGGGCCTGCGTGCCCGCTTCTTGAAGAACGCGATAAGCTTCCGATAAGCCTTTCAACCCTTCCCGTGTCCCTTCGGGAACCGCAACGAGACTTTCGACCCAGCTTCGGAGGGAAGGGGAGGGAGAGTTGAGGTAAAGATTCAACCAGCGCTGAAGATTTCCCCTTTCCGTATATTTTCGAAAATCCCTCCATACGGATTCATCCTGCAGGAGTTCGCGGAGTCTTCGAGTGTTTTGCAGGTCCCAGCGGACGTCTTCCGCCTCGGTTCGGGGGAGATGTTCGGGTCTTAAATCCGGAATTTCCTTTCCTTGCGCCGAGCGAAAAACGGTTACACGGGTGGCGCCGAGGTCGCTTAGGGAAGTGGAGAAAAAATACCAGGGAGTGGCCAGTTCTTCTCCGTCTCGAGTGTAGTTTATGCCGCGAGGTTCGAAGGAACGCAGTTTTGACGGCGTCGCTTCCAAGAAGTTCCAAAAGGAGCGGCTGTTGGTGAGCGCCTCGCCTCTGTTCACGAGTACGAGGGTTTTTTCCGGGTTCGCCGCCAGGTTTTGCAAGACTTGAAGGTCGAAAGGAACGACGGCGGAAGTTCGTGCGGGCCACCAACTTCCTAAAATGATGTCGGCTTCTTGAGCGGTCTCCGCGCCTTCTTTCATTTCGACTTCCGGCGGGAAGATCGTTCCTAAATCGTCGACGTCTCCGATGTCGGTGGCGCGGATATGGATTCCCAGGGGCTTTAGTCTGCGGTTGAGTGCGGATGATAGAAGGCCGTCCCCCGCGGCGATTTCGACGAAACGAGGATCCTTGCCGTGGTTTTCTCGGAATTGAGTATGAAGTCGTGTCAGGTAAGCCGCCAGGGCATCCAAATGCTCGGCGGTGAAAATTTGGTAGAGGGGATGGGTGGTGAGGGGGGAATAGGTGACGGCGTTGGCGAGTTGAGAGCCCGTCCGACGGAAAACCGCGCCAATTCCTGAAATTCTCGGAGAGTGATCTCGCGGCCCAAATCCCGCGCAGAAAGCGATGAAGAGAGCAAGGATGGGATTCGCCTTGGGGAGAAGGCGCGAAGTTCGGCACCGAAGGAGGTCCTTTCAAGATGGAGTCGGCTTCATGTTCCAACAGGGGATCCCAATAGCTTCGTTTTCTTCCAGTATTTTGGGGAGAGCAACCGGTGCGTTTCCTCTTCTTCCACCGCCGCTTTCCCCGTTCATTTCCGAGAAGATGAGGGTGGGGCGCTGAATGAAATCACGGACGGATTCGGTGAGGCCGCTCTCGTTCGAAGAATGGGCGTTTGTCTCGACGGCGGGAACGGGGCCGAAGGAGTGGGGCCCAAAAATCGTCGGCCGAGCCCCCTCCGAAGCAACGGTTTCTTCCGCCCGAATGGAAAGGTCTATATTTCGCTCCAAGGCGGCGAGTCCCGGCGCCACCGAGTGCATCAGGCTCATGCCCGCGCCGAGCTGAAGGTTGGTGACCTCCGCGTGCACGAGTTGTTCGGCGAGACTTCCTTCGGGGACGGGAGTCCATCCCATCCTTCCCGTCAGACCGTGTCCGGCCACCATGGCGAAGTCTTGCAGGCCGTGTTGGAGCAACACGTTCTGCCCTTGCGCGGCCGCCCCTCCCATCTTGAGAAGGGCGAAGTGGACGAAAGAAGTGCGCCAACGTTCGAAATAGGTTTGTTGAGAAGCATGCGAAGCCTGTGGGGAGAGAAAGTCGCTCGCGCCTTGAAACGCCGTTACTTCGGCCGCTAGCCCCACTCCATAAGAAGCTATCCGCAGAAGGGGTGCCGCTTGCTGGGCCCTCGCCGCCAGCGCCAAGGTGCCGACTCGCCCGAAACGGTAGAAAAGCGAGCCCGTCGCCATGGCCGCCAGGTTGCGCCAGTCGCCCGCCTCATCGGCGAAATGGGAGACCAGGCCGTCGACGGAGGCTTGAAAAGAAGAAAGCTCGCCCGAGGAGGCGAGGTGATCTTGGGAGAAGCGAGTCAAAACGCTCTCCGGAGTAGAAAGCATTGCGGAAGGGCTTTGCCCGCGTATGTCTGAAAAGGATGTCATCGGCTTGTTACAGAGACGCTTTAAAAAGGGGAGCTACTGAGCTTAAGGGCTTCCCCGGACGCGAAGTCCAATCGATTGTTCGAGGTTTTTTGAGAAAGGTTGCGCGGAGGGAGAGGGTGCTTTAAGGCATTGTTCTTCAAGGAGCTTTTTTAAGGAGAGAAATTAACTTTTTAGGCTCATCCGTTATAATGGCGTCCGCGCCTTGTTCCATGAGAGATTTCATTTCTTTCTCCTCATTCACCGTCCAAGTCCAAACCTTGTAGCCTTTTTGGTGGTATTTCTCGATCGTGCCTTTTTTGACGAGGGCCTTCGAGACGTGGAGGGAATAAGGCTTGAAAAGTGGCGCCCAGCCGGCGCGGCGGGAGGGGCCCATCTGTTTTTCGTAGAAGAGATAGCCTCGGCGGATTTCAGGGGCCTGTTGGGCCATGCGGATGAGAGCGAAAATGTTGAAGGAGGAAACGACGATCTGCTCGGCGCAGTCCCATCTCCGGATGAGCTTCACAAGTGCCTCTTCGCGTCCGTCGCTCCGTATGTTGATTCCTTTGATCTCCACATTGATCATTTTCTTGCCTTGAACGAGCTCGAACACTTCTTCCAAAGTGGGAATTTTTTCGCCCTTGAATTGGGGGGAGAAGTGAGAGCCGAAATCGAGCTTCTTCAATTCTTGCAGGGTGAATTGCTTCACCTTGCCTTTGACTCCCGCCAGTTCCATCAGGGTTTCGTTGTGCGTGACGACGAGTTTCCCGTCTTTCGTGGGGAGGATGTCTAGTTCGACGCCGTCCGCGCCCGCTTGAAGTGCCTTTTCGAAGGCGGGGAGCGTATTTTCGGGTGCCTCCCGGGAAGCTCCTCGATGGGCGATGACAAGTGGGATGTGGGGCATCGTGTCCTTTACTGTTTCAAGAAATTAAAAATGGAAAGGGTCGCCAGTGCCGCCGTTTCCGCCCGTAAGGCGCGCCGACCCAGCGATCCAAAGAGAAATCCCGCCTCTTTCGCCTGGGCGATCTCCGACGGAGTGAATCCTCCCTCGGGTCCGATGACGAAAATCCAAAAAGGGGCGCTTTCTTTCACTGCTTCGCCGAGCTTTCGCAGCGAAACGTTCTCCGCCGAATCGACGGTGAACAAGACCTTGGGCGTTTCCACCGCCGCATAGCGCGACATTAACTCTTTAAAGCTCAAGATCGGTCCGATTTGCGGAAGCTCCAGGCGCGCGGACTGCTTCAATGCGGAGACGGCGATACGCTCCCAGCGTTTGATCTTTTGGTTTTTTTCCGACTCCGTCTTCGTTTTCACCACTCCGCGTTCGCAGTGGAAGGGGAGGAGGGTGTGCGCGCCCAACTCGGTCGCCTTTTCCACGAGCCAATCCATCCGCGGGTTTTTGAGCAGGGCCTGGGCCAAGATGAGTTGGGGGAGTTCCTCCGCCTGCGCTTGCAAGGAGGAAATGATTTCGAGAATGACGCTTTCCTTCGCCTGGATGATCTTGCCCTCGAAATAGCGCCCGCGGCCGTCGGTGAAGGGGATGACGTCGCCCACTTTTTTACGCAAGACTTCCTTTAAATGATGGGATTCCGCCTTGCCCAAGGTGGCTTGGTTTCCTAAGACGCTTTCCGGTGAGATCAAAAATAGTCCCATAAGTTTTAAGCTTAAATTCCTTTGTGAAGATTCCGCTCTCGCATACAATGGACTTCGCGCCCGGGGAATGAATCCCCGGGCTTGACCAAAGGGCGAGCACTACGTTGCTCCCCTTTGGAAACCCCATCGTTTACTGTGGGGAATGTAACTCATTCAAATTCTATTTTTTGCGGTGAAGAAGGTCCACCCCATTTTTAAAAGAGGATGATTTATGCTCTATCGCTGCGGTCTTTGCTCGAAAGATTTCGAAGTGCCGGGTCCGGGAAATTATTATTGCCCCCACTGCAAGGGGGCGGTGAACATCCCCGGCGCGTCCGCGGGGCTCGATTGGGAGCGGCGTAAAGAGATCGGTTGGGTGAAGGCCTTTTGGCAGACGGTCAAGGCCTCGCTTTCCGATCCCGGCCGCTTCTTCGATTCCGTCTCCCCCCAAGGGGGGTACGAAAGCCCGATCTTGTACGGCATGGCCTGCCTTTGCATCGGCATCCTCTTCAGCACGCTCTACCAAACCCTTTTTCAAAGCTTCGGTTTCCTCCTCCGCATCTTGATGCATCAAAGGACCGAAGAAGTGGCGTTGGGCGCGGGCGTCTACCTCACCATCATGGTGGCGGTGCTCATCACTTCCCCGATCGCGGCCTTCATTCAACTCTTTTTCCATTCGGCCATTTACCACTTGTTCGTCATGCTTTTCGGCGGGAACAAGCGGGGATACGAGGCCACTTTCCGGGCCTTCGCGTACTCGCAGGGGCCCCAATTGTTTCAGGTCATCCCTTTCTTGGGCTCCCTCGTCGCCATCGTTTGGTTTTACATCTTGCTCATCCAAGGCTTCAAAAAACTGCAGGGGTGCTCCACCGGGCAAGCGGTGGCCGCGGCCTTCGTGCCGCTCTTGCTCATCTGCGCCTTGGCCGCCCTGCTCATTTTCGGGATTATCGCTTTGGTGGTCGGCATCCTTTCCTCGGCCCATCATGGGGCGATATAGATGCCCTCCTCCCGTCACGCGGTATCCGTAGCCATCGGCGTCGACTTGGGCGGCACCGATTTGAAGTGCGGTGCGGTGAATGCCACTGGACGTGTCATGCACTCCCAACGGTTTCCCTCCGATTCGAAAAAAGGCAAGCAAGCGGTTGTGAGACGCTTGCTCTCGGCGATCGCCGCGGAAGAGGCGTGGGCGAAGGAAAGCGGTTATCAGGTCGTCGGCGTGGGGTTGGGGGTTCCGGGCATTCTTTCCCATGCGACTGGCATCGTTCACCGTTCGCCCCATTTTCCGGATTGGAAGGATTTCGCCTTAAGGTCGCTTTTAAAGAAACGCCTTCGCTTTCCTTTCGTGCTGGATAACGACGCCAACATGGCGGCCTTGGGCGAGGGATGGCGGGGGAGGGGAAAAGGGAGGCGGAATTTCATCTTGCTCACCTTAGGCACGGGAATCGGTGGCGGGATCGTGCTTGATGGAAATATTTTTCACGGTGACTCCGGCTTCGCGGGAGAATTGGGACATTTAGTGATTGAGAGAAACGGACGACCTTGCAATTGCGGGGGAAGGGGATGTCTCGAGATGTACGCCTCCGCCACAGGAATTCAATACGATCTCCGCTCCCCCTCTTTACGAAGGAGGGGGCCGGGGGGAGGTCAAACCGCAGAATCCCTTTATCACCTAGCCCTCCGCGGAAATAAAACCGCGAAGAAAATTTTCGAAAACTTTGGCCAAGCTTTGGGCGCAGGTGTCGCCTCCCTCGCCAATATCCTGGATGTAGAGCATTTCATCCTCGGCGGGGGCCTTTCTGCCGCGTGGAAAGCCTTCGCCCCTTCCGTAAAAAAGGCGATCGCCCAACATACCTATCCCACCACGGCGAAAAAAATCCGCCTCGAACGGGCACAACTTGGGAATCAAGCGGGGCTGATCGGAGCAGCGAGGGCCGCCTTCTTAACCTCGGCGACGAAGCGGTCCGCCTCGCGCGTGGGCAAGGGGATTCGGTAACCGCTGTGGCATTGCAAAATGATTTCCACCGAGGTTTCGAGGGAAATGCGGTGCCCCAGCGAAACGAAAACGGGATTCACCCCGTCGCGCGTGCGTAACGCGACGCCTACTTTTTCCCCGTCGTGAACGAGATCCGCGGTGCTGCCCCGCTCAAACTTAAGCTCTCCGTATTTTCCGCATAGTAACGATTTGCCGCAGCCGATCGAGGGGCGGTCTAAGAGGAGCCCCATGTGGCTGGCGATCCCCAAACGGCGCGGGTGGGCGATGCCTTGGCCGTCGAAGACGATCAGGTCGGGTAGGGATTTCAGCTTTACGAAGGCCTTTTGTAAAACCGGCCCTTCGCGAAAAGACAAGAGCCCGGGAATGTAAGGAAAGGGAAGGGGGGCTTGCGCCCACACCCGAGTAAGTTCCTTCAAGCTGGGATATTCATAGACGATCACTCCCGCGAAAGCCTCTTCCCCGTTCGGGTGCAGGGAAAGATCCACTCCGGCCAAGGTGCGGATGGAATCGAAGTCGTCCCGTCGGATCACCAGGGCGGAAAGCTCTTTTTGCAGATGGGCGGCTTCCATGGGGGAGAGGTCCCAGGGATGGGGAATCCAGAGAAGGCATCGCTCCTTTTATCCCAGCGGTGAAAATCCGTAAGCCTTGCCGCATCATGCCGTTGACTTTTGGAAACGATGCGATAATAAGACACCTATCCGGAGGATCCATGAAGAAGATACTTATCCTTTTTTTCATCGTCGCTTTTTCCGCCAGCGGGCCGAATCGAAAGAAAAGGCGTCCGCCAGAAAGTGGTGCCCTTTTCGAGCGTGAACCAGAAAGTTTCCGAGGGGTTTTGCGCGAAGATGGAGCAATGCGCGAAGCAGAAGATTCCCCAACCCCAATGCATTTCCGAGATGAAGGACGCCTTTCAACAGAACTACGATGCCCTCCCGGCGATGAAAAATTGAAGTGACCCCCGCCGACCTCGACCTGTGCGCGAAGAGCATTAAAGATTCCTCTTGCGATCAGCTCAAAAAAGCGGAATCATTGCAGGGGTGCGATTTCATCAAGAGTTTAAATAACGGTTAAACGATGCTTTCTTCTTCAATTCCATTTTGTTCCTTCCTTTTCTGGCGTGTCTGGCGTTGCGCCTAATCCTTCGCTTTTCTCCCTCAAATCTTTTGAGATATTGGTTTAATAACTTCAGTGATTCTGATAGTTAAGGTGTCTTCTATGCTTAAGACCTTCAAAGAATTTTCCGCTGCCGCCCGCCAGTTGATGACTCTCTGCCGGAAATCCCGCCGATCTGGATACGCCCGTTTCGATCTTGCTGAAGATGGGGCGCCAGGAAAACAGCTTTCTCTTCGAAAGCATGGAAGGGCGAGCGTTGGGGCCGGTACAGCTTTTTAGGGGTTTCGCCCCCTTTTTTATTTTAGAATCCTATAGCGATTGTTGGGAAATCCGCCGCCGGGGCTGGCCAGATTTGGAAACGGGGACGGGGGAATCCTTTGTGGTCTTAAGAAGGAAATGTCCCGCTTCCGCTTGGTGCCCGACCCGGCGCTTCCTCGTTTGTGCGGCGGGCGGTGGGATATTTGGGCTACGATTGCGTGCGGTTTTCGAAGCTTCCCGACTTGAAGCAGGAAGGCCCCCCTTTCCGGACAGTTACTTCGGCCTCTACGACCGCCTGGTGATTTTCGACAATCTCCGCCACTCGGCCTTCGTTGTCGTGAACGCTTATTTAGACGGCAAAGAAAGCCTCAAGTTTACGACCGCGCTCGGTTCTTCTTAAGACGGTGGCTTACCATGGAACGGGGAACAAGCTGGCGGCGGGTTGCGATTCCCGACAAAGGGAAAACCGTTCTTCGCTGGAAAAGCTTCATGGAAGAAAAGCAATACGCGGAGGCGGTGAAGAAGGCCCAAGGGCTACATCAAGGCGGGGGATATTTTTCAGGTGGTGCTTTTTCTTCCCGTTGGCAGGCGGCCGGCAAGTTGAATCCCTTAAGCCTTTACCGGGCCTTGCGGGGACTCAATCCTTCGCCTTACCTTTTATTTGAAGATGGAGAATATAGCCTGGTCGGCTCTTCTCGAAGTGATGGTACGGTTGGAAGGAGAAAGGCCACCTTGCGCCCCATCGCCCGGCACCCCGAAAGCGGGGAGGGACACGCGAAGAGGATTCGTGGAAAAGTACTCGCCGATCCCAAGGGCGTGCGGAGCACGATATGCTTGTCGACTTGGGGAGGAACGATTTAGGCCGCGTCTGAGCTGGTTCCATGCGTGTCACCGACCTCATGACGGTCGAGCGTTACTCGCACGTCATGCACATCGTCTCCAACGTG
Source organism: bacterium (assembly GCA_046346885.1). Classification (GTDB taxonomy): domain Bacteria; phylum UBA10199; class UBA10199; order JADFYH01; family JADFYH01; genus JAXMHI01. Next base: position 68,045 of record JAXMHI010000011.1, on the reverse strand, counting down.
GAAGGGGAATTGCGGAAGGATAAGACGCCTTCGACTTGCTCAAGCCTGCTTTCCCGCGGGGACCTTAAGCGGGGCGCCCAAGATTCGCGCATTGAAATCATCGAAGTTGGAACCGGTGCGACGGGGTCCTACGGAGAGGACGGTGGAATATATCGATTTCGCCGGCAACCTGGACGCGGCCATCACGATCCGCTCGGTCGCCATCGATCCGAAACACCTTTATATCCAAGCGGGCGCGGGTCTCGTGTACGACTCGGTTCCGAAATCGGAATATGTCGAATGCCGACAAGGGCGAAATGATGGAAGCCGTGAGAAAGGTGGTGGAGGATAAGATGCTGCTCATGATCGACAACAGCTCCTTCACCTGACCTCGTTCAGTATTTTAGCGAGCTCGGCGAAGACGTGGGGTTTGCGCAGCGATCAAATCACCTTGGACCCGGAATCACGTTAAATCCGACATCGTCATCTCGCCGGGGCCCTGCACCCCCAACGAGGCGAATTTCGCTCGCGATCCGCGAGTTTTCGGAAAAGTTCCATTTTGGGCGTTTGTTTGGGCATCAAGCCATCGGACAGGCCTTCGGCGGCGACGTGAGGTACGGGCGCCGAGGATCATGCACGGCAAGACCTCTCCCATCCATCATGACGGGAAGCTTTGTTTAAGGGACTCTCAACCCCTTCGAGGAGCGCGCTATCATTCGCTCGTCATCGATCCTCCTTCTGTTCGCACAGGTAAAAGCGCGAAGACGGCGGAAGGCGAGATCATGGCAATCCGGCGCCAAAATTTGGCGGTGGAAGGGTGCAGTTTCATCCGGAATCGATTTTGACGACCGAAGGAAAGGAAACCATCAGAATTTCTTGAACGGAACTCCATGATTCGCAGCCTATTTGCCCAAATTACTCGAGAAGAAGAAGAGCCTCACTCCCGAAGAAGTGACCCGGGCTTTCCACTGAGATGATGAGCAGGGCGGCGACCGTCGGCGCTTTCCTCTTGGCGCTAAAATCGAAGGGGAGAGCGCGGAAGAATTGAAGGCGGCGGTGAAGGTGGTGCGTGAAATGGCGTTGAAGCTGGATGCGTCGCTGCCCCACTTGGTCGACACCTGCGGCACCGGGGGCGATTACTCTTCGTCCTTCAACATCTCCACCGCGGCGGCTTTTCATCGCGGCCGGAGCCTTTGAAGAGGCGGTGGCCAAACACGGCAATCGTTCCGCTGATCGAGCTGGGAAGCGCCGACGTATTGGAGGCTTTGGGTCTGCAAGTGGAGATGACCCCGAGAAGGTGAAGGCGTCTTTAGAAAAGACGGGGATTCGCTTACCCTCTTCGCGCCGCTTTATCACCCTGCGATGAAACTGACGGCCCCGGCGGTGGGGTGGTGTTCGCAATGATCGGTCCCCTGGCCAATCCTGCCCAGTGAAGGGGATTGGTGGGCGCCTACGACCTGAATTTTCTCGAGCTGTTCGCCAAGGTTTTGCAAGAGCTGGGAGGAGAACGGGCGATGATCGTTTGCGGGGGAGACGGGCTGGATGAAATCACCCTGACGGGCGTCACCCAAGTGTGCGAGTTGAAGGAGGGGGCCTTGAAACGCTATGCCCTCGTCCGAAGGACTTGGGCCTTGCCTGATGTTCCTCCGCCGATTTGAAAGGGCGACGCAAGCGAACGCCCGCATCATCGAAGCGATTTTGAACGGCGAAAAGGGGCCGAAACGGGACGTGGCGGCGCTCAACGCGGCGGCCGTCCTTTACGTGGCGGGGCTCACGCCTGATTTACCAGACCTTCAAAAGCGAACAAAGCGATTGATTCTGAAAGCCGGGCTTCAAGTGTTAGAAAGTTGAGGAAGCAGCCTTGGCGACCGTTTCCAAAAGGAGGCAATATGTTCCGGCCCTTTTTATTCCTACTACTGAGGTCGGGGAATTCAGATGCCTAACTCCGGCGAATCGGCGAAAAACAAGAGGCGATGGGCGCCGTGGCAGTGAGGAACTCGAAGAAGCCCGCCTGGAACGAGCCTTGCTCGCTTGCGAAACCATGTGGACCTTTCTTCGTGATAAGGTCGGTGTTTTCCGAGGAGTTCATTGAGAAGATGACCGAGATCGACTTGCAAGACGGTAAACTCGACGGGAAGCTGAAACGCAAACCTCTTGAATGCAAGAAGTGTCAGAGGGTCGTCTCCCCCCGTTACGTCAAATGCCCTTATTGCGGAGAGGCAGTGGAAAGAGCGCCTTTCGCTTAAAAATAGAACCGCATGAACTACAAAAACACCATCCTTGAAAAGATCATCGACGCCAAAAAGGACGAGATCGTTTCAAGCAAATACAAAGAGAATTTAGCCGACTTGAAGGCCAAGATCGCCGGCGCCGAGCCGACGCGGGATTTTCTGCGCGCATTAGATCCTCAGTTTCATACGGGCGAATTGCCGGAAACCCGCATTATCGCGGAGATCAAGAAAGCTTCTCCTTCGGCGGGGCTTCTTCGGAAAGAATTCGATCCCGTGAAAATCGCCGATGAATATCTAAACGTCGGCGCGGCCGCGATTTCGGTGCTCACCGATCCCCCGTTTTTCCAGGGAAGTCTCGATCATCTGGCGGCGGTCCGTAAAATGAGCCATCGTCCCTTGCTTCGTAAGGATTTTATGGTCGATCCCTACCAGATCTACCAGGCCCGAGCCTATGGCGCCGACTGCATCTTGGCGATCGCGGCGATTTTAGAGCCCCAGCAGTTGGTGGATTTCTGCGGTTTGGCGGAGGAGCTCCGTATGACTTCCCTCATCGAAGTGCATGACGAGGAAGAGCTTCAGATCGCGCTCAAAGTGAAGCAGGAGAGGATGCTTTTGGGCGTGAACAATCGAGACTTAAAAACCCTGAAGATCGATCTGAAGAACACGGAGAAATTGAGGCCCCTCGTCCCTTCCCATTTAAAAATTGTCGCGGAGAGCGGCATTTCGAAGCGGGAAGAGGTGGAGCGCCTACAAAAGGCGGGGGTCGACGGCTTCTTGATCGGCGAGACTTTTTTGAGGGCGAAAAACATTTCGGACAAATTTAAAGAATTGGCGGGAATTTAAATGTCGAACGCGCCTTTAGTGAAAATTTGCGGGCTGACCAACTTGGAAGACACATTGGCCGCCATCGAGATGGGCGCCGATCTTTTGGGATTCAACTTCTATCCCGAATCGCCGCGCTATCTTGCCTATGAGAAGGCGGAGATGATCTTCCAGGAAGTACCCCCCAATATCCTCAAGGTGGGGGTTTTCGTGAATGAAGACATCCAAACGGTGATCGATCTCGCCTGCCAAATCGGTCTCGACTACCTCCAGTTCCACGGCGACGAATCGCCCGAGTATTGCAATCCCATCGGGCGCCCTTGGTTCAAGGCCATTCGGTTGGCGGATGAGAACGCGCTTGAGACGATCCCCCAATACGATTGCGAGTGGATTTTGATCGACGCGGCGGGCGAAGGCCAATATGGTGGCACGGGCAAGAAAGTAGATTGGGAGCTTGCCAGGCGGGCTAAGAACATGGGAAAAAAGATCCTGCTCGCCGGGGGCTTGAATCCCGAAAACGTGCAAGTGGCCATCGCCACCGTGCAGCCGTTCGGGGTCGACGTGGCGAGCGGCGTGGAAAAAAAGCCGGGCCAAAAAGACTTAAAAAAGATGGAAGAGTTCATCGCCAAGGCGAAATCGGTGAATTTGCACGTGGTGTAGGCTTTTCACCGTTCTTCCGATGGAAAGAGTTATGGCATTACCCGATAAAAAAGGACATTTCGGCCCCTTCGGCGGCCGCTACGTGGCGGAAACGTTGATTCCCGCCTTGAACGAGCTGGAGCTGGCGTATCAAAAGATCCGCCGCGATCCTGCCTTTAAGAAGGAGTTCGACGACTTGGCGCGCGAGTACATCGGCCGTCCGACGCCCCTTTACCACGCCAAGCGTTTGTCGGAGCATTTGGGCTCCGCTAAAATTTATTTAAAACGCGAAGACCTTTGCCATACGGGCGCCCACAAGGTGAACAATACCCTGGGCCAAATCCTGCTCGCCAAACGCATGGGCAAGACCCGTGTCATCGCGGAAACCGGCGCGGGCCAGCACGGCGTGGCCACGGCGACTCTCTGCGCGCTCATGGGGATTAAATGCGACGTGTTCATGGGGGAAGAGGACGTCCATCGTCAATCCCTCAACGTCTTTCGTATGAAATTGCTCGGCGCGACGGTGATTCCCGTCACCAGCGGCTCGAAAACCTTGAAAGACGCCCTCAACGAAGCCTTGCGGGATTGGATCACGAACATCCAAAACACCTACTATTGCATCGGCTCCGTGGCGGGGCCCCATCCGTACCCACAGATCGTGCGCGATTTTCAATCGATCATCGGGGTGGAAGCGCGAAAGCAAGTTTTGAAGGCCGAGGGAAAGCTCCCCGACGCGGCGGTGGCCTGTGTGGGCGGCGGTTCCAATGCGATCGGCCTGTTTTATCCCTTTATTAAAGATGAAGGGGTGCGTTTGATCGGGGTGGAGGCGGCAGGATCCGGCCTCCATTCGGGCAAGCATGCGGCCACCTTGGTGGGCGGAAAAGTGGGCGTGTTGCATGGAGCCAAATCGTACCTCTTACAAGATAAAGAAGGCCAAGTGAAAGAGACCCACTCGATTTCCGCGGGCCTCGATTACCCCGGCGTCGGCCCCGAGCACAGCTACCTCTTCGAAACCAAGCGGGCCGAATACGTGGGAGTGACGGATAAAGAAGCGATGGAAGGCTTCGACCTTATCTCGCGCAAGGAAGGCATTCTTCCCGCTTTAGAGTCGGCCCATGCGGTGGGGTATTTGAGGAAGCTCGTTCCCCAATTGAAGAAAGACGCCGTCATTGTCGTCAATCTCTCGGGAAGAGGGGATAAAGACATGGGGACCATCGCTCGAGTGGAAGGCGTGAAACTGGAATAAATCATGAACCGCATCCAAAAAAAATTCAAAGAGCTGCAGAAAAAAGGGGAGAAGGCCTTGGTTGCCTTCATCACGGCGGGGGACCCGGACTTGGCGACTACCCACAAAGCCGTGCTCGAGATGGAAAAGGCGGGGGCTAACCTCATCGAATTAGGGGTGCCTTTTTCCGATCCCATGGCGGATGGCCCCGTCATTCAACGTTCCTCCGAGCGGGCCCTTCAAAAGGGGGTCAACCTTGCCGCTATTTTTAAATTGGTAAAAGGGCTTCGAAAAAGCACTGAAATTCCAATTGTTTTGATGGGATATTTCAACCCTATCTTGCAACTAGGTTGCGAGCGGTTTTGTGAGCACGCGGCCGAAGCAGGCGTCGATGGGGTGATTGTGGTCGATCTTCCCCCCGAGGAAGCTGCGGAGCTTCATCGCCCCTCTAAGAAAGCGGGGTTAAGTCTGATTTATCTTTTGACCCCCACTTCAAACGGCGAAAGAATCGAAAAGGTAAAGAAGCTTGCCTCCGGTTTTGTTTATTATGTCTCTATGACCGGCATTACGGGTGCCAAAATAGGGGAGGTGGAAGAGATCGAGAGGCAAATTCAGGCCATCAAAAAAGCGATTCCCTTGCCGGTTTGCGTGGGCTTCGGCATTCGAACCCCCGACCAGGCGAAAAACTTATCCAAAATAGCCGACGGGGTGGTGGTGGGGTCCGGCTTGGTCGAGTTGATGGAAAAGGGGAAGAAAGCGTCCGGCCCGAAACAGGTGGCTCAAAAGGTGGCGAGCCTTAAAAAGGCGATGGGGTCTTCCAAAAACCATGAATGAAAACGTCTCAGACGAACTCTTGATGGAGTATTACCAGAAAGGGGATCAAACGGCCTTTCGCGAGCTCTTTCGCCGTCATAAGAAGGGCGTTTACAACTATATCTATCGTTACACCAATAACTCGGAAGAGTCCGAAGAGATCTTCCAAGACGTCTTCATCAAGCTCCATCGGGCTTCCCCCACCTACCTGCCGACCGCCAAATTTTCCACCTGGCTTTTTACCATTGTGCGCAATCTTTGCATCGACAGTCACCGGAAGAGGCGTTTGCGGCATAATGTCTCCCTCGATGATTATGAAGAAAACGAGACCCGTCCCCTCTACGAGGTAATCGCCTCCGAAGAGAGGTCCCCCGACAACCGAAGTTCCGATTCGGAGATCGGCAAGATTTTGGATGAGGCTTTAAGCCAGATTAATGAGGACCAGCGGGAAGTTTTCCTCATGCGGGAGAAAACGGGGCTTAAATTCGAGGAAATCGCCGAGACGATCGGGGTTTCGGTCAATACGGTCAAGAGCCGGATGCGTTACGCCCTGGAAAATTTGAAAAAGTATCTGGAAAAATCAGGGTATAAAGAACTAAATCCCAATTTAAAGCGTTGAAAAAAGGGAGTGAAAAGAGGAAGCTATGACGGTGAGATGTGAAGAAGTGAAAGATGAGTTGGTGACTCTTCTCTATGAGGAGGAGGGGCAAGACGCGACCCGCGGTCATCTGCGAGAATGTTCTTCCTGCCAAGACGCTTTTGAATCCTTAAAACAAGTTCAAAATTTATTTCAGAAATTGCCGGATCGGGAAGTTCCCGCCCATTTGACCGACCGGGTTTTCGACCGAATCGCCGAAATTCAAGAGGGAAAAAAACCGGCCATCGGCTGGCTCAAGAAACTCTTTTTACATCCCGCCTATGTAGCTGTTTTTGTGTTTGTTTTTACTTTAAGCGGCACCTTGCTTTTTAAACGGTACTTTTCGGGTCCTAACGGTTCTCAAGTGGCGGTCGGGGACAGCCGCTCTTCGATGGGACAAAATCCTTTTGAGGAGAAAAAAGAGGGGGCATCGGTCGCCCCCGTTGCGGCAAGTTATGGAATGCCCAACGTGCGAATGGTCGATTGGAATCCCATGCCGCGCCTTATCCCCGATCTGGACCGCCCCGTGTTAAGACATACGGATCTTCCCAGCTTAGACCAAGCCTCCATCGAGGCGGTGGCCTCCTTTAAGCATAACATGGCTTATCGGCACATCATGGACGGCGACTATGCCCAGGCCGACAAGATCCTTGATTCGATCACCGACAACTACCTCAATTATTCCCAATGGGAGCAGGCCGTATTGCAGCACATGCAGATCATGAAGAAACTGGGCCGCCAAGACGAGATTAAGCGCGATTTGGCCCGACTTCGCGAATACGCCCAAGTGAGCCCCGATGCGCTTGCCCGCCTCGAAACGATGATGCAGTAATCTCTTAAGATCTAGACTCCCCCGAATCCCTTGTGATATTCCGCAGGCATGAATGACGCCTATCACCCGCAAGTTCTCGAGCCCAAGTGGCAAAAATTTTGGGATGAAAACAAGTCCTTCCAAGTAAGCGAGGGAAAACCCAACAAATACTACCTCTTGGAGATGTTCCCTTATCCCTCCGGCCGTATCCATATGGGCCACGTGCGCAATTACACCATCGGAGACGTCGTCGCCCGATTCAAGCGCATGCAGGGCTATAATGTCCTCCATCCTATGGGATGGGATGCCTTCGGCATGCCTGCCGAGAACGCGGCGATCAAGAACAAAACCCATCCCAATACTTGGACCGAATCCAACATCGCCGAGATGCGCGCTCAACTCAAGCGCATGGGTTTCAGCTACGATTGGGACCGCGAAGTGGCCACCTGTCGCCCCGATTATTACCGTTGGGAGCAAAAAATCTTCATTGAGATGTTCGAGAAGGGCTTGGCGTATAAAAAGCAGAGCTTGGTGAACTGGTGCGAAACCTGTCAGACGGTTTTGGCTAATGAGCAGGTGGAGCAAGGGCTTTGTTGGCGCTGCGAAAACCCCGTCATTCAAAAACCGCTAGAGCAGTGGTTCCTCAAGATCACTCAATATGCGGAAGAGCTGTTGAAGGAAACGGAGAACCTACCCGGCTGGCCCGAGCGAGTACTTACGATGCAACGCGAGTGGATCGGCAAGAGCGTGGGCGCCAACGCGATCTTCAAAGTGGAAGGGAGCGGCGAAGAGATCGAGATTTTCACCACGCGGCCGGACACCCTCTATGGGGTCACCTTCCTTTCGCTTGCGACCGAACATCCCCTCATCGATAAATTAGTGAAAGATCCCGCGAAGAAAAAGGAGATCGATGTTTTCCGCGAAAAAGTCCGTCACATCGACCGGGAGAAGCGCCTGGCGGATCAGTACGAGAAAGAAGGCGTGGCTTTAGGCATCCACGTCATCCACCCCTTAACCGGCGAAAAAGTTCCCCTCTACGCCGCCAATTTCGTGTTGATGGAATACGGCACCGGTGCCGTGATGGCGGTCCCCGCCCACGACCAGCGGGATTTCGATTTCGCGAAGAAATACGGCGTTCCCGTGAAGGTCGTCATCCAACCTAAGGACGGGTTGAAGGGAGCGTTGAAAGAGGCGTACGTAGACCCGGGGATCATGGTCGATAGCGTTCAATTCACGGGGCAATCCAGCGAAGACGCCAAGAGGGCGATCGTTCAATTCCTTGAAGAAAAGAAGGTCGGCAAGCAGAAGATCACCTACAAACTCCGCGATTGGGGCATTTCGCGTCAGCGTTATTGGGGGACCCCCATTCCGATCATTTATTGCGACGCTTGCGGAGCGGTGGCGGAGAAGATGGAGAACCTGCCCGTGAAGTTGCCGTTAGACGTCGAATTCACCGGTGAAGGCGGATCGCCGTTGCGCAAGATCGAATCCTTCGTGAACACGATTTGCCCCAAATGCGGCGGCAAGGCGCGGCGCGAGACGGATACGATGGATACGTTCATGGAATCCAGCTGGTATTTTCTTCGTTATTGCTCTCCGCACGAAGATAAGGCGCCTTTTGCGAGATCCGCCGTCGATTATTGGATGAACGTGGATCAATACATCGGCGGCATCGAGCACGCCGTGTTGCATCTTTTGTATTCGCGCTTTTTCACCAAAGTGCTGCGCGACTTAGGTTATGTGGGCATCTCCGAGCCCTTTAAAAATCTGCTCACCCAAGGGATGGTGATCAAAGACGGCGCTAAGATGAGCAAGTCGAAGGGCAACGTGGTCGATCCCAACTACCTCATCGATAAATACGGCGCCGATACGGCGCGCCTGTTCTGCCTTTTCGCCTCGCCGCCGGAGAAGGATTTGGATTGGAATGATCAGGGCGTGGAAGGAAGTTATCGCTTCTTAAGAAGGATCTGGTCCCTCGCCCTGCAACCGCAGGGGGGAGAGGGTAGCGCGGACGAGACGCGTTTCTTACACAAGACGATCAAGAAAGTAGGGGAGGATCTCGACCGTTTTCAATTCAACACGGCCATTGCCGCCCTGATGGAGTTTTATAATTTTTTGAGCGAGCGCAAACCCGGCCCTTCCCGCGAGTCGATCAAGGCTTTCGTGATCCTCCTTTCTCCCTTCGTTCCCCATATCGCCCAAGAACTTTGGGAAAGGCTCGGCGAGAAAGAATCATTGGCCGATGAGCCCTGGCCAAAGTTCGATCCCGCCGCTTTGGCGAGCGATACCCAAAAAGTGATCGTTCAAGTGAACGGCAAGCTGCGCAGCCAGTTGGAAGTGGCGACGGGCGCTTCCGAGGAGGACGTTAAAAAGGCGGCCTTCGCCGACGACAAGGTGAAGGTGTACGTGGAAGGGAAGGAAGTCGCGAAGGTGATTTACGTGCCGGGTAAGATCTTGAACATCGTGGTAAAATAACCTCCTACCGTTTCGCCGAAGCCCCGGCGGCGTTTTCTTCGAGCCACGCTTTCCAAAGCGATACGCTTCGTCTTCGGTCTAGGTAAGAAAGCGCGGGGTCGTAGCCTAAGGTTCTGTCCGAAAAATTCTCCAACGCTACGAAGGCGAGGTCCCGATAAGCGGCATTCGGCGAATCCAAGGCTTCGATGAGGCGCGGAAGGCCTGATTTATCCTTTTGATCCGCCAGCGCAGCCGCCGCTAAAACCGAAATTTCTTCCCTTTCTTCCTTCAAAAGCTTCTTCAACAGGGGAATATCTTCTTTCCGCTTCGCTTTTTTCAACCTCTTCAAGGCCTCGACTCGAAGCAGGGGAGTGGGATTCGTTTCGGCGGAGAGAGCGGCCCACTCGTCGAAAGAACGGCCCTTATTTTGCCGCCACCATTGATCCCAAGCGGCAGGGTCCTCTCCCAGGTATTGAAAGGTGAGGGCGGGCAGCCATTGGCGGATGAGGAGACCCGTCCATCCTTTCTCGTTCGGTTTTTCTTTTTCCTCCTTCAGCATCTCGATCAAGACGGGCACGATTTTATGGATCATCGGCGGATCGGCCGTTAAAAGAAGGGCGTGCCCCACTTTCATGAAGTCTTCGTCGTTCTTGGCGGCCTTGAGTTGTTCGAGAGTGGCTCCCTCTTTGGCGAAACTTTTCTTGAAATCTTCCGCCAACTTTTCTTGCCGCTGCCGCCCCGGCCCCAGAACGCTTTCAAAGGTGGGGGATTGCTTTTGGGCCTCCGACAAAGAGGACTTCGCCGGCGTTGTTTCTGGGGTGCCGAAGACTTGGCGGAGTTTTTGGGTTCTCGACTCCGACTCCTTCTCGTTCAAGGTTAAAAGGAGGCGGCTGCTTCCGTTCCCGAAAAGGCCCATGTCGTTTTTCGAGAGCACCTCCATTTTCGTAAAGACCTTCCGCCCATGCGAGTAGGTGGCTAGGATCTTTTCTTCGCTTCCCATCGTCGCCGTGAGCAAGCTTCTTCCCAGAGATTCCATATACCGGATGCATTCGAGGCGGGTTTGGGATGCGTCTTGGCCTTCGATTCGGCATTTAACGGTGATTTTCAGGTCGGGCTTCGATACGTTCCCGATTTCTCCTAAGCCTTTGACGACTTTCTCCTCGAATTTAAAATCGCGCGTCCAATTTCCCCAGGGAACGTAAAGGGCCGATTGAAGGGGCGCATACCACCCTTCGCTCGTTATTTTTTGATCACCAAGTTTTTCGGAGGAAAGGAGGATTTTACCGTCGGGGAGCGCGTCGATGACGTAGGCCTGGGCGGGTATTTTACCTTGGCCTTTCGGTAAAAGCTTCGAGAGAAAATCTTGGCCGCCCTTCCGTTCGATGGAATACACCCAGGAAGTGAGGGGAGGGGGCGCCGCGATTTCCAATGAATCTCCCGAATAGGACAAGGAGGGATAGAAAAAAAAGACGCAGAGGACGATGAGGATTTTTTTCATAAGCTTTCCGGTGAAGTGGGTATTAGGATGATTTTAGTGGTAAACTGGGAAATTTGCTTTAATATTTTTAAATGCGAAAAATTGAAAAAAAGACGCTTTTTGGGGTGGCTGCGGGTTTCCTTTTCCTCCTTTCTATTGCGCCGTTGCTAAAGGCCCAAGAAGCGTTGAAAGTGCCCGACGCGTTTCTCTTATTTTCCAAAGAAGAATTGGTTTCTCCCGTCATTACCGAAGCGGAATTGCAGAAATTCCTTAAGACCATGCCCGCCTATTTCAAGAAATTTAACGAAATGGAGCCTCAGTTTAAGAAAGAGGGCTTAAGCGAACTTCCCACTGCCTCCGGTTTGCTCAGCGACCTTCAAAAAGGGAAACCAGTCCCTTTCCCCGTTCCCGAGAAAATTACCGATTTGCTGAAAAAGTATTACCAAGGAAATCCCTCCATGACGAACGCTCTCTTGGCGAAAGGGTTGCTCGAATCTCTACTGATGAGGGAGGTCTCCACCGAGCTCCGATTCGTGCCGAAGGCTTTGGTTCCGATGCTGAAGTCACAGGGATGGGCGGATCCTAAGGATTACGTGCGGACGGAATATCAAGTTTTAACCGCCTTGGGGGCCTTGATCGGGGCGAAGGAGCTGGACAGCCTCATTGTGGAAGTGGAGCAGCAAAAAAAGGAGATGCAGAAAACGGCGGCGGCCGCCAAGACGAAGGAGTCGAAGAAATTTGCGAAAGATCTCATGAAAGAGTTCGACATCGACCCGAAAATGATTCAAGACTCGAAAGACGCGATGCGGGAGGGCTTGAATCCGGATCTCCTCTCCCTCGTCCAAAAATACCAATCTCAACTGGACCAAGAATTGTCCGAATCCACTAAGAAAAAATAAGCAATTCTCCCTTGGCACCAGGAACTTGCCGTGCTTATTTGAGGAATCGGAAAGAGCATGGATTCCCTCTCACTTGAAAAAAGTCTTGCCCATGGCGAGCTTCGCCCCAATTACGTTTTTCTCGCGGAAGAGCCTTATTGGGTGGATCGTCTTACCGACGCGCTCCGCCGTGCCTTAAAGAAGAAGGCCGGGGAGATCGAGGAGCGGCGTTTCGAGGGCAACGAATGGACGCTCGATCAACTGCTCGCCGAGTTGGGCGCTTTTTCCATGTTCGCCTCCCAACGCCTGGTGCGCGTGATCGAGGCGGAGCGCATCAAGAAAGCCGATTGGGAAAAGGTGGGAGGGGCGCTGAAGGAAGCCAACCCCACGCTCACGGTTCTTTTCGTCGCCCATAAAAAAGAGACCTTCAAGGAAGCCGTTAAGCAGCTGGGCGCTTCCGCCGTTTCGGTGGAATGCCTGAGGCCTAAGCCCCGCGACGTCCCCCTCCAAGTCACGTATTTTGCGAAAGAAGAGGGGAAGGTCTTAAACCCTCAAGACTCCCGTCTGCTGGTGGAGCTCATCGGCAACGATCTGCTTACGCTCAAAAACCAAGTCACGCTCCTTTCCATTTTCGTCGGCGAGAAAAAGGTGATCGGCGGAGAGGACATTCAGCGTCTCTTCGCGGATTCTTCCGAAAAGGAATCCTTCGCGCTTACGAAAGCCCTGTCGGACCAAGACCGGGTTCAAACATACTCCCTCGTTAAAACCTTGTTGGAACAAGGCGAGGCTCCGGTGAGACTCTTGGCCCTTTTAAGTCGCCATTTCCGCCTGCTTTTTAAGGCGAAATTGCTTCTCAAAAGGGGAGAGGGGCCCTCGGGCGTCGCGACGATCCTTAGGCTTCCCCCTTTCATCGTCGAGCAATACTTGATGCAAGCCCAGCGTTTTAGTTGGAAGCAGTTCATCAAGATTTACCGAGAGCTCTCTTACACCGACCGTGCCTTGAAATCCTCCCCCTTGCCGGCGGGTGCCTTGCTCGAGAAGTTCATCGGCAATTGTTTCGGTTAAACCTTTCTTTTCTTTCCTCCCTTCCTCCGCCCCTTTATAATAATAAGACTTCAATTATGGCCTCTTCTCATCTTCCAACGCGACTGACGCCCGCCCTCAAACACCGGCTTATGCAACTTTGCCGTGAAATCATTCAAACTCCCTCTTCCAATGGGGACGGTACCGTGAGGCTCGCCCAATGGGTCGGCAGCGGCTTAAGGAAGCTGGGGTTCGAAGTGACGTTTCAAAGGGCGGTTTTTCATGACGTGCCGCAGCTCAACCTGATTGCCCGGAAAGGGCCTAAGACCGGACGGGCCCTTTTGTTCAATACGCATCTTGATACCGTCGCGACCGAAGCGAAGGCTTGGAAGAAGACGGGTGGCGATCCTTTTTCTCCCGTGATTTTGAACGGCCGCCTCTACGGCCTAGGCGCCGCCGATACCAAACTCGCCCTCGCCTGCCAGTGGGTGGCGCTCGAGAGCTTGGGAGACTTCGAACTCAAGCGCCCCTTGATCCTGACCGGCACCTACGGCGAAGAACGCGGCTTGGTGGGCGTGCAACAGCTTATCCGGCACCCCTGGATCAAGCCCTGCGACGTGATCAACAGCGAGCCCACCGAACTGAAACCGGTGACCGGCAATTACGGTTTTCGCGTATACCGTTTCGAGGGGAGGGGAAGAAAAATTCAAACGGGCGGTGCGTGGCTTTTTGAAGTTCTCTTTACGGGAAAAGCCACCCACAGCGCCTATCCTGAACACGGTTCGAGCGCCATTCTTCAGGCCTTGGATTGGATCGGGAAGCAAGAAAGTTCCGTCGAGATCCTTTCCGTCGAAGGGGGCCTCGCCCCCAACATCGTTCCGCCCAGCTGTACCGTGCGCCTGTTGGCGTCTTCCCGGCGGCTCCTTTCTCCCGAAAAATGGAAGGGAAGGGTCGTTTCCATCCAAAAAGCCGTCGATTCCTCTTTTTATACGGGCGTGAAGCCTTTTCTCCTGCGTTTGGCGAAACAATTTCGCGGCAAGAAAAAACTTCAAGAGTCGTTCAATTGGGGAATGGTTCGATTCCATGAGGGGCGCCTGGAGGCGTTCATGGATCACCGTTTCGCCCCCGGTAAAGAGCCCAAAGCTTCTTTCAAGCAATGGCAAGCCGTGGCGAAAGAGGCGAACCGGAACGGATGGGGGAATTTCCGCCTTCGAATCGAAAAGGAAAACCCGGCTTGGTTGGGACGAAACGGCGGCCCCTTTTTAAAAAGCGTCCAGGATGTTTTGAAGGCGATCGGGAAACCCGTGAAACCCGCCATGAAGCTCGGCTGCACGGAGGCCGGATTTTTCGCCAAGAAGGGTTGCCGCGCCGTCATCTTCGGGCCGGGCGCCGCCTATGGGAACGCGCACCAGCCGGACGAATGCGTTCCGGTGGACCAATTGGAGAAAGCGGTGATTTTCTACCGCGAGTTGATTCAGCGCCTATGCCGATGAGGGAAACATGTTTCTCCTTCGCAGCGTCACGCCCGCCGACTACCGAGACCTCCTCGCCTTGAGCCGCGAGCTCAATACGGTGAATCTCCCCAGCCATCCCCGAGACTTGAAGAGGATGATCGCACGAGCCGTTCAGAGCTTCGCGGGCGAGCTGAAGCGCGACAAGCCCCACGCCCAATATCTCTTTGTATTGGAAGACACGGAAAAAAAGCGGGTGATCGGCGCCTCCAAGATTTTCGCCCAACACGGCAGCAAGAAAAAACCCCACCTTTATTTTCAGGTGATGCACGAGAAGGTTCGCTCCAAAACCTTGAATCTTTCCTTCGACCGCAAGTTTTACCGTTTCAAATCCGACTCGCGGGGTTATACGGAGATCGGCGGCCTCGTTCTTCACCCGGCTTACCGCTCTCATCGGGGAAAGCTGGGTAAGCAGCTCTCATATTTGCGTTTCCTTTTTATGGCCGCCCATCCCGCCTACTTTAAGAAAAAGGTGATCGCCGAGCTTCTGCCGCCCATCCATCGGGGGGTAGGGTCGACCCTATATAATTTCTACGGATATCCGCTCACCCGCCTTTCCTACCGCGAGGCGGATTTGCTCAGTTACAAAAATAAGGAGTTCATCCTTAAGCTCTTTCCCAAAAGCGACCTTTATTACGACATCCTTCCCCCCGAAGTTCAAAGAGACATCGAAAAGACGGGGCCCGGCTCTGCGATAGCGAGGAAGCTCCTTCGGAAAATCGGTTTTCGGTACGCGGAGCAGGTCGATCCTTTCGACGGAGGACCTTATGACGTCGCCCCTTTGCGCGAGATTGAAGTGGTTCGGCATACGGAGCGTCGGGTGTATGGGGGATCGAAGAGAGAGGGGAGGGGGCGCCTCGTTTTGGCGATGAGCGAAGGGGAGAGGGAGGTTCGCGCCTGCGTCGTTTCCGCGACGATCCGGAAAGGTGAGATTTTCTTTCCGCCTTCTCACGCCGCACTTCTCGGGCTTCGGGCCGGAAAAACGGTGTATACTTATCCATGGAGTTAGGAGCGTTGTCATGTGGACCTTTCAAGGAGCTTACGTCGACGGCCGTTTTACGGTCCCAGCGCCTAAAAGCTGCGACTTGGTTAAGCGAGACCCGGGAAATTTGAACCGCACCTTGGGAAATTGGGGCCGCAGCGACACGTGGGTTTCCGAAGCCGTTTCTTGCGCACGCAAGGCTTATCCGGATTGGGCCTGGCTTGCCGTCTCGAAGAGAAACGCTTTCCTGAAAAAACTCCGAAGCCAGTTCAAGAAGCGGCGTGCCGAGATCGCCGAAGTAATTTCGAGCGAAATGGGAAAACCCCTTTCGGAGGCCTTAGCAGAGGTGGAAACCGCCGTTCGAAAATTAGAGGTTACCTGCGGACAGGCGAGCGTTCTTTTTTCCCCCGAAAAGAGTTTTTCCCGAGCCACTCCGCGCTTCCACCCGCGTGGCGTGATGGCGGTGATCAGTCCCTTCAATTTTCCTCTTCAATTGGCCGTGGCCCAGGTGGCGCCGGCGCTTGCCACGGGGAACGCCGTGGTGTTGAAACCAAGCGAGCTGACGCCTTTCACGGGTCAGAAGCTCGCCGAATGCGTTCACGCGGCAGGTTTTCCCAAGGGCGTCTTCCAATTTTTGCCCGGAGGGGCGGAGACGGGGCGGCCGCTCGTTTCCCATCCGGAGGTGAACGGCGTCCTCTTCGTGGGTTCGGATGCGGTGGGCAGGAAGATTCAGGAAGAAGCGGGCCGCGATTCCCGCAAAATCTGCGTTTTGGAGATGGGCGGGAAAAACGCCGCCCTTCTTTTTAAGGACGCGGATTTAAAACTCGCCTTGGAAGAATGCTTAAAGGCCGCTTTTTCCACCACCGGCCAGCGGTGCAATGCCTTAAGCCGATTGATCCTCCACGAATCCGTCGCCGAAAAGTTTATTCATTCTTTCGTCGAAGGGGCCCGAAATTTTCCGATCGGTTATTACCGCGATTCCAAGGCAAGGATGGGGCCTTTGGTGAGTGAAAACGCCCTTCTAAAATTTTTAAAATACCAACGACTTGCCCATCAAGAAGGGGCGCGCGTTCTCTTGGAAGGAAAGAAAATCAAATTCTCCTACCCGGGTTATTATGTCAGCCCTTCCGTGCATCGCATGGAAAAGTGGAAGCCCCACAGCGGGAAGACCGGGTATCGTTACGACGAAATTTTCGGACCGGACGTGGCGATTTACACTTTCCGCACGTTGGAGGAAGCCGTTCAAATACACAATGACAGCCGTTACGGTTTGGCGGCTTCCGTCTTTACGCGCCGTCGATCGGTGTTCGAGGCTTGCTATCGGTCGTTGGATGTCGGGATGCTTCACTTCAACCGCGCCACCATCGGTTCTTCACCCCATCTTCCGTTCGGCGGGATCAAGGCCTCCGGCAATCATTTTCCGGCGGGGAGTTTCAGCCCGTATTATTGCGTGTATCCGGTGAGCGTTCAAGAGTAGGGGGGAGAGTTGTCTTACTCACGCCATATTTTAATGGGAGATCCTTCCCAATTTTCCATTCGAAAGGGGGCCAATCCCCACACCCGCAATTGGCTTGGGATGAAGAAGAGCGTGGACCGCCGCAAGGCCCTTCGGCAATGGAATCGGATGAAGGAAACGCTGGAGGAATACGGCGTGAAGGTTCACGTCATCCCCCCGCACCCGGCAATGCCCGGATTGGTTTTTCCGGCGAACGCGGGTTTTACTCCGCGGGTGGAAATGCCCATTCCCCTTGCTCGGCGCGATTTTATTCTTTCCCGTTTAAGCACGGCGCGGGGCGATGAGGAGAAAGTGTATGAAGAGTTTTTGAAGGGATTAGGGCTTCGTGTTCATCGTTCCGCTCACGCCTTCGAAGGGGAGGCCGATTTTTTTCCGTGGGGGGAAAAATATATTTTTACCTATGGAAGGCTGGAAAAACAGCGCTTCGTTCCCCGTTGGGGATTCCCCCCTTGGAAGCGTGTTTACGGTTTTCGAAGCGATGCCGAGACCCTTGGGGATTTAATCTCCTGGGTGCCGCGTGAAAACATTCTTCCCTTCGAGCTTCAAGACGAGCGCTTTTATCACGGGGATACGGTTTTTTGTTCCTTCGGCCCCCGGCGTGAATTTCTCCTCGCCTACGCAGGCGGTTTGACGTCGGAGGGGTGGAGAGGGTTGAAAGGGGATCCGCGCGTAATCCCGATGACCCGCGAAGACGCCCTGCGCTTTGCCGCCAACTCTTTTCAGATCCGCCTTCGCGGGGATTGCTTCCTTTTCATGCCCGTAGGGGTCAGCGAAGAACTGGTTTCGCGGGTCAGGGAAATGGGAGTGGAGGTCGTAAAGATCGACGTCTCCGAGTTTTACGTGAAAGGGGGCGGTTCGGTGAAGTGTATGATCGGTGATTTGGGTTCCGATGCCGTTTAAAGATTTTGCTACTCCTCGGCGCAAGATGCGGCCGTCGGAAGGGGTGCTTCCCGCTTTTGCAGCTGTGAACCGAAAAGAAGAGAAGGGAGAAATTCGTTCGTGAAATCGATGACTTCGAAGCGAGGACTTTTTTAGACGCTTCAAAAGTGGTAGAAGGGGTTGACAAGAGGGCCGGAATTATCTAATTCACCGTTCGGTTACTTAAAAAGAGTCATGAAGGCAGCGGTCGCACACCCGCTACCTTCCGTATTTCAAGTCTTCGGGGGCGCACAGAGAGAGCCCGCTTTAAAAGGCGGGGCGGAATTTTTTCCGCATGCTTAAAGAGGCAGTATGAGAATGCCGCTTACTCTGGGGCCCTTGCTTTCCTGCTGGCCGACCTCGTCCGTCACCTTTTTCGAATCCAACGCCAAGTGGTCGCTTACCTCGTCGTCCGCCGCTTCCCGCGCTCATTCCAAGAAAAAAACGCCTTCGCACACCGCTCAAAAAATTCGGCGTCGCCGAAAGGCGCCCCTTGCCTTGGCCACTGGCGGAAAAGTGTATTTACCCCGATTTTAAGCTTCTAAATTGAGAACAAAAGAGGTTGCCACCTGCAAGGAAGCCTCGTTATTCTAAAGGGCATGAATTTTCTTCCGCCCTTTCTCGAATCTTATTTGAACTCACTCCTTCCCGAAAGGGGAGAAATCTTTCTCGAAATGGAGGCTTTGGCCGAGAAGAGGGGATTTCCCGCCATCGGCCCTTTGGTGGGGCGCTTGTTATACCAGTGCGTGAAGCTGACGGGAGTAAAACAGGTGTTCGAGTTGGGCAGCGGTTTCGGTTATAGCGCCCTGTGGATCGCGTCGGCCCTTCCCGAAGACGGTAAGATTATTTGCACCGAGTACAGCAAGGAAAACGCGGAAGTCGGGATGAAATTTCTCGATCGCGCCCATCTGCTTCATAAGGTCACCTACGAAGTGGGGGATGCATTGGAGAACTTTCATCGCTATCCGGGCCCGTTCGATCTTATTTTTTGCGATATCGATAAACACCAATATCCACAAGCGCTGGAGGCCTCGCTTCCGAAGCTGAAGAGCGGCGGGTTGTTCGTCGCCGACAACGTTTTGTGGTCGGGCAAAGTGGCCGATTGCAACGATACCACCGATGCCACCGAGGGAATCCGCCGTTTCAACCGGATGATTTATTCAGTCCCCAAACTTTTCAGCACCGTCATTCCCCTTCGAGACGGTGTGAGCATCAGCGTAAAGGAATAATCGGAAATAAAAAAGGCGGGAAGACTTTCCGTCTTCCCGCCTTAGAAAATACCCAATACCTCGGACTACTGTTTTTTCCTTTTCAGCACCCGAGTGAAGGCCAAGCCCAAAATCGAAAAACCGAAGGCCAAGCCGCCAGGTAACGAAGCGGTTTCTCCGCCTAAGGCGCAACCTCCGCCGCCGCCCAAGCTGTTGGTCGCGGGAGGGGGAGTCGGGGGTGTTCCTCCACCGCCGTTGTTATTGTTGCCGCCATTATTATTGTTGTTTCCTCCGCTGCCGCTTCCGACGATGTCGATGCCGAAGGTGAAGTCTTGCGTTGTATCGAAGGCGGGAGCGACGATTTGCGAATTGGAGGGATCCAGTGTGTTTACGTTGGTCCCGCTGAAATAAATCAGTCCGTTCGAAGGATTAAGAACGCCCAAGAAGGGGTCTAAGCCCGATAGGACGATCGGCGTTCCCACTTGGTCCGTGGCCGTATTGATGGGGGAGATTTCTCCTCCGATATGTTCGAAAACGAAGAGCGTGGAGCCGTCCGCGCTGAAGGTCATTCCGTAAGGGACGCTGGTGGCACCCAAATCGATCGGGGTGCCGACTACCGCGTTGGTATTGGCATTGATCACCGAGACGGTGCCGTCGTTTGCGTTTGTGACGTACAGTTTTTGGTCGTCGGACGTGACGGCGATTTGACTGGCGCCGCCGCCGACTGTAACGGTGGTGATGACTTGATTGTTCGAGGTGTCGATGACGGAAACGGTTCCGTCCGTCTGGTTCGCCACATAAAGTCGGGTTCCAGCGTGGTTGACCGCCATTCCCTGAGGACGGGCGCCGACCGCGATGGGAGCGCCAGTGACGGTCCGTAGCGGTATCGATTTCGATTACGTTGTTTGCATCCTGGTTGTTCGCATATGCTTTGCTGCCGTCCGGTAGGAAAACGACGCAGCAGTGCCCGCCGCACCGCTCGGGTCGGTGACGATGGAGGTGGCCGCGTTGTTGGAGACCTGGATCACCGAGATTTGAGAAGGTTGCGGATTCATAGGGTCTGTGGATCCTAGATTCGCGACATAGACTTTATCCTGTTTCGGGCTGACCGCCAGGCCTCGTGGAAATTCTCCGACGTTCACGGTGGTTACTAACGAGTTGTTGGCCGTATCGATCACGACCACTTGGTTTCCGAAAGGGGTGGAAACATAGGCGTTGGGCGCCGCTTGGGCTTGTCCGGCGAGGGCTAAAGCGAATACCCCCAGGGAAAAGGCGATGAGCTTCTTCATTCGTTATCCTCCGTATTAAGTTTGAATGGAAATTATGAGAGCATTGAACTATTCGATCAGGCGAAGTCTGTCCAGAAAAAATGCCGCCTCCCCTTCCTTTTCGCCCAGAAAAAGTAATAAGCTGTTTTTTTAAGCAAACGCTTTTTTAAAAAGGAGGCTCAGCATGAAGCTTTACTACACACCCGGGGCTTGCTCCCTTTCTCCTCACATCGTAATGTGCGAAGCCGGCTTGAGTTTTCAGTTGGAGAAAACCGACCTGAAGGCGAAGAAGACCGAAACCGGCAAGGATTATTGGGCCGTCAACCCGAAAGGCAGCGTGCCCGCCTTGGAGGTGAGGGAAGGGGAAGTGTTGACGGAAGGGCCCGCCATCGTCCAATACTTGGCGGACCAAAAGCCCGAATCGCGTCTCGCCCCTCCGGTGGGAACCTTAGAACGCTACCGCCTTCAAGAGATGCTCAATTTCATTTCAACGGAACTCCACAAACAGTACAGCCCTCTTTTTTACCCGGATACCCACGAGACCCAAAAGAAGAAGGCCCTCGAAACTTTGGCGAAGCGCTATGAGTTCCTCTCCGGGATTTTGAAGGATAGACCTTACTTGTTGGGAGATGCTTTTACGGTGGCCGACGCCTATTTGTTTACCGTAACAAACTGGGCCCGGTTTTTGAACTTTGACCTTTCGCCCTGGCCCGTCATTCAGCAATACCAAGCACGCATCGCGGAACGTCCCGCCGTGCAACGAGCGATGAAGGAGGAGGGACTTCTTTAGGCATGCCTAAGCCGCCTTTTAAAATTCAAGAATGATTTTAGGATTTTTAGGGCAGGCGGGAAGGTTTCCTTCGTCGACCGAGTTTCCGCTTAAATCTCCCATTAACTGCATGTAACTGAAAGTAGGCTTGCAAGAGGGAAGAGGAGAGGTTCCGCAGGTGTGGGTGACGTCCAACTCGGAAGGGGAAGGGGCATAGCCGGGATTGTAGAGGAGGCCCGAAATCGTGGATCCTTTTTTCGTCGTCAATGTAACGTCGAAGTCACCGTCGCCGTTGGGGTCCGGGTTGATTTGCCCTTCCACATATTTGTGGTGATTTTCATCCAGGAAACGGACGTATTGCCCCTGGCAGCAGGGGGTCTTCGGTTCATTTTCTTCCATCGCGGGGTCATTCAAAGGGGCCACGCAGTTTCCCGGGCCGTTCTTCGAGGGTTGCCCGAACTGTTTCGACTTGTCGACGACGTAGCCTTTTAAGCGGATTTTCACGGTCTCATTGGAAACCAAACATTCTTCATAAGCTTCCGTTTTCACCACCCAAGCTTTGCAGGTGATCGCGTCCGCGGAAGGGCCGACGACGCCCGACGGTAAGGGTTGGGCGGCGTTGCCTTTATTTTCGGATCCCGCTCCCAAAGGGCCCGTCGTTTGGGAGTTTTCTCCATCGACGGCCGCCCCGGGTACACTGCCGGTACCTCCGCCCGCTCCCGGGCTGCAGGCGATCAGAGCGAACATTCCTCCCCAAATAAGAATTGCCGACAAACGGGATTTGTATTTTTTAACGGAACAAGCCTTCATATTCAAATTTCATTATCGCATGGAAATAAGAACTGGTTGTTATTTTATTGGGGAAAAAAGAGAGAATTTTTGCTCTGTTTTTTAAGTATGTTTTTGTAATTTTTTACAATTCAATTTATTCAAGTTCTTCACGGCAACTTCTTTAGAATATCCCATGCATTCCGGTTTCCGCCGGGGGTCACAGCCCATGGCTTAGTTCGATGCGATCCGATTTAAGGGCTGCATCACGGGGATATAGTCCCGGTATTCTTCCGTCTCAGTCACCGGTGTGGAGAAGTCTCCGTTAGAGTGGCGTTCGAGCGTGACCAGGCTGCCTCGGTCGTCATAGGACCATGATTGAGAGGAAGTGATCGGTGAGTTTAAATCGCCTCCTGCGTGGTTGTTTTCGGTCAGCGTGTTCCCGCGGTCATCATAAGTCAATTCGGTGGATCGTGCGACCGGAGCGCTCAAATCGCCCGCGTTGTGATATCGGTTCGCAATCAAATTTCCTTCGCCGTCGTATGTGTATTCATAGGAAGAAGTGATCTGCGTGCTTAAATTTCCATTTCCATGGAGTAGGCTCGTCAAGAGGCGGTTGTCGGAATCGTAGGTATACTCTTCGGAAATGCTCACCGTGGAGTTTAAGTCGCCGGTTGCGTGATATTGGATGCTGATTTTATTTCCGTGTTCATCGAAGATGGATTCGCTGGAAGAGGTGGCGGGAGTAAGGAGGTCGCCGGTTGCGTGTTGGATGTTGCTCAGGTTGTTCCCTTGGTTGTCGTAAGAGAATTCTTCCGAGGCTGTTACGGGGGAGTTTAAGTCGCCGGTTGCGTGATATTGGATGCTGATTTTATTTCCGTGTTCATCGAAGGTGGATTCGCTGGAAGAGGTGACGAGAGTGTTGAGGTCGCCGTTCTCATGAAATCGGTTGATCAACGGATTACCGCGAGAGTCGTAAACCCATTCTTCGAAGGAAGTGATCGGCGAATCTAAGTCTCCGTTTGCGTGGGTGGTGATCGTTACTGTTTTACCTTGAGCGTTGAAAGTCAGGTCAGAAGAGGAGGTGACGGGAGAGGCGGCATCGGTTGCGGCGTGTATCCGTACAGCGAGCTTTCTCGTGACCGAATCCCAATGTTGCTCCGTCAATCCTCCGTTCAAGAGTTCAGTCTGTGCTAAGAAAGAAAAAACTCCGTCGCAGTTGAAATCTTTGGTGGGATTCTTGTTTTCGGGGGTCCGGCTGTGTGGGTTCACATCTTTGTCATGGTCGTCGCAATCGGTGTTGTCGGTCACGTATTCCGGGGGTGCGGAAGGGGCGTCGACGCTTTGGTTGGGATCTCCGAATCCGTCTCCGTCGGAATCGAGAAAAAAACGGCTGAGGGAAGGAGGGGGAGGAGAAGTGGGGGAAGTGTCGGAGTTACCGGACCCGCTACAAGAAACGAAATGAAGTAAAGCCAACAAGAGAAGCGCGATGCGAGCCATGGGGAGTGAGTGTTTCGTTCGATTCATGAAAGCTCCTTTTGAAATGGATCATCGATCCTAAGAACGAGGATAGAATTTAAGTTTTTGGGTAAAGCAAGAATGGGGCCGCGGTGAATATTGTTAACTTATTGATATTATTAAATATTTATAAAACAGTTTCTGTGTGATAAGGTGGGTTTGTGAACTTAAAAATAATTATTAATAATATCAAAAGGTTGGATTGATATTTTTGACATGTCTTTTATTGTATAAAATTTACTTTTTTAACGTTATTTGAGGCGGATCCGCGATGCCTTCATTCTATTTTTTGATCGTCGGTGATCGTGAAGGTAAAGCGCCCGAAGAACAAGCTGCCAACAACTATTTTCATTTTGGCTCGATAATCCGTGAGGCAATGGTGAATGAGGAAGAGAGAATTCCATGGGACCGAAGTCCCTATCCATCGTTGCCTACCCTCCGCTTCAAAACTCCTCTTTCCCATCGGATGAATCGGTATTGAGCCGTTCCCGCTCTTTTTCCCTCACTCCCACTCAAGCTTGGGTCGATCGCCTCGTCGGTCAAACGATGGAAGAAGCCGTCGACGTTAAGACGCTTGCCGCCGCAGCCGGTGCCGGGATGGTGTACCGCATCACGCGGATCGCCTCCGCCGCTTGGGGTGCGTCTCTTTTCGGGAAATCCCCCTTTCTCGTGCGGACGGTTTCCGTCGGGGCGGGGCTTGCCGGAGAGTCGGCGGCTTTCGCGGGCGTTGAGCGCGGTTTTGTTTTTTTGGAGGGAAAATCCACTTCCGAATCCTTCACGAAGGAATGGCTCAAGACGTCCGTCAGCCTTGGCTCCCTCAAATTCTTCGGGAAGCTTGGGGAGAAGCAAAATTTTCTTCTTCAGAACTTGATGGCCGATACCGGCATGGTCGCGTCTCATGAATTGGCTTTTTTGATGCGCTTGGAAGAGAAACCTCAGGAAGACCTGTTTACCCGGCTTCTCCGCGCGGAAGTGATGAACCGCCAGATGTCGGCGGGAATGGGCTTGCTTCACGGATTCGCACCGGCTCTTGTGGGCGCCGAAAGATCCTTGGATTTATTCTTGAAGGCTTCCGAGGGAAACTTTTCCTCCCGAAGGTCCCGCCTCGATTCGCTTTTTACAAGCCCTCTTTGGGCCATGGCGATGGGGGCTTTTCCCGCTTCGACGGAGACGAAGGGAAGCTTCGCCTTATTGTCGGAGGGCGGGGAAGGAGTGCGTTTCACCGAAGGCACGACGACCCCCGTCTCATTGAAGATCGTAGAAGGAGAGTTTCCTTTTGAGGAGGGCAAGAAAGGGCTCTTGGTCGAAGTTTCTCCCGAAGCCATGGAAGAGACGGTCCGTTTCGCGAAAGAATACCTGGAGGAAAAGAAATGGGACGGGAAGGATGAAACTCTTTCACAATACCCCGTTCGTTTTTTCGTTTCTCCGGGCTTTGCGGCAGACTTGTATGAAAAAGTGCACGGGCTTTATAAGGATTTTCTCGACGATCTTCGCCCTTCTTTGGAAAGGGCGCTTCAGTTGGGAGAGCGCATTCGGGAAAGGGGCGACGCGACGGAAGAAGAAAAACGGGAGATCCTTGAAATTCGAAGTTCGTTCGACGCCCGTTACTCCCTTTTCTTGCGCCAGCTGGGCGTTCTCCACTTCATGAATTATTGCCACACGCGCTTTGATTTAGATCCCCACTCCTTGCGATTGGAGAAGGGCTTGCTTGCCCACGACATCAACGGTTTCTTTTCTTTTCAAAGAAGCTATCTTCAGATGTTGTTCGTCACCCTTCATCGCGGCCAAGTCGTCGATAAGTATTATCAATGGGGTTTAGACCTCGTCTCCCACTCGGATAAATTCAAGTTTCTTTCCCTGTTGAAACAAGGCATTCACATGTCCTCCGCGCCGCTTCGGGTCCAATGGGAGCTTGAGAGTCAGATCCATAAGGAAATACCGCTTTCCCTCTTTGATTTTCACGGAAATAACCGTGACGGCCTGCGCTTGGGGCGCATTCTCATGAACTTGGTGGACAACGCTTGGCGCTATCGACGCTCCGAAGATCCCCAACTGCGCTTCACGGTCCGGTATTTTCGCGAAGGGGTCGAATTTACCCTAGAGGATGACGGGGTGGGGATCGCGCCTGAGGCGCTTCCTAAATTGGGCCAATTCGGTTTTCGCGAGGGGAGAAAAGAAGTGGAGGGGTCTCACGGGCACGGTTTGACCTCCGTGATTCAGATGTTGCGCGAGTTGGGCTGGGGCCCCCTTTGGGTGAAGAGCGAAGAGGGGAGAGGAAGTCGATTTCGTTTCTACGTCCCTTTTTCCTTTCTCCGTTTCAAGGAAGGGCAATCCGCCGAAACGCCTCCGCCGGATCCGCGGGAGATCCGCCGAGTGAATGAGGAAGAGGGATTTATCATTCCCGAGGCGGCACGAGAAGGGAAGGAGTAAAGACCTTAAGTCTTATCCGCTGGATGTGTTGCGAGCTTACCTCTTTTCAAGATGATCCAGCCTTTTTAAAATTTCGTCCAATTTTCTTTCGATCCGCGTTTGTTCCCGTTCTTCCTTACGCACTTCCCTTTCCAGAGGGGTGATCTCCTTCACCACTTCTTCCTGCATCCAGACCGACACGAGAATGCCCGCGAAAGTGATGAAGAGGACCGTGCCGGTATACATGAGTGCCAAGCCGATGATTCGTCCCATTGTGGTGACGGGAGTGACGTCGCCGTAGCCCACCGTCGTGATGGTCGAAACCCCCCACCAGAGGCTGTCGAAGTAAGTCTTCATCTTGGGATTGATGTCTTTCTCGAGGTAATGAAGAAGCGTGGTGGAGGCAAGCAGGATCCCGGTGCCGACCAGGGTCAAATAGACGAAGGTCGGATGAAAAAAAGCTTTCCTAAGCTTCCGGGTTTCTTTTTTGAGCAGGGTTAACAAGTCGCTCCGCCGGTTTTTTCCCTTTGAGGGATGGGGGATTATTTCTCGGTCAATTTACGCCCCGGGCCCGGCTTCAAGAAATCTACCGGTCGATGGGCCGCGTGACATTGGAAGCAGGTTTGAGTGAGCTTATCGAAACCGTCGTAAATTTTCGGGTCTTTTTTGTCGCTCATTTTTTTAAGGACGATCAGTTGGTTCGACAGTTGGTCGGTAAAACCCTTGTAGGCGGCGGTTTTATCGGCTTTCTGCATGGCTTCCACATTTTCCTTCATTTCCTTCAAGGTGAGGTCGATCGACGTCCAGTCGGGATTTTTTTCCTTCGCGCGCAAGATCTCGATGCCGGCCACCAGGGTGCCGAATTTATACATGAACTGTTTCAAGTCGCGGGTCGTTTTGATTTCCACATTGGGCGGATTGTCGCCTCCCGCCCGGACCCAAGACGGAGAGAAAGCGAGAAGGGTGGAGAGGAGAAGGCTTGATTTCAAGAGTTTCTGTTTCATGAAGTCTCCTTGTTTCAAAGTTAACAACGGAATTGCCGGGTTTTGACTTGCGCCGCTTCCAATAGTTTCAAAGACGATTCGCCCATGGGATAATCGGTGTTGTAGACGACCTCCGAGATGCCCGAGTTGATGATCATCTTGGTGCATAACAGGCAAGGGGAGAAGGTGGTGTAGAGCGTGCCTCCCTTGATGTTGACCCCGTGGTAAGCCGACTGGGTGATGGAATTTTCCTCCGCATGAGAACAATAACAGTCTTCCAATCCCGACCCGGACTTGGCGAAGCTGTTGCATCGAGGGCAGCCGCCTTCGTTGCAGTTCTTCACTCCGCGCGGCGTTCCGTTGTAACCGGTGGAGATGATGCGTTTGTCTTTCACGATCACCGCGGCCACTTTGCGCTTTAAGCAGTTGGAGCGCAATGCCACCATGCGGGCGATGTTCATAAAGTATTCGTCCCAACTGGGGCGCACTTGGGCACTGGCGACGCGACGGATGACTTCCTTCAAACGTTCGCGCAGGTCGTCTAAGGTGTCGTTGTTTTCGAATTCGATGTCGGCGAGCTTGCCCGTCGCATCCAGTTGCTGGGCGTTTTCGTCGTGGCTGTTGGCTTCCGTTGCTTCCAGTTTTTTAAATTGTTCGAAGGTGGTCGGGTCGCTTTCGCGCTTTCGTGAGCGGATGCGCTCGAAACGTATTTCGGGGACGGCGGTGACGTGGATGAGGTGAAAGTGATTTTGAGAGCGGAACACCTCCACTTCTCGGGGATTGCGGAACGAATCGATCACGTAATTTTTATCCACTTCCAATTTGGATAAAATCTTCATCGCCAAGACGCCGGCGCCGTGGGCTTTTCTCAGCTCGTTTCCTATTTGAATCAAATTGTCCCGGGTGACGGGGAGCTTGCGGGTCGTCAACTCGTCGCGAAGCACGTCGGAGAGGGAATAATATTGAAATCCGCCCTCTTTGAAAAAAGCAGCGACTTCGCCTTTGCCGGAGGCGTTTTTGCCCGTGAGTCCGATAATCATAAAGATAACCCCATTTTGGGTGGATCCGAATATGTAAACCCCGTTTTCATTACACTTTCCCTCCTTTCAAGTCAAACACCGGGTTTGGGGATTTCACGGAAAGGCAAGTGGACAGTTTCTGTGGAAAAACTCGCTTTTTTTCCTTCTATCTTATTGGATTAAGGTGCATTTTTTATTTTATATCCACAGCTGTGATTAAAGTGTGAAAGGGCATGTAATGTAACATATGGTCACTAGAAGGTTTTGGGAGGAAAATGGATTTTTTTTGAAGAATCTTCCCTTATTGACGCGATAAGTCGCCCGTGTTACCAAGCCAGCGATTTTCGTCTTCCTAAAACTTAAGAAGAAAGGAAACCCATGTCCCCCGGCATCCAGAAAGTGGTTCTCGCCTATTCGGGAGGCTTAGACACCTCCGTCATCATCCAGTGGCTTAAAGAAAATTATCAATGTGAAGTGATCGCCTTCGTGGCCGACTTGGGCCAGGGGGAAGAGGTGGAACCGGTTCGCGAAAAGGCCATCAAGACCGGCGCTTCGAAAGTTTATGTGGAAGATCTTAAGGAAGAGTTTGTCCGAGACTTTGTCTTTCCCATGTTGCGCGCAAATGCGGTGTATGAGGGACTTTACTTGCTGGGAACCTCGATTGCCCGGCCGCTCATCGCCAAGAAACAAATCGAGATCGCCAATAAAGAAGGCGCCCAAGCGGTGTCTCACGGGGCGACGGGGAAGGGGAACGACCAAGTCCGTTTCGAGCTTACCTATTTTGCCTTAAAACCGGACGTGAAAGTGATCGCTCCCTGGCGCGAGTGGACCTTTAAATCCCGCACCGATCTCATCGAATACGCCGAGAAACACGGTATTCCGGTGCCGGTGACCAAGTCGAAGCCTTACAGCTCCGATCGTAACCTGCTTCACATCAGTTTCGAAGGCGGTATTTTGGAAGATCCGTGGTCTGAGCCGCCCGAGGACATGTTTCTGTTGAGCAAATCCCCCGAAAAGGCGCCGGATAAGGCCCGCTATATTGAAATCGAATACGACAAGGGCAACCCCGTCGCCATCGACGGCAAGAAGTTGGGGCCTTCCGCCTTATTGACGCAACTCAATGAGATCGCCGGCGAGCACGGCATCGGCCGGGTGGATTTGGTGGAAAACCGCTTCGTCGGCATGAAGAGCCGGGGCGTTTATGAAACCCCCGGTGGAACCGTTCTGCACGCGGCTCACCGGGCCATCGAGTCGATTACGTTGGACCGCGAGGTGCTGCGCCTGAGAGACTCTCTCATTCCCCAATACGCCGCTATGGTCTACAACGGCTTCTGGTATTCACCCGAGCGGGAGTTGCTGCAAAAAATGATCGACGAATCCCAAGAAAAGGTGAGCGGCGTCGCTCGACTCAAGCTCTATAAAGGAAACTGCACGGTGGTGGGGCGTAAATCTCCCCATTCGCTCTTTTCCGAAGCCTTCGCCACTTTCGAGAAAGATACGGTTTACAACCAGAAGGACGCGGAAGGCTTCATCCGCTTAAACGCCTTGCGCCTGCGTTTAAGAAGCCTCTTGCAAAAATAAGAGACGATTTCGTAAATCTGATCCGTCTGAAGGGAAACGGAGTTCGGGGATTTCTTTTAAAGATCCGACCTCCCTCTCCCTTCAAGAGGGGAAAAACTTAAGGAGACTTTTTTCTATGACCCACTACAAGTATCGACTCATGGCTCCCGGCCCCACGCCGGTTCCCGAGAAAGTGCTCACGAAGATGGCCGAGCCCATCATCCATCATCGCACCGCCGCTTTCGAGGCGATCGTTGCCGAGGTAAAAGAAAACTTAAAGTGGCTTTATCAAACCAAGGGCGACGTGCTCATTTTCGCCGCTTCCGGAACGGGAGCGATGGAGGGCGCAATCACCAACCTCCTTTCCAAGAACGACCGTGCGCTCGTCGTCGACGGCGGCAAGTTCGGCGAGCGTTGGTGGAAAATCTGTAAGGCTTACGGGATCGCCTACGACGTGATCCAGGTCGAGTGGGGCAAGGCGGTTGATCCGAAGGTGATCGAAGAGAAACTGAAGAGCGCCGATTACCGCGCCGTCTACATCCAAGCTTCCGAAACCTCGACCGGCGTCTATCATCCGGTGAAGGAAATCGCCGACATCGTGAAGAAATATCCCAACACCGCATTGGTCGTCGACGCGATCACGGGTCTGGGCGTCGTGAATCTGCCGGTGGATGACTGGGGCCTCGATATCGTGGTCTCGGGCTCGCAAAAGGCCCTTATGTTGCCGCCCGGCTTGGCGTTCGCCTCCGTTTCAAAGAAGGCTTGGGGCCTCATCGAAAAATCCGACATTCCCAAATTTTATTTCGACTTCAAGAAGGAAAAGAAGTCGATGGATGAAAACACCACCGCGTATACCCCGGCGGTCTCCCTTATCATCGGGCTCAACGAAGTGCTCAAGTCGATGAAGGCGATGAGCCTGGAAGGCGTCTTCAAGAAGCACCAGCAAATCGCCGATGCTTGCCGCGAGGGACTCAAGGCGATGGGCTTAAAGCTCTATGCTCCCGAAGCGCCCTCGAATGCCGTGACCGCCGTTTATTCGCCGGAAGGCATGGAGGCCGGCAAGATTGTGAAGGGCCTGCGCGACCAGTTCAATATGACGATCGCCGGCGGACAAGACCAGGCCAAGGGCAAGATCTTCCGCATTGGCCATTTGGGCTATTACGACCCGATGGATATCGTGAGCGTGCTCTCCGCCGTGGAAATCACCCTCGTCAAGAACGGGCACAAGCTTGAGCTTGGCAAGGGCGTGGGCGCGGCGCTTAAGGTATTGGCGTCGTAAATTCAATCTTAAGGAAAGTTAAGGAACGAAAATGGCAAAAATTCTGGTCAGCGACAAACTCTCGGACGCGGGACTTAAGATCCTGAAGGATGCGGGAACCTTGCAAATCGACGTGAAGACGGGGCTGAAACCCGACGAACTGAAAGCCATCATCGGCGAGTACGACGGGCTCATTATCCGCTCTTCCACCAAGGTGACCGCCGATCTTCTTTCCGCGGCGAATCAATTGAAACTCATCGGGCGCGCGGGCATCGGCGTCGACAACGTCGACACGGTGGCCGCCTCGAAGAAGGGCATCATCGTCGAGAACACCCCTGGCGGAAACGTGGTGACCACCGCGGAACACGCGATTGCCATGATGTTTTCGGCGGCCCGCAAGATTCCGCAGGCCACCGGCAGCATGAAGGGCGGCAAGTGGGAGAAGACCAAATTCGTCGGCAGCGAAATCTACAACAAGGTGCTGGGCGTCGTCGGCGTCGGCAACATCGGCAAGATCGTGGCGGATCGGGCCGTCGGTCTCAAGATGAAGGTGATCGCCTATGATCCCTTCCTCTCCGCGGAAACCGCCGCCAAGATGGGCGTGGAACTCGTCGAGTTGGACGACTTGTTCGCCCGAGCCGACTTCATCACCATCCACACGCCGCTTAACGACAAGACCCGCAACTTGATCGACCGACCCGCCTTCGGCAAAATGAAAAAAGGCGTCTACATCATCAACTGCGCCCGGGGCGGCATCGTCAACGAAGACGCACTCGTGGCCGCCATTGAGGAAGGCATCGTGGCCGGCGCGGCCCTCGACGTGTTCGTCGAAGAGCCCATTAAGCCCGATCATCCCTTGCTGAAATTGGATCAAGTCGTGTGCACGCCCCACTTGGGCGCCTCCACCGACGAGGCCCAAGAGAACGTGGCAGTCGAAGTGGCCGAGCAAATGGTCGACTATTTCGTGAAGGGCATCGTGCGTAACGCGGTGAACTTCCCCTCCATCAGTGCCGAATTAGCCGGCGTGCTCCAGCCCTATCTCTCGCTCGCCGAGAAGTTGGGCAGGTTACAGGGACAACTGACCGATTCTTCCCCCCAGGAAATCCATATCGAATATTCGGGCGAGCTCGCCGAATATCCCGTGGCGCCCCTTACCGTTTCGGTGCTCAAGGGCCTCTTGGAACCCATCTTGGAAGACGTCAGCGTCAATTACGTCAACGCCCCCTTCATCGCGAAAGAGCGGGGCATCAAGGTGGTCGAGTCGAAAGTCAGCAACTCGAAAGACTTTCGAAGCTTAATCGAGGTGACCTTGAAGACGCCCAAGGAAAAGCGCGTCGTTTCCGGCACGATCTTCGGCACCAAGAACCCCCGGATCGTCAAGATCGACGATTTTTACCTCGAGGCCGTGCCGGAAGGCACGATTTTGGTGGTGCTCAACCAAGATAAGCCGGGCGTGGTGGGCAATGTGGGAACGCTTTTGGGCAAGAACAAAGTCAACATCTCGCGCATGCAGCTCGGCTTGATGAAAGGAAAGGACGAAGCGATCGCCCTTTATAACGTGGACCAGCCCATGTCCGCGGAGCTTTTGTCCGAACTGGCGAAGGTTCCCAACATCATTTCCGTAAAGCAGGTCACGTTATAAACCGTAAGGGAAGGGTTCGCTCATGTCCGGTCTCGTCGTCGTCGGCGCCCAGTGGGGGGATGAAGGAAAAGGAAAAATCGTGGATCTCTTAACCGAGCACGCCGACGGCGTGGTGCGGTTTCAAGGGGGCAATAACGCCGGCCATACTTTAGTGGTTAACGGTGAGAAGAGCATTCTTCATCTCATCCCTTCCGGTATCCTTCACCGCAATAAAACTTGCGTGATCGGCAACGGAGTTGTCATCGACCCCTCCGTGTGCGTCTCCGAGATCGGCGCGCTGAAAAAACGCGGGTATCTCAAGAACGACGGGCAATTGCTCATCTCCGACCGAGCCCACGTGATCATGCCTTACCACCGGGAGATCGACCAACGGCGCGAGGCGGCCAAGGGAAAGGCCAAGATCGGCACCACCGGGCGGGGCATCGGTCCCGCTTATGAAGACAAGGTGGCCCGTCGGGGCATCCGCATGGGAGAGCTGGTCGATTCGAAGCTGCTGAAGAAGCGCCTTCAAGAGATTCTCCCCGAAAGAAACCTCTACCTCACGAAGGTGCTCGGGGGGCGGCCCTTTTCGGAGAAAGAGGTTTTTAACCTCTACGCGCCGCTCGGGAAGAAGCTGAAAAAATACGTCTGCGACAGCTCTCATTTTTTGCAAAATCAATTGGAGAAGGGCAAGCGTCTGCTTTTCGAAGGGGCCCAAGGCACTTCTCTAGACGTCGATTACGGCACGTATCCTTACGTCACCAGTTCCAATACCGTGGCGGCCGCTTCTTGCGTGGGTTCAGGGGTAGGGCCCAAGTCGATCTCCGATCTCTGGGGCGTTTCGAAGGCGTATACGACCCGCGTAGGATCGGGCCCTTTCCCTACGGAGCTAGAAGACGATCTCGGCCAATTTTTGCGGGACAAAGGCGGAGAATACGGTTCCACGACGGGCCGTCCCCGACGCTGCGGTTGGTTGGATCTCGTCGCCTTGAGGCATGCGGTGACCGTCAACGGTCTCACCGGGCTCGTCATCACCAAGCTCGACGTCCTGACCGGCCTTAAAAAACTTAAAGTGTGTACCGGATATAAGCTGGGTTCCAAGACCCTCCAAACGATCCCCTCGAAAGTGGAAGACTTGGAAAAATGCCGTCCCGTTTATCGGGAACTTTCCGGCTGGGAACAAGATCTGACGAAGCTGAGAAAGTTCGGCCAGCTTCCCAAGAACGTGAAAACTTACCTTTCCTTCATGGAAGATTATTTGAACTGCCCCGTCGTCCTCGTCTCCATGGGGCCGGCGCGGGATGAGAACATTCTTCTTAAAAGACCTTTTCCTTCTTGAAGGGTAAAAACGCCTCATCATATCTCACCACGGATGGAAACTGAATTTTCGGATCCGTCGTCATAATAAAGGCGCTCGAAGAATCATGGCTTAAAGCTCCGTGAGTTCCCACCATCCCCCCGCGCAGTGAGGCGCCGAAACGGGTGAGGTTGTCGCCGAATTCGTAGTCTTCCTTCGTTGATAAAAGCAAGGCGGCGGGGTTTTCCACCAAGCCGAAAAAGGCGTCGTGCAAGCGGTAGAGGGCGTCCGGATAGAGATTATCTTTCGTTTTCTCGAACCAGTCCTTTTCCAGGGCCATTTCCCGCGAATCCAATTTTTTTTCTTCCCTTAGAGCTTCCAAGACGGGGAGGTAGCCCAAGGGATCTCCTTCGAGAGGACGATAACCGAAGCGCTTTCCCTCTTCGTCAAAAAGTATCTCCGCCGATTCGTTCCGGGAGCGGGGAGCTTCTACGCGGATGTTTCCGCTTAAGCGATAGGCCACCAAGTCGACCCCCGGAATTTCCAATAAAACCTGGGAGACTTTCGGGGCTAAGGCCTCGTTCGTGTAGAGGTCTCCGCCGCTAATGTTTCCCCAAGTGATGGCGACGACCTGGTTTGGATCTTTCAGATTTTCCGAGAGTTTAAGGCCCGTTTTTTTGAGACGATCTTCAAAATCGCCCACGTCGATTTTTTTCAAATCCGCCCAGTGAAATCCGTGATCGGAAAAAAACACCACACGCAGATCCCGTTTAAAATCGGCCCGGTAGCGCTGCCTTAAGTTTTCCACAAAGGCGCTCACCTCTAATAGAAGCTCGCGGCACTGATCGGGCCCGTCCAAATGACCGGCTCCGTCGGTGGAACCCACGTAGAAGAAGATCGCCTCTTTTTCGGGATGGTCCCAGATGAGCGGCTTCAATTGCTTCAAATCGTTTTCCAGGGCGAAACGGGGGAGGGTATACATGACCACCTGCCGAAAGCCGGTGTTGCGGTTATAACTAAAGTAACGATTATAATCGGCCGCCTCGAAATCGTAGGCGTCGAGTAGGTTACCTCTCACTTCCTGAAGAGGGTACGAAAAGAAACGGGCATCGTATCCCGGAGCCTTCTGGGCCCCGAGGCTTCGGAAAAGGCCGGTAAATCCGGTCGTGGTGGTCGAGGGAAAAGTTGCGATGACCCGCGAGGGGGCTTGAAAAGCGGGAAATTTGTTTTTTTGGTAAAGATCCTGAACCATGGAGAAAGGGATTCCGTCCAGGGCGACGAAAAGGGTTTGTTCGGTAAGACGGGGAGTGCTGGCGTCGACGCCGCGGTCGTAGGTTTTGGAGGGGTAAAGAAAGAAAAGGAATCCGCCGATGACCCAAGCAAACAGCTTTTTAGAAGGGAAAGCCATAACTTAAAATTTCCAACTCCCCTTTATAATGTATTACAAGAGGGGCTCAAAGTCGAAAAATACGTTGAAAAGCTTCAAGAGAGGGCGCTATAGCTTTAAATAAGCATTCCTAAAAACGAGGCGGCGAGAGGAAAGTGGAAGTTTAATTTTCCCTGGAAAACATGAAGGATCCCATGAGCAAAACCGCACGACCTCCCATGATGCTTTGCCACTACCTGACGCCGCAGACGATCGTGATCGCCCCCGATGAAGTGCAAAAGGAAGTTTTTCTAGACAGCCTCCTCGATCGCTTATGCGAAGTTTGGCATTTAAAAGACCGTGCCCTGATCGGTCAGGCGGTTTGGAGCCGTGAAAAAGAGGGGAGAACGGTATTGGAAAACGGTCTCGCCCTTCCTCATGCGCGAATACAAGGATTAGAAGAAATCAAAGCTTGTTTAGGAGTCCTTCCCCAAGGCTATCCCGACGCGTTGGAGGGGACTCGGGTTCACTTGGTATTTCTTTTCCTTTCTCCCCAAGACCAGTTTGAAAATCATCTTCAGATGTTGGCTAAAATTTCTCGCCTTTTTCAGGACCCTGCCTTCGTCTCGAAACTCCTCTCCGTTTCCGATCCTGAAGAAGCTTTTCAATTGATTCAGCGCCAAGAACGGGCCTGAAAGGTTAAATAATTATCCGGTGGTTCGGGGCATTTGAGATAAGGAAAGGAAATAAAAAAACTTTTTTCACTTTTTTTAGCAACCCCTGTTGGGAGCCGTCGAAGAAACTATTAAATAGAAAATCATTTTAAGAATGCACACCCAAAGCCTTAATACGGGCATGGTGAAGTGGGAGGATTTTCTTAAATGTGGTGGCTTAGGCTTGGCGCGATTGTAGGTTTTACTTGTTTGGGCATAGGGCTTGCCGGTTGTTCCCGAAGGAGCGAGGAGAATCATGGCTCTTCGCCGGTGACTCCCTCTATTCCTTCCAGCTCTCCTCCGCCGATGCCTCCCCCGAGTGCTCCCCCGATCATCACATTTCCCAGTTCGAATCCGACGACGAATATTCCTCTTAACGACGTTCCGTTTGCGCCCGTTGCTCCCAACGCTAATTGCAGCCGCTACCAACAGGCGGTCCAAAGGCTCGACATCAACAATCCCCGCACCGAACTGGACGCCTTTCGCCGCACGATTATTCCTTATATCAACCGTCACATTGATGAGATTAATCGCGGGGATTACACGCGCATCGCCGCCGATACGGATTTGAGCGCCGCGCTCCTGTTGACCCAAGGATGGCAGATTTACTTACGGGAAGGGGTGGAAACGGCCCTCGATACCGAGTCTGATTTCATGAACATCAATACCGCTTACGATTGGTTGACGGCGTTAGATTCCACGCAAGCCGACTCCGATCCTAATTCGGTTGCCAGCCAAGTGGCCATCGCCTGGAGACAAAATCGCTTGTCGGTGAGTTATAAGGGATTTTACTTTCGGGATAGCCGTGTTCCCCATCGGAGTTCGGCTTCCGCGTCTTCTTCGCAGGATTTTAACCGTTTTAGGATTGTGAATCCCAGAAACTGGACCAGTTTTCCGGATTTTAGCGAATGCCATGTTCCGGAAAGTGCGGTATACGGAATGTATACGCGTCCCGCTTCGCGTTAGGAGTTGATGTAAAAAGGAAGGTGATATGTCTCCACCCGGATTAGGAGGGCTTGGAAGCCCTCCGCCCGCAGGTTCGACGGCGGCTCCGAGCCAAAGCAGGTTGGAATCCAACTCCAGCCCTCAAAGGAATGGTTTGGGAGGTATCGGTTCCTCCTCGACTCCCGGCTCCGCCCCTTCCTCCCTTGGAAGTTTCGATTCCGCTCCGCCTCCTCCGCCTCCTTCGGTTCCTTCTCAGACCCCTGTGCAAAACGTTCGTCCAGCTGTCCATGAAAGAATGGTTTTGGAAAATCGTCGTGCGCCCTTGACCGACCGGTTTTCTTCCGGCGGCGAGATGGAGCGTGCAGGACGAGGCGAAAATTTTCCCGCCAACTGGCGCAATTCCCGGGTTGAAATTCAATCGGCGCGCGAATGGGGCCGTTTCAGCCAACGTTTAGAGACTTTTTTGGGGCAAGCGGAAGTGAACGCGCGGGCGGTGACGTTGGAGCATCCTCTTTCGAACGCATTCACCGAGTTGGAAATGCACCACCCGTTTTTCTCTACGATGGCTTCCCTCGGAAATCTTTTTTCTCGATCCTCCTCCATTATGTCCAGCTTGTTCCAGGGACTTTCTCAGTTATTGGGGACGAGATTGCCTGTTGGCGAAGTGAAAGACCCGCGCGTAGCGGTCACGATGCCTTCGCTTCCCCCTTCAGCTCCCAAGGAGTCCCAGCCGATTCCACGGGAAAACGTTGTTTCTTCGCGTACGCCCGAGATTTCCAAGGAGTCGGCGGCCGCCTTGTCCGCTTTTTCCCAAAAGTGGATGGCCCAGTTGATAAATACTCTTCCCCCCCATGTGTCGGCGAACGGTTTAATCAGCCTTCTGTCCTCCGAAGAAGGGGTGCGGGCTTTGGCCCTTCCCCCGGAACAATTAAAAGCTCTTTATGAAGCGCTCTTAAAGACGTTTCCCAATGCCTTTAAGCCGCTCGTTTTTTCAGGGACGTCGGCGGAGTTGCCTTACCCCTTGATCCTCAAGAACCTGATGCAGGGCATCCTCTACTTGGTCGCCTTGCCGGGGATGGCCAATCCTGCGGCGAACCTTTCGCCCGTGTGGAGGTTGTTGTTCGGCAATCTGCTTTTCCAGAAGGTGGAGGTCGATCTCCATAACTATCACTCCGTGCTCCTCGACGAGTTGGGCGCCCTCATGGCTCGCCGCACGAGGCGCGTGCGCAGGCGGGAGCGCAAGAAAATCAGCCGCGCCGACCGCGTGATGGCGAAGGATCACTCGTTGCCCATCGACACCCATTCGCAGGACGAGGGAGACGCCCCCGACGATTTCGACTTCTTAAAAGATCCTCCTGCCAACAAGGACGTGAGCAGTTTTCTCTGGCATTAGGCTTTCTTTCCCCCTAAGGTTTTCGTGGGGGGACGTTTTTTCATCCATCAAAATTAGAATCGACGAAAAGAAAGGTGAAGCATGGAAGCGTTTCTGCAGAGTGATCCTTGGGTGCGCCTTCCCGTTTACGTGGCTATCGGGCTTATCGCCGAGGTTCTCTACACGGCGGTGATGGATTTGATCGATCCCAAATTCCTTTGTTCTTGGAACGTTTTCGGGATTCAGGCCCCGACGGCCACTCCGCCCGCTTGGGCGGGACAGGGGAGGGATGTTCGGGCGAGGGGATACACTTTTCTTTGGATGATGCCCATCTACGCCGGGATGGTTTTTTTAGAGCCGATTCACGACGCCATGCATCTTTGGCCCTGGTTTTTGAGAGGAATCGTCTACCTCTTGCTCATCTGGTTCGCCGAGTTCGTCACGGGCTGGCTTATCGAAAAGATCTCGGGCCGCTGCCCTTGGGATTATTCCTATTCCCGCTATTCCTTCAAAGGCTACATCCGGTGGGATTTCGCCCTCAATTGGTTCGTCTTCGGTTTTATTTTCGAATATTTCCATCCCCGTTTATTGGCGCTCACGCCCCATTTGAGGGCGATTTTCTAGAAACGGGGCTTCAGAACGACGAGCAGGACGATGGCGATGAGCAGGAGCGCCGGCACTTCATTGATCACCCGGCAGGCTTTCTCCGAGAGGAAATAATTTCCCTTCTTGAACTTCCGGTGAGTCGCCCCCGCGAAAAACTGATACCCCATGAGCAGCAGGACGAAACCGAGCTTTGCGTGCAGCCAATGCATCTGCAGCAAATCAGGGTTTAAATAGAGTAGGGTCGCCCCGAACGCGATCGTTCCCAACATGGAAGGATGCATGATCATGTAGAGGAGTTTGCGTTCCATTAGAACATAGGCCTCCGCCATTCCAGGCTTGTCCCTAAATTTCACGTGATACACGAAGAGGCGGAAGACGTAGAAAAGGCCCGCAAACCAGGCGACCATGAAGATGATGTGGAAGGATTTGATCCAAAGGTAGAGGTTCATTGTCTTTATGCTCCCGGCGAGTAAGCGGAGATCAGCCGCGCGATCGCGTAGGCGATCATCGCGGCGGTGCCCCCGACGAAGGCGGTTTGAAGGGCGCTTTTCAATCGGTTCACTCCCGTGAATTTTCCTTTGAACCAACCGAAGATCGATAAGGCGACGAGCGTGACCCCCGCCGAATAAAGTAGGGCCTCCCTCAAGGGGATCGGGAAGAAGTAGGGGGCCAAGGGAAAAAGCCCTCCCAGGATATAGGCGCCCCCGATGGTGACGCCGCTCAACAGAGCCCTGCCCGCGTCCACCTTCTCCAAGCCCAACTCCTCCCTCATCATAAATTTCACCCAAGCGTGTCGGTTGGAGGTGATGGCCTTCACCGCGGCTTCCAGGGTTTCCCCTTCCAAGCCATAATTGAAAAAGACCTCCCTTACTTCCTGCGTTTCGTGCTCGGGCAATTCGTGGGTTTCTTGGTATTCGCGGGCGAGTTCGGCTTGGTAGTGGTCGGCCTCGCTCTTGGTGGCGAGGTATCCGCCCAAACCCATGGCGATGGCGCCCGCCGCCATTTCGGCGGCGGCCGCGATGATGACGATCCAATGGCTCGTCACCGCTCCCGTGAGACCGGCGGCCAAGGCGAAGGGGACGGTAAGCCCGTCGGACATGCCGATCACCAAATCTCGAACCGTTTTGGAGCCGGTAAAATGCTGTTCAATATGGGTGTACATGGGAAAAATTATTTTCTAGAATGGGGGAATTTCTAACAGAAGCATGGCTTCGCGTCCAGGGAAACCCCAGGGGAGCAAGGGCTCGGATCGGTGGGCGAATTACAGGAAGGGAGTTTTGAGATGAAACATTTCTATCCTTGGATCGACGGAAAAAAAGTGAAGGGCGAGAATGTCGCGATCGTCAGCCCTTTCAACGGCCGGACGGTGGGCGAAGTCGATTTCGTGGGAGACGCCCAGGTGTCGGAGGCCATCGCGGTCGCCGTGAAGCGGGAAGAGGCGATGGCCGCGCTTCCCCTCCATCGCCGCATCGAGATTTTAGAAAAGACCGCCGGTTTGCTCCGGGAGCGCTTCGAGGAAATGGCTCAACTCATTTGCGACGAGGCGGGCAAGCCCATTCGCTTCGCCAAAATCGAGGTGGAAAGGGGCATCGATACCCTGAAGAACTCGGTGGATGCCTGTCACGGCTCGAACGAAGAATCTTTTCGCCTGGATGATTACGCGGCGGGGCAGGGGCGCTACGGTCTCCTCCGCCGCTTTCCCGTGGGTGCGATCGGCGCGATTTCTCCCTTCAACTTTCCTTTAAATTTGGTGCTGCATAAGGTCGCGCCGGCCATCGCCTCCGGATGCCCGGTGGTGCTTAAGCCCGCATCCCCCACGCCTCTTTCTTCGCTTTTGCTCTCGGAGATGATCCATGAGGCGGGCCTTCCCGAAGGGGCTTTGAACGTGGTGCCGTCGCGCAGGGAGGCGGCCGATCGCGTGGTCACCGACCCGCGCTTGAAGCTTCTTACCTTCACCGGTTCTCCCTCGGTGGGTTGGGACATGAAGGCCCGGGCGGGCAAGAAGAAAGTGGTGCTCGAGTTGGGGGGTAACGCCGCGGTCATCGTAGGGCCCGATGCCAAGTTAGAGGCGGCGATTCCAAAGCTCGCCGTCGGCAGCTTTTATTATGCGGGACAGAGCTGTATTTCGGTCCAACGCATCTTTGTTTTTAAAGAGCGGATGGAAGATTTTCTCTCCCGTTTCGTGAAAGCCGTGAAAAACGACGTGAAAACCGGAGATCCCCGCGAAGAAGGCGTGATCTGCGGTCCTCTCATTGATTCGAAAAACGCGGACCGCATCGAGGAGTGGGTGAAGGAAGCCCTCCTGGCCGGGGCCGAAGCCTTGACGGGCGGCAAGCGCAAAGGCAACGTGATCGATCCTATCGTGCTCACCCAAGTGCCCTCCCACGTCCGCATCAGCAGCGAGGAAGCCTTCGGTCCGGTCGTGATCGTAGAATCGGTTGACAATTGGGAGGCGGCGATCCAGAAAGTGAACGATTCGAAGTTCGGTCTCCAATGCGGGGTTTTTACCCAAGACCTGCCGGCCCTTTGGAAATGCTTCAGCGAAATTCAAGTGGGCGGCGTGATCCACAATGAGGCGCCTTCCTTCCGTGTGGATGCGATGCCCTACGGAGGCGTGAAGGATTCGGGTTTCGGGCGCGAAGGCCCCCGTTACGCGATGGAAGACATGACCGAGCCTCGACTCTTGGTTTTGAAAATATAAAAAGGAGAAAACATGGATTACGGCATTAAAGGAAAAGTGGCCCTCGTGACGGGCGCTGCGGGCAACGGGCTTGGGAGGGCCGACGCGATCGCTTTAGCGGCCGAGGGGGTGAACGTGGCGGTGATCGACCTCCAACCTTGCGACGAGACGGTGAAACTTATCGAAGCCAAAGGCGTGAAAGCGAAAGGCTATGTTTGCGACATCAGCAACGAGGGGCAAGTGAAGGAAGTGGTCGCTCAACTGGAGAAAGACTTGGGCGCCCCGCAGATCTTGGTCAACAACGCCTCCATTTTAACGACCGTCGGGATGTTCGCCGATATCGATCCGAAGCGCTTCAACCGCGACGTGGAAGTCAACCTCATCGGCACCGCCAACGTGACCCGCGCCGTATGGCCCAAAATGTTGGAGGCTAAATGGGGGCGCGTCATCTCGATGGCTTCCATCGCCGGAACCCGCGGCGGGGCGGGACAGGCAAGCTACTCGGCCACGAAGGCGTCCATGATCGGTTTCGGTAAGACCTTGGCGTTGGAAGGCGGACGTTTCGGCATCACCTCCAACATCATCGCCCCCGGCGTGATGAAATCCGAAGCGGCGACTACTCTCATCCGCCAAGATATGTTGGACCGCATGGAAAAGAAAACGGCTGTGCGGCGCTTGGGCGAGGTGACGGAAATTTCCAGCGTCGTCGCGTTCCTTGCCTCCCAACAGGCGGCCTACATCACCGGGCAGGTGATCGAAGTGGACGGGGGCATGGGGCTGTTCACCTTCTAAGGCGGCTTCCGGATGGAACGATCGTCTCCCATCAAATTTCTCTTTACGGCGCTCGTCCTCGCGTTCATCGTTCTCTTTTTTTGGAAGACGCCTTTCATCACCCAAGACGGCTATAACCATCAGCGGGCGGCTTCCATCCTTTCCCGCTTGTCGGAAAGCCCGTCGGAGTCCGCCCTTTACGGCGAAAATTTAAATCTCCATCAAACCAACGAGCTTTTTTACGCGCTTTATCCTTTCGTGAAGAACCATCTCAGCGTGGATCAATACGAAAAGGCATTTCTCGTTCTTTCGATGATTCTCCTCGTCCTCGGCTATCAGGCGTTTCTGAAAACATGGGCGCCGGAGAATGCTTCGTTATGGTTTTTCGCCTTACCGCTTGTCTTCCATCTCCTGTTCGCGAGGGGGATGTATAATTTTTTGATCAGCGTTCCTTTAAGCCTTTTCGCTCTCTCCCTTCTAAAGGTGGAAAAAATACCGATCTACGGGAGAATTCCGCTTTATGGTGTGCTCGTTTGGATCGGATTTTTGGCGCACCCTTTTTCGGTGATCGTGCTCAGCTTGGTAGGCGGGGTTGCGCTCATAGAGGGGGTCCTTCAAAAGGAATCGAAAAGGTGCGGTAATTGGGCGTTCTTTCTCATTCCCGCTCTTTTTTTAGCCCTAGGATTTTTGCTTCCTTTTTTCCAGCCCTCTTCTCAGCCGGGGCCTTCTTATGTGTTCGACCCCTGGCCGAGCCTGCTCTATAAATTTTTCGTTTTTAATTTTCCCATCTACCAGAAGTGGAACGTGCTTCTCTTTTTGCCCTATCTTTTGTGGGCGATCGT
The DNA here is from genome assembly GCA_046346885.1 of bacterium. Taxonomy (GTDB): domain Bacteria; phylum UBA10199; class UBA10199; order JADFYH01; family JADFYH01; genus JAXMHI01. The sequence goes on along the minus strand of JAXMHI010000011.1, from coordinate 25,156 downwards.
CGCGATGGCTCGTTCGCTCCGACATAAGCAGCCCTTGGATCGGCGGCTGTGGGTTTTATTTCTCTTAGGTTATCTTTTTTTCCCGAAAAGCGGGGGAGAGGGGAACCATCTCAACGAGCGGTTTTTAATCTACGTCTTTCTCTTTCTTCCCCTCGGGCTCCATTTGAACGCGGCTCAAAAATGGAGGTTGGGCTTTTTAACGGGGTTTACGTTCCTTGCCCTTGCGGCATACGTGCATCAAGGGATGGCGCTTGCCCAACAGAAGGGGGAGGAGACGAGGGCCGTGTTGGAACCTTTACCGCCGAATCAAAGGCTATACCCCGTCAATTTCGACCCCAACGGCCCCGCCCTCAACTTTAAGAATACGCTTCACTTTTGGGCCATGAATCCCGAAAAGACGGTCTTCTCCCCTTATCTTTTCGCCTTCGACCGCATGACGCCGCTTTATCGAAAGAAGGGAGTGTCCGCTCTTTTTCCGGCCACTTCCGATGATTTCCCTTACCGTCTCGTGAAAGGCGAATTGTGCGGGAAAAAGGACCCCGTGGAAACCATCCGTTGCGCGGAAATCAGGGAGGAGGGCTTTAAGAGGATCCTCGAAAACGCCTCGCATTACGATTATTGGCTCCTCGAATCGCCACCGCCCGATTTTGTAGGGATGATCCAGAGCGGCTTGTCGGCGAGTTTGGTGGCCCAGAAGGGGACTACTTCTTTGTGGAAGGCCCGTTCCCATTAAAATCTTCGATGCCCGAGACCGTCATCAAGACGTCGGCGTGGTGGTGGCCCGTGTGGGCGTGGAAGAGGGTTCCTTCCGCCCAAACTTCTTTTCCCCGTTGATTCTTGTATTTCAGATATTGGTCTCGGGTGAGCACCAGTTGGATTTCGGAGAGTTGGCTTTCTTCCTCATAGAGCGGGTCTTTTTTGGCATGGACGCAGAGGGGGTGTCGGAGGCGCAGAATCCAAACCCTTTCCGGAGCGTCTCCCTTCGCGGTGCTTTCATAGTTGGGCGCACCGGGATAGGTTTCCGGGCGAATCAAGCCGGCGAGGCGGGTGACGGCGGGCTCATATTCCGCGCACGCATCGGCCCGAGCGAACGAAGGGAGCAGCAAAAGGGCCAGCAGGGCAAAGGCCTTAAGCATAAGTTTTCCAATTGAGGAAATTTTTTTCACGATAGATTTTTTCCACGTCGATCGGCGGTTTCACACCTTTCCCTTCCAGGAAACGAGCGATGGGTTTGAGTGGAAGGCCCACGGCGGCCAGATAATCTCCCTCCAGGTTTTCGATGAGCTCTCGTCCACGTCCCTGTAGGGCGTAGGCTCCCGCCTTGTCGAGACCTTCTCCGGTCGCCACGTAATGGTCTATTTCCTCGTCCGAATACTTTCGCATCTGCACGCGAATCAGCTCCACTCGGGTTTCAAAGATCTTTTGCCGGGTGTCATAGAGGGCGATTCCGCTGAGGATGTCGTGAGATCCGTTCCGGAGGGAGCGGAGGATTTCCTTGGCATCTTCGGGGTCTTTCGGTTTGCCGATCTTCCGGCCCTGAAATTCGATCAAGGTGTCGCTGCCGATGATGAGGCTGTCGGGAAACCCGTGGGCCACCGATTTCGCTTTTTCCTTAGAAAAGCGCAAAGCTTCCTCGTAAGGGCTCAATTCGTCCAGGGTTTCTTCTTCATAAAGGGGGGCAACGACCTCGAAGGGCAGACCTAATAGCTTCAAGATTTCTTTCCGCCTCTCGGAGGTGGAGGCGAGGACGAGATTCATTGGAGACCTCTTTTCCCTCCCTTAAGGGGAGGGTGAAACTTGATTCAGGGGTCACCCTCTCCCTGGCCTCTCCCATCGAGGGAGAGGGGAGGGAAGATTTAAATAATCTTTCAATACCTTCCAATTCTACCAAATTACTTACCCGAACCAATTGGTTTCTTAACTCGGAAGCGCCGGGGAAGCCCTTCATGTACCATCCCGCGTGCTTGCGGATTTGGATAAAATGTCTCGAGTCTTTCGTTTCGTCCAACAGGCGCGCGTGTTCTAAGAGGGTTTCTGCAAGCTCGGTGACGGAGGGAGAGGAGGGCGGGGCTAGCGGCGGGTTCTCTCCCCTGAACTTTCCCTTATCTCGAAACAACCAAGGATTGCCGTAAGTGGCCCGCCCGAACAGTACCCCGTTGACGCCCGTGGTTCGGATCCGTTCCACTGCATCCGCGAAAGTTTGTAAATCTCCGTTGCCCAAGATCGTCGTCCCGCTTCCGCGGGCGAGTAGAGCCGCTTCCCCGATGGCGTCCCAATTGGCCGATCCCGAATAGCCCTGTTTCAAAGTGCGTCCGTGAATGGAAATATTGGAGAGACGCCCCGTGTCTAAAAGCGGTCCTATCCAATCTTTCACGATAATTTTGTCATAGCCTAAGCGCGTTTTGACGGAGAGGGGGATGCGTTTGCCTGTTTGGTCATACCATTCATCCAAGGCCTGGGCGCAGGTTTCGATCAGGGTTTGGGCGTGCGGGCAAGTTTTGATGAGCGCCGCCCCGCCGCCGCTGTGTACGACTCGTTTCGCCGGGCAACCCATGTTGATGTCCACTCCGTCGAAGCCCAATTCCGCCACGATGGGGATACATTGGCGGAAGGCCTCGATCTCATAACCGTAAATCTGCGCGATCATGGGCCGCTCGTGGGCTTCGTATTTTAAATCGTTAAAAAGGGCGGGAATTCGCCTCGATAAGCCCTCGACGCTCACGAACTCCGTGAAAAGCACGTCTGGCGGCCCTTTGCGGTAGACCATCGTGCGGAAAACGTGGTCAGTGACGCCGTCCATGGGCGCGAGCCCGAAAATGGGTTGGGGAAGGTTTTGCCAGGAAAACGACATAATCCACTATCCAATCGCAAAACCCTATATTAATCATAGATAAATGGACAGATCCAGAGTGAAAAAAGTGGTCAGTGGGGGCCAGACGGGAGTCGACCGGGCCGCCTTGGATGCGGCAATGGAGCTTCAGATTCCCTGCGGGGGCTTTTGCCCGAGGGGACGTTTGGCGGAAGACGGGAAGATTCCCGAAAAATATCTCCTTCAAGAAACGAAAACGGAGGTTTACGAAGAGCGTACTCGAAAAAATGTGGCAGATTCCGACGGCACCCTCGTTTTCACCCGTGGGCAAGCCTCCGGCGGTACGGCCTATACGATCGAAACGGCGCTGACCTCGGGTAAACCCGTGTGGATCGTCGATCTCGAAAAGCCCTTTTCCCTGCAAGAAATTGCCGAATGGATGGATCGCAATTTCGTGCGCACCTTAAACGTGGCGGGTCCTCGGGAAAGCGGGGCGCCGGGGATTTACGAAGAGGCGAAGGCGATTTTGAAGAGAATCTTGTCATGAAATTTCAAACCCCACTCCTTCAAGGCACGCTTCTTCAGCGCTACAAGCGGTTTCTCGCCGATGTGAAACTCCCGGGGGGCGAAGTGGTCACCGCCCACACGGCCAATTCGGGTTCGATGAAGGGGCTCATTGCGCCGGGAAACCCCGTGTGGCTGAGCTTTCACGATGTGCCTACCCGCAAGCTGAAATATTCTTGGGAGATCGTTCAAGTCGGGGAGACGCTCGTGGGCATCAATACTTCTTGGCCGAATTACCTGGTGGAAGAGGGAGTCCGATCGGGAGTTCTTTCGGAACTTCAAGGCTATGCCGAGATTCGTCGCGAAGTGAAATACGGGAAGAATTCGCGGGTGGATCTCCTCCTTTCCAACGGCGAGCGGGAGAAGTGCTACGTGGAAGTGAAAAACGTTACCCTCCTCGAAGGAGGCAAGGCCTTATTCCCCGACGCGGTAAGCAAGCGGGGGCAAAAGCACCTGATGGAATTGGCGGAGATGGTAAAGCAAGGCCGCCGGGCCGCGCTTTGCTACGTACTGCAGCGCGGCGACGCCTCGGTGGTCGCTCCCGCAGATTCTATCGACCCGGAATACGGCAAGCTTTTGCGCCGGGTGGTGAAGGAAGGGGTGGAGGTGCTGGCTTATCGGGCGCGGGTGACGCCGGAAGAGATCGTGTTGCATCAAAAGATTGAAGTGGAGGCGTAGCGCTTACTTAAAAATCTTGTCTAATTCCTTGAGCGTCGTTTCCGTCATCTTTACTTTCAAGGCGCCTAAGTTTTCTTTCAACTGCCCCAATTTCGTGGCTCCCGTAATTACGCTGGAAACGCCCGGTTGCCAGGCCGCCCAGGCGAGCGCCAATTGGGAGCAAGTGCATTTCAAGTCCTCGGCGATTCTTTTCATCTCGCGCACCTTCTTCAACCTCTCTTCGGTAATCACCGCTTCGCGGAGCCAATCGATCTTGCCTAGGCGCGAGTCCGTCGGAACTTCTTCGTTATATTTCCCGGTCAAAAGCCCTGATGCCAAGGGGCTCCACACGACGACCCCCATGCCGAGCTCTTCGGTCGCGGGAAGAGTGACTTTTTCGAATCGTTTCCTTTCGACCAGGCTGTATTGGGGTTGTTCCACTTGAGGTTTGTAGAGGTTGTACTTTTCGCAGAGGCGGTGAACCTCGCGGAGCTGATCTCCCGTCCATTCGCTGGTTCCCCAATAGAGAATTTTGCCTTGATGGACGAGGTCGTCCATGGCCCGTGCCGTTTCTTCCAACGGGGTTTCGGGGTCGAAGCGGTGGCAGAAGTAAATGTCGAGGTAGTCCGTTCCGATCCGTTTTAGGCTTTTATCGATGGATTCCATGATATGCTTGCGCGAGAGGCCCCGGTCGTTGACCTCGTTGCTGATGGGGAAGAACAGTTTCGAGGAAATCACGAGGCGGTGGCGGGGGAGTTGCTTCAGTACTTTCCCCATGGCCCGCTCCGATTCCCCGTTCGCGTAGACGTCGGCGATGTCGAAGAAGTTGATCCCCTCCTCGTAGGCGTAGGTGAGGATCTCATGGATGGCTTGCTCCTCCTTCACGCTGCCGCCGAAGGTGGTCCAACCGCCGAGGCCGAAGGCGCTGACGCGGGTGCCGCAGTTTCCGAGGGGACGGTATTCCATAAAATTCTCCTGAAAAGTTTATCTCGCGAATATTTCCTTCATCACATTTTTCCTCAACACCGCCGACGCGGTCAATACACCTCCGAATAAAGCGCCGCCGATGCCGTCGGTGACGATGTCTTGCCCCGTCAAAAAGAGGTTTTTGATGGGCGTGTGGGGGCGGAGCCATTTCATGCGGAAGCGTTCCGGTGTGTGCTCTAATCCGTAGATCTCTCCGTGTTGATAATTGCAGAAATGCCGGGTGGAAAGGGGCGTGGAAAGCTCCATGTGGTCGATCTTTCCTTTGATTTGCGGCACATGACGGTACACTTGCTCCATGAGACGCTCGGTGAGGGAGGCCTTGTACGCCTCGTAATCCGCGCCGCGTTTTCCCCATGGGGTTCCCTCCCATCGGGCGAACCATTCGTAAGGGGTAAAACCGATGACCTCGATCGTCGAACGGCCGGGGAAGCGCTCTTCCCAGGTGGGATCCTTCGCCGAGGGAAACGATACATAAACGACCGGCAGGGGAGAGGAGGGATCCTTTAAATATCGGGCGATGTTTTGGTCATGGTCGTAATCGGGATAGATCCAATAATTGGTCTTTCCCAATCCCAAATCTTTGCTCGACTCTTTGATGCCGATATAGATGCATAAATGGGAGAGGGAAGGTTTTACGGTCTTAAGCTTGTCATTGAGGGAGAAATTTTCCTGAAGCTCCGGCGTCAGAAGGCGGCCGAAGGTGTTCATCACTCCCGCGTCGCTTAAAATCAGCGGCGCGCGGATTTCATCGCCGTTTGTCAGGCGCACACCCACGGCTTGGTGCCCCTCGACGAGAATCTCCCGCACTTCCGCCTTCACCAAGATCTTGCCGCCGGCCTTTTCGATGACCGGGGCGATGGTGGCGCCCATCTGCCCCGAGCCGCCGACGGGGTAGTTGCCCCCGTCCAGATAATGCTTCGCGATCATGGCGTGCACCGCGAAACTCGATTCGGCGGGAGGCAGGCCGTAGTCGCCGTATTGGGCGGTGAGTACCCCGATCAGTTTGCGGTTGCTCGTGAGCGAACGAACCACTTCGAGCGTCGTTTGATCGGAAAATTTTAGAAATTTGGAAGTGAGAAAAGGGTAGGCGAGAGTGGCCGCAATAGGAGGCAGCGCCTTTTCCATGAAGAAATTCTTCGTGGCGCCCGTCGCTTGAAAAACCAAATCGATGTAGCGGTCGATGGCGGATTTTTCTTCAGGGAAATACCGATAGAGTCGTTCTTTGAAAGCCTGCGTGCCCGAGACGAACTCATAGATTTCGTCGTTGAACACGATCTTATCGTAGACATCGCCCATGTAGGCCCATTCTAGGGCGCCGTCGGTTAAGTAATCGAAGATCTTGCGCAGTGCCGAGTTCTTGCGGTGCACCTCGCCGATGTAGTGGACGCCCACGTCCCATTCATAGCCCTTGCGCTGGAAGGTGTGGGTGAAGCCTCCGGCCATGTAATGGCGCTCCAGTACGAGTACTTTTTTTCCCGCCTTGGCGAGAAGGGCGGCGGCGGATAAGCCGCCGATGCCTGAGCCGATCATGACGGCGTCGTAGGGTTCGTTTAGGCGTTCTTTTTTGTAGAGGGAATAGTGCATACTTATTTCCTTTTAATGTAGAGCGTCTTTTCTACGGTCGCGCATACGTTTCCCTCGGCGTCCGTCAACTCGACGAGGTAGAAACGGTCGATCGAGGGATTAGCCTTCAGTTCTTCCAAAATCGCTTGAGTCTCCTCCTCTTCCAAGGCGAATTTGGCGAATAAGGACGAACGGCCCGGTTTTTTGAACTCGATGGAAGCCGCCTTGTCCCAAACGATGTAGTCTTTTCCCAAGAGCTTCAGGAGCATGATCATGTAGATCGGGTCGACGGCGCCGTACATGCTGCCGCCGTAGACGGTGCCCACGTAGTTGCGGGTTCTCCAAGAGAGGGGGATTTTTAACCGGATTTCCCGCCAATTTCCGGCGATATGGGTGATTCGCGCGCCGGTGCCGAAAAAGCAGGGCCAAAAATTGAATGCCCAGCGGGTGAGTTTAGTTTTGAAGGATTCACTCATGACGGCGCCATGATGGCAGATCTGATCTCCGACTTCACGATTTTTTATCGGGAATTAAAGACCCTTAAAAAGTAAACCTAAGAGGGCCGCCGTCGCTACTAGAATAGGCTCGGGGATTTTTTTGGTTTTCCAAAGGAGGAGAAAGGCGCTCAAGGCAAAAAGGGCCGTAGGAATGTCTGTGATCGACTTTTTCCCCAACACGACCACCGCCCCGGCGATGGCCCCGATGGCGGCGGCGGTAACTCCGTCCACGAAGGCCTTGATAGAGGGTTTTTTTCCGTATTTCTTGAAATAAGGGGCGGGCAGGATCGTAAAAAGATAGCAGGGAAGGAAGGTACCTAAGGCCGCTACGACGGCGCCGGGAAGCCCGGCGACCAAGTATCCGATGAATCCTACCGTGATCACGACGGGCCCAGGAGTGATCATGGCGACAGCCACCGCGTCCACGAATTGTCGTTCATTCAGCCATCCGTATTCTTTGACGACCCCGCCGTAAAGAAAAGGTACGATGGCGAGTCCGCTACCGAAAACGAAGGCTCCCGCCTTGGCGAAGAAGGCGAAAAGTTTCCATAAGGTCTCTTGATCCATGCCGCCTGAAAAGGGAAGGGCGGAAAGCCAGGGGACGGGAGAAAAACCGGAAAGATCTTGTTTTTTTCGCCGCCATTTCGGGGCCTCCTTGACGAACCAGACAAGAAGGCCCGCCCCGATGAAAAGGGCAATCTGCTCCGTTTCCGTGATGACGGTAACACCGGCGGCGGCGAGATAAAGGATCCATAATAAGGGATCTTTCCCGATGCTTTTTTGGGTGAGCTTGAGGGCACTGATGGCGATGATGCCGATCACCGCGGCGCCCACCCCGTAGAAGACCGCTTGCATCCAGGGTAAGCCGCCGTAAAGCACGATAGGCAATTCCCAAGGCAACCACCATGAAGAACAGAAGGAAGAATAAAGGCGATCCCGACCAGTGTCGCCCCCAGGATGCGGTAATGAAACGTAGCCCAAGTAAATCACTTGAGGATGCGCACAGCCAGTGGGCCAGGGGCCAGTTGGGCCAGCGCGAGAGGCCCTGCTGTAGTCCTGCTTCTTCGATCCATTCCTTTCTCCACCCAGGTCCCGGTGCATGCCGGCCGAGCCACCGGTCCCCCGAAGCCAGTGGCGCCCAGTTTCAAGGCGTAAAGACAAGTTGAACAAGGTAATCAAGTCGGTTTAACCGTTTCATCGAGGGCATTAAGGGGGTATTGTTCGTCGAAAAACATAGACTGAATGAAGAGAGCATGGAAGCTGGATTTAAATTGAAAATTCTTAGGATTTTGCCATCATTAGGGGATTAAAAAACGGACTACCCATTTATGCAGACCTATTTAAACCCACTCGACACCTCCTACATCGAAGCGCTCCAAGAGCAATACCGGACAGATCCACAATCACTGGACCCCACTTGGCGCTACTTTTTCGATGGAATGACCTTTCAATCGGACGTTTCCGCCGAAAAAACGGACCGAAGGCGGCCTTTGTCCCGCGAAGACCTCGAGTTCGAGATGAAGGCCCTGCAACTGATCCAGGGATATCGAGAGATGGGTTATTTAATGGCCGACGTGAACCCTTTAAATCGCGGCATCCACCCGCATCCCTTGCTCGAGCTTCCCCAATACGGCCTTAAAGAGTCGGATTTAGACCGCACCTGCCGCATCGGCTATGTGCTGGGCTTCGGCGCCATTTCCCTTCGGGAGATCTTAAAAAACCTAACCGCCTATTATTGCTCCACGGCCACCGTCGAATACGGACACATCAATGATCCCGCCACCCGCGACTGGATCCAAAAACGAGTCGAGTCGAACGCGCTCGCCCGTCCCTTGTCGCTCGAGACGAAAAAGAGGGTGCTCCAAAAGCTTTGCGAGGCCGAGACCTTCGAGACCTTTCTGCATAAGCGTTTCGTGGGGCAAAAGCGTTTCTCCCTGGAAGGGGTCGACGTTATCATCCCCATGCTCGATTACCTCATCGACCAGGCCTGCCAGATGGGGGCCGACGAGATCCTCCTCGGTATGGCCCATCGGGGCCGTTTAAACGTGCTCGCCAATATTTTTTACAAAGACTTAAACGTGATGCTCGCCGAGTTCTCCGGCAATTTGGACGCCAACGTGGGAGACGGCGACGTGAAATACCACATGGGTTTTTCCCACACGGTGGAGACGCCCCACGGCAAGACGGTTCACCTCTCGCTTTTGCCCAACCCCAGCCATTTGGAAGCGGTGGATCCCGTGCTCACGGGCGTCGCCCGGGCGAAGCAAAAGCTCAAAGGAGATCGCGACCGCACCAAGACCCTCGCCGTGTTGCTGCATGGAGACGCTTCTTTCGCGGGACAAGGGGTGGTTTACGAATTGCTCAACATGTCGCAGCTGAAAGGATATACGATCGGCGGCACCATCCACGTCGTTCTCAACAACCAGATCGGTTTCACCACCACGCCGGAAGAGTCCCGCTCCGCGCCGCAGGCGACCGATGTGGCGAAGATCCTCGAGATCCCCATTTTTCAAGTGAACGCCGACGAGCCGGAACCCTGCATGCAGGCGATGGAGCTCGCTTTGCAGTTCCGCTATGTTTTCAAGCGTGACGTGGTGATCGACCTCATGGGCTACCGCCGTTACGGCCACAACGAGGCGGACGAGCCTTCGTTCACCCAACCCCTCATGATGAAGCAAATCGCGGCTCACCCCCGGGTGTTCGAGCTGTACCGAAACCGTCTTATCGGCGAAGGGTCGGTGACGAAAGAGGAAGTGGAGGGGATGGTGGAAGACTACTCCTCTACCTTGGAGGCCGGCCTCGTCGTTTCGAAGGATTTCCGGATCTCCCCCATGATGCACGCCTTCGGCGACCGTTGGAAGCAAATGCAAAAGGTGACCGACAAGAACATCTTCGATCGCGCGGAAACGGGAGTTTCCGCTGAGCGTCTTCGAAAAGTGGGCGAAAAATTGGTGACCGTGCCCGCAGGCTTCCACCTTCATCCGAAAATCGAGAAACTTTTGGAAGAACGCCGACACATGGTGGAAGGAAAACGGCCGGTGGATTGGAGCCTGGCCGAGGCGCTCTCCTTCGGCACGCTCATGCAAGAAGGCCACCCCGTGCGCCTGGCGGGACAAGATTCGGAACGGGGCACTTTCTCCCATCGTCATGCGGTGTTTCACGACGTGGAGACCGGCGAGAAATACAATCCCTTAAATCCCGACCCCGATGCGGCCGTCGATTATGAAGTGATCAACAGCCCTCTTTCCGAATACGCGCCTTTAGGCTTCGAGTTCGGGGAGAGCTTGGCCGACCCCAACAAGCTTACTCTATGGGAGGCTCAATTCGGGGATTTCGTCAACGTGGCCCAGGTCATCATCGACCAATTCATCATTTCCTCGGCCTTCAAGTGGCAACGCTATAGCGGGCTGGTGATGCTGCTTCCCCATGGTTACGAAGGGCAGGGGCCCGAGCATTCTTCCGGAAGGCTCTACCGTTTTCTTTCTTCGTGCGCGCAAAACAACATCCAAGTCTGCAGCCTCTCGACGCCGGCCCAATATTTTCACCTCCTGCGCCGCCAGCTGCACCGCCCTTACCGCCTGCCGCTCATCCTCATGTCGCCTAAGAGCTTGCTGCGCCATCCGCTGGTGGTGTCTCCGTTGAAGGATTTTGAACAAGGTTGCTTCCGCGAGATGATCGATGATCCGGATGAATCGCTGAAGCAAAAGGCCAAGCGGGTCATCTTGTGCTATGGAAAAGTTTATTACGAACTTTTGGAGGCCCGACAAAAGGCGGGGATCGACAACATCGCTTTGGTGCGCGTGGAGCAGTTCTATCCCTTCCCGAAAAGTCAATGGGGCGAGCTTTTGGGATCGTACCGCAATGCGGCGGAAATCGTTTGGTGCCAAGAGGGGCCGCAGAACATGGGGGGATGGAACTTCATGATGCCGCTGATCACCCCCTTGCTCCAAAAGAACCAGGTGCTCCGATACGTGGGGCGCGCCCCGCAGGCGAGCCCGGCGGACGGATATTTGCCCCTTCATCTTAAGGAACAGAAACGGATCTTAACAATGGCATTAGGAGATTTATGAAACACCCGGTGGCGGTCCCTTCCGCGGGAGAATCCATCAACGAAGTTTTTATCGGTACTTGGCTGAAGAAGACGGGGGATCTCGTCAAAAAAGACGAGGTGCTCGTCGATTTGGAGACGGAAAAGGCCAATTTCGACCTTCAAGCCGAGGTCGGCGGGCGTTTGGAAGTTCTTTTCCCCGAGAAGGAAACGAAGGTGAAGCCCGGCGACGTGATCGCTTATATCGACGACAGCGCCGCGAAACAAGAATCTCCTTCCGCTTCCGTCGCGTCTAAGATTTCTCCTCCGCCCCCCCCTTCTGCGCGCGAAGAGTCTTCCTCTCCGATCTTAAGCCCCTCGGCCCGCAAGATGGCCGCGGAGAAAAATATCCCTCTCGATAAAATTCAGGGCACGGGAAAAGGAGGGAGGGTCACGAAAGAAGACGTTGCGGCCCTCGATTCCCGTTCCTCTCATCCCAACTTGAAATTGGTTCAAAGTGACGTTTCACCGGGCGCGTCTGTTGCCCCTGCGCCCGCGCCTTCCGAGAAAGTCGAATACGTCCTCGACACGGCGCGCGGCGAGCGAAAGGAGAGGGCGACACGCATCCGCCGCACCATCGCGCAAAACTTGGTGGCCGCCCAACACCATGCGGCCATCCTTACCACCTTCAACGAGGTGGATATGTCGCAGGTGATGGCTTTCCGTAAGAAGCATAAGGAGGCCTTTAAAACGAAGTACGGCGCACCCTTGGGTATGGTGAGTTTTTTCGCCTTCGCCGCCGTGCGGGCCTTGAAGGAAATGCCCGTCGTCAACGCCACCTTCACGGGAGAAGACATTATTTACCGCGATTTCGTCGATCTCTCGATCGCCGTGGGCACCGAATCGGGCTTGGTGGTGCCGGTACTTCGGGACGTGCAGAGTTTAAATTTCGGATCTTTCGAAAAAAAGCTCTCCGAACTTTCCGACAAGGCGCAAAAGAAGAAACTTTCCATCCCCGAGATGACGGGCGGCACCTTCACGATCAGCAACGGCGGGGTGTATGGTTCCCTTCTTTCCACGCCCATCCTCAATCGTCCCCAGTCGGCGATTTTAGGGTTGCACAAGATTCAAGAGCGTCCCGTCGTGGTGGAAGGCGCGATCGTCGCGCGCCCCATGATGTATTTGGCCCTTTCTTACGACCATCGGCTGATCGACGGCCGCGAGGCGGTCACTTTCCTCGTCAAGATCAAGGAGGGCATCGAAAATCTCGCGCTCATCCTGAACGAAAAGGATTTTTAACATGGCTTCCCCCGCTGAACTTGCTTTCGACCTCATCGTCATCGGCGCCGGCCCCGGCGGTTACGTGGCGGCCATCCGCGCGGCCCAGTTGGGTTTCAAGGTGGCCTGCGTGGAAAAAGACAAAACCTTGGGCGGCACCTGCCTGAACGTGGGCTGCATTCCCAGCAAGGCGCTTCTCGAGTCTTCCGAGCTTTATTCGCAAGCGAAGGAAAAATTCGCCGATCACGGCATTCATGCGGAAAACTTATCCCTCGACTTGAAAAAGTTCATGGAGCGCAAAGACAAGGTCGTTCGCCAGCTCACGGGCGGCATCGGGATGCTTTTCAAGAAAAATAAGGTGACCTCTTTCGTCGGGGCCGCCCAGATTCGGCCGGACCGTTCCGTGATCGTCCGCGGAGACGTGGAAACGCTCTTGAAGGCTCCCGCGGTGATTATCGCCACGGGAAGCACGCCGATCTCCATCCCGGGAGCGGAAATCGACCACCAAAACATCCTCGATTCCACCGACGCGCTTTCCTTAACCGAGGTGCCGAAGCATCTCGTCGTGATCGGCGGCGGATACATCGGATTGGAGTTGGGGTCGGTTTATTTAAGGTTGGGATCGAAGGTAACGGTCGTCGAAGCCGTAGACCGCATCGTGCCGGCCATGGATGTGGAGGTCGGCAAGGCCTTCCAGAGAATTTTGCAGAAGCAGGGAATGGAATTTCTGCTCGCCACGAAAGTTCAGAAGGCCGAGGTGAAAAAAGGGGGCGTCGAAGTTTCTTTAAAGGACGCCGCGGGAAAAGATTCCAGCTTGAGCGCCGATAAGGTGTTGGTGGCGGTGGGGCGCAAGCCGAATACGAACGGCTTAGGTTTGGCAGAAGCGGGCATTCAGGTGGATGAAAAGGGGCGAATCGCCGTCGATGAAAAATTCCAGACGACGCTTTCGGGCGTTTACGCCATCGGCGACGTCATCCGCGGCCCCATGCTCGCCCACAAGGCTTCCGAAGAAGGGGTCGCTTTGGCGGAGATCTTGGCCGGCCAGGCGGGTCACGTGAATTATCCGACGATTCCCAGCGTGGTCTACACGTGGCCTGAAGTGGCCACCGTTGGAATCACGGAAGAACAGGCGAAAGAACGGAATATTAGCTATAAAACATTCAAGTTTCCCTTTATGGCGAACGGGAAAGCGTTGGGGATGGGGGAAAAGGACGGTTTCGTGAAACTCATCGCCGATGAGAAGACCGACCGCCTCTTAGGCGCCCACATTTTGGGCCCGCGCGCCTCCGACCTGATCGCCGAGCTTGTCCTCGCCATGGAATTTTCCGCCAGCGCCGAAGACATCGCCCGCACTTGCCACGCCCATCCCACCCTCTCGGAAGCAGTGAAGGAGGCTGCGTTGGGGTTGGGCACCGGGGCGATTCATCTCTAAATATTACTTTCCTTCCGAGTAGTGTGCCCTCACTTGGGCGACTTTTCCGTTCTCGTCGAATACCATCATTTCCGTCGCCGTAAGGTTTTGCACGCTTTTGTAGTGGAGCACCACGCTTCCCACACCGGTGAAAGCCCCTAAAAGTTCAAAATGAAGTTGAGGATAGGCGGAAAGTCCTTTCGTAAAGTAGGCCTTGAGCGCTTCTTTTCCCTTTAAAGTGCCCGAGGGGTCTCCGGTGATCTTGACTACGAAAGGGGAATGGAATTCGACCTTTTCCGAGTAATGGGAGAGGATCCGGTTCAGGTCATGGGAGTTCCAAGCGGCGATCCATTCTTGGGCGAAGTCTGAGATAAGGGGAGTGAGTTGCATTTTTTCCTCCGGCGATTTTCCTTATTTCAGGCGAAAGAAGGGAACGGATCAACCAAAAAACGGATGCTCCCTACCCCATACCCGCAAACCCTTGCCAAACGCCCCCTTCGTGCCCATCTTGCTTTTACGATCCCCCGTAACGCATTCGTGAAGGATCCAAAGGAGAGTCTTATGAAAGCCTTGCTGAGGGCGGTGCTCAACGAATCGGAAGAAAGACCCGGAAAAGTGCCGGTGATTCCCTTCCCGCCGGGAGACGAGGCCTTGCTCGATGCCTATTCGCATGCCGTCGGCGCCGCTGCGGAACGTTTGAGCCCTTCGGTTGTGCATATTCAGGTGAATTCCGCCCGCTCAAAAGGCGAGGACCGGAATCGGAAGCCGCGGCAAAGACAGAGCAGCGGTTCCGGCTTCGTCTTCACTCCCGACGGCTACATTCTCACCAATAGCCACGTCGTGCACGGGGCCTCTTCGTTGGAAGTCAGCTTGACGGACGGCCGCGCCTATCCGGCGGAGCTCGTCGGCGACGACCCGGATACGGATTCGGCGGTCATCCGCATCGATGCCCCCGATTTGCACCCGGTCGTTTTGGGCGACTCGAAGGCCCTTCGCGTCGGTCAGGTGGCGATCGCCATCGGCAACCCGTATGGTTTTCAGTGCACGGTGACGGCCGGGATCGTGAGCGCGCTCGGCCGCTCGTTCCGCACCCAATCGGGGCGACTCATCGACGACGTCATCCAAACGGATGCGGCTCTCAATCCCGGAAATTCGGGGGGGCCCTTGGCCAACTCGCGGGGAGAAGTGGTGGGGATGAACACGGCGGTGATCCTGCCCGCGCAGGGGATTTGTTTCGCGACGCCCATCAACACCTTAAAGATCGTCACCGGTCTGCTCATGAAAGAGGGCAGGGTGCGGCGAAGTTATCTGGGCATCGCCGGTCAAAACGTCCCGATCCATCGTCGGGTCGTACGCTATTATGATTTGAAGCAACACAACGGCATTTTGGTGATTTCCGTCGAGCCGGAGAGCCCGGCCCAAAAAGCCGGCCTGCGCGAAGGGGATATCCTCATTGCGTTAGATCGGGAGCCGATCGAATCCATCGACGCCCTTTACCGGCGTCTGACGGAAGTCCGCATCGGTAAAACTTCGGCGTTCGAAATCCTCCGGGGAACCGAGAAGTTAAGCCTCGAAATTTTTCCGGAAGAATCCAAATCGTCCCCACAATAAAGGAAGGAGAAAATCATGATCCACGTGCGCCGTTCGAATGAGCGGGGTCACTTCGATTTCGGTTGGCTCAACACGTATCACACGTTTTCGTTCGGGGATTACTACGACCCGACCCATATGGGGTTTCGAGACTTGCGGGTCATTAATGAAGACACCGTGCAGCCGGCGAACGGTTTCGGCACCCATCCCCACCGGGATATGGAAATCATCACTTACGTGATGGAAGGGACGCTCAAACACCAAGACAGCATGGGCAACGGTTCTCTCATCCGCCCCGGCGAGGTACAGCGGATGAGCGCGGGAGTCGGTGTGACCCACAGCGAATTCAACCCGTCGGAGGAGCATCCCGTCCACTTCTACCAGATCTGGATTTTACCGGAGAAAAAGGGGATTGCTCCCGGTTATGAACAGAAGATCTTCTCTTCGGAGGAAAAACGCGGCAAGCTCCGTTTGGTCGCTTCCCGCGACGGACGGGAAGGATCTCTTTCGTTGCATCAAGACGTCGATCTTTACGCTTCGCTCCTCAAGGCGGGAGATTCGGTGAAGCTGAAATTGAAACCCGGCCGCCATGCTTGGCTTCAGGTGGCTCGGGGAAAGGTGGATCTCAACGGGGATTCCCTACAAACGAGCGACGGCGCCTCGGCGAGTGAAGAGGAAGAGCTCGTGGTGCGGGCCGTAAGCGATTCGGAAATTCTATTGTTCAATTTGAATTAGCCTCTTCGACAATTGCAACGCTCCATCCGACCGGGGCCGGATGGAGCGTTTTTCGAAGGAGAAGAGGCGGAAATGTTTTAGTGGGCCCCCCCCTGGTGGGTACCGCCCTCCGTTTCACCCGCAGGATGCTCCGCCGGTTCGGATTCGGGCGCATGTTCTCCGTTTTGGTTTTCCGGTTCCGCTTCTCCAGAAGCGTCGTCCTCCTCACGTGTCACGCTCCCCGAATCACGGATGTTTTCTTTAACGATATTTTCGATGTTGCACTCATCATGACCCGAGTGTTCATCGATCAGCAGGCTACCGTCCGCCTGAAAAGTCAGGTTCCCTTCGTCCAAGCAGCGGGCCAAGTCGATTCCTTGAAACCACTTGCCCGGATCTAAAGTCATCACGATGTCGTTGGCGCCTGTTTGAGAAACCTGGATGCCGTTCGGGTTTTCGAAGCGGATCTTGGCGCTGAATTTAAGACGGACGCTCAAAGCATGGGGAGCCCCCTGATAGACGAAGCTTCCATCAGCGACAAGCGTATGTCCGATCAGAGGATCACCGGCCGTGAGAAGGCCGTCTTCCGCCTTCGCTTCCGAGAGACGAACCTCGATCTTTGGATAACTTCCTGCCGGGATAAAGACATTCGTCAGGGAAGGAAGCGTGGTTCCCGCCATCAAATCGGCGATGAGGGGGCCTTCCACCTCGATCTTGTCCCCTTCCGGTTCTGATTCCGACTCTCCGGAAACGTCCGATTTCATCGTCGTATCGGAAGAGTGATGCGTTTCATTTTCAGCTTCGTTTTCAACCTCGTTTTCGACTTCTTTTTCCACTTCCTGCTCCGTTTTGCACGCGACGGGAGGAGCGAAGTTAAAGGAAAGGCTTTGGCACGTTGTGCCTTCCGACAAGGAAAACTCGATGTCCCGAATATTGAAGCGTACGCCGGTCAGCGTGATCGGCGTTCCGACGCCGTCCTGCGTTTCGGCCCTGGATTCGGAATTCGATTCGATGGCCGAGCGGTTCGTGACAGCGGGAGCGGGGGAGACGCCGGTGAGTTTCAGGGACAATCGGATATTAGCCCCTTGTCCCGCGTCGGAAGGCGCAGAGGGCGAGGGGGAGGATCCGCCGGCACCGCCTCCGCAGGCCGAAAGGCCGAAGAGAGTCGCGGCGGCCAGCATGGGAATGAGATTTTTGATGAATATTCTTTTCATAAGCACCTCCTGGTTTTGTGTTGTGGAAGATGCCTTTTTAAAGTGCCAATGCTGTGCCAATTTTTTAACTATTTGAATTGTGTATATATTTTACGATTTTTTTTTAAAGGGGAGAGGGAAGAGGTAGCAAAGTGTTACAGTGATTTCCCCGAGGAAGAATGGTCGTCCACTTCATTTTCCTCAAAATGGTCGTCATCGCTGGGGGCGAAACGCAAGGATTGCTCGATTTGCGTTTCGATGAGATCGACGATCTGGCGGATTTGTGAATTGTCCGACTGGTCATTCAAAAGCACGATACCGTTTTGAAGCGCGGAGGGATTCAGTTGTTGAAGCGCATCCACGACAGAAGCGTTGAACCAAAGCTGAATCTTAAAGGCAACAAAGAGGAAATTCAAACCCGGCGATAAAGTGAAGGGAGAAGTCGTGTCGATTTCCAGAGAATTACCGTTATTGCTCACGAATCGGAAAGGAATCATCGAAACGCCGCCGCTTTGATCGATATCATTTCCCGGAGATTCAAGAAAACTTCCCTCCACGACGACTGAATTGTCGACCAAGAATGAGGTGACGATCGAGTCCGTGAGTGCTTCCGCGGGAACCTCGTTTTGGGGCAGTTTATCGAGTGTAAGCTTAAGCCGTGTGTAGTTTCCTTCCGGAACCGAGACGGTTCCGAACGAAGGCAGAGCCTCGTCGACAATCGTCGCCTTTTGGATGAGTCGTACGACAAAGGGACCTTTCAAGTCTGTTTCCGAAATGTCTCCGTTTTTTAGCTGCAAGTCTTTTACGGCGACCCTTACTTCTTCCACCTCCACATTTCCCTCCGAAATCATCAACGCTTTTAAGAAGGCGCCGGGGGCGGGAAGGGTGAGACTGGTTGCGGGTAGAATCTGAAGTTCGGTGAATCCGGGAGTGGGGCGTGTGGCCGGATTTCCTCCCGTGTTGCCGCCCAACGGATCCGAACCGGGGCCCGAGCATCCCACGAATAAGAAGAGAAGCGCCGAAATGAATGAAATTTTACGAACCTCTAGCATGGGTCGCTCCTGGGTAGCGTTAGTGTAACATTTCTCTCATTTAAATAAAGAAGCAGGATTTGTTCCAGATCGGAAAATTTTTTGTTTTTAATGAGTTAGGAGCGGGACTCTTTTTTGTTCCGAGAAACTGGTAACTTTTT
Organism: bacterium; assembly: GCA_046346885.1. Lineage (GTDB taxonomy): Bacteria > UBA10199 > UBA10199 > JADFYH01 > JADFYH01 > JAXMHI01. The sequence goes on along the minus strand of JAXMHI010000011.1, from coordinate 6,674 downwards.
ATTACCATTGCTTTTGCGGATCTGATGGTAAGACAAAAGGCGTGAAAGTTGGGGCCGTGGAATACCCAAGTGGCGGGCGGCGTCCCCTACACGTCCCTGACAAAGTTGGAGCACCCGTTCTATCTCCTCTTTTTCAAACTGTCGCTTTGCCTCGGAGAGGTTGAGGTCTTTCCGGTCGATGGCGGCGGATAATTCCAGAGAATAAGATTGGGGAGAGCTTTTGAGTGGGGCTTGAGGCACTTCTTTGAGGATTTCCGGTTTTTGCCGAAGGTCCTCGAGCCCGATTTTACGTCCGGAGGAAAAAATACATAAGTTGTAGACGAGATTTTCCAGTTCCCGGATGTTTCCTGGCCAATCGTATTTCATGAGAACGGCCGCGGTGGCGGGGTCGAGCTTTCTTTTCGGAGTTTTATTCTGATCCGAGAATTTTTCGAGGAAATGATCGATGAGAGCGGGGATGTCTTCCCGTCGCTCGCGTAAAGGGGGAATTCGAATTTCCGCGACGCTCAAACGGTAGTAAAGATCTTCCCGAAACTGTTTTTTTCGGATTTCTTCTTTCAGGTTTCGGTGTGTGGCGGCGAGGATTCGTACCGAAACCTTACGATTTTCGCTTCCTCCGACTCTTCTAACTTCTCCTTCCTGCAGCACTCGAAGCAGTTTTGCCTGTAGGGCAGAGGGAAGGTCGCCGATTTCGTCTAAAAAGAGCGTGCCTTGGTGGGCCTGCTCGAAGAGGCCCGCCCGGCTTTGGAACGCGCCGGTAAAGGCGCCGCGTTCGTGGCCGAAAAACTCCGATTCCGCCAGAGCTTCCGGGATTGCGGAACAATTGGCCGTGACAAAGGGGCCTTTCTTGAGGGGCCCATTGTAGTGGATCGCCCTCGCCACCAGCTCCTTTCCCACCCCGCTTTCTCCGAGGATCAATACGGGGGCCCGCACGTCGGTGACCTTATCCACCCGCGTGAGGAATTCTCGCGTGATCTTGGCTTGTCCCACGATGTTTTCGTATTGATATTTGACCGAAAGCTCTTCTTGGCTTTTTCTCAAGGCCTTTTGGGTCTGCTGAAGGTCTTGCTCGGTTTTTTCGAAAAGCGAGGCGTTGCGAATGGCGAGTCCTAAGATGTCGGCCAGTCCCGACAAGTAGGAGATGTTGGAGTTGGCCAGGTGTTCCGCCTTGAGGCGGCTGTCGAGATAGACCGCTCCGAGAACTTCTCCCCGGAAACGGAAAGGAAGCACCAGGATGGCCCGGAGTTGAAGCGCGTGAACGCTCCTCGCGAGTGAAAGGCGGGCATCCGTCTGAGCATCGGCACTAACCAAGGGGGCTCCTCGTTCGATCGCTTGCCGGGTGAGCGACCAGCTTAAACTTTCTTCCCCGTTCTCGCGGAATTCTTCCGGATTGATATGGTGGGATTCGATTACGGCGAGTCGCTCTCCTTCCTTCAAGATTACGAACCCCCGTTCCATTGTCGTAAAATCCATCATTTTTCTTAAGATTTTCTCGCTTAAACTTGCGATCTCGAGTTCCCCGGTCAATTCCCGGACCCATTCGAGGATCGAGTCAAGCAAGGCCCGTTCTTCTTCGGGTTTGAAAGAAGGGCTTAAACTTTCTTCTTTTTTCATGGCGGGGGCCTCCCAGAGGGAACGGTAGTGACGGCGAAAGAAGGGTTGATCATCGGGGGAAAGGCGTTCGCAGGTTTCTTGCGCCCAGTTTTGGGTTAAAGTTCGAAGGGTATGTCGCCACGGAGCATGCGGACTCTCTTTTTTTTCAAGCGCCCGTAGGGCGTTGTCTAAAATAAATTCCAGATCTCCCTGAAGGTGGAGCGCATGGGCCCGTTCGGAAACAATTTTTGGCGAGGGGGGAGTCTCTTTAGATCCCTTTGTCCATAGAGAGAGAAATAGGATGCGGTTTTGAAGAAGGGGGTCGTGGGATTTCTTGGCGAGCGCCTCCGCCGCCTCCAAACTCTTCTCCAGGACGGCCTCGTCTCCGACGGCAAGTCCGATTTCCGCTTGCGAGATCCAAAGATCACCTTCGTCGGCGGCGCTTGGATATTGCCGCAGAAGTTCCAGGGCTTTTTTCAGCTCGCGAAGCGCTTCCTCGAATCGGCCGCTTTTTTTCTCCAGGTCCGCCTTCACGAGGATGGAATAGATTTGTAATTGAGGGTGAGTGAACTTTTCCAGCGAGGCTTGCGCCTCGAGGACGAACTCGCCGGATTTTTCCAAGTATCCGACGAACCGCAAGAGGCCGGCCCGATTGAGTTGGGTTTTTACAAATTCTATTTGAAGGCCTAAGGTTTCATAAAGCTCGGCGGCCTTTGCATAGTTTTCGAGGGACTTACTCCATTCTTGAAGAGCCGTTTGAGTGTTGGCCAGGTTCATGAGGGAAAGCGCTTCGGCGGCGGCTGCCCCTGCGTTTTTCGATACTTCTAATGAGTGCTCGAAAGTTTTTGCCGCTTCCTGAAGACGCCTTTCGAAGAGAAGTAGGTTTCCCCGAAAGTTCAAGATGGCCAATTGTTCCGAAGGCGAGTGGCTTCCGACGGATTCCGCGTTCTTTAAGCAATCGAGGGCTTCCTCTAAACGTCCCGTATAATAAAGAGAAGTGGCCAAACCTAAGAGGGCTTTGGGATTTTTTTCTTCTTTCTTCTTCTGAAAATGCCTCAAAGCCTCTTCATGTCTTCCTTCGCGGTTGAGCAATAACCCTTCGTATATCGAGGCGTCGGGGGAGGGAAGGGCGGGGATCAGTTCCCGAAGTTCTGTCAGGCGGCCATTTTTCAGTAGAATTTCGGCGAAGACGAGGCGTTCTTCGTCACTTAATTTTTTTCGGGATTGCCAATAGCGGATCGCTTCTTTGCCCAGCGAGAAACTTTCGGCGGCCCTGAGCCGCTCTTGGGCGGTCGCTTGCGGAGGGGGTGTTTCCTGAGGTTCTCGTAGTCCCAGGGCGCGGTTCAATTCTCGGATGACGTCGTTCCCCTCGGCGAATCGTTCCGCCGGCTCCTTGGCCAATAGGCGCAAGGTGACAAGGCCTAGGGAGCGCGGGAACTCCTTCCGTCTTAAGACGGGATCGGGTGGCGTTTCCAGAGCGTGTTTTTTGAGAAGCGACGAAAAAGAAGAGGACGGAAACGGATAATCTCCTTGCAACAAGGCATACAGAAGGCACCCGAAGGCGTAGAGGTCGGTTTGGAGGGTGGGCGCGCTTCCCCAAAAAAGTTCGGGGGCCATCGTGAGAGGAGTACCCCGAATGGCGTCGCTTTTTCGGTGCCGCGGAGAGAGAAATTCTAGGTCGATGAGGAAGGGGGCGCTTTCGGGGGTGACCAAGATGTTTTCCCCGCTCAAATCCCCGTGGGCCAGTCCCTGAAAATGGAGAAAAGCCAAGGCCCGCGCGATCCCCGCGGCGAGCTTTCCGAAAAGGGAAGGGGAGATGCGGCCGAAGTATTGGGAAAGGGGTAGTCCTTCCACATATTCTCGCCCATAAATCTCAAGGCCCTCTTTTTTTTCATAAAAAACGGCTTTCGGAAATGCGGCATGGGGAAAACGCCTTAGAAAATCATATTCTTCCCGAAAGCGCTCGGGAGGACCGGTATTAATTTTGATGAGGTGGTGCGTGTCTTTTCCTTCCGCCTCCCAGGTTTGTACCGGCCCCCGTTCCTGCAACAGGTGCGAGAAGGCGTAGTTTTTCTTTAAAAAAGAAGGAAAAGCAGACATGGTAACGAAATGTTACCATTCATGGAAGGCCCTGTCAGCCGTTTTCGTCGTACGGAAAAAGGTTATTCGAACACGCAAAGATATTCCGCGATGCCGTTCTCGACGGCGATCTCGAAGCTCGAATTTCCGGGAACCCGAAATTCTTGTCCCGCTTGATAAGCCTTCCATTCTTTTTCGCCCGCCTGTTTCACCCGGCAATTTCCCGCGGTGATCACCATCAACTCCGGCTTGCCCGTGTTGAAGGAATAAGAGCCGGGGTAGATGAGGCCCAAAGTCTTTTTGTCGCCGTTTTTTTCATATACGGAGTGGCTCACCACTTTTCCGTCGAAATAAACGTTGGCTTTCAAGTCGACGCTGACGTTTTCGAGTTTCGTTTGCGGCATCTTTTTTCTCCAAAATAAAAGGGGTTAAGGGAAACGCTCGAGTGAGTTGTAAAAAGAATTCGAAGCGCGGGTCAAATTGTTTATTTTTTGGGTGGTTTAGCCCTTGATTGTCGAAAGGTCTTAAGCCTATGAGATTTCTTCAAGGGGGGCTTTTAAAGGAGAAGCGAAATTGAAGCTTTGGCTGACCGTGACGATCGGGTTTTTAAGCGCATTCATCTTTAGTCCTGCTCGCGCCGAACACGCGGATTATCGCACCCGCAACCCCCGCCCCCCCGAAGTTACCTATCCGGCTTGCGCCACGCGCCTGATCGTGGCCGTGGATCAATTTAAAACGGAGAACGTCACCCTCGATGATTGGAACGACGATTGGGCCTTCAACTCCCGCGAAGTGGCGGTGGATGAATTGCTGCACTCGGGCTGTTTTCGGGTCGTGGAGCGGGAAGACCGCTCCCAAGCTCCCGTGGGAGTGATGAACGAAAAGAAACTGGCCCGGTCCTCAGAGGATGAAAGCGAATCGGATGAAGACGCTCCCCGCACTCCTTTGAAGAAAAAGGGAAAAAAGACCGCCCGTTTGAAGGAAGCCAAGGCCAAATCGAAGGTCGGAGAATTTCAACAGATCGAAATCGCCGACCATTTGCTTACCTATGCCATCACGGCCCTCAAAAAGGGGGGAGAAGGATTTCATCTGGGTTGGCTGACGGGCATCGCGGGAGCCGTCTTAGGCGGGAAAGGGGAAACGATTTTGGGCAATATGGACGCCGCCTTTTCCAACGACCACCTCTATTTAACCTGTCGCATCTTCGATACCTCCACGAGCGAGATCAAGGCCTCCGCCCAAGTGAAGGTGAAGGATACCAACGTGATGTTGGGCTTCGGCGGCATGGGGGCGGGCGATTCGGCCTTAGGCGCGGCCGGGCTCGCCTATTTCAAGCAATCGAAGGCGGGAAAGCTCATCGCCAATGCGGTGCATAAATGTTCCATCCAGCTCGCTAAAAACCTGGTGAGGGAGCAAGTGCTTCAGGAAGTGCCGAAAGAAGAGGAAGTGGCAACGGTTTCACCCGACTCTCAACCCGATGAAAAAAAATCTCCCAAAGAAAAGGAAAAGGGCCGCTAAACCTCTTTTCGATGCGGTGCGTCTTGATAATTTTCTTGAAGAGCGGCGTCTTATGGATCAAAATTCATCCATTCGTGATGACTCCTTCTCATGCTGAGCGCCCTTAAAAATATTTTTTCCTTCCGATATAACGACCATCCCATGGGGGATTTTCTCTACGAGTCCCACGCCCTTTGGATCCGTTGGTTCCACGATTATTATTTCCGCGTTCGGCACGCGGGGGCGGTGGAAGAATGCATGGATTTGGCGCGCCTCGAGCATGTCATCCTCATCAGCAACCATGCCTTAACGGTGGAGGCGACCCTCATCAATTATTTCCTCCTGATTCACCAAGCCGGCAAGGTGGGAACCCTCGTTTTCCGAGAGGCCTTCAAGCTGCCCCTCATCCGCGAGTTTTTCCGAAGCTGCCAATGCGTGCCCATTTCCATTGAGAAGGGCGCCCAAACCCTGAAAAATCGACACATCCTGCTTTTCCCAGAAGGGATGGATTTTTTGAAGGGCTTAACCCAGCCCGACCAGATGGACCACTTTCATACCGGTTTCTTGAGGATGGCCAAGGAATACTTGAAGGAAACCGGCCTAAAGTCGGTATACGTTTTTCCCGTAGCCCATGCGGGCATCGAGAAAACCTTAAAGCTTTGGATAATCCAGAACGAAGCCTTGCTCGATACCTTCATTCGCCCCTGGGCCCAGTATCCTTTCTGGGCCATTCCGAAATGGCCTCTCTTTTTACCCACCCAGGTGGTGATCAATTGGGGAAAGCCGGTTCGGTTCACCTTGAAAGATTTAAACTCCGACCGAAAGCTTCATGCCTGGGCGGAACGATTGCGCCAACGGATCATGCATTTAAGGAGAGAGGCGGAAGAGATTCGCAATCATTCTCCCTATTCGGGGTTTTTAGGCTGGATAAAGACTTGGTTTTCGAACGGGAAAGGGCTCCCGTCCGCTATTCCGGAAATCCCGGAGACGCCGGAAGCCCCAACGGAGGAGGCGCTTGTGAAACCCACCGTGAAACGGGTTTTGACACCGAAGGTTTCTTCCCCTTTGAAAAAGGCGGCGATGGCGGTGAAGTTGCCGACTCCGCCGAAAGGCTTGAAAAAAGCCGCCAAACGCGTGCCGGTTACGAAAGCGCTTCCCCCGGCGAAGAAGGCCTCGAAAGCCGCCATGAAATCAAAGGCCACCCCGGTTTCAAGCGCACCTCCAAAAGCGTTTACCCGCAAGACCGCCCGACCTTTGGTGTATTCCAAGCTTTTTTAATTTTCCATTCACCCTAAAGGGCACTTTTGGGATATTGGAATCCCATGCCTCGCAAGAAACTCAAACCTGATCCCCGTTTTCTCCGGAAGATCAGCCCTTTTTTCGGCATTCTCGAAAAATATTTCCGCTACGAGACGGTGGGGTTTTCGAACATTCCCCGGAAAAAAGCCCTGGTGGTGATGAATCACGGCATCATCCCGTATCACGGTTTTTTGCTCGCCAAGAAA
>JAXMHI010000010.1:0-121847 GCA_046346885.1 bacterium | reverse complement strand
GGTGGGCGAATGGCTCACAATTGTTCACATGGTCAAGTGGCGAAGGTTTAACTCAAAAAGAAATTAAAGAGGGTCCATATCCAGTCTATGGAGGCAATGGAATAACTGGTTTTCACAAGGCTTTTGTTGCAGATTTTCCAACCTTAGTAATCGGCCGAGTTGGTGCGCAGTGCGGAAATATTTATCTCACTAATGGTGCAGCGTGGATAACAGATAATGCAATTTTCGCAACGATGACTCCTACGATGATTTCATTGAAGTATGTTCAGCTACCTTTCCAACAAACGGAGTTAAACAAACGAGCTGCGGGTTCTGGCCAGCCTTTTGTGAACCAAAAGATGTTAAATGAAACAATTCTACCCCTTCCACCTTTTGACGAACAAAATCGAATCATCGGGGAATTTGAAAAGCGCTTGAGCGTGGTGGAGGAATTGGAAATGATGTTAAAAGTTAATTTTCAGCGGGCAAGTCGACTGAGACAATCTGTCCTTCAATACGCTTTTGGCGGACATTTTTTAGATTAGTAATGAGATATGCCTAATTTCGTTACACTCCGAAAACACCTCCATAAATCTTTAGATAATCTCGTCAAGTCAGCTTCGCTTGGCAAACTTGGGAAATGTTCGATTACATGCGAGTTGGTTTCACTGTTTGCTGATTATCAAGAAGAAGGTACTTCTCTATACTTGGATGCATACCTTACTAATGATCTAAAGGAATTAACTAGGTTGATTCCTCAAAGCGATCGTCTTCCGCTTGGAATGATTCAATGTAATGAGACTGCCATACGTGGTGCCATTAAGAAAATTGCACCACTTGCGCGGGGCTGTTGGCGGATATATTTTTCCAAGATATCAAAAGGGCTTGAATTTGGGTTGTTTCGTGACTCCGGCCACCCCTTAAACGTTTCTATAGATCTTGCTTTACACACAGGAGGTGTTGGAGATGCAAAATACATTAGAGTGACGAGGCTGACTCAGGATTCTGTAAGAGTTTCAATTCACAATGGTGATGAAACCGTTGTTCATTTTACAAACGCGAAAAAAGTGATTGTCACCTCTACGCAAGCTATTGTCTCACTGGCCGAAATAATCTGCTCTGAAATTGACAATAAGACAGCTCAATCTTGTAAGACATATCTTACATCTCTTCTCTTAAAAGCCCTGCGGGAAGCAAAGGGATCTTTAATTGCAGTTTCAAATCTAAGTAAAGTACCTGCATTTTTAAACGATTGTACCAACATTAACCCACCAATTAATTTGAGTAATGTTGTTAATGCTGTGCTCCGTGAACCGAGTGCCATACCCCACCTTTATGCGCTTGAAAATGTAATTTGTGGAATGTTTCGTTGTGACGGAATTGTAGTTTTCGATACGAGAGCAAATGCAATAGCCTACAATGCTTTTATCAAACTAAAGGGATCAAATATAGCTGGTGGTGCTCGGCGAAGAGCATACGAAGCACTATGTGGTAAAGTAGGCAAAGGTCTTAAAGCAGCTTTTTTTCAATCACAAGATGGCGAGAATGACCTTCGGAGAAAACTATGAGTAAGACAAACGAGATTGTATTATGGGATCAGCCTACCCAAAGCCTTGTTCCCGCAAATCTCTCTCAACCTGGCGAGATTGCAGAATTCGCCAAGCAACTTTCAGCGCGTGAAAAAACTCAAGTAGTAACTGCGTACAAGAACGGCAGTTACGAAATGGCTACATCATTTGTTTGGGGTCGGGCAATGGCTGCCCTAAAAAGGGAACTGGGAACATTAGGTGTAACCTTTTTAGCTGAATTGCTTGGGCGAACTGACATATCCGAAAATGATAATGTTTTAGATGCGATTACCGAAAAGGAAGCCATTAAGTTAGCGGAAGAACTCGGAATAGTTTCGCGGACGGAAGCAATGCGTTTGCGTCATTCTCAAGAGCTTGTCGCACACTTTGCGCAGCGCGATCCTGGCGAAGGCGATGATTCTATGGAAGTAAACGAAGCCGTTAACGTTCTATTGAGTTGTGTAAAAAGCGTACTTGCAAAACCGAGCATTCAGGTCGCAAAACGATTTGCCGATTTTCGCAAGGATTTAGAAGCCGAGACATTTCAGCAAGGGGACTCACGTTGCGACACCTTAGTCGCTTCGCCATACTTCTTCCGTCGTTTAGCTATTGCTGTATTGCTATCTGGCATTCGATCCCATACAGGGGCAAAACTTGAGCACTGTCTATCCAATTTAAATTTATTACTTCCTCTACTGTGGCCTACAACGCGAGAGCCAGAGAGATGGCAAGTGGGGTTTACTTATGCACAAGTTTATGCCGATGGGCTCCAAATGCAAACTGTCGGTCTCAAGCAAGCATTACTTAAGGTTCGTGGATTTGACTACGTACCCGAAAATTTGCGCTCTCAAACTTTCACTAAAGCTGCCGAAGCTATTATTCATGCTCACGAAGGCATGAACAATTTCTATCATGAGGAGACACCTACATTAAATCTTGAAAAACTGGGGACTGTTATCCCTGCCCCTGCTATCGGCCCTTGCTTCACTGCTCTGCTTTGCGTCAGGCTCGGAAATTCTTATGGAACAAGTTGGAGTGCTCGTCCAATTGCTGATCGTCTTCTAAAAAAACAAAGTGCAGAACGCTGGAGTTATTACTTAGACAAGATTTTGATTGGAGAAACAAGGATTCTTGAGAAGTTAATGGATAGCAAGCCTCGTGAGCAATGGTTAACGTTTGCTGCTGACGTATTTCCGAGCGATATAATTTTGCAGGATAAAACAATTAAACAGCTAGTCGAAGCTTCCCTTTCCAAAAATGAAAACCGCATCTTATCCGCAACAAGGAACCTCATAATTGCATACTATGGAAAAGGGAAACAATAGGGTTTCTGATAGAATGAACGCCCAACATATTACTCAAAAACTCTGGAACTACTGCAACACCCTCCGCGACGACGGCCTCTCCTACGGCGATTACGTCGAACAACTCACCTACCTCCTCTTCCTCAAGATGGCCGATGAAAGATCCAAGGCCCCTTACAATCACCCGAGCCCCATCCCGGCAAAGTTCAATTGGGCTTCGCTTTTGAAGAAGGACGGCGATGATCTTTTCGATCATTATCGCCATACCTTGGAAAGCTTGGGCAATGAGAAGGGGCTGCTCGGGCTGATCTTCAACAAGGCGCAGAATAAGATTCAAGACCCCGCGAAGCTGAGGCGCTTGATCGTGGATCTGATCGACAAAGAGAATTGGTCGAACATGGCCGCCGACGTGAAAGGGGAGGCCTACGAAGGGCTCTTGGAGAAGAACGCGCAGGATACCAAATCGGGGGCAGGGCAATACTTCACGCCGCGGCCGCTCATTCAGGCGATCGTGGAGGTAATCCAACCGCGGCCGGGAGAGGGCATCTCCGATCCCGCCTGCGGCACGGGAGGGTTCATCCTGGCCGCCCATGACTACATGGTGGGCCATTACCCCCACATGTCGAAGGCGGAAAGGAAGAAGCTGAAGGAGAACACCTTCAAGGGGTTCGAGCTGGTGCAAGGGGTGGCACGGCTTTGCGCCATGAATATGCTGCTTCACGGAATCGGGAACCAAGAATCTGAACCGATAGTGGTGGCTGATTCCCTCGCCGCGGAACCGAGCGAGCGTTTCGAGATCGTGCTGACGAATCCTCCCTTCGGGAAGAAGAGCAGTATCACGATCGTGGGGGAAGAGGGAAAGGTCTCAAAAGAGAAAGAGACCTACGAACGGCAAGACTTTTGGGCGACCACTTCCAATAAGCAACTCAACTTCCTCCAACACGTCAAATCCCTCCTCAAGATCAACGGCCGCGCCGCGGTGGTGGTGCCCGACAACGTGCTCTTCGAAGGCGGGGCGGGGGAGACGATCCGCCGGAAACTCCTCCACGAATGCGATGTGCACACCCTCCTGCGCCTGCCCACGGGCCTCTTCTACGCCCAAGGGGTGAAGGCGAACGTCCTCTTCTTCGACCGCAAAGAGGCGAGGGAAACCCCCTGGACGCAAAAGCTCTGGATCTACGACCTCCGCACCAACATGCACTTCACCCTGAAGGAAAATCCCCTCAAACGATCGGATCTGGATGACTTTGTCGCCTGCTACAACTTCAAGAACCGGCACTCTCGCAAGGAGAGCGAACGCTTCAAGGGCTTCGCCTATGAGGAACTCGTCAAGCGCGACAAAGTGAACCTCGATATCTTCTGGCTTAAAGACGAAAGCCTCGAAGAATCCGCCAATCTGCCTGCCCCGGAAATCATTGCCCGAGAAATTATGGAGGATTTAGAGGCGGCGTTGGAGCAGTTCGCGACGATTGCGGAGGATCTGAAGCGTTGAAAAAGGCAGCCCTAACATTGAACCAAATTACCGGTGGTAAGGGAGAACGCGAAGTTGTCAGGCTTATAAATTGTCCTAACTGTTTAAAGAAACTACTTTGTTTGCCGAAAAACTACCCATTATACGATCTGCAATGTTCTGGCTGTTCTTTTAGAACTCAAGTAAAGTCGGTGAATCGAAAACCCAGTAACCAGATTCTCGGTGCCGGATGGACTGTAATCGAGAAGGTTTTGAAATCGGGATTTATTGTTCCACCGCTAATTGTAAATTTTTGTTGGCTGGAAAAGTCTAAAAAACGACAAGAAATTCGGTTTTATCCGTTCATTCCAAAAACAACTTTAAAGAAGTATCAACTTTCTAAAAAAGCCGTAAGAGCCGATTATAAAATGTTTAGATATACGCAGTTAAAATCGCTTCCTCATTTTGTTCTTTTTCGAAAATAACTACATTTTGCGCATAAAGGACTTATCCATGAAATGCGACAAACACCTCTCCCTTATTTTTTTATTCTTCACCTTCCTTTCCTTCCTCCCCCAACCCCACGCCGAAACCACCATCGCCCCTTCCTCCAACGGAAACACCGTTGTGCTTTCCGACGGTAAAAACGTTTGGCCCCCGAAAGGCCCCGGCTGCGAGAATTTGGCGCGATGCTGCGAGGCGGCGGGAAAGAAGGAGTCGAGTGCGATGCTCATGTGCCAATTGTCGGTGGCGACGCCTCCCGTGGATTGCGTGAAAGGGTTGAAGGATTTTAAGCAGTATTTGGCGGAGAGAAATGTTCCGCCGCCTCAAGAATGCGCAAACCAACCTAGTAAATGAGAAATATGAATTTGAAGAGGATTGAATTCTTAAAAAAAGGAGAAAAAATGAGAAAATGGCTATCTCTCTGTTGCCTCGCGATCGTGATCATTTGGGCCGCTCCGGCCGCCGCGCAAAGTGCGAATATTGAGGGCACTTACGGGGTGCTCGGGACGAATCCCAAGAATGCCGGCTCGTATCGCGGCACCGCGACCATCGTGAAGAGCGGGGATGTCTATCGGGTGCATTGGCAGGTGGGCAGCGTCTATGATGGAGTCGGTAAGTTGAACGGCAACACCTTCGCCGTGGAATGGGGCAATCAATCCCAAAACGTGGGGACCGTGACTTATACCGTGCAGCCGGATGGCAACATGAAGGGCACCTGGTTCGTGGCCAAGAATCCCAACGATTTGGGGACGGAAACGCTGACGCGTTTGAAATGAGGTTTCCCTTTTTTCGACACGGGTTCCCTCGCCAAATGCGCCATTTAAACCAAGTCGATCCGCTAGGGGGCGGGATCGGCGAAAAGCATTTCTCTTAAAGGTATGAACTCCATTTACGGCTCTAGCCAAAGATATCCAGAATGGATCCCCTATATCCCCGGTTCCCCGCTGTTTTGGTTTTTAGTTTTAAGCCTTAGTTTCTTTTGTTTGATTCATCTCTGGTTCGTCCGCAAAAATAAAATTTCCGCAAAACTGCTGTGGTCGATCATTCTCTTGCTTCCGCTCTTGGGGCCTATTTTCTTTCTGGCTCTTTCCTCCCCGCCTTCGTCGCGTTTTGGGGAAGGCGAGGAAAAGGAAGAAGAAAGCGGAGAGTTTAAAAACTAAGGGATTTAAATTGGAGGTCGCCTAAACGTTATGCGAATTTACCGTGCCTGCTTTTTTATCTTTTTCCTTTTTGTTTTTATCCCGTCTTCTCATGCACAAGAGGGCTTTCCCCAGAGTTTGAAAAAATATGCCTGGAAAAATTCGGGCGATGCGCAAACCTATTTAAACCTTTCTTGGAAAACCCTTTCGATGTCGTCCCTTCAAGGTTTTCCTTCGTCCTTAAAACCCGAAATCAAAGGCGAGTGCGCCCATTACGAAAAAACTTCGGCGGTTTATTTGAAACAAGAAGGGGGTAAATGCAATTACAGCACGTGGTTGGAAATTCATCGTGACGGAAAAACCGAGCGCCTGGACCGTTTCGATCAGCTTCAAAAGATCGCGGCTCCCGTAAAAGACGAAGAGGCCGCCGTTTCGTGGGTGGCGGTGACGCAAGAAGTGGCCAGAGGAGAAGGGGCTAAGCTCTCGGCCCAGGTCGCGAAAGTGCCGGACGGCTTCGCCGTGCATTTGCCCCGCGTCCGGCCCTTCGGTTGTTCGGATATCGAAGAGTCGTATGGGCTTTATCATGTCGGTAAAGACGGTGAAGTGAAGCCACTCGCCACCTTCGATCGGCATGGAAAAGAGGTTTGTAAGGATTAGGGGAAGCCTAACCCGAAGGAAGGGAAAGTAAACATGGACGACAATGGAAATGAAGGTAGAATAAACGGTATGGATGATAACCTCCAAAATCTTAAGCTCCTTTGCGTTCAAGATACGGACTGGATCGAAATTCTCGCCCGGAAGTTGACGGAACAAAACATTCCCTTTCAAATCGAAGAAATTCCCGAAGAAGGCGGGCTCATCTCGACCCGTTATCGCGGCCAACGGGTTAAGTGCGAGCTGTACGTGAGAGAAGAAGATTTCGCCCGCGCTCAAGCCGCCGATCGCGAAGTGTATTTAGAACAAGTTCCGGGAACAACGCCCGAGCAGATGGCGGCCCTGGACGATTTGGGGCATTGCCCCGCCTGCGGGGCGCCGCGGAATCTTCAAGAAGAGACTTGCCCGGGGTGCGGCTTGGGGTTCGCCTTTCCGGAAGACGAGTGAGCGGATGGCCGCACTCGGATGAAATTTTGCTTTACCGCCCCCGTGCTCACTCCTTAAAATCTATCTTCACACCAAAAAAAGGGGGGAGCGTGAGAAGACGGGGGAAAGGGGTAAGGGGGAGGTTTCTATTCTTTTTTCTGGTTTCGCCTTTTTTCGTTTCGGCCTGTAACCATTCGTCCAGTCCGCCTTTCACCGTTACCGAGCAGCGGGAGGCCTGCAGCAATTACCAGCCCCTGCGTCAGCCCTTCTTCGGCGAAACCCACGTGCACACTTCTTTTTCTTTCGATGCGTACGTGCTCTCCACCCGCAACGATCCCTTCGCGGCGTATCGTTTCGCCAAAGGGGAAGCGGTGCCCTTGCCGGGGCCCTTGGCCGTGGGGGGAGAACCCCAAAGCCGGGTCGCCCAAATCAACAAGCCCTTGGATTTTACCGCGGTCACCGACCACGCCGAGCTTTTCGGGGAAATGCAGATTTGCACCCGTTCCGCCGCGGGCACGCCGGGGAGCAATTCGCTCGCCTGCCAACAGATGTTGACCGAACAACCCAATCCCGGCCCCGGGGGAGAGGTGGATCCTTTGACGGTCGCGGGAATTTGGGCCCTCAATCCCACTTTGCGGCCCGACGGCGCCGGTCACCTGCCGTTTTGCGCCGCGCCGGGGGTGGATTGCGACGGCGCCGCCGTTTCGATTTGGCAAACGGTGCAGGAGGCGGCCGAAGCGAATTACGACCGCAGTTCGGCGTGCAACTTCACCACCTTCGTCGCCTACGAGTATACCCCCCAACCGCAATTCGACAATCTGCACCGCAACGTGATTTTTCGAAACGACCGCGTGGCGAAAGCCCCCATTTCGAACATCGAGACGGGAGGGCCTTTTCCGCCGGTGTTGTGGCAAATGTTGACCGACCAATGCCTGAACGCGGGCAACGGTTGCGACGTGCTCACCATCCCCCACAACGCCAACCTTCGGCTCTACCCCGAAGATCCCGCGGGCCGCATGTTTCCCGACCCGAAGGACCAGAACGAAGCGAAGACCCGCGCCGCCTTCGAGCCTTTGGTGGAGATCCTCCAGCACAAAGCGGGTTCGAATGCCGCTTCGACCGCTTGGCGCAGAAGGGAGTGCAAACGGTGGATGAGCTCTGCACCTTCGAGCAATCCCCCAAGGCGATTTTAGACCCCAGCTCCCCGTCGGTGCCCATCGACGAATTTCCTCCCGCAACATGATCCGAAACGCCCTGAAAGACGGCATGGCTCTGGCCCCCAAATACGGCGGGGTCAACCCCTTCAAGTACGGGATCGCCGGCAGCACGGACAGCCACAACGGCACCCCGGAAACACCCGCGAAGACACCGGCTGGGGCACGGGCACCGACGACGGCTCCTTCGCCCGCCGCATCGACAGCATCAACTTAAACCCCGGCGGTCTGGCCGTGGTGTGGGCGGAGGAAAATTCCCGCGATTCCATTTTCTCCGCCATGCGCCGCAAAGAGACCTACGGCACCAGCGGCACGCGGCCCATCGTGCGTTTCTTCGGGGGCTGGAACTTCGGCATTCCCGACGATCGGCTTTGCTCCCTGCCCAACCGCGTGGCGGTGGGCTATGCGCAAGGGGTTCCCATGGGGTCCGATCTTCCGTCTCCGAGAAGGGGAGACGCTCCCCGCTTTTTGGTTTCCGCCTTGAAAGACGCGGGAAGCGAAGCGCTCCCCGGCACGCCGCTGCAGCGGATTCAAATCATCAAGGGATGGGTGGATGCCGCCGGACAAACCCACGAAGAGGTGGCGGACGTGATCGGAAATACGACGAGCGCCGGTAACGAGCTTAACACCGACACCTGCGAGCCCAACTTAAGCGCGGGATTCAACGAATTATGCGCGGTTTGGGAGGATAAGAATTTCGATCCCGCCCGCCCGCCTTTTATTACGCCCGGGTTCTCGAAAACCCTGACCTGCCGGTGGAGCACCTTCGCCTGCAAAGCGGCTGGCGTAGATCCTTATTTGGGGGAAAGCGATTGCCATGCGAAGGCCGCCGCCGCCAACGCGCAGGCCTTGGCGAGAGGCGAGATTCAAAGCGGCGAAACGCCTTTCGACAATTGCTGCATCAACGAGACGAATTCTCCCTTTATTTCCAGAACCATTCAAGAGAGGGCCTGGACCTCTCCCATCTGGTTCGTGCCGTCCGAATGAGCCATGAAACCCTTTTCGAAGATTCTTAAATCGCCTCTTCTTCATTTTTTGTTGATGGGCGCCGCCTTGTTCGGCGCGAATCGCGCGTGGGAGCGCTTCGAGCGGTGGCGGCACCCCGCGCCCCCGGAAGAGATCGTCATCGGAAGGGCGCAGATCGAGGAATTAAAAAAGGATATTTTCTCTCAAACGGGCGTGCCCCCCGTCCCCGCGCAAACGGCGGCGGCGATCGAAGGGGCCATCGACGACGAAGTTCTTTACCGGGAGGCGCTGAACCTGCATTTGGACCGGAACAACCCCAGCGTTAAACGGCGCCTCATTCAATTGGCGAAATTTGTCGGCGAAGATCCCAAGGCCTCCGATGCCGTCTTATACCGGAAGGCTCTCGAGTGGGGGCTGAACCGCAGCGACCGCGTGGTGAGGCGCCACTTGATCGCCACCATGGCCCTCATCGCCCGCAAGGTTCCCACGCCCAATCAACCGGCGCGGGTGACGGGGGAAGAACTTCAAACGTATCTCGATCGGCATCCCGAAAATTTTACGAAAGCTCCGGAACTCAGCTTTACCCAGATTTATTTCAGCCGCGATCGGCGCGGTTCGAAAGGGGAGGAGGAGGCGAAAGAGCTTTTGAGAAAGTTGGAAAAAGGGGAAACGACGCTCGCGCAGGCGGTCGGCGGGGGGGATTCCTTCATGGAGGGAAATCGCTTTTCCGCTTTTTCCTCTTCCGCCTTATCCCGTTTGTTCGGCCCTTCCTTCGCTCAAGAAGTGTCTCATCTGAAACCCCGCCAATGGGCGGGGCCCGTGGCTTCGAGCTATGGTTGGCACTTGGTGTGGGTGGAGCAAATCACTCCCCCCCGGGTGGAGCCTTTGGAGGCGGTGGCCAACCAAATTCGGGGAATTCTCCTGCAGGAGAGAGAAGCGGCCCGTTTGAAGGAAACCCTCGCGCAATTGCGCTCTAAATACGTCATTCGAGTGGAGAGCGATGAAAATGCGGAAAATCGAACGAGCTTGAGAGGGGGCACATGAGGGAGCGAAAGAAGAGACGGTGCCGATGGTATTTATTTTTTCCGCTTCTCCTTCTTTTTGCGGGGAGTCGGGGCGAGGCGCATCCGCTCGCGCCTTCGTTGTTGGAAATCATCGAGAAAACCCCGGGCAATGCCGAAGTGTTATGGAAAACGCCGCTGATGAAAATACCCGGGGAAGCCCTTCGCGTTGAGCTTCCCTCGGGATGCCTCGCCACGGGCGAAACGGAGAGCCGTAATTTCGACTCCGCCCGTTTGGAGCGCTGGAAAATTTCTTGTGATGCGCCGCTTGTGGGAAGCCGGGTGGGGGTCTCGGGCATTTCCGGCAGCAAGGCCGACGTCATCCTTCGCGTCGTCTTGGCGGACGGCCGAAAGTATCAACGGGTGTTGGGAAGCGAGCAACCCTTCTTCGTGGTGCCGGAGCGCGAACGCGCGGGGGCGGTGTTTCAAAATTATTGGCGCTTAGGCGTTGAGCACATCTTGACCGGTTGGGATCACCTCTTGTTCGTGATGGGATTGGTTCTGCTCGTGGGGGGAGGGAGAAGGTTGCTGGGGACGATCACCGCCTTCACGCTGGGGCACAGCGTCACCCTTTCGCTCGCCGCTTTGGGGTGGGTTGCCGTTTCCCCCGCGGCGGTGGAAGCCTTGATTGCCTTGAGCATTCTCGTGTTGGCGGTGGAGCTCATCCGATCCCCCGAGAAAAAAGCCGATTTTTTCCGCCGCTATCCCTGGGGCATGGCCGCTTCTTTCGGTCTATTGCACGGATTGGGTTTCGCCGGCGCCTTGGCGCAGGTGGGATTGCCGGCGGGGGAGATTCCCTGGTCGCTCTTTTCCTTCAACCTGGGCATCGAATGCGGCCAATTACTCTTTATCGGAGTTCTTTTGACGGCGAAAAGGCTAGCGCGAAACATCCCCTTGCCGCTGTTTTTGAAGAAAACGGTCTTTCCCGCCTATTTCATCGGATCCCTTTCGGCCTTTTGGTTTTTCGAACGCTTGTTTCGGATATGGGAGTAATTGTCGCTTTCAGGTTTTTCATTTTTTTCATTAGTTTTAAATAATTAAATGAATAAACCTCAGGTAAGCGTTTTCTTCTTTTGAAAATTGATTTATCATTTCTAAAGTATGGGGCGCTATTTCTCTTGGATCATGTCCGGCTTTCTTCTCTTGGGGGTTCTTGCCTGCACTCAACAGAATCGTTCGGATTCTGAAAGTGAAGCTCCCGCCGAGGTTCACACTCAAGCCCAGGTTCAAATCCAAAATCAAAATCAAAATCAAAATCTTCAACCGACTAAAAGCGTAGAGGAGCCGAATTTACCCGCGGAGGAAGAAAACGGAAATAAACCCGCACAAGAAGCGGAGGAGGGTGGGAAAAATGGATTGGCGAAGGTAAGTGTGAGTGGGGTCCTTCAAAGTCCGGCCGTTGCGAGGCCTATGGTGGGGAATGAGGATCTTTCCTTTTGGTTGATTACGAATTAAGGAGGAAGCATGCATTCGTTTTTTCGTCGATTTCTTCTGAAATTAGTTTTCGCCGCCTGCGTGTTGGGGGCAAGCTCCTCTTTCGCGGTGCAAAGCCCGTCGGGCCCCTTGTATTTCAGCTCGGTCAACTTTGTATTGCATGAAAATGACCCCACCGGAACGGGAAGTTACGAGATGACCATCAACGGAAAATCCAAGGACGGCCCCATCGCCGTCATCTTCAAGAAGATGAACCTTTCCAATCCCAACCATCGGTCGATCGTGGAGTTCTGTGAAAAGGCCGCCTTGCTCGCCATGAACAATCCGGATCGATACCTCCTCACCGTTTCCGGCGCTTTGAACGCCACCGCGGGCCCTTATTTCGTCGATTTCTCCTCGGATGACCACGTTTCATGCCGCCTGGCCCTTCCCAATTAATTTTCGAACGGGAGCGTCGCGCTTTAAAAGTTGAACGCTCAAACACGGAAGAAGTGCCATATCTAGAAGCGAAGAAGATCGATAAGAGGGCGTTCGTTCGCGTCGGGGTGTGCCTGAATCCGTCTAAAAAGTAAATGTAGGATTGGCTGGTAAGAGAAATGAGGAGGAGTTAAAATGGCCCGAAAATAAATAAGGAGGGGTTATGAAAAAGCGATATCTCACTCCCCAACTCTTACTGGGATGGGCAAGCCTCATGGCAGTGCTGGCATGGGCCCCCGGTGCGATCGCTCAATACGCCGGCTCCTTGGGCAACATGTATAATACGATTAGTTTCGCCAGCAAAAGTCTTTCGATCAGTCAGAATAGTTATTACGACACCTTGCATCGAGGACAAAAATTAGGTTCCGGCCCGGCCCATTCTTCGAGTACGCCTTCTTATAATCCCTCTTATCCTCCGCCCAATACGGGAACGATGGCCCCGCCGCCGCTCCCCCCGCAATATCCGATTACGGCGACGGATTTTACTCCTTCTCCCAATCGCATCGTGCCGGATCAACTCGTGGAGGGAATGCCCAATTTGCCGCCGGACCAGAAAGAAGCCATCCGAAACATGTATAATCAAACCTTGGCGGTGGTGGAAACGAAGTTCCGCAAAAACAACCTCGCCAACTCCTTCGCCTTCATCGTCGCGACGAGCCAGCAGATCGTCGGCGGGCGGCCGGTTTCGGGGGATGAAATCGCCTCGCTGGTGAACTACTACAACAACACCTTGGCAAACTCGCCGCAGTTCAGGAGTTATCCGGAGCGGCAAAAACAGATTTTGAGCGAATCTCTCATTCTCACCGCCGCCTCAATGGATGCCATTTATACGAAAGGCGGGATGCAAAATGACCCGGCGGCTCAAAAGCAGGCGAGGGAGTTGGCGAAATCGTTCTTGAAAAACCTGGCGGGAATCAACGTGGAGTAAGAAAGTCGGCGCCGGGGAAGGCGGCCGCAATTCTATCAATGGAAGTCAACTTGCCTTGGCGCACTTGAGAAAGGAAGAATCCATGTCCCTTAAACTCTACTATCACCCTCTATCCTCCTATTGCTGGAAGGTCCTCATCGCCCTTTACGAAAACCAAACCCCCTTCGAGCCTCAACTTGTCGACCTAATGGAAGAAAAATCCAGAAAAGCTTTCTTGCAAATTTGGCCGTTGGGGAAATTCCCCGTATTGCGCGACGAGATGAGAGACGCGATGGTGCCCGAGTCGAGCATCATCCTCGAGTATTTAGATCAGCACTATCCGGGTAAGGTGCGGTTTTTACCTTCCGACCCCGATGTTTGCCGGCAAACGCGCTTTCATGACCGCTTCTACGATTTGTACGTGCACGAGCCCATGCAGAAGATGGTGTTCGATAAGATGAGGCCGGAAGGGCAGAAAGATGCGCTCGGCGTGCAGCAAGCCAAGGCGCGGCTCGAGACGGCGCTGGGAATGATCGAGCGGCATATGAACGGCAAGACTTGGGTAATGGGGGAGGCGTTCACCCTGGCCGATTGTGCGGCGGCACCGGCGTTGTTTTATGCGGATAAATTTGTGCCGCTCGGCAAGCCTTATCCGAATGTCGCATCTTATCTTGAGCGGTTGAAAGCTCGGCCTTCCTTTGCCCGCGTGCTTCAAGAGGCGCAGCCTTATTTTCATTTGTTTCCGGGGTAGGTTTTTCTTTTCTCGGAGTTCTTCCTCGTTCAATTTTTATTGAAATTTGCCCTGCCCGGGCGGCGGGGTCACTTTCTTTTCTTCAGCAAAAAGAAAGTAACCCAAGAAACGCCGGGGTGCGCCTGTCTCTTTTTCAAGCGAGTGTACGCGAGAGAAAGCAGCCTCCCAAGGGCGGGAGCCTTAACGCTTTCACCTCGAGTGAGTCAGGGGCAAAAGAGGACAGAGTGCGCAGCCGAGTGGGGAGCGAGTGAAGGACTAATCAAGAATGGGTTTTGCTATTTGTGGAACCTCTCTCGAAGTGGTTGGGTCTTTTATAATTTATTTCGAGAAGTCCAATTTTAGAAAATGATAAAAAAATATGTATATAAAATTAAAAGGGAACCCCTTAAAAAGAATCGGTTTAAAAACAATAGATAACTTAAATAGTTAGTTGAAGTTTTTCTGGCACCCTCTTTGCTGAAGTAAAAGCGCAAGGAGGGGAGATGACCGAATATCGATTTCAATTATCCAGTTTATCAAGCGTGGTCGTCGAAGATCGAAACGAAGACCATCGTTTTAACGAGGGCGATGGGCTTCGTTTGGAAACCTTGGCGCATGGGCCCTCGGCTTCCCCGACGCCGGCGAGTTCCACGGTGATCGACCCCAGTGACCCGGCTCTCAAAATTTTATCGGCGAATTTAGGTGTAAAATCCCTAGGCATGATACGCAATTTAGGTCCCGCGGCGGAGTTTTCCCGCCTTTTGCAGAAGGCCACGTCTCGCGCCCATCTCGATCCGCGGGAGAAATTAAGACAGCCCCTGAACATGCACGACGAAGCGGCGTTTCACGCCCTTCTTCAAGCGCCGGACCCCGATCTGCTGGCCGAAGGGCAAGGCGAGTCGATGATTTCCTACCTTCAGCCTGCGCTGGAGCAAGCGCGCTTGGCCGGTATTCCCGTTCAGCTGTCCTTCAATCGTTTTTTGATGGGGTTGTGCGGTTGCCTAAGTCTTTATAGCCACGCCGCCAAAGCCGTTCGCCACTTTTCTGAAATTCAAACGCTGGAGACTTGGATGGACAGAGAGTCCATTCCCTACGATCGGGCCGCCGTCGAGGAGAGGACGCAGAGTTTTGCGGCGCAAGAGATCGTGCATAACGTGGAATTGTGGGATGAACAGCAGAGCCATCCCGAGACTTCTCTTTCAGTAGAGCGGAGCATTGTGAGAGGTGCGGGACGCCCCTTTGATATCCTCCAAAAAATGGAACACTTGCACTATCTCGCCCAGATCGCGTCGAGTTTAGGCCCGGAAAACGAAGTGTTGCGGATGCGTTTCGACCTCCATCGAAACCGCGTCGTGGGGAGTCTTTTGAGGATCATCCGAGAAGACGACGCTTCGGGAGAGACGGCCAGCCCCGAGTACCAGCAAAGTTTGAGGGAGATGCGCGACCATCTAGGGGATGATGCCCTTCCCGGGAGCATGATCCGGGAGACCCCCACATGGAGGCTAAGAGATTTCTTGAATCCTTTTATTCGGGACGTACAATCTTTCTAATGAGGGATGAACCAAGAAAACGTCCTGAATCTGTATGAACAGAAGATAATCCCCGAAATCTCCGCCTTTTAAGGTGAAAAGGCTAAAATTCTAGTATCGCATTATTTTGTGCTTAAGTTTATAATGCTAGGTATTATGAAAAAAGCATTTCATCCCTTTTTCCTTGGATCTGTTTTTTTAACCTTCTTCCTGCTCGCCGCGTGCAGTTCTTCCGATAAAACCTCCGATACGACGGGCGGGGGAGCCAATACGGGGGGAGCCCCGCAAACAAACAACAATAATCCGAATAATTCTTCTCCTCAGGGAAATACTCCTTCCGCGTCGGGAGGTGTCGTCAATCGGGTGGAAAAGGCGGGCACGATTTCCTACAAGATTTACCTCCAACAAGACGCCAACGGCACCAACCGCAAGGGCCTCATCCTGCTCGGAAGCGGAAACGACGAGAACGATCCTACCCCCGGCAGCTTGGACGATCCCCTCGAAAATAACCTGGCGAACGAATTAGCCAAGCTGGGCTATGTGGCCGCCATCGTCGCTTACCGAGATCAGCCGCCGCTCGTACCCAACGACAACGGCAAATCTTGGAACGACAACAGTGAAATGCTGGCCGCCGACATGAGCAACGTGGCCAACGCAATCATCGCGACCTATGGCAACGGCTTAAGCCGCGCCAAGACCCTGACGGGCGGCGTTTCTTACGCTTCCTATTCGCTGCTCACCAACGTCGGTTTCAGCAGAACGCTCGCCGACACCCGAGGCCTTCTTGCCGCCTGCGGCGCGACGGGCGATTACGATGCAAAGAATTTAAAGATTCCCATCTTCAGCCTCAACTGCTCGGGCAACCCCGAAGGAGACTACAACGGCAAGGCACTGATCGACCGCATCGGAGACCCGAAGATCAAAGCCGACAGCGGCTTCTTCACCGATCCCGCGTGCAACAGCCATTGCGGCGGCGACGTCAATGCCTGGACGGGAAAGCTTGTCGAGCGAGTGCAGTTCTGGCTGCCTTAAATGAACCCTAACCTTCAGTATATTCGCGACAACTTCGGTTGGAGGACGGCGATCCTCGTCGCCCTCTTCGTCGGCTTCATGGCGGCCACCGCCGGGCTCGCCTTGTTTCCCGCCGTCGGCAAGGTGGCCGGCCCTTTCCTTTGCGTGGGAGAGCTTCAGGTGCAATCGTCCCATTATCACCCGTCTCCCGGGCAATACGCCACCACGCGCCATTTCTTTTGTCCTGACGGGCGCGAAGTAAGTTGGAAGACATCTTTCGTTTGCCTGCTGGTGTATTCGGCGGCAAGTTTCGCCGTTTTGGCGCTTGGGGTGCTCTTGTTCCGCCGACGGTGAAATAAGATTGAAGGTGCCCCCGCTTTTTCCTATAAAGAAGGAGAGAGAGGGCCAACCTTTTTGCGGAGGCTCCATGAGTTTCAGTCGGGCGGGGTGGGCGGTTCTTTTTTTCTTTTCCTTCCTTTCGAACCTTTACGCGGAACCCATCAATTTAAATACGTTTCCTGAATCCAAAAAAATCGGGGAAGTGAACCATGAGTGGGTGAAGGAGATCCATCTTCATTCTTCCTCGAGGGGAGACGATTACTATTTTTTCGGCCCGAAAGAGTCCGATTTGGGTAAGCCGGTCTTTATTTATTATTCAGGGAGTGGCCTTTTTCTCAAAGACCTCGCGCCTCTTTCCTTCGACCGCTTCGACACCTTCAGCCACTTGCTTTTCGACGAAAAAACAGAAACCCTTTTCTACATCGGCCAGAAAGGCAAGCGCTACTCCCTCGTCATCAACGGGCGGGAGGGTCCCTTCTTCGATTATTGGGAACTCGAGAAGCTGGATCCTTCGAGGATGAGGGAAGCGATGAGTCCGGATGGCCGCAGAATCCTTTATGAGCCTTGCTATTTCAAGCCGGGAACCTCCTATCCTCTTCCGTCTTTCACGAAATGCGAAATAGTGTTGGGAGATGCCCAAAAGGACGAGGTGATTTCTTTGGCTTCCTTGGCGAAGATCAAAAGCCCGAGGCTTCATGAGAGCGGGTTCGGCGCCGACAATAAGGGTTATTATTTTATCTTAGAAGAGCGGGATTGGAACGAGCACGGGGGAATAGGCCCTTACGTCTTGGTCGTCGACGGAAAGGCGGTCGGGAAGCCTTTTTCGAACGTTTCCTGCGATGCCTTGAAGTTCCGCATGACCAATATCCTCCGTTGCGCGGGCACTCGGGAAGGAAAGCCATGGGTTTACGAGAACGGGGCGGAGCGGGAAGTCACGCCGCAGGTTTCTTCCCCTTCGGCCTCTTCTTGGAAAGTGGACCAGGATTTCTCGGAAGATCTTTCCGTCGAGAAAACCGGATCGATCCGAGAACTTCGGAGTAAAAAAGTCGATGGGAAATATTATTACCGCGTGAACGGGAAAGAATACGGTCCTTACTTTTTCGTCGGCGAGATGATTTTAAGCCCCGACGGCAATCGATTCGCCTTCAAAGCCTCCCGCAAGCTGAACGATAAGCATTTTTACGTTGTGGACGGGAAAGAGGAGAAAGCACACGAATACGTTTCCGACCGATTTTCTTTCAGTCCCGATAGCCGCCGATATGTCTACATGGCTCGCGACGAGAAACCCAAGGGGCACGAATTGAAACCGATACTCGTCGTGGAGGACGGGAAGGAAAATCCCACTCCTCCTTTCGACAACTCCACCCTGATCGTGCCTTTTTTCACTCCCGATAGCAAAAATATCGTCTATTGGACCCGATCCGACCGTGATTTCGCTTGCCCTGAGCCCTACAAGGGGATGACTTGCTCCGATCCCGCCTCTTATCTCGCAGTAAAAGGAAAACTCTTGAGTGACGAGAAAGATTGGATCATGCCGCAGACGCTTCCGCAATTCAGCCCGGACGGCAAGAAAGTGGGTTATTTGGCTATTCGCGGCGACGAGTTATGGTGGATGGTAAAAGAGATTCAATAAAATGGCTTGAGGGGCGAGTTCCCGTTTTATTTTTCCTTCCAGCTTTAATGGATTCTTTTCTCTTTGTCTCGCCTCCGAGTCGCCCTACAATGACGCAATCTTCCTCCCGAAATTTTCAAGCCGAAAGGAGCCATTATGATGATGACGGATCCTAAGCGTGAACGACCGCCGCATTTTGGAAAGCGATGGGGTTTATTCTTGTGGGTGGCGGTCGCGTTTGCGGCGTTTTACGCCTGTAGTTCCGGCCGCAGCGACGAGGACGGCAGCGTTCAAGTGCTGCACAATTTTTCGGGACAAGACGGCGCCACCGCCAAGGGCTCTCTTACCTTGGATCCGAACGGGACCGTGCTCTACGGTCGAACCGCGCTCGGCGGAGCGGCGAATAACGGGGCGGTCTTTCAGCTCAATACCGACGGTTCCGCTTTTCAGGTCCTTTATTCCTTCACCCCCGGTGCGGCAAACGGCGCCGGCAATCAGCCCCACCATGACGCCATGCTCTTCGATTCGGGAACGCTTTACGGCGCGGCCCTTCAAGGGGGGAATACCGACAATTCCGCCTCCAACGGCAACGGCGTTTTATTCAGCCTTCCCGCCGGGGGCGGAAGCTACAGCGCCTTGCACGCCTTTTCGGGCGGGGTGGGGGACGGTTCCCAATCCCACAGCTGCTTCGCGTCGGCGGGCGGAGCTCTCTACGGAATGACCGCGTTAGGCGGAGCCAACAACGAGGGGACGATTTATAAGATGAATCCGAACGGCGGCGGGTTTCAGGTTTTGTACTCCTTCGCCAAGGCCAGCGGAAGCCAGCCCCACGGGCGACTGACCTTAAGCGACGGCGGCGACAAGTTGTTCGGTATCACCCGCAAGGGAGGTGCTTCCGATTTCGGCGTGGTGTTCAGCTACGATCTCGCTTCCGGTCATTACCAAGTGCTGCATTCCTTCACGGGAGGCAGCCAAGACGGCGCCACCAGCGACCACGGTTTTCTTCTCGACGTGAACGGCGTGCTCTACGGCATGACGACGAACGGCGGCGCCCAAGACAAGGGCGTGATCTTTCAACTCAACGCGGACGGGAGCGGATTCAAGCTTTTGCATAGCTTCCCCGATTCCGCGAACGACGGGGAAGAACCTTATGGCTCTCTTACCCTCTCCGGAAATTGGCTCTACGGCATGACTCGAAAAGGCGGGACGCACGACGAAGGCACGGTCTTTCAAATCAAGACGGACGGCGGCGGCTATCAGCGCCTTGCTTCTTTTCACGCCAAGACGAGCGGGGCGTACCCCATCGACAACGTCACGGTGAGCGCGGACGGGAAGACGCTTTACGGGCTGACGCAAGCGGGCGGGCAGAATGATCCGTCGATGGTGTATCAGTATGGGACGGTGTTTTCGTTGGGGGTGAGTCCTTAGATTATTCCTTCCCCCTTCGTTTCTTCCCTCAGCTATATCCCTCCGCTTGCAAGGCGAAGAGCTGCGCATAGCGGCCTTTGGCCGCAACGAGAGAGGCGTGGTTGCCTTGTTCGAGGATTCGGCCGTGTTCGATCACCACGATTCGGTCCGCCAAGCGCACGGTGGGAAAGCGATGGGAGATGAGGAGCGAGGTCCTATCGCGGGCCAGCTCCCGGAAGCGGTCGAAGACCATCTTCTCCGCTTCCGCGTCTAGCGCGGCGGTCGGCTCATCAAGGATGAGGATGTCCGCTTCTTCACGCATGAAGGCCCGGGCGAGGGCGACCTTCTGCCACTGGCCGCCCGAGAGCTCCGCCCCGTCGATAAACCAACGCCCGAGCTGGGTTTCCAGCCCTTGAGGCAAGCCCGTCACGATCTCTTCCGCCCCTCCGCGCGCGACCGCTCGCTTCACGTGGGCGTCATCCCCCGCGTAATCGAAATCCCCGAAGGCGATGTTTTCCCTCAACGTAAACTGGTATTGGTTGAAATCTTGGAAAACGGCGCTGATCCTTCGGCGCAATTTATCTTCGTCCCACTCCTGAAGATCGACGCCGTCGAGGAGGATTCGCCCTTCCGTGGGCGCGTAGAAGCCGCACAAGAGTTTGATCAACGTGGTTTTTCCCGCTCCGTTATGCCCGACCAACGCCAGGCTTTGGCGCGGCGGGATCGCCAAGGTAATGTCGCGCAAGGCCCATTCTTCGCTGCCGGGGTAGCGAAAACCGACTCCCTCGAAACGAATGCCTTCCTTCTCTCCTCTGCCTTGGGTTTCCGTCCCCTTGGAGTGCGAGCGTTGCGGGATGGAGAGAAACTCGAAGAGGTTCGACATGTAGAGGTTGTGCTCGTACATGCTGCCGATCGCGGTGAGGCAAGATTGAAACGCCTGTTGCCCCTGCCGGAAGGCGACGACGTAAAGCGTGAGATTGCCCAAGGTCAGCCGCCCGGCCGCCGCGGCGACGGCCAGTAATCCGTAACCGGCGTAGAAAACGGCGGTGGCCAGGATGGAAAGCAGGTAGGCCCAGGCCGAGCGGCGGATCGAAAGGTCTTTGTCTTCGCGATAAAAGCGTTCTCCCAGTTCGCGATAGCGCTTCAAAAGAGGCGTTCCCAGGCGGAAAAGTTTCACTTCTTTCACGTTCTCGTCGTTGGCGAGCACGTATTCGATGTAGTTTAAGCGGCGCGAATCCGGGGATCGCCAGTTGCGCAGGCGGAAGGCCACGTTCGAAAAACGCATCTCCACGAGCGTCGCGGGGAGGGCGGCGAAGACCAGGGCCAGCGTCAGCCAAGGGCTGTAAGACACCAAAAGGCCGATGTATCCCAAAAGGGTCAAGGCATTTTGCAGAAGTTGCAGGGAGTCATTCACCATCGCCACCGGCCTCGAAGAGGCTTCCCGCCGGGCGCGGGTGAGGCGGTCGTAAAATTCGGAATCCTCAAACTGCGGCAGCTCCAGGCCCAGCGCTTTCTCCAAGATCCGCACGTTGACGTCGAGCCCCAAGCGCGCCCCCAAAAGCGACCGCATCAAAAACAGACCGCGTTGCACCACGGCCTGCGCGGAGACCAGCGCCAATTCGCCCAACACCCAATGAAGAGTCTGCTCGAAAGACCGAGCCACCACGGCATCGACAATGCGTTTTCCCGCATAGGCGATGCCGAGCGGTAAAATCGCGGAGATCAAGGTGAGCGCAAGAATTCCAAGGAAGGCTTTTGGCGAGCCTTCCCAAGCGAGCAGGAGCGTGCGGCGTAACTGAACGAGGCTTTCGCGGAAGGCGGAGAGAATTTTGTTTTTTTGTTTGGGCATCTTGGTTTTGATACCGATGTCTTCAATCTATATAGAACTACGGGTAGGGGTAATCAAGGAAGTGCAAAAAAGCCTGAGCAATTTGGGCCTTATCCTGGGGGAAGAGGCGCTTTTTATTTTTTCATGCTCACGATAAGCGGTTGATTGATTTCCCTAAACTCCGCCAGCGCCTCGCATCGTTGAACGTGCGCCGCCAGCGCGGGCCGTTGGTCCGCGACGAATAAATCCGGGTGGGCTTGGGCGAGAAAGGTGAGGGCGCAACCCACGGCGATATCCGCGTGGCTGAAGCCTTCCTTCAACCACCATTCGCCCGGCGAGGCCGCCCGTTCTTTTTCCAAAAACGCCAAGGCGCCTTCAATTTGGGTTTTGCAGCGGGCCACCCACACGGGGCTTTCATGCCCCGCCCGAAGGGCCCGCTCGTACACGAGACTCACCGCCTTATCCGCCAACCCCGTCGCCAGGGCGCAAACGCGCAACCCGGCGCGACGCGCGGGGCCGCTTCGCGGAAGCAAGGCCCGCTCGGGGCCGACGAGTTCATCCAAATAATCGAGAATGGCGGAGCTTTCCACCAGGCACTCCCCCGAATCTAGCACCAACACGGGAACCCGGCGAAGGGGATTAAAGGCGGCGATTTCCTCCGCGTTGCCGCCCACCGACCAGGGGCGATGCTCCCAGGCAAGCCCATAACGGCGCATGGCGATGGCGACTCTGCGGACGAAGGGGGAATCGTATTGGCCGATGAAGATCATGATTGAAAATTAGCATTCGCTTGCGGGTTTTCTCAAGGGGTAGAGAAAGTTGCGCCTCACGGATTGCCAAGCCTAATTTTTAGTGTTGAAAATACTAAATTAGTAACCGCCACAAATCGACCGGTTTACTATAAAAAAATCTAAACAATTTTTTTTCTTACTTCAGCACTTTTTTATTTTTTATATCGCTTTTTTGAATATTGAATCTAAAACATTATTAACCTTCTTCAAAAGGAGCCCCCATGAAAGGATGTCGTGTTGTTCTATTTAAACTTCTATGCTTAACGATGGTTTTTGGCCACTGGGCTAGTCTTGGCTGTGGCGGTGGATCGGGAAATTCAAACTGTCCGAATTTGACTAATTCAGATCTTTCCAATCTTAATTTAGATCTTGCCCAATCTTTGATGACCTTATTTGCATCACAGACGCTCACGGTCGGCGGAAGACCGGTAAATTGTTCAAGTGGAACACGAACCAACGATGTCGGTGTTGATCAGGATTTCTCAAATTGTGTATTTTACGGTCAAACCTTAAATGGGAAAATAAGCGTGACCAAAACACAGGGGACAGGAGCAAATTTTACCATGCAGGATTTCGTCATTGCCACTGACACCCATGTCTATACTTTGTCTGGTGATTGGCAGGCCGCGGACAACCTGAATAATACATTTTCCGCTTCATTTAATCTCAATGTAACGGAAAAAGACATTCCCGCTGATTGCACGAGCATCCAAATAAAAAATGGATTTAATTATACCCCAACAAGCTTTAGTACGAGCACATTGGTTTTGTCAGAAACAAACGTCCAAACCGCCTGTGATTTCAACCAAAAGTCCGCCGCGGATTTATTGAGTGAACAGGGAGTAAAAGACCTTGTTCAAACTTCATGTAAATAAATAATTAAGAAATGAAGCTCGTAAAAAAAGCCTAAGTGAATTCACTTAGGCTTTTTTATTTTTTAACACCTAGTGCCGGGTACATATCCAACCCTCCATAAAATAATCATTTACCTTTTTATCTTGAATTTACAACTTGTGTTGTAATCGAAGTTGGCGGCTTTTGATTTCTTCCGATGCCCGGCATGACTGCTCGCTAAGGAATCAATGAATCCACCCGAGAAAGTCCTTTCCCCTTGTTCTCCCTCAGAACCCCCGCCCGTCGCCTCAAACCCAACGCCACCGCCGGAAAACAAAACACCGAAATCATCCCCGCCCCCACAAGCGCCGCCGCGTTTTCGGGGCGCATTCGGTGGGTTTGCACGCCGATCTCTGTGATGGCGACCACTAAGGGAAGGGCCGTGGCGGAAAAGAAGGCTAAGGGCATCAGGTCTTTTTTGGGGAGCTCCTTGTAAAGGAGAACGGGTACCCCGCGCACGATGAGGAAAAGGAGGAGGAAGAGGGGGACGCGGAGCAGGCCTTCGGGGGAAGAGATGAGAGAGTTTAAGTCGTACGTCATCCCCGTGGCGATGAAGAAGATGGGGATGAGAAAACCGTAGCCGATGGCCTCGAATTTTTGCTGCAAGAGGGCTCGGCCTTCGCCTTCGGCGGCCAGCGAAACGACGACTCCCGCCGCGACGGCGCCGAGGATGGATTCGAGCCCGAACTGTTGGGTGAGGGTGACCAGGATC
Organism: bacterium; assembly: GCA_046346885.1. Classification (GTDB taxonomy): domain Bacteria; phylum UBA10199; class UBA10199; order JADFYH01; family JADFYH01; genus JAXMHI01. The sequence continues at coordinate 97,911 of JAXMHI010000010.1, read as the reverse complement.
GCCAAGATGAGGATCGAGAGGCGCAGGGGCAGGGCCGAGCTGGAGTTCATTTTCTTGCGGAGAAATTCGATGAGGGCCGGGGGACGCAAACGGGCCGCCAAGAAGGCGGCGACGATGACGATCAACGTGAAGAGGGCCATGAACGAGAGGGTCTCGAAACCGCCTCCTTCCTCCTTCGTGAGGAGGAGCGAGATCATCACGATGGGGCCGAATTCGCCCATCGTGGCGGTGGCGACCGCGTAAGCACCAAGGCGGGTGGTCATTTCTCCCTCGTCCTTCAAGATGGGGAGCAAGACGCCGAGCGCCGTGGTGGTGAGGACCACCGAAGTGACGATATCCGAGAAGACGAGGTGGGTGAGTTGCAACACCTTGCCCAAGGAGAGGGCGAGGGCGAGCGAGAAGAGCCAACCGACGCCGGCCAGCCTCAAGGGTTTTCCGCGAATGACGTTGAAGTTGATCTCGAACCCCGCGAGGAAAAAGAGGAAGGCGAGGCCGAAGCGGCTTAAACTGTGGATCACCGGCCCCACTTCGCCCCAATGGAAACCCTGGGGGCCCACGACAATCCCCAGCGCGATTTCCAGCACGATCACCGGCAGCCGCACCCGCGGCGTCAAATGGGAGAGCAGGGGGGCGAGCACGCCCACGACTAAAATGATCAAGAGGGTGGTTTTTTCGACGGCGTCCATGCTCTTTAGTCCCGTTTTGATCGCGATCTATTGAGGAGAAGGGGATGCGGTCAAGGTTATCGAGGTTGGGGAAATCCACAAGGAGAATTTGAGGGTGCCGGCAATTTGCTCCATAAAATTTATGCCCGCATGCCGAATCGATGGGGTTTTTATAGCCCAAAGGAAATTTTCCTGAATGCCCGAACCTTCGTTGTTTTTTTGCGGTCGCAATGATAAAAGAAGGTGGCTAAAAACGGGAGGTTTCGATGCGGCGAAATTTGGGTCGGTGGGTTTTATTCTTCTTCATCTTCGTCGGCGTTCCAGGGGTGCTTTCCTTCGCCCACGCCAAGGATAAGGCGCCTCCCGCCTATGAGCAGGGTAAACTTCTCGACATCCGCGAAGAGAAAGAAAAAACCACCTCCTACGTCACCCATAAAGAGGGCGACCGCTCCGTGACGACGCCGCAAACCAACGAGCAGAAGCATTATTTCATCACCGTGCAATCGGGAGATTTGGTTTACGTCGGCGAATACACGCCGATCTTCTTCGGCAAGCCGGGGGATTGGATCGTTGGCGACCCCATCGACGTGCGGTTCGAGGGCGACAATAAGATGATCCTGAAAAAACCGAACGGCAAGGAGCTGAAGACCAAAATCAAAAAGCGAATCCGGGCCTCCGAATATTCGCCCGGGTAAAAAATAAAAGGAGATCGACCATGAAAAAAATATTCGCCGCCTTTTCTGCCCTCGCCGCTCTTTTCTTGTGCGCGCAACCTGGGAGGGCCGCCGCCATTTCACCCAAGTCGGGAGCCGCCCTGTGCGGAGCCCTCACCGTCGCGGATTTGCAAGCAGTGGGGATCGCGAAAGGGGCGAACCCGACCGCCAACGTGCAGGATGGCGGCAGCAGCGCGTATTGCGTTTACGCCGGAAAATCCAGTGCCACCGGCGGCATCGAATTGGACGTTTTTTACCCGGCGGGCGCCAACCCGGCGGAAGTGAAGGCGACGCAAGATACCGCCGCCGGAGAATCCAGTTCGGTACTGAGCCCCATGGCCGTTCCCGGCGCGGACGAGGCCCGCGGGTCTCTGAATGCCGTCTCCGGTGGTCCGCCCTTCGCCACGATTGTGGTGCGGAAGGGGAGCTTGGTCTTCGTTCTCGGAATTCCCGCCGGTCCCAATGCGCAGGGGCAGCTCCTCAAACTGGCCGATTTGGTTTTGAAGCGGTTTTAATCAGTAAGTATTTTTGAGAAGTTCGCTTACCACCGTTGCCGGATTCACCGAGCGGATTACCCGCATAATCTTGCCCTTATCGTCGATCAGAATCACGTCCCGCGAGGCGAGGTCGGTGCCCGTGACGCCGTAAGCCTGGGCGATTTTATGGTCACTATCGACGAGCAAAGGAAAGGGAAGCTGGTTTTTCTGCTTAAACTTTTGGTGGGATTCGACCGTGTCGAAGCTAATCCCCAACACCACCGTGTCTAAATTTTGAAATTCGGAATAATGGTCGCGAAAGCTCTGGGCCTCCGTCGTGCAGCCGGGCGTGTCGTCCTTCGGGTAGAAGTAGAGGAGTACCGCTTTGCCGAGGAAGTCTTTTAAGGCGACCGGCTTGCCTTGCTCGTCCACCGTCTTGAAATCCGGCGCCGGGTCTCCTTTTTTCAAGGGAGCCGCGTGGGCGAGGAGGGGCAGGGTGAGCAATGCGAGAGCGAAAAGAAAGCGTTTCATAAAAAAATCTCCTTTTTAAAAAGAATAGCCCAAGTTGAATAAAAATCCCACCTTCACGTCGCTCAAAAGGCCCGTCGCCGTATCCGTCGCGTCTAAGTTGGGCTTGAGCGAAAGGTCGCCGCTCACGAGCGCCTTTCCGGCGAGGGTGGCGCTCCAGTGGCGGGTGAGGTCGAGGGAAAGCCCCGAAAAAATGTAAAGCTGAGTGGTCTTGTCGCGGAATTTATCGTTCACGAAAAAGGTGGAGCCTTGCAGCGAAAGGAGAAAGTGCAAGGGAAGGGCGCCTCGGATTAAAATCACGTTCATCCCCGTTTCAAATAAGAGACTGGGGTTCACCACTTCCGCCATCTGAAAAGAACCTTCTACCCATTGATAGAAGCTGAGTCGCTTCCATTCGTAGGAGAGATTGAGAAAGGGATCGGCCACCGTCACCCCGGCGCCCAGGCTTTCGTCCGCGTTGCCGGTGGGAAAATAAAAACTGGAGCCGAAATCGAGTGCGAGCTTGGGGTGTTTATGCTTCCAAATGACTCCTTTTAAATGAAGCCCGATGTCGCCTAGGTGGTCGTTGGAGGGTAAGAGCCCTCCCCGAATCGACCAAAAAGGCACGCTGAAGCCCACCCAAAAACGGGGGTGCACGGCGTATTCCCCGAAGAATTCGTAGATGCCCACGGTGCCGCCGTCTTTAATTTGGTCCACTTCCAGGCTTAGAGAAAAGTTCGCCCGCCCTTCGCCCGGGTGGCGCCGCTTCATCGAGTGGCTTTTGCTGGCATGCGCTTGGGCGGTGGTGGCCGTCGTGTCCGCCTCCGCGAACGGAGGGAAAGAAACGCAGATTCCGCACAGAAGGAAGAGGTTGAAAAGCCATCGATGAGGAGGGCGGGAAGTTCTCATGGGAAATCGTTCGACTATTTTAAAAAAGACAAAATCGCTTTCGCCAACACCTCGGGTTTTTCATGATGCACCATGTGGCCGCAATCCTTGATTTCCACCTGCTTCGTATCCTTGGGGAAATGTCGAAAGCGCTCTTCCATTTCTTTGCGGAAATCCTCCGCCTTCACCCATTCATTCATGTTGGTTTGGTCCGCGGAGACCAGCAGGCATCGGGCCCGGATCTTCTCCCAAAAGGCGTAGACGTTGGGTTTGGTGAAAAGGGCCGGCTCGTGGATCTTATGCTTGGGATCCGCGGCCATGGTCATCCCGCCTTTCCCTTTCTTGGCGAGATGCTTGGCCAAGAAGAGGGCCCGTTCCGGGGGAAGCCGGGGATTATTGCGCACCAAGCGATCGGCGAAGTCTTTCAAGCTTTTGAAGGTGTTGAAACGCTGGGCGCCGACGTTTTCGATCCACGCCCGCATGCGTTCCGGGCCGCGCTCCGGCGGGTGGGCGCGAAAGGCGAAGCCTTCTACGTTGATGAAGCGGGAGACGCGTTCGGGAAAAGAGCCCGCGTAAAACCCCGAGATGGCCCCTCCCAGAGAATGCCCCAGCAAGCGCACGGGCTCCTCAGGAGAGAAACGCTGAAAGAGGGCGTGAACGTCGGCCACGTATTCGTAGAAGAAATAACCTAAGGCATTTGAAGTGTGCTCGCTCTTGCCGTACCCGCGCAGGTCGGGCGCGAGGCAATGAAAGCGGTCTTGCAGATGCCGGCAGAGGAAATCGAAGCTCGCCCCCGTATCGAGCCAACCGTGGATGAGGAAGAGCTTGGGTTTTTTAGGATTTCCCCAAGAGTAAATCTTATGGCGAAGGCCGTTTAAGGTGATCGTTTGCGTTTTCATGCGGTCGGTCTATCCTTGCCCTTCCTTCACGTCCGCCTGCAGGATTTGGTTCAACTCCTCGCGCCGCAGGCGGGCGAAATTGATGAGCTCCGGCTCGTTTTCGAAAAATTGGAAGGATTCCTTCAGCGTGGCCTCGTCGTGCTTCAAAAACTGCCGACCTTTGCGCCTTACTTCCGCTTCGTCCTTCCCCAAAAAGATCATGATTTCTTCGCCCAAGGCGAGGGAGGAGTCAAAGGTTTCCCGCTTGAAAGCATCCGCGCCCGCCTTGTGCAGCTCATAGGCGTGGCGGCGGTTGCGGGCGCGGGCGAAAATTTTAAGTTGGGGGAATTCTTGCTTGGCCATTCGGACGATTTCGAGGCCGTCATCGGCGTCGTCCACGGCTACCACGAGGAGTCTCGCCTGTTCCGCGCCCGCGCTCCGCAGCAGCTCCGACCGGGTGGCGTCTCCGAAATGGCCCTTAAAGCCGAATTTGCGGATTAGGTCGATCTGGTCCGGATCGTTCTCCAAGAGCGTTACCGGCACGCCTTGGGCCAAGAGGAAGCGCCCCACCACTTGGCCGAAGCGTCCGAAGCCGGCGATGATGACGGGGTTTCTTTCGTCGACGGCGTCGAACTCCCGTTCCGGCAACAGGCTCATGTACCGTGGTACGATGAAGCGCCCGTAGAGTTGCATCAAGAGCGGCGTGAAGGCCATGGAAAGGGCGACGAGCAAGGTGAGGAACTTCACTTGCTCGGGAGAAACGATGTGCAGGCCGCCGGCGAATTGAAACAAGACGAAGGCGAACTCGCCGCCTTGGCAGAGGCTCAAGGCGAAGTAGGAGGTCTGCATGCCGTAAAGGCCGAAGAGGCGGCCGAGCGCGAAGAAGAGGAGGGCTTTTAAGCCCATTAAGATCGCGAGCCCCGCAAGGAGCTTCAGAGGGGAGTGGAGAAAGGCCCCGAGATCCATCCCCATTCCGACGGAAATGAAGAAGAGACCCAAGAGCAGGCCCTTAAACGGCTCGATGTCGGCTTCCAGCGTGCGGCGGTATTCGGAACCGGCGAGCACAACGCCCGCCAGGAAGGCGCCCAGGGCCGGGGAGACGCCGATGGCCTGCATGAGCAAGGTGATGCCCACGACCAAGGCTAAGGAGTTGGCCGTGAAGACCTCACGCAATCTTGCCTTCGCGATGAGCCGGAAGAGGTGGGGCGAGAGGTAGCGCCCCGCCAGGATGACGAGAAGGATGACGGCCGCCACCATCAGGGCTTGCAACCCGGCGGGCAGATGGCCGAAGGCGCCGGAGTGGGACGGAGTTTCTGGGTCGATCCCCCGAGGAGCCAAGAGGGGAATGCCCACCAGCATGGGAATGACGGCCAAGTCTTGGAACAAGAGCACCGAAAAGGAGGTTTCCCCCAGCGCGGTTTGCAAAAGGTTTTTGTCTTGCAGCATCCGCAAAACCAAGGCGGTGGAGGAAAGGGAGAGGGCCAATCCGACGGCGAGGCTTAAACGCCACCCATAGCCGAGCGAGACGCCCAAGGCGGCGAAGGCCGCGGCGGTGAGGATTACCTGCAGGCTGCCTAAGCCTAAGATGGATTTTCGCATGCGCCACAGGCGCTCGGCATCCAGCTCCAGGCCGATCACGAAGAGCATCATTACCACGCCGAATTCTGCGAAGCGCATCACGCGCTGCGGGTCGCCGATCCAACCGAAGCCGAAGGGCCCGATGAGGATTCCTGCGATGATGTATCCCGGTACGGCGCCCAAACGAAAGCGGCTCGCCAAGGGAACCACCAGACAGGCGGCGGCGAGAAAGATAAAAACGTTGAAGAGATATCCCGTGTCCATTTTCCCCACCTCCTGGTTAAGGCATAAAAAAAGGGGAACGCTTTTACAAGAATATAGCGGTACGAAACTAAAATGGCCCCTGTGTCCGGGGGAAGTGTTTGAAAAATAGGGCTTTGATCTTTTCCTTCTTTAAGGAAGAATTTCGCTCTATGAAAAAATCTTGCCTGCTCTTTATCCTTTTTCTTATCGCCCTGACCGTGGCTTATTCGCTCTTTTTACGTCGGTTCATTCCATCCGACGGCGTTTGGTTTTTAGGTTTTTTTGGCTCGCTCTCCTTGCTGCTTTTGGCGGGAGCCTTGCGGACTTCTTGGGACACCTTCAAAAAAGTCGGGGCCATCCGCGACGCCTTGAACGGCCGTCCCTTCGAAGAGGGCAAGATCATCGCGGCCGTTGGGTCGATCCGCGCCGACGGGGATCCCCTGCTCAGTCCCATCCAGCAAAAGCCGTGCGTGGCATACGAGACGGAGCTTTACCATCGATCCTCCCGGCCCTCTTCCGAATCTTCGCAGGCCCACTCCTACGTCTATGTGGGCGTGGGAATGACCCCTTGTCGAATCGCGACGATGCAGGGAGAGGTGCGCTTGCTGGGCTTTCCGCTTTTGGAGGAGTTTCCGCAGAAAAAACTCCATAATTTTTCCTTCCGGCAAAACCTTCTCGCCTACTTGAAGACGGCTCCCCTTCAACCCATGCAGGGAGTGAAAAAGCTGCAACTTTTCACCAAAATGGAAAACGTGATGACCGATGAGGATGGCGCCCTTCGCCAGGATTGGCAATTGGGCCCCATTCCCGAGCTTGAAACCCCCGAAGGGGAGAAGGGAAGCGTTTCCCAAGCCCGGCCGATCCGCGAAGAGGCCGAAGAAGAAGAGATCGAAGGGGAGGAGACCGACGAAGAAGAGGCGGAAGCCTTGGAGGGGCCTTTTCAGGGTTATCAGTTGGGGGAAAGAACGGTGGCGCCGGAAGATTCGGTCGTCGCTTTCGGAATTTATTCGGCCTCCGACTTGGGCATTCGAGGCCGCTTTCAGTTTGGGGGAAGGCCCAACGAACTTTATCCCGGCACCGCTTCGTCGATTTCCAAAAAAATCCGCGGAAATGCCAGGGCCACCCTGATTTTTTCCATCGTCTTTTTTTCTTTTTTCCACGGCATGATGACGTTTCTGATTTTACACGCGCCGAAGCCGTGAGGGGTGGGGCAAAAAAAAGGGAAATCCTTATTCAAGGATTTCCCTTCTATACTTTGTCGTTCTGAGTGAAAGCGAAAGCTCCCTTAAGAGCGCACTCGGGGGATTCTTCACTCCTTTCGGAATGACATTCTCTTCGTTTACTTACTCTCCGCCGCCCGTTTTTCTTGGTACTTCTTCACGAGCTCTTCCTGCACGTTGCGGGGGACGGGGGCATATTTCAAGAATTCCATCGTGAATTCGCCCTTGCCTTGGGTGCAGCTGCGCAGATCGGTGGAGTAACCGAACATCTCGGAGAGCGGCACTTCCGCGTCCACCTGCACGTAGTTGGAGGAGGTGCCGGTGGAGAGGATCACGCCGCGGCGTTGATTGATCTGGCCGACGACCGAACCTTGGAATTCTTCGGGTGCCTGCGTTTGCAGCTTCATGATGGGTTCTAAGATGATCGGCTTGCACTTGTCGTAGAACTCGCGAATCGCCGTCATGGCGCAGATCTTAAAGGCCATGTCGGAAGAGTCGACCGCGTGGTACGCGCCGTCGTTGATGATGGCCCTAAAACCCACTACTTGGGCACCGATGAGCAAGCCTTTCTTGAGCTGCTCTTGGAAACCCTTGTCGCAGGAGGGGATGAATTCGCGGGGAATTTTTCCGCCCACGATCTCGTCGACGAATTCGTAGGTTTGCACCGCATCGGCCGGGAGCGGCTCGAAGATGCCGGCGATTTTCGCGTATTGGCCGGAACCGCCGGTCTGTTTCTTGTGTTGATACATGAAGTCGGTCCGGTTGGTGATGGTTTCGCGGTAGGCCACTTGGGGCTGCCCCGCGATCACTTCGCAACCGTATTCGCGCTTCATGCGCTCGATGTAGATTTCCAGGTGCAACTCGCCCATTCCGGAGATGATCGTTTGAGCCGACTCTTCGTCGCGGTGCACGCGGAAGGTCGGGTCTTCCTTCGAAAAGCGGTTCAAGGCCTTCGAGAAGTTGGCCGTGCCCGCTTTGTCTTTCGGAGCGACGGCGAGAGAAATAACCGCGTTGGGCACGTGCATGGAGGTCATCGTATAGCGGATGGTGCCGTCGGTGAAGGTGTCGCCCGAGGCGCATTCCACGCCGAACATGGCGACGATGTCGCCCGCGTAGCCGGCGTCGATGTCGTGCATTTCATCCGCGTGCATGCGGACCAGCCGGGGAACTTTCACCTTCTTTTGGTCCTTTGCGTTGTGGATCCAGTCTCCCTTGCCCACTTTTCCTTGATAGATACGCATGTAGGTCAGCTGGCCGAAGCGGCCGTCTTCCAGCTTGAAGGCCAAGCCGACGAAGGGCTTGTCGGGATCCGACTCTAATTTCACTTTCTCTTCGTTGTTGTTCTGGTCGTGGGCCTCGTTTAAGACCTCCGAGGGATTCGGGAGGTAGTGGGTGACCGCGTCGAGCAGCAGTTGCACGCCCTTGTTCTTATAGGCCGATCCACACATCACGGGGATGAACTTGAGGCTCAAGGTCGCTTTCCGGATGGCCTTGCGGAGCATTTCGGCGGAGACATGCTTATCTTCCAGGTAGAGGGCTGCCACGTCGTCGTCGAAATCGCCCATGGCGGCGATGAGCTCGTGGCGGCGTTCTTCGGCCTCGTGCTTCAGATCTTCGGGAATCTCTTCGATTCGGATGTTTTCACCGTTGTCGCCGTCGTAGTAGTTGGCCTTCATTTCGACCAAGTCGACGATGCCCTGGAATTTATCCTCGGCGCCGATGGGCAGTACGATCATGTGGGCATTGTGGCCCAGCTTGTCGCGGAGTTGACCCATGACGCGGATGGGATCGGCCCCGGCCCGGTCCATCTTGTTGACGAAGGCGATGCGGGGAACATGGTAACGGGTCATTTGACGGTCTACCGTGATCGATTGGCTCTGCACGCCGGAGACGGAGCAAAGCACCAGGATGGCGCCGTCCAATACGCGAAGGGCGCGTTCCACTTCGATGGTGAAGTCCACGTGGCCGGGAGTATCGATGAGGTTGATTTCAAAGCCTTTCCAGGTGGCGTAGGTGGCGGCCGATTGGATGGTGATTCCTTTTTCGCGCTCCAAATCCATGAAGTCCATGGTGGCGCCGACGCCGGACTTTCCTTTCACTTCTTCAATCTTATGAATCTTCTTCGTGTAGAAGAGGATGCGTTCGGAGAGGGTGGTTTTGCCCGAGTCGATGTGGGCGGAAATTCCGATGTTTCTGACTTTTTCGATGTTTGGCATTTAGCACTCCTTACAGTGGCAAAATATTCAAAGGGCGCGTGTGTTTAGCGCACTTAAGTCTTAAAAGTCGAGCTTTTTTTCCAGTTTGGGGCCTTACTCCGAGCCCGCCATGGGAATACCTTAAACAATGGGATTTCCAAAGGGGAGCAACATAGTGCTCGCCCTTTGGTCAAGCCCGAGGTTTCCTCGGGCGCGAAGTCCGATAGTTGCTGGATGAGGGCTTTATGATAACTGATTAGAAACTATAAATAAAACCATTTTTCAAACGTGGCCGCCTGCCCCTGGTAAGCGCCCCTTTCATCAATGATATTCCAAACGACGGCCCCCTCGATTTGAAAACGCTTACCGGTATTGGAGATGCGTACGCCGCCGTAATTGTCAATGAAACCCTTTTGGGTCACTTCGGTCAAGAAGCGGGCCCTGGCCTCGCGGCTTAAGGGTTCGGCGGTGAGGCGGGAGGGGGTGTGGATGAAGCTGTCCCACGTCATTTCCCAAAGCTCCAAGGCGGCCCGGTTTCCATAGTTTAAGATCGGGTCCTGTTCGGCGCCGTGGGAGAGGACGATGAAGGGAATTTCGAAACGGGCGTGCGCCGTTTGGGGGAGGGTGGGCAGGGGAGTGAGCAAGTCCCGGCCCGTCCAATGTTTAAAACTCTTGAGCAGCAGGTCTATGTGGTGAAAGAGATCATGGCTTCGTGGATCGATGGGAGATGATTTCATGTCGGGGTTCCGTGGTCAGAAAATTTTCGGGAGATAGGCTCCTGTTTTCTTTTTATACTCGGCGTAATCGGGAAAAGCACGCGTCATCTTCATTTCCTCGAAAGAAGCCCGTATTCGCTGCGAGACCAAGAAGAGAAAGGCGACTGCGGCGTTGAAGTAGGAAAGGCTAAACCCGAAAAGCCCTAAGGTCGCCAGGCTTTCCCCCAAGTAAAGGGGGTGGCGGATGAAGCGATAAGGCCCCGTCTTTACCCACGGCCTGGCTTCCACCAGGATGCTGAAGGATTTCCGCAAGTAGACGATTCCCCATAAAATAAAGAGATCCCCCGAGAGGATGAGGCTTCGAGGAATCCATTTCAAGGCGCCTTTGAAGCGGGCGAAGGGCGTGAAAAGTTTTACCAGTTCGGGGTGTGGCTGCATCCATGGAAAGAGGGCCAAGCGGTGCGACTCGTAAACGACGAAGGGAAGCACCGCGCAGAAGAGGGGAAAAATGATTTCGCGCGCCCCCTTGGCCTTCGAAAGGGCGGGGGCCCTCGCCAGGTAGGCTCCTATGAAAAGCGAAAAGGTGAAAAGGGAGAGGAGCCAATCCACCCAGGTGAACCAAGAATAGGTCCAGGGGCTTTTCAAGTACCCTTCGATTTGCGCGTGGGCCTTATAGATTAAATAAAAAAGAAAAAAGTTGCTGCCCAGGGCTCGGGCTAAGAATTCGGAGAAGGTTTCCACTTTGAAGCGGGCGTGGCGGCTACCTAAGAAGAGGTCGACCATCAAGCAGACAAGGAGCGCGAGCGAAAACACCAATGGGAAAAAGGGCATTTCTAGAAAATAAAGGATTTCGCCGGAAAAATGAACTTAAATACCGCCGCTTTTCTCACGAAATATTTTTTAAGATCTTCTCCGCCGTATGACGGCTTTCGTCGAAGCGGTCCCGCGTAAAGGTTTGGGCTTCCCCGCCACGCATCTCGTATATCAGCTGCGTGAGCAAAAAAGCGGCGACCGAGGCGATGAGGCCCACGGGGGTGAACAGGCTCGCGACGACGACGCCGGCGCCGAAGGCGAGTAAATCTTTCGGCAAGACTTTCAGCGGCTCGCCCAAGAGGAAAACGCGCATGCCGGAGAAGGCGAGGCCGAATCCCGCCAAGGTGAAAAGCCCTCCCGAGGGAAGATAGGAGAGACCGATCGCCGCGCCGCTGGCGATCCACAAGACCTTCCACGAAGTTTTGGGGGGAGAACGGAAAAGTTTCAAATAGATCCCGTAAAGAAAGGTAATCGCCGCCGCCATGTGTATAAGGTAGAGATCCGCTTCCCACGAAAAGAGGCCGAAGAGCGAATTGGCGAAGGGGTTGCAAACAAGAGCGGTGATGAGCGGCACCATCAAGAGATGGGTGAGCCGGGGTTCTTTAGACATGCGACACCTCCTTGTTTTTTTGCAGGCGCTTCAGAAATTCGATTTCCACTTGGTGGTTGAGCGAGCTTTCCTCTGGGATCAGCTTCGAGGCGCTCGCGAAGACGTCGTCATTTAAGCGTTCCAAATGGAGGGATTCGCACCGTGCGGCGATTTCTTCGTAGGATCGCTTCTTCGTTTGGTGCTCCGCCTCTCTTTTTTCCAGATCGCGGGCCAATTGGGTTGTTTCCTCCTTCAATTTTTCCAAGGTTTGCCGGGCGAGCAGAAGCTTCTTGATGAAGCTCTTCGCGATTTCTTCGCGTTTTTCCCCCATGGCGAAGTCGATGTCCCGCTCGAGGGGGGGGGTGGAGGCGGCAAGGGATTCGATCTTGGCGTTTAGGCGCTGTTGACGGGTTTTTTCGGCATGGATCGTTTGCGAGAGGCGTTCCAATTCTTCTTCCATGTCGCGCAGGGCTTGGGCCAAGACCCATTTTTGATCTTCCATTCCTTCGACCAAGGCGTGGAGATCCGATTTGATGAGGCGTTTTAGGCGATAGAGGAGTGACATGTCATTTCTCCTTACGGGTTTTAAAATTCCCCCTCGCCTGAAGTCCTTTTCCCTCGAGGTGACGGTGGTCCTAGAGGGGCGGACGGGCGAGGGGGAGGCCATGATTCAAGGTTGGTTCGACTGCGTCCTTTGTTTTTGGATTCCTTCGTATTGATAAGTCTTGCCCAGGCGTTTAAGCTCCGTTTCCTTGTCGGGGCTGCTGAAGGCGCCCGAGACCTGCGATTCCATCTTATCCAAGTCGTCCAACTGTTTTTTCATCGTGGGAGAGGGGGCGGCCTGATAGGCGGAGGAAAGCTTCGCCTTGTAGGCGCGGATCGTATCGCGGGCGCCGTTTTCGTCGCCTTTGTTCACCTTCTCGGCATTGTCCTTCAAGAAGCGGCCGAAGTTGTTTTGGGTCCAGGCTTGGTTATAGACGCCGGGAACGATGGAGTGGACCGCTTCTTCCCGCCGTTCGGTGGAGACGCAAGCCACTTTCAACTCGGGAGAGAAAAGGGAGGCGGTATAGGTTCTGCCTTCCACGTCGTAACGCATCGTCGCGTCGCCCAAGGGTTTATAATAGGTATATTGAGTGGGCAGTTTTAAGGTAACGAAGAAGGTTTTTTTCTGCCCTTGGTAGAGAAGGCCGGGGCGCACGAAGACCGAGCCCATTTCCCGCGAGATCGGATAGCCCGAGGCGTCGATCACTTCCACGCCTTCGCTTAAAGAAAGTTTCAGATCGAGGTTGCGGGCGTATACCTGGCTCGCCCCGTAAAATTCTTGGGAGAGAACTTTTTCAAGAGAGGCCAAGTCTTCGAGGAAATGGTAGTTGCCCGCGCCGTAATCGGCGAGGGAAGCCATGAGGTTTTCATTGAAATCCAGACCCACGCCGATCGTCGAGATGACGAACTCTCCGGAGACGGCGCGGGAGGCGATGCGGTTTAACTCTTGCGGATCGGTGACGCCCACGTTGGCCAGCCCGTCGGAGAGGAGGATCAAACGATCCGCCCGCCCCGCTTGGCGGCTCGCCTCCACGAGCTGGATGCCGCGGAGGAGGCCCCCGCCCAAGTTGGTGGAGCCCCTGGGGGTGATCGAGTTGACCCGTGCGATTAAATTCTCTTTTTGTGGGCTCGATACGTAACTAAGTTCGATGGGCGTCTCCACGCTGTCGTCGAAGGTCACCATCGCGAAACGGTCGTTGCCGTTCATCTGGCGGATGAGCGATTCGATCGCACGGTGGGCGTAGGCCATTTTTTTGGCATCACCCATGCTGCCGCTGCGGTCGAGCACGACGACGAAGTCGGTGGGTTTTCTTTCTTCGGCGTTGCGCGAAGCTTTTTCCGGCGCCTCCAGATCCACCTGGAGGTAGACCAAGCCGTCGGAGCCCTGAACTACCTTGGTTTGGGAGAGGCTCGCCTTCACGCGGACGTTGCCTTCCGATTTCCAGGCGGGAACGGTGGGTTCTTCCGTCGACGTGCGTTTGGGCGAGTGGGCCCGCGCGATGAGCCCATAACCGATGAGAACGACGAGGGAGGCCCAGGCGCAGCTCCGGGCGAAATTTTTGGATCGAGTCAGCCATTTCAGTTTCATAAAACGTCTCCTTTGAGTTGAAAAAAAGGTGATCTTCACAAGAAGAAGTTTTATGCTTTCTGAAAAAAATCAGAAGGCCCGGCCCTGTAAAAGAAAAGGGGGGAGTTTTTACAAAGTTTTTACGTCGAGTGGCACGAGATTGCGGTAGGTTGAGAGAGTCCCCTCCCTTTGGGATCAAGGGAACGCGGGAGGGGTTTGAAAGGAATAGGAAGGAACATCATCCATGAAAAATTCCGCCGATAAACCGAAAATCCTCATCGTGGAAGACGAAGAAACCATCCGCAAAGGGCTGTGCGACGTCTTCCTTTATAACGGCTACGAAGTGCACGCCGTGGGCGACGGCAAAGAGGGGCTTAAGGAAGCCCTCACGGGGAAGCATCATCTGGTCATTTTAGACATCATGCTGCCGGGGTTGGACGGTCTCTCCGTCTGCAACGAGATCCGCAAGGCCGACCGCGCCCAGCCGATCATCCTGCTCACGGCGAAGGGAGATGAAGAAGACATCATCCAAGGATTGAAGCAGGGAGCGGACGATTACATCCCCAAGCCTTTCTCCGTGAGGGAGCTCGTGGCCCGCGTCGAGGCGGTTTTGCGCCGCAGTCCCAAGCTGAATTACGAAAAAGAAAAGATCGTGTGGGGCGATTTCGAAATCGACCCCAAAAACCTGCATCTTCGGCTGAAGGGCAAAACGATCGAACTCACCCGACGCGAGGTGGATTTGCTCCGTTATCTCATTCAGCATTCGGAGAGGCCCGTCAGCCGTCAAGAACTGTTGAAGGAGGTTTGGGGTTACGGCAATACGAACATGGATACGCGCACGGTGGATATCCATATGACCAAGTTGCGCCGGAAGGTGGAGGCCGATCCCCAAGAACCGGTTTATCTCCTTACCGTGAGGGGAGAGGGGTATCGTATCCACGAATGAAAAAACTTAAACTCCAATTCATTCTCTTCTTTTTCCTGCTGGCCTTGGCCCTGGGTTTTTTGCTGCATAACTCCTATCGCCAGATGGCCATCGAGGAAAAAAGCCTATGGGAAGGCATGAGTCAGAAGGTCTTCAACCAGATGCAGGCGACGATCAGCGATTTCCTTACCCGCGAAGATGCCCGTTCCTTCACCGAGTATCGATATTACCAAGTGCTTCCCGCGCCGGGTTTCAAAGTGGCGAATCTCACCGTTTCGCCCCTTTCCCTGGAATTGCCGAAAGAGGATACAAAAGGGCTTTTAGGTTATTTCCAAATCGATCCCGACGGATCTTTCTCCACGCCTTATCTTCCCCGCGGGCCTTTCGAAACTCCGCCCGCCGATTCGAATGAAAGGAAAGAAAGGGAAAAGCAAATTCAAGGAATCACCCAATCCTTAAGGGAAGAGGTGTTGAAGGACGCCCGTTTGAGCCAAGACAATAAAAAGATCGAGGCGCGCGCGGGGGAAGTGGAGAAGGAAAAGAAGAGCGCCGACAAAGTAGTGTCGATTCCTCTGGCCAACGGACCCGCCGCTTTCGGGGGATCGGCCCAAAACGTTTATCCCAACCCCCTTCAGTCGCCCAAGCTGGGGATGATGGCCAAGGCTAAGAAGAGCGACAGCGCGGCGGAAGATGCTCTCGACCAAAAGAAGGACGAAGAAGCCCCCGCTCAGCAGCTGGCCCGCCGCCAAATGGCGCCGAGCACGGTGCAGCTTAAAACTTTCGAGGAACAGAAACAGGCGGAAATTCCTCCGCCGCCCGCCAAACCTGCCCCGAAGGCGCCTTCGAAGGAAGAGATGCCCGAGGCCGCTTCCGGCGCCTCGCTCGCCCCAGTCGCTCCCGCCTCGCCGCCTCCCGCGGAGGAGGGGCGCTTGGAGAGATTGCGGGACGCTTTTTCGGGTAAGAAATCGAAGGAAAAAACCGCTGCGGGAAAAGGGGCTCCTAAACCTTCCCTCAACCTTATCGAAGAATCTCCCAAGAAGGAGCCGGAGCATTACCAGCCGACTTCCATCCTGATCGATCCGTTCCAGGCCCGCTGGGTATCGGGGCAATATCTTTTGTTCTACCGCAAGATTTGGGTGGAGCAAAAAATGTACGTGCAGGGGTTCGCGGTGGAGCTCAAACGCTTCTATCGCTGGATGATGGAGCAGTCCTTCGCCAATTCGGATCTCACTTCCTTCGCCTGGACCGAACTCGATTTGGGCGGGAGCTCGCTCATCCGTTACGGTTCGGTCGAAGATAAAAAGAAACCGATTTTATTGTTCGAGAGGCCTCTCGGGTATCCCTTAAATCTCTTTCTCTGGCGCGTTTATGCGGGAAACTTGCCCGAGCTCAGCACGCGGTTTTACCTGAAGCTTTTCACGGGAATCATCGTGCTGCTCGGCACGGGCGGACTTTTTCTCATCTACCGCTCCGTCTCCGCACAAGTGAAGCTTTCGCAGAAGCGGCAGGATTTCGTCTCGGCGGTGACGCATGAGCTCAAGACGCCGCTCACCTCCATCCGCATGTACAGCGAAATGTTGGAAGACGGCTGGGTGAAGGAGGACGGAAAGAGGCAAGAATATTACCGCCACATCCACCAAGAGAGCGGCCGCCTTTCGCACCTCATCGATAACGTTCTTCAGTTGGCCCGCTTGGAAAAGCGCAATTATAAGCTGAACCTCAAGAAAGAATCGCCCCTTCACGACTTCGAGCAAATCGGCGGGGAGCTCCGCAAGCTCGCCGAACAAAAAGGCTACACGCTCGCGTTTCAAGCGGAAAGGGATCTCCCTCCCATTTCCTACGATCCGGAGGCGGTGAAGGAAGTCCTTTGGGTGCTCTTCGACAACAGCCTCAAATTTTCCGCCAACGGCTTTGAGAAAACCCTCGAGATGTCGCTCTTCAAGGAAGAGGAAGAAGTCGTCTGGTCTTGGAAAGACAAGGGCCCCGGTATCCCACCCGCCGAATCGAAAAAGGTTTTCGAAAAGTTTTACCGAGTCGAGAACGAACTCACGCGGCGCACCAAAGGCACGGGTATCGGGCTCGCCATGGCGAAAATGATCGTGGAAGCGATGCAGGGGCGCATCGAGGCGCGGAACCGCGAACAAGGGGGCTTGGAGGTACGGATGTTTTTTCCAGCCTCTTAAGTCGCGTCCCGGTTGTTTTTCTCCAAGGCTTTAATCTCCTCTTTCACTCTCTTTTCCAAGTCGTAAACGGCGGAATTGTCCTCGAACTCCTCTTGGGCTTTATACGCCATCA
The DNA here is from genome assembly GCA_046346885.1 of bacterium. Taxonomy (GTDB): domain Bacteria; phylum UBA10199; class UBA10199; order JADFYH01; family JADFYH01; genus JAXMHI01. Next base: position 81,100 of record JAXMHI010000010.1, on the reverse strand, counting down.
CCTCGAGAGGACAGGTGAAATACATTTCTTCCAAAAGGCCTTCGACGTAGAGCCTTAAAAAGAGATCTTCCCCTAGAAGTTTCCACTGCAGCACGTGGACGAGCTCGTGAAACACGACAGCTTCGTTCATCAGTTCGCTTTTCAGCAGAAAGATTGTGTCGGCGTAGGTGATGGCGAGAAAGGGTTCGCGCTCGAAAGGCTTGAATTCAGTGACTCCCCACGAAGCGAGGGGGGGCAAGGGGAGAGTCTCGACCACCACGACCCGGACGGATTGCAACAGCCGTGGAGAACAGTACGAATAAAGCCTCAGGAAACGAAAATTCTCAAGGCTTTGGGCCCGCTTTTCATTTTCTTTCAAGAGATCGAGGATCCATTGCTTCAAGAGGGGGATTTTTTTGAAAACATGGGACGCGTCCTTCATATCTCTATTTTATAAAGATTCAGGGTATGCCGACTGAAAAAAAGCAGTTTCCGTTTATTTTGAACCGCTCGTGATGTCGGGGGGAGGTAAAAAAATTGTCCAATAAAGTGAGGAGAAGTCAAGAAAAGCCGCGGGATTTTGCGAAATGAGTATTTACTACGCCCGTCGTTCGCGAGATCATAGGGGGGTCGCTTGCCAATCGAATTTCAAAAAGAAGGAGGTTTCTATGCGTATGAGGAGCGTTCTTTTTTTTCTACTCGTTTGGGTTTGGACGCCGCTGGCGACGGCGGCGACTCTTGAAGGTGTCAATATGCCCGACAGCGCGCAAGTGAACGGCAAGACTCTCGTCTTAAACGGAATGGGGCTCCGCAAGAAATTCATCGTGAAGGTTTATGTCGCTGGCCTCTATCTTCCCTCGAAGGAAAAAAGCGCCGATAAAATCTTAAGCTCCGACACCGAGCGCAAGCTCGTGATGGAGTTCGTCCGCGAAGTGGAAAAGGATAAAATCTGCAACGCCTGGAAGGAAGGATTGAAAAACAATTCGCCGGGCAGCGCCGCCGCGCTGGGGCCCAAGTTCGACACCTTATGCAAGTACATGGCGGACATGGAGAAGGGGAGCAAAAACATTTACACGTATGTCCCCGGGAAAGGCACCCAGGTCAGGGTGAACGGGGCGGAAAAGGGGGACGATCGAAGGCAAGGATTTTGCCGACGCTCTTTTTGCTCGTTGATCGGGCCAAAGCTTCCTTCGGAAGAGTTCAAGAAGGGGCTTTTAGGGGAATGAAGGGAGAGAAAATCGAAGTTCATGAAAGCCGGGGCTAAAAAAAGTCCCGGTAAACGTTAGGGGGGAAATATGAAACACGGATTTTATTTTAGAATGTTGAAAACTTTCGCCGCGATTTTCGTGGCTGTTTTTTTGCTCGCCGGCTGCGGGAGCAGCAGCGACGTTCAATATTACGTCGCCTTGGGCGACTCCCTTTCCGTCGGTTACCAGCCGGACGCCTCCGGGGTCAACCACGTGACCGATCAAGGATATCCCGACCAGATCTATGCCGCGCTTCTCGCCACCCATCCGAACCTTCAGTTGGTGAAGCTGGGCTGCCCCGGTGAGACCATCGTTTCGATGGCGAACGGAGGAATTTGTCCCTATGACGCCGGTTCGCAGATCAAGCAGGCGGTGGAATTTTTGCTCGATCACCAGGATCAAGTGATCTTGGTGACGATCGACATCGGCGTGAACGACCTGCTCAGCTCCGGCTGCATTCAAGGGACCACGATCGACCAAGCCTGCATTCAGAAAGCGCTGCAAGAGCTCGGTCCCAATCTTTCGTTCATCTTGAGCAAGCTTTTCGGTTCCGTCGACCGCGACACGCCCGTCATCGGAATGAATTATTACAATACCTTTTTGGCCGCTTTTTTGGCGGGACGTCCGGATATCGCGCAGGCCTCGGACCAGCTCGCCAAGGCCTTCAACCAACAGGTGCTCGCGCCGGTCTACCAAATTTTCAGTTTTCCCGTGGCGGACGTGGCGGGCAAGTTCCAGATTTCGGACTTCACGCCGGTGGCCTCGGCGCCTTTGCCTTCGCCGCCTTTTCCGCCCCAGGTGCCCAATAACCTGAAGAACCTTTGCCTGCTCACCTACATGTGCGTGCCGCCCCCGCAGGGACCCAATATCCATGCCAATCCCAACGGCTACGGCGTCATCGCCAAGGCGTTCTTGGATGTGATCGGTACTTTGACTCTCAAGCCTTAAGACGTTTTCTTAAGCGCATGCGGAAGAAGGGCCGCGGCAAAAAGCGCCCGCGGCCCCGCGACGGCGGAATCGAGTCGGGGAGGATTTTGCTTGAGGCAAGAGGATCGAAAACGCGTGGTGTCGGAGGTGGTGCATCGGGTTCTCGAGGAAGGGCCGCAAGAGCCGGAAGCGGTGGAACAACTCATCCTCGACACGCTCTATGAAGAACGACGCCGCTTGGAGAACGCGAGGGACCGAAGAAGGGCCGCCCCGAACTGGCACCTTATCGTCACATCCAGAAAATGGCGCTGAAGGGCGGGGTGGAGCAAAACGCAAGGCCTTGGAGAAAATCGTCTGACGCTTCGTCGAGGAGATTTTGGGAAGCTTCAGCGGGGGAATGTACCAGGTGGCCACCCGGATCGTGCCCGTGACGCTCAATCTGCTTCTGAACAGCTTAAGCCCCTTGAAGCTGGCGCGGGAGATTCCCTCGGGTTTCTCCCACTTGGACGACCAGATCGTCATCGAGGGATCGTCCGATCTTTTGCCCGTGCTCGCCGAAAAAAGCACCCTCGTGGTGGTGCCGACCCATTGCAGCAATTTAGACAGCGTCCTCATCGGCTACGTGCTCTATCGTTTGGGATTGCCCCCGTTTCTCTACGGCGCCGGTCTCAATCTCTTCTCCAACAAGCTCATCGGATTTTTCATGAATCATCTGGGAGCTTATAAGGTGGACCGCCTGAAGAAGGCGCCCCTCTACAAGGAGGTCTTGAAAACCTACGCGGGATATTCGATGGAGCTCGGTTACCATAACCTCTTCTTTCCCGGCGGCACCCGCAGCCGCTCGGGAGCGGTGGAAAGCAAATTGAAGTTGGGTTTGTTGGGTATGGGCTTGAACGCCTACATCCACAACCTGCTGAATCAAAAAAAAGACCCCGACATTTTCATCGTTCCGTGCACCTTCAACTACCAATTGGTGCTGGAAGCGGAAACCTTGATCGAAGACTACCTGAAAGAGGCGGGAAAGAGCCGATACATCATTGAAGACGACGAATTCTCGCAGGTGCGCCGCATCTTTCAGTTCGTGAACGGTCTTTTCTCGCTACAGTCCCGTATTCACGTGGTGTTTTCGACCCCCTTGGACGTGTTTGGGAATCCCGTCGACGAAAACGGAATTTCGAGGGATCCCCGCGGCCGTCCGGTGGAGAGGCGGCGCTACGTTCTTAAAAACGGCGAGGCCGCATTCGACCGCCAACGGGACCATGAGTTCACCCACGAGCTTTCGGAGAAGATCGTCGAGGCTTACCATCGCGACACGGTGGTCAGCAGCGTCCAGTTGGTTTGTCGGGTGGTGTTCGATTGGCTTCGAAAGAGCAATCCCGCCCTCGACCTCTATCGTCTGCTTCGCACGGGAGGAAGAGTGCCCAGCATGCGTCTCGTGGAGGTGTACGAAGCCGTCGACCGCACGTTGGAAACCTTGCGCGGGATCGAGAAAGCGGGGCGAATTCGGCTCGATGAGTCTTTGCACGAGCTGGATACGGTGGGTCTTCTTTCCGAAGCGCTCGCCCATTTGCAAAATTACCACCTGCATTCCGTCTTGGAGAGGAAAGGGGACCGGCTCTTCCACGAGGACCGGAACTTGATTTTCTATTATCAAAACCGCCTGCCGGTTTTGGAGAGGGAAGCATGAGGCATTCCCAGGCGAAAAAAGTGCCGCGCTCGCAAGCTTTGGAGGCGGCCGTCATCGGAGGGGGCAGTTTCGGCACGGCCTTGGCCTCCCTGCTCGCGAGGAACGGGCGCAGGGTCCTATTGTGGGTGCGTCGGACGGAGCAGGCGAACGAGATCAACCGGCGTCACACGAACCATCTGTACTTTCCTGACCAGTCGCTGCCAGAGGCTTTAAGGGCCACCGCCGATTTGAAGTCGGCCGTTTCGGGGACTCCCGTCGTGATCTTGGCCGTTCCCTCCAAGAGTTTTCGCGAGATCGCCCGCCGGGTCGGGGATCATCTCACAGGCGAACAAGTGGTGCTGCACGTGACCAAGGGGATCGAACCGGACAGCTTCAAGCGTATGTCGGAAATCTTGCGTGAGGAAACCTGCGCGCTGAAGATCGGCGTTCTTTCGGGCCCCAACTTGGCGGGGGAGATGATGCGCGGAGATCCCTCCGGAGCGCTCATCGCTTCCCACTTCGACGAAGTGGTGAGAAAGGCGCAGGAGCTGTTCGCCGGAGGCAGCCTCCGTTTGTACGGGGGCATGGACGTGATCGGCACCGAGATCGGGGGCGCCTTCAAGAACATCGTGGCCCTCGTTTCGGGGGCGGCCAGCGGGATGGGGTTCGGCGACAACACGAAGGCCCTCATCATCACGCGGGGGCTTTCCGAAATGACCCAGTACGGAGTGGCACTGGGAGCGGACATGCTCACCTTCGGGGGATTGGCCGGCATCGGCGATCTGATGGCCACCTGCAATTCGTCCTTGAGCCGCAACTTCCAGGTGGGGCGTCGCCTGTCCCAGGGGGAGAAGCTTAAGAAAATCATCGAGTCGAGCACCCAAGTGGCCGAAGGCGTGTCGACGACGCGCGCCGTGCACCGGCAAGCGCGGGATTTGAACTTGGATTTGCCCCTCGTGGAGGCCGTATACGCGGTTCTCTACGAAGGGGCCGATCCCCGTGCCCAATTGTTGCGACTCATGTCGAGACCCACAGGTTTTGAGCGCGTGCGTTTGCGTGCTTCGTGAGGATGAATGAAATCGTTTTATCCCTTAAGTCAGCGCGACGACCGGGAATTGCCCGCCGATTATTCGGGGAGGGTATACGTGTGGGACATCGACAAGACGATCTTTCGACCCGTTTCTCTTCCCTGCAGGGGCTGCCAGGGATTCCCGTCAGTTCGCCGTCGACAAACAGGCGATTCCGGCATGCCGGAGGTGTTGCAGGGGCTTCGCCGCAGGCCGCGGAAAGGAAGACGGCGGTTGCATTCCCTTACTTCATTTCGGCGAGCCCGCCTTTTTGCGGTCCGTCCTAGAACGAAAGATGCTGCTCGACGGGGTGGAGCAAGACGGAATTATCCTGAAGGATTGGTTCCGCCTTCTTTGGCCGTTTTCGCCTTCCCGCTTCTTCGATCAACTGGGTTTTAAAATAGCCGCGCTCCTTTGCGGGCGCATCCGCCGGATTTTTTCTCAGGAATATCTCTTCGGCGACGACTATGAGCGGGATGCGGAAGCCTATTCCCTCTATGCCCATTGGGTGAACGGGGATTTAAGCCTTTCTTCCTTGGGAGAAGCTCTCAAGAGAGGGGGTGTTTCGCAGGAAGACAGGGAAAATCTCCTCCACGAAGCGGAGGCTTTGCCCCGAAAACGGGGCCGGGTGAAAAAAATATACATTCACCTGGAGAAGAAGACGCCGCCCAGGGACTTTGGGAAATATGGCAAGATTCTGGTGCCCGTGAAAGGGGCGTACCAATTGGCGCTTGCCCTGTTCGACGGCGATTTGATCGACGCACAAACGCTCAAGGCCTGTCGGAAGGCGGTGTGCCGGATTCCGGGATATCGATTTGGCCAGTGGAAGGGATTGACGGAAGATGCCGTCGCCCGGAAATTGATCCGTAAAAGCAAGGTGAATAAAGTTGTAAAGAGTTGAAAAGATCAGGCTTTGCCTGGCTTTACGCCTCTTTTTGATGTATAAACGAAAGCGTATGAAGGGAGGAATCTTATGATGAAAATGAGAAACTTAAAGTCTAAGCTTTTGGTGGCTCTGGGGTTCATCCTGTTTGGTGCGGTCCCGTCGGCCAATGCCAGCAATGGCTTGCGCGTGATTGGTTTCGGCGCCAGAAATTTAGGCCTCGGGGGCGCGGGGGTTGCCCAGCCTCAAGGCGCCAACTCCATCTACATCAATCCCGCCGGCATGAACGACGTTGGCAACGAAGCAAGCCTCGATATCGTCACCGCCTTCACGAGCACCCGAATGGGGACCTCCGCCGCTCTGGCGGGCAATCCCAGCGCGGTGAGCGTGGGGGGGACGGAAGATCCCGTTTTATTGCCCAGCGGCGCCCTCGTGATGAGTTTTCTGGAGAACAACCGCCTTTCCTTAGGCATCGGCACCGCGCTTTCCGCCGGGTTTCAGGCGGAATTCCCCGTCTCCCGCTTCCCCAGCGCGCTCACCAAAAACCAGTATGACACCTCCGGCAAGTACGCCAATTTGAAGATCGAGCCCGCCGCGTCCTTCCGCATTCGCGACAATCTTTCCATCGGGGTGGGGCTCGACATCAACTACGCGTTCTTTCAAACGGACAGCGCCACGCTCAACCTCGGATTTCCCGAAACCACCGGACGCTCCCGATTCGATTCGGCGCTGGGCATCGGCGGCAGGATCGGCATCCTCTACAAGCCCATCAAGCGGTTGCAGATCGGCGCCATGTATGTGACGCGGCAGCATTTTCAGAGGTTCGATCGGTATAAAGACCTGCTCTTCACCGGCTTGGATCTTCCCCAAGAAGTGGCCGTCGGCCTTGCGGTGGAGCCTTTCAAAGGGGCGACCTTCTTGGCCGATTTTCGCTGGATCAATTGGGGGTCCGGCTTCACCGGAGCGCCGCTCGCCCAGGGAGGCTTGGGCTGGCGCGACCAATACGTACTGGCGACGGGATTCGAGTATAATTTCGATCCCCGTTTCGATTTTCCCGCGGCCATCCGCATCGGATACAACTACGGGCGCTCTCCGATTCCCTCCGGGGCCGTTTTTCAAAACGCCCTGATCCCCACGGTCATCGAGCACCACCTGACCACAGGCGTGAGCTATGAGATCAACAAGCACATCGGTTTCGACGCCGCTTACATCCACGAGTTCGAGCATACGGTGACCGACGACGGCAGTTCAAACCCTGTCGGCAAAGGCTCTTTCGTGGGCGCATCGGCCAACGTCATGGCTTTCGGCATTCACGGGCGTTGGGGCGGTGAGAAAAAGAAGGAGAAGGAAAACAGCACCGCAAGATTGGGTTTATAAGGTAAGAAAACCGATAAAAAAGCGTGAAAGAACCCGGCCTGAAAGGGCCGGGTTCTTTTACTTAAAAACCTTGGTGGGACCCCAACCGCGGATGAAGCGGCCGGTCATGGCGAATTGGCTTTGCATGGTTTCGCGGAAATTGTCGTGAACGTTGTAAGTGTCGGCGCATTTGATGCAAAGCCATTTGGCATCGAGGATGCGGTTTTTGTGCTCGTAATATTCCACGTCGGGCCCGCTTTTATGGCAGGCGTCGCATTCGGTGCGCAGATGATGTTTATGCTTTCGCTCGACAAAGCCGACGGGGTTTTGCACCTCGCTGAAAGATGCCTTGGGGGAGGGGCCTTTCTTGAGCATCCCTTTTTTCTCGGGTTTCTTCTCGGGAAGTTCCTTGTTTTTGACGAGGCCCGCCTTCAGCAGGGCCTGTTGCAGGGTCGTGGTCATGTGAAAATACTACTTTGAGTGTCTTTAAAAATCAAAACGAAATATTTTATCCTTTTCCCGCTCCCACATTTGAAGCTTTACCCGCCTTCCTCCCTACTGATAAAACAAAGGACTCGAATGAAGCCGAAAATCCTCATCATCGAAGACGAGCCTTCCATCGCCGACAACCTCACCTATGCCCTTAAGACGGAGGGGTTCGAGGCGGTGTGGAGTTCCACCGGCGAGAAAGGCTACCAACATCTGCAGGGAGGGGACGTTTCCCTCATCATTTTAGACGTGGGGTTGCCCGACGTGAGCGGTTTCGAGCTTTGTCGGCGCATCCGCAAGACGAACTCCGTGCCCATCCTTTTTCTCACCGCCCGTTCCGACGAGATCGACCGGGTCGTGGGGCTCGAGATCGGCGCTGACGATTATCTCGTGAAGCCCTTCAGTCCCCGTGAGCTCACGGCGCGGGTGAAGGCGATCCTCCGCCGCCTGAAGCCTTCCGTCTCGGAGCCGTCCTCCACCCGAACTTACGGCCCCTTTCAGGTGGACGAAGATCGATTCGTTATTTCCTACGCGGGAGAGGCCCTTGCCTTGTCCCGATACGAATACCGCTTATTGAAGGTGTTTTTAGAAAGGCCCGAGCGCGTTCTTTCCCGCGAGCAGCTGATGGAACTCGCCTGGGAAGAACCGGAGGCCAGCATGGACCGCACGGTGGACGCCCACATCAAAAGCCTTCGGGCGAAACTGAAGAAAGTGAAACCCGAGGAAGACCCCATCCAAACGCACAGGGGCTTGGGCTATTCCCTTAAAGGTTGGAAGTGAAGATCCGAACCCGCATTATTTTGAGTTTCACCCTGCTCGTCGGCGTGGGTTTTTATTTCCTCGTCGACTACATCATCGACGACCTGCGCCCCCGTTATTTGGAATCGGTCGAGGAGGTCATGGTGGACGAGGCCAACGTGCTCGCCGCCTTGGTCGAGGCCTCGCTCGTGGAGGGAAAGATCCGCACCGATGCGCTCAAGGTCGCTTTTCAAAACCTTAAAAGCCGTTCCTTTTCCGCCCAGATCTACAAGCTTTTGAAGACCGGCGTGGACGAAAGGGTCTACGTGACGGACGAGCGGGGGATCGTTCTCTTCGATTCGGACGGAGGAAAGGAAGAGGGCAAAGACTTCTCCGAATGGCGCGACGTGTTCCTCTCGCTGCGGGGGGCCTACGGAGCGCGGACGAGCCGAGACGAGGCGAGCAACCCCGCCAGCTCCATCCTCTATGTCTCGGCCCCCATCCGTTGGGAAAAAAGAATCGTCGGCGTTTTGGTGGTCAGCAAGCCCACGGCGAGCATCAATTTCTTCATCCAGACCGCGCGTCCCCAGATCATCATCGCCGGCCTCATCGCGGCGCTTTCCGCCATTTTGCTCGGCACGGCCTTCTCCCTTTGGGTGACGCGCCCCATTCAGCGCCTCACCCGCTACGCGAGAGCGGTGCGGGACGGCCGAACGCCGCGCTTGCCTTCCTTGGGGCGCAGCGAAATGGGGGAGATGGGAGAAGCGTTCGAAGAGATGCGGGAGGCGCTCGAAGGAAAGAAATACGTGGAACATTACGTGCAAAGCTTAACCCACGAGCTGAAGAGCCCGCTCTCCGCCATTCAAGGGGCTGCGGAGCTTTTGGAGGAGGAAATGCCCGCCGCCGAGAGGGCGCGTTTTCTTTCCAACATCCGCACCGAAGCGGGCCGCATGCAGCAGGTCGTCGATCGGATGCTCACCCTCGCTTCGCTCGAGGCGCGCAAGGAGTTGGGGCCGATCGAAGAAATTCCGCTGAAGGGTCTATTTGAGGAACTGGAAGGACGTCTCCGTCATTTCTTGGATAAAAAGAAACTCTCCTTGGTGCTTCGGGCGCCGGAGGGCCTGTCCGTCCAGGGAGAACGGTTTTTGTTGGAAGAGGCGGTCTTGAACCTTCTTCTCAACGCCGTCGATTTCAGCCCCGAGAAGGGCAAGATCGAACTGAGCGCCCGTCGGGAAGGGGACAAAGTTTTTATCGCCGTCGAAGACGAAGGCTCGGGAATCCCCGATTACGCGCTTTCGCGGGTTTTCGAGAAGTTCTATTCGTTGAAACGTCCCGATACGGGACGAAAGAGTAGCGGATTGGGTTTAAGCTTCGTGAAGGAAGTCGCCACCCTGCATGGCGGTGAAGTAAGCGTGGATAATCGGCCTTCTGGAGGAGTCTTGGCGAAGATTGTTTTGCCCTAGTGAAAAGATCTAAAATTTTCTTTTGCCGCCCCCGCCTCGTCATCCGCTTTCCTGCGGATCCCGTGAAGCGGGGCCTGCACTCCGGATCCTCCTTCTCACTGAACACTCCGGGCGAGGATGACAAAAAAAATTCTCAAGGGGAAGTCGTCCATGACCATGTCAGGCTAGGCGTTTTGCTCCCGTCTTGGCAATCCAGCGGCGCCAGAATCGCGAGGTAGGGCGTATTGGGCGCGAAGGGCGAGGCGGAATGATCGCACGTGATGGTCCTGGAATCCGACGAGAAGGAGAAAACGCAAGGGATGAAAACGCTGCCGGCCGTGGGTTTCACGATGAAAGAGGCTCCGTTGAAAAGCGCCTGATTCATCGGACAACTGAAGCGGGCTTGCACTTTTTCGTTAGACGGCACCGCCGTTTCCCCGTTGAAGGGGGAAACCGACAAGACTGAGGGATTTGAGCCGGGAGGAGAACAGGAGGAGTTGGGGTCGTCATCGTCGATGAATCCGTCGAAGTCGCAGTCGCGCTCGTCCGCGTCCGCGATGCCGTCGTTGTCGTCGTCGGGGTCGTTCGCGTCCGTCAGGCCGTCTTGGTCGCGGTCCAGCTGGCTTAAGGGAGATTGGCTGGGAACGGCCAAATTTCCCGTGAGCTGAACTTTTCCCATGTCGATCGAGGTGCCGGAGGCGCTTAGGAAAAAGTTGTAAAGCGGGAAGGGATCTGCCGGATTTACCAAAAGCTTGGCGATGAACTTCCCTTTTGCCTCGAAATGGATCGAATACCCTTCTTGGGGAGGCAGCGAAAGGAAGAAGTGGCAGTCCTTCGCGATGGCCGCTTGATGCGTTTGACCTTCCGCGTTTTCGGCGACGGCCGTATCCGCCCCGCAAGGAGCGATTAAGACGGGGGTCGTGCCGGTCGGTGTTTGGGGAGGTTGGACGGTTCCGGAGACCGTCGTCGGGTTTCCGAATTCGGTACCTCCTTGAGCGGGATTGGTGCCGGGGCCTGAACCGGGAAGAGGGGAGGAAGTGGTGCCGCTGCAGGAGACGGTCCCTAAAAAGAGGAGAAAGAGTAAGGTCCAAAGGAAAAGACGGTTGGATTTCATTTTTCCTCCTTCGTGAGGATCCCTTCTTCGCGCGTTAAAGGGAACATTTGTATGTTGATCTGCACCACTTCTTCGGGGTTGTCGTCTTCCGCGACGAGCTTCAACACCTCTTGCCTGAAATTCTGTATCATTTGCTTCAGTTGTGGAACCCTCGATTTCAAGACGCCCAAAGTGAGTGCGCTGATGTCGCGGCGTTCGGCCGGGAGCCGTTCTAAAATCACTTTCGCCAAGTCGAGCAGGTTGAAGTGGTAATTGAACACCGCCACCGAGGCCGTCTCCGCGCCCGTGGAAACCCGGGTGTGGCATTGTTGGTAGCGTCCTTCTTCGTCCTTCGTCAGGAAGCCCAATTTCAGGAGGAGGGACAAGGAGTGCTCGATCTCGCTGGGCGAAACCGGGGGGAAGAGTCGGTCCGCGATCCAGCGGGGCGTACCGTCGAACTCGCGGGAGGCCGCCAATTCGCGGATCGCCGAGTGGTACCAACGGGAACAGTACTCGTATTGGTGGGGGAGGATGGGTTGAAGCGACTGATATTTTTTTGAACGCAAGAGTTGCCGGTAGAAGTGGTCTTTCTTTTCATGGGAGTCGGCTTGGTTGTAGAGGACTAAGTTTTTGAAAAATTCCGTCTCTTGTTTGTTGAGCTTCAGCGCGCGCGCCGTTTTGAGGACGGCTTCCTCGCTTAAATTCCTTTTTCCCTGGAGCACGAGCATGATGAAGTTGGTCGATTTGAATCCGGCCATTTCGGAAAATTTTCGGAAAGAAATGGACGAACTCGTTTTCTTGGCTGATTCGAACCAGCTTTTGAGATAAGCCCGGTAATCCATGAAATCGAAAAGATTCGGTTTTCGAAAGGCGTCTTTCATTTTTTCTTCGTCCATTTCGATCGGTAAAAGGCAGCTCGGAAAGATGTTGAAAAATAAATTTATCTATTAAATGGTACACGATTGTTTCTATTTTTAAAATAAAAACATATAGTTAATTAAATATTATTATAGACTCTTGATTGTTTGAATACGTTTTGGGAATGGGTAGGCGGTTTTAAAGCTCTTTTCATCAACAATTCATACTTCTTTCATCTTCTTTTCATGGCCCTCCGGTGAAGTGGCATCATCATTCACTTTTTTAAAAGGAGGCAAACGCCATGAATCCCCCGAATCCCGAAACACCCCCGGAAAATAAAAAGAACCCGCTGGACAAGCTTTTGTTCATCGGGAAAATTTTCTTCATGGGATTTTTAATTCTCGTCATGAACCTGCCCATGGGCATGATCGAATCCCTCATCTACGAGCGCAACCAGCGGCTCGAATCCGCCAATCAAGAAGTTTCGAGCACCTGGGGAAAGGAACAGACCCTCGGAGGCCCCGTTCTCACGGTGCCCTATCTCGTTTATACGAAAGATTCGAAGAACGTCGTCCACACGAGCACCGAATACGCCCATTTCTTGCCCGAGACCTTAAACGTGGTCGGCAAGGTCGATCCGGAAATCCGTTACCGCGGCATCTATAAAATTCTCCTCTATCGGGTCGACCTCAATTTCCAGGGAAGCTTCCCGCGCCCGGATTTTTCCGCCTGGCATATCCCCGAGAAAGACGTGCTTTGGGACGATGCCTTCCTCTCCGTGGGCATTCCCGACATGCGCGCCATTCAAGAGTCGGTGAAGGTGAGCTGGGGGGACAGCTCTTCCGAATTCGGCCCCGGAGAAGCGGGTCGCGGAATTTTTACTTCGGGCATTCAAGTGCCGATTCGCGGCTTGAAGCAAGGAAAGACGGGCGACACTTATCCCTACGCCTTCGACTTGAAACTGGCGGGAAGCAAATCCCTCGATTTTCTCCCCTTCGGCAAACAGACCCAGGTGACCCTGCATTCGACTTGGAACAATCCCAGCTTCGGCGGCGCCTATCTGCCGACGACCCGCGACATCAGCGAAAAGGGGTTCAGCGCCACCTGGAAAGTGCTGCAGCTCGGCCGCAACTATCCTCAACAGTGGTTGGACGGCGTGGTGAAGGCGGAAAATTACAACCCCTCCGCTTTCGGGGTGGATTTGCTCTTTCCCGTGGAGAGCTACCAAATGAACACGCGTTCGGCGAAGTACGGCATCCTTTTCATTCTTCTTACCTTCGTCACCTTTTTCTTCTTCGAGATTTTCAGCAAGCTGCGCATTCATCCCGTTCAATACCTGCTTGTGGGTTTCGCGCTTTGCCTCTTCTATCTGCTTCTGCTCTCGCTTTCCGAATATCTCGAGTTCGGGCGCTCGTATTTGGTCGCCAGCCTCGCGACGATTTCGATCATCACGGGCTACAGCAGCAAGGTGCTGCATAACGGCAAGCGCGCGCTCGTCATGGGCTTCGTTTTGGGCGGGCTCTACGCCTACCTTTATACCTTGGTGCAGTTGCAAGACTTCTCGCTTCTCATGGGATCGGTCGGTCTCTTCATCATTCTGGCGGCGATCATGTTCATCACCCGCAAGGTGGATTGGTATTCGGTGGGGAGAGCGGTGCCGGCCGCCTCAAAAACGATAAATCTGGAAGCGACGCAAACTCTTTAACCCGTCATGGCACCTCGATGGAGCTTAAGGCGGATGGTTTGGAAAGCCGTCCGTCCTTAAGCGAAGTCGAGGAAGTTCTTTCCAAAATTTCTCCCTCTCCCTGGACGGGAGAGGGCCGGGGAGAGGGTAGTCTAACAAGGTACCTATTATTGTATCACCCGCCCCCTAACCCCCGCCCGTCGAGGGCGGGGGGATGAATAGGAAAAATATGCGCTTCAAAAAAACACTCATCCTTCTTTCAACCCTCACGCTTCTTTTCGCCGTCATCGTAGGTTGGCAATCCCGTAGCCCCTTGTTTTATTGGGGAAGGCCCTATCTTTCGGCCTTCTTAAGCCTTCTTTGTTTCTTTTTCGCCGTGCTGTGGTTTTTCAAGAGAACCCTCTACTCGGGGAAGGCCAAGAGAAGGGTCACCGCTCTCAGCTTCTTGTTCGTCATGGCTTCGGGGGTGCCGGTGGCGAGAGAGATGCTTTTCTCCTCGAAGAAGCAATCGGTTCTCCATGCGGATCCGCTTCAACTTCAAAAGTGGGGGCGGCACCTGATGATCGGGTTCGAGAATTGGGAAGATGTGGAACCTCTGGTCGCCCGGGGCGCCTTGGGCGGGCTTTTCATCACCCGGCGAAACGTGGCGGGATTCAGTTTCGAGGAAGTAAAAGGAAAAATCGCCCATCTCCAAACCTTACAAGAGGCCCAGGGCCTGCCGCCCTTATGGATCGCCACCGACCAAGAGGGCGGGCTCATCTCGAAATTGTCGCCCTTGCTCACACCCTTGCCGCCGCTTGCGAAGGTGGTGCGGGAAAACCCGGAGGAGGAATCTTTAAAACGGGCTGTGACGCGTTACGCATCCCTGCAGGCGGAAGAGCTTGCCCGTCTGGGCGTCAACGTCAACTTTAGCCCGGTGGTCGACTTGAAGAACCCGGCGCCCGTGTCTTTTCCCGACGCCCACAGCCTGATCCGCGAGCGGGCCATCTCGGAAGACCCGCGCGTGGTGGAGGAGGTGGCCGCCCTTTATTGCGAAACTTTCGAGAAGCACGGCGTCATCCCCACCTTGAAGCATTTTCCCGGCATGGCGGGCGTCACGACGGATACCCATTTATACGAAGGGAGCCTGTCGCAAAGCCGGGAAGAATTGGAAAGCAAAGATTGGCTCCCTTTCCGGAAAACCCTCGAAGAGAGCTCGGCCTTCCTCATGTTGGGCCACGTGAGGGTCCCCTCGGTGGATCGCGATTATCCCGCTTCCCTTTCTAAGAAAACCATTCAAGAAATCGTCCGTGGCGAGTGGCATCACGACGGCATTCTGATCACCGACGATTTATGCATGGGGCCCACCTTTTCGTGGCCGGGAGGCATCGGCGCTTCGGCGGTGACGGCGCTTAACGCGGGGGTGGACCTGCTTTTAGTGGCCTATGACGGCGAGCAGTATTATGAGGTGATGGAGGCCCTTCTTCGGGCGGAAGGGAAGGGTAAGATGGATTCGGGCTTGATTTCCCGCAGTATAGAACGATTAAATCGCGTCTCGCCCTTGAAAGTCTCCCTTCGCGAGCAAAGGAACATGCTTCAGTGATTAGGTTTTTTATTTCCTTCTTGTTGCTTATCTCCCTTCTGGGGTGCCACCACCCCCAGCCGAAGCTCAGCGCCTTGGCGGCGGCTCCCCATTGGTCGGCGCTCGAGGTTTATCAAGAAACCATCACTCGCGAGGATTTTCTTAAGCTTTTACAGACCGTCTACGCCCAAGACCAAGACTACCAAAAATACATCACGGTTTTTCCCCGATGGGCGCTCATCCGTAAAAACGATTCCGATCCGAAGGATTTTTTCAAACTTCGATTTGCGGCGGACCGCAGCGGCGTCAAATCCGTTTCCCATACGGAGAGCGCTACCCGAAAAGTGTCGGGGGGACTTCCCTTGGCGGGTCTCAAAATCGCCCTCGACCCGGGCCACTTGGGAGGCGAGTGGGCGCGCATGGAAGGCCGTTGGTTTCAAATGGAGTTTCAACCGCCCATCTTGGAAGGGGATCTGACCCTTCAAGTCGCGAAGCGGTTGGAGCGTCGATTGCAAGAGTTGGGCGCCGAGGTGTATTTGGTGCGACAAAACTCCGATCCTCTCACCCCTTGGCGTCCCGAGTCTTTGATGCCGCTCGCGGATGAATATCTTCAAAAAGATTCTTCCTTAGTACGCGAGGAGTTTTCCGGTCGCGACGGGGAGACGGCTTCGGAGAAAGCGAAGCGCCTGAGCGAACTTCTTTTTTATCGGACGGCGGAGATTCGTGCGAGGGCCCAAAAGATCAACCAAAGTTTCAAGCCCGACTTGACTCTTTGCCTGCATTTCGACGCCGAAAATTGGGGGGATCCGAAAAATCCGCAAAGCGCCGTCCGAAATCATTTTCACGTGTTGATGAACGGGGCCTACACCGGGGAAGAACTTTCGTTCGACGACATCCGCCGCGAAATGCTCCTGAAGCTTTTAAGCGGGGTGGGGGAGGTGGAGGAGGGCGTCGCCGAAAAAGTGGCGGAGGCCTTCTTGCGCAATACGGGTTTACCGCCGGCCTTTTTTCCCGCCGGCTCGGTAAAAAAAGTGGGAACCAACCCTTATGTTTGGGCGCGCAATCTCTTGGCGAACCGTATTTATGAGGGGCCGGTGATCTATCTGGAGCCTTACGTGATGAATCATCCGGAAGTGATGGCCCGCATTCAAGAGGGGGATTACGAAGGCGTTCGACGCGTCGGCGACCGTTGGGTGACGAGCCTTTACGAAGAATACGCCGCCTCCGTGGCGGAAGGGTTGGTGGAGTATTACCGCTCTCCGCCTCAAAAAACGGAATGAAAATAAACGCTAACAAAATCCTCCTCAGTCTCTTCGTGCTTTTAAGCTTCGTGATATGCCCTTTTTTGAAGGCGGAAGCGAAAGAGGTGAAGGTTCGCAAAATTTTAGTGGAGAAGTCGAAACGAACCCTTTCGCTGATGGACGGCAAGAAAGTCGTCAAAAAATATTCCGTCTCCTTGGGCCGTCAACCCGTCGGCGCCAAGAGCGAAGAGGGCGATGGTAAGACGCCCGAAGGCACTTACGTGATCGACTGGCGGAACCCCGACAGTAAATTCTATAAATCCCTCCATATCTCTTACCCTAACCTGCGTGAAATCGCCCGGGCGAAGAAGGACGGCGTTTCTCCCGGCGGCATGATCATGATCCACGGCCTTCCCAACGGACTCGGTGTTTTGGGAAAAACCCAACTCCTGGTAGATTGGACCGACGGCTGCATCGCCGTGACGGACGAGGAGATGGATGAAATTTGGGGGCTTGTGGAGGATGGGACGGAAATCGAGATTCAGCCCTGAACGAAATTCCCTTTTTGAATAAATTTCATTCCCATTGATCTTTCCCCGCTCTCTAGGCTAGAGCTATGGGCTCATTCATCGCATTTCACATCATTTCAAAGGAATCGACCTATGGCAGCGACCGAGCCGGAAAAAGTTATTTTCTCCATGAACAAGGTGGGGCGCGTCCATCCCCCCAAGAAAGAAGTATTGAAAGACATTTATTTGGGTTTTTACTACGGCGCCAAGATCGGCGTGTTGGGTTTGAACGGCGCCGGGAAGAGCAGTCTCCTTCGGATCATCGCCGGCGTGGACAAGGGCTATACGGGCGAGGTGAGCTTCGCCAAGGGCTACAGCGTGGGATATTTGGAGCAAGAACCCTCTTTAGACCCCGAAAAGACCGTTCGGCAGGTAGTGGAAGAGGGCGTGCAAGAGATCGTCGATCTTCTCAAAGAATTTGAAACCATCAACAACAGCTTTGCCAACCCCATGAGCGATGACGAGATGAACAAGCTCCTCGAGCGCCAGGCGGTGGTGCAGGAGAAGTTGGATCATGCCCAGGCTTGGGAGCTTGACAGCCGACTTTCGCTGGCGATGGATGCCCTGCGCTGCCCGCCCGACGACGCCAAGGTGTCGACCCTTTCCGGCGGTGAAAAAAGACGCGTGGCCCTTTGCCGATTGCTGTTGAAGGAGCCGGATATCCTCCTTTTAGACGAACCAACCAACCATTTGGATGCCGAATCGGTTTTTTGGTTGGAGCGGCACTTGCAACAATATAAGGGCACCGTTATCGCCGTGACCCACGATCGCTATTTTCTCGATAACGTGGCCGGCTGGATTTTGGAACTCGATCGAGGGCACGGTATCCCTTGGAAGGGCAATTACTCGTCTTGGCTTCAACAGAAAGAGGAGCGGCTCAAGAACGAGGAAAAAGCGGAAGCGAAGCGCGTGAAAACGTTGGAACGCGAATTGGAATGGATCCGTCAGTCTCCCTCGGCCCGCCGGGCGAAATCGAAGGCCCGTATCTCCAATTACGAGACCATGCTCACCCAATCGAACGAGAAGGTGGCCGAAGACATCGAAATTTACATTCCGCCCGGTCCCCGCTTGGGCGAGGTGGTCATCGAGGCGCAAGGGGTGGCGAAGGCCTTCGGAGAAAATCTCCTTTATGAAAATTTGAATTTTAAATTACCCCAAGGGGGCATCGTCGGCATCATCGGGCCCAACGGGGCGGGGAAGACGACCTTGTTCAAGATGATCATGGGGCAGGAGAAACCGGATGCGGGGACCTTCAAGGTGGGCGATACGGTAAAATTAGGTTACGTGGACCAAAACCGTTTCGCTCCGGACGACAAGCGTACCGTCTTCGAATGCATCTCCGGCGGCAATGACCTGATCAAGCTCGGCAGCCGAGAAGTGAATGCAAGGGCCTACTGCGCCCGTTTTAACTTCTCGGGCAATGACCAACAAAAGCAGATCGCCGTGCTCTCCGGTGGAGAAAGAAACCGTGTGCACCTGGCCATGGCCTTGCGGGATCCCGGAAACGTTTTGCTCTTGGACGAACCGACCAATGATTTGGACGTCAATACGCTGCGTTCCCTGGAAGTCGCCCTTGAGAATTTCGTCGGCTGCGCCGTCATCATCAGCCACGATCGCTGGTTTTTAGACCGCGTCGCCACCCATATCTTGGCCTTCGAAGGGGATAGCCAAGTGACCTGGTTCGACGGCAACTTCTCCGAGTACGAAGAAGACCGGAAGAAGCGCTTGGGCGCCGAGGCGGAGCAAGTGCATCGAATTAAGTATAAGAAGTTTAAGAGGCAGTAAAAAGCAATTCATCCTTCGACAAGCTCAGGATGTCCCGGTTGTTTTACAATCAGGCATGATAAGCTTATCGACAAGCTGAGGATGTTCCGGTTGTTTTTTAAAATCGGACATGGTGAGCTTGTCGAACCATCACCCTGTAATTAATTTAGGAGAATCATTCATGAATCCACGAGTTATTTCATTCCACTACACCCTCACCGACCCGCAAGGTAAAACCCTCGATGCTTCGGCCGACCACGGCCCCTTAACTTATATGGAAGGGGCGGGGCAGATCATTCCCGGTTTGGAAGGCCAAATGAAGACCTTGAAGAAGGGCGATAAGAAAAAAATTCAAGTGGCCGCGAAAGACGCCTACGGAGAGCGGGAGCAAAAATACATCGTGGCGGTACCCCTTGAAAAACTGCCCGACCGAAACGTGAAAGTAGGGGATCAATTCATGGCCGGGGGCGATCCCGAATCTCATCCTTTCACCGTCATCGAAGTGAACAGCACCCATGCCACTCTGGACGCGAATCATCCCCTGGCCGGCGTCGATCTCACCTTCGACGTGGAGCTCGTGGACGTTCGCGAAGCCAGCGCCGAGGAAGTGGCCCATGGCCATGCCCATGGCCCGGACGGGCATCACGGGCATTAGAATTCTTTGCGTCATCCCCGCGAAAGCGGGGATCCCCCTGCCGCAAGATGGATCCCCGCTTTCGCGGGGATGACAAAGAATATGGATTCCACCGTTTCCGATTGGTTTCTCTACATCCTCGAATGCCGCGACGGCACCTTTTACACCGGCATCACCAAAGATTTGGAGCAGCGCCTTCAAAAGCATAACGAAGGGGTTGCCTCTAAGTACACGCGCGTGCGCTTGCCGGTGAAGTTGATCTATCAAGAGTCGGGGTTCGACTACTCCCGCGCCTTGAAGCGGGAGAGGGAAGTGAAAGCCTTAAGCCGAAGGGAAAAAGAGGCGCTTCTTTCCAAATAGGGAACGGCGGTTATGCGAATTCAATCGCGATGTTTCTGCGGCAGGCGCCGCAAAGCTCTTCTAAGGGGAAGCGGGCGGAGCCCGGTTCGATCTTCAGCGGCGCTTGGCAGGCGGGGCAGATGCCTTCTCCCTTAAAAATCCTTTCCTTCTGTTGGAGCTTGACGATTCCCGCGATGGGGCCGATCACGAAGAGGAGCGGTACCAAAAAAAAATGAAGGACGGGTAGGAAAACGGCCACCACGGCCCCCAACCAAAAGATCCCCCACAACTTGGCGCAGTTCATAAAGCGCTGGCGGTCCGTCCATTGCTGGATCTCCACCCAGCCCGCGGTCGGGGTGGACTCGGAATAGGAAAGTCGAACCTCTTTTTTGATAAAAAGAAGAGGAGAAGGCATCTGAAATCCTCCGTTTAAAAAAGGTTTTCACTCTCTCTCGATTCGGGTAAAAATAGTGTCTTCCCCTTTATATCAATCTGTCCGTAGAAACAAGGCAAGGCATGCACGGGACCCTCTTCATCCAAGACTTGACCATCGCCATCTTGACGGCGGCCTTCGTTTCCATCCTTTTTCGGCGCCTCCATCAACCGGTGGTTTTAGGTTACCTGATGGCGGGCCTCATTATCGGCCCCCACACGCCGCCTTTCGCCCTTATTCATGACCTCGACAACATCAAGACTTTGGCCGATTTGGGAATTATCCTGCTCATGTTCTCGTTGGGCCTCCATTTCAACTTGAAGAAGGTGAGGGAGGTGGGAGGTACCGCGGTGATCGCCGCCTTGCTTGAGATCCTGTTCATGATTTGGATCGGTTTCGAGGTGGGCAACTTTTTCGGGTGGGTCGAGATCGATTGCATTTTCTTAGGTGCGATCCTGGCCATTTCCTCCACCACGATCATCGTGAAGGCCCTTCAAGATTTGGGCAAGTCGCACACCGAGTTCGCCAAGCTCATCTTCGGCATCCTCATCGTCGAGGACATCTTGGCCGTCGCCTTGCTCGCACTGCTCTCCGGTATCGCGATGACCGGAGAGCTGAAGCTCTCGGAAGTGGGAGCGACCCTGGGCCGCTTGGGCATCTTTCTCACCGTCGTGCTCGTGTTGGGGCTTTTGGTGGTCCCTCGCTTTCTCCATTACGTCGCCAAATTCAAGAGCAAAGAAATGATGCTCGTCACCTGCCTGGGGCTTTGTTTCGGTGTTTCCTGGCTCGCCATTAAGCTCGGTTACAGCGAGGCCTTGGGGGCCTTCTTGATCGGCGCGGTCATCGCCGAATCGAAGGAGATTCACGAAATCGAACAAATCGTCGAGCCAGTGCGCGATCTCTTCAGCGCGATCTTCTTCATTTCGGTGGGGCTGCTCATCGAGCCGCAGTTGCTCGTGCAATATGCGCTGCCCATCACGGTGATCACGCTCGCGGTCATCGTGGGCAAGGTGGTCACCTGTTCTTTCGGCACTTATGTGGCGGGCAACGATTACAAGACCTCGTTTAAAGTAGGCATGGGGCTCGCCCAGATCGGCGAGTTTTCCTTCATCATCGCGAGTTTGGGGTTAAGTCTTAAGGTGACGAGCGGATTTTTATATCCCATCGCGGTGACCGTTTCCTCCATCACCACCCTCCTTACGCCTTACCTCATCCGCGCTTCCGACGGCTTCCTGCAACGGTTTGCGACGCTTACGCCAAAAGGGGTGGTCGCGAGCTTAAACCTCTATACCCTTTGGGTGAGGAATTTGGCTCACCGCGGCGCCTCCGACTTAAGGCGCGGGATGCAGCGCGGCTTTTTACAGATTCTACTCAACCTCGCCTTCGTCAGCGGCATTTTCATCGTCGCCGATCGTATCTGTGAATGGTACCGGGGTACCTGGAATTTTTTCCCGATCCGCTGGGGAGGCTTGGATACGGTTTGCTGGTCGGTCGCGATGCTTCTTTCCTTTCCGTTTTTGCTCGCGAGTTTCCGAAAGCTCTTCCGCATGGGTGCTCACTTGGCGGATGCTTCCACCGTTTCCGGTAAAATTCAGGGCAAACGCTTGAAACTCATCCGCGCCCTAATCTCCAACACCTTCCTCATGACGGGAATCGTCGCGGTGGGCTTGTGGATTTTGATCTTAAGCTCGACGCTTTTCTTGCAGGGGGAAGTGGTGGCCGGTCTCGTCATTTTCTTAGGTTTAATGGGCGTCGTGTTTTGGAATTCCTTCCTCCGCATCTATTCGCGAGCCCAGGCGGCCCTTACTGAAACTTTATCGGAGAAGTCTTAGATTAAACCGCCTGCCCCGCCGCGAAGCCGGAAGCCCAGGCCCATTGGAAATTGTGTCCCCCCAAGTGGCCCGTGACGTCCATTACTTCGCCGACGAAATAGAGCCCGGGGACGCGGTGAGCTTCGAGCGTTTTCGAGGAAAGCTCCGAGGTGTCGACGCCTCCGCGGGTTACCTCCGCCTTTTCATATCCCTCGGTTCCTTCGGGGAGAATGCGCCAGTGGTGAAGCTCTTCGGCGATTTTTCTCAAGGCCGCGTCCGTGTATTCGCTCAAGGGGCGGCTGGGGGCATGGCGTTCGCACCAAAGCTCGGAAAAACGCTTGGGCAGGATTTGCGCGAGAACGTTTTTAAGCTCGCCCCTTTCCTTTCGGAGTTTCTTATCCAAAAGCCATTCGGCGAGATCCCTTTCGGGAAAAAGATCGATCGTCAAAAGATCTCCCGGCTTCCAATAAGAGGAGATTTGCAAAACGGCGGGGCCACTTAAGCCTTTATGGGTGAATAGGATATTTTCGCGGAAGGAGACCTTTCCGCAAGCGACGGCTGCTTCAAGGGAGACTCCGGCGAGCTCCGAGAAAAATTCCTTGTCTTTCTTTCCCCAGGTCAACGGTACCAAGGCCGGCGCGCATTCAGTCACCTTCAGCCCGAATTGGCGGGCTAAGCGGTAACCGAGGTCGCTGCCGCCCAGCTTGGGAAAGGAGAGGCCGCCCGTGGCGACGACGAGCGAATGTGCCTTTAGGGTTTCGGCGGGGAGGCGAATTTCGAACGCCGAGTTTTTTTCCACGGAGAGAACTTCGCTTTTCAGGCGGATTTTTACGCCGGCTTCCCCGCATTCCCTCAGCAAAAGTCCGGTAATTTCCTTCGCGGAGCTTTCGCAGAAAAGTTGGCCCAATTTTTTCTCGTAGTAGGCGATGCCGTGCTTCTCCACGAGGGAGATGAAATCCGCCGGAGTAAAGCGGGCCAGCGCCGATTTGCAGAAGTGGTCGTTTTCGGAGAGAAAATTCTCCGGTCGCGAGTAAAGGTTGGTGAAGTTGCATCGGCCGCCGCCGGAAATGAGGATTTTCTTGCCCGCCCTCTCGGCCTTCTCCAGCACGCAGACCGTCTTGCCCCGTTTTGCCGCTTCCCGGGCGCACATGAGTCCCGCGGCACCGGCGCCTAAGATGAGCACGTCGAAGTCCATAGGTTCTTTTCAACACAGGGAATGGAAGAAGGGCAAGGGAAAGAAACGGGTGCGGGAGGGGCGAAAAACCGTTACACTGCGCCTTCGGAAAGGAATGAAATGGTCCTTTGGATTTTGGGAAGTTTCTTAATTCTTTATCTGGCGATCTCCTATTTCTTTTTACCCCGGGTGTGGCGGAGATATGAGCACCATCACGGACTTTCCTCGACGCCGAAGCGGACCTCCACCGCGCAGGGCATCCCCGGTGATCCGGTCAATCTTGCCCTCTTCGGTACGGAGGAAGCCCTGGTCGCCGGGCTTCAACGGGCCGGTTGGCTTCCCGCGGATCCTTTAAAGCTTCATAGCTTGTTGAAGATGACGGAGAGCCTTCTGGCGCACCATCCTTACCCCACCGCTCCGGTGAGCGATTTGTATTTGTTCGGGCGCAAGCAAGATTTAGCCTTCGAGAAAGAAGTCGGCCCCACTTTGCTCAAGCGCCATCACGCGCGTTTTTGGAAGGGCGAGGAGAAGGGGAGAGAGGTTTGGTGGGGAGCGGCCACTTTCGACGAGAGTTATTGCTTCAGCCGGTATACGGGACAAATCCTCCACCATATTTCTCCCGATATCGACGGGGAAAGGGATCAGTTGGTGGGAGATCTCGTTCATGCAGGGGCTTTGGGTGAGCTTTCCCGAGCCCCCGGTATCGGCACCACTTTCGGAGGGCGGAACGGGGAAGGGGATTGGTATTTCACCGACGGCGAGGTTTTCGTCGGCGTTTTGAGCGAGGTGGGAGCTTTACCTCAAGTTCCGCGGGAAATTTCACCGACCATGGCTTATCGGATGAAAAGCTGTGTTTGGAAGGGGATACGGCACATTCTTCAAGGTCTTTCTCATCTTCGAAAAACCGATCAAAAAGGCGGAAAAGAGGAAAAGATTTAAGAAACATGCTACCTTTAAGGTTGCAATTCGGCCTGTTTTGAAGCAAGGTCCGGCCTTTTTTTATGACTAAAATTACCGCACGCAACGAAAAAATCCGCAACGTCGCCATCATCGCCCACGTTGACCACGGCAAAACCACCCTCGTCGATTTCATGCTCCGCCAGAGCGGGACTTTCCGCGAGAACCAGTCCACTTCCGACCGCATGATGGACAATATGGACTTGGAGCGGGAGCGGGGCATCACCATCGCCTCGAAAAACTGCGCCGTCTATTGGAACGACGTGAAGATCAACATCATCGACACCCCCGGCCACGCCGACTTCGGCGGAGAGGTGGAGCGGGGCCTCAAGATGGTCGATGGGGCGATCCTTCTCGTCGACGCCTCCGAAGGGCCCTTGCCGCAGACGCGTTTCGTTCTCCGCAAGGCGTTGGAGTCTCACCTTAAGATCATCGTCCTTGTCAACAAGATCGACCGCAAGGACGCGCGGCCCCAGCAGGTGCTTAACGAAGTTTACGACCTTTTCATCGACCTGGACGCCGACGAAAAACAAATCGAGTTTCCCGTCCTCTACGCCATCGGCCGTGAAGGCATCGCCCAACATCTTTTAGACGAGAAGGGGACGAATTTGGCCCCCTTATTCGAGACGATCGTGAAGGAAGTGCCGCCCCCCGGCTACGATCCTTCCGAGCCTTTTCAGATGCTCGTTACCAATCTGGGATACTCCGATTACCTGGGACGCTTGGCCATCGGGCGAATTTTCCAAGGGAGCGCCCGCAAGAACGAGAGCCTCGTTTGCCTAGGGAAAGATGGCCTCCCGAAACCCTTAAAAGTTTCGAACCTCCAGGTCTACGACGGCCTCAAGTTTAAGGAAGTGGATCCGGTGGAGCCCGGCGACATCGTCATTCTTTCTGGAATCGAAGACGTGGAGATCGGCGATACGATCTCGACCGTCAGCCAGCCCAAAGCCTTGAAGCGCCTGGTGGTGGACGAGCCGACCGTATCGATGAACTTTATGATCAATACCTCTCCCTTCTCGGGGCGTGAGGGCAAACTCGTCCAATCCCGTAAAATTTTAGAGCGGCTTCGCAAGGAAACCCTTCACAACGTGGCTTTGAAGGTGGAAGAGGGCGCCAATGCCGATTGTTTCGTCGTGAAAGGCCGCGGCGAGTTTCAGATGGCGATTTTGATCGAAACCATGCGCCGGGAGGGTTTTGAGTTGGCGGTGAGTCGTCCGCAAATCATCTTCAAGGAAAAGGACGGTGTCCAGCAAGAACCCATCGAGCACCTCTTTATCGACATTCCCGACGATTTCATGGGAATCGTCACCGAGAAGCTTTCCATGCGCCAAGGCCGGATGATCAACATGGTCAACCACGGCACGGGGCGCGTACGGCTCGAATTTTCCATCCCTTCCCGCGGGCTCATCGGTTACCGCAATGAGTTTCTAACCGATACCAAGGGGGTGGGGCTTATGAATTCTTATTTGCAGGGCTATGAACCGGTGCGTGGGGAAATCAAAAGCCGCGTTTCCGGCTCCCTCATCTCCGACCGCATGGGCGATACGGTGCCTTACGCGCTTTTCCATTTGGAGCCTCGCGGTATCCTTTTCACCGAACCCGGCATTCCCGTTTATGAAGGGATGATCATCGGCGAACACAACCGGGATAACGACTTGAACGTGAACCCCTGCAAGGAAAAGAAGCTCACCAACATGCGCGCGGCGGGCAAGGACGAAAACGTCATTTTGACGCCCGTGGTGCCCATGACCTTGGAGAAGGCCATCGAGTTTATCAAAGACGACGAACAGGTGGAGGTGACCCCCAAAAGCATCCGGCTGAGGAAGAACGTCTTGCCCGCGAATATGAGGAAGTGATTTTGTTGTCATTCCCGTAATTTTTTCCCTCTTTCTGGAAGGGAGAGGGGCAGGGAGAGGGTGATGATGAAAGGGAATGCTTCATGAAACGCATTTGCGTCTTTTGCGGATCCAACCCCAGCAACGAAGCGGCTTTTCAAAACGCGGCGAAAGGCTTAGCCGATCTCCTTGTCCGCGAGAAACTGGGCCTCGTATACGGAGGCGCCAGCGTGGGGCTCATGGGTCTTCTCGCCCAAAGAATGCTCGACCGGGGAGGGGAGGCGATCGGGGTGATTCCCACGGCCCTTTTCCCAAAGGAAATCCCCCATCAAAAGCTCACCCGTCTCTACGAAGTTTCGACGATGCACGAACGCAAGCAACTCATGTACGATCTCTCCGACGGTTTCATCGCGCTTCCCGGGGGGTTGGGCACCTTGGACGAACTTTGCGAGATTCTCACCTGGGCCCAATTGGGCCTTCACCGAAAACCTTGCGGCATTCTCAACGTGGGCGGCTATTTCGGGCCGTTTCTCGAATTCTTGGACGGAGCCGTCAAGCGGGAGCTGATGAAGCCTTCCCATCGGGAACTTCTTTTGATCGCGGCGACTCCCCAGGCGTTGCTCAAGAAGCTCAGGGCTTATCGGGCGCCGGGTTTGAAGAAGTGGATCCGCTCCCAAGAAGTATGAGGGAAGGCTATTTCGGTTTGAGCGTCACGGACTGCGTGATGTGCAATCCCACCAACCGCGAAACCAAGACCACCAAGTAAAGTTGGCCGACGATCGCCTCGATCGAGGATCCGACCCGTGCCCAAGGAGAAGCGGGCAAAATGTCGCCGAAGCCTAAGGTGGTCAGGGAAGTGAAGCTGAAATACATGAAATAGTAGAGTTTCGAGAAGATGTGCTTGCCGTGGGGAATGACGGCGAAGAGCTTTTCATCGATACGGAACGAATTGGGATTCACATCCTCGAGGAATGAATAGAAGAATGCGAAGATGTAGGCGATGAGCACATAGACGCAAAGAGAGGCGAAGATGGTCTCGCCGGTGACGGACTTTGCCTTCAGTACGTGCTGCAAAAGAACCCAGGTGGTATAGGCCAGGTAGAGACAGTTTAGGATGATGCCGCTGATGATGAGGGCGTGGCTGGAAACCACGTGGGTCGTCCAGGTGAGGGCTTGGACGATGATCACGCCGATCATGGCCCCGATGGCGATGTGCTTGCGTTCGCTCACCGCGAAAACCCCCATGAAAAGAATGATCGTGAAGGAAAAGTCGAGCAGCCCGATTCCCTCGAACTCGGTCGCGATCAGCGGGTGAAGCAGGTAGGGGATGAGCAAGACGATGAAGAGGACGGTAAACTTTCTCTTAAACAAAAACGGAAAAGCGGGGGCGGTGGAAGTCATTTGAATAAACCCTCCGTCAGGGCGAGCGTGATTTTTTTGGGGGAAACCTTCGAGAGGTGGTAGACCATCTTGTTGAAGAAACCGGGAATTATCAAAGGATCCCCGCGCCGGAGTCCCTCCAGTCCAACGCGGACTACGCGATCGGCGGGCATGGAGGATACCTGATTCGCGAATTTCTCGCCGCTCATCCGGGCGGCTTCGAAAAACTCCGTTTCCGTTTTTCCGGGGTATAGGCAGGACACCATCACTCCGCTGGGTTTCAACTCTTGGTAGAGGGCGAGCGAGAGGCTTGAGACGAAGGCCTTCGCGGCTCCATAGGCCGCCATGTAGGGAAGCGGCTGGAAAGAGGCCGTGGAGGCGACGTTTAAAATGCGGCCCGAACCGCGTTTGCGCATGGTTTCTCCCGCCCATCGGCTCAATCGTGCGAGCGTGATCATGTCGAGCCGGTAAAGCTCGTCCAAACGATTCCAATCGGCTTCGTCGTAGGCCCCGATCATTCCGAATCCGGCGTTGTTGATCAAGATTTCGACGGGATGGGGGAGACGTTCCAGCTCCGCGATGAATTCCTCCACCCTTTGTTCGCGAGAGAGGTCCGCTTCGATCACGTGGATGAAGTCGCTTAGCCCATTAAGTTCTTGTTTCAGCGCTTCCAGTCTGTTTTTGCGGCGCGCCGCCAAGACGAGACGCGCCCCTTCGCGGGCCAGCCGGCGCGCGAATTCGGCGCCCAAGCCGCTCGAGGCGCCGGTGATGACGGCGGTTTTATTTTTGAAGGAAAACGGCATCGAACGCTCCAGATTTTTTCATCCGGGTCTGATGGAAAGTTTTATTCAATGCGGCGGGCGGAAGCAATCGTTAAGATTTTATTTTCACCAAGAAAACGTAAAAAAAAACGTGTCGTGAAAATTTTTTTTGGTAAAAAGTCAGTGACTTTTTACCCACCCTGCCGCTCCGAAAAGACAGGTTATTTTTTTACGCACTTTCCTTAAACGGGGGACCCACTCATTTTTCCAAGAACCGCCAACTCTATTCAACTTTTTCAGAACGGCCTTTTCCCGGGATGAATCCGGTGGGGAGTGGTTTCTATCCCTTTTCGGGTTTTATCTAAAAAATTCCCATCCTTCGCTGCGAGCGTCAAAAAAAACTCATTGAAATAAGATAGAGCCCTTCGAGAAAATATTTTTTGTCTTATGAAATTTGGGGACACACAACGAGGGGAATTGAAAGTTACGAGGAGGTGGGGATATGAAATCGTACTATCAGACCATCGAAGTGGCGACCGACCAAAACAATCTGCTGGAGCTGGAGCCTCGGCTGTCCGATCACGTCAAGGACCTTGACTTCTTCCACGTCACCGACCTGACGGAAGACTGCAAGAAGTGGGTGTCCGAGAGCGGCGTGAAAAACGGATTCGTCGTGCTCCAGGCGCTGCATACCACCTGCATCATCAGTATCAACGAGCTGGACGAACCCTGTCTGCTCGGAGACATCAACGACAAGTTGCGGGATTCGGTGCCGAAACAGGCGCCCTACTTGCACAACGGTCCCATTCGCTACAAGAATCTTTGCAGCGACGACAAGAAGTGCGACCGCAACGGCGACGCCCACGTGAAGGCCTTCATGTACGGGGTCCCCAGCCAAACGCTCATCGTGCGCGAGGGGAAGCCCGAATTCGGCCGGTGGCAGAGGGTATGTCTCATCGACTTCGACGGGCCCCGCAAACGGCAAGTGTCCGTGCAAGTGATGGGAGAATAGCCTTTTAGGCGTCGACGTGAACTTCCGTTTTGGGAAGCGATTTTCTCCGAAGCAGCCAGAAGAGCAGGGCGCTCGCCGCGTACATGAGGGCGAATTCGGGAGCCGCTTTCCATCCGAACTTGTTTTGTACCCCCGATTCTCCGAGCGAGTATGCGTGAATTAGGCCCGTCATCGATAAAGCGGATGCGGCCAAGGCCCACGCGGCCGCTTTTAAGAAGCGTCTCTCGATGACGTAAACCAAGATGGCGGACAAGGCCATGGAGCTGAGCATGAAGCCCTGGCTTAGAGAGATGATTCCGCCGATGTAGAGCTGGTTGCCGAATTGAGGCGCCGATGCGAAGAGGGAAGAACCCGCCACGCGAAGCGAGGTTTCGATGAGGAGCAAGGCCCAGGAAGCGAGGGAGGGAATGAACCCCAACACTACCGCCAAGGCGTGCTCCTTGGGTACCTCTTGGAAGGCCTGTGCGCTCATGACGAGCCCGATCCACAACAAGATTCCCAAGGTCGCTTCCAGCGGCACCACTTTCAGCACGAGCGTGACCCCCCCGAACAGGCACAAGCCCGTGATGACGACTCCGTTTAAAACCGAATAACCGGTTCGCGCGCCCATCGCCTTCCAGGCGGGGTGTCCGATGTAGATCGTCGTGGGAAAGGGGCTGCCCAAAAACGCCGCCACCACGCTTAAAGCCCCGTTGGCGAGCAAGGAAGGACGCGTGGGATAAGCGTCTCCCGCCGCCTCGGCGCTTTCGAGGTTTTGCAGCGATCCGATCAGGTTGAACAAGGCCATGGGGAAGATGACCGCCATGTGGCGCCATCCCCAAGAGGTCGTGAAAAGGGCGAAGAGGTCTTTCGGGTGAGGGGAAGGCAGGTGCAAGCCGAATTGATAAGGAGTGGTTTCGGGGTGGAAGTAGGGCAGATGAAAAAGTCTTAAACCCCACGCCAGTGCGACCCCGATGAGGACGGCGACGAAACCCCCGGGCAGCCCGAGCGGCAAGCGGATTTTCCCGGCGTAGGCCGTAAGGATGAGCATCATGGGGAGCAACGCGAGAAGGGGAGAAGCGAAAATCTGGAAGATGAAGCCCATCGAGATGAAGGTGAGGGCGATGCCCGCCAAGCACGAGAGAAGGGCGGCGCGCGGAGTGTTCCTCCGAAGCCAATCCCCGAAAAAGGCTCCCGCGATTTCGAGCAGTCCGCTCATCAGGCAGGCAAATAAGCCCGCTTGCCAGACGAGGGTCGTATTCTTCGTCTCTTGGTAGATCGGCCCCATGATGAGCAGCACAAAGGCGAGCAGGCTAACCGTATTGATGCCGTAAGGCAACGCCGTCACATCGCGCCTTCCCGTTTGCCGGGCGAGCTTCATGCCTTGCCACGAGTAGAAAAGATTGCCGAGCAGGATGGAAAGGGCCGCGCCTGGCAAGATGGTGTGGGTAATGAAATCGGCGGGAAGTCCCGCCACCGTATGACACAACACGGCAATCAGCATGAGCTGTAGCAGGTTGTCGATGAAGAGGCCGAAGAAGCCGTCGATGTCTCCGGCGACCCAGAGCGAATTTTGAGTCATGAGAGGGGTATATCGGGAGGGCATGGCAGGGTCAAGAAAGGGGTGCGGCGCCCTATGAAAAAAAACGCTTCGGGGAGGGCACACCCTAAAGTTGCGGGCGCGTCAAAATTGTTAAGGTTTGCGTCAATAAAAAACATATAAAAAACAATGGATTAACAAAAAATATTTAAAGCTAACTGGCACTCTTCTTGCTCCTTAAATTTGCATGAAGAAATTTTTTAAAACCGTCCTTTTCGTCTCTCTCCTTTCCACCCTTGCCGGAGCGGCCTTTGCGCAAGAAGCCGGCGTTGTCCCCCACAAGTCCCTCGCTCTTCAAGCGCAAGAAGAGAACTCCTTCAACTCCACCCTGGAAAAGGTGAAAGACGGCATGCGTTATAACTTCAACGCAAATTCGAGTTTTGGCCTTTCGCTCAGCCACGGCGTAAAGGTCGGCTTGCGGATCGGTTTTTAGTGCGGGCGCGAAGTCCGATTAATTTTTAGTATTCTTTTCCCACCCGAATCGCTATCCCTCCCAATGGGAGGGATGCCATGCCTTACATCAAAATCGAGCAACGCGAACAACTCGCCAAAGGGAAGAAACCCGAGGACGCCGGCGAACTTAATTATCAAATCACCCGACTTCTCTTAGAATACCTTCAGGAAAAGGGAGAACGCTACGCCAGCTATAATGAGATCATGGGCGTGCTTCAGTGCGTGTCGCAAGAATTCTACCGCCGCTGGGTGGTGCCTTACGAAGACCGCAAAATGAAAGAAAATGGGGACGTGGTTTAGGGAGGGATCATGACGCCTTCCAAAAAACGCTTCGTCTGGCTTTTATTTTTTTTCTTCTGCGCCGCAGAAGCAGGCGCTTCGGATCCTGCATTTCCGCTTCCGCACGACGTGGCCGCGACCGCCCACCCCTTGGCGAGCGAGGCGGCCCTTGAGATCTTCCGCAAGGGGGGAAACGCCATCGACGCGGCGGTGGCCGCCGCGTTCGCCTTGAACGTGGTGGAACCGCAAAATTCGGGCATGGGAGGCGGAGGGTTCATGATGATTTACCTTGCCCGCGCGAAGGAGGTCGTTGTTCTCGACTACCGGGAAGTCGCCCCCGCCATGGCGGACGAGGAGGTTTTTCGGAAACAGTCTTCTCAAAAGGGAGAAGCGGCCGCGGCGGTGCCCGGTTTTTTGAAGGGTATGGCGTACGCCCTTCAACACTACGGTCGTCTGCCGCTTAAGGACGCGATGGCTCCGGCCGTTCGATTGGCGGAGAAAGGCTTTCCCGTCTCGCCGATTTTGGCCAAGCGGATGAAGGAAAACGAGGGATGTCTGGGGAAGTATGAGTCTTCGAAAAAGATTTTTTTCCGAGACGGCCGAATTTTAAAGGAAGGGGAGGAGTGGTCTCAACAAGACCTCGCGAAAAGTTTTAAGGCCGTCGCCTCGAAAGGCCCTTCCGTTTTTTACGAAGGCGAAATCGCCCGGGCGATCGACCGGTTGATGAAGGAAAAAAACGGGCTCCTCCGTTTACAAGATTTGAAAAATTATACCTTGAAGCGACGCGAACCCCTCCATCTCTCTTACCACGGTTACGATCTCGCCCTCATGCCGCCTCCTTCCGCCGGAGGAATTCTCATCTCCGAAATGCTCCAAATCATCCAAGACGATCCCCTGCAAAAATGGGGATGGGCATCCCCGCGTGAGGCGCATTTGTTGTCCGAGGCCATGCGGGTCGCCTTTTATGACCGCGCGCGTTTTTTGGGGGACGAGGATTTCGTGAAAGTGCCGAAGGAAGAGCTCGTTTCTCCCGCCCACGCGAAAGAATGGAGGAGCAAGATGCGTCTCGACCGAAAGATTTCGGAGCGGGAGCTGGAAAATTCTTCCCCCGTTGAAAGCAGGGAAAGTCATACCACTCACGCAAGCTTCGTGGACCGGGAAGGCAACGTGGTGGCGATGACGAATTCCTTGAACCTCCTTTTCGGTTCTTGCGTGATCGTTCCCGGCACGGGGATTCTGCTCAACGACCATATGGATGATTTTTCGATCGGCAGGGAAGCGAACGCATTCGGCCTCGCTCCCGGGGAACTCAATCGGATGAAACCGGGGAAACGACCCCTTTCGAGCATGAGTCCCACCCTCGTTTTCAAGGCGGGCCGGCCCGTGCTTGCCTTGGGCAGCCCGGGCGGGCCGACGATCCTCACCAATGTGTTTCAAGTGCTGATCAACCGGATCGACCACGGTTTCTCCCTCGAGCAAGCCGTGGAGAAGCCGAAGTTGAATCATCAGTACCTTCCGGACGTGTTGCAGTATGAAACCGGTTATCCGGAAACGGCGCGGAAAGCGCTCGAAAAAATGGGGTACCGGTTGGAAGAACGGAAGAGTTGGGGCAATGTGCAGGCCGTCGAGATCGATCCGGTTTCCGGAAAAGTTTCGGGCGTTTCCGATCCCCGAGGGGAGGGCAAGGTTCTTTTTCATTAAATTTCATTTTTCATCCAGATTGGCTTCGGTTTTGCTTGGCTGTTTTTTTCCGCTCTGCCGTTCTTTTTTCCGCCGCTTTTTTTAAAGGCGCCTATAATTCCCCCAAATAGAAACACGAAATGAAAAAAGGAGGGTTTTATGTCCGTCGCCCGAAAAACGCGAATCATCGCTTCTTCCAAAGAAAGCTTCCACGATGCCTTGAACCAGGCCGTCTCCCGCGCTTCGAAGAGCCTCCACGGCATCACGGGGGTGGAGATCCATTCCCAAAAGGCGAAAGTCGATCACGGCAAGATCATGGAGTATCGGGTGGAGTGCCTGGTGACTTTCGTTTTAGACGAGTAGGAGCTAAGAAACGCGGAGCACGATTTTTCCCACGTTGCGGTTTTCTTCCATGTAGAGGTGGGCTTCTTGCGCGTCTTGCCAGGGCAAGACGCGGTCCACGAGGGGACGAAGTTTGCCCGATTCAAATCGGGGAAGAGCGAAGGCGGCGAACTCTTCGGTAAGCCGGGCTTTGTAATTTAAATCCCGCGAACGAAGGGTGGTGCCCATGACGTGAAGCTTTTTGGCGAGGAAGGGGAGGAGGTTGAATTTTTCCACCTTCACGCCGCCCATGGCGGCGATGAGGATGAGCCTGCCTTCTTGATCGAGCGCCTTTAGATTTTGCTCCCAATAGGGGGCGCCGATGAAGTCGAGGATAAGATCCGCCCCCTTTTGCCCGGTGAGTTCGAGCACTCGATCGATCCAAGGTCCGTTTTTATAATTCATGCCCGCCGTGGCCCCTAGTTTTAAGCAGGCGTCGATTTTTCCTTCCGATCCGGCGGTGACGAAAATTCCCGCGGCGCCCGCTTCCCTCGCCAACTGGATGGCCGCCGTTCCCACGCCGCTCGCCCCCGCGTGAATGAGCACGCGGCTCCCCCTTTGGATTTCCCCCAGCCAGAAGAGCGTTTGATAAGCGGTGAGGAAGACCTCGGGGATCGCCGCGCCTTCCTCGAAAGAGAATTTCTCGGGGATCGGCAGGGCGAGCGCTTCGGGTACGGCGGCGAATTCCGCGTAGGCTCCGCCGGGCAGCAACGCCATGACCCGATCTCCCGTTTTCCACCGGGTCGTCTTACGGCCCGTTTTTTCCACGATGCCCGCCGCGTCCATTCCCAAGATCGGGCTCGCTCCGGGAGGCGGCGGGTATTTCCCTTCCCGCTGCAAGATGTCCGCCCGATTGAGCGCCGCCGCTTTCACGCGGATCAAGATTTCGTCCTCGCCGATCTCAGGCATGGGGGATTCCCCTAAGAAAAGGTTTTCCGCGCCGCCGGGTTGCTTCACCAATATCGCTTTCATGGGCTTCTCCTTCTGGGATCTTGCTTTGGCCGGAAAGATCCATTAATCCCCAAGCGATGTCGATGCTTTTTTATCAGGTGATTCATTTGGAAACGGAGGAGGCCCTCGCCGAATCTTACGCCAAGCGCCTCTTCGAGGCGGGAAGCGTCGGGGTGGAAAGAGAAGGGGGGCGGCTGAAAGCCTATTTTTCCGATACCATTCCTCTGCCGGAGCGGCTCAAGTCGCTTGCTTCCCTTTTACCGGAGGCCGAGGGTTTTCGGGGAACGACGATCGGTCTTTCCGACCTATCTCCTCTTCCTTCTTCCTTCGAACCTTTCGAGTTGGCCGGCGGCGTCGAAGTGTTTCCTTCCTCTCGCTTCACCATCGCTGAAAGGGACGATCCTGGGAAAATTTTCCTGCGCTTGGGGCCCGTTTTTGGAACGGGCCGCCATGAAACGACGATTCTCGCCGCCCAATGCTTGTGGGAGCTCGATCCGCCTCCCCTCTCTCTGCTGGACGTGGGAACGGGCAGCGGCATTTTGGCCCTGCTTGCCAAGAAGAAAGGGATTGAACAAGTGGATGCGGTGGAAATTTCTTCGGAGGCCTTGAAGAACGCGCGGGAAAATTTCGAATTGAACGGGGAAGAAATTCCGATCTATGAAAACGTCAACGAGATTGGAAAAACTTACGAGGCGGTCGTCGCCAACCTTCTCGTGCCGACGATTTTATTTCTGAAAGAGTCTTTTTTGCGTCTGCTCAAACCGGGAGGCGTCTTGATTCTTTCGGGCATTACCCCTGCGGAGGAGGGGGAGGTGAAGGCGGCCTTTTCGGCGTTGACTCCCGCGTTCCGCAAAGAGCAAAGCCCTTGGCTCGCTTTCGCCTTGAAAACCCCGAAAAATATAAGCAACTAAAGCGGGCCCCTTTCGAGAAAAAGGCCAAGCCAACCCCTTATTAATATTATCTTTTGGTGCGTTTTTCATGAACGATTCCATTTTGTCACGTTTGTCCCAAGAACGTCTTTCTTACTCGCGGGACTTAAGCGCCACTCAAAGTGTAGTGGACTGCATGGTCGGCCACTTCGCTGAAGAGGCCGCCAATTGGCGGTCGCTCGCCGCCATGGCGACCGGTTCGCTGTTTTATCGGGTGGGGCGCATCGGCACTTTGGCTCTCGCTTCCCGGGCGGGGCAAGCGGCACCGCTCTTTCAGTTGGCTTCTTACGGCATTGGGCTCGGGGCGGAAGTGACCGCCTTTGAAGGATCCAGCCGTTTTCTGGCGACCCTCTCGGGGGATGTCGCCAACGCCAACCTCTGGCGGTGGGACGGTCGGGGGGGATGGCGCGAAGGGCTTAGCTCCTCTCTGGTCACTTTCGGGATGTTGAAGGCCGCGGGTCACGCGGCGGAAGGCCAAAACATCCTCCTTCAACATTTATTTTCCGATTTCGCCATGGTGGGGGGACATCAAGCCGCTTCCGCCTTGGGTTTCATGCCGCGACCCGAGGGCAGTTTTGCCGAACAGATGCTTCAGGCGGAGGTGACCAACCTTCAGCTGGGGGCGGGCATGGCCCTTCTGCATTGCGTCTCGCCGG
This sequence comes from bacterium, assembly GCA_046346885.1. Lineage (GTDB taxonomy): Bacteria > UBA10199 > UBA10199 > JADFYH01 > JADFYH01 > JAXMHI01. The sequence goes on along the minus strand of JAXMHI010000010.1, from coordinate 45,292 downwards.
GACTCGCCGCCTTCGAGCGCGGGCTCGATCTCTCCATTCGGATGCACGAAGCGGGGCCGCGCTCCCCCGAAACGGCGCATCGTTCCGTTTTCGACTCCGCTTTTCCCCTGGCCGTCGAAGGAGCCATCGGAGACGCCGTTCCGACGGTGTTGAAATCGGTCCGTTTGGAGCCCGGGAAGGAAGAAAATATTTCCCTCATGGTGGCTCATGGAGAGGGCGGAAACGGCACACGCCTCTCGGCGGACATTCCCCGCGTGTTCCGCGAGGTTTTGGAGAAAGGACAGAGGAGGGAGGTCGAGGCCCTCAAGAACGTTTTGTTGGGAGTCGTACGCGCCCAAGCGGGCAACGGTGCGCTTCGCATTTACGCGGACCGTCTCGAATCGAAGGACCCGGAGCAATGGAAGGTGGGGATCCGGTCGTTCATGAGGGATTCCCGTTTCCACAGCTTTCTTGAAGGCCACGAAGCGTTCGAGGATTTCGCGGAAGATTGGGCGAGGCGTCCCCATTTCACCAGCGTGCTCGAGATCCCCCTGGAAATAGCCGCCGGAACGAAACGGGTCTATACTCTTCAGCGGGAGCTCGCCGCCCTTCAACAGGCGATGGTGAAGGAGCCTTCCGTCGACGGATTCGTGAAATTTCTTTTGGAGAATCAAGTGACGCCGATGGCTTCGCAGGGGGGCGCCCCTCTTTACGAGAGTCGAAAGTCGGGGCCGTCCGCGATTCTTTTCCGCCGGGTAGTGGCGCAAGACGGTGGGACCTTGTTTATCGGCAATTGGCGTCACGCCGGCGTCCGTTTGAATTTCGACGCCTCGGGATTTTTCCATCCTCCGATCTATGCGTGCGCTCCCTACGCGATCGAGACCGTGAAGTCTTATGTTCCCGGTGCGCCCGCCGGAAAAAGGGGGCTTGAGGCGGGTCCTGCAGACGGGAACCGCTTGGCCCGCAGGGGAGGAGAAAATCCCTCCGAGTGGGCGCAACGGCTCTTGGAGATTTCGCAAGAGGCCCCGCCTGAGACATTGCAGGAAATCGCCGCCTACCTACACGAGATGCTTTTGAATCCCGCCGCGCGTGGACAAGCCCGCGAAGTCGTGGACCGCTTGAAAAGCCTGACGAGCGGAACTCCGGAAGGCCGCGGCCTCTTGGTGCGCGATTATGAGGTGGAGGGGCTTGACGCCCCCATTACCTTGCTGAGTTTGCCCACCACTTTTTTGCCGGAAGAATGGTCGATGACTTTCGTGCAAGGGATCGCCCGCGAGTTCGCGCGTCGTCCCGAAAGCGTCGCCCGAGCGATCGAGGTGGGATCCGGCACCGGTTTTGTTTCGTTGGTTCTCTCGCGCTTGGGAGGCGCCCGACAAATTATCGCCGTCGACAAGAATCCCCATGCGCAGGTGGTGGGCGCCTTGAACGCGACTTTGAACGGCGTTACCAACGTCGATTTCCGCACCGGGGACCGCTTGCTGCTCGTGGGAGAAACGGCCGATCTCATTTTGGGATGCCTTCCCCAAATGCCTTCCAAGAGAGCTCGGAATTTGGACCTGCGCGAATTGGCCGATTACGCGGAAGAGGCGGGCGCCTTCGAGGATCCTCTCGGTTTGGGGCTCGTGGGTTCCGTGATCGATCAAGCCCGAGACCGGCTCGTCGATGGCGGAAGACTTTGGCTCATGATGGCGGACCGTCCCGGGGAAGCGACGGTTCGGGAACTTTTCGCCCGTCGCGGATTTCATTCCCGGTTTCTTCATACTCGTCTGATTCCCCAAGATCCTTCCACCGATTTTTCGGCGTTGGCCGCGATCGAGGGGCTTACGGGATTCCAGTTTTCGTTTCACAATCGGGAAGGGGGCACGATTTCCGCGAGGGAAGCCATGCGGCGCCCTAAACCGGATCTTTTTCACCGCCTCCATCTCACGGAAGGAAGAATGTATCGCTCGCTCTTTCACGACGGGATGGTCCAAGCCCTCTCTGAAGAGAGGCGTTGGGGCTACACGGAAAGCCCGGGCACGGAAGAATCCGCCTTGCACAGCCGCTTGACCGAAGTTCTCTCCGCGGAATGGGAAATGGCCCTCTCCCCCGAGACCGTTTTCGTGGGGCCTTCCTCGGCGGTGTTGCTCGAAGGATTGTTGCGTTTAACCGTGCCCGAACGGGGGCGCGTGGGCGTCGTGGGAAATTTAAGCCCGGAAGAAGCCCGGGCGGTTTCCTTTTTCGGCGCACCCGTCTCCATGCCCGTTTCCTTTACCCGCATCGCCGAACGGATCGACGATTCTCACCATGATGCGGTCGTATTGAGATTGCCCCGCCAAATTTTGGCCGACGGCGTCGGCTTGGGCCGCTTGGCCGCTTCGGCCGCCGCGAACAAGACCCGACTGATTTTTATCGAGCCTTTTCCCTCTCAAAACGATTCGAAGGGCAGAGTGCTCGCCCGCGTGCTGGCCGAAACTCCCGAGGCGGCGCCCTATGTGATCGTGCTCCAACCCTTGAACGAGCGTTTTGGCGTTCCCGAATATCCGTTGAGCGTGGCCATGATCGCCGATTCAAACCTGAGAAGCGGCTTGGCCCAGTACGCCGACGTTGCATACTCCCGGGCCTCTTCCGTTTTGCAGGGGGCTTATCAAAGCTTTCTTTCCCGTTTTGGGGATGAGGGGGGATCCAGAGAAGAGAAGCCGCTTTCGAGCTTTGATTCGGTTGTCGCCAATGAGGAGGGCTTTGCCCCCTTTGCCCGCGCTTTTTGGGTGCCGGAGGTTTTTGAGGAGGGACCTGAAACCACCCATGGGGATCCCATCGACATGAGCTTTGGCGAATCGGAGTGGAGGCGGTCCTTTCCGATCACCTATCGCTCGGGCCGCCGTTTGTCACCGGAAGCGCTGCATGCCTTGGAACTGCACTCCCGCGCGGCGGCCGCCGACTATGTGACGCGCAGCCGAGGCGCGCGTTTTTCTCCTGAAGAGATGGTGTTGGGCGCGGGCGTTCAACCGCTGATCCTTTCGGCCCTTCGGGCGATCCGGCAGGTGACGGGAGGCAGGCCGTTGGAAGTGGTGGTGCCTGAGCCCAGCTACGGAATCTTTTTCCCCACTGTCCTTGCCGCCGGGGCGAGGCTGTTGCGGCTTCCCACCACTTCCGCCGACGGATACCGGGTGGAGCCGCAGACATTCACCCGCGCGCCTTCGGCCGGTAAGGTGGAGAGGGCGCTGCTGCTCAACACGCCGAACAACCCGGCGGGGCAATATTATTCGATACAACAATTGAAAGACTTGAGGCAGGCGGCGACGCGGCAGGGGACGTGGTTGTTGATGGACGAAATCTTCTTTCTGCTCAACTTGGCCGGGACGCCCGCGAAAAGCATCGCCTCGATTTCGTCGGGAGAAGAGGAAGAGCGTCTGATCACCTTCGGAGGTCTTTCCAAGGAGTTCGCCTTGGGGGGGATACGTTGGGGGTATGCCGCCACCCGACATTCGCCGCTTCGGGAAGCCATGCGGGAAAATCTCCTCGCAACCCCCGATCCCGTCGCCTTACAGGTCTCACGGGAAGTGTTGCCCCATTCTTCCGAGTGGGTGGCCGAGCACTTGCAATACCTTGCGCCCAGGGCTTCCGCTCTCCGCTCGTTCTTTTCGGATCGGGGATTCGCCGTTCCCCGCGTCGAAGGGGGGTATTCGGTCTTCGTCAATTTGAATCCGCTGTTTTCGTCACCCCATTTTTTCGAGGGAGAGAGGGTTACGTCGGCGAACTTTCCTTCGCTTTTGATGCGGGAGGCCGGGATCCGTATTAAATCGGAAAGTTGGGCGGGAATCCCTGGACAGTTTCGTTTCGTTTTTGCTATCGACCGTTTAGAGGAGGCAATCCGTCGTTTAGGCGATTTTTTCGATCAAATTCGGTAAGATAGAGATTTTCAGTGTACAGGAAACAGCCTTTTGTATACATTGAGAGGCATTCGAGACATTTATGGAAGTATCGCTCATTCTCCCGATTTATCGGGCGGAAAGTTTCATAGGCGCCAATCTGCAGGCAATCGACGAATTCCTTTCGAAATCCTCGCGCGCCTGGGAGTTGGTGCTCGTGGTCGACGGGAGCCCTGACCGCTCCATCGACATCTGCCGTGAATTCGCCCGCCAAAAGCGTTCTTATGCCGTTGAGGTTTTACTCAACGAAACGAATTTGGGAAAAGGCGCGACGGTAAAGCGCGGCATGCTCGCCGCAAAGGGGGACTATCGCATCTTTACCGACTGCGATCTCGCCTATCCCATGACCGAAATGGAAAAGGTGCTCAAACCCTTGCTGAACGGCAAGGAGGTGAGCATTGCTTCGCGCACCCTCGAGGGTTCCCATTATATTTTCGGCATCCATCACATCCGTCATATTTATTTCCGCCATTTGGTAAGCCGCGGTTTCCACCGTTTGGTGCACCTGGCGCTGCCAATGCGTTGCGGGGATACGCAGGCGGGCTTGAAGGGGTTTTCCGCTCACGCCGCCGAGTTCTTATTTTCGCAGCTCAAGCTGACCGGTTTCAGCTTCGACGTCGAGTTGCTTCACTTGGCCGAGAAGGCTTCGCTTCCCGTCGAGGAGGTGGCCGTTTACTTCCATCATCACCCGGGTTCCACGATGAATTTCTTCACCGATGGTTTGAAGATGTTCCGCGACGTCATGAAGATCCGCCGATGGACTTCCCAAGGCCTCTACGATTTCTCCCCTCGAAAAAGGATGGAAGGGGAGATCGTCGCTCCCGCGGTGGAAGCCACCCCCTAAGCGCCGCCTCCAAATTTTTTCATGCGTAATCGAAACTGGTTCCTCCTCATCCTCGCCGCTCTTCTCCTCACCCGTCTTTCGCTTTTTTGGGAAGATCTCCTTCAAGTCGATGAGGCCCTCTTCGGAGTTTTCACCCGCGCGTGGCATCACGGGGCCGTCCCTTACCGCGAGCTTGTCGAAACCAAGGCCATGGGCACCTATTATTTTTACACGTTGGCCTCTTGGCTGGCTGGCGCGCTCCCCGACGTGAGCTTGCGCGCCGTGCGGATTCTCTCCCTCGCCTGGACCCTTTTCACCGCTCTTTGTCTGCAAGCGACGGGACGCCGTCTTTTCTCAAGGGAAGCGGGGTGGGTCGCGGCGCTTTTCTACATTATTTTTTCGGCCGACTACGTGCCCAATATCGTGGCGGTGAACATCGAGGTGATCCTCCTTCTCCCCTGGACCTTGAGTATTTTTCTTCTTGCTCGGCCCGCCTCGGAGCTTCGGTGGTTTCATAGTTTTCTTTCGGGGGTTTGTTTTTCCTTGGCCTTCATTTGCAAGTACCAGTCGGGCATTCTGCTGCCCGTCGTTTTCATTTATTACGGCGTTTTGTTGTTTCGGGAGAAAGAGGGGTGGGGAATCAAGAAAGCCGTTCTTCATTCCTTTTGCTTCGCCTTGGGAGTCCTTCCTGTTCCTTCGCTCATGCTTTGGCAGTTGAACCGTTTGGGGTCGCTCCAAGATTTCTTCTATTGGAATTTCGAGGGAAGTCTCGCCTACATCCGCTTCGGCAACGCTTCGATCCGCTTGGGCCAAAAACTCCTCACCCGCGCCTTGCCGTACCTGGCGGCGACCGGTTTGCTTTGGGTTTTAGTGGCCATTCGAGGAGTTCAGGCTTGGAAGGAGAAAAAAACGGAATCCAAACGTTTGAGCGCCCAGGAGCTTTTGCTTTGGACGTGGTTTTTCCTCTCCTTCGTTCCCGTCGCGGTGGGAAAGCGATTTTACGACCATTATTTTCTGCTTCTCATCCCCAGCGCTTCTTTGCTTGCGGCGGCCTCCCTCACTCGCGACGGAAAGGCATGGTGGAAAAAAGGGAGGGGGGCGGTTGCGTGCGCGTTTCTTATTCCCGCCTTGGGTTTTTCCGCGGCGCGTTTCGCGATACATCCCCTTTATGCCAAAGTCGGTGTTACGGATCTCACCACTTACCGATCTTACGGGGCTTATCTCAGAAATAATACGAAGCCCCAGGATCGCATTTTAGTTTGGGGATACGCTCCCGCGGTTTATTGGTATTCGGAGCGTCTTCCCGCCTCGCGTTTTTTGTGGAGTGATCTGCTTTCCGGTAGAGTGCCGGGAATTGTACAGAAAGGGGATGCGTTTCAAGAGAATCAATCTTTTGTCGATCCGAAGGCCTGGGAAATGTTTTTCGACGATCTGAAACAACACCCACCCGCTTATATAATGGATATGGCCCCCAGCGGGTTGCATGATTATCGTAATTTCTCCATGCTTCGTTTTCCGCGTCTGATGGAGTGGGTGAATCGAGATTACGAGCCACAGACTCCCTTTCAAGGAGCGGCGGTGTACCGAAGACGAAATGGGAGTCTGTAAAAAATGTCACAAAAAATTTAAAAAATGCTTGAGCTTACAAGGATCTAGGTTTATAAAATATCACAAGGCCTCACGTAAAACGTGGGGCTTTCCCGTAATTTAACTTAAATATAATGAAATTAACCATTCAATTGGAGGGGATCATGAGAAGGTTAGCAGTTTTGTTTTCTATGTTGTTTTTCGGTGTGGTTGCCTTGGTGTCGGGCCCGCATGCCGCCCGCGCCGAATCTACCATCGTTCCGCTAGAAACCGACCCGCCCGCTTGCCAGGCGGATCGTAAAGATCGAACCACCTGTAAGCGCTGGTATGAAATGGTCGAGGATCCGGATCCTACGGCTTGTCTGTATGTGCGCCGTAATTTAGAGACCAAGTGCGGTCGCTGGTACCATGTGGGTGAAGAAGCTCCTCGCCCCGTGAAAGTGGAAGCCAAGAAGATCGTCATCGATCAAATGGTCCATTTCGATTTCAACAAATACAACATCAAGAAAGACTCTTATCAAATTCTCGATGACGTGGCGTCCATCCTTCAGAAGAATCCGCAAATCAAGCGGGTGAAGGTGGAAGGAAACACCGACTCGATCGGTTCCGACGCCTATAACCAAAAACTCTCCCAACGGCGAGCGGAAGCGGTGGTGGATTACCTGGTGAACAAAGGCATCTCCCGCGCCCGCTTAGAGCCGGTGGGTTACGGCAAGAGCCGACCGATCGCCACCAACAAAACGGCGGCCGGACGCGCCCAAAACCGACGCACCGAGTTTAACGTCGTCGAACAGTAATTTTCGGTGAATCACTGAAAAGAAGAGGCCCTATCCGTGAAAACGGGTAGGGCCTTTTTTGTTGGATGAAATTCTCTTTTTTCTCACCTTCCTCTCAACCTGTTTCGTGTGCTCTGGGAAAGCGGAAGTTCAGAAAGTGGGGGCCCGCGACTCAGTGTTTCTTCGAGGCGATGGTCGGGGGTGACAGAAATTAGGATAATCGTATTTTCTTAATCTACCTTTTGCTCTTGAAAGATCGCCCCGTCTTCTAAGCGATAAGCCGTGAGAGCGCGTCCCCATACGCAGCCCGTATCCAATCCCACGAGTTTAGGTTCGATTTTAAGACCTAGGGCGGCCCAATGGCCGAAGAGAAAGGTGAGGTTTTCGGTGCTTCGATTGGGGAAAGAGTACCAAGGAACGAGGGGAGGGGGAGCTTCGTCGGGAGAACCTTTGAATTCATAGCCGGGAGTTCCGTCCGGATGGCACATGCGGATTCGCGTGAGTACTTTCACCGTTTTTCTTTTTTTCTCGAAAGAAAGACTTTCGGGCTTCGAGCCCTGAAAAACGCTCGCCAAAAAATCCCGGGAGGAAGGGCCGCGAAGCTCCTCTTCGACTTCCTGTGCCTTAAGCTCCGCCTCTTCCGCTGTCCAATGGGGATGAATTCCCGCGTGCACGGCGAGGAAGTTTTTCTCGCGGTGAATGAAAGGGCGCGTTTTCAGCCAATCGAGCAATTCGTCGCGGTCGGGGGCGTTTAAAACCTCGTCTAAGGTGTCCATCTTCTTTTTTTCCGTGACTCCCGCCGCCCTCGCGAGAAGGTGAAGGTCGTGGTTGCCGAGAACGACGCGAATATTTTCCCGATGGGAAGAAGCCCAGCGCAGTACTTCGAGGGAGTGGGGGCCGCGGTTGACTAAGTCTCCCAGCAACCAAAGTTGGTCGCTCAAAGGGGAAAAATGGATTTTTTCCAATAGTTTCAGAAGGGTCTTGAAGCATCCTTGAATGTCGCCGATGGCGTAGGTGGGCATAAAATTCAATCTTTCGAGGTCTTGTGGGTTCTTCTTCGTTGCAGTATCATGAAGTTAGTAAAGGTTAAAAGAGGTGTTTTATGAAGCGGCTCTTGCTTTTGGCGATTTTAATTTTTCTCGGGGCGGCCGCTTTTCCCTTAAAAGCGGAGGCGAACCGGGTCTTCGTCACTCAAAACCGTGGCGTTTTTTTTCCGGGTTATCGTCCGTATTATCCTCGTTTCCGGCCTTACCCTTATTATCCGCGATACTATTCTCCCGTTTATTTCAATCCCTACTACGGGTACGGCTATTATCCCTACAATTACACCCTTCCCGTGTTTGCGACGCCCAACCCTTACTTTTATTACGGCTCCCCTGGGTTTGGGATCGCGATTACCCCATAGTCGCGGTTATTCTTTTAGTTTAGCGGCGAGCGGATTTTGCGGATAGCGCTGAGGGTAATAGACGGCGTCCACCGGAACATCGCTATGGGGGTAATCTTTTTCTTTCCCTGCAAAAGAAGGTCTTGTTTGCGCGTCGATATAGGCGGCGATCGCTTGCGCTTCCGAGTCATTCAAGGATCCGGCCGCCCCGAGGGGCATGGCGTCTCGAACGAAAGAGCCAAGCATATAAATTCGGGAGAGGCCCGCTCCGTCGTTAAAAGAATCGTTTCCCCAAAGGGGAGGGATTCCGTTTAAAGGTTTGCCTTCGGAGCCATGGCATTCGCTGCAATGTTTTTCATAAAGAGCGTGTCCTTCTTTGGGGTTCAATCGGGCTATGGGAATTAAGTTTTTTTCCGAAATAGTTTCAAAATTTCGCCAGGGCGTTGAGGTTTTGTCCGGATCGGTTAAGGATTCGATATAAACCTCCAAATTTTTGATGATCTCGCCGCCGGTGGGTGGAGCTTTTCCGTTTTCGCTGCGTAAAAAGCAGCTTTGGATGCGTTCCGCAAGGGTGATTTTTTTCCCCGCCCGCGGGTCTTCATCGGGATATTGAGAAGCGACATTAACCAAGCCCAAAATTCCTTCTTGTCTTCCCCCGCTTAAATGACATTGAGTGCATGATAAAATATTCCCTACGTATTCTTTTGCGTATTTCGGGGTTTGATTGAAAATGAGTTCCCCTTGGCGGATCGATTCGGCGAGTTTCGGTTCTTTTGGCGGGGGGATCTTTTTCTTTTCCAACACGGGGCCCGCTTGGTGAACGGAAGAGGCCGAACCAGTGAGGGGAGTCTTTAAGCGCAGGTAGGCCGTGAAGCCGAGGGCAAGAAGCCAAATCGGAATAAAAATCAAAAGGTTTCTTGTGAAGTTCGGATTTTCGTTCATCGTGTCTCCCCTCGTTCTTCAGTGTCGAATTTAAAAAGAAGATTTCTTTAACCTTCCGGTTTCAGCTTTTCCAAGAATCGAGCGAGCGAAGCGCCTAAGTTCTCCACCGAGGCATGAAGCTTTTCCGGAACGATACGGCCTTCTTCGTTGAAGGCTTCGTGCGCTTTTGTCACGGCGATTTGCTCGGGCAATAAGAAGACCCCTAGGTTGCCTAAGATCGACCGAACGTGAACCAATCCCCGCAAGCCGCCTAGGACGCCGGGAGAGGCGCTCATCAAGGCTGCGCCCTTTCCCATGAAGCCGGCGAGCGACGTTTCTCCTTCCCGTGGGCGAGAGACCCAGTCGATCGTGTTCTTGAGCACGCCCGTAATGGAACTGTTGTATTCGGGGCAAGAAATGAGAAAGCCGTGATGCGATTTGAAAAGCTCCTTCAGTTTGACGGCATTATCCGGCAAGCCTTCTTTTTCCTCCAGGTCTCCGTCATAAAGGGGGAGGGGATAGTCGCGCAGGTCGATCAGGGTGACTTCCGCTCCCGCTGCCCGGGCTCCGGATGCGGCGATCTTCACAAGTTTTTTATTGTGGGAATGAGTGCGCGTGCTTCCCGCGAAGGCGAGAATTTTGGGAGTGAACTTCATCGGCGTTCTCCTTTTATTGAAGAGGCTGAAGCTCACTATAGCGTGAAGCGGGGGATTCCCTCAAATTTTTAAGTATCATGGAGAGAAAAGAGCGCCACTTGCGTCTTTTTCAAGCAAATGAGTAAAATGGAAAGGGAAGGAGGGAAGTGACCATGAAAATTTTTTCAGCCCTGCTTCTGACGGTCTTACTTTTAAGTATGGGCATTCCGCTTTTCGCCAATCCGCCCATGGGGATGGGCAATCCCCGAAACGCTTTCTCCAATCGCGGCGTTCAAACTTTCGACACTCGTTTCATTCCGCAAGGGGTGAACCCCTCTCTTTTCACACCGGGTCAGAGCCTCTATTACTGGAAGACAGACGATCCTTGGATCAACTCCCCCTGTTACTACGATGAGCGATATGGCGTATGGGTAGGGCCCTGCAACGCTTCGTTGGATACGCCAGGGTATTCCATTACCGTACCGAGGACGATCCGGAGATAGGCGGTTTATCTTCCGTTATTGGGATCGGAGGGATCATCAGGATCACGCCCTTCCAAAGCCGCGGTGACGCGGTCGAGAATCCCTCCGCGGGCGGGTGAAACCGGTCGTCTGGGAGCGACAGGTTGTGGAACCACGGCTGCGGGTTTCAAAACGGTAGCGGGAGGTTTGGGATGAACGGTTGGAGAAGCCGCCGCGGGAGGAGGAGGCGATTTTTCGTGGGACGCGCCGTTCCCCTCACTAGAAGAGCTGCCCCCTAGAACTGAAAATCCTTCGGAGCCTTTCAATAAAGTGACAAGTTGTTGTCGCCGCCCTTCTTGCGCTGGGATTTCCAATCTCAGTCGGCGACCGGTGGGAATTTCCAGTTTTCGGGCCTGCACATTTAAGAAACGGCACAAAACTTCCGGATAGGTTTGGAGTGTTTGGTCAGTCATGCCTCCCGTCACCCGGATTCTTAGGTCGTTTTCGCTGAACATGGCGTTGATGGGGGATTCGGGATCGGAAAAGAGAATGTTGAGTCCCATGGTGGAATGCACCAAGACCGTCCCGTCCTTTTCCATCTGTAACTGGTTATTCTTGTCCGTCTCCATCAACATTTGCAGCATGGCGTCGCCGTCTCCTTCCGCCTGAGCGGAGGAGGAGCTTCTCCTCTGGTAACCTGCGAACGCGATATTTTTTCCACCAATTCTCCGGACTACCCCCCATCCGTAAATAGGGATTTCTCCCTCTGTTGGATGATTCCACAGAAGCGCGGTTCTCGGAAAAACGCCGCCGTTAAGGATGCTTTTAATCTTTGGAAAAATTCCGGCAAGGGTTCTGAGAGGGAAAAATTTTGTGATGAAGACCGAACTGGCTGCTTCTTCTGTATATCCCAAGTCTCTAGTGAAATGGTCATTAGTTGCAAAAATTTTCCCTAATTTCGCGTCTCCCATATAAGCGGCGGCTCCGGGGATTCTCATGGAACGTACGAAGTCTCGGACGGCCTGCTCTATCACTTTCGGGTCACGGCTGTTGGGGATCAAGAAGACGTTGGCTTCTCCCAATTCAACCCTTTCGCCGCTTGAGGCAGGTACTCTTGTGGTTCCTAAAGGCGCCTCATTGCCCCGACCATTTCCCATAATGGCCATTAATAAAGGTTTATTGGCCGTCTCCGCGATACTTTCTTCCCGAGAGGAAGGAGGGGTGAGGTCCCCGCCCGGTAAGCGGCCTTCCACGGGTACGAAATCGGGTCCTTGATTGAAAAAGGAGGGGGGCTGGTTGAAAAGTCCGTCTTGATCGAGAAAGGAAGGGCCTTGGTTGAAAAGTCCCCGCCCGTCGCCCTGTAGAGCTTGTGTGGATAGGTCGAGGCTTCTTTCCAAAGCGTGCAGACCCGGCGCGAAAGAGTGCATGAGCGAAAGTCCCGCACCTAAATGCAGGTTGGTTACTTCCGCATGGAGCATTTGCTCGGCGAAACTTCCTTCGGGGCGTTGAATGAACCCAAAGGCGGCGGCGCCTTGATTTCCTCCCACCATGGCTAAGTCTGAGAAAAGATGCTGAAGGAGGACGTTTTGTTCCCGCGCGGCATACCCGGCGCTTTTGAGGAGTCCGAAACTGATAAAGGAGCTGGCAAGTCCGTTGGCCCATCCGCCTCTACCGCTCCAGTTCCATAAGTTGGCATTGGAGCGATCTCCTGCTGCCGTGGCTAAAAGGCGGCTCGTGCCTTCGAAGGCGGTCACTTCCGCTCCCAATCCGATGCCATAAGAAGCGAGCGAGAGGAGAGGGGCCGCTTGTCCCGCTCGGGAGGCGAACGCTAAAGCTCCGATTCGACCGAAGCGATAGGCAAGGGAGCCGGTGGCAATGGCGGCTAAATTTCTAGCGTTGCCGGCTTCTTCGACGAAGTTGCTGACAATGCCGTCGATTTGCGATTGAGCCGCAGAAAGCGAGGCGGATGAATAAAGATTTGACTCGGAGAGCCGCGAAAGAACAGTCGTTGTATTGTAGGTCATGGGTGTGAGACTAGAAAAAATAATCTCGAAAGATCAAGAGAAAAATGTAAAAAAACGCTCATAAATTATCAAAAAATAAAGCTTTTATGGATATAAATTTATCCACATTGTGAAAGACTTCATTTTTTACTTTAAGAAATAGAGATGAAAAAAGATTGGGGGGAATTTGAAACGAAGGTTCTCAGTGGAATCCTCACATGGCCAAAACCAACGAAACCATGACCGCTCCCAATGCCTCCGAAACTCCGTTCCATGCCGGGGAAGGGGCCATTTCGGGATTCTAATCATAGCTCCCATTTCACCCATATCGGCCCCAAGGGCGTCCCCAACCGCCGCAAACAACCCGATATATAGGCCAGTAAAAGTAGTGAACTTTCTTTTTCCGTCCAAGCGAGTCCGCAGAAAAGCAGCAGAAAATTAAAAACGGTCAAAGTGCGCTTCATTTTTAAGTAAACAATTTTCTTGAAATTAATATTTCTAAATATCTAAAAAATAATTAGAAAATTTTTTTAAACTTTGTGGTATTGGCGAAGGATTCGTTGCTTTTTTCGTGACAAGAAAAAGCGGACTTGTTTTAAGAACGTCTCGACAAAAAATAAAAGAAAGGAACCTTCAACATGAAAAAAAAAGGGATGAAGCTTCTTGTTTTGGCGAGCTTTCTGTTTTCTCCTCTTCTTATTGAGGCCAAGTCGCCCGTGGCATCGCCTGAATCGTTGCCGGAATCGAAACCGGCTGCACATCTCGCGAACCCAGCCTCCGAAAATTGTGCGAAGCAAGGCGGGTTTTTGTTGATCAAGAAACGCGGGGACGGGGGGCAGTACGGAGTCTGTGTTTTCGAGAATGATCGCCAATGCGAAGAATGGGCCCTCTTTCGGGGAGAATGCAAAAAAGGCGGGGTTTCGATCGACGGTTTAAGCAAAGCCTCACAGATTTATTGCGCCATTCTCGGCGGTAAGAATTCGGATATCCGCGACCTCTGCACCTTCAACGACGGTTCCGTTTGCGAAGACGCCGAGCTCTTCAACGGCAAGTGCCAGAAGGGCGATCATAAGGGCGAGGCGATGAAGAAAAATTTCCCTTAATAAACCAAAAGCCCACCTCGTGGTGGGCCGTATCGCCGGGATCCCCTCCCGGTCGGTATTTTTGGCAGCCCCGCTATCCGCCGCGCCAAAGGCTTTGCGACGGACCGGAGGCCTTTTCGGCGTTTAAAAACCCGCCGAAAAGACCCGTCCCGAAAACCGGACCTTCCGGAGGAACAAGATCGGGACAAGCTTTGCGTCGCCGGGTTGCCCCGGTTTTGCCTTTTCAGGAAGAGGTCGATAATTGGGGCTAGCGTCGCCCCCTCCATCGGCAAAGCCGAAGGAGCCTCCCCCTCAACGCCGCTTTGCGGCTATTTTGGGATGAGGATTAGTGGCACTCTTCTCATAAAAATTATCCTCCTCCCCTTAAGGGGAAGCAATAGGCAATCGACAATTTTTTAAAATTTAGGGGGCTTTAGCGAGGGTTTGAGTGAGGAGCAATTCGAGCACATCTTGCGCCATTTGCTTTTCCTTCCAGAAGTTCTTTCCCTTCCCGTTTAAGATGAATGAAAAAATATAAGGATGCCCATTTTCACCGCTCTTCGGAAAGAGGTATCCCGAAAGGGAGCTGACGCCGTTTAGTGTCCCCGTCTTGCCCAGGAAGCGCCCGGCCATGTCCGTATTGCGAAATTTCCGCTTGAGAGTGCCGTCGACCCCCAGCACGCTTAAAGTGGAGAGGAAGTTCGCCCTTAGTTTGGGGTCTTGGTAAGCTTTTTCAAGCACGTCCGCCAAGGTAGAGGGGCGCAGCCGATTTTTTTTGGAAAGGCCCGACCCGTTCTCGATCTCGACCCCTTGGGTGCGCACGCCCAACTCCTTGAGGCGTTTCAGAATCACCTTCACGCCTTTTTCCGTGTTTCCCGGAAGCCCCGCGAACTGGGCGCCTAAAATTTTGGTGAGTTGCTCGGCGATGAAGTTGTCCGAGTTCTTATTCATTTCCTGCAAAATCTGAATGAGAGGGGGGCTTTGCGTTTCCGCCCACATCTTGTCTTTGGCGTCGGCGCAGACTAGTTGTGCTTTTTCGGGAGTCTCGATGCCTTGGTTTTTCAGGGCCTGAATCAGCTTGAGCGCCGCCAAGCGGTGCGGACGGTGAACGGAAATCTTGTAAACCAAGGGTTCGGAGCCGAGCGCGATGGGGCCTTTCAGCGAGAGGGTCAAATCCTCCTCGTCTTTGCCCGCATTTTTCACGACGATGCGTCCTTTTTTCTTGGCGGTCACCACCTCGTTTTTCATGGGGTAACCGGGCATGGGAGGCTTCATCTCCACCTTCGCCGCCTTGCCGATTTTTTCGCCGGGGCTTAATTCCAATTCCAATAAATTATGGTCGATGGAGACGGCGCCCACGTTGCAATTGAAGACCGCATCGCGCTGACGGCCCTCCATTTGGCCGGGGAATTCTTCGCCGTCGAAATAGCTGCCGTCGACGGCCACTTGTTCCACTTTCTTAATTCCGCGGGCTTGCAGTTGTTTCACCATGTCTTCCAGGCGCTCGGTCGAAAAGGTGGGATCGCCGAAACCCTTAAGCGTGAGAGTCTTCAAGACGCCCCGTTCGCCGGTTTCGCTGCCTAAGAGTCGTGTGCGGAAAGTAAAGTCGGGGCCCAAGAGGGAGAGGGATGCCAGGGCGGTTAGAATTTTTGTGTTGCTCGCCGGGTTGAGGAGCACATCGGCGTTTTTTGAGTAAAGAACGCGTCCCGAATCTCCCTCTTGGATGAGGAGGCCGTACTCCACGTCTTCCGCTGCCGCCTCGGAGACTAAGGTGTCGATTTCCGCCTTGAACGGAAAGGGCTCGCCCGCGCGCGCGAGGAAAGAAAACAGGAGAAAGTAAAGGAGAAGGAAAACCAAGGAGCGTTTCATCTTTTCCTTTTGCTTCACCCGATTTTTTTCGTCAAGAAGGTGGAAGGGAAAAATAAAATATTTTCTTCCTTAAGGCTTCTCGATCTTAATGTCGCCGTTGTAGTCCGAATAAATGATCGTCGTATTCGTTTTAACGCCGGCAAAATCCCCGTGGGATTCGAGTTTGCGCACTAAGCCGTCGCTGGGCGAGATCCAGATTTTGTTGGAACTGTTCAAGTCCATGCCAAAGGCCTTTTGTAACGAGTATTGATAGGCGATCAGCGGGGTGCCGTTCACGCTTTCGGCCCCGATTTCCTTCGCATCCGAGCTTTTTCGAAGCTCATCGAGCATTTTAGGGTTTTTCAGCTCCTTCACCATGGTGCCCATATCCATGGGGACCGGTTGCCAGGGACCGTTATCCTTTTTCATGAATGACTGGTTGCCCAAGATGATGATTTCCTGTTTGAGCGGCGGTCGGCCGTTAAGCGTTACTTCGCTCGTGATGCGATAGCGGTCCGGCGCCAGGTATTCGATGGTACGGTGGCTTTGGGTTCCATTGGAAGTGGAGCCGGTCATGTCGGCCCGGTAAGACTTCGCCCCCATTTGAGCTTGAATTGCTTTAATGATTCTTTCCATCGCCGGGTTGGAGGGGGGAGCTTTTTCGGGGGCGCTTTCGCCCGCGGACGGCGGGGCGGTGGGCAAGGCGGGGGGCAGGTTGCCCGCGTTGGGAGCCTCCACGGGATTTTTCAAGGTGGGATTCGATTCGGGAGAAACATAAGGAGTCACCGTCGGCGGCGCCGCCGGCGCGCTTTCGGGCGTCGGAGGAGGTTTCGGGGAGCTGCACGCGGATGCGAACAGAAGTAAGCATGCAAAAGGAAGAAGTTTCAGGCGATAATCGCAGGATCTTTTCATGGAGGCCTCCATTTTTTGCCGTTTAATATAGCATAACGGATGGGTTACTTCTTCCTTAGATTTGCATCCAAACGTTTAAAGAGGTCTTCGATGGATTTTTATTTCAGGTCTTTTGCCCTATTTCTCATCCTTTTCGTTTTGGGGGCTTGTGCCGCTTCCAACAGCCGTGAAAAAGGGGGGGATTTTGCGCAAAATCGACCGAAAGGAGAAACGATGAAAGACAAGAACAAACCTTCCGACGAAACCTTGAGGCAAAAACTCACGCCGCTTCAATACGAGGTGACTCAGCACGAAGGCACCGAAAGGCCCTTCCAGAACGAATTTTGGGATAATCATCGGGAAGGTCTCTACGTGGACGTCGTCTCGGGAGAACCCTTATTCAGTTCCAGCGACAAGTTTGATTCGGGAACCGGTTGGCCGAGTTTCACGAAGCCGGTCAATGCGGACAACGTGCTTGAAAAACAAGACCGCGCCTTCGGAATGGTGAGGACGGAGGTGAGAAGTCGGGGAGGAGACAGCCACTTGGGCCATGTATTTCCAGACGGCCCGAAACCCACCGGGCAACGCTACTGCATCAATTCTGCCTCTTTGCGTTTTATTCCGAAAGAAGACCTCGAAAAAGAAGGCTACGGAGAATACCGGAAGCTTTTCGTAAAATAGTTTCCCTAAAATCTTCCTTTCGCGAATTCCCGACATTGGGATAGAAAAGAAAAGTGAATCCAACCATCCATCCCATCGTCCTCTTCGACGGGGTCTGCGCGGTTTGTCAGGGAAGCGTGAAGTTCATTCTCAAGCGGGATCCGAATGGGATTTTTCATTTCGCTCCCCTTCAGTCGGAAGTGGGGCGGGGATTGCTTGAAAAGTTCGGTCTTCCCGAAGGGGGGATGAATACGATGGTGCTCGTGGAAGGGGAGCGCTGTTTCACCCGTTCTTCGGCCGCCTTGAAGATCGCCCGGAGGCTTCGATTTCCCTGGCCTCTTTTTTCGGTTTTTTTCTTGGTTCCTTCTTTTCTTCGGGACTTTGTCTACAACTTTGTCGCGAAAAGGCGTTATGATTGGTTCGGGAAGAGGGAGGAATGCCTGCTTCCTTCCCCCAAATGGAAAGGACGTTTCTTGGGGTGATTCACAACTTTGCCTGAAGCCTGGCCGATAAATCCAGCAATTCTCATGAGAAGCCCATTGTTTTCATTCTTAAATTCCTTTTTTTCCCGTCTTGCTGCCTTCGTTCTGCTTTTTTGGATGATTTCTTGTTCGGGGGCACCGGGAGGCGGCAGCCCGTTGGGAGCCATGGGTTCTGGTAATGACCCGGCGGCCAATCTGGGAGGGGGAAATTTGGCCTCCCCTCCGGACGCGAATGATAAAAACGGAAACCCCGACAATCCGGCGGGGAACTCCGCGAATCCTCCCCCCCCCGCAGCCACTCCCTTATCGACCGGCGTCAATGGGCCGCTTTCGGATCCCGTGACGTGTCCGGCTTCTTTTCCGAAGAATCAATTGCTCGACTTGTGTTTCGTCAATAGTTCCCACGAAGAAGCCAAGTTTTATCTACGCGGCTATTTAATGGGAGAATATAAAGATCCGCCCGCTAAGCTTGACCTTACAAATCCCGACTGTCCTCATGTGGTCAGCGGGTTTTTGTTGAAAACCGACGAGGCGCCTCATGTGGCGGATCCTCCCTTTGCCTACCCGGGAAGCTATGTGAGATTTGTCGATAAATTGAATAAGCGCTATGTGGAAACGGTTTTGGATGCCCAGGGCAATTTTGAGGTCATCTATAAAGGACCGAAAAACACTCACCTTTCCGTTGAGTTAGCTCCTGTGGGATTTACTCCCTCCGATACGAATGTGGTTCATGATTGCGGGAGCTCTCCGAATAATCCTTGCGAGCCCGGAAATTATCGCACGGTGGCCATGTTTTTCTATCAGCTGCAGGAAGATCAAGTTCCCCTTTGTTCCACGCGAAAAGCAAACATTTCTTTTGAAGAGTCGCCCGCGTCTCCGACTCCCTCTTCCGACCTCCCTTCATTTAAATAAAAACAATTAAAACATAGATTTGTATCGGTTTTGATGATTTAACCCTCAATGAGGGGAAGATTCATTTTCCTGAAAAAAGAGGGCGGCGTTTATTTTCTCAAGGCTTAAAGCAACTTCGGTTACTTTTTTCCTGATAATATATAATAAGCGTGAGAATGAAGATGTCTTAAAAAGGGAGATCTCATGGGGGAAAGAATTGAAAATAATCGGTCTTTCGAAAATTTCGGGGGAGTGCAGCCGAGTTCTCCTTTTCCCCAAAATGGACCGTCCAACTCTTCTTCCTCTTCTTCTTCCCCTTTGCCCCCTTCTGAAAATTGGCTGGATAATCCTGAATCGGTTTTAAACCGCCTTGAGGTTCTTCCCCCGATTCGCAAAACTCCAACCCTTCCGCTTCTCAAAGCTCAAGTACCCCCGCTACGGCGCAGTCCACACTGACGAATAACATCAAGAATACGGAAAAGCTTAAAGAGAAGTCGAAGAATCCCGACGTTCTTCGTCTTCCGATTCCGTCTCTTCGGAAGAGCACACTGCTTCGGTGAAAGAAGACATCGATTTGGAGCATAACGATTTCGATCGTTCTAAAATAGAAGTGAAAGGGGCTCCTACCGCGCCGAAGTCTTCGAGTGAAGCTTCTTTGAAGACGGCGACGGCTCAGACTCAATGGAACGCGGATACGGAGACGACGGGCTTTCATTTAGAGAGCCAGCATACGACGTCTGCTCCCTGGATGACCCAAGAAGGCGAGCCCACGGCTCCTCCCCGGCCTTTCTCCTTGCAGACCCGGTCTCAAATTTTAGGCAATGCCGCTCCCCGGAGCGGCCAACCGGCTTACCTTGCCAGCCAATTATCGAAGGATCCTCGCGGCAACGTCGAAACGAAAACCCTGTCGAAAGAAATGCCTTTCACCTGGGAGGAAAACAAGCTGGGGGGGTATGGCCCCGGGGAAATCTTTACGATATTTTGATCGGCAATTCGCAAAAGGACGAGGTGTATGCTATGCGCAGCCAAGTGCGCAAGGCGGAGCAACAGCTCAAACAAAAGATGCATATTGTGATGTTCCAACTCTTGATGGGCGACGTCGAAGGCGCCGTGCGCCAGCTCATCGCTGAGGCGGAACGTTACAACACATTCTTCAACCGTCTGCTTGTGAAGCAATTGGGCCGCGTGCGAGACGCCAAAGGTAAGATCCTGCTGGCGTTGGGCCGCAAACGGCCTCCGACCTCATCGGGGGATCCTGCCAAATACGATCAGGATAAAAAGGCGCAAGATAAGTACAATCAATGGGTGAGTCTGAGTAGCCAGCTTTTGGGAACGATGAACGAGGGAGAGCACGACCTCATGACCCTGATCGACGACGGCCGGAAAAACATCAGCGACATGTGGGATGCCTATAAGGGCTTGAAAGAGGCGGAAGCGCGCACCGACCGCAACGTATTTCAATCCTTCCGCGGGTAAGCGTCTTCGGCGCTTAATCCCGAGACTCCACCGAGAAAAGCTTGTATCCGCCGTCTTCCTCATGAAAGAGATAGGCATTGCCTCCGCAAAAGACGTTGAATAACCCGAGTCCTCGTGCGGTTTCACTTTCTGAAAACAAAGTTTTGCCTGGGAAGGAAAGAGGCTTTCGTAGTTCTTCAAGAAGGTCGACCGATTCATTTCGTTTAAGGGAAAATGGGTAAGCGAAGCCACCGCTTCCTTGTTGTTTTGAGAAACGGCGGTCGAAAATTGCCGCCAAAAAGGGCCGAATGAAGGGGCGGGAGGATTGCCTTGCGCCCCGGCCCAGACGAGCCCGGGGAAAGAAAGGAGAACTAAAAATAATACCGGACGAAAATAACGCATGCTTGATTCCTTTTGAAAAAGAAACTCTCTCCGTCGTTTTTCATCCTGATCCGCTCCCACCGAAAAATCAATTTTTTTTAAGCTTGGCCTTTCCCCGAAAGAGGATCACAATTTTCGCATAGAGTCTTCTATGGCGAACTCCCTGCTGCGCGGCGATTACGTTTACGAAGAGGTCTATCCCGCCTTTAAGGAAGGGACGGACGAGAAGGAAAAGACCGCCCTTTTAAACCAAGTTTTCCTCCAATTCCTTTTAAAAGAAGGCCTTGTGTTTTCTGGAAACCGTTCCATCCAAGTGGCCGACTTGGGCTGCGGGCCTTGCGATACGATCATCAAATACTTAAAAGGAATTTCCTTTTCTCCGGGATTTACCGTGCGGGGGATCGATTTCAACGAGGAATACGCCGGCTCGGGAGGGAAGGCCGCCGCCAATCTCATGGCTGCTCAAGCTTCGGGGGTTTTAAAGCTCAATCAGTTTAGCGTCCGTCGAGGCGACGCTTTTTCCGGTCATTTACTCGATCTTTTATGCGCTCCCGGCGAGAAGGCCGGGGAGCATTCCTTCCGCTTGGCTTTTCTTTCCCATCTCATGTACCACGCCCACCGCCAGGAAGAGATCGACCGGGTGCTTCAAGACATCTCGTTTCACGTGTTGGAGGAAGGGGGCCTTGCCGTTCTTTATCACGTGGCCCATCGCAGCCCGGGAACTTTCCAGTATTTTCGCGACCGCTATGGGAGTAATTCCCAAAATACCGCCCGAACGGATACGCCGACGATGAACATCCACGATCCGCCCAGTGTCATCGCGGAAAGTTGCGGTCGCAGCGGCATCCCTTGCCGGGGACTCGAATTTGCCACACAACTTTATTTCCAGCGTTGGCCCGAAGAGGTTTGGCAGGCCTATGGAGATCCCTCCCGATATGAGCGTTTAGCCAAGACGGACGAAGGCGCCTTCGAAGATTTAAAACGCCTCTATTTCATCGTGCAGCGCTCTCCCCGGGAGTTTGCGGCGGATGCTTCTCCTACGGGGCTACAGGCGTACCTTACCGAAATTCGGGAAGTGCTGGAGAGAAACGGAGGCGCCTTGCTTCTGGAAGAAACGCTTCAAGTGTTGACCCCGCCTGAGGTGTCGGAAGCCTTCCAAGTCAAGATGGGCAAGGCTTTGAGCGGAACTGAAGCCCAAATGCCGGTCATCGATCGAGAGGGAAGAGAGGAATACGAAAAAAGAGTTTCCGCTTAAGAAAAAATCAAAAAAAATATGCCGCGCTGCGGTGTGAAAAGCGAAAAAGGCATCTTTCTTGGAATAACAAATCTTTAGTCATTCTTATCCCCATCCGAATTTTTTTTTGTTCACAAGTAAAAATATGCGCGGGATGAATCGGCGAAATCGACATCCGCCGGGAGCTTCGTTGTGGATTGAGTTATTCACAGCTGTGCATAAAAAATATCGAAAAAAAATTAGTGAATGATTTTCGGCAATTAAAAATTTACGACATTTAGCGGGTTGTGGGTTTTCAATTTTCGTAGTTTAACTGTTCTCACGTTGCGAGGGAAAAGATCTTTTAAAATTTAAGTCTATCGTTGAAGAAACCGACCGAACTGCCGCTTTTTCGGCGTCAGCAAGAAAGATCGAAACCGTTCGTATCTGCTTAGAGGGCTTCCCGCGAGGGGAGCTCCGGGTGGAGGGTCCGGAACCAGGACGGGCGATCGGTCTGAACGAAGAAGGGAAAAGCGGTCAAAAAGGCCAAAAGGGGAAGGGCGGACGAAAGAAAGCCTTTACCGAACGGAAGCAACAGACTCTTAAGACCGGGGCGTTAGGCATCGCAAGAGGCTTAAACCCAAGGTCCCGAGAGGAGGAGCCTGGAAGCGGGCTTACAAGGACTGCTCGGGAATACCCTAAAGGCCGTTGGAAATCCCACAAGAGGACAGATCACCAAAGGTCCGCATCCAAGGGGCCAAAAGTGGTCGATTCCCATGGACGGTACAAATCCCTGGAACGGAGGCGGCCGGGTTAGAACTTCGGTATCCACCGAAGCCGCTTGGAGAAACCAACCGCAAGAGGGAATGAGGCCTCGACAAGAGGTACTGCCAGCCATGAGGGTTTTGATACTCTAGAGGGACGCGAGGGGGACTTCAACGATAGGCTTAAACACAAAAGCCCGGCAGTGAGAAGCATTGGAGTAACTCCAATCGACTCACCCGGGCTTTTGTGTTTCTATAGGGGCATTTATTTTCATGGCTTCTCCTGAAGAAAAGCAAAGACAAGAGCGTCTCATCCACCTTTTTCACGGGGCTCCCATCGCCCAAACTACCGGCATGCGGCTCCATTATAACGATGAAGGACAAGCCGTTTTCGAAATGCCATATCATTCGGGTTTCGATCACGCCCTTCACCAAGTGCACGGCGGCCTCATCGCCACGATGGTCGACAACGCCGGTTGGTTTACCGCCGCGCCCCATTTCGACCGTTGGGTGGCCACGGTCGAATTCACCACGCGCCTGCACGAACCCGTCGAAAAGGAGGCGCTCACTTCCCGGGGCCGCATCGTCCGCTTAGGAAAACGTCTCGTCTCCTGCGAGATGGAAGTGAAATCCTCCTCAGGTAAGCTCATCGCCACGGGAGCGGGCACCTTCGCCGTGACTTCCGTTCCCTTCAAGTAAAGTTTTCCCGTCCTCTTAATTTTCCTTTGCGAAAAGCGGCCGGATGTCTTGAAATAATATGACCAAATGGCCTCTCAAATTCAGTTTCATCAAAACTTATCCGCTCTCGATCCGAAGGAATGGAACGCCCTGGTCGATCCTGCCCAACCCTTCTTTGAGTATGAGTTCTTAAGAGCCCTCGAAGAATCCGGGTGCGTGGGCTTCAAGACCGCTTGGCATCCCCGTTACCTCACGCTCACTCAAGATGGGTGCTTGGCAGGGGCGATCCCCTTTTACGTGAAATACGATTCTTACGGCGAGTTCATCTTCGACTGGCAATGGGCCGGGGCTTATGCCCGCTCCGGCATTCCTTATTATCCAAAAGGGGTCGTGGCGGTTCCATTTACTCCCGCTAACGGGCAGAGGATTTTGGTGCACCCCGACGCCTCCTTCGAAGCTTGCGCCGAAGAAATGGTGGAAGCCTTGATCCTTCAGGCCCAGGCGGAAGATCTATCTTCGATCCACTTCTTGTATTTAAAAAAAGAGGAGCACGATTTTCTTTTGAAAAAGGGCTTTCTCTCCCGCCTGAGCTATCAATACCATTGGGAAAACCGGGGATACGGCGCCTTCGAGGACTTTTTGGGAGATCTCCATCATAAACGGAGAAACCAAATTCATAAGGAACGCAAAAAGGTCGCCGAAGAGGGGGTTGAGATTTTAAAGCTGGAGGGGGAGGCCATTGAACCGGAGCACCTTGAAGTGATGTGGCGTTTTTCCGCGAATACTTTCGGCCAGAAATCGGGAGAGCGCCCGTATTTGAACCCTGAATTTTTCGGAGAAATTTACCGAACGCTCCGCCATCGTACCCTACTCGTTTTAGCCAGGAAAGAGGGAGAGTGGGTGGCGGGCTCCCTCAATTTTAAGAAGGGTGATCATTTGTTCGGACGCTATTGGGGAGAGTCGAGGCACATTCCCTACCTCCATTTCGAATGCTGCTTTTATCAGCTTATTGACTACGCCATCGAAAATAAAATTCAAAAGGTGGAAGCCGGTGCCCAAGGGGAACAGAAATTTTTAAGGGGATTCGCGACAAGGCCGACCTACAGTTGCCACTGGATCGCCCATCCCGTTTTTAAAGAGGCCATCGGTCGGTTTTTAGAAGACGAAAAGGCGGTCGTGGAGAAGGTGATCGAAGACTACCACCGGATCTCGCCGTTGAAGTATTTGAGGAGTCTGTGATAGATAAAAGAAGAGGATTTTTCATTTATGTCCGAAGAAAAGCACTGGCAAGACGACGAAGATTCCGGGATTCAGACGATCACTGAGGAAAAACAAGAGGTCAAGAAGCCCAACCTTTACCGGGTGATTCTTTTGAACGACGATTATACGCCTATGGATTTCGTTGTATGGGTGTTGCAATCCGTCTTTCACAAACCCCAGGAAGAAGCGACCCGTTTGATGTTGGACGTGCACCAAAAAGGCCAGGGCCTTTGCGGCGTTTTTACCTACGACGTGGCTCAAACCAAGGTTTACCAGGTGAAAAGCCTGGCGCAAAAGTACGGCCATCCGCTAGAATGCATTATGGAGGTGGAAGAAGGCTGATGCTCCTCACCGAAGAGCTCGAAAAAACCTTGAAGAAGGCCTACGAAGAGGCGAGGGACCGCAGGCATGAGTTCGTCACCCTCGAGCATCTTTTATACGCGCTCACCTACGATACGGTGGCGGCGAACATTCTCTATCACTGCGGGGCGGATTTAAGTCGGCTCCGACAAGATCTCGATCAATTCTTAAAAACCCATATGCCCGTCATCGAGACGGCGGATGCCTCTTTCGATCCTCAATACAGTTTGGGTTTCCAGTTCGTCCTTCAAGTTGCCGCGTCCCACGTTCAATCGGCCGAGAAGGGGCAGATGGACGGCGGCAACGTGCTTGTCTCGATTTTTCGCGAAAAGGAGTCCCACGCAGTCTATTTTCTCGCCAAGCAAAACGTCACCCGTTTCGACGTGGTCCGTTACATCTCCCACCGCGTTTCGAAGGTGGATTCGGAAAGGCCTTTTGCCGAAGACGAGGAAGAAGAGGCGTCTCCTAAGGAAAAGCCGGCGAAGTCGAAAGATCCCCTCACTCGTTTTTGCATCAATCTCAATGAAAAGGCGAAGAAGGGGAAGATCGATCCTTTAATCGGCCGTGAGAAGGAGTTGGAAAGGACCATCCACATCTTGTCGCGCCGCCGCAAGAATAACCCCATTTTCGTGGGCGACGCGGGGGTGGGGAAGACGGCGATCACGGAGGGGTTGGCCCTCCGGATCACCCAAGGCGATGTTCCCGCGTGCTTGAAGGATTCGACGATCTACGCCCTCGACATGGCCGGACTGCTTGCGGGCACTAAATTTCGGGGCGAGTTCGAAGAAAGGTTGAAGGCGGTGATCCAGGCGCTTACCGCCAAAGAAAACCACATCCTCTTTATCGACGAAATTCATACGATCATCGGCGCGGGTGCCGTTTCGGGGGGATCGTTGGACGCATCCAACCTCTTAAAGCCTGCTTTAGCCAACGGCGAAATTAAATGCATCGGGACTACGACCTATAAGGAATACCGGACCATTTTCGAGAAAGACCACGCCCTTTCCCGTCGCTTCCAAAAAGTGGAAGTGAATGAGCCCAGCGTGGAAGAATCGATCCTCATCCTTAAAGGTTTGAAGAAACATTACGAGAAATTCCATCACGTGACTTATTCCACTTCTTCCTTGAAGGCGGCGGCGGAGCTTTCCAGTAAATACATCAACGACCGCTTTCTGCCGGACAAGGCAATCGACGTGATGGATGAGGCGGGCGCCGAGGTGAAATTAAAGCACAAGGGAGAGGGGATTCCTCCGGTAACTCCCTCCGACATCGAGCGGCTCGTTTCTCGCATCGCCAAGGTGCCCACCCAAACGGTGAAGGTGGATGATAAGAAGCGTCTTGAAAATTTGGCTCGAGATTTAAAATTGCTTATTTACGGGCAAGACGCGGCGGTGGAACAGGTGGTGAAGGCGATCCAGCTCTCCCGCGCCGGGTTGGGGGAGCCGGATAAACCCATCGGCTCTTTTCTCTTCGCCGGCCCGACCGGCGTGGGAAAAACGGAGCTTGCCCGCCAACTGGCGCAAAATTTAGGCATCGAGTTCATCCGCTTCGACATGAGCGAGTACATGGAGAAGCATACGGTCTCCCGCCTCATCGGTTCCCCTCCGGGTTATGTGGGGTTCGACCAGGGAGGACAACTTACGGAAGCCATCCACCGTAATCCCCACGCGGTGCTGCTCTTGGATGAAATCGAGAAGGCCCATGAGGATCTTTTCAACATCCTGCTTCAAGTGATGGATTATGCGACGCTCACCGACAACAACGGCCGCAAGTCCGATTTTCGTCAGGTGATCCTCATCATGACGACCAATACGGGAGCCCGCGAGAGCATGGTGCGTTCCATCGGTTTCGAGAAGAAAGAATACGAAGACAAGAGCCTGAAGGCGGTGGAGAAGGCGTTTAGCCCCGAGTTTCGCAACCGTTTGACGGGAATCGTTCAGTTTCAGCCCTTGGGAACCTCCGTGGCCGAGCAAATCGTCGAGAAAATGGTCGGTCAATTGGAAGGCCGCTTGAAAGTCAAGGGGGTGAGCCTTACGCTCGAAGCCTCCGCTCGGAAATACCTCGCCGAAAAGGGTTTCGATCCGCAATACGGCGCCCGTCCCATCCGCCGTCTCATCGAGACGGAAATCTCCCACGTGCTCTCTTCCGAAATCCTTTTCGGAAAGCTCGCCAAGGGCGGCAGCGTGGTGATCAAAGAGGAAGAGGGGAAGTTGAAGTTCGAGTTTTAACCGAACCCATTTTCCCGTTTTCGGAAACTTTTTCGTTAAGCTCCCGATAACTTCTTTAAATCTTCAAGGTGAAGATTTTTAAACAGGGGGCATGTGGCATGGCGGATATCAAACCGGTCGGGGATTCCCTCGTCCAAACCTTCCAAAACTCTCAATTACAGCATTTCACGAAAGAGGCGACGTTCAAGTCAATGAACTCTCCGGGTTTTCAAGAAGCGTCTTGGAAATTCAGCGAGAAGCTACCCGAATTCAAGGCGTTCTTCGATAAGATCGATATTAAAACGATTACGGTGACCACCTCTCCTTTCGTCGCGCGCTTGGTGGGTTCCATTCAAGGGCTCTTGTCGCGTGTTGGATTGGCCGGCCTTTCCCAAAGCGCGGGAATGTTGGCCGCGCCGGTTTCCTCCTTGTCGCTCGCGGAAGCGGCGGGTCCCGTCGGGGCCGCAGCCTTGGCCGGCGTTGGCACGGGCATCGCCCTGAACTACTTCTTGCCGCAGGCGGGAGGTGCCCTGGGAGATTTCTTGTTTGATTCCTTAGGTCCCGCTTCCTCCGATAGTTGGATTTGGAAGCTGGATGGCTCTTTCATTCGAGCCTTTGATTCGAACAAAACGGTCGGCGATACGATCGCGAAGGGGATTCACGCAGCGGTAGGTTCCCCCTCCGGCACGACGATCGATGTTTTGGATCACATGGGTTTCGGGGGGTGGAATGCCTTCGTCAACTCTTGGGGTTTCTAGGCGGAGCGCAAGCGTTAATTTTCAGCACTTTTTTCATCCTTTAGAATTCATTTAACCTTCTTTTCTCCCTCCCGTCACACCGAGGTTAAACCCATTTAACCTTTTTTTCAGGAGGAAATATGAAACGTGGAAGTTTACTCTCTGTTTTCTTGGGTCTCGGTATGCTTCTTCCCGCTTTGGCTTTCGCTCACGGCGGCGGCGCGTGCAAGGCGGACCGCGAAAAGTACTGTTCGAACGTGAAAGGGGATTTCAAGGCCGTTCATCAATGCATGAAAGATCACGCGAACGACCTTTCCGCCGAATGCAAAACCCAAATCGAGCAGGGAAGGGCGAGGCACGAAGCCATGCGGCAAGCCTGTAAGGAGGATAAAAAGCGCCTGTGCGGCACCGCCCGGGGCAAAGAAGCTTGGGAGTGCATGCAGACTCACCAATCGGAGCTCTCCGAAAGCTGTAAAGCCCAGCTTCCCCCTCCGAGATCTTAAAGAAGACGCGACGGGAAAGCCGGCCTTTCATCAGAAGGCCGGCTTTTTTAGGTCTCGTTTTTAATTCACGCCTTTAGATCCAGGGGCTATAATGGCGCAAAAGAAAGGGGATTTAGTCATGAAAAAACTTCTCTTTTTCGCCCTCGTCCTCTCGTTTTTCGCCCTTGAAATCGCTTCGCCGAAATCTTCGCTGGGCGCTACCCCCGTGAAAAAAAAGGCGGAAACCTTGAGCGCCCGCGAGAGTCTTCCCCAAAAATTCTCCAAGCCAGCGGACGCGGTAAAGACCTTTTTTACGGCCTTAAACGACAAGGATTTTGATTTAGCCTGGGAGAGCTTGAGCGTCACGAGCCAAAAGCAGCTCATCGAAACGTTCGCGAAGAAGCGGAGAATGTCATTCGTGAAGGCGCGGGAGCTTTTCGACAAGAATAAAGAGGCGGTGCGCGAGCAGTTCTGGGGCCCTTTCCGGGACAACTCCAAGATTCTTCCGCTCATCTCGGGTGCCGTTTATACGGTGACGGACGAAAAGCCCAAAGAGGCCATGGTTGAAATGAAATCGGGCGGCATTACCAATCATTTAAAGGCGGTCAAGGAAGGGGAACAATGGCGAATGGGATACGTGGAATCCAACCTTCAAGAAGGGAAAAGCGTGTCCCCTCCGAAAGCCCCCGCCCCTGAAAGCGCCCCTTAGCCCGTTTCTGCGACGTGGATGAGGACGAGGCTGTATGCTACCGCCGGTTTGTCTCCCGGGTTGTAGTAAGAGTGCGCCTGGTCTCCGCGGAAAGAAACGATGTCGCCCGGGGAAAGCGCCCGTGTTTCGCCCGAGGCGCCGATCTCCATCCGCCCCGATTCGCAAATGAGGAACTCCCGCGTTCCCGCCCGGTGGGCGATTCCCTTCATCCGCGCCCGCGGTGGAAATTCCATGCGGTCGAACTCGATCGATCCCAACCATTCCGGCATCAATCGTCTCAGTGTCACGATCCCCCTTTTCTTTTCGGGAAGCGATCCCCGTTCATAAAGCTTCAAGTCGGTGACGGGAGGGCTGATGAGCTCTTCGATGGAGACCTGCAGGGCGTTCGCGACTTTCAGTAAAACGGTGATGGTGGGGTTGGCTTCCCCCGATTCCAAATTGGTCCAAGTGGCCCGCGGGATTTCGGAGAGTTTCGCCAGGTGCTCTTGGCTTAAACCCCGCGCTTCCCGGAGATGGCGGATATTTTTGCCGATATGGCGGGAGACGGTTTCACCCATGCCAATAAAATAGCCATCCGCTCATAAAATAGCAAGACCGCTGACAAAGTGCCGGTAAGGATTTTATATGGGGAGAAACAGGAGGTTTGTATGCGTTTTCAAGGAAAAGGAGTTTTGGTTACCGGCGCCAGCCGGGGGCTCGGAAGGGCCTTGAGCCTCGAGTTGGCGAAGTCGGGCGCAAAGGTGGGCTTGGTGGCCCGCCACCCGGAAGCTTTGAAGGGAGTGGAAAGGGAGATTCGGCGGGCCGGAGGCGAAGCGTTCGCGATCATCGGCGACGTGGGAAATAAGGGGGACGTTTACCCGATTCTCGGTCAAGCGGCCGCCGCGTTGGGCTCGATCGATTTGCTTGTCAACAACGCCAGCACCTTGGGGGTTTTGCCTTTAAGGGAACTTGCGGATACCGATTGCGAGGATTTCGTCCGGGTGATCGAGGTGAACCTCATCGGCCCTTTCCGCTTCATGAAGGCGGTCGCGGGAAACATGTGGCTGAAAGAGGAGGGGAGTATCGTGAATGTCTCCTCCGATGCGGCCGTGAGGGCCTACCCGAAGTGGGGGGCGTATAGCGTTTCGAAAGCGGCACTCGATCATTTAACCCGCCTGTTCGCCGCCGAGTTTGAAGGAAACGGAGTTTCTTTCTTCAGCATCGACCCCGGCGAAATGGATACTCGAATGCATGCGGAGGCCATGCCGGAAGCGGATCGCAGCCTGCTTTCCCGCCCGGAAGAAGTGGCGAAGACGCTGAAGACGTTCTTGGAAGTTTCCGATTCCGTGCCGAATGGAAGCCGAATCGTCCTGTCCGAGTGGAAGGAGGGGCTCCATGTTGTTGCAAGCCGCGACGCGGCCCCGTGAAGAAAAGTCGAAGGCGTGTTTAATTTTAGCGGACCGGAAAACTCTCGCCTTGCGAGAGATTCCCTTGGGGCGTTTGCCGGATCTTTTAAAGCCCCATGATTTGTTGGTGCTCAATGACGCCGCCACTATGCCTGCTTCGCTCTTCGGAAAAACGGGGGAGGGGGCGAAAGTGGAACTTCGCCTCCTCTCGGAAAGCGAGGAAGGAAGGTGGCGAGCGGTGGCCTTCGGCCCAGGTGATTGGCGGCAGCGGACGGAAGATCGTGTGCCTCCTCCCATCCTTCATCCAGGTGATTCTTTGCAATTCTCTCCCTCCCTTCGGGGAAGGGTAAAGGAGATTTCCCCACTTTCCTCCCGGCTGCTCAAGATTGAATTCGATCCATCCGGGGCCGATTTATGGAGAGAGTTCTATGCCCAGGGTCGGCCCGTGCAATATTCTTATTTGGAAGAAAATCTTTCCCTTTGGCACGTCCAATCCGCCTTCAGCGCAAGGCCATGGGCCGTCGAGATGCCCTCGGCGGGCGCCGCGCTTCCGATGGGTATCCTTTTCCGACTGCGGGAGAAGGGCGTGAGAGTTGCCTCACTCACTCACGCTTGCGGTCTTTCCGCGAGCGGGGATGCCGTTTTAGATGCTTCTTTTCCCTTAGGAGAGCGCTACGAAATTCCTGAAAAAACCGTGCGCCGAGTTAGCGAAACACTGGAGGGAGGGGGGCGCGTGATCGCCGCAGGCACTTCCGTAATGCGTGCTCTAGAAGGAAATGTGTTGAAATACGGCGGCTTCCTAAGGGCGGGGGAAGGGAGAACGGAACTGCTGATCGCTCCTGGTTATACCCCAAAGGTCGTTGGCGGTCTTCTCACGGGCCTTCATGAAATGGGCGAAAGCCATTTTCGCCTGGCGGCGAGCTTGTTTCCCGAAGAAGGATTAAATCGGATCTTGAAAAAAGCGGAAGAGGCCGGAATGACCCATCATGAATTCGGGGATTTGTGTTTAATCGCGTGAACTTTCGATCCTCTAAAAAAGAAGACAACTTCATGGGTAAATCTTCGATACACCTTCCGGCTTCCTTTTTAGGAAGCAGGGTCGTCTTCGTGAGGGAAGGCGCCTCTTCCTTTTCTTTCCGCCCGTTTTCTTAAATTAGGTTCGGTAGGCATCAAACTCAAAGGAGACCTTTATGCCACCGCCTAATCCCATCGACCCTAGAAAATACAATCCCTACGACATGTGCATCCAAAAGGCCCAACTGATCTGCCAAGAAAGGGGGATCAAGGAGATCCAGCCTGAAAAAGCGGTTAAGCTGGAGCAGCGTTGTACCGCATTGGCGGGAAAGTCTTTAACTTGGGATATCCCAGTGGAACAGGTATCGAGTCTCGTCGACGACCTTTGCCCTCCCAACAGCGGGTCGGGGAAGGGCGGCGGGATGATGCCGGTGAAGATTCAGGGCAGCGATCCGGGTACGGTTCCTTCCGGAAGTTCGGCTTATGTCGCGGTTGATGTAGATCGTGGAGTTTTCGAAACGTTTGCTTCAGGTGTGAGCAAACTTTGGAAACCTTCTCCCGTTTTACCCGCGCTTCAAGGTAATTTAAGCGCGCAAATCCTTAAAATATACGGGACGAGCCCTGTAATCACGTTGACGGGAATTCCCTTTTTGAAGTTGGATGTTTCGGCGCTCTCCCTGCAAGGAGCCTTAAATTTTCTCTTGGCGCCGGTGTTTACTTTGCCGACTCTTCCCAAAGTGGTTCCGACACCCGTTCCCGTTCCGATGCCTTAAGGGG
The DNA here is from genome assembly GCA_046346885.1 of bacterium. Lineage (GTDB taxonomy): Bacteria > UBA10199 > UBA10199 > JADFYH01 > JADFYH01 > JAXMHI01. The sequence goes on along the minus strand of JAXMHI010000010.1, from coordinate 13,536 downwards.
GAAAGGGGAGGATCATTATTCCGGCAGGGGGATGAATTCCGTCTCGTCCCCCGGCACCTTGGAAAAACGGCCTTCTTTCCAGTCTTGTTTGGCGATCTCGATCCTTTCTTTCGAGCTGGAAACGAAGTTCCACCAGAGGTGGCGTTCGCCGTCTAGGGGAGAACCGCCCAAGAGGAGGAATTGCGAGTCCGTTTCCGCCTCGAGCACCACGGAAACGCCCGGTTTGAAGACGAGCATTTGAGAAGCCGAGCCGCGTTCGTGTCCGAAGCGCAGAGCTCCTTTCACGATATACACCGCCCTTTCGGGGTGTTCCTCGGTGAGCGAGAGTTTTCCCCCCGGCGGCAAGCGGGCGTCGACGTAAAAGAGCGAAGACAGAGTCCGTACGGGCGATTGAACCCCGTATGCGGATCCCACCAAGACTCGGAGCGTCGCGTTTTCGCGTCGAATTTCGGGCAGCGAGGAGGCGGGGTGGTGGTGGAATTCGGGCTCCACCTCTTCCTGGCCCTTCGGGAGGGCCACCCAAAGTTGGATGCCGTGCAGGGGGCCCCCTATTTTTTTAAGTTCGGCGCTGCTTCGCTCCGAATGCACGATCCCCCGACCTGCCGTCATCCAATTGATTTCTCCGGGGCGGATCGCTTGATGGGAACCGAGGCTGTCGCGGTGAAGGATCTCCCCTTCAAACAGGTAGGTGACGGTGGCCAGGTTGATGTGGGGGTGAGGGCGCACGTCGATGCCTTGCCCCGGCTCAAACTTCACCGGCCCCATGTGGTCGAAAAAAATGAAGGGGCCTAACAAACGACGGGCGGGGGAGGGGAGCATTCGTCGTACGGTAAAACCGCCCAAATCCCTGCTTTTTCCTTCGATAACCGTTTCCAGCGCCGAAGCCGATTCGGAAGACTTGCAGATCGGTTCCGAAGATTGCATCCAGCTCATAATTTCCTCCTCGGTTTTTATTGCTTTTGCTTCTTGATGAAAGTACCGCGCTCCAGATCCTTAAGCGTTTCCTCGATTTCTTCTTCCGTGTTCATCACGAAAGGTCCGTACCGAGCCACCGGCTCATGCAGAGGCTTTCCAGAGACGAGGAGAAAACGGAGATCGCTTTTTCCCGCGGTTACTTTCAAAAAATCTCCATCCCCCAGCACCGCCAAGGCGAGTTGAGAAATCGGAGTTCCTTTTTCTTTCTCCGAAGCGCCGAAATGCCCTTCTCCTTGATACACATAGGCGAATGCTCCGTGCCCTCGGGGCACGGGATGGGTGAATGAAACGCCGGAAGGCAAAAAAACATCCAGATACGTGGGATTCGCCGCGATTTCGGTGACGGGCCCGTGGGTGTCGTCCGCCGAGCCGGCGATGACCTTGATTTTCACGCCGTCTGGCCGGACCACTTCGGGAATCTCCCATTTCGTATATTCTTGGTAGCGGGGAGGAGACATTTTCTGTTTCGCCGGCAGATTCACCCAGAGTTGAAAGCCGTCCAACTCGCCGCCCCGCAATTGGGGCATTTCCTCGTGCAAGATGCCGCTGCCCGCCGTCATCCATTGCACGTCCCCGGGGCCGATGCTGCCGGAGTGGCCCAGCGAATCCCGATGGTCCACGTTGCCCGCTAGCATGTAGGTTACCGTTTCGATGCCGCGATGGGGATGCATGGGGAATCCCGCCATATAATCGTCCGGATGGTCGGAACCGAAGTGATCGAAGAGAAGAAAGGGATCCAGATAATCGAGGGCCCCGGAGGCGATGCTGCGTTTGAGCTTCACGCCGGCCCCGTCGGAGACCGATTGGGGATGAATGACGCGTTGCACGTTTCTCGGTTGAGATTGCATGCTTCCTCCCTATGGGGGCGATAACGATTGAATATAGGAATATTAGGTTTTTAAAGCGAGATCCGCAAGGAGCGGGTAGAAAAAAATTCCGTCCTCATTATTCTTTCTGATATAGGTTTTCGTCATGAACCCTCAACAAAAAATATCTTTCTGCCGACAATGGCTGGCCGCGTGGACGGGAAATAATCCCCAACATCTTTTATCTTTTTATGGCCCCCACGCTTTTTATCGAGATCCGGCTCGGCCCGACGGCGTGAAGGGGCAGGAAGCTTTGAAGGTCTATTTCGAGAAATTACTCGCGAAGAATCCGGATTGGGTTTGGGAAATGGAGGAGGTCTTTTCCACCGAAAAAGGATTCACCTTGAAATGGAAGGCGACGGTTCCTTTTGGAGGCAAGAACGTCGTTTTTTTCGGCCTCGACATCGTCGAGATGGAAGGCGAGAAAATCACTCGCAATGAAGTTTATTTCGATCCTTCCCCGCTGAAAAGGGAGGTTTCTTGAGTAAATCCCGTTTGGAGGCGTTCAGCGACGGCGTATTGGCCATTCTCATCACCATCATGGTGCTCGAGATGAAGGTTCCCCATGGGGAGGGATGGGGTTCCTTGAAACCGCTCATTCCCGTTTTTTTAAGTTATGTTTTGAGTTTTTTATATCTCGGAATCTATTGGAGCAATCATCATCATCTTCTGCAAGCCGCCCAACACGTGAAAGGCCGCACCCTTTGGGCCAATTTGCATTTGTTGTTTTGGCTCTCTCTCATCCCATTCGTGACGGGATGGATGGGGGAGAATCATTTTGGTCCGCTTCCCGTGGCGCTTTATGGCATCGTGTTGCTGCTCTCCGGAATCGCCTATTATCTTTTGGCCTTGGATTTGGTGGCCCTTCACGGAAAAGATTCCTCCTTAGGGCGGGCTTTAGGAAAAGACTATAAAACCAAAATTTCCATGGCCCTCTATGCGGTGGCGATTCCCGTCAGTTTCAAGTTTCCCTTGCTTTCTTGCCTAACCTACTTCGCGGTGGCTCTTCTCTGGTTTATCCCCGACCGCCGCATCGAAAAAAAATTGCACGCGCCTTAAATCTCTCTCTTGATCTTCCCCCTTCTCGGGGACAAAATGGTGAGGGCATGAAGAAAATTTTATTTCATGGGGTCAACCTTCTGTTTCTCGCTTCCTTTTTCATCGGGGTTTCCGTCCTTGCGGCGGGGATCGACGACGTGCCCACCTATCCCCAGGCGATGCGGCTCTGTCAGCAGCACGTCAGCGGGCAGAGCGCAGGGAAGCCGATGCACATCCTCTGGCGTCAAGAGGCCTCTTCGGCGGATGTCGCCAAGGTGGTGAGTTTTTACGAGCAGAAGTGGGGAGTGAAAGGGGCGCCCGGCCCCAATCAATCGGTGAATTTCGTGAGTCCCTCAGACTCCGGCCTGACGGTGACGGTATTTCCCCGGTCGCAATCCAAGCAGTTTCCATCGTGCGAAGGGGCGCCGACTCCGTCTTCCTCCTCCACCTTGATTTTGGTGAGCCAAGCATTGAAATGAGGAATTCTAAAGATGACTCTCCGCCAATGGAAAATGAATTCTAAGATCGGTCCTCTTTATCTCGCCGCTTCCGAAAAGGGCCTTCGGGGCGTTTTTTGGCACGATCCGAAGTTTGCTCCCATTCCTTCGCTCGCCGCAGAAGACCCCGAGTCGCGAATTTTGTCCCAAGCGTCCCGAGAATTGGGAGAATATTTGGAGGGTACGCGAAAAACGTTCGAGGTGCCCTTGGATCTCGTCGGAACGCCTTTCCAACGGCTAGTTTGGGAAGAGCTTTTGAAGATTCCGTATGGGGAAACTATTTCTTATCGGCAGTTGGCCGATCGCATTCACAACCCTGGTGCGATTCGCGCCGTGGGAGCGGCTAACGGTAAAAATCCCGTTTCCATCCTTGTGCCTTGCCACCGGGTAATTGCCTCCGACGGTTCCTTGGGCGGCTACGCGGGTGGGCTTCCCGTCAAAGCGCGGCTCTTGCAGTTGGAGGCCAAGCGGGAATGGGGGAGGAAATGAAGAAAGTACTCCTCGCGTTTTTCTTATTCTTTTGCGTGCCTCTGGCAGTACCTTCGTTCGCCGGGGCCGATGCAGTGCTGAGAAGTCAAATCAAGGGCTCTTTCCGCCTCCCTAACTCCAATTGGACTTGGAACGACGGCTATACCGGAGGACATCGCCTTCTTGCCATGCGCATCGAAAAACCGGAGGGCGGGGTGAGCATCGCGGTGAATTATTATGAAACTTCCGAAGGAGCGAAAGAATTTTTGAGCACTTTGCGGGACGGGGCCACCGAGGCGCCCGTTTATCGGGACGCCGACGTTCAAATGGTGACACCCCAATCGGTCGACGGCAAGGCTTGGCAGATGTTCAAGATCAATGGAAGCGGGGGAGGGGTGCAGGAGGTTTGGGTTCGAAACGTGAAGAGCAACTTGCTTCTCGATATCATGTATTCCGCCGCCAATCACGAGGATTTCGAGCAATACCGCAAAGATGCCATGGCGATTTTGAAGCAAGCCTCGTCTCTTTGATTTGTGAAATTTTATGTCGATTTTCCCGTTTTCGTCCGTCGTCGGTTTAAACGGAGGGTATTTATGAAATACATGCTGCTCATCTATTATGACGAAAAAGTTTTAGAAAAGGTCGGTAAGGCCGAGGAGGCCCATATCGAATCGGAATGCCTCAAGCATTGCGAAGAGCTGGGAAAGGAAGGAAAATTCTTGGGCGGTAACCGCCTCCATTCGGTTTCCACCGCCACCAGCGTGCGCGCCAAGGACGGCAAGGCGTTTATCACCGACGGTCCCTTCGCGGAGACCCGCGAACAACTGGGGGGCTATTGCATCATCGACGCCAAGAATTTGGATGAGGCCATCGCCTTCACCTCCCACATGCCTCAGTTGCGCTTGGGCACGGTGGAGATCCGGCCGGTGATGGAGTTCGGCCTGGCGGAAGCGGCCTTGAAAAAGTCGGCAAGCTAAACGGGTTTTTGCTATCGTTCATTCATCGAATAAAAAAGGGGTTCAAACATGGCTCAATACGTGGACGGATTCGTGGTTCCGGTTCCTAAGAAAAATTTGAAGAAGTATATCGCAATCGCGAAGGTGTTCGGCAAGATCTGCCGCGAGCACGGGGCGCTCCAATATATGGAGTGCGTCGCCGATGACGTGAAAAAAGGAAAGGTGACTTCCTTTCCGCGAAGCGTGAAGCTGAAGCCCGGTGAAACCGTCATTTTTTCTTGGGTGGTCTATAAGTCAAAGGCCCACCGAGACCGCGCCAACGCCAAGATCATGAAAGACCCTCGCTTGGCAAAGATGATAAACCCTAAAAAAATGCCCTTCGACGGCATGCGGATGTTTTGGGGCGGGTTTAAGCCTATCGTATCCCTATAGAGATTTAAGGATGCGCTTTCCTGCTGATTTTGTGCCCGCAAAATGGGTACGAATTCTTTTCGAGGGGAAAATAAATTGAATTTGAAAACCGAAAAACGGGGCTTTTTAGCGCTGTTGTTCCTGCTTCTCTTGTTGGGGGTCTACGTTCTTTTCCCCTTCTTTAAAACCTTGGTGTTGGGCATCACCTTGGTGATCCTTTTTTATCCGCTCCATCGAAGGATCTTGGTCTGGGTCGGAGGCCGCCGACGTTTGGCGGCGACCCTTTCGACCATGGCTCTCTTGCTATTCATCCTAGTTCCCTTAGGGGTTTTGGGAGCGGTCGCGATGAACCAGCTGAAGGAGTTCTTGGCGGCGCCGGGAAATCCGATCCTCTCCACCAAGGCCGAGAGCTTTCGCGGTTGGGTGATGCGGATGGAATCGTGGATGGGAGTTCCTTTTCATTGGCGCGAATTCTTCTTCCACAACCTCCAAAATTTCGGCAGTTACATGGCGCAATATTCCCCCGATGTCTTTTTTAAGACGGCGGACTTCTTTTACCACTTTTTCATCATGATGATCGTGGTGTTCTATCTTTTCGTCGACGGCGAAAAGATTTTCCTTTTGGCGGTGCACTTGACGCCCGTGAAGAACCGCTATGAGCACGCGCTGGCGATGGAGATGAGGCAGACGGTTTACGGGGTCTTCTACAGTAGTTTTCTGGCGGGTCTCATTCAGGCCGTTTTCGCGACTGTGGGGTATTATTTTGCCGGGGTGGAGGCGTATTGGGTTTGGGGCGTGGTGACCTTTTTCGTTTCCTTTATTCCTGTTTTGGGAACTTCTCTCGTCATCGTCCCTTTGGTGCTGATGCTGCTCTTCCAGGGCCAAACGGGTCAGGCGGTTTTCTTGGGCCTATATTGCGGTTTGGTCGTGGGGCTGGTCGACAATCTGCTTAAGCCCCTGTTGATCAAGAGCAACATGCATCCCGTGGTGCTTTTTTTAAGCATCTTCGGGGGACTCACCGTTTTCGGGGCCACGGGCGTGCTGATCGGGCCGATCATCTTTTCTTTGCTTACCGCCACGATTAAGATTTATTCGAAAGACTTCAGCGACGTGCCCATCGAGAAGTTGGCCGATTTGGAAGGAAAAAAACAGGAAAAAGCGACTTCATGATAAACGAAAATGGACGTCGGGTGGGTGGCCCGATTGTCTCGTTGTAAGGGACGAAACAATCGAGTATTCTTTCCTTATGAAAAAGATCAGCGGCTTGATTCGAGTTTCCCTTTTCATTTTGGGTTTTCTTCCCACCGCAATGGCTTGGGCGGATTGCTCCAAATTAAACGACGAGGCGACAGCGAAAGCGGCCGCGTTCTACCCGCGCGAGAGTTATTCCGTCACCGGTTCGGGCCGCTTATATTTTTATAGCGCCCCCAGCTCCGAGTGCCGGGAGGAGAAAACGTTCGTCATTCCCGGTGATTCTTTGGTTTTATATTCCGAATATAAGGGTTGGTATAACGTGGGGTTCTTCAACACAAAGACGGGGAACGATGCGTTCGGTTGGGTGAAGCCGGAGCGGCTTAAGTATAGCGGCACTTTGGGGCCGAAGAATTGAACAAAAAAAGGTTTGTCGAAAGAGGGCGTCGGGCACATATTCGGCGCCTTTGCTGTTTGGATAAATTTCGTACCGTTTTTCCTATTCATTCCTTCTAGTCTCATTTTTTCTAATTCTGTATGAGCGATAATTTTTTAGAATTTGTGTGCGTGCCGTGCAAATAGGGGGGAACCATGAATAATGAAAAAATCTATCATGGAAGCTGTTTTTGCGGAGCCGTTCAAATCACTGTCGCGGGTCAACCGGAGGCTATGGGATTTTGTCACTGCAATTCCTGTCGGCAATGGTCGGCGTCTCCGGTCAACGCGTTCACTCTCTGGAAACCGGAGGCGGTGAAGATTACCCGCGGCGCCGACAATCTCGGCACCTACCACAAGACGGGAAAGAGTTTTCGAAAGTGGTGCAAGAGCTGTGGGGGCCACGTCATGACGGAGCATCCCCCCTTTGGATTAATCGATATTTATGCGGCGATGATCCCCGAGTACCCCTTTCAGCCCGCTCTGCATGTGCATTATGGCGAATCGGTACTTCGCATTCAGGATGGTCTTCCCAAGCAGAAGGATATGCCGAAAGAGATGGGTGGCTCGGGGATTTTGCTTTCTGAATAGCGAATTGTTCGATCGAGAGAAGTCGATGCGGGCATTTTTTATAACTTTGAAACTAGGAAAATCCCCAAGAAAAAAACAGAGATCACCCGTGCGTGTTTATCGGCGATTGCGATAATTCTATGACATAACGAGTTCTAAAAAGGAGAGAAGGGTAAATGATGCTCCTTTTTCCAGGTCTTTTTAAAAAAGTGAAGAGAGAGTTTTCGTGGATTCAAAAGCCCTTTTTCATCCTAAAATTCGCCATCGCTCTCTTTAAAGGTTAGAAAAAGGAAAGGGAGCCAAAATTTTTTAAAAACACCTGTCGATTCCGACCCTCCCGCCCGTCGTTAGGGCGAACTCTCATTCTGTAAAACTCAACCAAGGAGAAAGAAACATGAAATTCATCTGCCTAGGCTACATCCAAGAAGGAAAGTGGGAAGGAATGTCGGAGACGGAACGCAACGCCATGATGGACGAATGCTTCACCTACGACGATTACTTAAAAAAGAACGGTCATTTTACGGGCGGGGAAGCCCTGCAGAGCCCCCGAAGCGCGGCCACCTTGTGGTGGAAAGACGGCAAGGCGGTGGCGATCGACGGGCCTTACGCGGAAACGAAGGAGCAGATAGGCGGCATCCTTATTTTAGAAGCAAGGGATATGAAGCATGCCGTCGAGTTGATGTCGAAACATCCGGGGGTGAAGGCGGGCCCTTTCGAGATTCGTCCCGCGGCGGATTTGAGCGAGATGGTGGAGAAAAGCGAAGATCGGCGTAAAAAATAATCGCGAAATTTTAAACATAAGGAGAAACGTCATGACTCAAGCCATTCCCCAAGGATTTCATACCTTAACCCCTTCATTTACTTTTAAGGATTCGCAAAAGGCGATCGACTTTTATAAAAAAGCGTTCGGCGCCGAAATCGTGGATGTCTTGCCGAATCTCAACGGTAAGGGCGTGATGCATGCCACCCTCAAGATCGGCAATTCGCTGTTCATGATGGGCGACGAGATGGTCGGTTCGGAAAATTGCCCGAAAAGCGCCGAGACGGTCGGCTCTTCTCCCATCAGCTTGCATCTTTACGTTTCCAATGCGGATGCTGCTTTTCAGCAGGCCGTCGAGGCCGGCGGCAAGGTGACCATGCCGGTGTCCGACATGTTTTGGGGCGACCGGGCGGGAGTGATCCGCGATCCCTTCGGATATTCTTGGATGATCGCCACCCACAAGCAAGACCTGACCCACGAAGAGATCCGCAAAAACGCCGAGGCCTTTTTCTCGCAGATGGCTAAAAAATAAACCTCTTAACGATCCGCCGGAGGAAAAAATGGAGAAGATTACTCCCTGCTTATGGTTCGACAACAACGCGGAGGAGGCGGTGAATTTCTACGTCTCCGTTTTCAAGAATTCGAAGATCGGCAAGGTCTCGCGCTACGGCAAGGCGGGCTTCGAGTTTCACGGCAAGCCCGAAGGCAGCGTGATGACGATTGAGTTCGAGCTGAACGGGCAATCGTTCACCGCTTTAAACGGCGGGCCGATCTTTAAATTCACCGAGGCGGTTTCGCTGATGGTGCCTTGCGAATCTCAAGAAGAGATCGACCACTATTGGGGCCGCCTGACCGAAGGGGGCGATCCCAAGGCCCAACAGTGCGGTTGGTTGAAAGATCGCTTCGGCCTTTCATGGCAGGTCGTTCCCGCCCAATTGGGGGAATGGATGAAAAATCCCAAAAAATCGGAAAAAGTCATGAAGGCCCTGCTTCAAATGAAAAAGCTCGACCTCGGGGCGCTTCGGCAGGCCGCGGGGTAGGGAAGGTTTAAGATTTCAGGAGAAATGCGATGCGATTTATGGTTATTGTATAGGCAAACTAAAACTCTTACCTTTACCAACCCTATGCCGCATGTCGAGCGCTTTCGCGTGCTCGAAGCGGCTAAACAAAAGAAATAAAGGAGAAGAAAGGCATGATTAAAAAGATTCTGCTCTTTCTGGTGATTCTCGTGGCGGGCTTTTCGGTGTACGCGGCGACTCGGCCCTCCGATTTTAAAGTGTCGCGCTCCACGACCATATCCGCTCCACCCGCGAAGGTCTTCGCGCAAGTGAATGATTTCCACAAATGGGACGCGTGGAATCCTTGGGCCAAAATGGACCCCAACGCGAAGAATACGTTCGAAGGGGCCGCCTCAGGGCAGGGGGCCGGCTTCCGCTGGGCGGGCAACCGCCAGGTGGGCGAGGGGAGCATGACGATTTTGGAGAGCAAGCCCAATGAGAAAATCCAAATCCAGCTCGATTTCCTCAAACCCTTCAAAGGTACGAATATGGCGGAGTTCACCTTTCAGCCCCAAGGGGATAAGACGGCGGTGACCTGGACCATGACCGGCAAGAAAAACTTCATCGCCAAGGCGATCGGAGTTTTCATGGATTGCGATAAGATGATCGGAGACCAGTTCGAGAAAGGGCTGGTGGGCATGAAGCAGGTTTCCGAAGCTCCTTAAAATCAAACCCCGTGAAGAGGTAATTTTTATGGAAACTCCCGGCAAGGCGGCCGCATGGACCGGCCGCGTCCTATCGGTTTTAGTCACTCTCCCGTTCGCGATGGGGGCCGTGATGAAACTCACGGTCAACCCCAAGGTGATCGAAGGCATGGGCAAGATGGGCTTGCCGACTTCTCTCATCCTCACCATCGGAATTTTAGAAGCCCTCTGTGTCGTCACCTATCTCATTCCCCCTACGGCGGTATTGGGGGCGATCCTTTTAACGGGTTTTTTAGGCGGCGCCATCCTCACGCATTTAAGGGTCGGGGAAGCCGTTCCCATGCAAGTGACCCTGGGAGTTTTGGCCTGGCTCGCCCTTTATTTGAGGGATCCCCGGCTTCGCCGGCTTTTGCCCTTTCGAAAAAAGGCGGACTAAAGCGTCGAAAAAGCTCCACTCCATCCGTCGTTAGGGCGAGAAGGCGGAGTTTTGCGCCTCTTACAAATTTCCATTGTAGGAGCGGAAGTTGTCGTCCCCGCACCCTTGTGTCATGATCGTTTCGCTCATGACACGCTCGAACGAAACCATTGAAAGGGTATTCAAAGAAGAATACGGCCGCATCATTGCCACGCTGATCCGCCTTTCGGGTTCCTTCGACCTGGCCGAAGAATCGTTGCAAGAGGCCTTCGCCTCCGCCGTCGACCGTTGGCCTCGGGAGGGAGAACCCCAAAACGCCGGCGCTTGGCTCACCACGGTCGCCCATCGAAAGCTCATCGATTCGTTGCGGCGCGAAAAAACCAAAATCGCCAAGCAGCCGGAATTGAAGTATGAGGAAGCGGGCCGCCTTCATCCGGTTGAAGACGCTCCTGCCGATGATGCCATGCAATACCCCGACGACCGCTTGCGTTTAATTTTCACCTGCTGCCATCCTTCCTTAAATCCCGACGCGCAGGTCGCTCTTACGCTGCGCACCTTAGGCGGCCTCACGACCCCCGAAATCGCCCGAGCCTTCTTGGTGCCGGAAGCGACGATGGCCCAGCGCTTGGTGAGGGCGAAGAATAAAATTAAAATCGCCGGCATCGCCTATGAAGTGCCGCCGTTGGAATCGCTTTCGCAACGTCTCTCGCCGGTTCAATCGGTCCTTTACCTCATTTTCAACGAAGGATATTCCGCCACGGCGGGCGATAGCTTGATCCGAAAAGACCTTTGCGCCGAGGCGATCCGCTTAGGCAAGCTGCTTTGCCAACTGCTGCCGGCAGAACCGGAAACCTTGGGGCTCACCGCCTTGATGCTGCTGCAGGATTCCCGCCGAGACGCCCGCACGGACGAGAAGGGAGAGCTTGTTACTTTAGAAGAGCAAGACCGCTCCCGTTGGGATCACGCCGAAGCGGAAGAGGGCTTCCGCTATCTCCAACGGGCCTCCCGCTTGCGCTCCCCGGGGCCTTATCAGCTTCAAGCGGCCATCGCAGCGGTGCATGCCGGTTCTTCCAGCGCTGAAAAAACGGATTGGGCCCAAATAACGCGCTTGTACGAGACGCTCTATCGCTTCGAGCCTTCCCTCATTGTCGCTTTGAACCGCGCGGTGGCGATCGCCATGAGCGAGGGATTTGAAAAGGGTTTGGCGGCGGTGGAAGAAGTAGGTGGGCACGGAGCGTTGGATCATTACCCCCTTTATCATGCGGCGAGGGCCGACTTGCTCCGCCGTTTGGGGCGTGCTCCTGAATCGGCCGAGGCTTACCGACGAGCCATCGCGCTTACGATGAATCCTGCTGAACTTGGTATCTCCGGCGACGTTGGGGGAGGTGGATCGAAAAAAGTCTAAGAGCTTCCGTCCGAGCGCCGACGGAGAGGTTTTTAAGAGGCATTCTTTGAGGAATCTTTGAAAAGACTCTTGAAATCGCCTTCCTCGAACGCCTGGTAGTTGAAATATGCGACTCCTGCTTCCCGGCCCAAGAGTCCCAGAAAGAAGAGAGATCCGTCGGGCGAATCCGTAAGGTATCGAGAATTTTTAGGGCGTCAATTTTGTGGTTCACTAAAAGGTTTGAGAATTCGCTGTACCCCGTCAACTCTTCTTCCGACAAAGAGGTGGGGAACATGATAAAAGGACGAGAATAAATCCGATGTTTGTGAATAAGATCGCCGAGCATGCAGTTGCAATCCGTAAGAGTGGGGCTCGTGCACGAAGGCTGGCGGCCGGCTTCTTGAGCTTGCCGAGATAATCCCGCTGAATCTTCGTGCCGGTTAAGGGAGAAAGCCGAGAAGAAAATCCGCGCCGTTCCCTACGATTTGTATTGAGCCTGGTGGAGCAAGCTGGTCGAGGTCTTCCAAGGTTTCTTCGGGAAACCCGAGGATGAAGGCCGTTGTCATTTCGACGCCCAGCTCGTTGCCTCGACGGAGAATAGGAAGAAAACGTTCAAAATCGAGGTTCTTTCGAATGATGGCTTGCATCCGCTCCGAACCGCTTTCCACGCCGAAGAAAAGCCCTCTAAGCCCGACCGAATGCATTTTCTCCAATCGGTTGACGTCGAGGCAGTCCGTCCGCGAGCTAGCGAACCATTCCAAACTGCGGGTATTATGCGCCGCCATGAAGTCGCAAAAATCGGAAACGAATTTGCGTGAAGTGGTGAAGTTGTCGTGAATGAAGTCGAAGCGTTCGAACCCATGGTGTTCGTTCAACCACTCCATTTCTCGGAGAATCCGTTCCGGAGATTTTACGCGAAAATCCTTCTCCCACATCAAGGCCGTCGAGCAGAAGGTGCAATGAAACGGGCATCCGCGACCGACCTCGACATGCGGGAGGAAGTCTTCCCCTTGCGCGGCCACGTAATCCCGAAAATCGATGAGCGAGTAGTCCGGTGGGGGGAGGTCGTCCATGTTCTCGGTCAAGGACCTCTTTTCGCGCAAAACGGCTTTCCCCTCCACCCGCAGGGCCAGCCCGGGGAGAAATTCCAGGCGTTTGGGGTGAAAGTCGGCTTCGACCATTTCCCGAAGGGTGGTTTCGCCCTCGCCGACGACGACCATGTCGACGAATTCGAAACGTTCCAAGATCTCAAGAGGCACCGACGAAGGTTGCGGCCCGCCGAGGATCACCAAGGCCTCCGGTCGGCAGGCCTTGATTTCACGGGCGATCCACAACGCCATTGGAAAGTTGGAGCAAATGGAGGAAATGCCGAATACGGGGGATTTTGCGCCGCGCACTCCCAGCCGCAGCATTTTTCGAAACGCGCTCTCCGTTAAATTGCCGGCATTTTTGAAATAGAGATCGAAGTCCCATAGCTCGGCTTCAGTCCCGCAGGCCTTGAGGACTCCCCCTAGGGTGAGCAGAGCCATGGGAAAGTATAGGAGCCTTTGCGATGGTGCCGTCGTCGGCGGGTTAATAAGGTAGAACTTTCGCGCGCTCATGCTCGCCTCAGCCTTGCCTCATGTTTTGAAGAGCCGCATTCAAAAGGCTTAACTGTTCTTTGAGATCTTCCATCGCTTGCGCATTTTGTGAGCTTTGCATCAGGCTTATTTCCGCCACCGTTAGGTTTTCGCCCCGATCTAGCTTCGCTTGAATATCGATTAGGGCATTGTCGAATTGCCGGAGAAAAGCGGTGGGGCCATGGCCTGAGGCTGTTCCACTCTCCGGCACTTCCCGTTGGGAGGAGGGGGTAATCGCTTTTTCACGCG
>JAXMHI010000001.1:0-370619 GCA_046346885.1 bacterium | reverse complement strand
GATGATGGGTTTTTGGTTTCATTGGAAGTACGGCGGCCGGATTTATTCGGAGCCCGGCGCGCTACCGGCGGAAGGCGCGCCGGTGGCCCTCGTGCTCGGAGCGGGCGTAAAAAACGGAAAGCCTTCGCCGGTGCTTTACGACCGAGTTCTCGCCGCGGCGGAACTTTACCGTGCGGGCCGCGTTCAAAAGCTCCTTTTGAGCGGGAAAAAATGGGGAAACGATTACGATGAAGCGGCCGTCATGAAGGAAACGGCCTTGGAAATGGGGATTCCCTCGGAAGCCCTTCTTCTCGATCCCCTCGCCTTCCGAACCATTGACAGCTGCGAACGGGCGAAGAAGATTTTCGGCATCGAACGGGCCTTTCTCGTCACCCAACGCTTCCACCTCTACCGAAGCCTCTACCTCTGCGAGAAAATGGGCGTGGAGGCCTTCGGTTTTTCCGCCGACAAACGACGCTATTGCTGGACGAGCCATGTTTCGTGGTGGTTTCGCGAATCGACTGCTTCCTGGAAGGCATGGTGGGAAGTAAATTTTTCGGGGAGAAAAGGCCGGCCGAAAGAGATTCTACCTCAATAACTGAAATAATCGAGAGCCTTTCGCTTTTCTTGCTCTCGCCGTTTGGGTTCCCATTTCAGTTCATTGCCCATGAGCTCCACCACCCGCGGCAAGACCTTCAGGGCCGCTGCCTGATCGAGAAACGCGAGCCGCGTACGCCGGGCGAGCACGTCCGTCACCGTCTCGGCCTTTTCCTCCCGCACGCCGTATACGACTTCCGCTTCCAAAAAAGGATGATGGGGCGCCAAACGCCCGGGAGTTCCTTCTTTCGCGATTTGGGCGACCTTCGAAGCACGATCGCCGTAAGAGCGGGCCAGGTGATGGGCCACGTCGGGAGGGATGCCGAATTTCTTTTCGAGTTCCTCCGCTTCGAGCGGCGAAAAGCGTGCGGCGCCTACCAAGGGCAAGAGATGGGTTCGGGAAGACCGCGCGGAAAGTTTTCCCACACCGATGGCCTCGTTCACCGCGTCGAGCGCCATCTTGCGGTAGGTCGTCCACTTTCCTCCCGTGATGGTAAGCAGGCCCGACGGGCTTATCTGAACGATATGATCCCTCGAAAGCCGCGCCGTATCGGCCGCCTTGGGATCGGACACGAGGGGCCGCAATCCCGACCACGCGGAAAGCACCTCTTCGCGTTTCATCGAAATCCCCAAGTATTTTTTGATGTGATGAAGGATGTAAAGAATGTCTTCCTCGGAAGGCTTCGGGTCCGTCTCGATCTTCGCGGGATTGTCGGTGGTGCCCACCAAGGTATGCCCCAACCAAGGCAGGACGAAAAGCACCCGGCCGTCGTCCGTTTTGGGGATGAGCAAGCCCGTATCCGGCGGGCAAAAGCGCGGGTCGAGCACGATGTGAACGCCGGAGCTGGCCGTCAGCAGAGGCGCACATTGGGGATCGTCCATTTTACGGATGGAGTCGACGAAGGGGCCGGTCGCGTTGATCACCACTTTCGCCTGCACGGAGAATTCTCCGTTCCCCAGGCGGTCTTTCACGATGGCTCCCGAAATCTTGTCGAATTTTTTTTGGAGGGCGAGCACCTCCATGTGGTTGATCACCACCGCCCCTTCTTCCGCGGCGGTCAAGGCGATGGAAACGTTCATGCGCGCGTCGTCGAACTGGCCGTCCGCATAGACGACGCCGCCCCTCAATCCCTCCTTTTTCAACATCGGAAACTTTTGGAGGGCCTCCTCCCGCTTCATCCAGCGGCTGGGAATCAGGTTGGTGCGGCCCGCCAACCAATCATACATCTTGAGTCCGATGCGGTAGTAAGGCCCTTCGTACCATTTATAAAGGGGGGTTAAGATGGCCAAGGGTCGCGTCAGGTGGGGGGCGATCTTGAGGAGCGTCGCCCTTTCGTGGAGAGCGTCGCGGACGAGATTGAGCTGAACGCGATCCAATTTCTTGACGGCCTGCTCCAGATACCGGACCCCCCCATGGATGAGCTTGGTGCTCTTGCTCGAGGTGCCGGAAGCGAAGTCGTCCTTCTCGATCAAGGCCACCTTTAAACCCCGGGTGGCCGCATCCAATGCGATTCCCGCCCCCGTGGCGCCGCCGCCGATCACGAGCAGGTCGAAGCTCTGTTCTTTCAGTTGCTTTATCGATTCTTCTCGGTGCATCATTTTACCTTAAAAATGCTTTCTAGTGGATTTGCGGGAAAAACACAACCTTCGCCGCATAGCGACAGAAAGGAACACTGAATGAACCCTCGGGAAATCTACGCTTCCAAGAAAAAAAGCTTAGACGAATTCTTAACCCTGATCCGCCCCAAAGACCGCCTCTGCGCCTCCATTGCGGCGGGCCAACCCCGTAGCCTGCTCAATCAGTTGAGCAACAAGACGGACGTGGAGGAAATCCACCTTTTCACGGGCCTCTCGGCGTTTCCCTACCCCTTTTTCGCCAACCCCAACGTGACGGTGATCAGCGGCTACTACGGGCCCATCGACCGCATGCTGAACGACATGGGGGCGAACATGTCTTACATGCCGCTCGCCTTCACCGATTTCGAACTGTACGTACAAAGCTTCAACCCCCGGGTCGTCATGACCACCCTCTCCGGCATGGACGAGGAAGGATACCTTTCCTTCGGGGTCGACTCAGAGGCTGCTTACGTGCCCTTCGTCAAGGCCGCGAGAGACCCCAACTGCCTGGCCATCGCGGAAGTAAACCCCCGGATGCCCGTCGTTAAAGGGCTTCCCGAACTAGGGGACAACAAGATTCATATCAGCGAGGTGAGCTACGTAGTGGAGTCGGAACAAGCCGTCCTCGAAATTCCCGCGGCGGAAGCGACCGAGGTGGAGAAAAAAATCGCCGAGAACGTGACTTCGCTGATCAAAAGCGGCGACACCTTGCAGTTCGGCATCGGCTCCATTCCCAACCAGGTCGCCGCCTTGCTGGCCCAATCGAAAATCGAGAATTTAGGCATTCATTCGGAGCTCGTGAGCGACGGTTTCATCACCCTTATGGACTCGGGCAAGGTGACCAACACGCAAAAAGGCTTTCACGACGGCGTGTCGCTTTTCACCTTCGCGTTAGGCTCACAAAAGCTCTACGACTGGCTCGACGAACGGAACGGAAAAAACAAGGGGCGCGCCGTAGCGGCCCCCGTCTCCTACGTGAACAATCCCCACTTCATCGCGAAGAACAAGAACATGGCGAGCATCAACGCGGGGTTCATCATCGACATGTCGGGTCAGGTCTGCTCAGAGGCCATCGGCGAGAAGCAATACAGCGGCGTGGGCGGCCAGCTTAACTTCGTGGAGGGCTCCATCCATAGCCCCGGGGGACGCAGCATCATGTGCATCAAGTCGTGCGTGGAGGTGAACGGCAAGCGCTATTCCAACATCGTCGAATCCTTCCCCTTAGGTTCCATCGTCTCCACGCCCCGCCATTATGTGCAATACGTCGTGACCGAATACGGCGTCGCCAATCTCTACGGCCTGTCGGATGAGGAGAGGCCTTACGCCTTGATTCCCATCGCCCATCCGGAATTTAGGGATCAACTGATGGAACAAGCGAAAAACCGGGATCGGGTGAACTATAAATCGAGACTCAGCCGATGACGCCCCCGCGCTACGCCTCTTCCCTTCCCTTTCCCGCCTATCGCTACATTCCGGGCAGGGGAATGAAAAAGGAAGAACCGAGACGGGACATCCCCAAGATCGAAATTGAAATTTTGGATTCTCAAAATTGGCGGGAAAACACCGCCTATCTCTACGGTATGGACCTCTATCACCAAGGCTATTATTACGAAGCCCACGAGGTGTGGGAGGAGCTATGGCATGCCGTCGGACACGAAACCACCGTGGGTCTCTACCTCAAGGCCCTCATTCAAAACGCGGCCGCCCAGCTGAAGCTCGCCATGGGGGAACTGGAACCCGCGCGACGTTTGAGCTTGAAGGCGAAGGATCTCTTGGAGCAAGTGCAGCGCTCCCTCACCCGCGATTCGGAAACATGGATGGGGCTTTCTTTTTCGAGTTTCCTTGAGGAAATGGAGCATCATTACTCCCCATTGTGGAAAAAAGATTTTCAAGCGAAACGGTCTCTTCCTCCGAAGACTTCTTTGAATCTTGACAGGGATTGACCCAAAATAGTCTCTTAAATCCTTAAAGGACAGACCCGATGACGAAAGCGCTCCAAGACAAAATCGCCCTCATTACCGGCGCCGGCCGGGGCATCGGAGCCGCGTGCGCCCGCGTGTTCGCGAGGGAAGGGGCTCGCGTGGCGATCGCCAGCCGAACGGAAACGGAATTAAAGGAAGTCGCCCGATCGATCGAGAAGGAAGCGGGAAGCGGACGCGTTCTCTCCGTATGCGCCGACGTAAGCGACGAAGCTTCGGTGAGA
The DNA here is from genome assembly GCA_046346885.1 of bacterium. Classification (GTDB taxonomy): domain Bacteria; phylum UBA10199; class UBA10199; order JADFYH01; family JADFYH01; genus JAXMHI01. Next base: position 366,223 of record JAXMHI010000001.1, on the reverse strand, counting down.
AATCTTTTCGAAAAAATAAAAAAGGCCTTCGGCCCGGTGGAGATTCTCGTCAACAACGCGGGGACGATCGAAGTGGCCGATTTCATCCATCTTGAAGCGAAAACCTGGGATGAAATCATGGCCGTCAACCTCCGCGGTTCCTTTCTTTGCGCCCGCGAGGCCTTCCGGCACATGAAGGAAGCGGGCAAGGGAGGATCCATCGTGAACTTAAGCTCCCTCGGCGGCATCAAGGGGACGCAAAAATTTCCGGGGCTTTCCGCCTACACGGTGAGCAAGCACGGCGTCATCGGGCTCACGGAAAGCCTGGCGGTGGAAGGGAAACCGCTCGGCATCCGCGTCAATTGCGTCGCGCCGGGGGCCGTGGAAACGGCGATGCTTCAGAAAGCCGCGCCCTTCTTGAAGACGAGCACCTCCGCGGAAGACGTCGCTCAAACCCTTTTATTTTTATGCGACGAAAGTCAATCCCGCGCCTTGAACGGCGCGGTGATCGAAATCCACAGCAACGAATGAAGGAGGTCCCATGCCCATCGCCTATCTCACCCGACGCGCGCAATTTTCGGCCTCCCACCGGCTTCACAGCCGGCACTTAAGCGACGAGGAAAACCTCAAAGTCTTTGACAAATGCAACAATCCCAACGGACATGGCCATAATTACGTGCTGGAAGTAACGGTAAAGGGGGAAATCGATCCGCAAACGGGAATGGTGATGAACTTGAAGGACCTCAAATCGACGTTGGACGAGACCGTGATGAAAAACATGGACCACAAGCACCTCAATCTGGACGTGGCCGAGTTCAAACACGTCAATCCCACCGCGGAAAACATCGCGCTCGTCATTTGGAACCAGATCTCAAAGCACCTCCCTCCGGGTTCCTTGCATGAAATCAAGCTTCACGAGACGGAAAACAACGTAGTTGTCTACCGGGGGGAATAGTTCATGACCTCATCCAGCATCGTCTGGTTCCGCCTGGATCTCAGGCTCGAAGACAACCCGGCCTTAAAGGCCGCCGTCGAGCGGGCAGGACCCGTCATTCCCGTTTTCATATGGGCCCCCGATGAAGAAATTCCCTGGGAAATGGGCGGCGCGTCCCGATGGTGGCTCCATCAATCGCTAAAAAAACTTTCGGAGGATCTCTCGAAACAGGGCCTTTCTCTCGTTCTTAGGAAAGGATCCAGCGAAGACGAGCTCAAAAAACTGACGGATGAAACGGGCGCCCAGGCAATTTTCTGGAATCGCCGCTACGAACCCGCGATCCGCGAGAGGGATCAAACCCTCAAACAGCTTTTCAAACAGAAAGGAATTCAGGCGGAAAGCTTCAACGGCAACCTTCTCTTCGAGCCTTGGGAACTCCAAACCCAGGCGAAAAATCCGTTTCAAGTGTTTACCCCTTTTTGGAAGGCATATTTAGGCCGGCAAATGCCCTCTCCCCATGCTTTTCCCGAGAATCTCATCCCTTACTCTGGAAAAATCGACTCGCTCCGCTTAGAAGATTTCAAACTGGAACCCAAGATCGATTGGGCAAAGGGGATGAGGGAAAATTGGGAGCCGGGGGAAGCGGGTGCGAGAAAAGAGTTGGAACGCTTTCTGAACGAAGAAATGCAAGATTACAGCTTAGACCGCGACCGTCCCGACCGTTCAGGCACGTCCCGATTGTCGCCCCACTTGCATTTCGGCGAAATCACCCCTGGGCAAATTTGGAAGGCCTTAAAATCCCTCCCCCTAAAAAAGCGGCGGGTGGAGAGGTCTTTCTCCGCGAAGTCGGCTGGCGCGAGTTCGCACATCATCTTCTCTACCACTTTCCGCATACCCCCGAGAAACCTTTACGCGGCGAATTCGAACGTTTTCCTTGGGAGAAAAATCGGGAAACCCTGCAAGCCTGGCAGAAGGGAAAAACCGGCTACCCCTTGGTGGACGCTGGCATGCGCCAGCTCTGGGCGACCGGCTGGATGCACAACCGCGTCCGCATGGTCGTGGCCTCTTTTTTAGTGAAGGATTTGCTGATCCCCTGGCAAGAGGGGGCGAGATGGTTTTGGGATACCTTGGTCGATGCCGACCTGGCCAACAACACCCTCGGGTGGCAGTGGACCGCCGGTTGCGGAGCCGATGCGGCGCCATACTTTCGCATCTTCAACCCGGTGAGCCAGGGGGAGAAATTCGATCCCGAAGGCGACTACGTTCGAAAATGGGTGCCGGAGCTTGAGAAGCTCGGCAAGGAGTGGATCCATCGACCTTGGGAAGCGCCCGACGACGTTTTACAAAAGGCGGGAATCGACTTGGGAAAAAACTATCCCGCCCCGATGATCGACCACGGTTTCGCCCGCAACCGCGCTTTAAACGCACTTAAAACGATTAAAAAGAGCGCTTCATGAGCGAAGTTTCGACGACAATCCCCCTTGTCCTCATCACCGGCGCCACCGGTTACGTGGGCGGGCGTCTCTTAAAAGCCCTCGAGCAAAAAAACCTCCCCCTGCGCTGCCTCACGCGTCATCCGGAATTTCTCCATCCGAACCCCCATTGCCCTACGGAAGTGATGAAAGGCGACGTGCTCGACCCGGAAAGCCTCAAGCAGGCGATGACGGGCGTGCATACGGCCTACTACTTGGTGCATTCTCTGGGAAGCGCCGGTTCGTTCATTGAGGAAGACCGCCGAGGCGCACTCCATTTCTCGCGCGCCGCAAAAGAAGCGGGGGTGCAACGCATCATTTACTTGGGAGGGCTGGGAGAGGGAAGAAGCGGCCTATCCGACCACCTCAAATCCCGTCAAGAAGTGGGGGAATGCCTTCGGGAAGGGGGAGTCCCCGTCATCGAATTCCGCGCCTCCATCATCATCGGTTCCGGCAGTCTCTCCTTCGAGATGATAAGAGCCCTGGTGGAACGCCTTCCCCTCATGACCACTCCCTCTTGGGTGAAAACCCCCGCCCAGCCCATCGCCATCGAGGACGTGATCGACTACCTCGTGGCGGCCCTCGATCTGACCGGGGGACAACATCGGATCTTCGATATCGGCGGGGCGGACGTCACTTCGTACAAGGAAATCATGCAAGAATATGCCCGCCAAAGAAACTTGAGGCGTTGGATGATTCCGGTCCCGGTACTCACTCCCAACTTATCGAGCTTGTGGCTGGCCTGGGTGACTCCCCTTTACGCGCGGGTCGGCAAAAAACTGATCGAAGGCATCCGAAACGCCACCTTGGTAAAAAACCCCGAGGCCCTCGAAACCTTCCCCGTTCGGCCCATGGGAATTCGCGAATCGATTGCGCGGGCCTTGAAAAATGAAGATCAAGAATTCGCCCAAACCCACTGGTCTGACGCGCTTTCTTCGGTGGGTCCCCGACGCCATTGGGGAGGCATTCGGTTTAAAAATCGTTTGGTCGACTCGAGAACGCTATCGGTCCCGGTTCCTCCGGAAGACGCCTTTCGCCCCATTCAGCGAATCGGAGGCAAGACCGGTTGGTATTACGCCGATTTTCTCTGGAGAATCCGGGGATTTCTCGATCGGCTGGCCGGAGGGGTGGGGCTGCGAAGGGGCAGGAGGGATTCGGAGGACTTAAGCCCCGGCGACGCGCTGGATTTCTGGCGCGTCGAAGTCTTCGAACCGCCCCACCGCCTGTTGTTGCAAGCGGAAATGAAATTACCCGGACGCGCCTGGCTCGAGTTCGAAGTGGAAAAAAGCGGGCAAGGATCCTTGTTAAGACAAACGGCCCTCTTTGATCCGGTGGGACTAAGAGGGTTACTTTATTGGTACCTCCTTTATCCGCTCCACCAGATCATCTTCGCCGGCATGCTGAAAAAAATCGCCGACAAGGCCCGTAACTCCTCACCTTCATCACCACCTTGATCTTTTTCCCGTTATCGGATTAGGTAGCTTCCCCTATGAACGGCACCCTGACCCACAACCTCAATCCGTTTTTTGAAGATCTGGCCCGCTACGACTCTTCGAAAGATCTGAGAAAATCCGATCTTTATCAAAAATTGTTGCCGGAAATCGAAAAGGTCCTGAAAGGGTTCGAGACTGGCTCTTTCGCCCCCGAAAACGCGCCGGCAAAACCTTTTTATCGGGCGGTTTGCTGGAACATCGAACGGGGCATCGAGTTCGACGGCATCCTCCACACCCTCTCCCATCACCCCCTTTTAAAAGACGCCGATTTCTTGCTCCTCCCGGAAACGGACTTAGGGATGGTGCGCTCCGCCAACCGAAACGTGGCTCGGGAATTGGCCGAAAAGTTGAAGATGAATTATTTCTTCGTGCCCACCTATATCAACCTTTGCAAGGGCAACGGAACGGAGATCCACTTCGAGGGCGAAAACACCTTAGGCATCCACGGCAACGCGATTTTATCCCGCTATCCGTTGAAGGATTTCCACCGCATCCCTCTTCACAACAACAAAGACAAAATGAAGGGAAAGGAAAAACGTCTGGGCAACCAGCAAGCCCTCACCTGCACGGCCGTATTGCCGGAAGGGGAAACCCGCCTTGTCTGCGCCCATCTGGATGCCCATTCGAGCAAACGCCACCGCCGCGATCAGATGCGGATGATCTTGAATTATCTGGAAACGCTGCCCCCACTCCCCACGCTTTTCGGAGGCGACCTCAACACCACCACCTACAATTCGAGCAAGGCCTTCTGGGCCATCTACGGTTTCTGGGTGCGCGTCGCCATGGGCGTGCGTTACGTCATCGCGAACCATTACCCTTATCCCAACCGCCTTTTCGAAAAGGCCTTGTTTCAAAGTTTTGAGACACACGGGTTCGATTACAAAAACTGGAACGAGCCGGGCGCCTGCACGCTGCACTACAGCGTGGAAGACTTGAAAAAGATCAAAAACTTGAAGGACATCATTCCCGACTGGTGCTTCAAATTCATCGATTGGGCCTTATCGAAAAACAACGGCCGCTGCAGTTTCAAGATCGACTGGTTCGCCGCCCGGGGGCTCCAATTGGCCGCTGCTCCCGCCACCTCTCGCAACGACACTTACCCTTTAACTCCCCGTGTGGTGGGCGAGCTCCGGCACGAAGGTCGGGAATGCAGCGATCACGACGCAATTTTGGTGGATTTTAAAAGGTAGGGACGCACCATCGCACGCCCCTACCTTCATAACACCGTCCTATTCAGCCCGCGTCCGATTTCTTCCTCTTTTTTTTCGTCGCGGTTTCTTTCTTGGCTTTCTTCGTCTTGCCGCCTTCCACAACCAAGTTGTTCGGCCCATCCGTCGAAACGTAGGGACGGATCTTGTCGATCGACTTGGGGCTGAATCCCTTCACGTTATCGAGCTCATCCACCGCCTTGAACGGATGATCTTTGCGGTACTCCACGATGAGCGCCGCCTTCTTCGGGCTGATGCCGGGCAGTTGATCGATTTGTTCGGCGCTCGCCGTGTTTAAGTTCACCTTGCCGCTCACCTGCTTCTTGGAGGCCTTCGCCTGAACGCCAAGCGAAAAGGCCAGTGCGGCCGCGACAAACGTGGAAACGAGGATATTTTTGACTTTCATAAATTCTCCTTTTGAAATGGATTGTGGTTAAAAGCTCTTATTTTTTGGCCGTCGGGGCAGCCCGCCGTTCTCGGATATGGATTTTTCCGTCCAAGGGAACCACGTCGAGCATCACGTTTAAGGATTTGTCTTTGTTGACGAAGGCCACCCCGATCTTCGTCCAGACGCTTTTGGCGGGTTCGGCCCCCGCCGGTTCCCGCTCGATGATGTGAAACACGTCCTTCACTTCCGACATTCGATCACCTCCTTTCAGGGGCCTTGGAAAAGCAAAGGGGGTGCCAAGAGAAGAAAAAGGACAGTTCCGTGGATTTTTATGAGGAAAGGCAAAAATCACTTCCACTTTCCGAACCTTTTTTCCGAAATTCGAACGGAGGAATTTTTATTAGAAATTGAACCGGGGATGTATTTCCGGTAGAAGGAATATGATGAGCGAGGAGCCCTGCCACTACACCAACACCCACGGCAAACAAGTTTGCCGATCCCCCATTTGGAGCGGGTCGGACCACCGGTTTTGCCTTTTGCACGACCCCTCCCCCCTCAAGCCGGAGGAAGAAGCGCTTCAATTGCTGAAAAAAAAGATCGAAGCCGGCGACCTTAATTTCGAGGGATCGATTTTTCACGGCCCCGTCAATTTAAGGGATGTCGTTTTTCTAGAATTCGCCAATTTCGAAAATTGCCAATTTCTGGGGCGTGAGACCAGCTTCTATAAGGCCTCCTTCAAGAAGGGAGTACTCTTCAACCAGGCGGTATTTCGCGGCAGCCGCGTAACGTTCTCACGGGCACAACTATCCGGCGATTTCAATCTCTTCAACAACGCCTCCTTCGAGGCGACGGAAACCCACTTCAACGCGGCGGTCTTTTCGGGAAAGCACGTGGGCTTCGCCTCGGCCGTGTTTTCGGGTAACCGCCTCGATTTCGAGGGAGCGAGCTTCGAAGGCACCGTTTTCTTCAACCGTTGCGAGTTCCGATCGCACTTAAGCATTTTCGAAAAAATGCAATTCCACGGCCAATCGATCTCCTTTTCCCACTCGCGTTTCCAAGGCAAGGAAGTAAAGTTTTCCGGCGCGCTACTGACGGGCGAACAGGCAGATTTCTCCCACTGCCACTTCGAGAGCGACCATACCCTTTTTGAAAACTGCCGTTTTCAATCGAAGAAGATCCTTTTTTCCAACAGCTTCTTCAAGGGACGCAAGGTCTCGTTCATCCAATCGGAAATCGATTTCGAGCAGCTCCTCTTCCTCCACTCTTACTTCAACGGACGTGAGATCGATTTTTCGGAAGTGATTTTCCGCGGGGGAACCGCCGATTTCTCCAATTCGCACTTCGAGGCGACGAGCCTTAAGCTTTACCCGATCCACTTGAACAACTCGACCACGCGCTTCACCCAGAGCGAATTCTCCGGGGATGAGAAGGCGTTTTATATCTTGAACCCGCAAAAGAACGACCTTTCCTTTCAAGGCGTTTTCTTCCACGGCGGCCGGACGAAGTTGAAGGGCGACCTGCATGCCGTCTCTTTCATCGACACGTCGCTCGACAACGTCGACTTGAACGAGGCCGGCTGGGAAACGGTGAGCGGCCGACTCATGTGCCGCGACGAGATCGACGCCAACCGGGCGAACACGACCGGCCACCTGCGCAAGGCGGTGGACGTGTGCCGAAACATCAAGAAATGCTACGAAAGCTTCGGCAGCTACGAAACGGCGGGGGATTTTTATTACGGGGAAATGGAATGCCGCCGCAAGCTCTCGCCGAAAAAAAACTGGGGAGGACTGCAGTTCATGCGGCTGACTTCCGGCTACGGCGAAAGCCCCATCCGGGTCATCTTCACTTCCGTATTCGTCATGTTCGGCTGCGCGTTTCTTTACCTTTTAGGCGGGGTCAATACGCCGGAAGGCGTCATCAAGCTCGACTCCGTCTCGGAATTGAGTCAATTTTCGAAAATCATCCACGACCTTCTCAACTGCATTTATTTCAGCGTCGTCTCCTTTACCACCTTGGGCTACGGCGACTATCATCCGGTCGGCTGGAGCCGCGTGGTGGGAGCCTCCGAAGGCTTCATCGGCGCCTTTTTCATGGCCATGTTCGTGCTTACCGTGGGGCGGAAGATGAATCGGTAGGAAGGTCCTTTCTCAAAATCTCCCTTGATTTTCATCCCTACAACACTTAGTTTAATAATATGACTAAGTTGAATGTCCATGAGGCCAAAACTCATCTTTCCCGCTATCTTCACAAGGTTCAAGAAGGGGAAACCATCATCCTTTGCAAAAAGGGAACGCCGATCGCGCAGATCGTCCCTTTCTCTCCGAAAAAAACCGCTAAAAAACGCAAGCTGGGCCTCGCCAAAGGAAAAGGGCGCTTAACTCAAGACTTTTTCTCACCCCTTACCGCAAAAGAATTGACCGGGTTCGGCTTAAAATGAGCTACCTCCTCGACACCGCCGTTTTTCTCTGGATGATTTTCGGGGAGGAAGAAAAGTTTTCCCGCAAAGCCCTTAAAATCGTCGAAGAATCCGACAATCTCTATCTTAGTGCAGCTTCCCTATGGGAGATCGCCATCAAATTTTCGCTCGGAAAATTATCCCTTCAAAAGAACCCCGACACTTGGCTCCCCGACGTCATCGGTCAAATGAATCTAAAACCACTCCCCATCACTCAAGGCCACGCGTTGGCGGTGGCCCAGCTCCCCTATCACCATAAAGATCCTTTTGACCGTCTTTTAATCGGCCAAGCGCGGCGGGAAGAAATGTCGATCTTGTCGCCCGACCGGGTTTTCAAAAAATATAAAATTCCCCTAGTCTGGTAAAAATCTTCACTGTGGGGCGGAAGATGAATCGGTAGATTGCCGCTCCATCAATTCCGCAAAAGCTCGCATGAAGGGAAGCGCCAAATACCGCGAGACCTCGAACCGCCCGATCGTCGGATCCTCTCCGGCCACCCCTTCCAAGGTCATGAAGGCTTTCAGCATTTGAGTGAATTCGGGGCGCACGTAGTAGCCCGACTGGAAGCCGGCGCGGAAAAAGTTAACGCCTCACCCGCCGCGCGATGAGCACTGCGGGTGCCGTGTCCGGACGGTCGCTGTAATCGCTGGGAAAGATGGGCGGCTCTCCGGGCGCCGCTTCAGCGCGGTAGTAGAACGGCTCGAATTCGATGCGGCTCAACTCTTCCGCGTGGCGGAGAATTTCGAAGGGAGTGCGGGGGTTGTAGGATTGGATCACCACCCACTCGCTACGCGCGAAGTGGCTTAAGATATCGAGGGCGGCGGGCAGGGCCACCCAATGGTTGGCGTAGAGAAGAAAAGGAGAACCGTTGACGAAGAGCACGTCCACGTCGCCTTCCGTCACCTCTTCCCACCTCACGTCGGGAGGGTACACCCGGTCTTTCTCCAGACCTAAGGCGATGCCTCCTCGGCGCTGCACTTCCTCCAACGTGTCCAGACGCCGCCCGAAACCGATTTCGAGAAAACGGGTGCCCGGCGTGATCAGGTGCCCCAACACGTCGTCCATCGTGTCGCGGACGCCGAGGCGGTTGAAGGCGGGCAAGGAATGGCCTTCGTCGATCTGCAAAAGCGTGGGCACAGGTTGATGAATGCGCTCCTGCGCCCATCTGTCGAAAGCCCCCCGGGCGTATTCCCGATGGAGAAAGCCCAGCGACGTGGGGAGGAAGCTCGGGCGAGGGGCGGCGTGAAGATCCATGAAATAATCCGGCCCGAAGCGGTCTCTTAAATTTTCCGCTTCCTCTAAGGACGCGGAAGCGATCGTGCGACGGTCGATATTGGACGAACGAAGGCCCACTTCTACCCATGAATAAGGGGAGTGAACGAGCCCGAAGCTTAGGTCCTTCAATACTTCGGGCGAAACATCTTCAAAATGTAGACGCGAGGCGCGCACTAAGGCTTGGGTGGACAGCCATTCGAGAAAAATTCCCATGAAAGGCTCTGAAATGGAACCCGGATCGAGCTCGCTTATCCGGATCCCGTCGCGGTCCACTTGCATCCTGACGCCGCCCCGCTCCTCCCGTTGCCTCAGTTCCAAGCGCAGATCGAGGCCCGTATCGTTTTCCGGCGCTCGGGAGGGACCCGAAACGAATTGGCGCGACAAGAGCGCCAAGCGAAAATTCGTTTCCGCATCGTCCGAAAGGGGCACTTCTTCCCCTAAAGACCAATGGCCCGCGAAACTTCCCACGCGAAGCCGGTAAGAAAGCTCTTGCCCGCCGGAAAGGCGCAGCGTTTTCGGAATGAGCGCATACGGGGAATCGCTTTGCCCGTATTCATCCGGAATTTGAAAAGAATATTCCTCGGTCCCCACGACCACCCTATCTCCGGGACGGATGCGAAGGGAGCCGCCCGCGGGCAAATATTCGCTCCCCACGGAAACATACAGCTCGCGATCTTCTTTTTCGGTCTCCGTATCGACCACCCAGAACGCGTCTTGTGCGTGAATGATTTTAATGGTGGGGGAAACGCGCGGGGCGACGGTGCGGGCCCGACCGTTCGCGGGAGGAAAAACCTCGGGAAAGCTCTTTCCCTCACGGACGGCGCGCACTCTTTCAAGCAGGTAACCGACCTGGTTCGAAAAATAACGGTAGGTTTCGCGCTGAATCGGAGGTTCTCGAAACACTTCCTGGGCCAGCACGAGGGAAGACTGCAAATATCTTTCGACGTCTCTTCTCTCCTCCTCCGACCCCAAGAAACCTTTCTCCAGGCGTTGAAAAAAAAGCCGCGACATATCTCTGGCCTCATTCTTCTCAAAACCCTTCAATTGCAAGTCGGCCAACAAATCCATGAGCCTTTCCCGGAAGGGGGACGGAGGAAAATGCGATCCCACGTGGTCGTAAAGATTTCCCGCCACCTCAGGATAGGGATCCGCCACTTCCGCGTCGTCGATGACGTGCTCGAACAAGTCGTGAAGCGCAAAGGAAGCCGGATGCATGATACCGCCGTATACCGGGACGAAAAAGGGCTGGGCCGCGAAACCGACGACGGAAACCCTTTTACGTTTGACCCTCATGTTGTCGTCCCTTGTGATATCCCCGGCCACCGGATGAAGCTGAATGCTGTTACTGCCGTGAGCAGTCTGAAGAATGGCCTCCATCATGCTGAGGGTAGGAATTCGGTAGCGCATGAAATCATCGTCGCGCTCGGTCAAATGCACCACTTCCCCCAAACGGCTTTCCAGAAGGTGAAGATAATTAAGATGGCCCAACTCGGCGGCGGCTCGGAGAGGATCTGCAGAAACCCTCTCCAACATCCACGCGACCGGGATGTGGATTTCCACTACCCGACGAGCTACGGAGCCCTGTGTCGCACGATTCCCCAATAAAGCGAGCGCTTCGGTCATGTATTGGGGATCGATCTCCTCATCGCGCGAAAAGGATTTTTCAAAAAGGACTTCCGCGTCTACCACTTGAACCGACGCTCCGGGAATGCGGGCTTCCAAGCGCCGTCCGAGGTTTAAGAGTTGATAGGTGAAAAGGGTATCCGTCTCATCATCTAAAGGCCGCTTGTTCAAGAGCTCTTCCCGCCTCCCCTCGAAATATCCCGGCTGGCGCATTCTTTCTTCGACGGATCGAAGGATTCGCTCGATTTCCGGCGGATAAACGATGGGATCGGTAATTTCCACACCGCTCTTCTCCGGCGGCATCAAACTCTCGAGGGACCGCGGGAAGAGTCGCTCACTCGGAACTCCTTCCATCTTCAAGATCGTGGGACCCTCAATTCCCCTTCCGAAATCGGAAACAGGCGCGGGACGAGTTTCGGATCCATACGCCAAAGCGAAGGCCGGCGACGGCGCTCGGGGTGAAAAATAATTTCCGCGGGAAATGTTTTCGGCAGAACGGAGGTGAAGATCCAATCCCCTCTCCAACGCCGCGAGACCCGGTGCGGCTTGGTGGAGCAGGCCCATCCCTAACCCCATTTGCAAATTGGTAACCTCCGCGTGGAGGAATTGCTCCGCGAGATTTCCATCGGGAGCATTCGTCCAGCCCAACCGCGCGGTGACCTGGTGGCCGGCCACCATCGCCGAATCTTGTGCGAGATGCTGCATAAAAGGATTTTGGCCCAACGCCGCCGCGCCGCCGATTTTGAGGAGACCGAATTGAACGAAGGAGGTGCGCCAGCGGTCCCAATACGATGAATGTAGGGGCGAACCTTGTGCTCGCCCTTCCCCCCCATTTTGGGCGAACACAAGGTTCGCCCCTACGGGAGATAAAACGTCATTCACCGCCTGAAACGCCGTCACTTCGGAAGCCAACCCAATCCCGTAAGAAGCAACTTGTAAAATCGGTGCCGCTTGTCCCGCCCGAGAGGCGAGCGCCAAGGTGCCCAATCGGCCGAAACGATAGAAAAGGGAACCGGTCGCCATGGCGGCCAGCGAACGCCAATCGCCCGTTTCTTCCACAAAGCGGCTCACCATGCCGTCGACGAGCGCCTGGGTCGGATGGAGGTCGGAAGCGGCCTGAGAGAGGCTCGCCTGGGAAAAACGGGTAAGAACGGAAGCGTCGGAAATCATTCCCCCTTCCCGTAACGATGAGGGGTTGGAAAGAGTCATAAAAATTAAATCGAGATTTCTACCCTAAGAAATCGGACATGTGTCCTTTTCAAAAGCTCGGTAACTGCCTTGAAAAGTTGCGATTTTCTTGCAGGTTCACCTTGCAATCCGCCCCAGCTGGGGTAAAGTAGCGGCCCTATGGAAGCTTCTCCCCGACCCTTCGGAAAATATTTCCTTTTAGAAAAGATCGCGACCGGCGGCATGGCGGAAATTTACAAGGCCAAGACCTTCGGCGTGGACGGTTTCGAAAAGATCGTCGTCATCAAGAAAGTGCTCTCCCATTGGGCGGCCGATCCCGAATTCGTCCGCATGCTCATCGACGAGGCGAAACTCTCCGTCCTCCTCAATCACGCCAACATCGTGGGCGTCTTCGATTTGGGCTCGGTGGAAAACGATTACTTCATCGCGATGGAGTGGGTGGAAGGTTTCGACCTTAAAACCCTCATGGGGCGCGTTCATGAAAAGGGGCAGAAGATTCCCCCCGACGTGGCCAGCTTCATCATCATGCAAGTGGCCGCGGGTCTCGATTATGCCCACAAAAAAACGGGACCGGACGGCACTCCTTTGGGCATTATCCACCGCGACATCTCACCCCATAATATTTTGCTCTCGCTCAACGGCGACGTAAAAATCACCGATTTCGGCATCGCGAAGGCGGCGATGAAAAAAAGCTTCACCTCGACGGGAATGCTCAAGGGCAAATACGCCTACATGTCGCCCGAACAAGTACGCAGCGAACCGCTCACCCCCCAAAGCGACCTATTCTCGCTAGGGCTCGTGCTCTACGAGATGCTCACCGGCAAGAAATGCTTCGACGGAGACTCGGAAATCGTCATCCTCGACAAAATCCGCACGGCGGAAGTGAAACGGGAAGACCTACCCTCCGACATCCCCGACTCGCTCAAGAACATCCTCCTCAAGGCTCTCTCGGCCCCGCTGGCCGAACGCTACGCTTCGGCGGACCTCATGCAGACCGACTTGGCCCAGGCCTTGGCGCAAATTCACCCCGGTTTCCTCCCGAAAGATTTAAGCCAATACATGCAAGGCTACAAAACGGGCAGCGCTTCGGAAAGCCAACCCGCGCCGGCCTTCGGCACCGCCGTGCAACCGCCCAAGGTTTCGCAAACGGCCGAAACCTCGATTTCCTACATCCCGGGATTCAAATCGACTCAATCGGGGGTCGAAAAAAAGAAATCTTCCGCGTGGATTTGGATCTTAACTTTCGTCTTTATCTTTTTCATCTCGGTTTTAGGCTTGGGGTATTACGCGTGGGTGAAGGTGATTCAACCAAAGATGCAGGCTCGGTTGAAAGTGGAACCGACGCCGCCTGTACCCGTGGCGGTCCCCACCCCTCCTGCGCCCCCCGTGGCGCCGCCCCCGCCCGTCACGCCGCCGGTGCCGACGCCCGAATCGCAGCCGACCGCAGCGCTCACGACCACGCAACCGGCGTCGCAACCTTCTACTCAGCCCGCCCCCGAGACGATGGCGGCCGCCCCTACCTCAATGCCGACATCGCAACCCGCTTCACAACCGGCCTCACAACCGGCTGTTCCCGTCGCAGCGACGAAAGGGCAAGCCCTGGTGGTAAGTACCCCCGACGGGGCGGAGATCTACCTCAACGATCAACCGACGGGCCTCAAAACGCCGGCCATCGTGGACAACTTACCCCTCAACCAAGCCCATCGCATCCGCTTGATGAAACCGGGATATCTCCCCTTAGAAGCCGTCTACACACCCGGCACTTCCGATCTTCAACGCCTCGAGTTGCCCTTAAGGGCGAGCTCGCGAACCTTGGTGGCCAATCCGAACCCGGAGAACTTGAACGTGGAGGGCATCCCTCCTCCCCCGCCCAAAAAGAGGGTCCGCCGCAACTCCGGCGAGAGCGGACAACCGCTGATTCAGCACGCTCCGCCCCCTTCCGGCGGGGATACGCTGCGCGTTTATTAAGTTTTAATTATTATAATTCCCGTTCCACAACCGGGCTTCTTGGATGAGCTTGCTGCCGGGAGCATAGTAGAACTCGATGAAATAATCGCGGGTATAGCGATATTCTAGGCCGCCGTTCTTCGGCTTGCACTCGTCGTTCTCCGGTTCCATCTTCTGCTGTTGGGTGAAATTTTTCCCCCTTAAAAAATCGACGAAGTCGGCAATCATATTCTGCGCAGCGCCGACGGAGACGGGCTTTGGAAAGGCCATGTGCACGCGGGTCACCTGCTTGGTATTTCTCTTAAAAAGCTCCGAGTAATAAAACACGGTCACCTTAGACGCCTTGTTCTCGAACTGCTCCCCTTTCTTTCCGCCCAAACATCCCTCCAGGATGAACATCGATTCGGGCGTCGAATAAGGATCGCGGGCGCGGATTCCTTTATTGAGTTGCTCGACGTATTTGCGAACTCCGTCCGCATCTTTCTGCAAGATCTCGTCGTCGGCGGCATGAAGGGAAAAAGGGAGGAGGAAAACACCTAAGAAAACCCCTAAGATTTTTTTATTCATACCTAAAATGGTAAGGGGATTCGGAATGGGAGGCAAGCGGCATTATCGAGGGGATATTTTATGCATCCCGTCGCACGAAACAAGAAGACTGGGCGGTCTGCAATTCCGGAAAGGCGAAACTGCCGAACATCGGACGGTGCCGATCTTCCTCTTCCACCCGCCGGTAATATTCGTTTCTTCTCCCGTGAAAAACGTCGAGCGTCTCGTACCAAGCGCCGATCTCGGGAGCCACCAATCCTAAAAGGAACCCGCCGAAACTTTGCTGCCCTTCGCTTTCTCGAACGGCGGCGACGCGGTGGTTCATCCAACGTTCATAGACGGCTCGCTCGGCGCCGTAATACGCGGTTTGTGCCCCCGTGAAGGCCAAATCCGCCATGAAGCCCGTGGCGAAAGCGTGACCCACCCAACGCATGGAGGAGGATTCGATGATTCCCAATCCGCGGTTTCCCACCGCCAAATGGTAAAGCGACGGCGCAAAAAAGGCGGCCGAAGAGGCGTAGTGGCGCAAGGCGGAATCTTCAGGCAAATGGGCGTATCGGGAAAGGATCGTGTCGGTGATGCGGCTGGCGGCAAGGCCCGGCCCCATTCCCCATGCCATGCGGAAAGGAACTTGAGCCACGCTGAGGGCGCCGCGCCATAAGAAAGCTCCCGTACTCGCCCCTGCTTCCACCCCTAGGCTACGCAAAGCGGAAGTGCGTAGGGCTCCCCAAAGATTTGGATTGGATTCGTAGAGCATCCGAGAAGTAAGCAACCCTTCCGCCTCCTGCGACTGCACCATGGCCCAATCGAAGGGGACGCCGCGTGCCCGATTGATCAGCGTACCCGCGACCGCGTTGCCCACTTGGTTCATGCCGTGGGACGCAACGGCGACGGCGGAAAAATGAGTGATCGGATCCCGACGGGGATCGATCCCCGCCTGCGTGATGAGGGCGTCGGCGGCAAACATGGTCACTAAGCCTAAACCGAGCCCCACCCCGTGGGTCTCCAATCGATTCCGGAAGCTGTCCGTCAAAAGGGGACGGTCCAGTTCCAGTTGACGCCGTCCTTCCTCGCTTCGCAACCAGCGCTCCATTTGGTCCATTGAGAGAGGCTGTTCATGAAGCGCGGCTAAATCGGCCGGCGATTGAACGCCATGGGCGCGCGCCACCAGAAGGGGCAGGCGCGAAGGCTCGAGATCGAGGCTCGTCACCACCGCACGCAGATCGGAAGCCGGATAGTAAGCGCTCGACACCTGCACGGCACCGCCCGGAGACTGGGCGAAATAAGGCGCCCGCAATCGAGCCGCGATGGGCAAAGGAGTTTGGCTTCCGTCGGAGAGCGAAAGTCCGCGGCGGAGTTCATCTTCTTGGTAAAGCTGCAAGGCCACGGCCCCCGGTGCAACGCGCGTGGAGAGGGTAACCGGCGGCACATAAATCTCCGCTTCGTGAGTGGGCCGGGGCACCGCGTCGCCGTTCAGTTGCCAAGGCACTTCCGCCGGCTCGCCCGTTGAAGGATCGAAAAAGCGAAGCCGCGCCCGCTCTCCGGGACGCAGCGTAATCTGACGTTCGCGGGATAAACTCCAGATCACCGACTCGGCCTTCAACATGTTGAGGTCGATGTCGATGCCCAAGCGCCGGGCCAAGGCTTTAGTGAGGCCGAATCCCATCTGGGTGAACCAGGTGCGGTTGATCGCGCCCACCATGTTGATGCCGAGTTGGGTGGCGAGCCCGCGAATCATTGACTCGCCCATCACGAAAATGCCGGCGGGACCGTTGGGAACGGCGAGCAGCTTGAACTCACCCCAGCGCCCGGGAATGCCGCCCACCGCGGCGACGATCCGATTGGAAGAGCCCATCAGGTCTCCCACCCGAAAGCGGTCGACCCGCCCATGGTGCTCGATCTCCACGTCCACCCCGGAGATGCCGTATTCTCGAATCGATTGGGGCAAGACTCGAAAATAATTGAGAAGCCCCTGATTCCAAAAACTGTCGGGATTCGCGCGACGGTTCGCCTCCGCTTGGGTGAAGAGATGGCCCGAAGTGCCGAAGCCCACCGAGTGGAAAGCGGTGCGGCCCGGAGTTTCAGGCGTGTCCACCGTTGCGATACCCAGCGGCAAGGTTTGGGAGGACGCAATAAAACCGGAAATCCCTGAAAAATAGGGCGGACGCGGAAGAAATACCAAACGCCGAATAAACGTTCGAAGGCCGTGAAGCCGCGGGGGAGATCCCACCTGATTGGCGATATCCGCCGCCGTTCCCACGTTGGCCACGACGACGGAAGAAATTTGCTGACGCACCTGTTCGTTGATGAGCGATTCGGGCTGGACCTCATTTAAGGGCCCCGTGATCACCTGCGCGACCTCACGCACGGTCTCGTCGATGATCCCGTCGCCCCCGACGGGAAAGATATGAATGGCGCCCGTACCTAAGCTGGGTAAAGGCGGGACAGGAAGTGGCTCGGCGCCTTCCGCCCGCAAGGGAGCGGGGAGGGCAGTCTGGGTGGCGGTTTCTGAAAAAAGCCGCTCCGCCGTACTGCGGATCAAAGCGGAACGCTCCGCGGGATCCGCAACGGTGATTAAAAACTCCACCCGAAACCCCATCGCCTCGAGACTTTGGCGCAACGAATCAGCCTCGCCCCGAAATCGCCCTTGTTTTGCGTTGGGATTGAAAACAACGAGAATCGTCTGACCGGAAAAGTCTTGAGGAGGAAGCGCAGGACCCGAAGGCCGGAAAAGCCTTTCCACCAATGGACCCGCGAAAGGGGAAGACCCGTTGCCGGAAGAATTCGGAATCGGCGTCGCAGAAACGGATGTCACCGGGGGCATGAAAAAGACCTCGTGGTTTCTTCGTTTTCAAAAGAAAACGAGAAAGGGTGTGCCCGAAGATTTTTAACTCATGAAAATGATAGGGTTACCGACTCGGGGCTTATCGCTCTCCCCCTCCCGAGGTTGCGCCTTTTTCTTGGAAGCAAAACAACTTTTAACGCGGCCTGTCGAAGCCCCCTTAGAAGATCATTTTTTGAAAACATGGCCGCTTCCATTGAAAATTCGACACCCTCCCCGGAAACCGTTCTTTCCCGTTTCTCCCAGACGAGTCTTTCTTCAGCTTCTTCCGAGCCCACGACCTTTCAACGCAGCATCGACGGCATGATCAGTGCCTTCGTCGAACAGACCGGGGACTGGAGAACCTTCACCGCCATGGCGGCCGGCTCGTTGTTCTATCGTTTTGGACGTTTGGGAACTTTGGTTTTGGCGTCAAGGGCGCAGCAAGCGGCCCCCCTACTGCGGGTGGCGTCTTACGGAATCGGACTGGCCTCTGAAGTAACCGCCTTTCAAGGAACAAGCGACATTTTATCCTCCCTAGAGACGGGTTTTCCCCACCCGGGCGCGGCAACCGCGCCCCTACATGCCTCGTACTGGGACCGCTGGCGCACCTCGTTCGTTCAATTCGGCCTTCTTAAAATCGGCGGCGCTGCGACCCAAGGACAAAACGCTCTCTTCCAACACCTCCTTCAAGACACGGCGATGGTGGCCGGCCATCAAGCCACCGCGCGGCTCGGTTGGACGAGCGCCCCCGATGGAAATCTCGCGGAGCAATTCCTCCACGCGGAGGTTACGAATTTGCAAATGGGTTTGGGCATGGGGCTTCTCCATCGGGCCGCTCCGGGACTTTCGATTTTGGAAAGGAGCCTGGATTTTTCGATCCGCCGCTCTCGTTACGACTCCTTTTTTCCTGCACGACCATTTTTCTCTCCAATCTCCGAAGTGAAAATGCTCATGCAAAATGGGGTTCCTGCCCCGCGACCGGGCCCTGTTGTCCGTGGGAAAAGAGGAAATCGGAACGAGAAATTCTCTCTCGAAATCGCTCCTCCCGCCGAGGAAGCAGAAGTAACCCCGAAGCTTCCTCCTCCTCTCCGCGTTCAACGGGTTCTCACCTCGAGAAGCGAGGAAGGAAACGAACAGTCCTATCCTTACGAATTAATTTTAGAAGACTGGTCGAGTCTTCAAAAATACCGCCAAGAGAGAGTAATGGCCCTGCGCGAAGGGAGGGAAGTCTTCCTCCAGATCACTCACGTGGAAAAATCGCGCAAGAGGGACGATTATTTTCCCGAGGGAACCCCCGTCTTCCATTTCCGCCTTCGCGAGGGAAACCGAATCGGCGAAGCCAAGGTCTACGTGCAACCGGAGGCCATCAACCTTTACAAGATCGTCACTGACAAGATGCTTCCCGGCGTGGGCAGCCTTTTTCTCGAATGGTTGGCCACGCAAGCGGCGTTGCAGCAAAAAGCCTTCAACGTGATTCGCGTCGAAAACCCTCGGATCTTCCACATCCTCTCGCGAAGCGACTTGATCGTTCCCGGAGAAACCACCGTCGAAGCGTGTTCGTGGAATAAAAGGGGACGATCTTATCGCATCGACGCCGTTTCACCGTGGGGAGATCCCGCATTCTTTTTACGCCTACGAAGGGGTATAAATTTCCTGAACATCCGCTCTCAACCCAATCCTTCCTTGCTGCCTCCCGCGCCGGAAGAAGCTTCCCCTCCCGTGGATCCTTCCTGACCGACGGAAACCAGGCCCATTCCAATTTTCGCTAAAATTTAAACTATCTATTTGAAATTACTAATTAATTAAAGATTCGCTTCCCAAAACGCGAAGACCGAAGAAGAATCCCCTCCATAGCGCAACTTTTTATCCAACGCTCCAAAAGTCTTTATTCTTTTGGATTTCGCGCCCAGGCAAACCCTGAGCTTAACCCAAGGGAGAGCACGGCATGGTTCCCCCTTGGAAACCCTTTGTTGAAAGTTTTTCCGTGACAGAACCCACGCGAACAAATTTAGGAACCGCGGGCACACCTTCCGACGGCGGCTTCGGCTCGGGAAACTCCCCGGGCGAGCGTTCTTTCGCGTTCTCCCAGCAAAGTTTAAATGCGCCGAGCTTAAGCGCAAGCCAAGCCCAAGTAGACGGCATGGTGAGCAGCTTCGTCGCGCAGTCGACCGATTGGCGGTCGCTAGCCGCCATGGCGACCGGAGGACTCTTCTATCGCTTCGGCAGAATGGGAACCTTGGCGCTCGCCTCCTGCGCGGGGCGGCCGCGCCCATTCTTCAGGCCGCCTCCTACGGCATCGGTCTCGAAGTGAAGTCGTGGCCTTCGAAGGTACGAGCCGTCTGCTCGCCACCGCCTCCGGAGACCGGAACAATCCGCACCTTTGGCAATGGAGCGGGCAAGGCGGATGGGCCCAAGGACTAAGCACTTCCCTCGTCACTTTCGGAATGCTCAAGAGCGCGGGCTACGCGGCGCGCGAACAGAACGTCATTTTACAGCACCTCTTTTCGGATTTCGCCATGGTGGGCGGCCATCAAGTGACCGGCGCCCTCGGGTGGACACCGCATGCGGAAGGGACTCTCGCGGAACAGCTCCTCCACGCGGAAGTGACCAACCTCCAACTGGGCGCGGGCATGAGCTTGCTCCATACCGCCGCCCCGGGCCTGGCCGCTTTCGAGCGGGGCCTCGACTTGAGTCTTCAGGCAATGCCGGTGACGGTGGAAAGAAGGCGTGGCGGATCGGGATTGGAAAATTTAGGTTCTCACTCTTTCGCCTTTGCCATGCCAGCGGGAGGGGAATTTTTGGGGACTCCCGAAACCGTTTCGGAGACGGTGAAGAACTCGAACATCCTGATGATGGAAGGGAACCAAAGCGGAAACGGAAATCAGCGCGAAACTCTTCCAGGAAACCGCACAAGGGCCTCCTCCTTCCGAAGCTATCAGGACGTTTTGAGGGAGCGCTTAGGCGCCATTTCCGCCAAAGCGACCTCAGAGGTGGAAGCGCAGCTGACTCGCGAATGGGAGCAATGGAAACACCACTTGGACGATACGCCCTCCCTTCGGGATCGAGTTGAACAGCTGCTCCCCCATTATGCCCGCTGGGCCCTGGCCCACTTAGGCCGCGACACACCCGCCCACTTGCCGTTTCTTCAAGAAGTTTACGACATGTCGTCCGCCGCCCTATCCGTCACCGGCGGTGGAAAAGCGAACGGCTTGGAACGCAACGCGCTGCTTCGTTTTTTAAGTAATCAACCGGGCAGAAGAAACGGGGAATTCGTCCAAGAAACCGCCTCGCGCACGGAAATCCTCCCGTCGCGGCTCACGATGGAAGAAGCTCAAGCTTTCTTAGGACCCGCCCACGAGGCTTGGGAAACTTTCCTCAAAGAAGAATCCCGAAACTTATCTCTCCCGCCGTCGGAAGAGGCCCAGGTGTACCAGCGGGGGTTAAGCCTGATGCACTTTTACGCGGCCTACCTCCACGCGAGAACGGAAGGAATTCTCTCCCGTCCTTTCGGTGAAACCGCTTTAGACCTTTCTTTGCTGCAACACACTTTGCAAGACTCATCGCAGCACCCCTATCCGACGGAAAGCATCGCGCTCTTCGGGCGGTTTTTCCGGGAAAAATTGGGGCAAGCGGACGCGAGACCGGAAGCGATCCAACGGGCTTCCCTTCTCCCGGCTCCCCTCGAACTGGACGCCCTCCCCCTTCAAGGCGCGAGTCTTTTTTCGCCTCCCAACGCGGGCGAAAATTGGGGCCAATACCTGACGCGGGTGGGAATCACCCGCGGACTCATCGACGCGGCGGAATTGGGCATCGCGGGAGCGACCGTCTTTACCTGGGGCAGCCGAAAAGACGGCCATCAACGCCTCTCGCCGCCCGGGGAAATCCTTCACGCCTTGGGCATCTTCCATTTCATCAATGCCCAGGGAGAGGGCTACATGGATCCCTTCGACGCGATCCGCCTCACCTTACCCGAGCAACTGCAGCACTTCCGGCCGAACGAAGACGGAGAAATCGTCATCCGTTTCCCCAAACTCATGGCCGATCTCGATTATGCGCATTTCAATTTGGGCTCCCTCCTGCGCGCCTACCTTCAGAGTACGCCGGAAGCCCACGACATCGACCTCGCCCGCCAATGGGGGGTCTCCGAATCGACGGTTTCCGAATACCGTCGGGGCGTCATCCGCAAAATGCGGATGGACACGCTCGATCGATTGAGCCAGAGCCTGGTGCCCGAGGAAGCCGGGGAGGAAAAACGTCAGGAAATGTTGAACCTGCTCATGTTCCTCCGATACCGACCCTATTTCGACGCCACCATGACCGTGCAGGATCGCGACGAGAATCTCCTCAACCGTCGACCGCCCTTTCCCTCCCGCGCCCGCATCGTGCTGGAAGCCCATGGGGACACCTTGCGCCCCTTGGATCTCACACGGCGCGTCCGTTTCGAGCGGGAGCCCTTCGCCTCGGCGTTGGACGGGACCGTAGACTTAAGCTTGGCCCTCATGGAACAAAAGGCCGCCGAATTTGAAGTGATGGGGAGGGATTGTGTGGAGCTTGCCGAAGGGCCCATCCTCTTAAACGATTTTTCGAACTTCGTGCGCCGCTTGCGGTTTCAACACACCCGTTATTTCCAAACCCTCTCCCAGCAGGCCCAGCGCCCCGGAGTGGTGAAACCCGGAGAGCTCCGGGAAATTCAAGAATTCTACCGCGAACTCTTCCGTATTTTCGAGAGGGTTCACCTGCATACGCGACCGGAAGGCACGCTCTCCATCGAGGGCGCGCCCTTGCGTTTCGAAATCGTCCCGCCCACGGTGGAACAGTCCGGAGGCGTGAGGTGGCTGCCGGATCCCCAAAGCCCAGGCAGGCTAAAAGGTTTCGTGGTGGCGGCCGATCTTTTGAGACGCGCCCAAGCCCTTTCCCCCTCGGTCGTACGCGACCTGATTTCGATCCGCTTGCTTGAATCCCATCTTCGGGAGTCGAACCTCCTGCTTTCCGGAGAAGCCAACGCGGAAAGCAATCGCCGCATCTTAGACCGGGCCCTTTCGGAAATTCCTCGAACGGGCGAAAACCCTGAACATTCATGGGGCGAGCTGATGTCTCTCTATGAACGGTTGGAGAAAGAATCGCAAGGGGAAGCGGAGCCCCTCATCCATCCCGGGGAACAGGCGGTGCTCCACCGGGTGACCCGCGGGAAACTTTCCCAAACTGCATTGGAAAGACGCCTCTTCTTCTGGCAGGAAGACCTGCAACACTTCGCTCTCGCCCATCAGATCGGAGCCCTAGCCCCGTCTTTGGAGGCGGCCTTGAACGGTTACTTGGAGAAAGTGCCGCACCCTTACCAACGTTTCGACGACGCCCACTTCCAATCGGTCATACGCAATGTGGAGAACTCGCACGGCCGCGAACAAGCCCGTGAAGTGGGAGAACGTTTGAAAGTTTTTATGAAGACGATGGGGTTGCCCACGGAGACGAACGGCGCTTCCGTCGCCCCTCTCACCCTCGAAGGGTTCTCCAATTCGACCTTCGCCAATTATCTCACGCGATATCGCGAGCACCATCCCCTGCGCTGGCAAGGGGCCATTACGGAGGACGGAGCCCTGTTGGACCGGATCATCGAAGACCGGCTGGCGGATTTTCCCCATCTCGCACCGCAGAAAGACCGCATCCGTTCGGAACTCGGCCGCCTGATCGAAGAATACAACCGCAGAGAACCTCCCCTCCGGATCTACGAGATTTCCGGAAGCGAAACGGGAGTTTTTTCCCATTCTCCCTTGGAAACCCTTTTCGAAACCGCTTTCTCTCGTTGGGTGGAAAGCCGAGGAGGCGCTTCCTCGAACATTTCTCCCCGATGGATCTACGCCGCACTGAGAGAGCTGGAGCCCTCGCTCCGCCGTGGCGAAATCCCCACGGAAGAATCAAGCATCGTCGCTCTTCACCGCGCCCGGGAACGATTTTCGAGATTGGGGATCACCGAATCCACGGACGAAGGCCTGCATGGAGATTTTCTGGCGTCGTTCCTGCCTTCCCTGCGGTTGTCCCTGGCGGCGGTCGACCGATTAAGCCTGCAAGTCGCTCCTTTCATCGAAGCGAAGCGTTTTTGCAGCGGCCTCGACCATCCCCTCCGGATGGCCCAGGACATGACCGAAATCTTTAGAAATCAATTTCGAAGGGCCCTTTTTCAACCCGCCGTGCCCGCCCTGAAAGAGACGATTTTAGGCCAAGTAAGAGAACGGTTCGAAGCCTACGCCTCGATTCAAGAGGACGTGGTCCGCGGAATGAGCGCACTCTACGGTGAAACCATCTCCCACTTCCGAAACCGATACTCCCTTCTGCAAGAAGCTTTGAATCTGAGCCGCGAATTGAACCTGGAATCGGGTAACGCCGAATCTTTCTGGGCGGATTTCCTTTCGCTCGCTTCCCAGGAGAATCCTTCCCTTAAAACCCGCGAGGACCTGATTCAATCGACGGAAGACCTTGAAACGCTCTTTTCGCTTCTTTCCGGCGACTTTTCCTCTCCCGTCTCGAACCACGTCCGGGAAACGCTCCGTGAGATGGAAGAAAACAGGGCCCGCGAATCCTTAAGGGAGGATACGCTCGAAGCCGCTTCCCCTGCGGAACCTCCCCCTCCGGATCCCGTTCCGGAAGTGGACTGCATGCCGGATATTTCGATCGCAGTAAAACCGGCAAATTTGAGTTCGCGCCCCCCGGCACCGATCACGACTCCCCCCCCGCTCGACATCGCCTCCGTATTGGAAGCCCCAGTTCCCGCGGACCGTTTGGAACGATATCCTGAACTTTCCTTGGTGACGGAAGAAGGTCTGGTTTCCCAAATTACCGAGGAGAGAAGAGCGTTTGTGCAGAGCGAAGGGCGTTCGCTTCTCCAACTGTTCGCCCTTTTGGACCGATACGAGCCTGGGCTCTCCGCCGAACTTCGCGAAAAAATCTCCGGCTTTCTGTTGGAAACGGAAACCATGCCCGGAGAAATGGAAGTGGTCACCGACCGGGCCTTCGAGGCTTACGACGCCTGGCGCTCCCAATTTCTCGAGGGTCTCCCCGTATTGGACCGCATCGGCGCCTTGCCGGAAGTAAGGGAAGGAGATTTCGCCCTCCAAGGCGCACAAGCGGGAAGGGCTCTCCAATCTTTCCTAAGCCGTCGGCGCCTCAAGGGAGAATGGAACCGCTTTTGGATGGAACAAGCGGAAAAGAATTTCGATGACATCCAGCGGGGAGATTTGGATCCCTTCTTCAACGCGGTCGGGCAATTTTATTTGAATCACCGGGACGACGTTCGGAATTCTCCTCCCCTCCCTTTGAAAGGGGAAGAAGTGAAAGCGCTGGATTTGACCCAATCTCCCCCGTCTCAACGCCAACGAATCGATTTGGAAGCCCCGGAACTCAATCTTTTCGGAGATGCGGATCTGAGGGAAGCCCTCGAAATTTCGCAACGCTCTCAAGAAGGCACGATTAGAGATTTTTGGTCCCAAGACAACGGCTACCTGCTCTTGAAATTACGCTGCCTGCTCGCCACGCGTTTTCATCCTCTGCCGACCGATTCGCCTTTAATCAAATTCGGCACCGATTTGCTGAGGCAATACCGTCAACTCACCGCTCTCGCGATGACGGGAGTCAGCCTGCCCCACTTGATGCAAACGGGGACCGACCGCATGATGGAGGAATACCAAAGAAACCGCCCTGCCGTTCTTTCGCGCCTGATTGAAACCGACGGACTTCCCTCCATCGTCGGAACCTTTCCGGAAATCGCCTCCCAACCGATCAGGCCCTTGGCGTTCCAGGATAACAACGGCACGATCGTCGCCCCGCGGCTGGAAAGCCTCGAACGCGCGGCGCAAACGGTGAACCGCATTTTCCAAAGCACGGTGAACAGCCGCCACCGCCGAGCGATCGAGCAGATGCTTTGGAGCTTCGAACCCCCTTCCGAAAACGCGTCGGCTCCGGAGGTGGAAGAGAGGATAGGGGCTCTCGCGGATAAAATTCTTCGCTACTACCTCGATCACCGAGGGGACATGAGAAATGCTCCACGCTCAAGCGACCTTCCCAATCTCGAGAGAATTCGAACTCAAGATGAAGAAGAGATGGCGCCGTATTGGGAAACGGATATTTACCCGGCTTCTTCCGTTCGCGAACGACAGCAAAAAATTAGACTCTTCCTCAGACAACCGGCCGAAGGCAATCCCACCTTCCTGGTGCGCTACCTAAGCCCGGAAGGGGACTCGCACGAAACGATTCTTCCTCAGGAACAGGCCGAATCGGTTCTGGAGGCCTTCTCTCAAGGGCGCAGCGTTCGTTTCTCGGAAAATCCCGATCTCGACGTCACTCCGGAATTGCACGTGGCTTCCCTTCCGGTAACCTCCTACGTCCGAATGAGGATGTTCCTTCAAGCTTTCAGCTCCTTTCCGCTCTTTCGTTTCATTCAAATGGGATATTTTTTCTCTCGTTCCCATCCCGCTCTTCACCAGACGATGGAACGGGATTTCCACCGGGCCGCCTCCTTTTTGTTGATGGGAATTCATCCGGGCTGGGTTCTTCCCGAGTTGAGAAACCGAATGATGCGCAATTACGATAAAAACCGGGACGACGTTTTAAATCACCTGGACTTCTACCCTTACGCTTCGAGCCTTCCGGAAGTGGGATCCATTCCGACTTATGCCGTCGAAGCCGTCCTCAGTTCGGTGCAGGAAAAATTTGCCCGCGACTACCCCCGGGAAACATTTGATTTTCCCAAGGACGGGGTCAGCCGCCGAATTCAAGTGCTCTTCTCTCATTCGCAAATTTCGCCGCCGCTTCGTGCCGTTTTCTTACGTGATTTCTTGACGCCCCGGAAACGGATTGAAAACAATCTCGAACGCCGCATCGCCCAATTCTACGTGGAACATCGAGCGGAAATTCTACCCTACGTACGAACTTGGCCCGAAGAAGCGGATCCGGCCGTTTTCCGGGAAATCTCACAGCTTCCGGAATTGGAGAGCCTTGACCATGACCAGGCGATGCTCAGCGCCGTTCACCTCCCTCACTCCCTCGCCGCAAGCAAAAAGGAAAACGAGCTGTTGTTGAAAATCACCCACCTCGTATATCAAGACGGAGTACCGCCCTCGCTCCAATCCGAGTATCAGAGGCGCCTACGCGAGGCGCCGATCATGCTCGGAGGAATACTCACCCAAATCGCGGTGCGCTTCCTCAACGAACACCGCGACTCCATCCTCGGAAACGGACGATAAGCGAAATCAGTCGCCCGGCTTGAGGGCGAAAGAAATGATGTTGCTGGCGGGAGAAACGGTGACCGTCCGATTGGCGACCACATCGCCGGTGAGTTGGTTCGCACTGTCCCATACGGCGATCTGCGTATCGCTAATATTCACAAAAAGACTGTTGTTGAGGAAATGGAGTTCCCCTTGGTTAACCCCCAACTGGGTGTTCGCGCCATCCAGTTCTCGCGTGGCGGCGACAGTGCCGTTCAGTGTGGAGGTTTGATCGAACATTTCAACCGATTTAATGCCGCTGTCGGAAACGAAAAGAATGTCGTTTAAGATATTCATGTCGAGGCCGCTCAAGTTGACGAAGGCCTGGCTCGAATCTTTGATCGTGCGTACCGCCGTGGGATTTCCCGAGGAGGTGGAGGCATTGGGGAACACTTGAACCGAGGCGGTGGAGGGGTCTCCGACATACAGAAAATCCCGTTGGGTATCGACCATCATGCCCGCCGGCTCGAAGTTAAATTTGATGGTACGGTTGTTGGCGGTGCCGTCTTGGAGGGTACTGATCTTATCCCAGACCTTGACGGCCTTGTCCGTAACGTCGGTGATGTACAAACGATCATTGGTCTCGTCGTAGAACGCCGCCCCCCCTTTTTTCACGCCGGGATATTTCCGGGTAGGGGCCACGTCCCCATTCACGGTGGAGGCGGGAATGAAGGCGAGCACGTCTTGGTTGGTGGAATCGCTCACATAAAGGATATCGCGGATCGAGTCGACCGCTACTGTCGTCGGGCTGCTGATGCCCGTATTGGTCGCCCCGGAAAGGGTCCTGTTGGGCACCAGGGTTCCGTTCAAAGTCGTTGCATTGTCGTAGATATAGACCGCATCATTGGCCTCATCGAGCACGAAGAGGATGGCGCCTTGGTTACCGATGATGTTTTTCGGAACTCCGCAACTCAAAATACCGGAGAAAGGCAGGCAGACGGCGACAAGGGCCCAAAAAATAAATAGCCTGGAAAGCTTTTTCATGAAATCCTCCCTAAAAAGTCGATTGACAAAACTTATCACTTCGTAAAGCGTTTAGCTCGTTGTAAACTCTCAACTCTTATGAAACGAATTCTTCTGATTTTGGCTTTCACCTTTTACGCTGGCAATAGTTGGGCCGGTCTTTGCACAGCCCTCATCCAACGTACTTGCCAACCCCAAATGCCCTGCCGAAACTCGGAAACTCGCACCCAACTGGCAAACGGCCCCGGTGAATGTATTGCATTCGCCAAAAGTTTTTGTCCCGTTTTCTTCAAAGAGGGCATCTTATCAAAAGAAGTGAAGGCCTTCCTGGACCAACAACCCCTTCAAGGGGGCCAAAACCTTTGTCAATGAAGGTTGTCATAAAGGGCCCTTGCAACCTTCTCACGGTTTCCTTGGTTTTGATTCAATAAAATGGAAAATCGCACTTCTTGATGGGGGCCCGAGTTGAAAAAACCCGCCAAACAAGAGACTCCGTTCAAGGTTCCCGTCTTCGCCAGAATGTTGTCCAATTTCTCGGGAAGCAGGTTCTTATACTTCTCGAAGGCCCGAAGCACTTTCACCAATTGGTAAGGCGTGATCTTATTTTGTCGGGAAATGCCCGAGCCCTCTTCGATATTGAAATCCGTCAAATTAAGTTTTGTCTTCAAAAATTCGGTTACCACTTTCTTGCCTTTTGCAAGGCTCGCCGGAGGACCCATTTTTTCGGCCCCGATCGTAAGGAAAAGCTGGTTGGCGATGAAATTGGTGGAATACTTCATCATCGCCTGCACCACTTGCTCCAAAGATTTGGAAGAAACGTGCTGATAGATGAGACGAGCATCTCCCTTCACCAATCCCTTTTGGACGGGGCCGCTCACCTTAATCCCTTGAACTTCCAAGAAAGCTTTGAGGAGATGTCCCACATAAAGGAGGGACTCATCGGGATGGGCCGCCAAATTAATGCGGCTTTTCCCTTGGGGCGCCTTCTCCGCCAAGGTTCGGGTAAGGTCGGTCATGGGAGTTTGGGCCTCGGCCGATTCCACTTGGGCCCCTTTTTTATTCACGAAGATCGTGTTGAAATTGGCGGACAGGGCGGAATTCAGGGCATCGTAAGGGTTGAGGGAGGCCGAAACGCCGGGCACCTTGATCTCCTCGAAATAACTGGGATCGAGGATAATCGCCGCCACGTTCTTGACGCCCTTGCTCTTGAGCAAACCGGAGATCTGATCGAGCTCTTCCGAAACGAGATAGGGATCCCCATACCCTTTCACGTAAAGATTGCCGGCATGATCCATATAAAAATCGGTCTTGAACCGATAATCTTTTCCTAGAAGCTCTAAAGAAGCGAGCCCCGTCACGAGTTTCAACGTGGAGGCCGGCATGAAGGAAGTATTCCCCTGATAATCGAAGAGAGTCTTACCATTGGCGCCTTCCGCGTATACCCCGCCGTTCTGAATCCATTGCGTCACTTGCGAGCCCCAGGCGGGCAGGTTCTGAGTGAACGCGGACGCAGGAAGTAAAAGGAAAACAAACGTGAAAAAGGACTGAATCAAGCGACGCATCATGAAGATCTCCTCAAAATATGAACGCCTTCTTCGTAGCAAAAATTGAACGATGAATAAAGCAATGAATGCGTGGAGATGGGAAAGGAAGAGCTAATCTTTAAAACCGATCCAAGTTTCGTAAAGAATGAGAAGAGTGGGCCAAAAAAAGAAGAGGAAAAGGCCGGTCCCCCCGACCGTGAAAAGAAGGACCGCCTTTGGCCACATATAACGCACTAAATATGGCGCCGCGTTATAGATGAGGACCGAGAAGGTACCGCCCAAAATCATCCATTTTTTCGTGCGAGAGCGGAGGGGCACCCCCTGTAGTGCGATCCAGGCCGCCATGAAAACAAGCGGCATGGTGAAACTATGAACGTGGGTGGTGGGAACCAGATAAGAAAGGGGCTTGGGCATCGCATCCCCCTCTTCCGGGTTTCCCAGGTAGTAATGAATCGTTTTCTCATGGCTTAACCCGTAGCGCTCGTAGCTCTGAAATACCGCCATCGCAAAACCCAAAGACAACAAAAAGAAGAAGGCGGTAAGGGCCCACTTAAAGGGAGAATCTATATCTTTAAGCCTAATTTTTCCCATAAAAAAGCTGCCACAAAACGAGGACCCGGCGCACTCCTTTGACCAAGGCCTGCGAGGAAAGCGTGGCCCCCGTCACGTTGACGATGTTGCCGTGCAACCGGATTTCGTCGTTAAAAGACTTCTCGCGGAATTGGTTGAGGAAGCGTTTCGTCGCCACTTCTCCTCCGTGACTTTCGCGATAAACCATGATCTCGACCTGGGCCACCTTGCCATCGGGATTGATCCGGCTGACAAAAGTAATGGGAAGCACCTTCCCCACCTCATCGTCGATCACTGCATAGCCGTCAACTTTACCGCTGGTCCTGCCCAAGTAAAACGAGTACGCCTCTTTGGGAAGATCGTAGCCCAATAATTTCTTCGCCTTTTCAGCAATGGCCGGGGTAACGGCGTGGTCTTCCTTAATTACCTCTTGAGAATCCTTGAAGAGCATCTTCAGTGCCTCGTCCGGCTTCAGAAACACGGTCGTCTGGGCATGCGCCAGTTGGCTGAAAAACAAAGCGAAAAGAAGGAAAAAAGGAATGGAAAGCTTTTTCATCATTTTCAAACCCATAAAAATAAAGCGACCCTCTCACTTTTGCCCGACCAAATTCAAGAAAAAGCGGAGGGTCGCATCTGAGGAGAAAGTACGCGTTGTTGAAGGAGGGGAAACGTTATTTCCTCAACGCTTACTTTCAGAAGAAAGTTTTAGAACCCGAACGCCGCCCCAAAAAGAACCGCGTGGTTCCGGCTGCTGGAGGTCGGAATGTCGTTGGTCATCACGTCGGCCAAGGCCCTCCCCCCGTTCGTTTGGGTAAATTCATAGGCCAACTGAAACACGGCCAAGGGATTTAAGCGGAACGCAAGACCCGCGGTTAAACGGTCGATCCGGTTGTTTTCGGTCTGGTATTTAGTAACCGCGCTGTTTTGGATCTGCACGTCCACCAGGCGATCTCGCAAGAAAACTTGTTCCCAACGGAGGACAGGGATCAGTTGGGGATCGGAGAAATGTTTTCCGAGCCAAGATTCTGTCATCCATTTCGGGCGCCAGTGGTAGCGCAGTTCCACCCAATAACCGTGACGGGTGGCAGCAAGGTTAGTGGGTTTAAACCCTATTTCATGTTCCACTCCGGGAGGAACCGCGTCCCCCTCCACTTCAGATTCTTGTGTAATGACGGTTTTCGCAAAACTATCAATCACACCTCGAAGCCCCCCCAATCGGGTGAACATATATTCTGCCTCGATGTCAAAATTTCCAAAGGTTTGAAGGGTGTCGAAAGCAAAGGAGGTGATGTTCTTGCCAACCAAAAAGTCGGGTGTATAACGCCCCCAATATCCGGAAAGGCCGAACTCATGGCCTAAAGAGGGGCTATACATGATTCTTCCGGTAATCGTTTTTGCATTCTTCACGTCTCGTGAGAAGGTCCCAGTGGAAACCTTGAACTCCGCCTCCGTTTCCGATTTTGTGGTATCTCCCACACGCGTCTGAATCGAATGCTCCAATTGCGGATCAAAAACGGCTCCGTTCACGACGTAAAACTGATAAGCGAATTTCGACTTCTCACCGATTTCAACGTCCCCGTTAAATCCTAATCCCAACTCATCCCACGCAGCCGTGGTAGGCATGACGGGAACACCCCAATCGACTAAGGGACGTCGCGCGATGTTCCATTGGTTATCGTCGTGGTTGATGTTAAAACGACCTAAGGGAACGAGCACCGCACCGCCTCTAAACCTAAGCCAATTTTTAAAATCGATCTCAAACCACGCTTGTTCCAACGAAATTTCAGAATTATTGGTACCTTCAATGGCTTGCGCAACCGTCAAACCTCCTCCGGGAGCAGCCACCAACTTCTTTTCGAGCTCGATTTTCCTGAAGCGTTCGAATTCGAGCTCCGAATAAATGCGGAAACGGGAAGCAATCTTCGCATCAGTGGTGAGAACGAAACGACGGAAAGTAAAGGTATCATTCAAATCCTTGCCTGAATCATGTTCATAGACAATCGAGCCGTAACCGCCCAATTTGAAATAGTTTTGATCATTCCCGAATTTTGCGACGGGTTTTTCTCCGTACACGAAATCCTTTTTAACCTGTGCAGGCTGGCTTTCCGCGGCTTCGGTTTCCTTCGTATCGAACTTAAGTTCTGGGCCCTTTTCCTTGCAGATAGCCCCTACACAGGGCGTTGAAACCAAGAGCATCAAACACATTCCCCACATTGCTTTACGCATAAAATCCTCCGTTTCATCCTTAAATTTCACAAATCACAATCCTTGAAGAAAGATCGCTGCTAGCCGAACAAAGCGGGATGAGTCAAGAAAAAAATGAAAACGACTTTCATTTTCAGTTGACAAAGAAGACAATTTCCCGATAACGAACCTTTGTTTCAAAAAAACCTATCCACTTTTTAAGGAAAAACTATGAAGCTTATCCCCCGTCTCTTTTTCGTCTTGATCTGTTGTCTGCTACTTTCGGCCTGCATTAGCAGCGTTCAAAATACGGGAGGAGGCGAAGAAAGCGAGGGAGACCCGCCTGAGGTGGTGATTGGAGAACGCCTTTTCATCGAAACGCGTTTTGCTCAATTTTTCAAAACCCATTCCTCCGGTAACTTCAACGCTCCCCTTGCCCAAGGGGATCCCGTGATGGACACCACCCAAACCATAAACGGGATTCTTCCTGGACCTTTTAAGGGCCAATCGATGAATTGCCGTGCCTGCCATTTAGTGGATGAGCAATTGAGCGTCATGGGCGGAGGCATGCGAACCTATGATGATTTTGCCCGCCGAAGTCCGATCCCAGAGCGGGAAGACGGAAAAATCATGACTCCCCGCAACTCCCCTCCGCTTGTAAACTCCACGTTGGCCCATTCCGGGGATCTCTTCCTCCATTTCGACGGTGAATTCAGCACCATTGAAGATTTGGTCCATGCGACGCTTACCGGAAGAAATTACGGTTGGCTGCCGAACGAAGAAAATCAGGCCCTTCAGCATATTGCGGACGTAGTCCGCTTCGACGACGGGACCGGAGCCCTCGCGGCGACCACCGGCGGGCTCTCCTATCAAACCATTTTATTAGGGAAAGATTTAGGAATCCCCCACGAATTCCTGATCCCACCGGAGTTTCGCATCGACGTCGCTCAAGCGAGCAATGAAGAAATCGTCGCCGCCGTCTCCAGGCTCGTCGGCGCTTACGTGAAATCCCTTATTTTCTCGCAAGGAGAAAATGGGGAGTTCAACGGTTCTCCCTACGACGTCTTTCTCAAGAAAAATAACCTACCCGCGCAACCCGACCCCGGCGAATCGAATCTTCAATATGGTCGGCGCTTGTCGCAACTCGTAAACAGCCTCTCCAACCCTCAATTCGTGAGTGCTTCGGACGGTGCCTTCCAGTTTCATACCCAAGAATTTATTTTCGGTCCCCAAGAATTGGAAGGGCTCAAAACTTTCCTTCGGGAACCCACAGGAACTCCGCTTCCCCCGGCCACGCTTGCACAGGGAAAAGTCGGAAACTGCATCGCCTGCCACGCACCTCCCAGCTTCAGCGACTTTAAGTTTCACAATACAGGCGTCGCCCAGGAAGAATACGACTTCATCCATGGAACCGGAAAATTCGCGGCTCTTTCGATTCCGACGCTAGCAGACCGTCAAGCGAATCCGGATGCTTACCTACCCGCTTCCTCCCAACACCCCAATGCCTCCGGTATCTTTGTCGATGTCCCTTCCTTCGACAAACCCGGGCATACTGATTTAGGCCTTTGGAACCGCTACGCCAACGCGGACGCTCCCGTCTCCCAAGCGAGCTTGAATCAGCTTCTTTGCCAAATGTTCGGAAACTTGGTCGCGGATTGTACGCCTGACAATCTACTTCCGCTCACCATCGGTCTTTTCAAAACACCGGGGCTTCGGGATTTAGGCCACTCGGGGCCCTATATGCACAATGGTGAGAAAGACGGTTTGGAAGACGTGATCCGTCACTACATCCAGTTCTCTAACTTAAGCCGTGCGGGTCAGATGGTAAATCCTCCCGCAGAACTCCAAGGATTGGCGCTGACGGAACAAGACATTCAATCCGTGACGGCCTTTTTGAGGGCTCTTAATGAGGACTATAATTAAATCGAAGAAGATCTAAGGATTCTTAAAAAAGCCCATCTTGCGAGATGGGCTTTTTTATTTCACACTATTGGCACCTCGACTCAAAGAGAGGGCCGCCGCGATTTCATCGGTGCTATGGAGGAGGTTTCCCATTAATCCGAAGCGATGAGCCATGGCGGTATCGGAAAAGCGTTGCCCCAACTTAACCCCCGCGACCGATAAGGTGAAACTCACTACCCCTACCCCAAAATCCACGGAAGCCGCTCGAAGGCATGTGCGATCATTACGGCACCAAGCATCAACGCCTTGAGCGAGGCCTTTTCCCACGAAAACTCCGGATATACCCGAACCGACGAGCAGAAGACCCGTGGAAAACCATCGGGAGTCCGAGGTCGGGAGAATATGGGAAACGAACAATATCGATCCGACAACCCCCGCCACAATCCCGGGATGCTCTTTAGCCTCACTCCACATTTGCCCGACTCCCCGGGGGACTCCCAACAGCATTTCCATGGCAAATTCTGTTACGGAAATAGAGCGCGAAGAATAGGAGGCAACGCGGCTGAACACCGATTCACCATTGCGAATACCCACATATTGCCCCCCACTCTCCCGAGAGGAAGCTGGGGGTAATCGTGGAGGAATACCTTCTAACTCTAGAGTAGTTTGACTGAGGAAAAACGCCGTTTCTTCCCGTTGTCTTAAGGGTGGAGTCACCTTCCGAAACCCCTTTTCTTTAAAGGCAGCTTTAAAAACGCCCCCTCTTTTCCCCTTGTAATCCAACAACGACGAGAATTCCATTCAAAATGAAAACGACTTTCATTTTCATTTGACAAACAAGATATTCTTCTTTAATTAAATGAAAGTGACTTTCATTTAATTAATGCTGAGCTTTAACGGCTATCGAAGGAGTCATTCATGAAAGAGGCATTACCCCAAGAGGTTTCCCAAAAAACCGGATCGGTCGCCATTTGCGCCAACGGTCACGTGCACCTGCGTTTCGGGCAAACCACCGTAATTTTGAATCTCGATCAATTTCGCATCTTTCTTCAGGCGGGGATGGAAGCACTCTCCGAGTTCGAAGGTGTTTTGCCGCACGAGGAAGAATTCCGTGCGGAATGGGCCCACTAAAAGGAACTTTTTTAATGACGCCGCCGGTTTCCCAATCTTCTCCCCCTCCTTCCTATCCCAACTACCAGTTACAAGCGGGCGGAGGTTACACTTCCCTTAATTGGGGACAAGGAGCGCCCGCTTATGCGGGGCCCCATATGGAAGCACGGCTGGGACAATCTTTTCGCGTAGCGGATCGTCACAGTTTATCCCTGAACGGCCTTTTTCGGCTTTCGCATTTAACGAGCTCCACTTGGTCTCCCAGCCACTTAGACGTCACCCAATTCGGCCTTGAAGCCGGTTATGAGTTTCATCTCGTCCCGAACTTTCTAAGCACGCTCCTTTATATCGGAATGGGAGTCAACTTCTACCACTCCTCCGATTTAGACTTAGCGCGCGGCCCTACCCGAAATCTAGACAACCAAATCGCTCCCACCTTTATCTTCGGCGGCGGATTCACATTGGGACGGGGAATATTGGTGTTAACCGGGGGCATCGAACCAGGATGGGGAGTCCAAGTGACGGGAAATTCCCCCGCCGACGCCCCCATCGGGTATAGTCCCGTCGGTTACCATCTCGGTGTATCCCTCGACCTAGCGCGCTTCGTCGACTGGGTGGGCGCCCGGTTCCCCAATTCTCCGCCGTTAGAATCCTTTATCCATGGCATCCAATATCCTCACGGCCTGATCTTCAGCGACTTCGGATTCAACTTAAACCCCGCCGCCTCGCAAGACCGGAGCATGCGTATGTTGGAAGGCCGCTTGAACTTGCAGCGCCCCTCCGATTCGCAAACCTCTTTCGGCTTCGGGATCAATATGGCCGTTGGCGTCGGCACGGGATCGGACCCCGCCTCGCAAGAGGTGATGAACGGGCCCTATTTTGAATTCGAAGAAGCCTTTTTCCATCTCCGTCTCCCGATCGGACGCGGCGTGCTAGTGCAGGGCGGGAAAGTATTTATGGCCAACCAGGCGTTGGCCACCGCCGATGGCATTTATTTCACCACGATCGGCTTGGAAGAGCATGAGTCGCCCAATAATAATGAAATCACTCATTCCCAACAATTTCACTTCGGCTATCCGCTCAGTTTCGGAGGGGTGCGGCTGCAAATCCCATTCACCGATCACGTGATGCTCAGTGCCGGAAGCCTCCACGATTGGGAACATTTAATGGGGCCACAATCGGGACACGGGGGATTCGCCACTTTCGCCCTCAATTTCCCACGTCTCTTTTCCACCTCCGTCACCGGATTTGTGGGCAACGAAGGCGGGAAGGACTTCTCCGCCCTCAACCTACAGGCCTTGGCGTGCATTCCCTATCAGTCCAACTGTTCGCTCAACAACATCCAAAGCCGAGTCAACTTGGGCGCGGATTACATCTTCGGGCATCAAGGGGATTTCGATTACCACTCTTTCGCCCTCTTCGGCCGCTTGAACTTCAATGAATACGTCGGAATTTCGGCCCGGGGAGAGGTGTTCGCCGATCCGGGCGGGGTGAGGACGGGGATCCCGCAAACGATGTGGGAATTTTCAACCGATTTGCACGTCCAGCCTTGGCGTTGGATGCGGCTCCGGGCGGAATATCGCCGCGATCAATCGAGCACCCCTTTCTTCCAGTCGGCATCGGGACCCGCGCAAAGTCAAAACACCATTTCCCTGGGAGCCGGAGTTTTCTTTTAATTTTTTAGAACGGAGAAAATATATGTTTATCCCCATTCTCATCGGCATCGCCTCCATCGGACTTGTGGCCGGATGCTCTTCGGACGATTCGGAGAAAACGGGACACCTCCATCCTCCTCCGCCCGACTCCCCGTCACCCGCCACCTCATCGCCTTTTCCCACCTCCACTTGCGATCCCCAGGCCCACATAGGCCAAGAGGCGCGAATCAAGAAAACGCGCGAAGAGTTCTGCCATCTCCATCAAATTCTGATGGGAGAAAGCTGCGTGGTAAACGAAAAAACCATTTCCATCGGCGCCAGGGAAACCCTTCCCTCCATCGTCCAAATGATGATGGAAGACAGGGGAGTTCCCCACAATTTCTCTACTTATACGCGAGAGACTTTCCTACAGAGCGAACTTTCCCAACTTCAAGGCCTGTCCTTTTACCTTCACTCGGGCGTCCCCTGCGAAATCGACAGTTCGAACGACGTGCGCAACCTTTGGAAAAGTTATTCTCTCTATGCGGCTTGGTACCGGAGCGAGAACCCGGAGGAGAGGAGGGCTTTCGAGGAAGGACGCGTGCGTTGCCTATTGCGAAAGGGAGAAGTTTCCTCTCCACATTCTCCCGATGCTGCCGGAGAGGAAATCCTCACCGCGGCGACTTTTGAGAATCATCCTGACTTGTCTTCCCCTTTACTCGTTTCGGCCTGTTTCGCCCTGACATCCCAACCGCACCCCTAAAGGAGCCATTATGTCCCTCATCATTTCCCCCGAAGCCCAAAACTTATACGACCAAACCTTAGCCCGCGCTTGCGCCCGGTCCTTCATTTTCGAATGGTCTTCCCAAGCGGAAACGGAACGCTTGATGCGGGAAACATTCTTCCAAGCGGCTTGCGTCAACGAACTCGCCGACGGAACTCCAGTGGGGTCCGACCGCGTCCTCGACTTAGCCGAAGCTCGCCTGGCGGCCGCTGCCCTGCACCGCGCGGCCGACGGAGAGTATCTGATCGCCGCCGATGAGGCCCGAGACGCCCATGAACAACTTCAAGCCACCCTGCAAGTCATGACGGACGCGCCGCTCCACGGACAAAATTACGCCGACTGGCTCGTCTCCCAAAGCCAAAGCCGCGCCGTGGGATGGAGAAGAATCCGCCCGGCCTTCACCCGCTCGGAGATTCGGGGCGCCTACCGCAACGCCCAAGCCACCCAACTCGATTCGAGACCCGGAATGAACGCGGTGGACGCTGTCTTCATGTCCCTCGCCCTCAACATGGAAGCGGGCGGTAACGATTCGGATATCTCGTATTCGGACGTTTGGAACGCAAGCAGCCAGGTGGAATCGGCCATTCGTTATATCGACGCCATGAGCACCCCTTTCCGGGATCCGGGCAACATTTGGTCTTGTTTTCCTTGATTGCCTCACCGATAAAAATGAAATGCAGGCAAAAAATTCGGTGCTTTACCGACTCTTCATTGGGCTCAGTTTAGGAGTCGTCTTAGCGACTCTTCCCTCTTGCGGCGCCAAAAGCATCTCCCTCACGCGCTCCCGCCTGCTGATGGGGCATGTGCCGGTGAACGTGACGATTCAAACCTCGAGCGAGCGCAAAAAAGAAGCCTTAGAAGCCAGTGAAGAAGCTTACTCTCTTGCCCAATCGATCGAAAAAAAGATCAGCGAGTACCAGCCGGATTCCGAAATCAGTTGCCTCAACCGAATGGCGGGAAAAGGTTCGTGTCGCCTCTCCGACGAAACCCTCTCGTTCCTTAAGGAAGGAAAATCGCTTTCCGATCTGACCGGTCACGCCTTCGATCTTCGTTTCGCCTCCCTTTCCGCGGCGGGCAGGAAAGGGGAAATCCTATTGGAAGGACATCAAGGTCGCCTCGCTCACCCCGATACGCGCCTCGGCGTTGGGTCGATCGGCAAGGGGATGATCCTAGACGCAATGATTGAATTTTTGAAATCACGCGGGTTCACCGCGGCTCTCGTGGACGCGGGAGGCGATTTACGCGCTTTGGGGGGGCCTTGGAAGGTCGCCATCCAAAAGCCGGGAGCTCCCCCCGGGACTTTTTCGAAGGTTTTCGAAATTCGCGACCGGGCCATCGCGACTTCGGGGAACTACGAACAACCGGGGCACATTTCCGACCCGAGGACAGGCGAAAAAATAACGCGAAACTTAAGCGTCACCGTCATCGCCGACCGACACGTGTTGGCCAACGCCGTCTCAACGGCCTTCTACGTGATGGGGGAAGAGGAAAGCCGCAAATACCTCCCCCAATTTTCCGGCATCCTTATCCTTTGGGCTTTTCCGGACGGCAAGATCCATGAAGCGACCCCCTAATTTGAAAGTGACATCCCCTCGAACGGGGTGCTATTCTGTCGGGAAAGCTTAGGAGGACGCCATGGGACTCATCGATTTCATCAAAAAGCAGTTTATCGACGTCATCGAATGGACCGAGCCGGAGCAAGGGATCTTAGCCTACCGCTTTCCCATGCGGGACAACGAGATTCAAAACGGCGGCAAACTCACCGTACGCGATTCTCAATTGGCACTCTTCGTCAATGAAGGGCAAATCGCGGACCTTTTTAAACCGGGCCTCTACACCCTCACCACACAAACCTTGCCGGTGATGACGAGCCTCCAAAACTGGGACAAGCTCTTCGCCTCACCCTTTAAATCGGATGTTTACTTCTTCAGCACGCGTCTCCAAACCGACCAAAAATGGGGAACGCCCACGCCGATCACGATCCGCGATAAAGAATTGGGGCCCATCCGCGTCCGCGCTTACGGCATTTATTCTTACCGCATCGCCGACCCGAGGCTTTTCTACACACAACTGAGCGGCACCCGCGAAATTTACACGACGGAAGATTTGGAAGGGCAATTGCGTTCCACCCTGCTCACCGTCTTTGCGAGTCTCTTCGGGGAAAACGACGTCAACTTCATCGACATGGCCGCCCAGCAGCTGAAGTTCTCGCAAAAGATCGCCCTCGCGCTCGCCCCCGAATTCGCGAAATTCGGGCTCACTCTCGATAGCCTCATGGTGCAAAGCATTTCGCTGCCCCAAGAGCTGCAGACGCGCTTCGACGAGAAGGCGTCGATGAATATTTTGGGGGACTTAAAAAGCTACGCCCAATTCCAGTCGGCGGCAAGCATTCCCCTAGCCGCTTCCAACCCGGGAGGCGTCGCGGGCATAGGCGCCGGCATGGGGGCGGGAGTCGCAATCGGGCAAACGATGGCCGCAGCCCTCTCTCAGGGATCCCCTTCCGGCGCGGCCGCCGCGACGGAAGAAAACCCCTTGGCCACGATCGAGAAGCTTCATGACCTCATGAAAAAAGGAATTCTTTCCTCCGTCGAATTCGAGACGAAAAAAGCGGAGCTTTTGAAGAAAATCACCTAAGAAAATAATTTCGGCCCTAAACCGAAACAAAAACCCATCGATCCTCTCTTATGCTTCTTCTCCCTTGTCCCGCGTGCGGAGCCGAGGTGAAGTTTCAATCGGCCGCCTCCATCTTTTCCGTCTGCCCCTATTGCCGGTCGATGCTCGTCCGCAAAGACCTCTCCCTCGAATCGTTGGGGAAGATGGCCATCCTTCAAGAAGACATGAGCCCATTGCAAATCGGCACCCAAGGGCGGTTCGAGAAAGTGTCGTTCTCGGTGATCGGCCGGCTCAAGATCCGCTGGGACGACGGATATTGGAACGAATGGTGCCTGCTGATGGACGACGCCCGTACCGGCTGGCTCGCCGAGGCTCAAGGGTTTTACATGGTGAGCTTCGCCCATGAGATCCCGAAAGACCTTCCTCCCGCCTCCGAACTCACGACCGGATCGACGCTCGTCCTCGACCGCCAACCCTACGAGGTGGATGATCGCAGGAAGTGTTGGTGCGAGGGCAGCGAAGGGGAATTGCCCTTCAAAGCCCCGCAAGGGAAGGAAATGTTCAACGTGGATTTAACCGGTCCCGGCGAAAAATTCGCTTCCTTAAGTTTCACCGATGAGGGATGCGAGCTTTACGTAGGCCGCTACGTCGAATTCGAAGAACTCCGCTTCACCCAATTGAGGCCCTTGAATGGATGGTGAAATTCCACAATCGCCCTCTCCCTTCCCCTCACGGCCGTCGCCTTCTGTGAAGGTTCTCGCCTGCGTGCAATGCAACGCCCCGATGAACTTGAGAGCCATCGGCCAAACGCAGGTAATCGCCTGCCCTTCTTGCGGCACGATTCAAGACGTAAGCAACCCGGAAGCCCAGTTCATCATTCAAGCCCAGTCGAAAATGAAGGTGTTGCCGGTGATTCCCTTGGGCCAGCGCGGAAAATTAAAGGGGGATCCCTACGAAGTGATCGGTTTCATGCAGCGCTGCGACAAGACCGGCATGTATACATGGTGCGAATACCTTCTCTTCAACCCCTACAAGGGTTTTCGTTGGCTGACTGAATTCAACGGCCATTGGAATTACGTGGTGATGACGAAGGAAAAGCCTAAACGTAACCGACAAGCTCAATCCGCCCTCTACCTGGGGCAATTCTACAAGCTATTTCTAGTCGGGACGGCGCGGGTCACTTATGTGTTGGGAGAATTCTACTGGCAAGTGCGGGTGAACGATACGGTGCGGGTGGAAGACTATATTCGCCCCCCCGAAATCCTCTCTTTCGAAGGAGACGCGCAAGAAGAGATTTGGTCCATCGGCGAATATGTGGAGCCGGAGGTTATCCAAAAAGCCTTTGACGTGAAGAAACCC
Organism: bacterium; assembly: GCA_046346885.1. Classification (GTDB taxonomy): domain Bacteria; phylum UBA10199; class UBA10199; order JADFYH01; family JADFYH01; genus JAXMHI01. Next base: position 324,974 of record JAXMHI010000001.1, on the reverse strand, counting down.
ATGCCGGTTCGTACCGGAGTTGCCGCCAACCAACCTCTGGATGAAGAAGGTTCCTCCGGTCTCAAGTGGGCTACTTTGCTCCTTTTTCTCCTGCTCACTTGTACCCAAATCACGACTTGCATCCGCGCGCGAAACGACAAGATCTTCGAGGAAACCTACCTCTATCCCCCTCCGCCTCCCCCGGTGACGGAAACGCTCCCCCCCGCCCCCCCGCCGTTGGATTTGACGAAGCCGATCCTCCCTGTTTCCAAAACCATCGTCACGCCTTCCTTCGAATTGGCGGGCGGCCTTTCCAATGCGGAGATCAAATCCTACTCGTATCTGAAAGACACCTGGCTCGATTTGCACATGAAACTCGTCAACGAGACGAACGGAAAGACTTACCCCTTGGACGAAACGATTTCCTTTTATAGCGGCTACGATTCGGACGGATATTGGACCGAAGGAAGCTCGAAAGCCGAAGAAGTGCTCTCTTCCATTCCCGACGGCACCTACCATTTAACCGTCGAGGTGGAGAGCCCCGAACCACAAAAATCCAAGAGCATCACGCTCACCGTCCTCCGCGACGTTTCGAATGTATCGAACTATTTTTTCTTCATGATTTTCCTTTTATTCTATCCCGCTTGGTTTTTTTTCAAGAGGCGGTATTTCGAGTACCAACGGTGGCAAGACAGCGACTTACCCGAATGAGGAGAGGAAACAACGTATGAGCAAAAAATTCATCTTCTACGGAATCTTTCTCTCGATGAGCCTCTTCTACATGAATACCCGCGGATACCTTTTGACGAGCTTTTTCAAGGGAATGAGTTTCGGTTCCGGTTCGCGCTACGGCTTCGGCCATAAGTAATTCTTCGAAACCAACAAAGGAGGAAGTATGCACCTGTCTTCATTAGCCTCGAGTTTAGTCGGAGGGACGGTATTCGCCCTCTTAGGGCTTATCATTTTCGGCATCGGCTTCTGGGTTTTCGATCGCATGACCCCCTATTCGCTATGGAAGGAATTGATCGAGGAGAAAAATACGGCGCTCGCGATCGTGGTGGGCGGTGTGTCGATCGGCATCTGCTTCATCATCGCAGCAGCCATCCACTAAGGGAATCAACGGATGGCGATCGTTCTTCTTTTTTCCATCTTCATCATTTCCATCTGCGGGCTCGTTTATGAGCTTCTGGCCGGCACCCTCGCCAGCTACTTGCTCGGTGATTCTGTCACGCAGTTCTCCACTATCATCGGCGTTTACCTGTTTTCGATGGGGATGGGGGCCTATCTTTCGAAGTTCGTCCACCGTCATTTGACGACTTTATTCATTCAGGTGGAACTTCTCATCGGATTGATTGGAGGATTCTCGGCCGCCCTGCTCTTCCTCCTCTTCGAACAGGTTTCTTCCTTCCGCATCCTTCTCTATACATGGGTAATCCTCATCGGCACCTTGGTGGGCTTCGAAATCCCGCTGCTCATGCGCATCCTCAAAGACCAGTTGGAGTTTAAAGACTTGGTCTCGAAGGTCTTCACTTTCGACTACATTGGGGCCTTGGTTGCCTCGCTCCTCTTTCCCCTCTTGCTCGTGCCGCATTTGGGCCTGGTACGCACCTCTTTTCTCTTCGGTCTGCTCAACGTGGCCGTCGCTCTTTGGGCGCTCTATCTCTTTCGGGCGAACCTCGTATGGAATCGCTTCCTAAAATTTTCAGGCCTTTTCATTTTTCTCGCGCTCCTGGTGGGCTTCGTCTATTCCAACGAGTGGGTGCACTGGGCGGAGGCGTCGATTTACGCGGAGCCCGTGCTCTACGCGAAGACGACCCCCTATCAACGCATCGTGCTCACCCATTCGGGAGATGAATTCCGCCTTTATCTCAACAGCCACCTCCAATTTAATTCGCGGGACGAATACCGCTATCACGAAGGCCTCGTGCACGTGGGCCTCGCGCGACTGGAAAACCCAAAAAACGTTTTGGTATTGGGTGGAGGAGATGGGATGGCGGTGCGGGAAATCTTGAAATACCCCACGGTGGAATCGGTCACACTCGTCGATTTGGATCCTGAAATGACCCGTCTGTTCAGCGGCGACGATTTTTTTAGGAAACTCAACCAAGGCTCGCTCGTCTCGCCGAAGGTTCACGTCATCAACCACGACGCGTTCTTGTGGCTGAAGGAAAATTCGAAGACTTTCGATTTCATCGTCGTCGATTTCCCGGATCCTACCAACTATTCCCTCGGCAAGCTTTATACGACTTCCTTCTACCGCCTGCTTTACCAAGCCTTGTCTCAAGACGGCGTGGCGGTGATCCAAAGCACTTCCCCCCTCTCCGCCCGCAAATCCTACTGGTGTGTGAATAAAACGCTGGAAGCCGTGGGCTTTCAAACCTTACCTTATCACGTTTACGTGCCCTCGTTCGGCGAATGGGGATTTCTTTTGGCGGCGCATAAACCTCTTTCCCCCGAGGCGTCCCTGCAGCTGCCGGACGGACTCCGTTTCATCCGCCCAACCACGCTCTTCAGCCTCTTCGATTTTCCGCCGGATATGAATCGGGTCGAAACCCAAGTGAACCAGTTGAACAACCAGGCGCTCGTCCGTTATTACGAAGAGGAATGGGCCCGCTATGCGAACCGGGTGGAGTGATGAAATTTTCGAGACGCAGTTTTCTTCTGGGAAGCGCTTCGGCGGGTCTGCTCGCCTGGGCGGGATTCTCGCTGAAAAAGAAAGCGTCTCCCGAAAAAATTTCCGGTTCGCTTCAAGGCGCCAATTTTCACCTTGGCCACCGTCTTCGGGAAGGAAACTTTCCCCCTCCCTCCGAATTTTTAGATTCGGAGGTCGTGATTGCGGGAGGCGGCATGGCGGGTCTTTCCGCGGCTTGGAAATTCAAACGAAGCGCATTCGACCGTTTTACCCTCCTTGAATTGGAAGACTCCGTCGGCGGCAATTCGCAGTCAGGGGAAAACGCCGTCTCCCCCTATCCCTGGGGAGCCCATTATGTGCCGCTTCCTTCGCCCGAAAGCCATTTAGTGCGCGAATTATTCGAAGAGTTGGGAGTCATCGAAGGTTACGACGAGCAGCAGCGCCCCCGTTACAACGAATATTTCTTGTGCGCAGATCCCGAGGAGCGGCTCTACCGATATGGCGAATGGCAAGAAGGCCTCATTCCTTTCAGCGGGAACGGCTCGGAGGAAAAACGCCAGTTCGAGGCGTTCTTACGCACGGTGGAAGGCTTTAAAAGCGCGCACGGCAACGACGGGAAAAGAGCTTTCGCCATTCCGATGGAATACAGCTCTCGCGACCCGCGTTTTTTGGAACTGGACGCCAAGACGATGGCCCAATGGATGAAGGAAAACGGGTGGGATACTCCAACGCTGCGGTGGTACGTCAACTATTGCTGCCGGGATGATTACGGGACTTCCTACGACCAAGTCTCCGCCTGGGCGGGCATCCATTACTTCGCTTCCCGGGTCTCTCCCTCGGCGAACGCCGCCGGAGCGACGCTCGTCACGTGGCCGGAAGGTAACGGTTGGCTCGTGAAAAAATTGAGGGAGAAGGTCGCGGAGAAAATTCGGCCCCGGTCTTTGGTGTTCCGCGTCGCCCGCAAAGAGAAGGGCGCGGAGGTGGATTTTTTCGATCCTCATTCCCAAAAATCAACGCGGGTTACATGTCGGGCACTCGTCTATGCGGCCCCCCGTTTCACAGTCCCTCATACTTTTCCGGAGTTTCAAAAAGAACCTCCTTCTTACCTAAATCGCTTCACCTATGCGCCATGGATGGTCGCCAACGTTACCTTATCGGAAATACCGGGTGGAAAAGGCGCCCCGCTCGCCTGGGATAACGTAATTTACGGGAGCGATTCCCTCGGCTACGTGGTCGCCACCCATCAAAACTTGAAGAGCCATCCCAAAGAAACGGTGATTACCTATTATTATCCGTTAAGCGAATCGGATCCTGTGAGTGAACGGAAAAAGGCCTACGCTACCTCGGTGGAAGAATGGAAGGCGCGAGTTTTAAAAGAGCTCCATGCCGTTCATCCGGAGTTGAAAGGAAAAGTGAAGAACGTCGACGCGTGGCTTTGGGGGCACGGAATGATCCGGCCTATCCCCGGTTTTGTTTGGGGGCCGGAGCGGCAAGCGGCGCTCAAGCCCCTGCCGCCGGTATTCTTCGCCCATTCGGATATGAGCGGGCTCTCTCTTTTCGAGGAGGCCCAATTTCGGGGCGTTTCTGCGGCGGAAGATTTGATGCGACATTTAAAGATCGATTTTAAACCTTCGATCGATCCCACCGATTTTGGGAAGGAGGCGCACGGATGAGCGCACGCGCCGCTTCTTCCCCCTGGATCCGTTCCCCGGCCTTCGACGGGCTGTGGATTTTATCCCCCGCCTGGCTCGCCACCGGCATCGCTCTCCTCTTCCATCGCCAATGGAACCAAACCACCGAAGTACCGCTCTGGGCCTGGGCCGTTTTCATTTTGGGAATCGACGTGGCCCATGTTTACAGCACTTTCTACCGGACCTACTTCGACCGTTCGGCCTTAGAAAAATACCCGCGTCTTCTGGAAATCGTTCCGATTGCCTGTTGGGGGGCGGGAGTTCTCCTCTACGCCTTAAACGGCCGTTTCTTCTGGTCGGCACTTGCCTATCTCGCCGTCTTCCATTTCATTCGTCAGCAATATGGTTTCTTTAAAATTTACGGGCGCCACGAAGCGAATCCTTCCCCCTGGGCCTCAAAGCTCGACGCGGCGGCGATTTATGCAGCGACCCTCTATCCCCTCCTCTATTGGCACACGCACCTACCGCGAAATTTTCATTGGTTCATCGACGGGGACTTCATCGCCCTTCCTTATCCGCTCTTGAACCGCATCGGTTTACTCGCGTATGCGGCGCTCCTCATCGCATACCTCACCAAAGAATTATGGATTTGGAGGGAGAAAAAAATCTTCAACCTGCCGCGCAACCTGCTACTGCTCGGCACCGCCGTTTCCTGGTATGTGGGAATCGTGCTGTTCAACGGCGACATGATCTTCACCCTGACCAACGTAGTGGCGCACGGCGTTCCCTACATGGCGCTCGTCTGGCTTTATGGCCGCAAAAAAGAGGAAAAGGACCCGCTACGCTCCCGGCCTTTCTCCTTCTTCTCGCCCGCGATGATTCCGCTCTTTCTCGGTTTACTGATTTTATTCGCCTATCTGGAAGAAGGTCTTTGGGACGGCCTCATATGGCGCGACCGCACGGCACTCTTCTCTTTCTTCGCCCTCCTTCCCCAAGTGACGGAGAAAACCTGGCTCACCTGGCTCGTCCCCTTGCTCGCCCTCCCTCAATCGACCCATTACGTTCTCGACGGATTTCTCTGGCGCATTCGACCGAAGGAATCGGAACTCAATCAAATCGTTTTCCCGGCTCTTCATGAGCCGAGGACGGAGGGGGCGCGATGAGCTTTCAAGCTCTCGAAAAACGTTTGGAAGCTTACTGGGAGGATTCGTCCCTCGCCTTGCGGGGACTTTCTCGAACCTTTTGGGAAGAAGTAGTGGCGAAAAGCCGCGCGAGGGTTTTATCGCGCTTTTCCGGTATTTCTTGCGATGCCTATCTTCTCTCCGAATCGAGCTTATTCGTTTGGGACCGACGGATCGTGATGATCACTTGCGGCCGGAGCGAGTTGCATCGCGCCTTTCGACAAATCACTTCGGAGTCCCTTTCTCGCCTTCCCGCGGTTTTCTCCTTCGAGACGCCGCTTCACGATTCGGAAGACGAGCGTTTTTTCAAAAATCTCCCGAAAACTCGCTCGATCCTTTTAGGAAATGAAGGCGCTCCTTTTTTCTGGGCGTCGAACGGAAACCTGAATTCTCCACGATGGAAATGGACCCTGGAGGGGCTGGACGAATCCTCGCAATCTTTTTTCGCACCGGAAACTTCAAAGGCGAAGACATCCATCTTCCGAAAATTGGGATGGGACTCGGCGATTTCCGGCGCTCTCGAAAACGAGCATGCGTTCGATCCGATGGGTTATTCCCTGAACTTACTGAAGGACGAGCGCTATGCGGCGCTCCACGTCACTCCCGAAGCACCGTCTTCTTATGCAAGTTTTGAAGGAAACTTAACCGCCGAGGAAATCATCCCACCTCTCAATTCTCTCCTGGAAAAGACGCTTCCACGACGCATTCAATTGCTTTCCTTCACGCAAGAGATAGAACCTTTCCCACTTTCCCTTTACCGCTTGGAGGAAAATACGCTCCATGCGCCGGAAGAGGGAATCAAGATCCGAAAGATCGTTTATCGGAGGAAATAGAGGAAGGCATCTCGAAGCAAGGAAGGCTCTTTCTCAAGAAACCCCGCTTTAAGCCGGCCATCGAACGGATCATCTGTTTACGGATGGGAGCAATGCCGTTGAAGACTTGGAAGGAAGAATTACGTAGCCAACCGAGGCTCGTATGGGACGATTGGAAAAACGGGGTGAGCCAGCGCGTAATGAATTGGTAGAATCTTAGGTGATGGCGCCGCAGGCGAGAATAAATGGCGAACGCTTCTTTAATATCTTTTTTCTCGCGGAAGCACTCACCCAAAACCATGGCATCATAGAGGCCCAGATTCACCCCTTGCCCCAATTGAGGACTCATCGCGTGAGCGGCGTCGCCGATGACGATCACGTTTGGCGTATGCCAGGGTTTCATCACCACGTCAAAATAGGGGGCATAGGTCAGCTGGCCGGGATGGTTGATTTGATCCATCAACTCTTGGGCCTTAGGCACCAAACGCAAGACCTCTTTCTTCCATTTCCTTAGGTCGTAGTTTTCCAAAAAATTCCTCTCGCGCTGGTGCACGCTCCAGAAAAAACTCACCAAGGGCTTGCGATCGGCGAGGCTTAAACCGGTGGGAAGGAAACCCACCATTTTCTCGGTGCCCTCCACGACTTGAAACAAGCAATCTTTAAATCGTCGGTCTCGGTCAATCCCGATCCACCATAAGGCTCCCCACGGATATTCTTCGGATTTTTTGACGATACCCAACGAATCTCTCAAGGCGGAGCGGGCCCCGTCGGCGATGACGGCGAAATGGAAAGGGCCCAAGGAATTTCCCTTTCCATTCTTCAAAATCACTCCCTCTTTCACCGTTTTAATTTCCACAATCGGGCAGCCCCAAACCACTTCGATATTGTCTTGGTAAAGGGCGTTGAAGAGATAATGGCAAAGCACCCCCCGATGGATACCGATGCCGTGCAGACCGGGTTTCAATTCGGAATAATGAAGATCGAGGAGGGAAATTTTCGACGGCGTTTGGCTGAGCAACTGTTGAACGGGGGCGCCATGGTCGAGAATCGGTTCCAGAAGGCCCAATTCGGAAAGCACTTGGAGCCCGGTCGGTTGCAAAAGCACACCGGCCCCCACGGGAGAGGCCTCGGCAACGCGTTCGTAAAGGGTGACTTGATGGCCTAAGCGATTCAAAAATAAAGCGGCCGCCGGGCCTGCGGTACCGCCACCGATCACCGCAATTTTTAAGGGAGAAGACATGGGCCGCCAAAGTAGCGGGTCTTCCGATACTTGTACAGCGAAAGGGCTCGTTTTTAAGGTTCGGAACCGTGGATCGCTCGGACGGTCGTATAAATACCCCCACGAACGTAAAAGTCGGCCACCACCTCCATGAATTGAGGCTTACAGGCATCTACCAAATCATCTAAAATTTGATTGGTAACGGCTTCATGGAAGGCCCCTTCGTTGCGGTAAGACCATAAATAGAGTTTCAGGGATTTGAGTTCAATGCAGAGATTTTTCGGGAAATAACGGAGGTGAAGGGTAGCAAAATCGGGCTGGCCGGTTTTAGGGCATAAACAGGTAAACTCTGGACATTCCATGGTAATTTCGTAATCCCGTCCAGGGTAAGGGTTGAGAAAGGTCTCTAAATTCTTGGAAGCTTGCGAGGGCATGGGATCTCCTTCAATAGGTGGCTAAAAAACTTGTCATACAATGTCAAAGGGGTATTTTCAATGGTGGGAGTTAGGGAAATGGGCCAAAACTTTATTGAATTTCAGGCCGTTTCCTTTAAAAGGCTTTGTAGAAGACAAGGCGTATTTTAAAATGGGAATGTAAGGGGTACGTTTCTTACGAAAGGAGTCGTGAAATGAGAACCAGAGGTTGGACGGTGACACTGGCAGTGGCGATGGGGGTTTCATTGTTGATCTCGGCCGCAAGTGCCGAGGCGAAAACCAAGAAGAGGACCTATTACGGTCCCTCTCAAGCGGCTCCTTCGGGAGACGTAGAATATAACGCGACGGAAAAATCTCCCACTCTTCCTTTAGTACAAACCCCTCCTCCACAAAATTACCCCAATTCGGTTTCGGTGGGGGTTCCCAATTATTACTATTACTACTATCCCCCCGTGGCAAATTATGGGTACGGCGGCGGGTATGGGGGAGGTTATGGTTCTCCCGGTGGTTATGCGGCTCCCTCCCAAGTAGGCGCTTCTTTTTACAACATGGCGCCCGGCAGATCCCCTCGGGGAGGAATGTTTTTTAACACGGCGATTCCGGGTCAAGTTCCCCCTCCCGGTGCTTATGGCGGTTATGGCTACGGTCCGGGATATGGACCCGGCTACTATCCTCCTTACAACAACGGTGGCACTCTCTTTGTTCCATAATTAAACTGGATCAAAAATCCACCGCTTTTAAAACCCCGCCCTTGTATCGATAGGACGGGGTTTTTGTTTTTCTCTCAACCGATTTTTCGTTGATTGATTCCCGGCCGAGGGAGCCATGCGGAAGGACTGGGAGGCGGAAGCGTCGAAGCCGGAGACGGCGTCGTTCCCGCGGAAGAAGAAGGCGAGGAAGGGTGATTTCCCGAATGGGGAGCCCTCGAAATCACGTGGGAGGGAGGATCGAAGGGAGAAGGATATGCACTGCAATGAGACCGGTTGATGATTGGCATGGTTTACCTCTATTTAAACATGTTTTTTATTCCACATTCCAACCGACGAGATCGGTCGCGACCGCTCCATAAGCGCCTTGGCCTGACTCGAAGGAAAAGAGAGAGTAGCCGCCCTTTTCGTCCACGGGAAAAATATAGACTTTGAAATTCTCGAAAGAGATTTTGGCAGATTCTCCATTCTCTTTTTCGAGTGTCAAAGTCACCGAAGTAAATAGCTGCTGAAAGTCAGTCCGGACTCGCTTTAAATATTCAATCCAATAAGTGCCGTCTTTGAAGTAGCCGGAAAAAGTTTTCACTTTTTCAATTACCGGTTGGGCAAAGACGTCCGCTTCCCCAGCCATGGCGGTGACTTCCACCGCCTGTATCTTGATCCCGTAGATCCGCGCGGCCCTCAATATTTTTTCCCGAGCCATTTGGTTGGTCTTTTGAAGCCATTCGACCGAGTTAAGAAATGGCTCCGCTTGGCCGGTCTTTAATTCTTCTGCCGCATGCGAACGCCATTGCCTCGCATAATAAAGATCCGCCGAAAGGAGCGGATCGGCTTGCTGGACGAACGCCAAGAAACGATTGAAATTTTCCACATTCGAAGTCACCTCTCTCGCCGAGAGAGAATCTAAATTTTTGTTCCATTTCTCCCGCACGAAAGCCGCGTCGATCTTGGGCTCGTCCAACACTTTTGCGTATTCCGCATGGGCTTTTTCCAATTCCCACGAAACATCTTTCACTTTTTCGTCCCCGTCTTTCGTCTCTTTTTCCTTCGGAAGACCGGAAACGTCGCTCGAGGCGGACGTAAGCTGGTTCGGCGGATGGAGAGCCAAACCCTGAACGGAGGATGATTTCTCATCTGTCGTTTTATTAGTTGGGAAAACTCCCCCCGTGCATCCCGTTAAAAGAACGATAATAAAAAAAACAAAAAATGATTTTTCAAACATGCTCATGCACCTCCCTTTCAAACGCTCGTACTAAAAGCAAAGCGGGTGCCATATTAAATCTATTTGAAATTATTAATTTTTTTAAAAAATCGGCACGAAACACACACACCATTGGCACAAATTGAGTTTTTAAATATTACATATTGTGCTATCTTTTATTGTGAAGGGGGGGTATGGATCCGAATCACCCATCTTGGAAAGTGATCTGCCGCCTGGGAGAGGGAGGCATGGGGGAAGTTTATAAGGCCCTTTCTCCCGATGGTAAACCCGTCGCCGTTAAAATCTTAAACGAATCCCAAAAAAGCCAGCTTCCCCTCTTTGAGCAAGAAGCGAAACTACTGACTCAACTCCGACACCCCGCCATAGCCTCCGTGTTGGGCTATTCCACCCAAAGCGAAATGATTTTCGGCGAAGAAAAAGGTCCCTGTTTTTGGATGGAATACGTGGACGGAGAAGACCTTTTAACCGCCGCCGTTCAATCGCCGCCGGAAGAAATCCTCGAGTGGTTCCGCCAAGCCCTGGAGGCGCTTCAATTTCTTCATTCCCAATCGATCCTCCATGGCGACCTTTCCCCACGAAATATTTTGATCGACCGAAAAGGTCGGCTCAAGCTCCTCGACTTCGGCCTCGCCACTTCATTTTTAGGTTCCGCGAAATTCAATGCGGGCACCCTACCCTATCTTGCCCCGGAGCGGGTGTACGGCAAGAACTTGCCGGCAAGCGACCTCTTTTCGCTCGGCACCCTTTTTTACGAAGCATTGAGCGGCTCCCACCCGCGGGCCCATTGCCGGAGCCTGCAAGAGATGATTCGCACGAAGGCCAAACCGCTTTTGGAAGCAGCCCCCGCGCTTGTCTCCCATTTCAACCTTCCTTCCCGCGTGATCGACCGGATGATCGAAACCGATTTAAAAGACCGCTTTGGCCAAGCAAGAGAAGCCCTCGATGCCTTATCCGGAGGATCTTTCGAAAAAAAGGCGGCACCCTCCGAATATTACCCGGCGCGAATGTGGGGTGCGGAAGAAGCTTTCCAAAGGGTCGGGGAAAAATTGAAAAATCTTCCCGCCCACTCCCTCTTTCTGTTTCTTCACGGCATTACGGGAGTGGGCAAAAAGCGCTTCATCCGGGAGATCGCCTTTCAATGCGCCCTTTCGGGGATCAAAACCCACGAGATCTCGCCCCGATGGTTCAAGTCCGTGTGGCAATCTCTTCGTTCGGAAATTTTCTCCGAACCTCATGCCTTCTTTTTTCATGACTTGGACCGATTGCCTCTTTCCGAGCTGGCCCTCCTCCTCCGTCCCGACCTATCCCCCCGCAATCTTCTTGCCGTTTTCGAATGGAACGACGACGGTTTGAACGAGGATAAAAGACGACTATTACAAAACCTCTCCCAAAAACCGGGCGATGAAGAAATCCGCCTTCAAAATTTAAACCGGGAACAAACCTTCTCCTTCTTGGAAGCGGCACTCGGAACAGAAGCGGCCTCCGTCGGCAAAGAAGAGCTTTGGCGACAAACTCAAGGTAACCCCCGCATGCTCTTGGAAATGGTCCACGCCTTTCAAGAAATGCAGCTTACCCGAAAAAAACACCTCTCAAAGGAATGGATTCAACGCATTAGCCATCTGCATTCTTTCGAGGATCTGTTGCTCGAGCGTCTCCAATCGATCTCACCGGAGGAAAAACGCCTCCTCCTTCTCCTCGCGGTTGCCCATTTTCCGGCGGGGTTCAATCTATTGGAGGAAGCGGCGGGCAAGGCCTCCGCTTCCGGCGAATCCTTAAAATCTTCCCTCGATGCGTTGACGAACCGCAGACTTCTTCTCTTCGAAAAGGAAACCGGCGAATTCCGCTTGGCGACTTCAGGCCTGGAAACAACGCTCCTACAGGGCGTCCCCCTGGAAGAACAAATGGAACTTCACAACCGATGGAAACTCGCGCTCGAAAACCGGGAAGGGCACGAAGAGCAAAAACTTCATCACGCCTTGAGCCTGCGGGACGCAAATTCGGTCGCCCTCTGGGCGAGACGCGTCACGGAGACATTACGGGAAAAGGGGGAAACGCTGGAAGCGTTAGACCTTATCCAAAAAAGTCTCGAGCTGATTTACGACCCCTCCGAGAATTCCCGCCTGCTGAGGGTAAAAGCCAATCTCTTAAACGAGCTGGGGCGCTTCGAAGAAGCCTTAAGGGCCTGTGACGAAATCATTGCTTTAGGAGCACCCGACGAAAGCGTCGAGATCAAGCAACTTAAATACTGGATCGTTACGGGGAGAATTCTCCAGAACATGGGGCGGCACGAAGAGGCCGCGAAACGTTTCTTGAAGGGAATGGAGCTTGGGAAAAAACTTTCCGAAACAGAAGCGCTTCCGTATTTCATTCATACGCATTCTCTCTTGGGCATGCACGAGCTCCGCGCCGGTCGGCTGGAGAAGTCGAAGGAGCATATATCGGCGGGGCTAAAGCTCGCGGGCGACGACGATCCCCGCCGAGCGGAGCTTCTCCGGAACTTAAGCGCCGTTTGGGCGGAGGAAGGAAAATGGGAAGAAGTAGAAAGCTCACTTAATGAGGCGAAAGACCTTTACCGTAAGTCCGGTTCTTACTCCGGAGAATTCGCCACCCTCCTTCAAGAGGGAAACCTCCGCATGGAAAAGGGGGACGCGGACGGCGCTGAATGCGCTTACCGCGAAGCCGTGCGGCTGGCCCAAACGAACGATGACGAACTCAATCTCGCTACCGTCTGGAACAATCTCGGAGTCCTTTACCGGCGCCGCGGAAATCTCGAGCAAGCCCTCCAAAATTTAAGCCGCGCCTACGAAATCTTCCGCGCCTTGGGCAGCCCCGGGGATCTCGCTCAAAACCTCGCCCAACTGGCGATGGCCCAAACGGCCGTCGGCCAATTTTCGACGGCCCGCGAACATCTCCAAAAATTGGCCGAAGCGGAAGGGGAATCTCCTTCCCCTTCCGCACGGGAAGCGGAAAATTTTCTTTTAGAACTCAAAGAAGGAAAATACGCCCCCCTGCAAGACGCGCGTCCCCCGGATCCCCTTTTCGGTTTCTGGAACCAAGAATTGGCTCTCCGATTCTTGGCGCGCGAAGCGAAAGACGAGAAGGCGATTACGGAAATCTTGAAACGCTTTTACGAAAAATTGCCCGTCTCCTTGAAGGTCTCCTTCGAAGATCGGGCGGATTACCGCAAATGGTTTTTAAAAAAATAAATACGGAGGGAACATGAACATCCTCGAGCGCCTCTCATCGCTCAACCGCGAACTTCTTTACGAAGAAGATATGGAACGCGTCTTGAATCGGTTGATGGACACGGCCTTGGAACTCGCCCATGCCCAAAACGGTTTCCTCGTCTTAAAAAGCGCGGAAGAGGGCGGCGCGCTTCCCGGTTTCAGCGTGTCCGTCGCCCGAAACTTCTCGAAAGAAGCCCTCGAATCGGAAGAATTCAAGATCAGCCTATCCGCCATCCGCGAGGCAATGGAGAAAGGAGAGGCGGTCTTAACCGACAATGCCCTCGCCGATCCACGCTTTCGCGACGCGAAGAGCGTGCAGCTCCACCAACTCAAATCGATACTGGCTCTACCGGTGATTGGAAAAGATGAAGTGATGGGCGTCTTTTACTTAGACCAGCCTCTGGAGAGCGGCTTGATCGACCCGGAAACCTTGACCGCCTTGAAAACATTCTCCGACCTGGCGGCACTGGCCCTCCAGAAAGCGAAGATGATCGAAGCTCTCTCGCGGGAAGTGGAAGCTCAAACCGGCCAACTCAAGCAAATGGAACGGGAAGTGGCGGAAAACCGTTTGAAACTCAAGCACGAATACAGCGAGATCGTCGGGCGATCGCCCCGAATGCTTCAGGTGCTCTCGCTCGTCGACAAGATCACCGAATCGAAAGTGCCCGTTTGGATCTACGGAGAATCGGGCACGGGCAAGGAATCCATCGCCCGCGCCCTCCATTTCAACAGCTCCCGCGCCAAATTCCCCTTCGTGACGGAAAATTGTTCGGCGCTGCCAGAAACGCTCCTAGAGTCGGAGCTTTTCGGCCATAAGAAGGGAGCTTTCACCCACGCGGACCGGGACAAGAAGGGGATCTTGGAATACGCCCACAAGGGGACGATCTTTTTAGACGAGATCGCCGACATGAGCCTCAACCTGCAAGCCAAGCTGCTGCGGTTTCTTCAGGAAGGGGAAATCCGTCCCATCGGCTCCAACGAAGTGATCAAGGTGGACGTCCGCGTCGTCTCGGCCTCCAACAAGGATCTGCAGGCCTGGGTGGAGGAAGAAAAATTCAGGGAAGACCTCTTTTTTCGCTTGAACGGCATCACCGTTCCGCTGCCCCCGTTGAGGGAAAGAAAAGAAGATATTCCCTTACTTACCGAGTATTTCTTGAAAAAGATTTCAGAGAGGGAAAAGAGGGAAATGATCCGCGTGCACAGCGACGTGCTTCGAGTCTTCATGGATTATCCCTGGCCGGGAAACATCCGCGAACTGCAAAACACCTTGGAGACGGCCGTTCTTTTTGTGGAGAACGACACCCTCAACACCAAATCGCTGCAATTCAAGCCCGTGCTCTTCGGAAAAAAGAAGGGGATCAAAACGGCTACTAGCAAAACCCTCGCCCGCGAGACAATGGACCCCGACATGGAACGCCTCCTGCTCACCCTGCGAGATCAGGGTTACCACAAGGGAAATACCGCCCGGGCCTTAGGCATCTCGCGGAGAAATCTCTATGATAAACTGGAAAAATACGGCGTGCCGTTGGAGCTTCAAGCGCTTCGCAAATTCATCGACGAAAAGTTCGTCTGATCGATCGGACGCGGGAGGTCTTTTTGCCTTCCTTACCCGCGGGCTTCTCATTTGCCCGGCACGACCGTCTCGAGGGCCGAGGGTAAATCGACGGAGGGCCTTCCCTCCATTTTTTTGTATTCTTGGGGAGTTTGAAAACTTCCTAGAAAGAAAGTGTTCGCATCCACGTAAAAACTTCGAAAGGTTTCTTCCGCCATCATCCCGCCAGTCTCCGAATAGTCGGAGGTTTTTTCGTATGACCAACGGCCATCCGCTTGGGAATAGTCGGATTTATCGTATTGATAGAACTCCACCGTGTCGCCGGGCTTAAGCTTAAGGTTTTTAAGAGAAAAGTTGTAGCCGCCCGGAATCTGGATCAGGCCGACCGTCGCATCCGCGTATCGATATTCCTTCGCCCCATCCGCCGGCAATACGACGGCGCGGACCTGAATTCCGATGGGTGGAGAAATCCAACTCACCGACCCGTCGGTATTTTTATCCGGAACCTCCAGTCGAAAATACAGATCCCCATCGGCAACCTTGAGATGGGTCGGCTTTTTGGGGTCTCTCCCCATTTCTTCGGCGCGGGCGGAATCCAAATCGGAAATGTGCGACAAACGAGTCCTCACCCAGAGGCTCGGATCATAGCGTTGAGCTTCCTCACTCTCGACCGCGGATGCCGGACAAGGAATCATCCATTTCCACGTACCGCTCTTGGGATCGTACTGGGAACATGCGGTCATTGGAAGGTCATCGCCCCTCGGAGTAATGGTGGCGGTGGGGGCCGCGTTCGACCCGGAAGAGGCCACCGGCACGGAAACTCCCCCTGCGGGTCCCGGTACGACAGCGCCTCCGCCTCCGCTTCCCGTACAAGCGAAGCCCCCCCAAAACAGCAATAGGGCCAAATGAAACGCGAAGTTTTGAAAAGAAAAGCTTTTTTTGAAAGGATCGGCAGCCAAACGCACACCCCTCTCTACCCAGAGGTCCTTCTCACTATTTATATTATCTACAATTATAGGGGTGAAGTTGCTCTCCGCCCAGCCCTTCCTTATACGCTTTTTTCGGAAGTTTTCCCTTTTTCCTCTCAAAAGGCTTAAAACGCGAATGATTTTAAAGAGTAAAATACCGCCCCTCGATTCTACAATCAAAGGGCGGCATCCTATGAGGTGTGGGGAAGATCCTATTTCCTTCGATTCTTCTTGGGTACCCGACGACGCCATTTCTCCTCTTAAAAGATTTCATAGAAATTAGACTGCAAAGACGGTTCCAGTCACCGTTGTCAAAAAAAGTATTAACTTGAAAGGGAGACAATTGGGGAACGTCACAATTCGTGACGCACCCTAATGACAGTGATTCAAAAAGTAGTCGAGAAAGAGCCGTTATCCACGTCGGTTTCATCAAAAACGCCGTCAGCGGAAGGGGCGCTTTTCACCGAGAGGTTCACGTTTTGCTCGAAGAGGGACAAGATTTCTTGGATGAGCGGATTAGAATCCCCTTCCGTAATCTGAATGACGCCCCCGACGATATCTGCGGGGGAGAGGTTCTGCAACTTCTGCAAGATCCCACCAGCGAACCAGTCTTCCACCCGGAAAGCCATGAAGAAATGATTGTCTTGATTGCCGTTCACCGTGAAGGCATTGGGTGATGAAACACGGATATTCACTTCTTGATGGGAAATGATCCGGAAAGGAAGATAGATATCTGCCGTAATGCCGAGAAGCCCTCCCAAGCCCACATGGGCGGGAACCAAGAAGCTGCCCTCCACCACAATACTGTGATCGACCAAAAAAAGAGTCGTCAAGACGTCGTTCAGCAGTCCACCGGGAATTTCGTTCGCGCCCAAGTTCTTAAATTTCATCTCGAACTCGTGGTAGGTATCCGCGGGCAGGTTTTGTGCGCCGAAGTCGGGAAATTCTTGGTCGGTGATCGCGCCGTCCTTGATGAGTTGCACCACGTAGGTTTGAGGGTATTGGATCGTCGTGGTCGATCCGTGATCGGGCTTGAAGGAGATGCTGTTGACCGATTGACGCGTTTGGCTTATCCGCAAACCGTCGTTGAAAAGGGAAATGGAAAGGTTCAGGTTGACAAGCCCCTTCGAAGCAGGAGGAATCGCGCTTTGGGACGCGCTGGACCCGCCGGATGGTATCGAAGCGGCCGGCTGCAAGAGGAAATTGCCGAATACGGGCACGGGGGGAGTGGGCGTGAGAGGGTTGGCACCGCTGGTATCGCCGTTTCCGGTACCGTTTCCACTGCCACCCGTTCCGGTAGTGGAAACACCGCCGCAACTCACCAGAAGGGAGACCAGAAGAGAAATCGACAGTAACCTGAAAAAATTCTTTCTCATTCCGCGCACCACACACCCATCATTTTTATTTCTTCAGTATATCACCGCCCAGAACCTACGGAAAAAACTAAATTTCAATCCCGTATTTCTTTATCATCTTCGAAAGTTGCGGACGCGCCATTTTCAGACGCATCGCCGCTTGGGTAATATTTCCATCCGCCTCACGCAAGGCCTGGGCGAACACCCTCTTCTCAAACTCCTTTTTCGCATCGCTGAACGATTTCAAATCACGCAAATTGTCTTCGATTTCCTTGTTATTGTAGCCTTTTTCCGTAATTCCCCCTCCATCCATCCATTCCGTTTTATATCGAAACGCTTCGGGGTTTATTTTTTCATTTTCGGAAAAAACGCAGGCGTTGGTGAGGGTATTCTCCAATTCCCTCACGTTCCCGGGCCAATCATACCTCATGAGAAGATCCATCGCTTCCGGAGAGATTTTCTTCTTGCTTCCGCCGTGCCAACGGGCGAATTCGGCTAAGAAATGATCGGCCAAAAGCGGCAAATCTTCACGTCTCTCCCGCAAGGGAGGCACCGAGATCTCGACGACTCCCAACTGAAAGAAAAGATCTTCCCGAAATTTCCCATCCTTCACCCGCTGCCTTAAATCCCATTGGGTGGCGGAAAGTACGCGGCAATCGACGCTCCTTTCTTCCTTATCCCCCACCCGCCGATAGCGCCCCTCTTGCAAAATACGGAGAAGTTTTCCCTGCAAGGCGAGGGGCATCTCGGCGATCTCATCCAAAAAAAGAGTTCCTTGGTGAGCCATCTCGAGCAAACCCACCCGGTCGGCGACGGCCCCCGTAAAAGCGCCCCGCACGTGGCCGAACAGCTCGGACTCGAAAAGCTCCTCGTGGACTCCCTTACAATTGATGGAAACGAAATTGCGCGAAGAGCGCTCCCCATTGAAATGGATCGCCTTCGCGACGAGTTCCTTTCCCACGCCGCTTTCCCCTATAATGAGGACCGGAACTTCCACGTCGGTCACCCGGTCGAGCACCTTGAAAAGTTCGAGGATGCGGGGATGACGGCCGACGATGTTGTGGTAGTCGTACTTTCCCTTCAACTCCGCCTGCGCCGCCTCGAGTTTCTTGCGCGTATTTTTCAGGTCGGATTCCACTTTCAAGAAACGATGGGCGTTATCAATGACCTGGGCAATCAAATCGGTAAAAGGCTTCAAGGCATGGGAGAGGCTCGGGTGAAAAATGCCCGGCTTTTCCCGATTATCCAGATAGAGGGCCCCCAATACTTTCTGATCCTTCGTAAAGGGGAGGCACAAGATGGAACGCAGCTTGAGTTGGTGGACGGAGGCGGTAATGGAGAAACGCTCGTCCACCAAAGCGTCCACCGTAAGGATCGCCTCGCCGGTCTTGAGCACTTCGGTCGCGATCGAATGGCTGATCTGCCCCTTCGTATCTTTCAAGGTCTCTTGGTCTAAATTCCTCGAAGCGGCGACACGTGGTATATTGTGCTCATTTAGGAGGATGAATCCACGCTCCGCCTCGGTGAGTTGAATCGTTCGGTCGAGAATTTTATCGACAAGCGAATTCAAATCGAGCTCTCCCACCAGGTCTTCGAGAAGCTTCATCACCTCCTTCTCGAAAAGGCTTTTAAAGCCTAAGGCCAGCTTCGACTCTTCCAAAGAATAGATGGCGGCTTCTTTCATCGGTTCTCTCCCTTCCTCTACGGATGGATCCATTTCGGCTCGGCGCGTCTCTTCTTCCAGTTCCCGGAGAAGGCTGCCGGCGCGATAACGCTCTTTCCACTCCGGAGGTATTCTTTTTAAATTCCCTTCCAAACGGTTTTTCGCTTCTTGAAAATGCTCTAAGGCGGCCAAATTGCGGCGGCGGCTTAAGAGAAAAGAGCCCCAGACTTGGTGAAGAAAGGGAAGAGCCTCTTCTTCCTCCATTTTTTCGAAATAAAGCTTCGACTCGTGCAGTTTTCGTTCTACTCCGTCGGGATCTTCGCCGAATGCGATAAGAATGCGCGCTTCCAGCAAGTGGAAATGCCCTTCCAGCCCATTGGAGGAAAACCCTCCCTGTTCGGGAAGAAAAAAGAGCGAATGCATGGCTGATTCTTTGTCTCCCGCCTCCAGGCAAATTTCGATGCGGTGGAGCCGGGCATATCCCACGTCGATTTTGCGGCCGAGCGAAGAAAGGCGTCGCTCGGCTTCCTCGAAACAATCGCGGGCTTCTCTCCATTGCTTCCTTTTCTGGAAAATCTCACCCTCGATGAGAAGGCTGTAGGCGTAAAGATAATCCAAAGAACGGGCCTTGAAAATCTCTTGAGCGATCTTGAGATCGGTCTCCGCCTCCTCCAAACCGCCCAATTTCAGCATAAGGTTTGCCCGATTAAGCAAGGTTCGAGCCTTCTCACTTTTTTGGCCCACCTTCTCTAAAATGCGGAGGCTTTCCCCATAGGCGGAAAGCGCCTCGCCGAAACGCCCCACTTGGTGAAAGTAAAACCCGAGGCTCATCTGGAACATGCCTTCGTGAATGCGGTCTCCCGCCTTGCGGGCGAGTTCGATGGAGCGCAGAAAGTATTCTTCGGCGAGTTCCTTCTCCCCCTTCGCCAAAATCCCGTTGGCCAGGTTGTTATAGGCAACCGCGAGCGGCGTCAGCTCGCCCGATTGCCGCGACAACACTTCCGCCTCCGAAAACCGCTCCAGGGCTTCTTGGGTTCGCTCTTGATAAAACCGGAGCACGCCTTGGGCGTTGAGGTAGGCGATATTTTCCGCCACGCTGAAATCTCCCGCGAGGGGACCAACCTTCTCCAGCAATCCTTCCGCCTCAGTGAACTCCCCTTGACGGGTTAAGATTTTCGCCCTCAATAGCAGGGCTCGGGGGTTGCAAAGCGTCTCCAGCACCTTCAGGGCCCGGGGCAAGTGCCCCTGTTGATAATGCAGCTCGGCCAAGATGAGTCGCTCTTCGGGTTTCAGATCGGCCTTGTTTTCGTAGTAGAGGATCGCTTCTCCATGAAGCTCGAAACCTTCTTCGGCCTCCATACCCGCCGCCAGCTCGAAGGTCTCCGGATCCTGAAGATTGAAACGTTCCCGCAGCCATTCGAAAATCTCTCCGACACTTTGGTGACGGTCCGACGGATTTTTCGAGAGGAGGCGCAAAATGAAATCAGCGAATTCGGGAGGAACCTCTCCGTGATCTTCCACAGGAAAAGAAGGCGTCTCAAAAAGGTGCCAGCGAATCACCTCGGAAACGGAAGAGGAAGGAAAAGGATAACGCCCGGTCACCCAACGGTAGAGAACGATTCCCAGAGAATAAAAATCGCTCGTGCGCCGGGGGGGTTGCCCGAAAAACAGCTCGGGAGCGAGCGTCGCCAAGGTACCTGAAGCGTATTGGGCCTTCTCCGGGAGGGATGAACGGGAAAGCCCCAAATCGATGAGCTTGGCTCCTTTGGCTGTGATCAAGACATTGGCGCCTTTCAAATCCCCATGAACCCAACCCTTCCGATGAAGAGCATGGAGGCCTTTTAAGAGGTCGAGGGTAACTCTTAAGAGGAAAGGAAAATCGGGGGAAGGCGGAAAAGTTTCTAAAGCTTTCCCTTCCACCCATTCCGTCACTAAAAAAGAAATTTTCTTGTCGTTCCCCTGTTCCACATAGCGAACGATATTGGGATGTGAAAACTGGGAAAGGACTTTTGCTTCTTCTAAAACAAGAAGGGGGGCCCCCGACTTAAAAACCTTCACCGCATAGGGAAGCCCTTCTTTTTCGGCACGATAAAGAACTCCATGGCTCCCTTCAGCCACCGGATGTAACAAATTATAATTTTTGATCCGTCTCAAAATCACACCTCATCAAAATAAATATTACAGTCCGTAATAAAAAATTACAGACAAATCTTTCTTTCCTTTTTTTATCCTTCATTTTAGCAAGCAACTTCTTATTTTCGTTACCGAACAAGTTTCTGTACCCCTTCAGGTAGGCGTTTTTTCATTTTCGAGGCTCATGTTTATCATTTGAGGAGTGGCTTTCATGACCGATAGTGTTCTGTCGCGCCTTTCGTACGCGAGTTTGTCCCAAAACGCGCCGTTAACCTCCACCCAATCCCAAGTAGACGCCATGGTCAGCGGCTTTGCCGAACAGGCGAGCGACTGGCGCTCCTTAGCGGCCATGGCCGCCGGCGGAGTCTTTTACCGCTTAGGCCGCACGGGCACCTTAGCTTTGGGCACCCGCGCCGGCGTGGCGGCCCCTCTTTTTCAATTGGGCTCTTATGGAATCGGCCTAGGTGCCGAAGTCACCGCCTTCGAAGGAACCAACCGTTTTTTGGCCGCCGCCACGGGGGATCGTTCGAACCCCAATCTCTGGCGTTGGAGCGGACAAGGAGGATGGAGCCAAGGCCTGGCCAGTTCGATGGTCAGCTTCGGGATGCTGAAAATGGGCGGCTATGCGGCCCGCGAACAGAATGTCATCCTTCAGCACCTTTTTTCCGACCTGGCGATGGTCGGCGGCCATCAGGCCACCGCCGCGCTGGGCTTAACGCCCCATCAAGAGGGCACCTTCGCCGAACAACTCCTTCACGCGGAAGTCACCAACCTTCAATTGGGCGCGGGCATGAGCCTGATGCACTCGGTGGCCCCGGGACTGGCGGCCACGGAGCGGGCACTCGATCTCTCCCTCCAGGCAAGGGAATCCCTGATGCAGCAAAACGGGCGGCGGCGAGGCCCCCTCTTCGGCCAACCGACCTTCGCCATGGCGATGAATGGAGGAGAAACCGGGGGAGAGACGTTTTTGACGCCCGAAAATCGAGGGCTCGATTCGAATCACGTTTCCATGAGTGTGATCGGGGACGGAAAAGGGACAGGGGACGTTTTATCTTCCCCCACCTTATCAGGAGATCCCCCAACGACCAACGGCGCATCCGGTGCCCGAAGAACGATCCCCGAAGCGGAGATGAATTCCGCCCGCAATGCCTTGGATATCTTGAGAGACGTGGGAGAAACCCCGGATACGGAAGGAACCGTGCGCATGTCGCAGGCCCTGAGGTTCGCCCGGGAAAATCCGGACGCCGTCCCCGAAGCGCTCATCGGGAGGAACGATATTCCTCACCAATACCTCAACTCGCTCTACCGGATTTTGAAACCGGAAGGGTTCGATATTCTCACCAATCCCAACCTCCGCCGCACCTTGGTCGCCAACCGGGGCGAAATCGCCCTTCGAATCGCCCGGGGTTTGATCGAACAAGGCATCACCCCCATCATCACGTACTCGGAATCGGACGCCAACCAAAGCTTCGTGCGCCGGGCGCAAGAAATGGGGGCGGAAGTGGTGAATATCGGCGGCAAAACCGCCGATGAAAGCTACCTGCGCCAAGAACACCTCATCGAGGTCGCCAAGCGGGTGAACGCGGATTCGGTCCACCCCGGTTACGGATTCGTTTCGGAGAACGCCCCGTTCGCCCAACGCGTTTATGACGCCGGGCTCGTCCTCATGGGGCCTTCCGTTGAAACGATGCGCCGAGCCGGCGGAAAATCCACCGCCAAGGAGGCCTTTGAAAATGCCGGCGTTCCCGTAGTGCGCGGGACAAAGCCTCACACCGACGTCGACCGCTTGATGGACGCCATCGAAGAGCAAGGGCTACGCTACCCGATCCGCCTGAAAGCGGAAGAAGGCGGCAGCGGTATGGGGCAGGCGACCGTACAGAACGCGGCCGAAGCCCGCGCCCGATTCGGGACGCTTTCCCAGCAGGCCTTGAAAGCATTCGGGAATCCCGCCATCCTGGCCGAGGAATACGTTCCAAGATTTCACCATGTGGAATTCCAAATCTTAGCCGACCGTTTCGGAAACGTAATCCACTTAGGCGAGCGCGAATGCA
This sequence comes from bacterium, assembly GCA_046346885.1. Classification (GTDB taxonomy): domain Bacteria; phylum UBA10199; class UBA10199; order JADFYH01; family JADFYH01; genus JAXMHI01. Next base: position 302,208 of record JAXMHI010000001.1, on the reverse strand, counting down.
CCCTCCAACGGGAAGGGGCGAAGCTCGTCGAGATCCATCCCGCCGAGGTCTTCAATCGGATCCCCGGATTGCGCGAAAAAATGCAGGACGCGGCAATCAAGGCCGCCCAATCGGTGAACTACACCGGCCACGGTACGGTGGAATTTATGGTGAACCCGGATACGGGCACCTTCTACGCACTGGAAGTCAATGCGCGCATCCAAGTGGAACACCGGGTAACCGAGCTCGTTTCGGGCGTGGACATTATCCATGAGCAAGTGCGCATCTCCCGAGGTCTCCCTCTCTCGATCCACCAAAGCGACGTCACCCTTCAAGGGGCGGCGGTGGAAGTGCGCATCACCGTCCCCGGCGCGGCGCTCATCACCAAATTCACCGTGATGGGGACCACCGACTTCGAAAGCCTCGCGTCGCAGGGGATCTTCATCGAACCGACCTATATCGAAGGCGACACGCCCAACCCCAATACGAACGCCTTATTCGCGAAGATCCTCGTCACCGGAGCCACCCGCAGGGAAGCCATGCAGCGCATGGGGGAAGTGCTCGACCGGACTCGAATCGAAGGCGGAGTGGGGCTCAAGACCGACTTGGAACAAAATCGCCGCTTGGTGAAAACGCAGGCGGCTCTCCACGCTAACTACGACAACAATACCGTGAAACAATGGAACCAGTTGGGAGGGGAAGACTTAAGCCGTTTCCCCTACCGGGCTCCGACGGTTTTTTCCGGCCCCGAAGGCGTGCCCATTTATCTCGAAGTGGGAGGACGCGAGGCCTTCGAACGGGAAAGGGCCCAAGCGATTCAAGACGCCTTAAGCCGCTTGCTTCAAGGGCAAGAGTCGGAGGAGGGCCTACGCCTGCAAGGCCCTCTCGCGGAATTTTTCAGACAAAACCCCGACGCACGAAGTTCGTTGGGTTACGGCGAAGAGCAAGGGGAAGAAGCGAAGCAACAGGCCCCTTCCGCCAATAATCGAAGCGTTTGGGCCCAGTCCGACGCCAACGGCGATCTCCGGCAAGTGGTGCTTTTCGAAAACAATCGCCCCCGGAGGATTTTCCTCCAACATCAGGCGCTCATTTCCACCCGCGAGACGGGATCTCCCATCGAGAAACAGAGTGCCCGTGAAACTCCCTTAGCCTATGACATGGCGTTTTCCGCGTCAGGGGACGTCATCGAAAAAACTCGCGTATTCGCCCTTCGAAACGGCAGTTTGGAAGGCTTAACGTCGCTCAAGTCGGGAGACCCTTACTTTCAGCGTTCAAAAGACGGCAACGAAATGGACCTTTTCAGTTCTCCCAGAACTTCCGGGGAAGGAGAGAAACCGCCGGTCGGCGCCTCCCGGCTCGTGACCTTCCTCAATGTGAAACTGACCCCTACCCGATCCCAAACGGCCGTGGAGATCCGTGACCGGCAGGGAGACATCCTCCTTTCCGTCTCGCCCGACCAGGCAATGGAAAGCCCGGCCCAACAAATTTTGGCGCTCTATGAACTGACGGGACGACAATCGCCCGAGCATATCCAGAAACGCTCGCGGGAGCAGATTCTTCGCATCTTTCGCAATTTGAGCGGGCTGCCGCTCGACAACCCCATCCGGCAACGGGCGGTAGAAGAAATCGGCTCGACGCCGGTGTCGATGGTGGCCCGCTTGTTGGATTTGATTCGCGACAACCCCCACCCCGGTGAGAGAGCCTTGTTGGGCGAGATGATGGCGACACGAGAAATCGAAGGCTTCAGCCGTCGGCATGAATTGGGGCAATACGCCGTTTTAGATCCGATCCCTTCCCAAACCGCCAAACTTCGCCAAGCCACGGATGCGCAAGACCCTCCCCCTTCGGCGGCTCATTTCACGGAGACTCGGGAGAACGGGGAGAGTTTCGACCGGCGCATGATCCGTTCCAACGCTTCTTCCCCCACGGATTATTTGGGGACCTTATGCGAAGCGGTGGCCCAATTGCGCCGCTTGCAGGAAGGCGGGCCCGAAACGCGGGATAACGTCATTCAATTAATCGTCCGGCGCCCTTCCTCGGAAGATCTCGCCCAAGCGATGGCTCAATTGCGCCGGATGCAACGGGAAACGGAGGAAGGAGAGCGATCCACCGTAAACCGCATCGCCCGCTTGATGGCCGAGCTCGTAAAAAGCCGGGGGGCAGTCGAAGAAGAAGATTTCAGCACCGACTCGGCCTATTCGGAATTCATGCGGCTTTCACTCGAAATCGCCCTGAGGGGGAACGATCACGGGATCAATTTGAAGCGGGTCACCTTTATCGTGGACCAACCGGGTGACTATCCCCATTATTTCACCTTCCGTCGGGCCCCCGACGCCGAAAACCAGCGCACCGGGCCTTTCGTCGAAGATACCCGCTTCCGCGACTTGCATCCCATGCTCGCCCATCTGATCGAAATGCGGAGGATGAACAATTTCGACATCGAACACGACCTGGAAAACTCAAACCGTTTCTCCCACCTTTATTACGGTCGTGAAAGAGTCACTCCCGCCTTGCGGGCGCAAGTCGAAAAGCACCCGTCCGTCGTGAAGGCGCGGGAAGCGGTCGAAACTTCCAACGACGCGCAACGGTCGAAGGCCCAAAGGACTTTAGACGACACGAGAAGCAAGGTGGAAAGAGAGCTTCGAGATTTCCGCCTTTTCGGAAACGCGCTCGTTCCATTGGCCCAAGTGGACCGCAACGGGACCCTCGAGATCCCGGAAGTAGAGCAAGGATTTTTAAACCTGGCCGAATCGATGGGGCGCTCATTGAAAGCGCGGGACAAGAAAGACCGTCCCAGCTGGAACCGGATGTTCCTCAATATCCAACCGATCCTCGACGTCACCGACGCGGAAGCCGTCCATTATGCGGAACAACTGGCCGTCCGGCACCACGACCGTCTCTTGGGACTGGGCCTTGAAAAAGTGGTGGTGAAGGCCCGATTGCGGGACCTAAGCCGCGATGAAGGCTATCGAACCGTGCTGGTCCGCATCACCAATCCGACCACCTACCGTTACGTGGCGACTCTGGACAACGTGGTGCGCGCCCAAGTCCGCGAAGCGGCGAACGGGCCCGTGGCGGAACGCGACGTGCTTTTGAAAAATGGTCAATACGACCGATGGGTGGAGAACAACGAAACGGTCTTCGAGCCGAACCAATGGTCTCCCGCGGATATCCCGATCCGCACCGCCACGCCGGTCGAGCGCAAGGAGCTCAAGGCCCTCAGCCGCTTCGGCACCTGGGCTTACCGGATCCCCGAAATATTGAGGGACGTGGCGACTCGGTTTAGGGAACGTTTTAATATCGCTCCTCCCTCCTCCTCTTCCAGTCCGAAGGAAGTAAATGGGGAAAGGCCTTCCGTTTCCACGATCCCTCCGCCGATCGATTCTTACGACCCGACGACCTTCGTGGAATACGACTTGGATCCCGCCTCGATGAGGAAAGATCAATCCGGACAATTGGATTACAACCAGGCCCGGTTAAAACCCGTCTCGCGCCCCGCCGGAGGCAACCGGGCGGCGGTGATGATCGGAATCGGCGAGTCGAACCTTTTCAACGGGGAAAAAGCACGACGAGTGGTGATCGTGGGAGATTTAGGCGCCAACCGGGGCTCTTTATCAGCCGAGGAATGCGGCCGCGTCAACGCGGCGATCAAACTCGCGCGACGGGAAGGCATCGACATCGACTGGGTCGCTTCCTCTTACGGCGCAAAGATCGCGCTGGAAACGGGCTCCGAAAACCTGGACGCCATCGCCTCGACGGCCCGCGAGATCATCCTCAACGCCCATACGCACGGCGTCCGCATCAACACAATCATCGACAACGTCAACATCGGCGGCATGGCCTACTGGATCGCGCTCGCCAATATGATCATGGATACGGGCGGCATCAACATCTACACCGATCGGGGCTCTACCCCGCTCACGGGTCCTGACGCCCAAACCGTCGCCATCTTAAGCAAGTTGCACTTCCTCGATATCCCCCTCCGGTCCCGGCAATGGTACCCCAACGGCCCTCTTTCTCTCGCCGGTTACGACGAGATCCATGGGTTGAATGGGGAAGGAATCTTGCGCGCTAAGAACCTCCAAGAAGCCTTGGATATGTTGAATTTGCACCATTATTACAGCTACACCTCCCGGGGGCAATTCGTCACGCCCCGCCCCATCGGAGCGGAGAACACCTCGGAGCGAGACATTTTATCGATAGAGACCCAGAAAGGCCGCACCGTCGGCGACGAAATTCGAACGATCGTGAACGGCGGAAAAGGTGACATCGACGCGATTATCGAGGCGTTTCGCGATCCCGAATCGCCGCCTGCGCTGCCTTTCTGGAGACATCTGACCGATCTCTTCAAGGGCATCACTCGAGACAGATGGCCCACGGTGAACGGGGATGAAAAGCGGGCCAGCGGAGTCGCCAGCCAGCAACCCAGCATCCGAGTCGTGGAAGAACAAATCAACGGCGTACCCACTTTGGTTATCGCCCCGCCGATCGGACCCTTGACCCCCACGGATTCGCGAATTTTCGCACAAGCCCTGCGGAAGGCGGACGGCCGAATGCCCGTCCTTGTTTTGGGCAGTTTCTCCGGATTCAACGCGGACCCCCTTTCGATGCTCATGCGACAACTCTCCGACGGCGGCGCCCAGATCGCCCGGTCCATGACCTTGCACCGTGGCCCCATCGTGCTCGTCAACTTGGGGAACCTGGTGGGCGGCTCCATGGTGGTGGTCAGCCAACAAATCCGCCAGGTGGAAGCCATCGAGCAGCACCGCATCGTCGCCGTGACGGGCACGAAGGTGCAAGTGGTCGGCGGTGACCTAAACGCCAACATCGTCGAGCGCAGCGACGTGCGGGACGAAGTGGAAGCCATTCAAGCCAATATTGAGAACGATCCCCGTGTCCAACAAGCCCGCCGGGCCTTGGAAGGAGCGAACGACCAAAACCGTGAGGCCTTGGAAAAACAGCTGACGATCGCAATCGGGAACGTCCAGAACGAATTAATAGGAGATCGCCCCGGCATCTATTCGACCGTCGTCGGAAGGCGCGCGGTCACCTTCAACAAAACCCACAGCACCGACCGGGCCCAGCGGGTCGGGTCGATCCGGGCGGTGGTTCCCGCCGACCAACTTTTCGGTACGGTGATCCGGGAAAGGGAAATCGCCACCCGCGCTTTCTACCTGCAAATCGTTCAGACCCTAGAAAACCCCGATCAAGACCCCAGGGTAGTGGCGGCGCGAAGCCGCCTTACTTGGTCGACCGATGAAACTTCGGAAACGGACCAACGGGAAGTGGCAGAAATTCAACGTCTCGTTGCCTTCGAATGCCGACAGGTAAACGAAGATCCCCGCGTCGTCGAGGCGCGAAGGGCGGTGGAACAAGGGTCGATGGCCAATCTCCAGGCGCTCACCCGGGCCTACGTTCGCATCCGCTCGAGGGTAGAATCGGAAGTGGCCCTGACGAACCTCCTTCGCACCGCCGCCATCCAGATGCTTCAAAACCCGCAAGAGGCGCTTTCCTCCTTGTCGCAAGGTCTGCGAACCTTGCTGAACGAGCACACCGCCGCCAGAAACCAGATCTTACAAAATATCTCGCAATTTCGAGGAATTGTGGACATGTTAGAGCAGATCGCAAGGGCCGAAGCCCCCTCCCAAAATGCGACGACAGCGGAAAATGGTTCTTCGGAGGAGCCACCCCGATAAAAATCCACAACAACTCCCCTTTTTGTTACGATAATCCCTAATGTAGGTTCGGATTGGGGGCAATCCACCTGATTTTGTGAATTATCTTGAGGGGTTGCAATGTCGGGTCCGCAAAAGCTTGAAAATCAAGATCTCGTCTCACGGGCGGAAGATTACCTGGAAGCCCCCGTTTGCTCCTCCGAAAACCCGCCCGCTTTATCTTCTACCGATGAATCCCAAGTTGTCGTCATTTCGCGTACGGCCGACGTCGAATACGTCGAAGACCCGGTCGCTCAGCGTTCATACGCCCGCCCGATTTCCTTAACCCGCAGCCCGACTCATGTATTTTCGGCACGTCCCGCGACAAACTTAAGCGACCGCCGGGCCGCGGTCACCTTGGGCTCCACCTTACAATCGGTAGTGGAGGAAATGGAGCGAAACGGCGAAATCGTCCCCTCCCAAGCCCGTGAGTTAGCCCAGGAATTAAGCCAAGGGAATCTACCTTCGCGCGAGGAAGTCGAAAACAATCCGTTCTTCAACCAAAGCTTTCTTAACACCCGCCTCGATGCGGTAATTCACGCAGTAGCCGTGCGAGTGGCCCCGCGCCAAGAGATCCACCGCCAAGCCTTGGCCTTAAGCTTGAATTATTACCTTTCGCAACCCGATCAAAACTCCTCGGATCAAGCGATCCGTCAGGGTTTGATCGTCGCGCTCGCGAGCGATTCTCAAAACCGCGACTTACTCACCCAAGCGGGACAAAATGCGAACGCAGACGTGCAAGCCCAAATTGTCCGGGCCATGGCTTCCGGCGCCGCGGCAGGAGGCGCAGCATCCGCACCGATCCCTTCGGGAGGCGCACCGTCCCCAGCTTCGGGAAATAATTTAACGACGAATTCCCCGGTGACGGCATCGGCCCTCGCCCAAGTGGCTCTTCGGTCGGCCATTCAAGGTGCGGAACTTTTAAACCCCCTAGCGGCGATCCCTTACGAAGCGGCCCGCTTGATTTCCCCTCAGATGGCGTCCCTTCCGGGTTTGCTTCCGATTCAAGAATCGCTTCTGTTTTTACCGCCGTCCGCTTCTTCGTCTTCGGGATATCCCCCTTACCTACTTCCGATTTTCCAAATGAACCCTCCGAACCAAAACGGGGTGACCTCTTCCAATTCGTCTTCCGGGGCGGAGCCGACGGCGGACGGCCCGTCGAATGCCCATGACGGAGCCTCCTTGAGCTCGGAGCGGGGAGAAACGATCCGCAGTTTCATCGAATCGTTTCCTGAAGGTTTTTTCCGTGAAACGCTGACCGTTCTTCCTTTGCAGGGCGGGATTCCCCTTCCCGCTCCCTTGCAACACGCCTTTTCGCGGGCCATGACGGCCTTAGGGATTCCCGCTGTTTATGGGGACGCAATCTTGAGCGTTTCGCCTTTCCTCCTCGCGGCGGCCTCCTTGCAAGCGGGCGTCGGTACCGCGGCCTTAAGCTTCGGTACGATGGGCGGCGCTTTTGCAACGGCTTCCCTCTCGCAGTTGGCCCAGCATACGGCCACTTCCGCCATTACGAGCGCCGCCGAGAGCCATTCGGACAACCCCAATGACTCCCATTCCAATGGGAACTCTTCCGGAAACTCTCAAAACCAGAACTCTTCCTCCCACCAGCAGCACTCTTCCCAAGAAGAGCAAGGCCAGGAGAATCAGGACCAACACCCATAAATCCGATTGACAGCCTCCCTCGTTTCGGAAAGCCTCGTCTCCCGTGAATTCTTCTCTTCGCGATAAAATTTACATACGGTCTTTGCGGGCGAACTGCATCGTCGGCGTTCATCCACAAGAACGGATTACTCTGCAAACGATCACCTTCGACGTGGAACTTTTCAAAGACCTCTCGAAGGCTGCCGAGGCGGACGACCTCTCGCAAACGGTCGACTACCAACAAGTCGCGGAGAGAATTCAACTTTTCGCGGAAGAAAGCCGATTTTTACTCTTGGAAGCCCTCGCCGAATCGACCGCCGCCCTGATTTTGAGGGAATTCGAAGTGGAAGCCGTTCTCGTGCGCGTCTTCAAAGGAAAAGTGGTGGAAAAAACGGAGGGGGTTGGCGTGGAACTCTACCGTGAAAGAAAAGTTTAGAGGAGAGAATACCCCCCGTCCACGGGAAGGAGCGCTCCGGTGATGTAATCTCCCCCTTCGATGAGAAATCTCACTGCTTGCGCGACATCTTCGGGAGAGCCGATTTTTCGAAGCGGAATCTTCCGTAAAATTCTTTTTTTCTCCCGCACCCCGTAACTCTCCGGCAACATCACCGCCCCCGGCAAAATCGCGTTCACCGTCACGTGCGGCGCCAAGGCCTTCGCCAGCCCTTGCGTCAAGGAAACCAAGGCGGCTTTCGAAGCCGAGTAGGGAAGATAACCGGGATAAGGCTTAAGCGCCGCCACATCGCCCAAATGAATAATTTTGCCGCGTTTTCGAAGCTTCATTTTCTCGCCGATCGCTTGGCTTAAGAAAAACGGGGCCTTGGCGTTGACGTCAAAAAGCTCGTCCCATTCTTCGGAGCTGGCCTTGCCGAGGGGAGTCGGGTAGAAAAGGGAGGCGTTGTTCACGAGCACGTCGATTCGGTTCTCGAAGCGGTAAGCGCGACGCACCAACTTCTCCACCTCGGCAAGGCGGGATAGATCCGCGGAAACACAATGGGATTTACCGCCGATCGCGGCGATTTCCTTTTGCAGGGAAAGGACCTCCCGCTTTGAGCGGTGATAATGAAGAATCAAACAAGCCCCCCCGCGGGCCAAGGCGAGCGCCGTCGCCCGCCCGACGCGTCGGGCGGCCCCGGTGACCAAGATGACGGAATCTTTGAGTTTCATGACTTCTCGTCTTACCGTAAATGGAAAACCTTATCCACCCCCTTACTTGTTTCGCGGAAAGGGATTATGATAAACAAAATGAAAGAGACTCCGATGTCCCCCTTCGAAAAACATCTTTTCATCTGCACGAACCGCCGGGACGCCTCCGACCCCCGCGGTTGTTGCGCCTCGAAAGGCTCGGAGGAAATTCGGGAATTCTTCAAGAGCGAGCTTAAAAAGCGTGGATTGAAAGGCCGTATGCGGGCCAATGCGGCCGGCTGTCTCGACCAATGCGCCAAAGGCCCGACCCTCGTGATTTATCCCGAAGGAACCTGGTATCATGTGCCCACGGTGGAAGACGCCCGGCAGATCCTCGACGAACATCTTGAGCGGGGCAAGGTGGTCGACCGGTTGCTTCTCTTTGAGGGAAAGAAAAGGGAATAAAGGCACAACCTTCCTTTCGAAAACTCGATAGTATCCTCGGCCGCGACGGGAAGAGAGACGAAAGGAAGCTCCTCTTGTCAGCCCTTTTTTCCTGTGGTAGATCGATGTCCCTTTCATTAATAAAAATTTTTTCAACAGGTTCCATGAACCGTATTTTTTAGGAGGTAACACAGCATGTTTCGTCGTTTAACTCTTGGCGCCTTATTGGCCGCCGCCCTGTCCCTTACCTTGAACGGTTTCGTCGCCACCCCGAACGTGTATGCCGCAAAGAAGAAGGTGGCCGCAAAATCTAAAAAAGCAAAAACCCCCGAAGGCGAACCTTCCGAACGGCAGAAGAAACTGCTCGGCTGGACTTCCGTTTATCCCACGGCCTATACCTACATGACCGCCGACTACTTCATTCGGGGCACCGTCGCGGATTTCAAACAATTGGGCAAGACCCGCGAATGGGAAATCACCATCCTCCCCATCGAAGTCATGAACAACCCGATGCACCACATCACCGAAGAGACCTACAAGAACGGCATCGCCATCAAGCTGGAACTCTCCCCCTCCGAACTGAAGGGCCTGAAGCAAGGCGGCATCGTCGAATTCAACCAATATGAAAAGGAATTGCCGACGGAGGATAAGGGCCACGCGAAACTCGTGAAGGCGGAAATCCACCAAGAATTCAAACCCTATGACACCTCTCCCATCGCCTATCTTTCGAAGCCCGACATGGAACCCGAACAATACGTCAACGCCATTCGAGGGGTCCTCATGTATAAGGGCGGCATCGACAAGAGCGACACGGTGAAAACTTCTCTTGCCAGCTTAACGAAGAGCAAAGACAGCAACCTTTCTCAGAAAGCGAAAGAGTGCTCGCAAAAGTTGTTCGGGCAATAAGCCGCCCCACGAAAGCTTGAAAATAAAAAAGCCATCCTTCATGAAGGATGGCTTTTTTATTGGCCGTTTTTTAAAATTCTAGAGTACTCGGTCGTATTCTTCGATTTTTTTCTCCCACACCTTCACCCCGCAAAAACGCTCCCCCTCCGGGCAGATCGGTTTCACGCCGGCCGACTTGCGGATATAGCAGGGGGCGAGCACTTTCGAGCCTAAGCGAGGGTGAACCTGCGACACCTGCGCAATCTCGTCGATCGTCGCGGCAAAAATCTCCTCTTGGGCCGTGTAACACGCGCGGGTGTGCCACTTGTGGTGTTGGTTGAGCAGGTCCCCCGATTCCTCGAAGCGGATGGGAAAGGCGTTGGGCAACAAATACAATGCGTGTTCGAGGGAGGCACCTCGATCGATCAACTCTTTGATGGCGCGGAAGGAATTTTCCATCGATTGTCGATAACGCTCCTCGATTTGGGGATGCTCCTTCACGAGTTTCGGCACGATGTAATCGGGCTCTCCGGTATAGTGCGCCTCCAAGATGGGTCTCGAGGCGGGCGTCATACGGTGGCGTTGGTCTTGACTGTCCGCCGTGTGGGAAATCTTTTTGCGGAAGGTGTAATGGGCGTGGAACATGCAGCGGGAGAGCTTCGAAAGGGTGTTCACGTTGAGCGTGTCGGCGAGGTAGGGATTTTTCGCAGGATTCATCAGCCGATCCAAGGCTTCCTCATCGCTCATTTGGTCTTTCGCAAGGCCGAAGACCTCCCGAACGGCATTTGCCACCGTCTCCTCCGCGTGAATCTTGTAATCGGTCAGCTTTGAAACATGTCCCTCGAGTGAGGCGTCGAATTCCTCGATGAATTTTTTAGATCCCTTCCCCTTCGTTTCTGCCGTGAAAATTTGAAACTCGGGGGTGGCCTCCAAGGGATACGGGTCTTCCAATTCTTTCTTGAATTCGGGATCCACTTGCAAAACCGCCTCAAGCATTTTTTGGACCAACAACCGCTGTTCGAGGGGAGTATCGAAAAGATTCACGAGCCGCGCATAACGCAACAAAGTCACGGCACTGACCGTGTGATAAAGATACGCGTGGGTCGCCACGGGCAGCACGTAGCGGGCGATTTCATAGGCCTTCTTGGCCACGGTTCCTTTATATTTCTCGGCCCATTTTCGCCTCACGGGGAAGATCGAATAATACGTTTCCGCCGTCACCGGGAGAAGGAGCTGAATCAAATCTTCATAGTCCCTCGTCTGATCGGCCAGCGCTTTCTCATAAAGCGGCAACAATTTTTCGGAAAGCGGCGGAATCGTCCAATTCTCGGGTTTCACCTTCACGTAGCGCTGGCTCACCTGCTCCGAATTGTAGAAGGGATGGCTGTGCAAAAAACTCCAGATCACCTGGCGCGAGACCTTATCCATCGAAAAGACGAAATGGGCGTGCTGGCGGGTCGTCAAGTGCCCCGCGTCGCGGGTGGATTGGGAGATCTTGTCGCGCAGGGCCCGGGCGTTGTCGTCTTTGCGCACGTCCGGCACGCGGATGATGCCCTTGGAAGAATAGCAGGTCCTCGCGGTGGCCACCGCAAGATCGTAAGGATCTTGAATCACCGCTTCGAGGGTGACAAGGGGGCCTTCTGAGCGGAGCGATTGTGGCATGTCCCTTTACTAAACCTCCGTTGGGGGGGTGTCAATATAGGACCGTCAATTCCGTTCGAGGATGCTTTGGAGCGTCTTCGCGAGGGGAATTTTTGGCTCCCATCCCGTGTATTCCTTGATTTTTTGGATATTGGGCTTTCGGTGGCGGATCTCCTCGAAGCCCTTCGCGTAGGCCTTTTCGTAGGGAACATACACGAGGGAAGACCGAGCGGCGCTCCCCTTTTTCTTTTCCACCTCCGCCCATACCGTCTTGGCCAAGTCTTCGATGGAAATTTCATGGGTGGAGCCCACGTTGAAAACCTGCCCCGGCGCCCGGGAACATTCGGAAAGGCGCAAGATGGCACCCACCGCGTCATGAACGTCGCAGAAGCAGCGGGTTTGCTGACCGTCGCCGTAGATCGTGATGGGCTCGCCCTTGAGGGCCTGCTCGACGAAGCGAGCCACCACCATGCCGTACTGGGCGCTTTGACCGGGCCCCACCGTATTAAAGAGACGGAAAATCGTGACGGGAAGCCCCTTTTGCCGGTGGTAGGCAAGCCCCAAGAATTCATCAAGCATCTTGCTGGCGGCGTAAGACCAGCGGGTTTTCTGAGTGGAGCCCAAGAGCACGTCATCGTCTTCGCTGAAGGGGATCTTCTCCGACTTGCCGTAGACCTCGCTGGTCGAGGCCATAAGCACGGGGATTTTTCGGGAAACGGCCGCCTTCAAGACGCTCTCGGTACCCGAAATGTTCGTCTCGATCGTGTGCAATGGATCTTCCACCACCAACTGCACCCCCACCGCCGCGGCGAGATGGAAAATATGGGTGGCCTCGGCCGCCATCGAATCGAGGATTTCCGACTCCAAAATCGACGCCTGTTCGAAACGGAAACGGGGGTTGGGAATGAACGGGGAAATATTGGCGACTTTCCCGGTGGAGAGGTCGTCGATCACCGAAACTTGGGCCCCCGCGTCAAGCAGTTCGCGTGCGAGATGGGAGCCGATGAAGCCGGCGCCTCCCGTAATGAGGGCGTGCCAGGATTTCTTTTCTAATGGGGCCATTATTTCCTCTCCATTCCTTCAATATCTAGGGATTTGCTTGCGAACGGCCTCCGGAAAAAACTGGCTCTGAAAACGGCCGGAGCGCACGATCTCTAATAAGTAAGCGAACGCCCGAATCGCCCGTAAATAAAGAAAATAAGGGAATAGGAAGGGCACCGTCAACAACCATCGGAAACGGGGGCCTTCATATTTTGAAAGCCAAGCGGAAATCAAAAGTTGCTCGACGTTGGCAAGCGTATAAAAAATATAAGTCACGATCAGGACGAACCAGGTCATTTGCGGGATAAAGACGGCGACCCATGTCACATACAGAGGGAAAAGGAACAGAAGAAGCAGGTTGAAGAGGAAATCCAACACGATCGATAGCGATTCGGTAAAGCGAAATCGTCCAATGCGGATCATGTTGCCGTGCTTGCGAAGGTTGATGCGGATATAGCAACGGTCCCAACGGAGCCTTTGCCGAAAAATCCCGCCCAACGTCGTGGGCATATCCGTGTATGCGAGGGCTTTGGGGGCAAACACGACATCGTAGCCCATTTTTCTCGTTTTGAGGGTAATGTCCAAATCTTCGCCATACTCCGGATCGACCCCCCGCAAAGAGTGGAGAACGGATTTCCGAAAAACCGAAAAAGCGCCGGAGGCGATCTGCAGCATATCGGTTAAGGAAAGCCAACGTCTTTGAATCCCGATCGTCATGCTGAATTCCGCGGATTGAAGCAAGGTCAGGAGATTTTTTCCCGCATTGGAAATCGCCAAATTCCCGCTCACGCCCCCGACCTTCGAGTCGCGAAAGGGTTGGACCATTTGAAAGATGGCCTCCTTGTCGAGAAGGGTGTCTCCATCCATCAACATCACCAATTCCCCCCGCGCGAATAGGAGACCATAGTTTATAGAGGAAGGCTTGCTCCCCCGTATTTTTTTCCTTAAATAGCGAATTTTCCCTTCCTCTTGATATCGCCGGCACAGCTTCCACGTCTCGTCCGTCGAGGCGTCATCGACGACGATGACTTCGAAATCGGGATATTCATTGCCTAAAACGGCATCGAGGACCTTTTGCAAATGCGTCCCCTCGTTATAGACGGGCACCAAAACGGTCACGGTGGGGTAAAAAGGCTCCTTCCCTTTTCCCCGGTCTTCCTTTCGTCGAAAGCGGGGAATGAGGCGGAGGAAAAAATAGACCGTGTTCGTCAGATAGTAACGAGTGGTATCGAAAAGGAGAGCGGGCAACAAAAGGACAATCCACTCATGCCGGGTGAGATGATAAACATGGGAGAAGTCAAAGTTCACGGGCCCCGCCTTCCCTTTTCCGCCGCCTGAGCCCCCTCCGAAGTCAGGGAGTAGGCGAAAAGCGTTTTAGAGCGCGCTTCCTCCATCGGAAAAGAGGCACGACAGGATCGGCATTTCCCTTTTAGCGCGTCTTCCGGAAATTTTTCCCAACACGCGGTGCACAAATAATATTCCCCGGGGATATCGAAATCCACCCCGATCTCCCTCAACGGACGAACGCATTTTGGGCAAACACGCCCGGAGGGCTTCAGAAAATCCTTTTCGGCAGCCACGAAAGAACAACGGTAATGATGGAGAAGCGCTTCCTTTCGAACAAACGCCCCGGCGCAGTTAAAACATTTTTCGTGGGCGGCGATATCGGCGCTTTGGCAGAGCGGGCAAACGACAATGACGTCAAACGTTTCCCGCGTTAAGTAACCCTTTTCCACCAGCCATTCCAAATATCCCGACTCCTCCCCCTCGCGAACCTTCAGCACGGAGGCGGCCCAAGGATGGGCATCGCTTCCCGACGGCGAAAAACGGATCTGGGGAATCACCCGAGCCTCTTCGGTCTTTGCGATTTCGCGCAAAAGAAGGGCGGCTTTTTCCGGATCGATAGGGGAGGGAGTTTCCTTCAACATGAAATCGCCTCAAAATTTCTGGAAAAAACCGGATTCATAAACATGCGCGGTTTGTCCGTTGTCCCGATTTTCATAATCCATGTAAAACCTTACTCCAAAATTTTTGAGGAAGGCCCATTCAAAGCCCCCTCCTACGTGGTTCGCGTGGAACCTGCCGAACGGCAGGACCGGGTTTCCCGCATCAAAGCTTTCCTCCGTCCGCGCATAATGGACGAAGAACTTAAGACGGTCTTTCCAAGGAATGAGGGTGATTCTCGCCGCCACGTTGTGGTCGGTCCTGCCGGAGGAAAGTCCGTCGATGTTGTTCACCGCAAGGGTATAATTCACGTCGAAAATGGCCCGCTCCCCCCAATACCAGCTTACTCCCGGCGTGATCAGGTGCACATCGGCCACTTGGTAATGCCGGTAACCGTAGCGTAAATAGGGCGCGAATCCGTGCGGGAGAATACCCGAAATTTCAAACTGGTTTTGCACCTCCGGCACGACGAAGGCCCCGGGCGCGAACCCGAACTGATCGCTCAAAATCAATTTGGGCAACACATAGTATCCGCCTCCCAACGTGGTGCTGAACGTTTTGTCGTTAAATTTATCGAGATAATCGAAGCGGCCCAATAGAAAAAAACGCTGAGGTTTTCGGTAAAAAACCTGAGTATAAAACAGGGGCGCCGTTGCGGCGTAATTGAAAGTTTGAGCCCCCGCCCCTTCGTCGATCCTCCAATGTTTCTCCGATTCATTGGCGCAAAACGCTTGGCCCTCGCAAAAAAGAAAAAGGAAAACCACCGCCATTCCCATCCATTGGATATTTTTTTTACTGTAATTAATTTTCCTTTTTATAAAATCATCCATAAAAATTAACTTCTATTAACAATATTATAAAATAATTTCATATAGCTATTTCATTTTGACAAATTTTTGACGTCGTGCAAAAATAATTTTAGGATATTTTTCTATCCATTAAATCGTGAACCAAATATTCAAAAAATTAGAAGACCGAAACGCGGACGTTTCTATTATCGGCCAAGGATATGTGGGGCTTCCGTTAGCCGTCGCCGCCGCCCAAGCCGGTTATCGCGTCACGGGAATCGATTTGGACGAAGAGAAAATACGCTGCTTAAGCCAAGGACAAAGCTTTAACCCCGACGTCCCTTCGGACACAATCGCTTCGTTGACGGAACAAAAAAAATTACGATTCTCTTCCCAGTTTTCGTCGCTCGCCGAAGCGGACGTCGTCTGCATTTGCGTTCCCACTCCCTTAGACGAACAAAAAAACCCCGATCTCTCCTGCGTGCTGGGGGCTGCCCATGAGGTAAAAAGATTCTTAAGGAGAGGGCAGCTTATCGTTCTCGAATCCACCGTTCAACCGGGGGCGACGGAAGAGATCTTACGTCCCTTGCTCGAAGAAACCGGACTTCGGTGCGGAACGGATTTTTACCTGGCATTCTCGCCCGAAAGGATCGATCCGGGCAACCGGCATTTCGGGCTCCGCAACACTCCCAAAATCGTGGGAGGAACTACCCCCGAAGCGACGGAGGCAGCCAAGGCCTTTTACGGTTCCTTCGTGGAACGGGTGGTGCCTGTCAGCTCTTCCCAAGCGGCGGAAATGGCGAAACTTCTGGAAAATACTTTCCGAGCCGTCAACATCGCCTTCGCCAATGAGGTTTCCCTGATGTGCCGGAAATTGGGAATCGACGCTTGGGAAGTAATCGACGCCGCGGCCACCAAACCGTTTGGGTACATGGCTTTTTATCCCGGCCCGGGCGTGGGAGGGCACTGCATCCCCGTGGATCCCCTCTATCTCGATCAAAAACTGAAGTCGAAAAACTTCGAATCGCGCTTCATCAAGGCAGCCGACGAAATCAATTCGGAAAGGCCCGCCGTCGTAGCACATACGGTGGAAGAAGCGTTAAAAAAGCAGGGGAAAGAAATCAAAGGCGCCAAGCTGTTGGTCTTAGGCCTCTCTTACAAAAAGGACGTGTCCGACGTTCGCGAATCCCCCTCCGTGGAAGTCGCGCGCCAGCTCATGGAAATGGGAGCCAAGGTAGATTACAGCGATCCGCATGTTCCCCGTTTCATCCTCAACGATCGACTGCTCACCTCTACTCCCCTTAACGGAAACGTGAAGACTTACGACGCGGTCGTACTCTTGACCCCCCATAGCGACTTCGACCTCAAAACCCTCGCCGAAGAAGCGGCTCTTTTTATCGATACCCGCAACGCCACCAAAGACATGGTCGAACAAGCCTATAAAATCGTTAGGCTCTGATCTTTTTCCCCTCTTTTACACCTCCAGTAATTCATTGGTCATCTTTCTGAAAAAATGATAGAACGGCGCCTCCATACAACCTCGTGAAGGAGATTTCATGAAAGCCGTCAATTTCCTTTTCTTCCTCGTTTTCTTGGCCATTTTCGAAACCGTCGCCTTCTTCCTGTATTTGTTGAATCCCATATTGGGGGGCTTGGGTGTCATCGCCGCCTTCTTCGCGGCCCTTTTCATCTCGAGCGCCATCAAGATCGCTGACCAGTGGGAACGCATCGTGGTCTTAAGGCTCGGTAAATTCTCGGGCGTCAAAGGCCCCGGCGTCTGCCTGATCGTCCCCGTGCTCGACCGAGCCATTTTCGTCGATACCCGCATCCTCACCTTGGATATTCCCAAGCAGCAGGTGATCACTAAAGACAACGTGCCCGTTTCCATCAACGGCGTCGTCTACTTCCGCGTCGAGAAACCGGAAGAAGCCATCATTAAAGTGCAAAACTTCGCCTTCGCCATGAGCCAATACGCCCAAGCGACCTTAAGGGACGTCATCGGCGGCATGACGCTCGACCAGCTATTGGCCGAGCGGGAGAAGATCGGCAAAGAAATAGAGCAAGCCGTCGAAATCGAAAGCGCCAACTGGGGCTTGGAAGTGAGCAACATTAAAATTCAAGACATCGACATGCCGGAAGAACTCAAGAAGATGATGAGTCGGCAAGCCTCCGCCGAACGCGAAAAGCGAGCCACCATCACGAAGGCGGAAGGCGACCGCGACGCGGCGATCAACTTGGCGGCCGCGGCCGGCACGATGGCGACGAGCCCCGGCGCCATGCAGCTTCGTACTTTGCAAACCATCGACGGCTTGGGCCCCACGGCTTCCAACACGGTGGTGATCGCCTTGCCTTTGGAAATTATGGAAGCGCTCGATGCCTGGAAAAGCGTGATGAGCAAGAAAGCCCCCGCATAAGGAAAATTTTTTGACTCCTCTTCCTCCTTTCCTTTTTTTGAGACGACTTCTCACGGGCCTAATGGGCTCATGGATGGTCTTCTGTCTTTTTTGGACTGCCCACGCGGAATCCTCCCCTTTGGATGCCGCCCAACAGGCGATTCTGGTTACGACTTCCGATTGGAATTCGGTGAGCGGGCAGCTTCAGCGTTTCGAACGGAAGGGAAATGCCTTTCAGGCCGTCGGAACCCCCGTCCCCATCGTCGTCGGCTTGCACGGAATGGCCTGGGGAAAAGGGTTGAACGCAGCCCAAACCACGGATCCCCAAAAGAAGGAGGGGGACGGCAAGGCGCCGGCGGGAATTTTCGATTTGGGCGAAGCGATGGGTTATGCCCCTTCCGCTCCTACAGGAAGCGCATGGCCCTACAAAACCATCAGCGATTCAACTTATTGCGTGGATGATCCCACTTTCGCTTCCTATAACCAGATTACGGTGCTGCCTGCGGGCAAGGCACCTACTTGGAAATCGGCGGAAAAAATGAAGCGAAAAGACGACCTCTACAAATGGCTCGTCTTCGTAAACCACAACACCGGCAAGCCTGCGCCGGGGGCCGGCAGTTGCGTTTTCATGCACGTTTGGAGAAGCCCCGAGAAGGGCACCGCAGGATGCACCGCCATGGCGGAAGGAAACCTCGTTGAAGTGTTGAAATGGCTGAAACCGGAACAACATCCCCGGCTTGTTCAACTCCCCGAAGGGGAATACAAAAAGTTGAAGGGCGCTTGGGGATTGCCTTAAAATTTCGAAATTCAAAAATAAGGAGACTCTCATGATGCGACGCATCGCCCTTTGGGCGCTTCCCCTGATGTTCGCGATCCCTTCCTCTTCGTTTGCCCAACCCCAAGCGACGCCTAAGACGGCGGCCGTTTCAATGGTGGCCTCCACCTCGATCGATCAAGCCCTGCCCTTCGACGCGGTGAACGGAAAAGGTTGGCGCCCCGAGGCGGGCACCCAATACGTCAAACTCCACCTCTATTTCGACGCCCCTATCTCGCTCGGCAAGATCGAGGTCGATTCCTGCGCGGGTCCCTTCAAGAGCCCGGTACTGACCTACATTAACTTCGACGAGGATTCTTACGAAATCCAACCCCAAGGCGACAAGCTGATCCAAAAAACAAGGGTCATGACCGCCCGGTCGGTAACCTTCAATTTTCAAAAGAACGAACCCGTCTGCGTCAGCCAAGTGAAGCTCTATGACGGTCAAGATAACCCCTATGCGCTTCTCACCCCGAAAGTGGTGGAAGGCTCGGTGACCGCCAGCTCCACTTCCAAACCCATGCTTTCTTATGACGTCATGAATCTCTTCGATTCCCGCTACGAATACGCCTGGTCTTCCGACCAAAAGGCGGACGGAGAATCGCTCAAGTTCCAGTTCAACGAACCCCAGCACATCGAGAAGATCAAGATCTGGAACGGCTACCAACGCTCGGACGTCCACTGTTTCTCCAACGCCCGCCCGAAAACCCTCGTCATTACGGGCGACAACGGCTACAGCGCGGAAGTGCCGGTGAAGGATATCATGGGCTCCCAAGACCTGATCCTGCCGAAACCCTTCGACGGAAAGAGCCTGACGCTCACCGTGAAAGATTCTTACGCGGGAAAGAAATATAAAGACTTGGTCATCAGCGAACTGCGTTTCTACAGTGGCAAGGAATGGTTTCTCGTCAACCCGCTGCAGGCGATCCATTCCATCAGCGCCGAAAACCGCAAGCAATTTCAAGGCGCGGGCTTAAGCGACGTGCTCAACAAAAGCCTCGTGATGGAGCAAAGCACCAACGCGGGTTCTAAACGATGGTTGTTCCGCTTGAGGAGCGATGGCAGCATGTACGTGGAAGGCAACCAGGAAACGGCCGGCAAATACCAAGATTTTTACGCCTTGGGAAATTATGAGGTAAAGGAAGCCACCCCGACGGGTTTGAAACTGAGGCTCTTCGGGTTCTTACGTAAGTTCCAAGGCTTCGGCGGCGACTGCAACGGCTGTGGCCGCGATTGTAACCAAGCCAAGGCGGAAGACGGTTCGGAACAAAAAATCTTCGAGGATTTCATCACCCTTTCCAAGAGCGGCAACCAGTACGTCGTTCAAAATGTGGGAACGGCTAAAAAGCTGAATTTCACAAAACTGACGCTGAAACTGGATGCGACGGATTTAAGATGAGACGTTTTACTTCTTTCTTCGTTTTCTTCGCATTTTTCCTCGGGACCCCGGCGGCCTTTTCCGCCGGGGGTCCCGTTTCGGTCAAGATCGCGTGGGACTATAAAGACGTCCCCGCTCCCATGAAGATCTACGAGCTCTCCACGACCAAGCACGCGGAGCTTTGGGACACGGGCACGGGAGGCAAGCTCGAAGATTTGCCCGTCTCCAAGGAAATCGCCGATTCCAACCTCAGTTTAAGCCCCGGCAGCAAGAAGATGTTCGTGCTCGTGCTGAAAAACACCACCGCCCAGCCGCTCTATTTCTTCGCCGCCCCCCACGTGGTGAACCCGCCCGAGCTTTCCTTGGGCTTCAAGTTCAAATGTCTCTGCATCAACCACGTCTACCAGGTGGCGCCCGGCCAATATTGGTATCGTGTCGTGGAACTCAACATGGATCCTTCCTACGTGGGCAATGCCGTGGAAATCAAACACACCCTCATCAAGGTGGATGAGGCGCGGGCGAAAAATCCCCCGAAGCTGGACGTCCACCCGTCGATGGGCCACGAGATGTAAAAAAAGGAGTTTTTGCTTGAGAAGAATCGCCCTCTTTCTTATCGTGTTTTCCCTTTTTTCGCAGGGCGCTTTTAGTGCCGAGAGCAAGCCGCATGGCAAATCCCTCGTCAAGGTGACGGGCGACGTCTTCGCCACCGACTTTCGCTACAACTCCGACAACAATTTCTTGAAGAAGAACGTCTACAAAGAATTCAACCTCACCGAATGCTACGCGCATCCCGACCTGAACGACGTCCTCCAAAAGTTGGCGCCGCTTCTCAAAGAGAAGAATTTGAAACTCACCTTCTGGGATTGCTATCGCCCCCTCGAGGTGCAGAAAGCCATGTGGAAGATCGTTCCCGACTCGCGCTACGTCGCCAACCCCAAGGTGGGTTCTAATCACAACCGCGGCATCGCGGTGGACGCCACTTTGTCGAAACCCGACGGGACCTTGCTCATGATGCCCACTGAATTCGATGACTTCACCGCGAAAGCCTCCCCGAACTATGCCTGCAAGGCGGACGAAAAGGAACGCTGCGACAACCGGAAAATCCTGATCGACCTCATGGCGCAGGTGGGCCTGAAGCCCTTGAACAGCGAATGGTGGCACTACCAACTGCCCAACACATCGAAATATCCTTTGGTGGAAAAACTACCTTAAAAAAAGGGGGCGGCATGAAATTCTTTTTTAAGGTTTTCCTCGTTTTAATTTTCGGCCTTTTTTCTTTTTCCTCCCACGCCTCTGAATCGGTCCCCAAACTTTTAAAGACCTTGCCTAAAATTTACGAGGACAAAGGCGCCTGTCCTTTCGAATGCTGCACTTATCGGGAATGGACGGCCCTCCAAGACCTTCCCCTCTATGAACAGCCGCATGGGGAAAAAACGGTGGGTTCCGTGAAAAAAGGGGAAAAGGTGAAAGGGGTGACGGGAATCGTCTACTCCACCCCTACCCCGGTCGAAATCATTTACACCCATGGCCGATATAAAAAAGGAGACCGGATTTATCTACTCACCTATCTGGGAGAAGGATTCTATAAGATTTGGCATCAGGGAAAGGTGTGGGAAGAGGAAATGACCGGAACGGATGTCTTGAGGAACTTTTGCCAAGGAAGCGAATGCCCCCAAAGCTGTGCAAACTCCCCTTCGAAATCCTGTTGGGCGACTCTTCCCGGAAAAATAAAACCCGCTGAATGGTGGGTTCAAATTAAAACCTCGAAGGGTGCTTTAGGTTGGACCCCGAAAAGCGAGCAATTTTCGGGACAAGATTCTTGCGGTTGATCTCTTTCCCTTAACGCAACGCCAACCACTTCTGCGCGATTTGATGAGCCCAATGACGCAAGGTCGGAAGATACTTCGGCGTGAGCTCCAATATTTGATCCGGTGAAATTTCCGCTTGAAGGATTTCGTCTCTGCCCTTCTCGATCCATTCCCGAATCATCGAATCGGTCATCTCGCAGTGAAACTGAAAGCCGTAAATGCGGTCGGTGTAACGGTAAGCTTGATGGGGATAGAGGGGAGAGCTCGCCAGATGGACGGCGCCGCTGGGCAAATCGAAGGTTTCCCCGTGCCATTGGAACATGAAGATGGGAGAGCTTAAGCCCCCGAACATGTTGTCCTTCTCGGCGGATTGCCGAAGTTGCAGAGGGTACCACCCGATTTCCTTTTGAGGCCCCCTCTTCACTTTTGCGCCTAGGGCTTTGGCAATGAGTTGGGAACCCAGGCAAACCCCCAAGAGCGGAAGTTTCAACTGGACGGCTTGGGGGATCATCTTCAGCTCATCTCGGATGAACTCCAATTTTTCCCCGTCGTTGGCGCTCATGGCGCCGCCCATGATGACGATGCCGTCAAATTCGCAGAGGCTTTCCTCTTGGGGCACCTTGTCTCCGGCGTATAAATGACGGGTCACCACCCGGCGGCCTTGGGAATTGAAAATAGGGTCCCACGCCCCTAGACCCTCGTGAGGTTCATGTTGAAGTACGAGAATATTTTTCATAGAGAATACCTCGAAAGCGGACGGAAAAATGGAGCTGGCTCAAAAGAAAAATTTCCAAAAAACCCTACTCGCCTGGTACCGCAAACACAAGCGCGATCTTCCCTGGCGAAAAACGCGCGATCCTTACGCCGTCTGGATCTCCGAGATCATGCTCCAGCAAACCCAGGTGGCCGCCGTCATCGATTATTACCTCCGCTTCTTGAAGCGCTTTCCTAACGTCGACTCCCTCGCCCAAGCCACGGAAGAAGACGTATTGGCCTTGTGGTCCGGGTTGGGTTACTACTCCCGCGCAAAAAATCTTCATAAGGCGGCGCAAGCGATCGTGCGCGAACATCGCGGAAAATTCCCGAAAGATCCCGAATCCATCGAAGCCTTACCCGGCATCGGCCGCTACACCTTGGGCGCCATCGCCAGCATCGCCTTCGAAATTCCCTTAGCCTTGGTGGATGGGAACGTCATCCGGGTTTATTCGCGGCTCTTCGCGAAAAGGGGCTCTCCGAAGGAATCTAAGTTTCAGAAAGAAATTTGGAAGATAGCGGAGCAGCTGGTTTCCGCCGACTCCCCCGGCGACTTCAACCAAGGCCTCATGGAGCTGGGCGCCACCCTCTGTACGCCGCAAAACCCCCTCTGCCTGCTCTGCCCCGTTCAGGGGTTCTGCAAGGGGAGGCTGGAAGACCCGGAAAAATTCCCCGAGAAGAAAAAGGGTCCGGAGACAAAACTTCTTGAGCGCGTCGCCGCGGTGATCGAGAAGGACGGAAAGGTGTTGCTTACCCTCTCGGAAGAAAATCGCTGGATGAAGGGACTTTGGCAGCTTCCCAGCCTCTTTCCCGAAAACGGTGATTCGCCGGCCGCCTCCCTCGCTTCCCTTCTAAAAAAGATGGGGCTGATCTCGTCCCTTTCATCGCCGCTCAAAAGCCACACCCACGCGATCACCCATCACCGGATCACGATTCACCCCTTCTGGGTTCAAAACCCGCAGGGAAAAATGAAAAAGGAAGCCGCCACCCGATGGGAATGGTTTTCCCCCTCGCAGTTGGGAGAAACCGCCCTGCCCTCGGCGGACCGAAAGATCCTCCAAAATTTCGTAAAGGAAAAAATCGGCGGAAAGACTGGCGCGAAGTTACTTTCTTAATTTAGAAATCATCTAAAAAGAACCCTACCCCAAAAAAGGGAAGGAGAACTTACGCAAGGACCCTCATGCGGAAACTAGCGATCGTTGGAACAGGCATTGCGGGCTTGGGCTGCGCCCATTTTCTACATTCCCATTTCGATTTAAGCCTCTTCGAACAAAACGACTACGCGGGCGGCCACACCCACACCTTGAGCGCCCAAGAGGAAGGCCGTACCGTTTTCGCCGATTCCGGCTTCATGGTATATAACGAGGTTACCTATCCGAACCTCACCCGGCTCTTCCGGGAACTGGACGTACCCACCCAGCCGACTTCCATGTCGTTCAGCGTGCAGCATCTGCCTACGGGCTTGGAATATTGCGGCTCCAGCTTCAGCCAGCTTTTCGCCCAGCGTAAAAATCTCCTCAACTGGCGATTCATCCGCTTGCTCCGCTCCATCGGGCGTTTTAATGAAGAAGCGGAGGAGGCCCTTCGAAATCCCCGTTTCGAAAACTACACGCTTCAAGAATTTGTGGAGGAGAAAGGTTACGGGAAGGATTTCTTCGATCTCTACCTTTCCCCCATGAGCTCGGCCGTTTGGTCGACCCCGCCGGATAAAATGGAGGAGTTTCCCGCCCTCACCCTGCTCCGTTTCTTCCATAACCATGGCTTTTTAGGGATGTATACCCAACACCCTTGGAGGACGGTAACCGGAGGGGCCCATACCTACGTGAAAAAAATGGCCGTTACTTTTTTAGACCGCTTGAATCTAAATCAAAAAGTACAAGGCATTCAGAGGGAAAAGGGCAAGGTTCGCGTCATGTGCGAGGGGGGAAAATCGGAGTTTTTCGACCACGTCATCCTGGCGTGCCACGCCGATCAGGCGCTGAAACTTTTAAAGGATCCCACGGAAGAGGAAAAGAAGCTCTTATCCCCTTTTCGGTATCAGAAGAACCCTACGATCTTCCACACGGACGAATCGGTGATGCCCCGTAATAAACGCGCCTGGGCCTCTTGGAACTACCGCATCGAGGAGGGGGCTTCGGGGGAAACGCTCCCTTCCACCCACTATTGGATGAACAGCCTACAAGGGGTTTCCGATCGCGCGAATTATTTCATTTCTTTAAACGATCCCGGCCGGGTATGCCCGGAAAAGATTTTAAAGGCCCTGGAATATGAGCACCCCCTCTTTGATAGGGCGGCCATCGAAGCCCAAAAAACGCTACCCTCTTTGAATCAAATTTCGGACAATCAAACGACTTTTTTCTGCGGAAGCTATTTCAAATACGGCTTTCACGAAGACGCCTTCACTTCGGCGCTCGAGTTGTGCCGGATTCTTTTGAAGAAATCGATATGGTAGCCGACTTTCAATCGTGCCTCTATGAATGTGAAGTGATGCATCATCGGTTGAAGCCGAAGAAGCATCGCTTTCGGTACCGGATCTTTCTGTTCTACCTGGATCTGGATGAGGTGGATTCTCTCGCACGCAAACGGCGGCTTTTCGCTCGAAATCGCTTCAACCTTTATTCTTTCCGTGACCAAGATCATTTGGATCCGGACAACCGTCCTCTCAAGGAAAAAATCCTCTCTTACCTCGCCGCGCGCGGAGTGGATTTGAAAAACGGGAAAATCTTCCTCCTCACCCACTTGAGAACTTTCGGCTACCTCTTCAACCCCGTCTCCTTCTACTTCTGCTTTGATGAAAAGAACGAGCCGGTCTGCGTGGTGCCGGAGGTGGGAAATACCTTTGGAGAGATGAAAACTTTTTTTCTCGGTGGAAAGGAAAAGCAGGAGGACGGCGTCTTCCATCAAGTGACCCCGAAGCACTTCTACGTTTCCCCCTTCATGGATTTAAACGTAGATTTTGAATTCATCCTTAAAGCCCCGGGCGAATCGCTGGCGCTTCAAATTCACGATTCCGTAAAAGGGGAGAGGATCCTGCTCACGACCCTGACGGGAAAACGCCGCCCCCTCAGTGACGGTCGGCTTCTTAGCTTCACCTTCAAATATCCCTTGATGACCCTGCAAGTGATCGCCCGAATTCACTGGAACGCCTTGCTTTTATATTGGAAAAAAATCCCCTTCTTTCGGAAGACGGAGAACCCCGAGTTGCAGCGGGAGGTGCTCCGCCCCTACATAGCCCATGCGGAGGAGCCACACGATGCTTCAAGAAAAATCAGCGGATAGAATGACCGATTTCGTCTCGGAAGAAATCTCGAACCGGGAAAATCTCTTTCCCCGTCGGAAGAAATTTTCCCTCTACGCCTCCCTGCTGCACAAGGCGTTCTCTTCGATGAAAGCGGGCTCTCTGCGCATGGAGTTTCCCGACGGTCGGGTGGAAACTTACGGAACGGGCATTCCCTCTTTAAGGGCCACCTTGCGCGTAACCCGCCCCGATTTTTTCAAAAAGTGCGTCCTCTACGGCGACATCGGTTTGGGCGAATCCTACGTGGATGGCGACTGGGAAACCGACGATCTCACACAACTTCTTTCGTGGTTCATTTTGAACAAGAGCGATTGCCCCACCCTTTCGCAAGACAGGAGGAAAAGCCTCGGCTTCAACCTGCTTCACTTCGCCAACCAACTGCGGCACCGTTTTCGCTCCAACACATTTCGAGGCAGCCGGAAGAACATCGAGGAACATTACGACTTGAGCAACGCCTTCTTCCAACTCTTTTTAGACTCCGGGATGACCTATTCGAGCGCCTATTTCGAATCGGAGAATCAAAGCCTGGAAACAGCGCAAGAGGCCAAGTACGACCGGCTTTGCCGAAAGCTAAAATTGAGACCCGCCGACCACGTGTTGGAGATCGGCTGCGGGTGGGGAGGCTTCAGTCTTCACGCGGCCCGCCGCTACGGTTGCCGGGTAACGGGGCTTACGATCTCGAAGGAGCAATTTCGTTACGCCACCGAGCGGGTGAGGAAAGAGGGATTGGAAGACCGCATCCGCATCGAATTTAGGGATTACCGCAACGTCGCGGGCGCCTTCGACAAGATCGCCTCCATCGAAATGATCGAGGCGGTGGGAGACCGGTTCTTAGAAACCTACTTTTTCCAATGCCGGCGCCTGCTGAAAAAAGGGGGGCTGCTGGGCTTGCAGATGATCACTTATCCCGACGAAGGTTACGGAACCTACCGCAAGAAGGCGGACTGGATCCAAAAACACATCTTTCCGGGATCGATTCTCCCTTCCCTCTCCCGCGTGGAAGAAGCCTTGAGGCGAACGGGATCTCTCAAACTTTCGGATCTAACGGAGATGGGCCCCTCCTACGCACGCACCTTGGAAACATGGCACCGGGCCTTTCATCAGAAACTGCCTGAGGTGAAGCGCTTGGGATATAACGACGCCTTCATCCGCAAATGGAATTATTACCTTTGCATCTGCCGGGCCGCCTTTCAAATGGGGCACATCCACGTCGTACAGGCCATTTATTCGGATGGAACCTTATGAGTTCGTTTTTTCCTTTTTTCATCCTCCTCTCCGTCTCCGTCTTCTACATGCTCGTCGTGTGGTTTTTTAGCCTGAAGATTAAAAACTACAGCATCGTGGACATCGCCTGGTCCGCCGGGTTCGCCCTCTTGGCGATCCTACTTTTTCTTTTCACACCCGGCTATTGGGCGAGGAAAGGACTCATCACGGCGATGGTGGTCATTTGGAGCTTTCGCTTGGCCTGGCATTTGGCGATGCGCATCTACAAACTCCACCCGGAGGAAGAAGGGCGTTATCAAAATTTAAGGCGACAGTGGAAAACGCAACTCCCCCTCAAATTCTTTTTCTTCTTCGAGTTTCAGGGCCTGCTCTTGGCTTTCCTCTCTTTCCCTTTCCTCCTCATCATGCGAAACGGCGAACCCCGACTGCATTTTTTCGAATTCACGGGCGCCGCCTTCTGGCTCGTCGGCGTCACGGGGGAGGCGATCGCGGATGCCCAATTGGCGCGTTTCAAAGCGGATCCGAAAAACCGCGGGAAAACTTGCGAGGCGGGCCTGTGGAATTACTCGCGCCACCCCAACTACTTCTTCGAATGGCTCATCTGGGTTTCTTATTTTGTTTTCGCGCTGGCCTCTCCGGGGGGATGGATTTCGCTCTATGCGCCCCTTCTCATGCTCTATTTCCTCTTTAAAGTAACGGGGATTCCCGCCACCGAAGAGCAGGCGCAAAAAAGCCGAGGTGAGGAATATCGGCGCTACCAGCAAACCACGAGCGCCTTCGTGCCGTGGTTTAAGAAGGAACTACGGAGGGCATCCAACGCATGAACACCGACGCTCTTTTGGCAAAAGGCCTCCTTCCCGATGCGCTCGTCCGTCTGGGCATTCGGCGTCTGCTCAAAACCCGCCTTCGCCAAGAAGACAAGGGAAACCCAAAAAACCAACGAGCCCATCTCGAAGCCTTGGTGGAAAACTTGAAGCAAAGCCCCATCGCCCTTCACGCGCAGGCGGCGAACGCGCAGCATTACGAAGTACCCAGCCGCTTCTACGAGCTTTGTTTGGGAAAGCACCTCAAATACAGCAGCGCCTACTGGCCGGAGGGCGTCGACACCTTGGACGCCGCCGAGGCCGCCATGTTGCGCCTCACCTGCGAGCGGGCGCGGCTTGAGGACGGGCTTCAAATTTTAGAATTAGGCTGCGGCTGGGGATCGCTTTCCCTCTGGATGGCGGAGCATTTTCCGAAAAGCCGCATCACCGGCGTCTCCAATTCACGCACCCAGAAGGCATTCATCGATTCGCAGATCGAGAAACGAAAGCTTCAAAACCTGAAAATTCTCACCGCCGACATGAATGCCTTCGAAACGGAAGAAAGCTTCGACCGCATCGTCTCCGTGGAGATGTTCGAACACATGCGCAATTATGAACTCCTTCTCGCCAAGGTTGCCCGCTGGCTGAAAAACGACGGGCTCCTTTTCGCGCACCTCTTCACCCACCGCGAATACGCCTATGCCTTTGAAGACCGCGACGCCTCCGATTGGATGTCGCGCTACTTTTTCACGGGCGGCATGATGCCTTCCGATGGCCTATTGTTCTCTTTCCAGAAGGATCTCAAAATCGTCGATCACTGGTGGCTAAACGGACGCCACTATAAAAAGACGGCGGAAGCCTGGTTGCGCCAAATGGATTCTCATGCTTCGGAAATTTTGTCCCTCTTCCGGCAAACTTACGGGGAAAAACAGGCGCGAAAGTGGTTTCACTATTGGCGCGTCTTTTTCATGGCCTGCGCCGAGCTTTGGGGCTACCGAAAGGGGGAAGAATGGGGCGTTTCCCACTACCTTTTTTCGAAGAATTCTCCCAAAAAAACGCCCTTGAAATCGTAAATCCCTTTGTCTTAGAACCCCTTCCCATGAACAAAGTCTATCTCCTCATGTTTTTCGCCGTGATCCTGGCGGCGGTCGGGGATATTTTCTTGAGCTTAGGCATGAAGCAGGTAGGCGCCATCGAGGTTCAAGGGGTCGCCCATGCCCTTCAAGTGGGCTTAAAAGTCATCAAAAATAGCTGGATTTTATTGGGAACCGCCACCTTATGCCTTTTTTTCGTCCTTTATTTGACCGCCCTTTCCCATGGGGAGCTCTCCCTCGTCATGCCGCTGTCCGCGGCCAGTTATATTTTAGTGGCGGTGTTGGCCAAATACTTCCTGGGGGAAGAGGTGTCCTTTCAAAGAATGGGAGGGATCTTTCTCGTAGCGGTCGGCGTGGCGTTGGTTTCTATTTCTTAATATTTTTGAGTAAATAATTTTTCTTTAAAATTCGAGGCCTTGAAACAAAAATTTTACCGTCTTCAGACGGCTGTGGGTTCTTTCTTTTAAAATATTGAGAACCCTTACGATTTTTTGTTTTTCAAGACAACTTTCACCCTCTTCTTCACCGACAATAAAAGTGTTAGGAGAAGAATCATGTCAGGCGACGGAGCTTCAAACGTGAAATGGGGACCTGGGGGATTCATCAGCGATAAGTACGAATCGTTGCTTCAGCCTGCCGCGGCGAGCCATGGGCCTTGTGAAGGGGGAAGAGAGGAGCATTCGGCCACGGAAACCACTTCTTCTTTCACCAACCAACCGAGACCGCAAGCCCCGGTCGTTGCTCCCGCCCATAACCGGTTGTTCAAGCCGAATCCCACGCGATAATTTCCACTCATTCTTTATTTCCAAAAAAACCCACACACACTCTTTATCGGTCAATGGGTGGTGATTTTTTGCGATTTTTAGGCTGTCCGAGCCATCCTTGTAAAAAAGCCATTTCACGCAGGGAAGCCTTGGACCGGAGAGAAATGGTTTTATGAACCCGGCGAGTTCCTAAAAATCGCAAAAAATCACCACCCATTGACCGATCCCCCCACCCCCGCTATAAACCCAACATGCCATCTCTACTCGAGGAATTCGCCGCCATCCGCGAAGGAGTGGGGCTCGCTGTCCTTCCTGACGCGATCCTCCGTTTCAAGGGCGCGGACGCCCGTGAAATGCTGCAAGGAGCGCTTTCCAACGATATGAAGACCCTGCAATCCGGCAAGGGCATCGCCGCCCTCCATTTGACGCCAAAAGGAAAATGGGTCGCCGCCTTGAAACTGTTCGAACTGGAAAACGCCATTTGGGCCCATACGTCCCTCGCGGAAGCCAAAGCCTTGCCCGAAGCTCTCAAGAACTTGATCCTTTTCAGCCAAACGGAACTCTCCGACCTCTCGGAGGAAAATGAATGGATTCTAGGCGTCGGCAAAGAGGCCTTGAATTTCGCGTCGGAAATGTTCCGCTTCGATCCTGAACGCCTTCCCCTGAGCCACCAAACCGTCATCGTCGACGGCCTTTCCGTGGAAGTGATGCGGGATTTCGACTGGAGCGACTTTCCCGCCTTCCTTTTGCTGCTCCCCCGGACCTACGAAAGCCGCATACGGCCCACGTTGACGGAGCTTTCCACACCCTACCCCGTCGCCTGGATCGGAGAAGAAACTTTGAAGGCCTTAAGAATCGAAGCGGGCCGCCCCTTCTACGGCGTGGATATCGACGAAGGCACGATCCCGCAAGAAGCCAATGTAGAAGAAGGCTTCATCAGCTACACCAAAGGTTGCTACGTGGGCCAAGAAACCATCTCTCGGGTCAAGCATTACGGTCGCGTCCACAAGCGTCTCGCAAAATTAGGCGGAAAAGAGGCGTTTCCGGAGAATGCTTCGTTATTCTTCGACGGCAAAGAAGTTGGAAAGGTGACCAGCGCCAGCCGCAGCCTCACCTCGGAAGGATGGGTCGCCTTAAGCCTGCTCCCATCGCTTCTCGCCACAAAAGGCACTTCCCTCGAATTAAAAATAGATTCCTTCCGCCAGGCGGTGACCGTCTTATGACTCTCGATCTTTCCACCGCCTATGGGTATTGCGAAAGGATGGCCAAAAGCCATTACGAGAACTTTCCCGTGGGATCGTTGCTCATCCCGAAACAAAAGCGGCCTTACGTCTGGAGCATCTACGCCTTCGCTCGAAGCGCCGACGATTTCGCCGACGAGAACTATCCTTCGCGCAATGATTTCCCCGACGAGGTCACTTGGCGGGAGGAAATTCGAAAAGGGGAAGCGAAACGGCTCGACCTACTTCAAGAATGGGAAAGCCAACTTCAGGCTTGTTACGAGGGCACTCCCACCCATCCCGTCTTCGTCGCCCTCCAAAAAACCGTGCGGGATTTGAAGATCCCCATGAAGCCCCTGTCGGACCTGCTCTACGCCTTCAAGATGGATGTGACGAAACGCCGCCACCGGAACTGGGCGGAAGTGCTGCATTACTGCGAACACTCGGCCAACCCCGTGGGCCGGCTCGTCTTGACGACCTTCGACGCCGCGAACGAAGAACGCTTTGCCCTCTCCGACGCGATCTGCACAGGCTTGCAGCTCGCCAATTTCTGGCAAGATATGGCGGTGGACCGCGAAAAAGACCGCATCTACGCGCCACTCGATTTGTTGGCCCGTTTCGGGATGAATGATGAAACGATCTTGAACCCTCCTTCCGATACGGACTGGAGAAAACCCTTGGAAGCCTTGGGCGAATTCACCTTGGATTTCTTCAAGAAAGGCGCCCCCCTTCCCCGAAAGGTGAAGGGACGTCTCTCGTGGGAGCTGCGCTGCACTTGGCTGGGCGGCATGACGGTTCTGAACCGGGCCTGCTTCGACCCCAACCGCACCTCGTTGGAGAGGCCCAAGATCCGCCCCAAGGACAAGCTTTCCATTTTATGGAAATCGATTTTCACCTATAACCGGTGCGTCGCCCTTTGGGCGGGAGCTTAACGCCGATGAAGAGCCATGCGAAAATGAACTCCGATGCCCAGGCCGCGCAGGAAGTCACCCGAAACAGCCGGTCTAATTTCATCGGATCGTTTTTTTTCCTCCCCCACGACAAGAAACGCGGGATGGAGGCGGTCTACGCCTTTTGCCGCCTCGCCGACGACGCGGTCGACGAATCGGCCTCCGCCCTTGAGGCCAACGAGAAGCTGAAGCACTGGTCCGGCGAATTGGAGGCCGCCTATCACGGGTCTCCCACCCACCCCGTCATGCGGGAGATCGGCTGGACCGTCAAACGCTTCCACATCCCAAAAAAATACTTCGATGAGTTAATCGAGGGCGTGAAAAAAGACCTGGACCAAGACCGCTACTCCGATTTCGAGGAGCTTTGCGAATACACCTACGGCGTCGCTTCCGTCGTGGGACTGATCTGCATGAAGATTTTCGAGGTGGAAGGTGAGGATGCGGATCAAGGGGCGATTCTCCTGGGGCGCGCCTTGCAAGTCACCAACATCCTGCGCGACATCAAAAGCGACGCCATGCGGGGACGCATCTACTTGCCGCTGAACGACCTTAAGCATTTTTCCTTAAGCGAAGACGACATCCTGCAAGGCCGTCTTTCCGTGAGATTCGATTCGCTCATGTATTATGAAATCGGACAGGTGGAGACGCTCTACGCGGAGGCCTTCCGGCTGATGAAGAAGTTTCCCCGGAAGAAGCTGGTCGCCGCCTGGATCATGGGCAAGGTGTATT
This sequence comes from bacterium, assembly GCA_046346885.1. Taxonomy (GTDB): domain Bacteria; phylum UBA10199; class UBA10199; order JADFYH01; family JADFYH01; genus JAXMHI01. Next base: position 269,778 of record JAXMHI010000001.1, on the reverse strand, counting down.
ACCACATCCTCCAACAAATTAAAAAAGACCCCCGCGCGCCCCTTCGCGAAAAAGTAAATCTTTCGAAGTGGATGAAGCTTAGCATCGCCTTGAAAGAGTGGATAAGGAGCTGGTTTTAGCGCCATGACGGACGTCACCATCATCGGCGGAGGTTTGGCCGGTCTCGCGGCCGGAGTCGCGCTCTCGGAGAAAGGCGCGAAGGTGGCCCTTTTCGAGCGCCGACCCCTTCTAGGCGGGCGCGCCTATTCGGTGAAGGATGCCACCACCGGCGACACGATCGACAACGGCCAGCATCTCTTCATGGGCTGCTACCACCACACTCTGAATTTTTTAGAAAAGATCGGCACGCGCGACCGCCTGCAGTTCCAGGAAAAGATGAAAGTGGAGTTCGCCGACCCCCAAGGCAAAAGCTACCGCCTGGAATGCCCCAACCTCCCCGCCCCTCTTCATTTATTGGCGGGGCTATTAAGGCTGAGCACCCTTTCGTGGCGCGAAAAATGGGCCATGATCAAAATGATGCGGCGGGTGGAAAAACTCACCGAAAAGGATCTGGAAACCTTAGACCAACTCTCTTGCCGACAATGGCTCACTCTGATGGAACAAACGGAAGAGGCCATCGAAAACTTCTGGGAACCGCTCATCATCGGCACCATCAACGAAAAACCGGATTTAAGTTCCGCCAAGATGTTGGCGGTGGTCCTCCGAGAGGCCTTGCTGAAGGAAAAGAAAGACTCCCTCATGGTGCTCTCCACCGTGGGACTCTCGGACCTCTATACCGAAGCCGCCAAAAAATTCATCGAAGAGCGGGGCGGGCAGGTCTTCACTCGGCGGGGCATTTCCAAAATCCTGTTATCCCCCTCGAGGGATGAGGGTGAAAAAGTAGACCGAGTGGTTTTAGAAGACGGAAGCGAACAAACTTCCCGATTTTATTTGAGCACCGTTCCCCCGGACGCTTTGGAAGCGATGATGCCTGAAAATTTGAACGGTGATTCCTTCTTCCACCGCTTTAAGGCGTTCCAGTTTTCCCCCATTCTCTCCATCAATCTCTGGTTCGACCGGCCGATTTTGGAGGAAACCTTCGTCGGCTTACTGCGCTCACCGATCCATTGGGTCTTCAATAAGGGCGCTTTGCTGAATGGCTCGAAACATTACGTGTCGTTGGTCATCAGCGCCGCCCATGAATTGAAAGAGAAGGGACAAGAAGAATTGGTGGCGATCGCCTTGAAAGAACTCCACCAGGCGATTCCCGCCTCGAAAAACGCGACTTTAAAACACAGCCGTATTTTGAAGGAACTGCGCGCCACTCCCTCCTTCACGTTAGGCAGCGAAGCCTTGCGTCCCAAAACCGAAACCCCCTTCTCCAACCTTTTTTTAGCCGGCGATTGGACCGCCACGGGCCTTCCCGCCACCATGGAAGGCGCGGTAAAAAGCGGGCACGAGGCTGCGAAAAAAATACTCCAGTTATCCGAATAGCCTTTCACTCCATCTTCCTAACAAATTTTGATCTTTTACCCCCGCCTCTTATTTAAGCCTCTAATTCATTAAAATTATTAATTTTTTTAATTAATCTCTTTCTTACCCACAACTTTTTTTGCTAAGACGCGAATTTGGATAAAAAATTATCCATTATTTATTTTAATTATGACAAATACAGAATCTTTATTAACACGCCTACTAACACATTCCTCTTCCGCTTCAGCTCCTCTTACGAATTTTCAAAGAAGTCTGGATGAGGCGGTTTCCTCCTCTTTGAGTGAAAGCACAAATCTGACCACCCTCTTTGCGATGAGCACGGCTTCGCTTGCCTACCGTTTCGGAAGGATCGCCGTTTTGACGATGGGAGGACACGCGAGCCCCTTTTCTCTCCTTGCACGCGGAAGCTCCTACCTTGTCGGACTTGCGGCGGAAGTGACCGCTTTCGAGGGAATCCAAGGTTTCATGAATCCCTCCCCTCTTTCCTCCCAAAGGACTTTCTCTCAACGTTGGCTCGGCTCTCTCATTAATTTCGGAACCCTCAAATCCTTTGGTCATCTCGCGGCGGAGCAAAATTGGTTGGTAAGAAATCTTTTTTCCGATCTGGGAATGGTCATGGGACACGAGCTGGCATATCGCGCAGGGCTTGAAAGCGCTCCCGAAGGAGGCCTCGTCGAAAGAGCGGCTCATGCTCAGGTGGTAAACATACAGCTGGCGGCGGGGAGCTCGCTCCTCCATTCCTCGCTTCCCCAAATTTCCCAATTGGAAAGAAGCTTGGATTTCTCACTGAGGAGCCGCTCCTCTTTTTTTCAAAGACCGAATTCGAATCCGCCGTTTTTTCAGACCCCTCTTCTTGCGACAGGCCCCGTCATGCCCACTAGCGAGACCGAACCCAATAGCCTCCATTTCCCCGATCGTTTTGACTCGGCTCTTACCGAAATGGCCCCCATCGTTTTGGCGGAAAAACGGTGGGCTTCCTTCGAAGAAGCCCCGGAGGGAAACCCTTCCCGTCCCGACTTAACCTTAGAAACATTAAGAAGGCTGTCTCGACTTGACTCATTTAACGGCGGAATCGTCGCTGATTCGGTCCGAATGGTGAATGATCTGGCGGCCTCCCTTCCCTTAGGCACGCCCCCCGAATCGATCTACGAAACGGCCCGAAAGCTCATCTTGATGCAAGTTGCGACTCAAACCGATAAGCGATTGGTTAATCGCAAAGAAGCCGAACAAATCGCCTTGATGCTCAGTCTGCCTCAAGATTTATCCAGCGTGGTAGAGGGAATCCAAGCTCCTCCCAACGCCTCCCGGCAACAACCGCATTCTTCCTTGGCCGATTTAACCGGTTCGATGACTCCTCTCCTGAAAGACGCCATCGGCGGACCTCTTTCGGCCACCCCTCGTTTGGATCAAATTCGAACGTTGGCGGTGCAAGTGAGAAAATTATGGGACGAAAAACGTCGTCAACTTTCAGCCGGCGATGCCGTACAGCTGGCAAGAATCGCACTCGCCTTGCAAAGGCATACTTTTCATCAATGCGACCTCGCCGTTTCGAACGACGAACGTTTTACCGGCAGACAAACTGAAAAAATGGCCACCCTCATCACGACTCTTTACGGCAGCGGATACGGAAACGAAACCTGGCTGCATGTGGCAAATGATTTGTTAGAAATGACGGATGAAAGATGGGAGCAATGGATCAACGACATTACCGAAATGTCTCTTGAAAACATAAGAGAATCGGAATCCCTGCAAAATGGAACCTCTCCTTCGATTTTTAGAACTTTCATGATGCGAGGGGCGCTCGTACACGAACTGATCCTTCAGGTGCGCGATCATTATCACGACAATCTTGATCCGCTTCTTTTTCGATACTCCTCGGAGTTGGGTCTTTCCGATGAAGCGAGAAATTCATATACCTCCGAACTTTACCAAGCAATGGCCATCTCTCCGCTCAATCGCCATCTACAGGGAGTAGACATCCATCCCCCCCAAAGAAACCGCGCTCAATCGGCTTTAAAATTTCTTTCGGCCGAAGACCGTCCCCAAGGCGGTTTAGACGCTTATTTCTTTGGTGAAAGCAACTACCCCGATCTCATCAGAATTACCGGAGGAAAAGGAAGAGGACTACATTGGCTGCGCCAATGGTATCCTGAAAACGTCCCAGCGGGCTTCACGCTTCCGGCAAGACCCGCCCATTACCGCCTTACCAGGCAAGACAAAACGACCCTCCAAGCCGCGATCGGCCAACTTGAAAAAACCACCGGGAGAAAATTAGGCGCCGGCTTGCAGGTATCCGTTCGGTCCGGAGCGGCCATCAGCATGCCGGGAACCATGAAAACCGCCTTAAATGTTTCCTCGATGGAAGAGATTTACCGTCAAGTCGAAGAAATTTACGGCAGTTGGGACTCTCCCATCGCGAGGAGCTACCGCATGGCCAATGGGATTCCCGATGAATTGGGAACCGCCGTCCACATCGTGCAAATGATCGACGGAACTCGCGATGAGCGAAGCGGATCGGGAATCGTCTTAAGCTTTCCCAGCCCTGAAAATAACGGTCTTAAAATCGTGTATGGAACACAAGTGCGGGGTGAGGAACTCGTCAGCGGAAAACATCCCGGCAACGATTTCTTACCGACCGCCTCTCTCGACCAAGAACTTAGAAAAGCCGTTCATCATCTAGAAAGAGAATATGGTCACCAAACCGGCTTGAACCACGCTGTTCCCGTTGAAGTCGAATACACCGTCGAATCAGGAAAAATTTATTTTTTACAAATTCGGCGGGCTCACCTTACCCTGGAAGAGGAAATTCGCTGGTATGCAGGCCGCGTGAGAGAGGGGAAAATGGCCGCCCGTCAAGCCGTCGGAGTGTTGGGCGGAAATCATCGCTTGAGGCAAGCCCTCTATTTAAAAACGATCGATGCCTCGCAGGCTTCATCCCATTCCGTGATCGCAAACGACATGATCAGTTCTGGACCCGCTTTCGTCGGAAATATCGCGATGAGCGAAGAAGAAGCCTCTCGCCTGCTGCAGCAAGGATTAAAAACCATCTTCGTCCTCTCAAACCCCGATGTGTCATCGGTGGCGGCCAATATTCTAAAGAACGGAGCCGCCGCATTGGCCAATCAAGGCAATCCTCTTTCCCATTTGGCGAGTCTCGCCAAAACCGTCCCAAACTTCACCATGATGACGGGGGAGTTCCGAATCGATCCGGATTTTCTAACCTTTCCCAATGGACGTGTGGTCAAAAGAGGCTCCTCCTTGACTTTGGATACGCTGAGCGGACGAATCTATGAAGGAATCCTTCCGATCCAGGAAGGGGACAGTCCCGTCAAAAGAGACATTCTTTTTCTCTTGGGAGAAGGCGAGTAGCCTCGTCGCCCGTTACGGGTGCACAAGGGGACAGGGAGAAGGAAAGGCTTTTCCACAACCCTTTCCCTCTTTCGCCGATAACTCCCCGGAGAGAGGAGGGTGGCATGCCCATTACCAAAGCGACCAACCATTGCGGGGAAGTCATTCAAGTCGGACAATCTTATCGCGTTAACGAAGTCTCTCCCGAGAACGCCTGTAAAGAGCGAAATCCCGGTATTTCCGTGAAGGTGACGGAAATCCGCGATTGGGGCAACGGTGTGCTCATGGCCAAGGTGGATTTTCCCAGAAACCCGAAAGACGATATCTACCTACAATGGATCGTCATCGACCGTCTCTACCGCTCTTACGATTCTTCGACGCCCGTCGCGAGAAACTTCACTCCCGCTTCCCGCTTTACGAGCCAAATTCGCAAGGCTTAAACCCGATCGGCTTGACACGCTTCTCCTTCGCCCGCTAGGGATGGGCCATGGCGTCGTCCCCCGAAATCTTCGAAAACACTTTAAGCGAGCTGATCGAATCGCAACGCAAAAAGGTGATGCGCATCGCCCAAGAGCTGGGCGTGCATTTAACCGCCGAAGATATCTTGAACCCCCACGATTTCCCGGAACTCAACCGCTCCCCCCGTTTCAACTTCGAAGACGGGGTGCTGGCGGGCCTGCTCTCCGCCCAAATGGCCCTGAGGAGCCTTCCTAAATGAAATCCATCGCCTTCTTCGACGTGGACGGCACCTTGATGAAAGGATACTCCGGCTACTACACCACCTTGGAACTCATGCGCCGCCGCATCATCAAGAAGCGGCGCCTACCTTCGGCCATCTTCTACAAAGTCATGGCCTCCCTCTACACCGGCGACGTACGCAAGATGTACGAAGTGGCCATCGCCGATATGGCGGGGACGAACATCGACGACATCCTTCAAATCGGGAGGGAGACCTTCGAAAAATACATCCGATCGAGGTTTTTCGAAGAGGGGCTTCAGGAAATCGAAAACCATAAAAAGGAAGGGCGCCCGGTGGTTCTGATTTCTTCGGGACCCTACATGGCCATCAAGATTATCGAAGAATTCGTGAAGGCCGACGCGTCCTATTCGATCGGGCCCGTCATCGAAAACAAGATTTTGCAAAACCGCCTGATGGTCCCTTTTACCTACATGGAAGGGAAGGTCGAGGCGGCCCGCATGGAGGCCAAAAAACGGGGCGCATCGCTGAAAGATTGCTTTTTCTATGCGGATACCCACCACGACCTGCCGCTCTTATCCGCCGTCGGTCATCCCCGCACCGTCAACCCGGATCGGAAACTAAAGAAAGAAGCCCTTGAGCGAAAATGGCCCATCCTCGACTTCAAAACCCTCCTCGGGGGACTCCTTCAAGTCTGACCCCCATGCAAAATATTGGCCTTTTCACACTAAAACCCTTTGGAAATCCTCAGCGCCGCGGCTATAATTGATAAAAAATTATCCTAAGGCCCCTTTAGAGGAGAATCCACTTCTATGGCGAACCCTCAGATTATCGCCCTGGGCGATTCCATTACCTATGGCTACCCTTTCGGCCACAAATATTCTTGGGTGGAACTGGTTTCGCAAAAAGTCGGCGTCTCCATCTCCAACGCGGGTTCCAACGGCGACACCTTTCGCGACATGATCAATCGCTTGACGATCGACATCATCGATCAATCCCCCGATTACGTAATCCTGCTCGGAGGCGCCAACGACGTATATCAGGGGACGAACCTCGAGGCGATGAACGAGCGCTTCGAAAAAATCGTGAAGACCCTGCTGCAAAACAAGATCAAGCCCATTCTCTGCCTGCCCACGCCCATCGAGGAGAAAGATTTCGAGGAAACCTTGGCTGGTTTTCGGAAAACGGTGAAATCTTTGGCCAAGCAAAAAAACCTCTCCCTCATTAATTTTTATGACCCTTTTTTCGAGGGAAAAAAGAAAAAGGTGGGCGCCGGCCTTTTGGAAGACGGCGTTCATCCCTCCGTAGCCGGATACAAGCTCATGGCGGACGTGGCCGCTCCCGTTTTGCAAAAAATCCTGAAATAGCGAACGACATTTCGCTTGCAAACCCTCCTTAAATCATTAATATCCCTGCTAATTTTTAATTCTTCTTTAAGATAGGGGGGAATGTATGTCGATTGATCAAACGCTGGTGATTCACTTCGCGTTGCGGTGGCTCCATTTCATCTTCGGTATTCTTTGGATCGGCCATCTTTATTTCTTCAATTTCGTGAACGGCAACTTCCAGGCGAAACTGGACGCGGCCGTGAAGCAAAAGGTGGTGCCCGAGCTCATGCCGCGCGCCCTCTGGTGGTTCCGTTGGGGCGCCATGCTCACCTTCCTCACCGGTTACAGCATGATCATTTACCGCTACTGGATCGCCACCGACGGCGGCATGAAGGCCCTCATGGCCTCCAGCTACGGCCAGTGGATCAGCTTAGGGGGACTCCTCGGCACGATCATGTGGTTCAACGTGTGGTTCATCATTTGGCCCAACCAGAAAAAGATCATCCGCGCGGTGGCCGCCGGCGAGAAGCCGGACGCGGGCAAGGTGGAGTTGGCCCGCAAGGCCTCTAAGCTCAACACTTTCCTCTCCATCCCCATGCTCTTCGGGATGGGCGCGGCGAGCCACTTGCCCATCAGCAATTGGCAATGGTGGGTGGGGGCGATCGTGATCGGTTTCCTCATCGCGCAAACCTTGTTCAAGTTAGCGCCGAAGGTGGGAACGAAGGTTCCTTAAATCTTTCGATTTCGGGAACAAAATTTCGGGGACGTGATTCTTTCACGTCCCCATTTTTATGGCCAAACGCAAACGCAGCAAAAAAAAGAACTCGACTCAAAGCGATTTCCTCAAACTGCTGATCGCCTTGGGCATCTTAGGCGGGCTCCTTTGGTGGTGGAAGCATCCCGCCCCGACGAAGCCCATTCGAACCGTAACGAAGGTCGCAACTCCGGCCCCGGCCCCCAAATCGGAAAGCAAACCGGCGCCCGCCCCGGAAACGCAGGCCCCTCCCCCGGCCGCCGCCAAGGGGCTCACCGAGCTCTTCCCCAAAGAAACGTGGTTGGATGACTACCTCAAATCGGAAACGCCTTTCGAGTCGAACGGGAATAAGCTGCTTCTCGTAAGTCTAGGACTTGCTCCCGCGGGGAAAAATCCCGACCAAATCCGCAACCCCGACCAATTGCACCCCGCCCTTCTGATGGTGGGCAAGCAGGGGAACGAATTTCAAAGGAAGGATCTTTTCGACTTCACCACCTCCGGCCCCACGCAAGCCGGCATCAAAGGCAGCGACTTGCGCGGCCTGCCCCGCATCACCCCGGCGAGCTTCTTGGATCTCGACCAAGACAAGCGGCCGGAGATCGTGACGAGGATCGACACTCACGGCGCCAACGCGGAGGCCATCGGCTTCTTGCATTGGAACGGCTCCAAGCTCGAGTGGCTGAAGACCCGCGATAAAGCCGGAAACGAGAAAATCGCCTTATGGCTGGTCGGCGCCACTTCCATCGAATCGCAGGAGATCACCACCGAGAAGGCCCACGGCGAAAAACTCATCGAGGTGATTCAGAAAAAAGGGGTGATGGACCCAAAGCACCCGGAGATCGGCTTCGTCTGGAAAACGACGTTTTGGCGGATGAAAGACGGGGTTTTAGTAGAGAAGTAGAAGTTTATCGGCTCTTCCCCACCCCTACCCGCGGACAAAACTTCTCGATCGCACAGCGGGAGCAGAGCGGCGAAATCGGTTTGCAGACGTTTTGCCCCCAGGTGACGAGCAGGTCGTTGTAGTCGATCCAATAGCGTTCTGGCAGAATCTCCCGCAGACGAAACTCCGTGGCGTTCGGTTCCTTCGTCTTCACCAGCCCGAAACGGTTGGAGATGCGATGTACATGGGTATCCACGCAGATTCCCGGCTTTCCGTAGCCGAGGGTACGCACCAAATTGGCGGTCTTGCGGCCCACCCCTTTCAACTTCAAGAGCTCGTCGATCTCGTCGGGCACCTTTCCTCCGAACTCCGCCATCAAGCGACGACAGATTTCGGGGATTTGCTTGGCCTTATTCCGGTAGAACCCGACAGGATAGATGATCCTCTCGATCTCCTTCGGGGCAAGCTTCGCCATCTCCCGCATGTTCTTCGCGCGCGCGAAGAGGCGCTCGGAGGCGGGAAAGGTGACTTCGTCTTTCGTGCGCAGGGAAAGGATGCAACTGATGAGAACGCGGAAAGGGCGCTCGTTCTCGGGCAAGGCGATTTGGCTGACGGAGGGGAGGGAGAATTGTGCCGTCTCTTTTTGCAACACCCCAATGATTTTGGAGATTTCCTTTACTTCCATTGACAGTCCTGGAAAGGGTTCATTAGAAATGATTTCTCATCCATGAATGCCATCGAAATCCAATCTGTCAAGAAGTCCTACGGAAGTACGCAAGCCTTGGCCGGAGTCGATCTCTCCATCCGGCAAGGGGAGTTCTTCGGCCTTTTGGGGCCCAACGGCGCCGGTAAAACCACGTTGATTCATTCTCTCGTGGGCTTGGTGAAACCGCAAGGCGGGAGCATCACGGTGATGGGAGACGTCGTTGCCCCCGATTCCATCGCCTCCAAACGGCACATCGGCTTCGCTCCCCAGGAAGTCAACGTGGACCGCTTTTTCAACCTGCGTAAGACGCTCGAGTTCCAAGCGGGCTTCTACGGTTTCCCCCGCTCCTTCGCGAAAGAGCGCGCGCAAGAAATGCTCGAGCAGTTCCGCTTGGTCGAAAAGGCGAAATTCCCCTTCTACAAACTCTCCGGCGGCATGCAAAAGCGCCTGCTCATCGCCCGCGCGCTGATGAGCCAACCGAAAATCTTGATTTTGGACGAACCCTCCGCGGGCATCGACGTGGAGCAAAGACGCGACCTCTGGGAATATTTAAGGGACCTAAACCGCGACGGCACCACCATTCTGCTCACCACCCATTACATCGACGAGGCCGAAGCCCTTTGCGAACGCGTCGCGATCATCAACTACGGACGGATCATCGAAATCGGGAAACCGAAGGAACTCATCGAGAAATATTGCGAACAACGGGTGGAGATCCAGCTTTCGGAACCGATGAAGGCGCAATACCTGGAAGGGCTTTCGGGCGTCGAAGCAAAGGAAAACCTCGTGATCGGCAGAGGACAACGCATCGGATCGCTGACGGGTGAGATTTTGGAGAGGACCGTAAAAGCCGGCGGCAACAAGGTGCTCGACATCCAAGTGAAGCACGGCAGCTTGGAAGACGTCTTCGTGCAGCTCACCGGCCAGCCGATGAGCGCCGATGAACGGAAAGGCAACGGGAAAGGCGCGCCGGAAGATACGGAAAAACTTCCCGCCGAACCTTCCTAAAGGAAAAAGAGGATGAAAAGCTCCTTCATCGGTTTTCAAACATTAATCGACCGCGAATACTACCGCTTTGGCCGCTTGGCCAAGCAGACCATCGCTCCGCCGATCTTAACGAATCTCCTCTACATCTTCATCTTCGGCTTCTCCCTCGGCTCGCGCATCAAGCAGGTAGAGGGTTTCCCCTACATCGTCTTCATCTTGCCGGGACTCGCCGCCATGGGCGTCATCATGAACTCCTACGCCAACACCTCCACCTCCCTCTTCATGGCGCGCATGGACCGCTCCATCGAAAACATCCTGGCTTCTCCCCTGTCTTCCACGCAAATCGTTACCGCCTTCATCATCGGGGGCCTGATGCGCGGCATGATCATCGGTTGGATCTCGCTCGTCCTCTCGATGATCTTCGTCCACATGCCGATCGTCCACGCGGGTTGGACGTTCAGCGTGATCTTTCTCCAGTCGGTCTTCTTCTCCTGCTTAGGCCTCCTCTCCGCCTTGTGGAGCGAGTCGTGGGACCACATCGCCACCTTCACCACCTTTTTCATCACGCCCTTCATTTACTTGGGCGGAGTTTTCTATTCGATCCGGATGCTGCCGCCGTTTTGGCAAAAGGTGAGCTTCGCCAACCCCATTTTCTATTTGGTGGATTCGTTGCGCTGGGCGACCTTGGGACATGGGGATATCCCATTTTGGATTTCGATGACGGTCTTAAGCGGCGTTTCGTGGGTTGCGTTTATTGTCTGCTTAATCTTGTTTCGACGAGGTTATAAGCTCGTGGCCTAAGTTTTGCTTTCAAAGCCTTACTTTTTTTAACAATTTTTTCTTCATATTTTAGGCAATTAGAGGTAAGAATCCACAACTTCACCCCATTTTTGGCCGATATTATTTAAGGATTATGGTCCCTCGTATCGAAGCCAGTTTATCTCAGCTCAACACGGCGGTTCGCTCGCCTGCCGTGGGCGGACCCGTCTCGAACAATTCCGAAGTCCTTAAAAAAACCATCGGAGAAATCCCGCCGGAAATCGTCGACCCTTCCCATTTTCCAGAACTGGCCGCCCTCGCCACTCAATATGGCTTACTTAGCAGAATTCGTCGTAAACTCATGACCTTATCCGGCCGTAAAGGAAATGTCGTGTTGGCCAAAAATACGATAGGAGCTGCGGACAACAAAGGCTTGGTTTACTTGGGTGTTGATTTTCTTAAAGAAAATCAACATGATACCGCCGTCATTGCGGGCGTAATGGCCCACGAGTGGGGTCATTTATGCTCTAACATGCTGAAATACGGTAATTTTGATCATCTTACTTGGGATGAGCTTTTCGAGATTCGCCGTGATGAAGAAGCCGCCGCCGACGCCTTCGCCGGCCGAAATCTTCCCTTGATGGGTTATTCGGTGGAACCGGTGATCCGCTTCCTCCTTCAAGGCAAAGACAAATTAGGGTCTCACAAGTACTATAATCCCCAAATGCGGGCTGAAATCATCCGCAAGGCGGCTCAATCGACCTTGGCGCGCCAAAGCTTTTCTAAGCGACTTTTCGGCTCGAGTGTCTATGCCAATCCCTATACCTCGGTACTTTTCGTCGCTTAATTTTTCCCCCTCCAATCGCCGCTTTTCCTTCACAAAATCTGTTGCCAAACCTTTTCCGGGTGTGTTAACCGCTTCCTCGCTTTTTCCTTTTAATCTTATTTATTTACTAAAAAACTATGTCGAAATTTCGATTTTTCGCCGGCCTTAGTTCGCTTCTCGTCTTCACACTCGCCACTTCCGCTTGCGGCATCAAAAAAACCGCCAGCAGCGTCACCGCCCAGGTGATGAAAGACGCGATCCCGAGCGTCGAAGAAGAAGACGACATCGCTTACGCCAATCAGGCTTCCATCACCACGCTCAAAACGCTGGAAGGCTTGCAGCGCGTCAATCCCAATGATCCCACCATTCTCTTCATGCTCGCCCGTTCTTTCGGCTCCTACACCTTCGCCTTCGTGGAGAACGACATCTTGGAAGCCAAAGGCGTGAATGAAGCTTACGAAAAGTTGGCCACCGACCGCGCCAAACGTTTCTACGGACGCGGCAAAAAATACGGCCTCATGCTCCTCTCCAAGAATCATGCCTTCAAGAAAGCGATGGACGGATCGCTGGACGATTTCAAAAAAGCCTTGAACTCCTTCACCAAGAAAGACGTCCCCGCCCTCTTCTGGACGGCCTTCAACTGGGGCTCGCTCATCAATTTCTCGAAGGATTCTCCCGAAGCCATCGCTGAGTTGCCCCGCATCGAGGCGATGATGAAGCGCGTGGAAGCGTTGGATGACAAATACTACTACGGAGGCCCCCACCTTTTCTTCGGCGCTTTCTACGCGGCGCGACCGAAAATGTTGGGCGGGCAACCCGAAGAGGCCAAAAAGGAATTCGACGAGGCCATCGACATTACCCAAGGCAAGTTCCTCATGAGTAAGGTAATGAAGGCCCAATATTACGCGGTACAAACCCAAGATAAGCCCCTGTTCGTAAGTATTTTAAAGGAAGTGGTCGACGCAGACCCTTCCGCACTACCTTCCCAACGCCTTGGTAACGAGCTCGCCAAGCGCCGTGCGGAGGTTTTGCTCAAGAAAGAAAAATTATTTTTTTAATCCCCAATAACCGGAGGTAACCCCCATTATGAAACGCCTAAAGAAATCCGCGCTCATCGCCGCTTCCCTTCTGATGAGCCTTTTCGCCCTTAAAACGCAGGCCGCCGAACACGAAATTAAATTCTCCGTCTTGGCCCCCGAAGGTTCCACCTGGGTTAATATGATGAAGGAGATGGATAAAGAATTGCAAACCGCCTCCGGCGGCAAGCTCGCCTTTAAAATTTATGCGGGCGGCGTTTCCGGCGACGAGAAAGACGTGATCCGCAAGATGCGCATCGGACAGATCCACGCGGCGGGACTGACCGGCGTGGGCTTGGGAGACATCGTGCCCTCCGTGCGCGTCCTCGAGTTGCCCATGCTCTTCAAGAACTACCAAGAATCCGACTACGTGAAGTCGAAGCTGCAGAAAGAATTCGAAACCCAATTCGACCAAAAGGGATACGTTCTGTTAGGCTGGGCCGAGGCGGGATTCGTCAACATCTTCTCCAACAAGCCCATCAAGTCGAAGGCCGATATGGCCGGCACCAAATGGTGGGCCTGGGAAGGAGATCCCCTCGTGAAGGCGATGTATGAGACCTTGGGCATCGTCCCCACGCCCCTCGCCTTACCGGACGTGCTTACCTCGCTGCAAACCAACTTGATCGATGCCGTGTACGGCCCGCCCCTGGGCGTAATCGCGCTGCAATGGTTTACCAAGACCAAATACATGACGGACTTGAACCTGGCCAACTCCACCGGCGCCCTCGTGATGAGCAAGGCAGAATTCGCGAAGCTTCCGCCCGATCTGCAAGCCTTGCTGAAGACCACCGCGGCGAAATATTCGGGTAAACTGATCCAAGCGATCCGCCAAGACAACGCCCGATCGGTGGATACTTTGAAGAAAAACGGCATTCAAATGGTGCCCGTCGCCCCGGCCGACAAGGCGGAACTCGAGAAGATCTCGCTCGAAGTGAGACCGAAGCTCGTGGGCAAGTTGTATTCTCAAGACCTGCTCAATCGGGTGCAAGGCTATATCGACGAATTCAGAAAGAGCCACGCCTCGAATTAATTCCTTCGAAAGCGTGGGGTTTTAAAAAGCCCCTACAAGATGAATTCACCGCGTAGGGGCGGGTCGAACAGACCCGCCCCTACTTTTTTATCGGAACTCTCTTCATGCCCCTTCAAAAGATCAACGAGCGCATCAACAAAGTCGAAGGCTTCGCCCTTACGGGCCTTCTGGTGATCATGATCGGCTTCGCCTTCTCTCAGGTGGTGCTCCGGAACTTCTTCAACACGGGCATCTCGTGGGCCGACGCCTTCGTTCGGCATTTGGTCTTGTGGGTGGGTTTCATCGGCGCTTCCGTCGCCACCGAAGAAGACGGACATCTGGCGATGGATCTGGTTTCCCGTTTTCTCCCCGAGAAAATTAAAAACGCGACCGCGGGCTTGGTGAGAACCGCCTCCGCTTTCGTCTGCGCCTGTCTGACGGTGGCCTCCTACAAGTTCGTGATGGGCGAAAAGGAAGGCGGCAACGTTTTGCTCCCCGGCGTGCCGACCTATTGGGCGATCTCCATCATCCCCATCGGCTTTTATTTGATGAGCGTGCGTTTCGCCCGCAAGGCACACTTGGTTTTGGGGATTTTCGTCGCTCTCGCCTTACCTCTCATCGTCTTTTCGCAAGATATTTCCTTTTTGAAGGACTCTTCCCTCTTCTTAAAGCTCCAAACCTTCTCCGACATGCCCTTATCGAAACCGGTATTTACCTGCATCGTCATCGGCATCGGCCTCATCGGACTCTTTGGGGCCCCGCTGTTCATCATCTTCGGCTCCATCAGCCTACTCGCCTTCAAAACCGCGGGCATCGACTCTTCGGCGACCATCATCGAGATGTACCGCTTGGCCTCCGCGCCCACGCTGGTGGCGATCCCCCTCTTCACTTTCGCCGGCTATCTCATGGCGGAAAGCAAGACTCCGGAGCGCCTCATCGCCGTCGCAAAGCCCCTTTTCGGCTGGATGCCCGGGGGTCTAGCGATCATGACCATCGTCGCCTGCGCTTTTTTCACCGCCTTTACGGGTGCGTCAGGGGTCACCATCATCGCGCTCGGCGGTCTGCTCTATCCGATTTTAGTGAAGGAAAACTATCCGGACGGCTTCTCAATGGGGCTCGTCACCACCTGCGGAAGCGTGGGGTTGATGTTTCCCCCCTCCCTTCCCCTGATCCTATTTGGCCTCATCAGCGGGGCCAGCATCGACAAACTTTTTATGGCCGGCCTGCTCCCCGGTCTCCTCATTATCGCCATTTTGGGCAGCTACAGCATTTTCCGCAACCGGGGCATCTCGCGCCAGCGGCATCCTTTCAGCCTGAAGGAACTTTTGGGCGCCCTGAGAGGCGCCGCGTGGGAGCTGCCGCTTCCCTTCATCATCCTCTTCGGGATCTACGGCGGTTTCGTGACCGCTTCCGAAGCGGCGGCGGTCACCGCCTTCTATGTCTTCTTCGTGCAGGTCTTCATCTACCGCGACTTGAAGATCACGAAAGACATCCCCCGCATCGCCAAGCAATCGATGGTGCTCGTGGGCAGCATCGTCGTGATCTTTGCCGTGGCCATGGGCTTCACGAGCTACCTCATCGACGAACAAGTGCCCATGAAGCTTTTCGAATGGATCCGTACTTACATTACGAGCAAATGGGTCTTCTTACTCGCGCTCAACATCTTCCTGCTCATCGTCGGCTCCCTCATGGACATCTTCTCCGCCATCATCGTGGTGGTGCCCCTCATCATTCCCATCGCCAAGGAGTTCGCGGTGGACCCCATCCATTTGGGCATCATCTTCCTCACCAACTTGGAGATCGGCTACCTGCACCCGCCGGTGGGGCTTAACCTGTTTTTGTCGAGCATCCGGTTTAAGCGGAGCATCGTGAACCTGTATTGGGTCACCCTACCCTTCCTCTTGCTGCTCGTTTTGGCCCTCTTGATCATCACCTACGTGCCGGATTTAAGTCTTTGGCTCGTTCATCACTTGACTCCCGCTACTCCTCCCCCTGCTAATTTTTAACAACTGCCAACAACATTTTCAGCCCCCCGAGGGGGAGCTTCTTTCTCGCTAAAGCAAGCAACCATTCCCAAACCGTGCCGATACTATGGGACAGGTGAGGGTATTCGCCGGAAGGACGTTTTAGGAGAGCGTTCTTTCGTTTCACCAATGAAGAGCCACCCTAAGTAGGGAGAGTACTTAGGGTGATTGAGAGAGAGGAGCCTAAAGATGACGCCCCCGAAAGCACCTGCGGGAATTTGCCCCGATTCGTCTTCCGTCAGCCTTCAACCTTTTTCGATCCTGCCCAAAGTGCAGGACATTCCCGATGCCGCCAGGCAAGACCCCAACATTCAAGGGCTCTACGCAAGCGCCGCCGCCTTCAATAAAATCGACCAGGAGTACGGCAACAAAGACGGTAATCTCGACGCCGGCGAAGTGGACAAGTTCCTGGCGGCCAAGCCCATTCAAGACCCCACCGGTAAAAACATCACGAGCTGCGATCTTCTGAAACAAGCCCGTATGATGGCCGACCTTTCCGAGATCGACCTCGCCACGATCTACGCGCTTCCCGACTTGAAAAAATTCATCGCGTTGCCCGAATTCGGCGACATGACCCAACTGGCCAAGTCCCTGAACACTTCCGACATCTCCCCCGAGCTGAAGAACCTTTTGCTCAACGACCCGAGGGCCTTGACTCTTTACATCACCGCCCGAAACTATTCCCGCCTCGACATCGACAAGAACGGAAAATTATCCATCTCCGACGTCAACTATTACCTGCAGATGAACAAGATGAACGGGAACGATCCCCGCATGAACCCCTTGTTCATACTGGGACAAGCCCGTGATTTCGTCCCCCAAATGTCGGTGATGGGTCTTCAACTAAGGAAGGCCCTCAACTTAAAATCCGATCCCAACGCGATCAGCGTTCCGTGGCTGATTTCTCTTTACGAGAAAGCCCCCGCCTTCGTGGAAGGCGAGCCGCGCTTGAACGCCCTCTTGCAAGTGATTGCCAAGAAAGACCCCGCGACCAACCAGTTCTCCATCAACCCCGAAGCGATGGACATGGAGATCTCCCGAGACGAGTTCAAAAAATACCCGAAGCTCGCCGAGTTGAAAGCCCAACTCAAAGTCGACAGCGATGACGCCCTCTTCACCATGATCAAAGACTTGGAAGACCAGATGTCTTCCCCCGTCTACCTTTGGCCCGCCGACTTGAAGGACAAGCTCCAATCCTCCGGCAAGCAAGCTTATCAGGCGATCGGACAATCCTCGATCGTGAACGCCGACCAAGCCCATGCGGAGCTCGCATTAAATTTCTTGGAGATGACCAGCTGGGGCAAGAAGGAGCAGGAAAAGATCGACCACGACGGTCCCGGCGGCAAGTTTTTAGGCATCTTCGTGAAGGCGGGAACCTGGATCGGCGAGCAAGTGGGCATCACCAAAAAATCGTTCACCTATAACGAATATTGGCAAAACATCCGCCCCGACGACCATAAAGCGGAACGGGACGGGGCCATCGAAGCCTTGAAACGCACCTTGCGCGACCGCCATCTCGACAAAATCGAGGACGCGGTTGCCTACATGGAAAAGAACGGCGACGGCGACCGGGTGAAAGTATTGAAAGATCAATGCGACCTGGACCGCTGGCTGAAAATCGCCAACATCGACGACGACTACCAACGGGCCAAGGAAATCCGCAGCGCCGCGGTGGACTATCGCCGAGGAGATTATAAATTTTGGGAATTCCCGATCATCCCCATGCCGCGTTTGGGGTCCGGCGGATTTTTAGAAAGAGCTTCCAAGTGGGACAACTGGACGATCAAGAGCCCCGAACTACCCGTCACCCTTTCGCTCGACAACTTCCTCGCGGTGAACACCCCCAACAACTGGAACCTGCTCAACAAACAGGGAACCATCGAGGAATCCATCGCCCGCTCGATCATTTTCACCCAAATGAGCGATGAAGACCGCAAAGCCTTCGACGCCATCGTGGCGAAAGCGCCCTTGGGAACCCTGCAAGACACCAAAGAGGGAGAGACCTTGCTTGCCAAAACCTCCCTCACCCCGAAGAGCCAAGAAATCCTCAAGAATTACCTCACGGCCTTGGTCAGCTTGAGCAAAAACTCCGCCGTCATCAAGAAGGTGATGGATATGGACTTCGTCAAGGAATTGATGAAGGACAAGGAAAAGAACAAGGACAAGCTCCAGAAGATCGACCTCGTCTTCAGCACCGTCGCCGGCGGCGCGCAAAAGGCCGATAAGGTGGAAAGCGAACTGGATAGCATCGGCCTTTCCAGCAGCGACGCGGATGCCTTGAAAAAGGCGCTGAAAGAAATCGTTCCCCAAAAGGATCTGCAAGAAGGTCCCGGTATCGACACCCTCTTCCGCGAAGCCCAACTGGGCGACAAGGAAGCCCGCGCCCGCGAACTGTTCAATAAGTCCACCCAAACGGATGCGGAAAAGGCCGAATTCAAGGAAATGATCAACAAGAGCAAGCTCTCCGAAGACAACAAGAGCCTGCTCATCGTCTCCTACGACCAACAACCGCCCAGCTTGGAGATCGCGATGCCCGCTCAAGACGAGGCGCTCGCGATCATGGGATTCCCCAAAATCGACCCCATGACCGGCAAATACGATCCCAAATCGGTGGGAAGCCTCCACAACAGCATGCGTACCACGGTGGATAAGGGCGTCGGCCTCGCCATGCTCTTGGGTCCCACGGCGGCCGGAGCCGGCATCGGTGTGACCTTGTCGAAAGTAAAGGATCCCCGCTGGGCATTAGGCGGCGGAATCGTAGTGGGAGGCGGCGTCGGCTACCTGGTTTCCGATCATCAAGACAGCAAGACCACTCTGAAGAACATGTTGTTGGGCGCCGGTATCGGCGGAGGCTCCGCATGGGCCTTGAACCGCCTCACCAAGGGGAATCCCTTCTTGGGCGGCACCATCATGGGCCTGGCTGGCACGGCGTTCACCATCTCGCCCCTGGGCGTGGATTGGAGAAACAAGAGCTTCGAAATTATGGCGACTCCCTACCGTCCTTGGTCCGATTTCTCGGTGGCCAACACCATGACCGAAGGCATCGGGCTCTACATGGATTGGTACGCGGGCTGCAAAATGATGGATGGCGTCATCGGGGGCTTGCGCTTCCTCGGATCCCTCGAGTTGGGAACCCGCTTGGCGGCGGCCCTGAAAATTCCTCCCATGGCGATCAGCGGCGGTTTGAAGAAAGCCGGCGACTACGCCAAAGAAAAAGTGTTCGGCAAGACTCCCCAAATGCTCGTGACCGAAACGGCCGAAGCGGCGAAAGCCGGCGGCAAGGAAATCCCCTTCACCAGTCCTTGGGCGGAGCAGCAACACGCCAAAATCCTCGAGCAAATGGCCCCCAAAGAGGCCTTCTTGGGAGAGGAAAAAGTCACCGCCCTGAAAGAACTGTTGCAATCGACGGATCCCGAGAAGTTCGCCGAAGGTTACGCAAAGCTCACACCTGCGGAACAAACCTACGTGAATATGAGCCAAATGGCCCGCGCTTACGAAAAATTGGGTAAGGCCAACTCCTACAGCTTCTTCTCCGGTCGAGTCTTATTACAGGCCCAAAAACTCCTGAAGGAGGGAGAAGCCCTCATCGCCGAAGGGGGAGACGCGGTCGCCAAGGGAGAAGCCATGCAGGCGAAAGCCAACTGGCTGATCCAAGCGGGAGCCCAAGAGCTCGACAACCTGGCCAAGATGGCCATGGCCAACAAAACGATGAACAAGCTTTTGTTGGCCGGCATGGGCGCCGACAAGATGGACTCCAAGCTGAAACCGAACGGCCCGGGAGGCGCGGACTCGAAGGACTCTTTGGTTCCTCCCATCAAGACCAATTTCAACGGGAACCCGAGGCCGGTCCCGAAAAAGCCGACTCAAGGCCAAAACCCGAAACCTTAAGGAAAACCAAAATTAGGCGCCGGAAAAGGGAAAACCCTTTTTTAGGCCTAACCAAAACCCTGGGAAAGTGGGGGCACTTCCCGGGGTTTTTTTCTTTGTAAGAAACCTTTCCCAAAACCTGCCGATATTTGTTTTAAGTTGATTTAATTGTTGTAAAAAGTCCCTGCCGGAAATAACGCGGCAGGTCATCGTTTTTCATTTCAAAGGGGCACCACGCGCACGAAACTCTTCTGTTTAAGAGGGGGGCGTGCTCATCAAAAGGTGCCCTATGCCCGTCAATATTCGTATCCTCCAGTTCCTACCCATCTCCGAATTCCGCAGCCACCCCCAACTCATGTCCCTTGTGAACGGGGATGCGAACCACGACTTCCAGATCGACGATACGGAAGCGGAAACCCAAATGATTCGGGAAATGATCCTCTCGAACCTGCAAGCCCCGCCCGACCCCAACAACCCGCAAGCCATGACCCAATTCAACAATTGGGTGGAACAATTCCGGCAAAGGGAGATGGCCCGAGATCAAGGCCAGACGATGCGGACTTATACCCAAAGATGGCAACAAAGTGCTCAAGCTTTCGTGGCCCAGTATCAACGCACCCAGATGGATCTTACTCCCGTTTATACGGCCCCCGCGACCGCCGGCATCCAACAGCCGCAAAGCAACGAATTGAGAAGCATGGACGCGAACCATGACCACACCCTGACCCAGCAAGAGGTCGAAACCTACCTTCGCTCCCAAATCGAAAGGGCTTCCCGAGCTTCTTCCGGGGCGGCTCCCGCAGCACCGAACGCGGATAATTTAGCGGCCCAGGCTCAGGCTTTCTTATATTCGCAAGTCCCGGAAATGTTACGCAATATCGCCGCTCTCGATCAAAACTCCGGGCGGATCGCCGACCAAATTCCCACCCAAATCGACGCGCTCGATTTAAACCTGCTGCAGAACTTAACCGACACCCAACGAACGAGCCATAACCTGATCCGAATCACGCTCTGGATGCAAAGCCGACTGGAGACAGGGCAAACCGTCCTCAACAGCGCCCGGGTACATGAACTTTTAAATACCCGCGCCATCGATCTTTTTTCCGTTTCCCAAGCGGTCAATCAAATGCAGCCCCCTCCCGACGGTTTTACTCAATTCCTCAGCCGCTTTTCGCCCCATTACATCGTCACCGAAGATCAACTCGTCGAGGCGATTCGGACTCGGTCTTTAAACATCGGCGCCTTAACCGAGGCCGCCCGAAACAACCCCGCCTTGGCCTCGATCCTTCAAGCTTCTACCGGCTTCACAATGCTGAATGAAATGGCCGGCGAAAACCACATCTTGGAACCCAATGATTTCGAACGGCTCCGCATCGGCAATTTTCTGCGCACCGTGGAGGCCCAAAACCAGGCCCAACAGCGGCAGGGAGGGCAGGCCCCCGAAGAGCTGCGGCAACGCCTCGTATACTTGGAAGCGGCCCGAAACGCCGGTTACCGGGGAGTCGTCAACCAGGCCATCATCGACGCCGTCCGGGCCCGGTACGACCAACAGCACGCTTCGACGCCCCCTCCCTGGGCGAATGAGGCCTTCCTGATGGAAATCTTTTACCAATTCAACGAAACCCGGGAAAACAATCCCATGCACGGGCATATCTTGGGAGAACCGGAAATCATCCGCGTGCAACCTGACCGGTTTCTTTCACGGGTCATGGTCGTTCTCGCTTATACGCTCCCCACGCAAGCCAATAATATCCTCGTGGCCGCCCGCAATTCAGCGGTACTCGCCCTGGCGGAAGTGCTCCTCGAAGGGCTTCACGCGGAAGAAAGGGCCCACGCGAGCGACTCCGTCCCCGGCGTCACTTCCATGGGACTCTCCGCCATCACGAGCCCCGCCGCGTTGGTTCAAGGAACGGGAAATCTCCTTTTTTCCTCCCAGCACCAATTCACCTCCAGCATTTGGAACAGGGGTTGGACGCGCGATTGGGTACGCAACCACGCGGACGGCCGCCATCAAGAAAGGGCCGCGGCGCTCACCGCTCTCCGGACCGTGATGCGCGACAACCAGTCTCTTTCCGTCATCGACGGGATCGAGCGCCTGCGCCAACAGGGTGGCACGGGAGCCACTCAGGCCACTTTGCTGACCGACGAACTCCACCTTCCCGAAGTGGAAAGAATTTACTCGATCCCCAACGACCGCACCCGCGAGGAATCTTGGCTCCGTTTCTGCTCGACCCTGCGCGGCGGACAATGGGTCGCCTCGCACGGGAACTTACTGGGCACTATGTTTTTATCCCCTTGGCAAACCCGGAACGGACCTACATCCGCCGCCATCTACGAAAGACTGATGAACACTTCCACCTCGGAGATGGTCCGCACGGAGGCGCGCAACTCCGGCATCGACCAAGTCGGAAACGGCGGCTCGATGTTCCCCACGTTCTGGTTTAGAAATTGGGCAGATTCGGAAGCGAGCTTCGACGGGGTTTGGGATGAAACCATCGGTTCCGGCACCCTGGTGTTCGCCTCGATCTACGGCATGCGGTTGTTCGGCATGGCCCGCACCCCGGGTTTCTTCACCGAGATGCCCAACGACGCCTGGAGAACCTCCAGCTCTATTTTTACGCGAACCGGCTATTGGGGGGCGCGCGCGTTGACGGCCATCCCCCGCAACATCACCCGTCTCCCTCCAGACTCTTGGAGGACCGCGGAAACTCTCCTCGAAGACGGAAATTGGGTCCGCGGACGGCTCCTCCAAGGAAGTTATTGGGGCTTAAGGGGCTTAGGAACCATCCCTCGTTTCATCTTTCCCCGCAGCCTCCAAGGGGCCGAGCTGGAGCTCGCCTTGAACGAAGGCGTGCGATGGGCGCAGGCCTCCAATGAAGTGGGAGGATTCCGAGGTTTTATCTACCGTCAAATGGCCCAGCTTAGAGCCTCCAATCTGGGAGTGAATCCCAATGCCCAAGAAGGGGCGAGGCGGATCCTCCAGATCGCGGGACGCATCACGCAAAATTCCGAAACGGCTTATGAGGCCATCCTTCCCGAAGCCCGTAGCATCGAAGGCCTCGTCGCGACCGATCCGGAAGAGGCCTTGCGCAGACTCCGGAATGTAAGGCGCTTGGCCTCCAACGCCGCCGGCATGCACGAGGTCGCCATCAACTCTCAAATTCCCCTGGGAATGACGCCCCAGGGCCTTCAGCAGGCTCAAACCCTGCGCACGATCGCCCAAAACATCAGAAGCGCCGCCGAACGCCTCGAAAATAACTCCGCGGTGCGGGAACAACTGATCGAATATGCCGAAGGCCTGGAAATGGCCGTCACGCGGAGCGCCCAAGGGAGCCGTGGATACGTAGGACACATCGGAACGGCCGCCGCCAGCCTAGAGGCCCAACATGCCGCCCAACAACAGCAGGGACAGCTTTTCGGAACCCTTCTCCTTTGGTCTTATCTGCACGAGAGGGCCTTGATCGCGACGGACCGCCGTAACCCCGCCGATTTGGAAAGCCCCCTACCGGGCATGGATCCCGCTTCCGCCATTGGAGTCGCCCGCCGATCGGCTCGTGTACGCGGTTCTCGGGCGTCCTTCGGAGGAAGCGCCCCTTACTACGTCGACTTCGAGTTGGGCCCCGTTCCCAACTACCTGGAAGTGAATCCCCCCGCTCCCCAAGCGAGACCGACGGGGAATCGGCCTCGGGTGATTGAGTAAGGAATTATCCCCCCGTTCTTTGTGAGCATGAATATCGCCGTCCACTTCTATTATTAAATGCTCTGTTGGACAGTAATAATCCACAACATACGGTCCTATGCCGTGTTGACGTCTAAATTTTAATTTACCAAATCTTTTCCCTCTTAAGGGGTGCCAAAGTTTCGATTCCGCCGGAGTCATTTTATGACGAAGGTCTTTTCTGAGATGTCGATAAGAAGAGTCCCCTTTTTTGACACGTAATGCACTCTTACGCCGTTCTACCCCACCCTGCCCTTCCCCTTGCAAAGGGGAGGGATTTTTTTTGATCGATCCTTTTTTTGTTCATATCAAGCCTTTTTGTCCTCTCAATCTTTTTCATTCAAAAAACAAAAGGGCCGGTTTTTTAAACCGGCCCTTTTTTTATTCATACTTTAGTTTTTAGCGGAAGTTAACCGCGAGATCCGTCCACACCGGCATCGCCGCGGGCATCCCCCGTATCGGAGGCGGCATCTCTCGAATCGGAGCTTGCGTCGACACCGCTGTCGCGCGAATCGCTTCCGGAGTCGCGGGAAGCGTCCACACCGCCGTCAATCCTTACGGCGGCGTCGGAACTACCGTCCGTCCCGCCGTCCGACTGGGAGCTATGGGTGGAGCACCAATCCGATTCGACGATGCGCATCGTGAAAGGATCGATCGTGGAAACCACTCCCGCATTGGGAGCACCGAAGAGGATGTCCAACTCGGAATTACCGACCATGGACGCCATCGCAGCGGGATTGTAGAACCCGAGCACGATCGCGTTGGAAGGGCCGCCGCGCGAGTCGCGGGCCGCGTCATCCGTCGGCATGGGAGTGGGAGGGGTGGTACTCGCATCGTAGACCAACAAGGTGGCCGGAGCATAACCGCCACTCACCGAATTGGCGGTTAAGACGAACAGCTTGTTTCCGATCTGTGTGAAACTCACGGGATCCGAGGTCGTAATCGTGGTGACGGGACGACCCAAAGAATCATTCCAAATGGGCGTACCGTTGTAGGTCACGTTCAAGGTGGGAAGGGTGATTCCCGAATATTGCCGATTCAGTTCGGCGAGAACGCCGCCGGTGGCCATGCCGGCATCAATGGCTCCGCCGTCTCCCGCCGGGCGATTGCCGCGGGCGCCGGCCAAGGGATCACTGCTCGAAATGGTGCTTCTACGGCCGTCGCAAACGGGATCGAAGTTGGGCGGAGGGTTAGATCCATCGGGAATTTCGGGCCGCACGTCCGGTTCGGCGGGGGTTACCGCGCAACCGGACCAACCTAAGGGAGTGAGGCCGAGTAAAAATTCAACCGCGTGATAAGCGAACCCGTGCTCTTCCGCGGGAGCGGGCGCAGCAGGACGGGGAGCGGACGCGCTGTAAGGATTTTGAAGTCTCACCGCCACCGCGTTCGCCAAACTACGGGCGCGATCGGCCTGATTTTGATTTTGAATGCGGTCGCGAAAGCGCTCGGTTTCTAAATTTTGGTTGCTGCCGCAAGGAACCGTCACGGAATAGCAAAGACCGATTTGATCGTCATGCACGACGGCGGAGCGGGGCGTGCCGCAAATCTGTCCTGGGGTATTATTCGGCTCCTGAGAAGCGGGCGTGTAATTTTGGGAAGATGAAACGGGTTGAGAACAAGTGAGACTGTCTGGCATGGGGGTCCTCCAATTAAGCGAATCCCATTGGATTCAAATGGAGTGCCCCCTCCTTTTAAGAATCAGATAAAGTATCGCCGAAAGCACAAAAAGGTTGCTTACAAGACCGCCCAATAAAAACGGGGCCTACCATAAGGCCCCGTTTTTATTTGCTTTTAAAGGGAGGAATTTTACGCAAATGTCAAATTACTTGCCCCCGGAACCGCCCACGCCGGCATCGGAACCCCCGGCGCCGCCGGCTCCACCATTACCGCCCGTACCGCCGCCGTAGCTATGAGTGGAGCACCAGTCTCCCTCGGCAATCGTCAAACCGACGGGATCCACCGTAGAAACGATCCCCACGTTCGGAGCCCCAAAGAGGATGCCTAAAGTGCCGTCCGTCATCGGCCCCATTGAAGTAGGATTGTAGAATCCCAAATTAAGCGCGTTGGAAGCCTTCTTATCGGAAGTCTTCAAAATATCGGTAGTCGTCACCGGAGTCAGAGAATTGTCGGCGTTCACTTTGTAAACCAATACCGTCGCCGGGGCGAAAGCGCCGTTCTCAAGCGGGTTCGCGGTAAGAACGAAAAGTTTATCGCCCTGTTTTGCCCAGCTCACCGGCTTGCCGATCTTCACCGGCGTGGTGATGGGGTTGCCTTTCGAATCGTTCCAGATAGGCGTGCCTTCATAGGTGAAATCCAAGGTCGGGAGGGTGATGCCGTCCACGAGCGATTTCAGAGAGGCGTCGGGAGAAACGCCTTCAAGCCTCGACTTCACATCCTCACACACAGAGTCCGTACCGGAAGGAGGATTGGAGGGAGGAGGAATTTCCGGTTCCGTATTATCCGTATCGGTGGTTCCCCCGCAGCCGCCGATCGAAAAAACGCCGGCGACGAGAGTCAACACGCCTAAGCCCACCGCGCCCAAACCGATGGCCGGAGCCTTGTATATCTTGCTGGCGCCCGATCCTTCGTCCCACCAACTTCCGGCGGAATCGCCGAAAGAATCCCACATTCGGGTAATGCCGTCTTTTTCTTTAGGCTTGGAAAGCCCTTGGGGAATCGAGCCCAAGACGCTTCTTGTGGCGCGACTGATTTGCGCCATGAACTGAAAGTTCTTCATGCCGGCGGCGTAGTCGGAAGGGGTTGCATAACATTGTTTAGTCACGTCGGAACAAAGGGGTTCCTTCACGGCGGTTGCGAGAAAATCGCCGGACTCGAACGTGCAAACCTCATCGGAATAATTGGATGAAACCGGAATCGGGGGTGTCATGAGCGTGCCTCCCAAATATTGTTTTTAATATTTAGGATTACAGAACTCTTTCGCGGGGGGATGTCGGTAGGTGTGTGTGCGCCCCTTCCTGAACAAGCTCTCCAATCCTCTCTCGCCCGAATTTATCGGCTGAAAAAGGAAATGGTTGCGGGCAAAAAAAACGGGGCCTTTGACAAGGCCCCGTGATGATAGGACTTTTTAATTTACCGAAAAACAACGATCAACCGATGCCGCCGTCTTTCGGACCGGCATCCGCATCGTGTCCCGCATCCATGGAGGCATCGGATCCGGCATCTTTACCCGCACCGGCATCATGGCCGCCATCGGCACCGCCGACTCCGGCATCGGCACCGCCGGCGCCGCCGTTACCGCCCGTACCGCCGTCAGGGCGCGGCGCTCCGGCGTCGTAGCTGTGGGTGGAACACCAGTCGCTCTCGAAAATCGTCAAGCTCACCGGATCAACCGTTGAAACGATTCCGACGTTCGGAGCTCCGAACAGAATGCCCAAGGTGCCATCGGTAAGCGGAGCCATCCCGGAAGGATTGTAAAATCCTAAGTTCAGCGCGTTCGATTTTTTCTTATCCGTCGTTTGGAGGATATCCGTCGTCTCCACCGGCGTCAGCGTGGTGCCGCTCACTTTATAGACCAGCACCGTCGCGGGAGCGAAAGCGCCGTTATCCAACTTATTCGCGGTGACGACGAAAAGCTTGTCTCCCACCTTCGCCCAGCTCACGGGGTTGCCGATCTTCACCGGCGTAGAAATAGGATTGCCCTTCGAATCGTTCCAAATGGGCGTGCCTTGATAGGTGAAATCCAGGGTCGGGAAGGTAATGCTATCCACAAGCGATTTCAAGGAGGCATCGGGAGTGGTGCCTTGAATCTTCGACTTCACGTCCTCGCACACGGAATCCGTCCCGGGAGGAGGATTGGAGGGAGGGGGAATCTCGGGATTCGTGTTGTCGGTATCCGTGCTCTCGCCGCATCCGGCAAGCAACAGACTTAAGGAACCGAAAGCCGGGACCGCCGCGCGGGTAACCACCGAAGCTCTTGTCGCCACCGTCGTCGCTTCCAACGCCGTCGCGCCTTCGCCGGCGACCCAAAGACCGCTGCCCAACTTGCTGGCGAGACTGAAGGCACCCAAGGCCGCGAGACCTTTCCAGCTGGCGAGCTCGGAGGCGGCGCTGCTGACCAAGCCGTCGACTTTCGCCTGGGTGGCGCTTAAGGCGTTGCCTTGAAAAAGCGCCGTGCGGGTTAAAATGGATTCTTGTTGAAGCTCTTGTCCGTTCGAAACGGTACGAAGATCGGAAGCGGCCATGGTTCCCTCCAAAATATTTCTTTTCGATTTTGATTTCGAATCACCGAGGGAGTCGGGGAGGGTATTTCAAGGCGGGTGTGTGCCCCTTGCAATGCTCTCGACCAATCCTCTCTCTTAAAGGGCTTATCGCGGCTTGATATTTTTTGTTGTGAGAAATTTGTTAGGAAGTGCCCTAAAATGGCCTTTTATGTTGAAATAAGCCGAAAAAGCTGAGTCATCGAGGGCACTTATCGGTTCAAAAAATCCTTCAAATCATCGGGCAACGGGGAGAAAACTTCTATATTCCGCAGGGAAACCGGATGCCGAAAAACGAGGCGCGTCGCGTGTAGAAAAATGCGGGGGGCCTTCCAAGACAAAGCCTTCTCCCCCCCGTAAAGGCTGTCTCCTAAAAGAGGAAGTCCGTGCTTCGCCAGGTGCACGCGGATCTGATGCCGCACGCCCGTCAGAATGCGAACCCTCAAGAGAGTGAAATCGACGAATTGTTTTTCCACACGATAATAAGTGATCGCCGCGCGTCCGGTTTGTTTTTTAGGGTGGATGCGTTTTCCCGCTTCCTTCTCGAGCGCGATCATCTTCTTCCGATTTTTAGGATGATGGGCAATGGGCCAATCGACTTTCTCCCATCCTTCCGGAGTGGGGACTCTCTTCAACTTCCCCGCCACCAAGGCGAGATATTCCTTTTCGACCCTGCGCCGACGGAATTCTTCCCGTAAAAAAGCATGCGCTTTTTCGTTTCGCGCGATCAGCACCAAACCCGAGGTTTCCAGATCGAGGCGATGCGCCAGCCCCATCTCCCGCTTCGCTTCGCCGACGGAGGCGATCTCCGGATAGTCGCGGGCCACCTCTTGAACGAGGGTGCCCTCCTCTTCCTCCAACAAGGGATGGACGGAAAGACCCGGAGGTTTTTCCACCACCAAAAAGGAAGGATCTTCCAGCACTACCTTGATTTTTTGGAGGGAAGGGGCCGAGACTTTCGAACCTTCCCTTTCCTGCTTCAAAAACTCTAACCGCTCGCCGCCGTGGAGCCACTGCCCCTTTCTCGCCCGTTTCCCGTCGACCCTTACCCGGTTTTCCAAATTTTTCTGCCAGTAAGCCCGTGAGGTTTTCGGCCATTGGGAAACGAGAAACTTATCCAAACGTACGGGAATGGTTTGAGTAGGAACGACGAGTTGAGCGGGAAAATTCATCATCCAAAATGAACATCGCTAAAATCGGCCGGCGACTGCGGTTCTTCCGCGCGCACTTTCAGGCAAAGACTGAAAAGGAAGAAAAGCACCAAAAAAAGAATGGGAAGTATCTTTCGCAAGGAAATGATTTTCAAGGTTTACTCTCGAGTTCGATCTTTCCCGTTCCCTTGCAGGTCGGACATTTTTCTTTGAGGTCGAAGGTCTTGAAGATCATCCGAGTGTACTCTTCGTGTTCGTAGTTGTGATCAGGATACCGCAAATGAGCGAGCTCGTGTGCTAAAGTATCCAGAATGCGCGCCTTGGGCATGCGGATGATCTTGCGAACTTTCAATTTTCCCTTCTTGTCGATGTAGGTCACCTGAGTATGGGTGGCGAGCACGATGAGGCGCTTATCGAAGTAAACGTTCCCAAACACTCGCATGACTTTTTCCCGCGTCGGCCGGAACGGGCGCACTTGCTTCGGCAAAATAAGGGAAGGCATCTTTATTTTCGCTTTCTTCATGTAAGGATAAATCCAAGCGAGCTTAGGAGAGATTCGAGAGCGAACCTCGATCATGGGTTTGGATCGCCGGAGGGTCGTCGTTTTTTTGCGTTTCTTGGTGGACATAAAAATAATTAACAATTTCAGTTACTTGCAATTGATTCAAGACTGTTTTTTCTTTAATCAAAACCCATTTCATCAAAAGGCGGCCTTCCTTAGCACCGGTAAAACTCGCTTTTCAATACTAATTTAGCAATCCCGCCAAATGGTGGCAATAAGCAGATTTTATTAATTATTACAATAAGTTAAATGACGTGTTGCAACATCCAAAACCGTAAGAAAAGTTAGAAACTACAAGAGGTTATATAGGAAGATACCTGATGGGGGTGGTTAGAAGGAGTGATCTCTCCCCTAACTTTAGAGAGAGCGTCTGGCAATGCCAGCGCGAACGAATAGGCGCGAACGGGATCGAACCGTTGACCTCTGCCATGTGAGGGCAGCGCTCTAACCAGCTGAGCTACGCGCCTTTAATCAAATTTCAAAGGCACCCCGTGTTAACATGAAATGGGTGGGCTTCGTCAACCACTAGAATCCGAACTCGGCCATTTCGAGGCCGTTGATCAAGTCCGCAATATAGAGATTCTTATATTTTTCGCCCACCGCCACACCCACCGCGATGCCGTAGGTGGGAAGCTTGGCGATCAAGACCGGCGAGGAAGGATCGCTCGCGTTGAAAACCCAAAGTCCTTGCCGCCCATTGGCGACGAAGAGATAAAGATCATCCGCCGACAGGGCCGCCGCACCGGTTCTCACGCTGTAGGGCAAACTGACGGAAGACAGGCCTTTCAACTCTCCCCAAACCCCCAATTTACCTTCGTCGAAATAAAAGATTTCCATTAAGGAAGGAACCCCCGTACCGCCGCCCTCGCCTTCCGCATCGGGCAAGCCGGAAGAGGAAAGATAGGAGACGAATACCCGCTTCTGGTCGTTGGAGAGCAACACCCGGTCAGCTACGGCCCCCGGTTTGGGATTGTTCTTCAAGACCACCTGATTCTTCTCCAAATCCACCACCGCCAATCCGTCGCCGCCGGCGGCCACCAAGGCCCACTTGCCGTTGCGGCTGATCTTTACGTCGCGCGCGTCGATGAGGGGAATATAGGTGAGTTTCGGCGCCAAATCGCCCTTGAAAAAGACGGCGGGATCCACGTCCGTCGTAAAGCGCAGAAGTACCAAGCCCGAACGGGCTCCGGTTCCTGAAACCCTGCCGACGGCGGTGACCACGATTCGGTTGGTGCCGCCCGTCCAGACGTCCATGCCGAAGGGGCGGGACTCGTTACCCTGATTCTGCTCCCCGTAAATCCGGGAAGTGAGGATCGACTTAAACGGCTTCGCCTCCGTCGAAAACACGCGCAAAGCCCCCTCTCCAGGTCCCCGAATGGAAGCGGGCCGAGCGGTGGGTGCGGGCTGAGAATCGGTTCCCGGAGCCTTCTGGGATTCGGGGGAGACAGAGGAGGAAACGTCGTCATTCACGTTCGCGGCGAAGTTCATTTTGGGCGAGTCGGTTAAGGAAAAATCGGTGAGATACGAACCGTCGCCCAGCACCAAGGTGCCCTTGGTGGAAAGGTCGTTCGCGGAGATTTCGAACAAGGCGGGAACTAATGCGTTGGTCATGCTGCCGAAGTCGAGGAGAAAAAGAGAAGCCCCTCCCGGCGCCATCTTCACCGCGCCGGCGGCCAAGGTGGAATAACTGGTTTTCACCGATTCGACCTTATAGCTTTTTAAAGGAGTTCCGACGGGATTGAATTTAAGCACGCGCAGAGCCGAAGCGTCGGCTACCACCGCCATGGGCACATTGTTCAGACGGCCGGTCGCCAGGTCGAGCAGAGCCGCGAATTTCAGATCCGTCGGGACATCCAAAGGGATCTCGCTCTCGGTGGCCGCGTCAAACACCCGCACGCTTCGGTCGTCCTTTTGCTTGACCGCCAGCAAAAGCTTGGAAGTGTATGGCACCGCATGAAGCCTCTCCACCGAGGGGTTACCCTTCAAATGATAACGGCGCTCGTTGATGAGCTTGCCTCCCACCCCCATCTGAAAAACGCGGAGACCGCCTTCCGATTTTTGGCCTTCCTCCCCTTCGCCCAAACTCATGACGAGCAGGCTCTTGTCTCCCAAATCCACTACGTCAAGCCCGGTCACCGCGCCGCCGGCGGGAATCGAGGCGGTGAGCACTCCGGTCGTCGCATCGAGCGTATAAAGAGAACCGCGATCAACGAGGTAGAGGTTCTTCCCCCACAAAATCATCTTTCGGAGGCCCTTATAAGAACCTTTCAACTGAAGGCGCACTTGCGGATTCGTCAGGTCGTTTAAGTTCCACAAAACCCCCATGTCTTTATCGACGGCGGTAGCCCAGGCGTCGTTGCCGACGATCCACACCTTGAGGTTCTTGAAAAACGCACCGCTCTTTTGAACGAGGGATTTACCTACCGCCTTCGGATCGGTCACGTCGAGCAGCAACCACTCTCCGGACTCGGTAAGAACGTAGAGGTAGTTTTTATCGCGGAGCGAAAAACCGACCATTTCTTGGATGGGATCCTCCAGGTCCGTCTTGGCGATCAGGTTGAACTGGGGATCGTAAATTTCTAGGGTCCGGCCGCGGGAAACGTAGGTATTCTCCCAAATGCGGTCGACTTGTCGGGTAATGCCCCCTAAGTGATTTTTCAATTCGAGCTTCACGGGATAGACCGTGACGTTGACGTCGGAGGAAGCCTGGGCGCTCCCGTCGCTAGCGGTAAGGCGCAACACGAAAGAAGTGGGATCGTTCACATTGAGAACTTTGAACGATCCCTTCAGTTCGCCTCCTTGCACGATCTGGATCTTATCGGCGGGACCTTGAACCACCGACCATTGGAAAGAAAGGGTCTTTCCCGTGGCGGACGCCGCTTGCGCGTCTTCAATCAGAAAATAGGAGCCTTCGGCGACCTTCTTCGGAGAGCCTGCGGAGACGGTGATCGCGCCTCCCACCTCGGGAAGTCCCGGGGCCACCGCGCTAGGCGGGTTTCCCGTCATCGGCGCGCTTTCCGCGCCGGGGACACCCGCTGTTTTTTCTCCGGGGACCGCGGCGGCGGGACCGCTTTCCGCGGGGCCCATGCCCGGAGGCATCAACGCCCCGGAAGGGGGAGGAACCACGCCGGGTGCGGGGGGCATGGGAGCTTCGGACGAAGGCGCTTCTTTGGGAGCCGGAACCGATTCGGGCGTCTTTATTTTCTGTTCCGTTTTTTCAGCGGGTTTCTTTTTATGGAAGAGGCGACGAAAGGCGCGGCAACCCGTGAAAGCGCCGGTTAAAAAAATCATCAAACAAAAAACCGCGAGAAATCGAATCGATTTTTGGGGGAGCATGGCCCCATAAAATCGCACAAGACGGGCGCGGGAACTAGCAAAATTTTCGTCGGAAAAAGAGGGAAAAGGAGGGTTAAAAAACTACAAGCCCGCTTCGTCGCAAAGGACGATGATGTGGTCGTCGTAGACTTCCAAGAAACCTTCTTTCACGGGAAAGCTTTTGGTTTCGGAGCGGCTTCGGTAGCTCAAAACCCCTTCGACCAATTGGGAGACCATCCGGGCGTGGCCGGGCAAAATCATCGCCTCGCCTTCGACGGTGGGCAAAGTGACTTCCTCCACTTCCAAGGTGGGCAAACTTTTATCGGGGGTGGCGATGTCGAGTTTCATAAAATCCTTTTTAAAACTTACGGGGGAGTCGGGGAGTATAAGTCGCTTTCCTGAATCCATCCCTTGGTAATAGGAGATTTCCCTTTTTCCGCTTCGGTGTTTTGATAATCACCCAACACCCATCCCGGTTTTTTTTCATAAACTCGGAAGGCGTTTCCCTTCACCAAATAAGGCCTTTGTTTCGTCGCCAAGTCGGGTTTTTCGTAAAAATAAGCCTTGGGGGCGGAAACGATCCGAATTTCTTTCCAAGTACCGGTGACGACAGGGAAAAAAGTTTCGCCCTCTTTCTCCTTCAATTGCGGGTCCACGTTCCAACATCCCCCGTGCTCACCCTGCAGCTTCAACGTCACGGTCGTTTTCTTGTCTTGCTCGCCGAACTGTAAGGTGCCTTCGATTAAATCTCCGAAACGGGCGACCTCTTCTTTTTTATAGCCGGGAAACCATGTTTTAACCCGGTAATGGTCTCCTTCCTTTTTTCCGGAAAGGTAAAAAATACAACTAAAGCGCGGCGCATTCGATTTTTCGTCCCACCCGGTAGCGTTTTCATAGTGGCCGGTCACCGTCTGGGTTTGCGGATCCACTCCCACGATCAGGTTGTCATAGACGCCGGAGATCTCCTGTGCGGCTCGGGCCCCGGAAGCGGAAAAACCCACGAGGAAAAGACAAAAAACAAAGAAGATTTTTTTTCGCAACGCCGTCGGCATATGCGCTAGGCGGCCAACTTCTCCGCTTTGGCCAACGCCTCTTCGATGGTTCCCACCATGTAGAAGGCCTGCTCGGGCACGTCGTCGTGCTTGCCGGCCACGATTTCCTTAAATCCGCGGATCGTGTCTTCGATCTTCACGTACTTCCCGTCCATACCCGTGAACTGGGCGGCGACAAAGAAGGGCTGCGAAAGGAAGCGCTGGATCTTACGGGCACGGCTCACGATGAGCTTGTCGTCTTCGGAGAGTTCGTCCATGCCGAGGATTGCGATGATGTCTTGGAGATCTTTATACCGCTGCAACACCTGCTGCACCGAGCGGGCGATTTGGTAATGCTCGTCGCCGATCACTTGGGGATCCAAGATTCGCGAGGTGGAATCGAGGGGATCCACTGCCGGGTAAATACCGAGCTCGGCGATCTGGCGCGATAGAACGGTCGTCGCGTCCAAGTGGGTGAAGGTGGTGGCCGGCGCCGGGTCGGTCAAGTCGTCGGCAGGCACGTAAATCGCTTGCACCGAAGTGATCGAACCGCGGGTGGTGGAAGTGATGCGCTCTTGCAATTCACCTAAGTCGGTGGACAGGGTCGGTTGATAACCCACCGCCGAAGGAATGCGGCCCAAGAGGGCGGATACTTCGGAGCCTGCTTGGGTGAAACGGAAGATGTTGTCGATGAAGAGGAGCACGTCTTGGCGCTCTTCGTCGCGGAAGTATTCGGCGATGGAAAGGGCCGACAAGGCCACGCGGGAGCGGGCTCCCGGCGGTTCATTCATCTGGCCGTACACGAGTGCGGTCTTCTTGATAACGCCCGATTCCTTCATTTCGAGCCAAAGGTCGTTTCCTTCGCGGGTTCTCTCGCCGACGCCGCCGAACACGGAATAACCGCCGTGCTGCATGGCCACGTTGTTGATGAGCTCCATGATGAGAACGGTCTTGCCTACGCCGGCGCCACCGAACAGCCCGATCTTACCGCCCTTCGAATAGGGGGCGAGCAGGTCGATGACTTTGATGCCCGTTTCGAACATTTTCACTTCGGTGCTCTGCTCCAAGAAAGGAGGGGGCTCGCGGTGGATGGGATAAGTCTTCTTCGCGTTGACAGGACCGCCTTCGTCCACGGGCTCGCCGACCACGTTTAAGATTCGGCCTAAGGCCTCGGAGCCGACGGGGATCTGGATCGGAACGCCCGTGTTCGCCACTTCTTGGCCGCGGATCAAGCCTTCGGTGGCGTCCATGGCCACGCAGCGCACGGTGTTTTCACCCAAGTGCTGGGCCACTTCGACGACCAAGTTCCAGGGGCGGTTGTCGATCGCCGGATTGGTGATTTTCAAGGCGGTATAGATCTCGGGAAGCTCGCCCTCGTCGAATCGCACGTCGATGACGGGCCCAATGACTTGGACGACTTTACCTTTGGCGGTTTGCTTATTCTCGGACATAGTAAAAAACTCCTTCAAATTTGTGAAAAAACCTATTTCAACGAC
The DNA here is from genome assembly GCA_046346885.1 of bacterium. Lineage (GTDB taxonomy): Bacteria > UBA10199 > UBA10199 > JADFYH01 > JADFYH01 > JAXMHI01. The sequence continues at coordinate 234,554 of JAXMHI010000001.1, read as the reverse complement.
TCCGCACCGTTCACGATATCCATCAACTCTTTGGTGATCAAGGCCTGGCGGGCCCGGTTGTATTGGAGCGTGAGGAGGGAAATCATTTCTTTCGCGTTGCTCGTGGCGTTTTCCATGGCCGACATGCGGGCGCCCAATTCGGAGGTTTGCGACTCGAGATGGGCCAAGTGAATCTGGCTCGCCACGTAACGGGGCACCAATTGGTTAAAAATTTCGAGTGCCGAGGGTTTGTAGATTACGGGCAAAGTGGAAGCTTCCGTCGCCGTGGTATCGAGTTCTAAGGGAAGAATGCGCCGAATGCGAATTTCCTGGGAAATGGCCGACTTGAAACCGTTGTAAGCCACGTAAAACGCGCTGAACTTACCTTCTTCATAACCCTTAAGGATTTCCGTCGCGACTTCGAGGGCCGCCGCGAACGTGGATTTCTCGGGCTGGTTGAGTTCTTTCTCGATGGGGACCTTGCGGGACCGGAAAAAATCGCGCCCTTTCCGCCCCACCACCATGAGATCCACCTTCGAATACTCTTTGGTCTCGAAATTGAGGAAGTATTGAACGCGGCGGAGCAGGTTGGAGTTGAAGCCCCCGCATAAACCTCGGTTGGAGGAGAATACCATCACGGCCGCCGGGTTTCCCGAAGCGGGCGTTTGAAGGTAGGGGGAAGACTCCGGATTCACCTGGGCCGCCATCCGCTTCAAGAGGTCTTGCAGGTGCTTCTCGTAGGGACGGGCCTGATAAAGCGCCGTCTGGGCGCGACGCAGACGGGCCGCGGAGACCATCTTCATGGCCTTCGTGATCTTCTGCGTGTTCTTCACGCTCCCGATTCGTTTTCGAATGACTTTTAAAGTGGCCATAAATTTAAACTAAACCACGAAATGAGACTTGAATTCGCCCAAGGCTCCTTGCAGTTTTTTCTTCAGTTCGTCGTCCAACGCCTTCTTGGTGGCGATGTCTTTCAAGATCTGCGGGTGCTTGGTCTCGATGAACATCAACATCTCGCTCAAATACTTCTGCACTTTGTCCTTGGGATATTCATCCACCCAACCGCTGGTCGCCGCATAGATGGAAAGGATCTGCTTTTCGACGGGCATCGGTTGGTATTGGCCCTGTTTCAAAACTTCCACCAAGCGTTCTCCACGGGCCAGCTGGGCCTGGGTCGCCTTGTCGAGGTCGGAGCCGAATTGGGCGAAGGCGGCGAGCTCGCGGAACTGGGCCAGCTCCAAGCGGAGCGTACCGGCCACCTGCTTCATCGCCTTGATCTGCGCGTTACCGCCCACGCGGGAAACCGAGATACCCACGTTGATGGCGGGACGCACGCCCGAGTAGAAAAGGTCGGTGTCGAGGAAGATCTGCCCGTCGGTGATCGAAATAACGTTCGTCGGGATATAGGCGGAAACGTCACCGGCCTGAGTCTCGATGATGGGCAGGGCCGTCAACGAACCTGCGCCCTTCTCATCGGAGAGTTTCGCCGCACGCTCTAAGAGACGGGAGTGGACGTAGAAAACGTCTCCCGGAAAGGCCTCGCGTCCCGGCGGACGGCGGAGGAGGAGCGAAAGCTGGCGATAGGCGACCGCGTGCTTGGAAAGATCATCATAGATGATCAAGGCATGGCGACCGCTGTCGCGGAAGTATTCGCCCATCGCGCAACCGGCATAGGGGGCCAAGAATTGTAGGGGAGCCGAGTCGGAAGCGCTGGCGGTGACGATCGTGGTGTATTCCATGGCGCCGTATTTTCTCAGCTTGTCCACCACCTGGGCCACGGTGGATTGTTTTTGCCCTACCGCGACGTAAATACAGAAAACGTTTTGTCCCTTTTGGTTGATGATCGTGTCGAGGGCGATGGCCGTCTTTCCCGTTTGACGGTCGCCGATGATGAGCTCGCGTTGGCCGCGTCCGATGGGAATCATGCCGTCCACCGCTTTCAGACCGGTCTGCAGGGGTTCGCGCACCGGCTGGCGGGCGACGATGCCCAAAGCCTTCGTCTCGATCTTTCGGCGTTCCTTGGTTTCGATGGGGCCCAAGCCGTCCACCGGCTGGCCCAAGGCGTCCACCACGCGGCCGATGAGGGCCTCGCCGACGGGCACTTCCGCGATGCGGCCGGTCCGCTTCACGGTATCGCCTTCCTTGATTTCCGCGTCATGCCCCATCACGGCGGCGCCGACGTTGTCTTCTTCGAGGTTGAGCGCGATGCCGTAAATATTGTGGGGAAACTCGATGAGCTCTCCGGCCATCACTTGGCCTAAGCCGTGAACGCGGGCGATCCCGTCACCGATGGAGAGGACGGTTCCCACTTCGGATCGCTCCACCACTTTTCCGTAGCCTTCGATCTGTTGGCGGATGATCTGACTGATTTCTTCGGGACGTATTTGCATTTTCATGACTCCTTAAGTTCTGATCTCGTAAATTTTCTATTTTGCCGATGGAGGGGATGACGCGTCCCCTTTTATACAACAACCTGCATCATCTTCTCTTTCATGCGGTTCAGGGCGGATCGCACGCTGCCGTCAAAGACCAAATCCTGTATCTGAATGACCATTCCCCCGAGCAAGTCGGGACGGGTCACCGTTTCCAAAACCACTTTCTTGCCGGTCATTTTTTCCAAAATGCGTTCGAGTTTCTCGCGGGACGCGTCGGGCAAAGTTTCCGACAAAGACACCTTCACCCGCACCCGACCCAAATAAGCGTCGGCCATCTCGCGATAAGCGACCAACACTTCCGGGAAGTTCACCATTCTCTCCCGGTCGATGAGAAGCTTCAGGAATTGGAGGGTGGTAGGCGAAAGCTTCAAAGGCCCCGCGATGCTCTCCAAAGTTTTCTTGCGCTCCAAAGGGTCGAAGGTGGGGTCGGTCATGACGAAATTCAAATCGTTTGAGGCGGAAAGCACCGATTGGAAAGCTTCCAACTCGGCCAGAACCTCGTCGGTCTTTTTCTGTTCCCGGGCGATGTCAAGCAAGGCACGGGCGTAACGCCGTCCGATGGAACCGGTAATCATGCGAGTTTCTCCAATCGTTGGATGGATTCTTCCATCATGCGTTCCCGGTCTTGAGCCTTCAGGTTGTCGCGGATGTAGCGCTCGGCCCATTCGGAGGAAAGCTGAACCGCTTCTTCCTTCAAGCGTTCGGTCGCCTTGAGGTATTCTTGATTGCCGATGAGTTTCGCCGTTTCTTCCATCCTCTTCGAGCTGGCGTGGGCTTCTTCGATGATTCGTTGCTTGGCGAGCTCTCCCTCCTTCTGGAGGGAATCCACAAAATCCTTCATTTCTTGTTCGATGTTCTTCAGGCGCCGGTCAAAATTGAGAGCCTTCGCCTCGGCCTCTTGCTTTTCGTGAGCCGCCTGCTCGATCGTTTGAGCCAAGTCTTTGGAACGGCTTAAAAGATAATCTTTCAAGGGGCGACGGACGAGATAGACCAGGAGGGCGACGAGCAAGCCGAAATTGATGAAGGGATAGACGATCTCCTTCATCACGTTTAATTCATGGGCCCCATGGGCTTCTTCGGCGGCTTGCAAAAGGAGGGGGAAAAGGGCCGCCGCCGTCGCCATCCCGCTTGTCATCATTGTTTTTTGAATGTTTCTCATGAGTTTCAATTCAAGAATTTATTTTTTTAGCCGACTTTTTTCCCTAAAACTTCTTCCGCCATCTTGCGGCCAAGCTCTTCCACGCTCTTGCGCAATTGCAGCCGGGCCTCGCTCTGTTCTTTCGCCAGCCGAGCTTGCAGTTCCAACAAATATTTTTCGGAGTTTTCCTTCGCTTTCGAGAGGATCTTCGCCGCCTCTTCTTCCCCCTGCTTCTTGATCTTCTCCTTCAAGACCGATCCTTGATGCTTGGCCTGGACGATTTTCTCCTCGTATTCCTTCATTCTTTTCTCGCTTAAAGAATTCAAGGAGGCGATCTCTTCGCGGGTCCCGGCGGTGGCGGCGCGCCTTTTATCCAATACCCGAAGGGCCGGCTGGATGAGAAGCGCGTTTAACGCATAAAGGATGATCAAGAAGAGGGCAAGTTGGAAGAAAAAAGTATAATCGGGTATCAGGTTCATAAATGATTTCGATTCTTGTTTCGGAAACGGATTCGCTTAACACACCCCTCCTTCGCTCGAACCTTATAAAAAACGTAATGATAAGTAAGATTGTAGGCCTAGCGCGCGAGGGAGGAATCGCTTTGAAGTCGCCTTGGACTTCGCTCAAATCCCGCTTGTTCAAAATCAAAACGGCGCGCATCGTTATCATGCAATTTTTGGCCCTGTCAAGGCATTTGGATAATTAAACCCACCCCCTTTTTTTTCTTGGAAAAGCCAAGAAAAAAACAATCAATTTTCCGAAACATCCCGCGTTCTTAACCGCCCTTCCGCTTCATTCATCATGAGACGAATGAAGCGCCTCTTTTTTTCCAACAATCCGAAAGAAACCTCGGCGAAAAAAAGCTGGAAACCAAAAAATAAACCGCTTCAATCTAGAGGGCTTGCGCCTTGCTTGGGACGGAGCAAAATAATTCATTCTCAAGTGTCTCCCGAATTATCATATGATAAAGACATTCCATGGCCAAACCACGTCCCCAAATCAGCCAGCCGATCCATCCCATAGAAATGGCGGGAGGACCCAAGGGGGTCTTGCTCTTCCATGGCTTTTCCGCCACCCCCGAATGTTTCCGGTTCTTGGCCCGTTCGCTGAACCAGGCGAAATTCAGCGTTTTAGCCCCGGTTTTGGCCGGCCACGGAACCCATGTAAAAGATTTTGAGGAAAGCCATTGGAGCGACTGGTACCGAAGCGCCGAAGAAGCTTATCTGAAGCTCAAGAAGCATTGTCCGGAAGTCTATGTGGTCGGCCTTTCCATGGGCGGTCTTTTAGCCCTTCATTTGGCGCACCAACATCGAGGCATCAAGGCGATCGCCTTGTTGGCCACTCCCCTTTTCTTGGACGGTTGGTTGATCAAATACGTCTTTCCCCTCATCTGGAAGACTCCCCTTCGCCATTTCTACCGCTATCAAAACAAATACATCGTCTCCATTAAGGACCCGCTGGAGAGGCGTCGCCATCAGACTTACGAAAAAATTCCCGTGGTTTCGGTGGCCAACCTCCTCGACCTCCAAAAAAAGGTGAGACGCGAGTTGGGCCACATTCATCAACCGGCCTTCATCGCCCACGCCCTAGACGACACCACCGTACCCTACGGTAATTTGGATTACATCCAGGCCTGCATCGGATCGGACAAAGTAGAGACGCTCACGCTGAAACGATCGAACCACATCATCACGATGGATTACGATCGAGAGATCGTGGCCAAACGCGTCGTGAAATTTTTTAAGAAGCACGATTAAAGCTTTTCCCCGCCCTTCTCTCCCCGGAATGCAATGGACGATCTTGCCTCCTTTATGGCAAAAACCGGTTTTATCATCGAAACGCCCGTTTTTACCTAAAAGAGGGGAACATCATGAAAGATCTCGTCATCTCCATCGATCAAGGCACCACCGGCACGACCGTCATCGTGCTCGACCGCGAATTGAACATCCTCGCCAAGAAGAACAACGAATTTCCCCAACATTACCCCATGCAAGGCTGGGTAGAGCACAATCCCGAAGAAATCTGGAACTGCACGCTAAAAACCCTCTTCGAGGCCTTGAGCGAAGGGCCCATCGACGTCTCCCGCATCGCGGGCATCGGCATCACCAACCAACGGGAGACGACGGTGGTCTGGGAGAGGGCCACTGGAAACCCCATCCACAACGCCATCGTGTGGCAAGACCGCCGCACCGCACCCTTATGCGAGAAATTGAAAAAGAAAGGGCTCGAGAAAAAATTTCGCCAAAAAACGGGGCTCGTGCTCGACCCTTATTTTTCGGGCACCAAGGTGAAGTGGCTTTTAGACCACGTGCCCCACGCCCATGAGCGGGCAAAAAAGGGAGAGCTCGCCTTCGGCACCATCGACACCTTTCTCGTTTGGAAACTCACCGGCGGCGCCGCCCACGTGACCGATCCCTCCAACGCCTCCCGCACCTTGCTCATGAATCTGAAGACCCTGGAATGGGATCCGGAACTGCTCAAAATCTTAAACGTGCCCCACGCCCTGCTGCCCAAGATCGCCTCCTCCTCGGAGATTTACGGAATGACGAACCAGGTGCCGGGCCTTCCCGACGGCATTCCCGTGGCGGGCATCGCGGGGGACCAACAAGCGGCCCTCTTCGGCCAGGCCTGTTTCGGCGCCGGCGAGGCAAAATGCACCTACGGCACGGGCTCGTTCATCCTGCTGAATACGGGCAAGAAAGCGGTCCATTCGAAAAACAAACTGCTCACCACCGTCGCTTGGAAAATCGGAAAAGAAACCCACTACGCCCTGGAAGGCTCCGCCTTCATCGCCGGGGCCGCCGTGCAGTGGCTCCGTGACGGTTTGAAAGTGATCGCCTCGGCCTCCGAAATCGAGACGCTGGCCGCGTCGGTTCCCGACAGCCACGGCGTCACCTTCGTCCCGGCCCTCGTGGGCTTGGGAGCGCCCTATTGGAACGCGCAGGCGCGGGGCCTCATCTCCGGCTTGACGCGCGCGACCACCCAAGCGCACTTGGCCCGGGCCACTTTAGAAGGCATCGCCTTCTTGCAGCACGACATCCTACAAGCCATGACCAAGGATTTGGGGAAGAAGCTGAAAATCTTGAAGGTGGACGGCGGCGCCTCGGCCAACAACCTGCTCATGCAATTTCAGTCGGATATTTTGGGAGTGCCGCTTTCTCGACCAAAAATGATCGAAACCACCGCCCTGGGGGCCGCTTTCCTCGCGGGATTGGCCACGGGGGTTTGGGAAAGCACGGAAGTCATCACCCAACACTGGCAGGAAGACAAACGATTCGTCCCAACACTCCCGAAATCGGAAGTGAAGAAGAAAATCGGAGTTTGGCAGGCGGCGGTGAAGAAGGCTTGATCCTTCGACAGGCTCAGGAGGTCTCACCTCTCCTTAAAAAGGGACGGGGAAAGCCTGTCGAACCACGAACTGAAATCTCACTTAACGCCCATTATACTTTTTCGAGGCATTCGCCTTCTTAGCGGGGGTGGCCGGCCGGTATTTTTCCATCGCATTCGCGTTTTCCGTGTCATCCGCCGGTACGGCACGCTCTAGGGAAGCGGAAGAGAGGGCATCGAAATTCTGTTTTAAGACGGCCGAATAGAAGCTGATGGAGCGGAAACGGTCGAGATCCATCTGATCGGGAAAAAAGAGGTCGAAGGTTTGCGTGAACCCCATCTGCACGCCGGCCGGGTATTCCACCAGGTCTTTCACCTTGGGAGGCAAGGTATTCCACGTCTGTGGATCCTTGATACGCAGGGAAATGATGCCTTTCTGCTTTTTACCCCACGCATCCTCGATAAACCATTGATCGTTATTGGGGTCGAGCTTGATGAGATCCGTAGAACGGTTGGTGAGGGCGACCGTCATGATCTTGTAACCGGGAACGATACCGTCCAACTTGCGATCGTAAGTGGCGTCGATCACGATGCCCCAATTGGGGAGGTTCAGGCGCGCCTGAGAAGAATTTTTGGGCGGGGCGTCGCTCGTCGTAAAACAACCCATCGTCGGCAACACGGCGAGGTATGCGGCCGTCAGGATGAAAAAATATCGGAGGATTTTCATAGGGCTCCTATTTCCGTTTAAAGATTTTAGACGTTCTTGAGGGTCCGAAGAGTTCGAAGGAATGATTTCGGAGGATTCGCCTTTTCTCAAGGCATCTCAAACTTAGGAATCTCCTCCGCCAGATGACACGCCGCTTGGTGACCCGATGCCAGCTCCCTTAACACAGGCACTTCCCGTTTGCAAATCTCTTGCGCAAAGGGACAGCGCGTATGAAAGACACAACCGGAAGGGGGATGGATCGGTGAGGGAATTTCCCCCTGCAACACCTTGCGGGGCCCTTTAACGCGCGGGTCAGGCCGGGGAATGGCCGCGAGCAAGGCTTGGGTATAGGGATGCCGACTGATGAACAGGGCCTCCGCCGGCAAATCTTCCATGATCTTGCCCAAATACATCACGACGATCCGGTCGCTAATCTGATGAACCACCTTCAAGTCATGGGAAATAAAAAGGTAAGTAAGGCCGAACTCTTTCTTTAAATCGATGAGCAAGTTGATGATCTGGGCCTGGATCGACACGTCCAAGGCGGAAACCGGCTCGTCGCAGATCATCAGTTTGGGAAGTAAGCTTAAGGCCCGGGCGATACCGATGCGCTGGCGCTGACCGCCGGAAAACTCATGGGGGTACTTGCCGGCCGCGTCCGAAGGCAACCCGACGATCTCCAGCAATTCCAAAACCCTTTTTCTGCGGGCTCCCTTGCCGCCGGTGCGATAGATGACCATTCCTTCCGAGAGAACGTCTTCGATGGTCATACGGGGGTTGAGCGAAGAATAAGGATCTTGAAAAATAATTTGGAACTGCCGCCGCAGTTTTCTCAAACGAGAAGCGGAGAGTTTCGAGAGGTTTTGTCCGTCAAAAATCACTTCCCCGTCATCGGGCTTAAGAAGTTGAAGGATCGTGCGCCCCAAAGTGGTCTTTCCCGAGCCGGACTCTCCGACTAAGCCCAGCGTTTGCCCCTCTTCGATGGCGAGGCTTACCCCGCTCACCGCATGCACGTAACCCTGCACCCGGCCGAACAAGCCGCCCTTGATGGGGAATCGCTTCACTAAATTTTTTACTTCGAGTAACGGCATTTCCTCTTCCTCCTCCCCTTTGTAAAAGGAAGGGAATCGATAGAACTACGTATTAATGCACCTCGCCCACTGCCCTTGTCCCTTAAAGCGCAACTTCGGCAGCTTCTCGCCGCAGGCTCGGGAAGCGCGCGGACAGCGGTCCACAAAGCGACAACCCCGCGGCAAACGAAGCAGGTCGGGAACGGTACCCGGTATCATTTTCAAGGGCCCGCTTTGCTTTTTACCCAAACTCGGAATTGATTCCAAAAGACCGATCGTGTAGGGATGCTTGGGCCGCCGGAAAAGAACGTCGACGGGGGCCTCTTCCACCACCTTCCCCGCATACATGACGAGCACCTTGTCGCAAGTCTCCGCGACGACTCCTAAGTCGTGCGTGATGAGAATCATCGTCATCTTCTTCTCTTCGATGATCTTTTGGATGAGCTCCAAAATTTGCGCTTGAATGGTGACGTCCAAGGCCGTCGTCGGTTCATCGGCGATCAAGATCTCCGGCTCGCAGGCGAGCGCCATGGCGATCATCACCCGCTGCCGCATGCCGCCGGACATCTGGTGGGGGTAGTCGTTCAAGCGGCGATGGGCATCGGAAATCCCCACTTGCCCCAGCAAATCCATCGCCCGCTCGCGGGCCTCCCCCCGGGAGACAAACCGGTGGGCGAGAATGCCTTCCATGATTTGGTCGCCTACCGTAAAGAGAGGATTCAAGCTCGTCATGGGCTCTTGAAAGATCATCGCGATCTTGTCGCCGCGCACGTTCAGCATTTCGGAAGGGGAAAGTTTCAGCAAGTCCTTCGCCCAACCCTCTTTTTCCGCATCCGGCATTTCCCACGGGAATTTTTTCTTTTGAGAAGAGTCTTCCTTTTCCTTTTTCTCGATTTCTAAAGAAGCACCCCCTTCCGGGGAAACCATGAACGGGAGGGAAGGAACCGTTTCGGGGGCGTTGTCCCAATACAAAATCCTCCCGTCGGCGATTTTTCCGGGCGCATCGATCAGACGCAGCAGCGAAAGGGCGGTCACGGTTTTGCCCGAACCGGATTCTCCCACAATGCCGAGCACGCTGCCCTTCTCGAGGGAAAAGCTCACCTCGTCCGCCGCGCGGATCGTTCCGGAGGTGAGCTGGAATTCGGTGACCAAGTTTTCGACTTCGAGGATTTTCATGTCAATTCTTCAACCTCGGATCAATCGCGTCGCGAAGCCCCTCCCCCACCAGATTATAGGAAGTGAGGGTAAGAAAGATCGCCACGCCAGGAAACACCGTCAACCACCACGCGATATCGATGAAGTCGTGGGACTGCGAAAGAATGTCCCCCCAACTGGGCGTGGGCGGCTGTACGCCGAAGCCCAGAAAGGAAAGAGACGATTCGTATAAAATCGCACTCGCGATACCGAAACTGATGGAAACGATCACGGGGGTGAGGGCGTTGGGCAGGATGTGGCGGAAGACGATGCGGTACCAACGGGCCCCTTGGGCCTTGGCCGAGGTGACGTAATCGCTTTGGCGGAGTTTCAAGAACTCCCCACGCACCAGCCGTGCGACGCCCGTCCAGCCCGTAAACCCGATGACGAGAATGATATTGCGGATGCCGGGCCCCACGAAGGCCAAGACCGCCAAGATAAGAAAGAACGTGGGAAAGCAAATCATGATTTCGATCAAGCGGCTAATCACGATATCCGTCACTCCCCCGAAATATCCCGCACAAGCTCCGAAAAAAATACCGATGAGCACGTAGATCGCCACCGCAAAGAAACCCACGGTGAGGGAAACCCGCGAACCATAGATAAGGCGGCTGGCCACGTCGCGGCCTTGCTCATCCGTGCCTAACCAATGATCGGAGGAGGGCGGCATGAGGATGGCGTTTAAGTCATATTGAGTCGGCGAATACGGAATGGGCGCCCAAAGGGCGACCGTGTCTTCCTTCTTGAGCAAGGGCGATTTCTCCCAATTCTCTTGGGGAAGGTCGGGGTAGTGCACCCAATACTTCGTGGGAAAGACCTCGCGGAGGATGGGGAAATACACCCGGTCTTCCACTTTTAAGTAGAGGGGGACGTTGCTGGCGAGAAAAGGGGCGAAAATGGCCACGAAGAAAGTCGCCAAAATAAGGGCTAAACCCAGCTTGTTAAGCGTGCTTCGGGAGAATTGCCGCCACACCTGCGCCCCGAAGGAGTTGGGAGGAGCCTCTCGTTTTTTTTCGACCTTCATTTCCATCAGGAAGCCTTCTCGAAGCTAATCCTCGGATCGACCCAAACGTAGGCCAGATCCGACAACAATAAAGAAATCAACGTCAGCATCGCCTCGATCGCGGCGATGGCCATCACTGTGGGGTAGTCGCGCGCCAATACGGATTCAAAACCCAACTTCCCCATGCCCGGGATGGAAAATATTTGCTCGATGATGACGCTGCCCCCCATGAGGCCGGGCAACAAGGTTCCCATGAGCGTGATTTGGGGAATTAAGGAATTGCGGAAGGCGTGCTTCCAAATGACCTTCCGCTCGGAAAGCCCTTTCGCCCTCGCCGTTCGGACGTAATCTTGGTGGATCACTTCGAGCATGTTGGCGCGGGAAAAACGGGAGAGAAAGGCGAAGCTGCCGTACACCATGCAAACCACGGGAAGCACCAAGTGCCATGCCACGTTGCCGATCCATTGATACCAAGGCAGGCTTTCCGCACCGTCGGAAACCAAACCCACGATGGGAAACCAATTGAAATAATCCCCGCTGGCGAACACCATGATGAGCAAAGTCGCCACCCAGAAAGTGGGAAGGGAATAAAGGATGAACAAGGTAAGCACCACCCCACGGTCGAGGAGCGAATCGCGTCGCAGGGCGGAGAAGACGCCCAAGGGGATCGAGATGAAGTAGACGATGAAAAGCTCGATCAAGTTCAAGGTAAGCGTGATGGGCAAGGCTTCTTTAATTTTCTGGATCACGGGACGGTGATCCTTAAAGCTTTCCCCAAAATCGAGAAGGCAGATGCGCTTCAACCATCGAGTGTATTGAATCCAATTCTCCCCCACCCACTCAGCGGTCTTTCGAAACCAATTGCGCTCTTCCGGGTCGGTAATGCCGAAAACCTTGTAATTAACCGTATGAATGAAATGCTCGTACCAACCGGCCACGGGCGTATCCAGACCGTAGAGCTTCTTCATCTGGTCGATGATCTCCTTCGAAACCGCCTGGGCCTTCACCCCCTCGGTGGCCTGGATCTTGGTGGAAATGGGGCTGCCGGGCGTCAGCTTGATCATGAAGAACGTGATCAAAGTGATCCCCAAAAAAGTGGGGATGATGAGAAAAATTCTTTTGATGAGATAAGTGGTCATTCTGAGAGCTTCCACTCCAGTACGTCTAACCCGCCGCGATACACCTTTACGTTCTTAAAACGCACCGCCCGCGCAACCAACGCCTCGCCCGTGTAAAGGAAGGTATAAGGCTGCTCGTCGGCCACGATCTCATGGAAACGGTGGTAAAGCTTCGTCCTCTCTTCTTTGTCGAAGGTCACCCTCGCCTGCTCCATGATCTTGTCCGCCTCCTCGTTTTGGAAACCGACGAAATTGGATCCTTCCTTGGCCTGCGACGAATGCCACACTTGGTAGGGATCCTCGTCGAAGCCGAAGGACCAACCCAGCGAGGTGGCGTCGAAGTTGCGGCTGTTCACCTTGCCGATGAAGGCGGCCCACTCCAAGTTTTGGATGTCGACCTCGATGCCCGCCTTCGAAAAATCTTCCTTCATGATGGTGGCCAAGCGTTCATAGAACCGCGCCCCCGAGGGAATGAGAAAGGTGAAGTGGAAGGGAACGCCGTCTTTATCCCGGATGCCGTCCCCGTCGTGGTCCACCCATCCCGCCTCATCGAGCAATTTTTTCGCCGTCTCCGGATCGTAGGGAAGAGGCCGCACCTTCTGGTCGTATTCGTAGGCCTTGAAAAAGAAAGGCCCGCTGATCACCTGGGCCAAGCCGAACTCGAGCTTCTGCACGATCGCCTGGCGGTTGATGAGCATCGTCAGCGCCTTGCGCACGTTCTTGTCTTGAAAATACGGCCGCTTCAAGTTCCACCCGATGAAACGGTAGCTGGGAGTGTAATACTCATGACGTATGAAGTCTCTCTTGAATTTTTCTGAATCGGTCTGGCGCATCCATTGAATGGGGCGCATCGACGCGAAATCGAGCTCCCCTTTCTTAAGTTCCTGCAAGGCCACCGAGTCGTCGCCGATGATCTTAAACAAGATGCCTTTGATCTCGGGAAATTTCTTCTTGTCCCAATACTCTTCGTTGCGCTCGAGCACGATCTTCTTGCTCGTATCCCAGCGGACGAACTTGTAGGGCCCCGTACCGACCGGATGGCGTCCGGCGGGGTTGGTATTGAAATCTTTGCCGTCGTCAAAGATGTGCTTAGCCACGATGGGGATGCCCCCGCAAAACTCAAGCGCCTTAAAGTAAGGGCGTGCATAGGTGAAGCGAACGGTTTTCTCGTCTAGCTTCTCCACCTTTTTGATGTCTTTGTAATAAACCCTCAAATGGGGGGCGTCCACCTTGGGGTCTTGGATGCGCTCATAGGAATAAATTACGTCGTCGGCCGTGAACGGGAAGCCGTCATGCCACTTCACACCCTCGCGCAGGTGAAAGGTGAAGGTGAGCTTGTCGTCGGAGATTTCCCAAGAGGTGGCAAGCTTCGGGGTGAATTCGAGGGTCTCGTTGTCGCGATCGATCAAGCTATCGTAGATGAAGCCGTTGATGCGCGATTCGTAGGCGTCGGAGGCGGTGATATGGTTCAAGGTGTCGGGCTCGGCGCCCAAGTTCCAGATCAGCCATTCGTCGTTTTTAGGAACACGGACGTTGCAAGCGGAAAGGGGAAGAAGCAAAACCGTCAGGACGAGAGCGAGGGTACCGCGAATACGGGAAGAGGAAAGGGCTTTAATTCGGTTCGTCCAACTTTTTCTCATTCGAAAGCGGGCTTAAATAAAACAGCTCGGGCGAAGTGACGGACTGATTCGCCACCTCCAAGTCTCGATAATGGATCTCGATCTCGTTTTGCGTCTTGTAATCTTTTAAATAAACGCGAGAGGGAATCAAAAGCGATTTTTCCCCAGACATCCCCCCTAACGACTTTTTAGGGGCGGAAAAACCTTCCGCCTCGTACCGGAAGCTCAACTTACCACCTTCGTCCTTGAGAGCCAAGGATACAATCGCATGTTCCCCCTCGTCCCAAATGATTTCCGGAACCTTTGAATCGCCCTGGTTTCCGCCCTTCGCCCCCCCGATTCGGTAACGCCCCTCCCCGATTTTCTCGATCTGCCGCTCTTGCCCCGGAAGCGTTGCCTCCAAATACCGAAACAGGCGGGGAACCCCCGTCAAAAACCGCAGCGTTTCCTTCACCCAGGCGTCTTCTCGGGAGAGTTCCCCCTCGGGGGGAGGCAAAGGCATGAATTTTTTCAAATTCCCCACCTGAAAAGGTTGGGAGGCGTATTCCCTCCTCACCCGGTCTTCCCAGGAAAAATCGACGCCGTCGGACAGCAGGAGATAACGCGTATTCCCAAAATCGTCCAAAGCCTCGAAACGAAATCGGCCCGGACGGGAGTAGTCGTTCCCCCAATCCACCACGATGGCCTCGTCGAAGCGGCCTTTCAAGCGTCCCGCCTTCAAACGCACCTTGGCATAGCCCCTGGCGGACACGAGCGTCTCGGTGGAATGGACGTAGTCGATCACGTTTTTAAGAACCCTTCGGGATTCTTCGGGGGAAACCGGTAAGGCCACCTTGGGCGGGATCTTCGGGCCGCAGGACGCGAGCAAAAAAACGACCCCCAAGAGGGTCAAGAGGAAGGAGTACCAACGGCAAGTGGTAAGAAAAGAAAAGTTCAAGTGAGGATTCCGATGTGAGTTTTATTTAAGGCCGAAGCGGCCTTGAAGCTTCTCTTTGACGCGGACTAAATTTTCGTTTTCCTCCGCATCCTTCTTCAAACGGCCCTCGAGGAGTTCTTTGGCCCGGCGATAATAGTCTTCCGCCTTCTTGACGCTGCCCCGACGGGCATAAACGTCTCCCAAATGCTCTAAAACCGCAGGTTCTTGGGGAACTAACTCCTCCGCTTTCAAGAGATAGTGAAGAGCCTTGGGCAAATCGCCTCGCTTGAAATAGATCCACCCCAAGCTGTCGAGAATGAAACCGTCCTTGGGCCTTAAACCCGCCGCTTCCGAAATCAACTGGAAGGCTTCTTCGAGGTGGATCCCCTTTTCCGCGTAAGAGTAACCGATGTAATTGAGGGCCGCCGCGTTTTTGGGGTTGATCGAGAGGGCCGTCTTCATTTGGCGGATGCTCGCCTCGAAATCCCCTTTCTTGTCGTAGAGAATTCCGAGCGTGAAATAGAGACGGTCGTCTTTGGGGAATTTCTTAATGCCCTCGTTCAACACCTTCATGGCCCCGTCGTAATTGCGTTGGGAAGAATAAAGAGTGGCCAACACGTCGTAAAATTCGGGCACCTCCGACTTCTTCTCGATGGCCTTCTGAAGCAAATCGATCGCCTCTTGGGGACGGGTTTGATCTTGATATATAAGGGCGCTGCGCAAGGTGGCGTCTTTGAAATAGCTGGAGTCGGGGGGCACCTGGGCGTAGGCGGCAAGCGCCGGCGACTCCTTCTTCTGCGTCTGATAAACCACACCCAGATAATATTGAACCCGGTCCGAATTGGGATTGGCTTCCAAGATTTTTTGAAAGCTCTCGGTGGCCGCCTCGTAATTCTTCAACTCGTATTGGATGAGCCCCAAACGCAGTTGAGTGGCAATATCGTCCGGCATCGCCTTGTCTAAATTACTGTAAACTTGAAGGGCTTCCCTAAGCTGGTTTTTCTCTAAATAAAGCTGACCCAAGGCTTGCATCGCCCTTACTTCGTCCGGATTGTCTTGAAGGATCTCCTTAAAGGCCGAAACCGCCTTTGGGTAATCTTTCTTGAAGGAAGAGTAAATGGTACCCAGATAGTAAGAGGCGGTGACCGAATCGGGGACCGCCTTCTTCAAACGCTGGATGACGGCAAGAGAACGGTCGAAATCCTTTTGCAGGATGTATTCCCGGGCGAGCGAAGCGTAAGCCTCTTCGTCGGAAGGGTCGAGGCGCAGGGCTTCATTATATTCGTCGATGGCTTCCTTGTTTTGTTTTCGGGCCGAATAGAGCTTCCCCATCAGCAGATGAGCTTCTTCGTTTTTCGGATCGAGGGAGAGAGATTTCTTCAAGGAAGCGAGGGCCTCGTCGATGCGATTCGCCTCCACGTTTTGGCGGGCCCTTTCTTGTTCCAAAAAAGAGGATTTTTGGTTGAGTTCGATCGCCTTTCCCAAATTGGTGAGGGCGTCTTCGATGTCCCCTTCGTAATGGTCAAGCTTGGAGACGACGTAAAAATAATAAGAATTAGCGTCGCTTGTCTTTTTGGAGGGGGAATGGGCCTGGTGAACGTCGACAAAACGGTCGTTTTCGAAGGCTAAACGGGCTTTATGGCCGCCGCTGGCCACGCTGCTGGCACAACCACTTCCCAGAAGGGCCAGAATTGTCAAAGCAGCCAGGCTGTCGAGGCGTTTCATGAGTCTTTCCTTTAATTTCATCTTAACACAGCCTGATTCCGCTCCAAAAGGGGCAAAGAGAAAATTTTTTGCGGTTTTCTGGAAGGACCCTCCAATCTATGAAGGGCGCGTTTTTGACGAGAATAAAGAGGCGGCCCTTCCGCTTTCGAGCCACAAAAAATACTCCTGGTTTCCCTTAGGCCCCAAAATCGACGACTTGACCGAACCGAAGACCCGAAAACCTAGGGCTTTCGCCTCCGATTCGATGGCCGTCACCGCTTTTTGTTGGAGTTCTTCCGACCGAACGACCCCTTTTTTCACCTCTTGGGGAGAAAGTTCGAACTGGGGTTTGACCATCGCTAAAACCTGCGCTCCTTCTGGGAGGAACGCCAAGAGGGGGGGAAGGATCTTCGCGAGCGAAATAAAGGAAACGTCGATCACCGCCAGATCCACCGGTTCAGGAATCGCTTCCTTCTCCAAGTAGCGGAAATTACTTCTTTCCTTAAGAACCACCCGGGGGTCTTGGCGCAGCTTCCAATGGAATTGGCCATACCCAACGTCGACCGCGTATACCTTCTTCGCCCCCCGTTGGAGGAGGCAATCCGTGAAGCCGCCCGTAGAGGCCCCCACATCGAGGCAGATTTTGCCTTGCACGGCGATAGGGAAATGGTCCAAAGCCCCGGCCAATTTGACGCCTCCCCGCGACACGAAGGGGTGGTCCTCGCCTTTCACCTCCACTTCCGCGTCGGGAAGATAGGTCTCGGAAGGCTTTTCGACCCGCCGGGAACCGGCGAACACGACTCCCGCCAAAATCAAGGCCTGGGCCTTCTCCCGGGAGGGAGCCAAGCCCCGGTCCATCAAGATTTTATCGATGCGGATTTTTCGAGAGGTCATTGAAAAGCGATGAGCGCCTCTTTCAAGGCTTCATGGTCCCGGGCGTAGTCCTCTAAGGAAACCTTTTTTTGGATGGCTTCCCAAGCCTGATGTAAGCTTTGGGCGCCTGCCTTGGGCCCCTGGGGATGGCCGAAAATGCCACGCCCGGAGATGAAACCGAAGTCAGGGGTGCCGACCTTTTCATAAACTTTGGGCAAGGTTCCGGCCCAGTCACTGCCGCCGGGGACGGGAAGAACGGGGGCAATGGAGCCCCAAGGTTGAAGGCAAGCCTTCACGTTCGCCTTCACCTCTTCATCCGAACACTTCATCCGCGCCCCGAAACCGGCGAGTCCGATGATATCGGCCCCGGCCAAACGCTGGAGCTTCGTATAAACGAGAGAACTGATCCCGAAAGTGGGAGGGCGGGAAGAGCAGGCCATGCCGGTAAAATGGCTCATGAGGGGCACGGGTGCCTTCTTTCGCAAAGCGCGGACGGCACTGATACCGGTTAAAATGCCATTTACCATTACCGCGTTGGCCCCTTCGCGGACGGCGATTTCTTGGAGTTCGGCCATCTTGTCCACTTCATCCGTGATGCTGGCCAAGTAAATCTTGGGCTCACCGGTCTCTTTTTCGGCCTTCCGGCGGGCCTCTCCCGTGAAATGGGCTCGGCGCTCGAGGGGCGACCATTCCATATCGCCCAGCATTTCGTCGTCCTTGGCGATATCCAGGCCCCCAATCCAGCTTTGATAGGCAATTTCGGCGAACTCTTGGGGAGGCAGCCCGATGTTGGGTTTCACGACACCGATGAAAAGGGGACGGTCGCTCGGCCTTCAATCGTTCCACCAGGCCCTTCAAACCGGGTGGGGGCCTTCGAGATTACTTCAAAAGCTTAAGGGGAATTCAAAATCGATCCATTTGATGGTCGAAATATTCGGGCAATAAAAGGGCCCCTCTCCCGCCGCCGCGGAGAGAAAATTGGGAATGCGGGGGCCGAAATTTCGATGGGGATGGGCGATGAGGACGTCATAACGTTTTCCCGCCTGAGGGGGCGGCAACGAGGCATCTTTCGACTCGGCGATCTCGAGAACCTTCGCCCCATGCAAAGGACGAAAATCTTCGCTCACTCCCGGCCGTTTCCACTGGGCCGTGCTTTGTTCGCAGCAGAGATAAGCGGCGGCCTCCTTCGGGTCGATGGGAGTTTCAAAGGTATAGCGAAGGAGGGCGTAGTCTTCTAGCTCCAACTCGCCCGGGGACGAAAAAAAACCGGCGATGTCTTGGAAGGAAAGCATAAAAGGGAAAATTAAACTCCTATCAAAGTCAACCGGATCTTCCGCTCGGGCCGAGGCCCGTCCAACTCCACGGCAAAAACGGACTGCCATTGCCCCAAATCCAATTTACCCCCGGAAACCACGATGGAGACTTGGCTGGGCATGGCCATCGAAAGCAAATGGCTGTGGGCATTGGGCCTGCCGTCTACAGCGACCCGATTGTGACGGTAATCTCCTTGAGCAGGAATCCAACTCCCCAAGAAATCGATCATGTCTTCCTGCAACTTCTCGCAACGCTCGTTGATCATCACCGCCACCGTAGTGTGGGGGCTCGCCACGCTCAAAAGACCTCGCTCAACGCCCGAGGACTCGACGAATTCTCTCAACACGCCGGTGATCTCCAAAATCTGAAGGGGCTTGGAAGAGGAAAAGGAAAAGATGTGTTGCTGAAACGACATGTTCTTTAAGATTTCCGGTTGACGACGTAACGGGCGATTTCGCGGAGGGGTTCGGCCTTGTCGTCAAAGCCGCTCAACAACCGAACGGCTTCTTCGATGAGGGTTTGGGCGAGTTTTTTAGAGGTTTCGATCCCGAGCAAACGGGGATACGTCGACTTGTCTTTCGCCAGGTCCGAACCGATATCCTTGCCGATTTCCTCGCCCCCTTCGATGTCGAGCACGTCGTCGGCGATTTGGAAGGCAAGGCCGATCTTCTCGCCATAAAGCCCTAAGGCCTCCACCTGGGCTGAAGTCGCACCTCCCAGCCGGGCCCCCGCCTCCACGGAAACTCGGATGAGACGTCCCGTCTTGTGGCGGTGCAGTTTTTCCAATTCGGAAAGGGTGATCGCCTTCTTTTCGCTCTCCAAGTCGACGACTTGTCCTCCCGCCATTCCCTTGGATCCGGAAGCGTCGGCAATCTGCTCGATCACTTCGATGAGCACCCGCGGATCCACCTCGGGGTGCCGATGTCGGGCCATCAAACGGAACGCCTCGGTGAGCAACGCATCGCCCGCCAAGATCGCCATCGCCTCACCGAACACCTTGTGGTTAGTGGGCTTTCCGCGCCTCAACTCATCGTCGTCCATGGCCGGAAGGTCGTCGTGGATGAGAGAATAGGTGTGGATCATTTCGATGGCCACCGCCACCGGCATCACCCTTTCGATGGGCGCGCCCACGGCCTCGCAGGCAGCCAAGGTCAGGATGGGGCGCAGGCGCTTTCCCCCGGCGCGAATGCTGTAGAGCATGGCTTCATGGAGTTTGGCGGGCCATTCCCGCTCGCCGGGGAGGTACTTCTCCAAGCCTTGTTCCACCCACTGACGGCGTTCTTCCAGGTAATTTTTCAAGTTTAGGGACATTCTTTAAAAACCTATTCTTCTTCGAAAGGAACCCGTTTCCGCTCCCCTCGAGTATCGGTCATCAACTTTTCGACTTTGCCTTCCGCTTCATTCAAGCTCTTTTCGCAAAACTGGGCGAGCCCCATGCCCTCTTCGAATACCTTGAGGGATTGATCGAGGGGCAAATCGCCCTCCTCCAATTTCTTCACGATTTCTTCGAGTTTTTGGAGGGCACCCTCAAACTTGAGCTTTTTGTCGGCCATTCCCCTTCGATTACAATTTTGTCGCCTTATCGGTCAATCCTCTTCGTAACCAAGGCCCCCAATTTGCCCCGGGCGAGCCAAATCTCCAACTCCTCTTGTAGGGCCACCGCGGCGGCATCTTTTAAGGGAATGAGGCGTTCCTGCCCCCCTTCCGCCGCCTTTCGATATGTAATCGAATAGCCCCGCTCCAACACGGCCAAGGGGGAGAGGGCCCCCAAGGTCTTTTGAAGCATTGCGAGATCGCCTTTCAAGCGCGCCAGGCGGTTGATAAGACCCAGCCGGAGACGGTCGCTCAAATCGTCGACCCGTTGGAGCAATTCGTCCAGGCGCTTGCGCGGATGCTTTAAGTGGCTTTTGAAAAAAAGGAGCTTCTCTTTGAGCTCTTCGATCTTGAATTGGACGAGTTCCAAAAGGCGATCTTTCAAAAGCTCCACCCCCCTTTCCATCTCCCTTTTCACCCGCACGGCCAACTCGGCGGCGGCCGAAGGGGTGGGGGCGCGAAGGTCCGCCGCGAAATCGGCGATGGTGGTGTCGATCTCATGTCCGACGGCGGAAATAATGGGAATCCTCGAACGGGCAATCGCCCGGGCCACCTCTTCCGTATTGAAGGCCCAGAGATCTTCCAACGAACCTCCTCCCCGGCCTACGATCATTAAATCGACGTCGTCAAAACCGTTCAACTCGTCGATGGCCCGGGCGATCTCGGGGGCCGCTTCCGCCCCCTGAACGTTCACGGGGTTCAGCAACACTTCCACGTTAGGATAACGGCGCTTCAGCACATGCAGTAAATCGCGGATGGCCGCCCCGGTGGGAGAGGTAACGATGCCGATTTTTTTAGGAATAAGAGGCAGGTTTTTTTTGCGGGAAGGATCGAAAAGCCCCTCGGCCTCGAGCTTTTTCTTGAGCTGCTCGAAGGCCAACTGAAGGGCGCCCCACCCTTTGGGCTCCAGATACTCCACAACGATTTGGTAGCTTCCCCTGGGCTCATAAACGGTGAGGCGACCGTTCACCACCACTTCGAGGCCATCTTCCATCTGGAATTTGAGGAAACGGTTGGCCCCCCGAAACATGACGGCCGGAATCTGGCTGCCCGCATCCTTGAGGGAGAAATAAAAATGGCCTGAGGAATGGGCCTTGAAGTTGGAAATCTCGCCGGTGAGCCAAACGAAACCGAAACGTTCTTCCAAAAGACTTCGGATGTCGGAGGTGAGCTCGGAAACGGTGTAGATTTTTCCGTCCATTCCTAGAGTCTTAAGCCACCGACGAGAATGAAAATCAAGGAAGTAAAGTGGTTCGCTATCTCTGGAAAAAAAAGCGCCCGCCAGATCCTCCTAGCGGGCGCTTCCAAATGGCCTTGTCGTGTGTCCCCTGCTTTATTTATCGAAAACGGGGGCGGGCAGAGTTGCGTGGGGAGATAAAAAACACAAAGGGCCCATGGTTTTTAAGCCACAGGCCCTTTGCAAAGGGAGGAGTTATGAGTCAAAACGTTTTCAGAATCCTATGACTTTTTTCTCGACCGACGCGCCCAGGCGTTGGGGATCAGGATCGCCACGAACCAGGCTAGAGATGAGATCGATCCGCTTCCCGTGGAAGCCAGGCTGCATCCCCCCGTGCCGCCACCGTCGCCGAAGCTGATGGTGGTGCTGTCGCCGGCATCCGAACCCGAGGAGCCGTTTCCTCCAGTAGGAGGATTGGTGTTTCCTCCCGGATTTGTTCCAGTGGTGGCCGTGCAATGATTGGGCGTGGCGCTGTCGCAGGTGAATCCGGACTCCACGGTGCAGGTGGCCGAACAACCGTCGCCCGCCGTCGTGTTGCCGTCGTCGCAACCCTCGCTGCCTTCTTTCGTTCCGTTGCCGCAAGTGGCGGCCGTGGGCGTACAGTGGTTGGGCGTGGCGCTGTCGCAGGTGAATCCGGGCTCCACGGTGCAGGTGGCCGAACAACCGTCGCCCGCCGTCGTATTGCCGTCGTCGCAACCTTCGGTACCTTCCTTCATCCCGTTACCGCAAACGGTAGGGATGGGAGTGCCCGCGCAGGTATGGGACGCGTCGCATTTGTCGCCGGTGGTGGTCGCGCTTCCGTCGTCGCAAGTGGCGTTTTCGGCCTTCCAATGACAGGTGTCGTCGCAGCACGCTTCGCCATCGCAATCTTCGCCGGAATCCACATGGTGATCGCCGCAATGGGGCGCGGCCACGCATTGATGTTCCGCGTTGCACTGGGTATTCGT
This sequence comes from bacterium, assembly GCA_046346885.1. Lineage (GTDB taxonomy): Bacteria > UBA10199 > UBA10199 > JADFYH01 > JADFYH01 > JAXMHI01. The sequence goes on along the minus strand of JAXMHI010000001.1, from coordinate 212,381 downwards.
CGTGGTCGAATCCCCGTCGTCGCAAGTGGTGTTTTCCGCCTTCCAGTGACAGGTGGAATCGCAACAAGGGCCGGCCTCGCAATCTTCACCCGTTTGCACCGTTCCGTCCCCGCAAGTCGGCTGGGGAGGATTGTGATGGCACACATCGCTTTGATCGGGATTGGGGGTATCAGGACAATTGTCCTGATCATCGGAGATGCCGTCGTGGTCTTTGTCGTCATCGGCCACGATGATCACGGTACTGCCGGGTTTTAAATTGTCTTTATGGCAAATGGCTTTTTCCAATTTCTTGGCGTGGATTTCGATGCCTTGAATCAAAATTTTCCCGGGATTGACCAGATCAAGCACGCAGGCATCGGGGGAAAGGCTGTGCCCGTCGATGATCACCTGACCGGCGTCTCCCTTGGCGATGATGAGGTTGTTGCCGTCTCCGTCGAAATCACCGTCGTTTTCCCGATTGACGGTGAGGGTGCCGTTTATTTGAATATTAAAACTGGCTCCCGGTTCGAAGCGGATAAGCTCCGTGCAAGCACGGTTACTGCTCAAGTTATAGCCGTTTTCGAGGCGCCCGCGGAGAGAATAGTTGGAAGGGTTTCCCGGCGTGTCCTCCTGGTCTTTCACCGTGCATTTCGTGTTGTCGACCGTGGCCCAAGCCGGCAGGCAAAAGCCCATTACGCCCAAGGATAAAACCCCTAATAACAGCTTTTTGAAAGGCTTCATAACTTCTCCTCGAATTTAAAGCGTTCCCATACCCCTAAAATAACTGACTTTCGAAAATCCATTTATTTGCGGCGAAACCTCAAAACCCCCGGCAACAAGAGCGCCGAGAGCATCCAAGCCACTTGCATCATGGCTGAACGGGTTTCCGCGTTTTCGACCAAAGAACAACCGCCGCCCGAGATACAAGGCCCTTTGTGCTTGAAGACCAAGCCGCATTCTTCGTCGCTCGGGGGGTTGTTATTGCCGTTGCCGTTGCCGCCGGTTGAACCGGGACAACCGTGATTGGACGTTGGACCGGATTGGCCGGGACACTGATCTTCGCTATCCGGCACTCCATCGCCGTCACTATCCGCCGGGCAACCGTTCTTGTTCGGATCCGAATCGGCCGTTCCCGCTTGAGTCGGGCAATGGTCTTGCGCGTCCGGCACCCCGTCGCCGTCACTGTCGGCCGGGCAACCATTCTTGCTCGGGTCGGAGTTGGACGGACCCGCGTCATGGGGGCAAGCATCTGCTACGTCTAATATGCCGTCGCCGTCGCTGTCGATGTCCGTATGGCTGTCGCAGGCGTCGCCCACGCCGTCATGATCCGAATCCTTCTGGTCGGGATTCGGGACGCCGGGGCAGTTGTCGTCGCAATTCATCGTATTGCCGCCGGTGCAGGGATGGTCTCCCGCCACGCCGGAGCCGTTGCCATCATCGGGAATTCCGTCACCGTCCGTGTCTTCACCGGACGGATGCTGGCAAACGTCGCCCACACCATCTTGATCCGAATCTTTTTGGTCGGCATTCTTATCGTTGGGACAATTGTCGCAAGCATCTCCTACGCCGTCCTTGTCCGTATCTTTCTGAATATCTTCCTTCTTGATGCCCGGGGTTTTTGGTCCGTTGGAAATCCCCGGGCAATTGTCTTCGTCATCACAAACCCCATCGCCGTCCTTGTCGTCGCAAGGGGGGGGCTCGCAAGCATCGCCCACATGGTTGTTATTGTGATCCAGTTGATCGGCGTTCGATACATCGGGGCAGTTGTCGCAGACGTCTCCCACACCGTCCTTGTCCGTATCTTTCTGAATATCTTCTTTCTTGATACCGGGAGTGTCGGGGCCGTTGGAAACGTTCGGGCAGTTATCCGAATCGTTGGGCACGCCGTCGTGGTCCGAATCGGTCTCTTGCGGGGGGGCGTCCGCAACGATATTCACTCCCTTAAAATCGTTATTGTTGCCGTGGTCGCAAAAGGCTTTCTCCGCCTTATGGACCTTAACCGTCATCCCTTTCCAAAGCGACTTACTGTTCTTTAAGTCGATGGCGCATTTTTCCGGGTCAAGATCCGTAGCGTCGATGGTGACGTTCGCCATGGAACCGTCGATCACGAGATTATAGTCGTCGTTATGGTCCGTTTGATCGTCGCTGTCCCCGTCGCTTTCATTGGTCAGCGGGAGGGTATCTTTAAGCTTAATATTGAAGGTATTGCTCGGCTCGAAGGTGATGAGTTCGGTGCAAGCGCGGTTGGTGGTGCGGTTGAAGCCCAGCTCGATGCGGCCGCGTATCGAATAGTTGGAGGGATTTCCCGGCGTGTCTTCCTGATCTTTCACCGTGCACTTAGTGTTGTCCACCAAGGCGAAGGCGGGGATCGAAGCGACCAAAGAACCCAATACCAATAAACTTAAGAATAATTTCGAACGCACCATGTGACACTCCTTGGGAAAACGTCTTCTTCCCAATCTTAAGTATCGGCTCTTTTTTAGGAAGGTTGCTCACATCCTTCCTAAGCGCCTTATTTGTACTTTTTACGGATGCCGACCAAGACCGCCACGGGCAATCCCAAAACCGCCATTAACAAGGGTGAAGCGGCGGAAGCGGCATGAGAGAGAGAACAGCCACCCGCATTGGGATCGATGCAGCGGCTCACGCCTGGGAATAATCCGCAGTTTTTGGTCGGGCGGGACATTGGTAGAAGGTGACACTGCCCCCCGCGTCGCATTGGCCGCCATTTACGGCGCCGCTGCAATCGGTCCCCGGGGCGCGGTATTGGCAAGTAGCGTTGTCGCAACAGGGTCGCTACCGTCGCATTGCTCGCCTGCGTCCACGTGGCCGTCGCCGCAGTGGCCCCCAGTGGGGGATTGGGGTGACAAACCGAAGGCATGTTTCCGGTGCAAGTATAATTCGGTTCCACGGCGCAGGTGGAAGAGCAACCGTCGCCGTTCATGGTGTTTCCGTCGTCGCACTGCTCCGTCCCTTGAACTTTTCCGTCGCCGCAAAACGCAATCACGGCGGGAGGGATGCAATGACTCGGCTCCCCGGCACAGCTCCAACCGGTTTCGACCTTACACGAGGTATCGCAGCCGTCGCCGGCCTTCGTGTTGCCGTCGTCGCAATCTTCACCGGCGTCGATTTTACCGTCGCCGCAATAATGGAATTCGATCATTTCGCCGTGGCATTTGCCCTTATCATCGCATTGATCGTGGATTGTGAGCACACTGCCGTCGTCGCAGGCTGTGCCTTCCGTTTTAAATTTACAGGTGGTTTGATCACAACAACCGTCGTTGTCGTCGCACTCTTCACCCGCATCCACATGGCCGTCTCCGCAGGTGTCCTTGGGGGTACCGACGCAATGATGCTGTTTGTTGCACTGATCGTGTTCCGTGTTGTTATTGTGGTCATCGCAACTCGTGCCTTCGTCCTTGAATTTACAGGTAGCCAAATCGCAGCAGCCGCTGTTGTCGTCGCACTCTTCATCCCCTTCTTTCACGCCGTTTCCGCAGACCGACGTGGGAGTAACGGCATCCGGCACGATGTTGACGTCTTTGAAATCATTGCCGTTGCCATGGTCGCAAAAGGCTTTTTCGGCCTTATGAACCCTCACCGTCATCCCCTTCCATTTGGATTTGCTGTTCTTTAAGTCAAAAACACATTTGTCGGGGTCCAAACCGGTGGCGTCAATCGTCACGTTGGCGGCTCCCCCGTTGACGATCAAATTCCAGCCGTCGTTGTCGAAATCGCCGTCGCTCTCGTAGGTGAGGGGAATTGTATCTTGAACCGAAATCTTGAAGGTGGCGCCGGGCTCGAAATTGATTTGCTCGGTGCACGAACGGTTGCTTGTCCGGTCAAACCCGTCTTCAATGCGACCGCGGAGGGAATAATCGGAGGGATTGCCAGGAGTGTCTTCCTGGTCTTTCACCGTGCATTTGGTGTTGTCCACCAAGGCGAAAGCCGGCGCGGAAACGAGAAAAAACAACGCTGCCAAGACGATTTTACAGAGAATACGATGGTTTTGCATGATTGATAACTCCTCCTGAACAAATGACAAGAAACCCTCTATGGAAAGATTTATCGGACCCGGACGGGAAAAGTTGCGGTGAAGGACGAAAAGAAATATTGCAGGAAACCTTTTTGAAAGGGCGACGATAATCCTGCCATCGGGGGCACCTCCAGACCATTGGAGGTCGTCATGTCATTTCCTTTTATACTTCCGCTTCAAGTTCGAGCCGCTACAGATGCGGGGGCTTCGGTGCCTCCTTCGGATGCGTCTGCTCCTACTCCAACTCCCGCGGCAGACGGCGGAGCCCCGACTCCGGCCTCTTCCTCCGATGCGAGCGCTCCCCCCGCTGACGCGAGCGTCCCCCCGGCGGATGCCGGCGCGCCTCCGACCGGAGATGCTTCCGTACCCACGCCCGCTTCTTCGCAAGCACCCGCACCCGCAGGCTCTCAAGCAGCCGCCAGTTCTTCGACCGCAGTCTTTACCGGCGTTTCCGTATCCGCAGCTTTCGATTGGCTTTGGAGGGGTTTCGGAAGCAGCCGGAACGACACCCACAATGGCGCGGCTTTATCCTTCTCCATCGGACCCCGTTGGAATTTCGGAAACTTTCACTTGGATCCCCAATTACAATACCGACACGAATGGGCGAGCACCCAGATCCCGGCTGAATTCGGGATGGGTTTCACTTCTTCAGCTCAAATTGATTCCATCTCGCTCGGACTATTGATGGGGTATCGGCTTCACCCGTTCTTCGAGATCGGAGGTGCGTTCCGTTTCAACGTCGACATCCTTTCGGCCAACGCCCCTATGGACGGTCAGGGAGGCCTTCGCTACGCCAATAACGCCCTGGGATACTCCGTCAACAGCTCCGTGGGATACGGCCCTGAAGGTTCCCTCTATCTCATGATTCCCGAACAAAGGATTGGAGACAGCCCCGTCATGCTAGGGGGAGGCGTCCGTGGAACTCTCGGATACAGCTCTTTCAACCTAACTCCCGACTCCATCGACCGCTCCCCGATGGACCCGCCGATCGGCGTGGGCTCGCTCTACGGCGGAATCGGCGTTTTTCTGCAAGGAAGGTTCGGCGACTCGACCCTTTCGCGACCGGGGAGCCAGCCTCAACAACCGGTCTCCCAGACCCAAGCTTCCCAACCCCAACCGACTCCCCAGGTGCAACAAACCCAAGCCGCGCCGCCTCCCGCGCAAAGCCAGGCCCCCGCTCCCAGTGAACCCCGGGTCCCGGCTGCGCAATTCACGGTCGAACCGGAACAAGACGGCACCTACCGTGGAGTCTCGAACCCGCAAGATTTCAACCGTTTTTTCCAAACTCAGATCGCCCATTCGCAAGCGGTCAACTCGGCCATCGGCCAATCCCCGGCTTTCACCTTACGGCTCTCCATCCGCTATACGGGAAGCGCGGACCGGAACGCGCCGGCCGGCACGGCGGGAACCGTTTCAGTAACCAGCATCACCGTGGGAGACCATACTTATCAAAACGGCCATTTCCCGGCCAACATGGTCCCTTCTTCGGCGGTCATCCAAAGCATCCTCGACGCCATCCGCGCGCAATTGCCGGCTTATACGGGCAATCGCACCCGGCCTCTAACGGTGACTCTGGAAGGAGGAACGGCGGCGACCTCGCAGGGGACGCCTCCCGCGCAACCGCAACAACAATCTCAACAGCCCCAAGCCCACTAATTAAAGAAGTCCTTTTTCTGTTAGAAACAGGAAACTGAAGAAACCCCGCGGAGATAAAACTCCGCGGGGTTTTTGTTTTAACAAGTTTCAGCATTCTTCAGCCGTCTCAAAATTTTTCATTTCGGGAAAAAGGTCGGCAAATACACTGTTTATCACTGTTTTAGGATGACGATCCCGCAAGACGATTCCCTTTTCGCCTTTCCCGCCCAAGCAACCAATCCCAAAGCGCACCGATAATCTTTTTTGAGAGAGAGGAATAAAGAGCGGCGGTGAGGCGTTTTCATCCCCCCTGCTCTTCATTTCCTAAAGCATTCAAGAGGAGTTTCATCAAAAGGCGTAGGGCCTTTTGTGAAGGAATTTTTAGGAGAGAGTTAAGGAGGATTTTATGTCTGATCCCGCAAAGCCCGCACCGTCCGGTTCCGCCACTGTTGTCGTCGCTCCCCCCCCGCCACCGCCCCCTCCCGCAAAGGAGGAGGAAAAGAAGGACGAGGAAGTAAAAGTTCCCACGGTGGAAACAAAAGCCGTCAACGTGGAAGCCGCGGCCGGTTACAACTTTTCTTCCGGCTTCGGCAACAACCGCCACGATCCGCATAAGGGTTTACAGCTGGATTTTCGGATCGGCTATCCCCGCATCAATCTTTTATCCAATGGGAATCTTTATTTAAGACCCGAGCTCTATGTTTCCCACAGCAAGGTTTCGGCCTCGCTGGAAAATGAATTCGGAGCTCCGTCTTCCTCGAGCGCCGCTCTCACTTCCCTCGGAGTAGGCGCAACCTTAGGTTACGACTTCTGGCGCTGGACAGGCGCCTTCATCGGTTTCAACTTCGGCGCTACCCACGTGGGTTCCACCGCCCCCGAGGATGGGGAAAGCGGCGATCAGGGCCTTCGCTATGCGAACAACGCACTGAAATACAGCGCCGACAACTGGGGCCCGATGATCGCTTGGCGAGTCGGGGTGAAGGTTCCCGAACAAAAGATCACCGACTGGCTGGGCCTGGGAGGCTCCATCTTCTACCAAGGAAAATACAACAGCTTTAACTTAACCCCCGACGCCATCGATCGTTCTCCCAACGACCCTCCTATCGGAGTCGGGAACGTCAACCATGCGGTGATGTTCGGATTGAACTTCACCGTCGGCGACAGCCCGACTTATAAGTCTTCCTCTTCCGCGAAGCAGGCCGATGCTCCCGCCGCTGATTCCGCCGCTCCGGTCGCTCCCGCCGCTCCCGCGGCCCCTGCGGTGCCCAAGGCCGTCTCCGACATCCAAGCCATGGTCGACCCGATGAAGGCCGACGTGAAGAAGGCAATGGACCAAAATTATTCCTCCAACACCTTGGCGCTCGTCGACATCGCGGCGAATAAATCGAAATCAAAGACCGAGCGCAAGGATGCTGCCGACTTAGCGATTCGCAATGCCCAGGAAGTAAGCGCCGCCTACAAAGTGGCTTCGGGTAAGCTCGCTGACGCGAAAGCGGCCCTCGAGAAGGTGAATGCGGATGCCTCGATCAGCGAAGACAACAAGAAGCTCGCCAAGGATGCCGTTGCGGCCCTTCAGACCGAAGCGGACAAGCTGAAAGACGAAGCCCACGCGACCTGGGAAAGCGCCGGTAAGGCGGTGAAGGCCTACAACGAGACCAAGGGTCTTAAAAAAGCGGAGATGATCGAGTTTAAGGATGCCGATCCCGCGAAAGCTGCGGAGCCCGCTTCCCCGGCCCCGGCGGCTCCCGTCAAGCCTCCTATTAAATAACGGACTCATAAATCCTCCCGAAAACAAAAAACCCCGTCTCGTTGTTAGCGAGACGGGGTTTTTTTATTCCTTCTTGCATACAAAAGAGAGTGCAAGAAGACTAACGCCGTTTCTCTCCTCCGGCGATGATCCGAAGCCGCCGTCGCGGGGACTGCCCTTCGAGCACATCCATGATCGCGTCTTCATCGTTGGCCGCACGTTTGATCTTGGCCTCGTCTTGGGCCACCACGTCGCGGGTCATTTCGATGCCGTAAGAGGAAAGGATCGCCGAAATTTCGTCGAAACGCTCGTCGATCGATTTGCGCACCGATTCGAAACCGTGTTTGGCCGCCTTGGCCCGGTTCCAGAAGGCGAAGGGGTTCATGTCGAAGAAAGTAAAATCATCTTCCTTCGGTTCGATAAGGATGAGATCTCCTTTAAAATTCTTGTCATCCTTATACTTCTCGATGCCGTAGAGGAGACGGGAATGATAAAGGGTCCGGAAAACCTGGTTGAAGACGCCGAACACGCCGCTTTCGGTGATCCGCCGGTCTTTGGTGAGATAGCGGTTTCCGTCCCGGATGTACTCCAAATTGACGATGTTCTTGAAGGGACGGAAGGGGTTGTAACAGATGATGAGGTCGGCCCCCTTCTCGTGGGCGATGTCGATGCTCGCCGTCTGGCGGACGCCGCCGTCGATGTAATCGACGCCTTTGATGCGGGCGGGACGATAGAACCCGGGCATGGCCGTGGAGGCCATTACCGCTTCCGAAATGCTGACGTCGTTGCGTTCGTCCCAACCGAAAACCACCCGTTCGGCGGTGTCGAGTTCCATGGCGCTAATGTAGAGGTCTTTCCCCCGCATTTTCTTGAGCACCTTGAAGTTGTTCGACATGCGGTTGCGCTTCACTTGGTTACGCAGGTATTTCTCAAAGGTGGCATTGTCGAAGGCGCCGCTGGGCATGGCGGAGATGATGCCCGGCAAGCCGCGGGAAACATAGAGAGAGCGCACCAAGGGACGCAACATCTGCTCATAATTGGAGTAAGTGGGGTCTTTAAAGAACCGGATCAACCCTTCCTTCAAGCGGCCGGAAATGCGGGGGAAGGACGAGAAAAAATCGATGATGATGCCGGGAAAATACGTAAAGGTATCGTAAAGATATTTGAGCGGCCGTTCGACAAATTCTTTCCAATTGGGATAATAAAGATGCAGGGGGGAAAGCTGCTCGAAGCGTTCGCTGGTGCCGTCTAAACTTTTCAGGATTTCTTCCGGGGGAATGCCACCGGCTAAGGGAACGGAGAGAAAACCGCCGGCGGAGATGCCGACATAGATGTCGAAATCGGTCACCTTGCGGTTGACGAGGAAGTCATTGAGGGCTTTTAAGCCCCCCGCCTTGAAGGCTCCTCCGGAAACCGCCCCACCGGCGAGCACGAGAGCCGTTTTGGCATGGAGCTTTTTCTTGGAAAGATCGCTCTTTTGGACAATCGTTATCCCCATAAAAACTCCTTTAAGAACTACTTGCCACCCTTTTTCCCGATATAAGCAGCATCTTAGCGTATTGCCAAGTGATTTTCCAGGCCTACCAACGGCGTCCCCGAAGCTTGTTCAATTCCTTTAAAGGGGCCGAGTTGTCGGGATAGGTACGATAGGCCTTTTTGAATTTTTCATAAGCGTCGTTTTCCTTCCCCTCCTTCAGGTCGATTCGGCCCAAATCGGTGAGGGCATAGGAGATCCAGGCCTCGCTGGGGTGGCTCGCCAAGAAATCTTCGTAAAAGCGGCGCGCCTCGGGGTAGTTCCCTTCCCTATAATAGGCATAACCCTTCATGAACTTCGGAGTAATCACTTCCGGCGTCGTCTTCAGCATCCCGTCGAGCAAGGCATGAGCTTCCGGATAACGGGCTTGGAGGATGTAGAAATCGGCGAGGAGGTTTTTCGCGATCACGTTTTCCGGGTAGCTCTTCAAAATATCCTGCAAATAGGGAATCGCCTTGGCGGCATTGCGTTGCTCGTAGAAACAAAACGCCATGGAAGCGGCGGATAAAGCCCCCACGACGCGCCCTTCCCGGTAAGACTTCTCGATTTGGGCCAGCCCCTCGGCCCGTTTGTCGGAGAAAAAGGGGAGAATCTTGATTCGGTTGGTGAAGACGCTCCTCCAAAAATCGTACATGCCTAAGCCTAAGTAGACGTCTTTGAAAGAAGGGTCTTTCTCAAGGGCCCGCTCGAGAGCCTTGTGGGATTTGGAGGATTCACCCAAGGCCTTGAAAGGCGAATCCCGGCGCATGAGATAAAAGGCGCGCAAGCCCGCGGAGGCGCCGGAGAGGAAAAGCTCCCAGGCGGAGGCGTCCTTTTGATCGAGGATTTTTTGAACGAGCGCCTTGTTACGTTCCGACACTTCTTGAAACTCTTTATCGAAGCGAAAATCGTAATTCTCGAACATGCGCGATTGCCAGACGGCCATTTGGCCGAAACTACCTAAGACCGAATTCGGGTCTTCTTGTTCCAACTTCTTAAAATAAGCGATCGCTTCGTCGTACTTCCGGTGGAAGATGAGCTCGCGGCCCATGATACCTTTTTTTTCCGCGTCGGTGAGTGCGGGAGAAGCGGCCGGTTGTGATTGGGCGTAGAGGAGAGCGGTTGGGGCGAAATATCCCCAAAGTGCCAAAAACAATAAAAAAAGGCCCTTTTTTCGATTCATTTCAAGACCTTCGATTCTACGAAATCGATCACCGCTTTTTCCGATTTCACCTTCATCGTTTGGTTCACTTCCCGAATTCCCATGGGAGAGGTCACATTGACCTCGGTCAAGCGTTCACCGATGAAATCGAGGCCGACGAAGGACATTCCGCCTTCGTTCAACACTCGTCCCACCTCCCGGGAAATTCGTTTTTCTTCCGAAGTTAAGGAACAGGCCTTGAGCCTTCCTCCCCGATGCAAATTCGCGCGATGTTCGCCGGGTTGGGGAATCCTTAAAAAATAACCCAAAATTTCCCCGCCCAAAAGGAGCACCCGCTTGTCTCCCCGTTTCACCTCGGGAAGGTATTCTTGGCAGACGACATATTGGCTCTGGTTTTGGGAGAGAAAGTCGAAGGCGACTTTCAAGTTTGAGTCGCCGGGTCTCGCGTAAAAAATCCCCTCCCCACCCGCGCCGTTCAAGGGTTTGAGAATCACCCCTTTCTTTTGCTTCCCGGCAAAACGGGCGGCTCTATCCCATTGGGAAGTAATGCAGGTTTCCGGAATGAACTCGGAAAACTTCATGGGGTAGACCTTCTCGGAGGCCGCGAGAATCGCCCGGGGGTCGTTCATCATAAAGACCTTGCCCGTCAGGCGCTCCAGCAGGTAGAGATGTTGAATGAAACGGACGTCCACCGGCGGGTCTTTTCTGAGAAAAAGGGCGTCTAAATCCGAAAGGCGAACGCGTTTTTTTTGTAGAACGCGGTAAAAGGGCCTTTTTCCGACCCCCAAAACCTTGATTTCGAGGGCCTCGCCCCAGAGGGAGTCGGTTTCGCAACTTAAGCCGGGAAGGGTGAAGGCGAACAAGCGATGGCCCCTCGCTTGGGCTTCAGCCATGAAAAATAAGGTGGTCTCGGCCTCAGGATTGAAGTTTTCCAGCGGATCGATCACGAAACCATAAGCGTGTTTTTTGGCCATGAAACAATTCCTCGTCTCTCAAAACGGCGTCCGGCTCGACCTCTTTCTGAAAGGGGCCGCCGCCATTTCGCGTAAACAGGTGAAAAAGCTCATCGATGAGGGGCGCGTGGACGTCAACGGGCGAAAGGTAATCATCGCCTCGTGGGAGTTGAGCAAAAAAGACCGCGTTTCCCTTCGAGATGAAAAAGATAACACCTCCCTCTCGGAGGCGGCAAAGAATTATTTCCTCAAAGTAGTGCACGAAGACGAAGACATCCTCGTCGTGGAAAAAAGCGCCGGCATCGCCTGCGAGGCAACCCCCGCGTCCCTTACGCCCGCATTGCCCGAAATCGTCTATCAATATTTGAAAAGGGCACACGCCTCGCACACGCATCCTTTCGTCCTTCCCCTACACCGCCTCGACCGGCCCACATCGGGGTTGATGGTTTACGGAAAAAGCAAGAAGGCTCTCCCCTTGCTGGACGATTTTAAAAATCACCGCATCGAACGCCGTTACTTGGCGCTCGTGGAAGGCGTCATCAAAAAGGACCGGGGGCGAATCGACGTCGCCTTGGTGAAAAATCCGGAAGCGAAAGGAAGGAAGATGCAGCCCGCCAAGGGCGAAGAGGGCAAAAAAGCGGTGACCGAATACCGAATACTGCAGCGCTATCCGGAGCACACCTTACTGGAAGTGGAGCTCAAAACAGGAAGAACCCACCAAGTGCGGGCCCACTTGGCCCATCTTGGGCATCCGGTAGTGGGGGATTCGGTTTACGGGAAATTCAAGACCTCCTCTCAAAAAATTCCCTTGTCCCTTCATGCATCCCATCTAGGATTCATCCATCCCGCCACCCACCGGCGGATGGTGTTTCGCTCAAAACCCCCCAAAGAATTCCGCTCACGCGTCGAACGGCGCATCGAAAAGGCATAAAAAATCCCTCCCTTCAAAGAAAAGGGAGGGATGATCGTTTTCCGGGATCTATTTATAGACGACGAGACGCCTCGTCTCATTGGCCACGAGGGTAACGTTATTTTTGACCCCTTCGGGAGTGACGGTCTCCACACGATTGGGCACTTGCTCCGCCGGCAATTTCACGACGACCGTATAATCGCCGACGGGGAAGGTTTTAATTTGGTCGGCGGGAAAGGTACGGAGGAGTTTCCCGTCTTTCGAAAAAACCTCCACCGTCGTTTTCGCGGGTTGAGGGGCGATCACCTTAAGGTTGCCGAAACCCGGGACGAAGACTTGGGTCATCTCCGTCGGGTGGACGGTCACCCGGCTCGTCCATTCCACTTCTTGCATCTTCACTTTTAATTGATAGTCGCCGACGGGAACCTTCATCAACTCGTCGGGATGGAAATTAAGCTCGAACGGTTCCTTCTGTTTCAGTTTCAGACTCTTGATCTCACAAATGTCGCTGGGCAGGGGACTTTGCACCGTCAAGAAACCGAAAGCCCGGTCTTGTTTGGGGGCCACGGGATCGAGGGCGAATGCGCTTTTCATCACTAAAATTAAAAACAAGGGTGTAAAAAGAAAAAGAGCTTTTCTCATGACGTTCTCCCTTCTTAATTTTTTAGGATTTGTGGGATGTTCTCTCTTCGCAAAAGAAACAAGGCTTAAAAAGAAGCCGAAACTTCGCGAGTGGTGTTGGTGACGATCACCACGTTCGGTTCGGTGATCTCGGCGCCGTTCATTTTGACCTTGACGTTATAGGTGCCGGTGGGAATCGTCATCACTTTTGTGGGATTGAATGTTTTCAAAAGCTTGCCGTCGCTTTTATACACTTCGACGGTGTCTTTCGACGGATTGGGAGTTTTCACCTTTAAATTTCCATAGCCGGTAACGACCACGTCGTTTCTCTCCGTCGGTTGGATGGTGATGTTCGTCTTCCATTCGGCGTCTTGAAGTTTCACGGTAAGTACATAATCCCCCACCGGAACTTTCACATTTTCGAAGGGTTTGAAGGTTTGCTTGAAAGGTTCTTTGGAATCTTTGGCGCTCGTCAACTCGCAAACGTCCGTATCGGGCAGAGGGCTCTTGACCATGAGCTGGCCGAACTTGCGTTCGGAGCGGGGAGCCACGGGATCCAAAGCGAAACTCAAAGGAATGAAACCGGTAAAGAAAACCAAGAAGAATAAAGCGCCCAATTTTCTCATAACCCATCTCCTTTTATTTTTTTCCGGCAATACTTTCCGCGATTTTAAAGCTTTTCCAACTTATCTTCTTTTTCGATCTTTAAATTCCCGTCGTTTGTGAACTGGCGGGCGGGAATCTTCTCCAAATAAACGAGGTCTCCCCGCTTAAGTTCTTCGAAGTGTCGGTTGGCGGGACTCTTCGCCTTGTCGAGCCGCGTCAAATGCCAGCGCCCCGAGGGTCCGCAGAGAACCACTTCCGATTTTCCCTTGGAGCCCATCAAATTGCTGATCACCCGGTGGACGGGCCCTTTTTCTTTTTTAAGCGACTTGGCCTCTGCTTCGTTCAAGGCCTTTGAACTGAAAATCATGTAGGAGCATTTCAAGTATTCGTTCTTGTTTTTCAATTGCCGGTCGAGCTGTTTCAAAAAGTCCGGCTCTTCCCAATCGATATAGAAATGACACCAATCACGAGGGGAAGCGGCGAGCATAGGGCAAGGGCGCTCATGAAGACAGGGCGCGTACACGTGGAGGGACTTCCGCTTCAAGATGATGTCTCGGATCTCCATAAGCTCGCGGGTGGAACGTTGCAATGCGGGATCGATCAAAATCATGTAGCCGTCAGAGGAGAGATGGCGTTGGAAAATTTTTTCCAAGAACTTGACCTTCTCCTCTCCTTTCGAGTGATGCCATTCGTTCATGAAATTGGAGGCGACGATCAGGTCGTATTGATCGTTCTTCAGCAGGGTATCCGGTTTTCCCCGGCGCAAGTCGAAAGTTTTCGCAGCCAAGTTGAGGCGAAAGGGATAACCTTTACCCTTTAGATTCTTCACCATCTCTTCGTGAAGCACCTGCGAATCCTTCAACACATGGTAGTTGTGGTCGAGCGCCAAGATCTCCAGATCTCGCCTTTCCTTTTTCCCTTCATCCCTTTCGGTGAGGTAGTGCGTGAACGCGAGCGTGAAGGTGCCGGGACCACAGCCTAAATCCAAAATCTTTATTTTGTGTTTTTTCCAGAAGGAGGGGGGAAGCTTTTCCAGAATCCACTCGGCTTTGCAAAAATTGAGAGGGAGAAAATAGAGAAGAAACCCCGCGCGAAGTTTTTTGTCGTTCAAATAATTCGCGGGAAGATCCGAGCGCTCGCTGGTAAACAAATCGGAGAGCACCGCGGCGCCCTCACCGAAAAATTTTAAATCCTTCGCATTAAAATCCCGATCGCTAAAAACCTCACGACGTGTGGAAGTATAGAAAGTCTGCTTGAGATATTTCTTGAGGATGGCTTCTAAATATTTTGGGAATTTAATTTCCATGCTCGTGATAATAGGGCCTTGATTTTAACAGGTTTTTTGGGATGTTCAATTTTTAATCGAAGGCGACGTCCGTTCCTTTATTCGGGCTGTTTTTCCTATAACTTACTATAATCCTTAGAATTTTTCCATGGAGAGAACGGACAAGCAACCGAATAATTTTTTTCTTGTGTTCTTTTCGAGGCCCCGCTAGTGATTTCCCATACATCTTCTAGGGATAGCCGTCTTCATCAACAGCTTATGGCTATCATTAATAATATAACCTAAGAAAGGGGTAGATGACTATGGCCAAGGGGAGTCAAGAACGCTTCATCGAAAAACATGAACGACTCAATCAACTGTTAAGACCGCTGGATCTCGGTCTTTCCGCAGGAGTGAACCTCTTAAAAAAACTTCGTGTTTACGACCCGCTCCGTCAGGGACTTTTCCAAGGTACTAAAAAATTGGTCGGCATGAACTTGAAACGCCTCCATCAATTAAAGGTGGAGGGCCTCGATCACCTGCCTAAAAAAGGGGGGGCCATTATTGCCGCCAATCATCAAAGCTGGTTGGATGCCCAAGTGTTGGGCGTGGGAATTCCCAAAAAAGTTTGTTTCCTCGCCAAGTCCGAATTCACCGATTGGCCTTTGCTCCGCCACTTCATCGAGCTTTCCGATTCGATCTTCATCCGCCGCGGCGGCGATGAAGAAGGTTTAGATAACGCGGTGAAGCGCCTGAAAAAGGGCGAATACATTTGCATCTTCCCGGAAGGCACCATTCCCGGCGAAGAAGACATTCCCCGCACCGCCGTGGAAAAAGACACTGGGCTTCTTCGCGGAAAAACGGGCGCCGTCCGTTTGGCCCTCAAAGCGGGCGTTCCCATCATTCCCGTGGGACTGACCGGTACGGGCAAAGCATTCCCCCCCGAGGCGTATCCCCGCATGGAAGTGGCTCCTTTTCCCAAATCGTTGCCCGTGAAAATCAAGATCGGTAAGCCGATCACCTTCAACGGTTCAGTGGGCAAGGAGCTTTCCCGCGACGAGCTTCGCGTGGAGACCAAGCGGGTGATGAAAGCGATCTCCGAGTTGGTCGACCACAAGCAAAACTATATTCCCCTCGATATCCCCATGAAGGAATTGCCTCGCTACAATAAAGTGGGCGTCTTGGTGCTTCACGGATTCACTTCGGACATTAAAACCGTGGACGGTTTGAAGCCCTATTTAGACAAGGCCCATCTCAAATCCAGCTTCCCGGTGCTTCGGGGACACGGGACCAAATTTCAGGATTTAAACGGCGTCACCTGGAAAGATTGGTACGCGGACGCGGAGAAGGCATTTCTCGACCTGGCCAAAACGGTGGACAAAGTGGTCGTCGTAGGCCTTTCCATGGGAGGCCTGGTCGCTTTGGAGCTCGGCGTGAAACATGCGAGTAAGATCGCCGGAGTGGTAACGGTAGCGGCGGCGTTGAAATTCGCCGATCCCCTCTCGCCGCTCACCCCGATCTTAAGCAAAGTCGTACCTTACTGGCCGAGCCCCAATGCCTTCCACGATAAGAAGTTGGCCAAGAACAGCCGCAATTACAAATGGTTTGCGACCAGCGCCTTCGCGTCCCTCTTCGAATTCGCTCAAAAGGTAGAAGATGATCTGCCCAAGTTGAAAGTACCGATCTTAGTGCTCCATTCGAAGAAAGACCAAGTCATCGCGCCAAGGGCCGCCAACATCATTTATGAGAAGGTCTCTTCGGAACACCGCGACATCAAGTGGTTTTTTCAAATCCGGGCATGAAATGATGCAAGATATGGAAGCGAAGGAAGTTTTCGAAACGATCATGGACTACATCCTTCAATTCACCAAAAAGGCGGACTCGAAAGAAAAATCCGCGGCAGCGAAATAGAAATCCATTCCATTCATAAAAATAGGGGCATTTTCCGCAGGGGAAATGCCCCTATTCATTTTCTTCCAAATAAAATCGCAGGGATATGCGGATGGGATTCGCATAATAAGGAAGAGGCGCCGCCCGTTTGACCGTGGCAAGGGCCTCTTGATCGAGTACATCCGAACCGCTGGAATGCACTAAGGCAAGGGCTCGCACTTGGCCATCCGGCTCGATCGAAAAACTTAAACTCACAACGCCTTCCAGATGCTGCAAACGAGCGGACGTGGGATAGCGCTTGGCCCTTTCGATGCGCCGACGGATTTCCCGGGAAGCCGCCTTTGATCAGACCCCCCTCCCCCGGAGCCGTCTCCGCCGCTCCTTTCTCTCCGGCCTTCTCCAGACCCTTTTGAAGAACCTTTTCCTTCTCCTCCGAGCTTTTCCTTCTTGGGAAAGATCGGCTTTCGCCCCTTTCTGAAGACGAAGGTTTTCCGGCAGACTCCGCAGGAACGGTGGGGGAGAATTTGGCTTCTTCTTTTTTGGAGGGCAACGCCAACGAACTCTTTTCTTTCTTCACGGTCTTGACGGGAGGGGAAGTGGCCGGCTTCGTCTTCTTTTCTTCCTCCGGTTTTTTTTTTCTTCTTTTTGCCCCTTACTGCCGGCCCCCCGCTGCTTCTCCCCCACGTTTAACGTGGCGAGGACGACACTTCCTCCCCCACGTCCTATGCCTAAAGTTAAAAGGCGGAGCGCCCCATGAAGAGCAAAGCTCCCAAAAGAGACAAATGGGCCAAGACGGAAAGGCCGATGAAAAGAAAAAAGCCTACGGGAGGGCATAAATAAGGGTTATGCACCAATTCGAGGTAGGAAAAAAGGCTGTTGCGTAAGGGAGTCCTTTTCCACCTGAAGAGGCGCCTCGAAAACGGCCTCGAGAGTAGGGCCATCCATTACTTCCAACGGCTTGCCCATTCTCACGCACCTTCCTTGTTGAAGCAGGAGAATGTGCTGACAAGCCCGCATCGCAAAATTTAAGTCATGGAGGACGACGACAACCGTGATTTTCTTTTCTCGGTTCAATTTCAAAAGCAAGTTATAGGTTTGAATCTGGTGCTTAAGATCCAAGTGATTGGTAGGCTCATCGAGGATTAAAATTTCGGGTTCTTGGGCTAGGGCCCTCGCCAAGATGACCCGCTCTTTCTCACCCCCGGAGAGTTCGGTGATCAAACGATCGGCGAAGGGAGACAATCGGTGGCCGCCATCGCATCCTTAGCGACTCGCAGATCTTCCTCACTTTCCCACGCTAGAGGTTTTAGGTAAGGCCAACGTCCCATAAGAACGACTTCGAGAACCGTGAAAGGGAATAAAATATCCAGCTCTTGGGGAACCATCGCTATTACTTTGGCGCGCTGGCGACTGGAATATGCTGACAATGATTTTTCTTTTACGGTGACTTCTCCCCCCTGGGGTTTGAGAACCCCGGCCATGATTCGGAGCAAAGTCGTCTTCCCGCTTCCATTAGGGCCTAGAATCCCCAAAAAAATCTCCTTCCGTAAGATGAAGACTTAAGTCATCGATCACCTTCCGGTTCTCATAGGAGAAGCGAACATGTTCAAGGGTAAGAGTTCGTTCATAAAAATGTACAAATATTATCTATCGACCCAAACTCTTCTTTCTCAACAAAAAGAAAAATAAAGGAGCGCCGATTAAGGCAGTGACCACTCCTACGGGCAATTGGGTTTGAAGACTTTGTCGAGAAAAACTGATGCGCGTAAGTAGATCGGCCAATACGAGAAATCCCGCACCCCCTATGGCGCAGGCCGGTAATACCCGCCGATGATCGGAGCCGAAGATCCATCGCACCATATGAGGCACGGCAAGTCCCACGAAACCCACCAAACCGCAGACGGAAACGGTGGCCCCCACCATCAGAGAGGCGGAAAAGAAAACACGCTTTCTCACGGCCTCCACATCCACTCCCAATAACTTGGCGCTTTCCTCCCCGAGGGGGATGAGGTTTAAGGCGGTGGCGTCGTAAATCAAGACTCCCAAGCCGATGAAAATCAAGACGCTGATCCACGCAAGGCGATTGTATTCGATCGCTTCCAACGAACCCACCATCAAGAACCAAATGCGGTGGAGGTCTTCCATGGAAACGACGGAATTTATGAACAAAATCAGAGAAAAGGTTGTCGTGTTAAAAAGAACTCCCACCAAAAGCAAGGTGTGGGGATTGAGACGCCCCTTCACCTGCGCAATTTTATAAATGAGAAACATCGAGGCAAGCGCCGAAAGAAAAGCCGCCACGGGAACGAAACCATAGGCAAGATGTAAACCTACGGCCAGCACGCTTCCCAAGGCAGCACCTCCGGAAACGCCTAAAATAAAAGGATCCGCGAGGGGGTTCCGAAGCAAGGCCTGAAAGGCCATGCCGGAAACGGAGAGGGAAAGCCCCACTAGGGCCCCCAGCAAAACTCGGGGCAAGCGCACCTCGAAGAGGAGGGTTCGGGCCAAAGAATCGGGATCTTGAAGGGCCGTGCGCAACGAGACGTTTTCGACGCCCAGAGACAGGGAGAGGAGAATCGAGGCGATCAGAAAAGAATCAATAAGGTAAATTTCATGGCGTGCGATGGATCCAATCGTAGAGTTTTGCGAGCTCGAGCGGCAAACGCGGACTCGCTCTTATCTTGCCCATATCGTAGAAATAAGCCTTCTTGTTCTTCACGGCGGGCAGGCCGGAAAAACGGGACCACCATTGCCCAGCATTTCTTGACGCCTTCCCTGCCTCCGTCGCCTCCGAACCCATGGAAAAATCCGAGGATGATATCGAGGCCTGGGCCAACACCATCTCCAACGAATAAGTGGGATAGCGGAAATGATTCCCTCCGCTACGTTCTGGAGGCCTAAATAAGGAGCGATGTCATCGAAAAGATTAAACTGCTGCCGGCGATTACCAAGGTTGGTGCCCCACGACGAAGAGGAGCTTTCGGAAAGGAAGACCCCGCACTTTTTTTCTTCAATTCTTCCAACTGCGCGTTCATTTGGTCGACGATCTTCTTCGCCACTTCCCCTTTCCCCCAGTGCACCCCCGAGGGACAAAAGGAGTTTCTTTCAACTCCGCCAAGGTCTCCGACTCGTAAGTCATCACCGTATAGCCCCGGTGGATGAGGAAATCGATCTCACGTCGCGAGCTATTTTCCTTCGAGGTCAAGACGAGATCGGGCCGTTTGGCCATGAGCTTTTCTAAGTCCGGTTGGAGATAGTCGGAAACCTTGTCGATCTTTTGCGCCTCGGGGGGATAATCGCAGAAAGTGGTCACCCCCACAATCTTGTCCCCGAGCCCTAAAGCGAAAAGAATTTCGGTAAGGTTGGGTTTTAGAGAGACGATTCTCATGAAAGAAGCGGGGGCGGGGGAAGAAACGGAGAGAAAAGTAAAGGAGAAATGTCTTGAAGAAACCACTTCACCGACAGGAACGGAGTGCGACCCCATTTCGGCGAGCCAATGTTGGAAGAGCTTATCCAAGGTATCCAAGTGCGGTTCCATGCCCCGGACCTCGGCGTGGGCGCTGGTTTGGATGCGCGCCTTGAATTCAAGCACCCGCGTCTGAAGGTTTTGGATCTCTCGAGCATAATCTTGAGGGCTCAAATTACGCCCATAAAGGGCGTCGCGGTCTTGGAAGACCTGGTTGAATTCGAGATACGCCTGGACAACCGGGCGTAACTCGTGGCCTTCGGGGGTCTGGGCCAAGGCCGTGCGAAAATAGCGTTCGGCGCTTTGGTAATCATTCCGATTGAGATAAATCCTTCCCAAGAGGAAATGGGCAAGTCCGTTGGAAGGTTGCCATCTCAAAATTCGGTCGATCTCCCGATGCGCCTCGTCCATGCGCCCCAGTGAAACGAGGGCGCGGGAGCGTAGGAGGTTTACCTCCGCATCAGGACCTAAACGCGAGGCCATGTCGAAAAACCTCAAGGCACCTTGGGCCTGCCCCAACCCAAGAAGTTTTTGCCCCACGTCCACCATATAACGCGAGACATAGGATTTACGGGACTCGGAGCGAAACGCCACACCGCCGTCGCCGGCGTTCTCCAGCGGGGGACGCGAAAAACTGATTCCTTTGAGATTGCGCGGAAGGAGGCCTTGGAGATTGACCAAGTCCGAGGGGTTAATCTCGGGAGTGTTCAACTCCACACACATCTTTTGGCGCTCGGAGAAGAGGAAGATTGATCCCACAACACACCCTCGGAATAACCGTGAAGATTCAATCCAAAAACACGATCAACGCCTCTTCTTTGCCATAGGCCTGCATCCGCGGTCAAGCGCATATCGCCGGACCCGTCTTGACCCGTCCCACTCTTAATAAGTGACGATGGCGGCCAAGGTGCCAGGATTCCCGGTCAGCACGAATAGGTCAGGACCATTGAAGTCCACGCCTGGGGTTCCCGGCCTTAACACCGCCGGACCCGCGCCGCTCACCGTTCCGGGATTCCCAGGGAAGGATAGATCCACGGAATTGGAGAGCAAAACAGGGGTTGCTCCGGTTAAATCCACCGCAAAAACCGAATTGTGGTTAAAACTCATGGGGTAAATCCCCCCCCCTTGCCGTCCCATCACCACGTCATCGATAAAATCGGTGCCATTGGCGGCATTGGTAACGACGATGGGATTGGAGACCCCATGGATCAGGCTTAAGGGGCTAAGACCGATTTCCAACACATATCCCCCGCTGGCACTTCCCAAAAAGGCGTTTTTGCCGTCGGGGCTTAAGGCCCAAGATCGAAACGCGGGAGCGGAGAGGCCCAGATCCAGAGTGGAAACTACTTGCCCGTTCAAGGGATTGAGAAGATCCACTGAGCCGGGGGTTACCGGCTCTTGATTACTGAAGTCGGGGGTGAATTGGGTGATCCCCGTATTAGTCACAAGCAAATTACCGTTGGGGAGCGCCGTAAGACCCGAGGTGTTATAGCCGCTCGTCGCCGCATACACCGTGGAGGGAACACTTAAGGTCGTTCCCTGGACATCAAAGAACCGCACGATTCCTTGCACGGCGCTGGTGAGGCTAAATCCGGTGAATTGAAGGTTCGAAAAAGTAACCGCTACCCTCGAGCCGGACACCGCCACACTGGCGGGGAAGGTCGGGGTGAAAGAACCGGAAACGGTACCCGCCGAAGAGCCGTCGGGGTTCACCTGATTGAGGGGTGAAGTAAGATTAATGGCCGTGGTCAAATCCGCCGTCTGATACACATTCGAAGTGGTGGGGTTGAAATAGATCAAGGCGCTCGAAGTAAGGAGAAACGCATGGGTGCTATCCACCACCGTCAAGGCGCTGGGAAGACCGGATCCGGAAGGCAGACTCGGCAAGCCTTTCACGGTCGCGGAAAGCTGTAGAGGATTGGTGTTTAAATCCACCGCCAAGACGGCCGCGGGGGAGAAGGAAGTGATGAAAAGGACGTTTTTTAAATCGGGTTGGTCGACGATGTCGATATCCGCCGGAAAGTTGCCGCCGATGTTGAAGGCTTGAGTCGTCACTTGTCCCAGCTTGGGGGCGGGAGGGGAAGAGGACGGATTGTTATTGGGCGTGTTGGCCGAAGGGTTTGTCGTAGGCAGAGGATTGTTCCCCGCGGTCTCGACACCGCTTCCGCAGGCGGATAAAAAAATGAGAAGAAAGGAAACCCACCCGAGTTTGCTCCATACTGTTTTTTTCATATGCATCTCCTAAAATTCACTCTTATTTTTAAGGTTGAAAATTGAGTCGTTGAAGCCTGGACCCCACGCCCATAAAGAAATGGCCGTCCCTCCAAACCCCGTCGCTTAAGCCATCCCCGTCGGTGGTATTCAAGTCGACCGGAATGCGCTGCACAGTCGCGGAAGGATTCCCCAAATCGATCACATAAAGCTGGCCGTCGTTGAAATTCCCCACGAAGGCGGAACGTCCGTCTTCGCTCAAGTGAACCTGGGTGAGCAGGATTTGCTCGGAAACGGCGCCGTGATCGCGCAGGTTCACCGATTGAGAAGTTCCGGTTTGTAAATCGACGACCAAAATTCGGCCGCTGTTATCCGCCGTAGGGAGCACGGCCCGACGGCGATCCGGCGTCAACGCCACTTCGCCCATCACGCCGGCCCCCACGTTGCCTAAGCCGTAATCGGCGATGAGGGCGTGAGTAGAAGGGTTGAAGAGGTTGAGACGACTTTCGGTGACGGGGGCGCCGGTGCGGTCAATGGCTCCGCTGTTCACCACCAAAACAGCCGGTTGGCCTTGGTAAATGACGGTGGCGACGCTCGTGGGGTTATAACCGGTGGTCCGCATCACCCGAAATTGACCGCTGCTTCGGTTGTAGGCAAGGAGGTTGCCGGGTAAGTAGTCCCGATTGACCTCATCATAATTGGAAGTCGCCACGAAAATTTCATTGCCCATCTCCGCCATCCCCTTGGGGTAACGAGGGAAGTAATTTCCAACGTTTCGGCCTGAAGAAGCTGGGCGGTTCGGAATAATGTCGCTCCGTGGAGCGGGGTCGTCATTCGTAATGAAATGATCAAAGGGCACGTGGTTTTCGCTGTCGAAGGTGGCACTTACAAACGTGAGTCCCGAATTTTGCGACTCGGAACTTGATTGATAGGTCGAAAGCACCACTTCACCGCTACTGAGCCGTAGTACCTGATCCGGAGGATTGGATAAAGGAAGTATAGAGCTCACCGCTCCCGCTATCGCCGCAGGATCCATTGGAAGAGATGATGGACATTCGTTCCGAAATTCGCGCAAGTTCGAAGCACTCACCGAATCCAAATCCAAATCGAGAATCATCGACAAGGTCCGCAAGGCACTTCGCCCTTAACTCTGTTGGCTTTAAAAAACAAGGAGAAATTGGGAAGTAGGAACAGCGGCATCGTCACCTCCAGCTCCCGCGGCATCAGGGCCGGAAGGCCCCGACCCGCCGCCGCCTTCCGAAGAGGAAGAAGTTAGAACCTGTAGAACACCCCGCCTAAGGATACGCCAGCTCCTAAAAAATCGGGCCGGAGAGGGCCACGCTTCTTGCACTTAAAAAACCCGCGCCCATGAATCGACTACGCCGTCGCCGTTTCGGCCACGGCAGCCTCGGCGGCGGCCACGGAACGAGCGGCGATGGCGGCCCACATGAAAAAGGAGCTCAACGGGAGGCTTAGGCCGATGCCCGCCGCGAAGGCGGCCAACCGGTTCTCCAATCACCGGCGACTTCTCCGACTTGGCTGACGAATTGATCGATTCCCGCTTGCGTAGCGGTGAAGAAGAGCCGGACGTTCGCTGCTGCTGCGTCCGGAGCGGGAGAGAATGTTTCTTCGTTCCCTCTCTCGAAGGAAAATTTAAGCCATTGAAATTTGCATCGATGAAACCTCCTTTCTTTTATTGATGGACGATCGAAACGGCATCTAAATCAAATCCGCCGGGCTTCCCGCGCCAATGGTGCTTAAATCCCTTATGCGGACATGCAGTGCTAACCCAAATCCAGGTCATGCAAATCAAAGGCGTCTCCGCCGGCAACCGCCGGATCCGTCGGAGAGATCGAATTCGTATCCGGATTGGCAAAAACCGGGTGAACCCCAGCACAACCCGGGTAATGGTTAACCGAATCCGTCGAGGCACAGGGGAAAGCGATAAAGTGGATGCCGTCTTGACTTACCGCCACTTCGCCGGGCTCGGCGAAGGGCGCATTGGGGTTTCCTCCCGCATAGAAGGCGTTCTCAAACACGATGAAGTCGGGCCCGGTTTCGTCTAAAATCGGCGTATCGGATTTGAGGACGATTTCCCCCCCTACCCCGAGCGACAAGACATCGAAGCCTCCGAAGGAAAGCCCCGCCCCTTTGGGGGAACCTAAAACGATTTGCGGAAAACGATCGGAACCGAAGCCCGCGTGGGGACCCGGATGAAACGAAATGACTTCATCCATGAAAGGGTCCGACGGGACCGAAGCGGGAGGTTCATTCCCCGGTTGCGACTCGGGGGGATCGCCGGGCTGAGATTCCGGAGGATCACCGGGTTGGGTCTCGGGCGGATCACCGGGTTGGGATTCCGGCGGGTCCGAAGGAGAATTGCCGGAAGGAGGCGGTTTTCCGGCGCCCGCCGAAGAGGGGGAACTTAAGATCTCCACCGTCACATAAGAAGAAGCATCTTCCGTAAGAGCCCCGATCAAGTAGCGGCCCGAGCGGTGGATATGTAATTCCCCGTTTCCTTTAAACTCGAGGGACTGTGGATCCGCACTCCACCACTGAACCGTATGGGATCCTTGCCCCTTCGTTTCTAAGAGAATGACGTCTCCAAAATGGCGACCCGCCAAGGCGGTAAGGGGTTGGGATTCTCCTTTGATGAAAATCTGCAGGGGAACTTCAATGTTATCGGAAGCATCCGAAACGGGAGGGGCTCCTGCCCCATTCTTATCGCCGCAACCGGAAAAGGAGATCAAACTCGCCAGCAATAACGCTGAACAAAAAAATCTTCGTTTCATATTCTCACCCCCAAACTTCCGAGCACGGAGAGGCGTGGAAGCGGAAATCCTCTTGCGTCAAGAATTTGCGTATTGGTGACGTCCTTTACTTCCAAGGCGAAATAATAATTTTTGAAGAGCCTCAAACTGCCCCCGATATCCACTTGAGCGCGACTTTTAATGAAGGTTGTATTGGCGAAATCAATGGGAAGTCGGTCGATGTATTGAAGAGAGGCCCAAACGGATCCCCAATTGTTCTTCAGCGTGAGTTTTAGATTGGCCTTATGCCTCGGACGTCCCGGCAACTGATCGCTCGTTCCCACCAAATGAGCGAGCAGCAAAGTGTAATTGCCGTCGATGTCCAGATGCGACCATGGGCTTAAGGAGGTGGAGACTTCTATCCCCTGGGCATTCACACGCCGAGTATTGAGAGGTGCGATGGTAAAGGCGCTAATCGGGACGAAGATGATGGAGTTATCGATGCGGTTTAAAAAGTAGCTGATTTCGTGATGCCCATAACGATGGTGGAACCCCATGCCCACATCGAAGTTGATCGCCTTTTCAGGGCTTAAGTTGGGATTGCCCTTGATGATGCCCTCGTTGGGCAAGAAAAGTTCGTTGAAATTGGGATAACGGAACGAGTTTTCGATATTCGTTTTCAGAGTCATCCACCGCGTGGGATGTCCCATCGCTCCAAAATGAAGGGCCACGCGCGAACCGAAATCACTCGCGTGTTCGAACCGAAGCGAAGGATTGAAAAAGAGGCGTTCATTGAAAAGAGAGAGCTCATCGGAAACGTAAAGACCATTCGTCGTCCGGGAATGATGACCGGCGACGGCCGTGGAGGTAATAAGATTTTTGTCGTGAAAAAGGTCGCGACGGATATCGTAATTCAATTTGAATGTTTGGAGAACAGAACCTGTTTTGAAGAGATATCTCCAAGCCATTCGCCCGCCGAAGGATTGATTGTAATATTTCACATCAATCGCTCCCCCGATGGCGGGACTGGGGTCCTCAAAATGACTCCATTCATAGTGATAAAAGGGCTGGATTTGAAGATCGAGTCCCTTTAATCCCACTGACCTTATTTCTGTACTAAATGTTGTGTTATTTTTTAGTACGTTTTCATGGGCTTCCGGCGGATTGGTGGGGGATAAAAGAATCTGTTCATCCTCCGTCGGAGGAACTTGGCGTTGGGTTCCAAACCAATCGGTAGTGAGACTTAAATGAATTTTTTGGGAAGGATCCCCTTCGAGCTTCAACAAGCCATTTTCGCTGAAAAAGGAATTATTCTCCCGAACGAACTCTTTTCCTCCCCCAACGGTCACTCCACCGATGGTGGAAGGAGTAGAAACAAAGGTAAAGTCACCGTTACTCTGAAAATGGGTATGATCGAAAAGAAGAGCCCATTTTTTAAATCGGCGCGAATAACCCTCCGTCGACTTGAAGGTGCCGAAGGACCCTATACCCATCGCTCCTTCAAAGCTTTGCTTTTTCTTGCTGCGCTTTGTAAGGATGTTGACGACCCCACCGATGGCATCGGATCCGTATTGAGCGGAAGCGCCACCGCGAATCACCTCAATTCGGTCGATGGCATCTAACGGAATGGTAGAAAAATCCACCGCCCCGCCTTGGGCCGTGTTGATTCGCACCCCATCGACGAGAACCGTCACTTGTTCCGCCGTACTGCCGCGGATACTGATCGTGGAAAATTGGCCCAACCCCCCGAACTGTTGCACATGGACTCCCGGCTGCATCGAAAGCAGCTCGGGCAGGGTTTTCACTTGGTTTTCAAAAGGCTTGGGGTTGATGACGCTGACAAAGGCGGAAGGTTGGTCTTCGGAAATGGGTTCTGAGGAACCCTTCACTGAGATTTCGCCCAAAGAAGTCGCTTCTTCCGCGTTGGCCGTCCTTAAGGGAAACCCAGAAACGGAAGACGCCAAAATGCACAAAAATAAAAAGGCCGCAAAGTGCGCGGCCCGACGGAGAAACTTCATGCCACCGCTCTTTCCTCGAAGAGTCCTCCTTCCTACGTATAGGAAGGAGAAAATGTGGAACCGAGCGGATTAGGTCTCCTGACTTAGGGTCTTGCTTTCCAACCCCCTTGCCTTCCCATCTCGAGGCTTAAAAAAGCTAAAGACAGTGACTTAAAGCGGGAGTTTGAAAACCCATCACAGTGGCGGGACCGTCGCGGACTTTCACCGCATTCCCTTGAAAACCACCCGGGTAACACAAATAGTTTTGAAAAAACTTCCGCAGCCCTATCAGGCGTGAGGGAAAACTGTCAAGGTGGAATTACTTACGCCGCTCAACGATATATTCGGCCAGTTGTAAAAGAGCTGTCTTCGCGGGGCCTTCCGGATAAGGAGCCAAATCTCCTTTAGCCTTTTGAATACACTCCATGGCCTTTTGCAGGGTATATTTGATTCCTTGATAGCGGTCGATAATGGAAAGAACCCGGCTTAAGTCCTCTTGTCTGGCAGAGGGATTTTGTAAGGTTTGTCGGATGAGGTTCCTCTCTTCTGGTTCACAGTGGCGAATCGCATGGATGAGAGGGAGAGTAAGTTTTCCCTCCTTCAAATCCGTCCCTACCAATTTTCCCATTTCTTCATCGGAAGAGACGTAGTCGAGTGCGTCGTCGGCCAATTGGAAAGCCATACCGAGATGAACCCCGTAATTCTTCAAGCGTTCTTGATCCGCTTCGGACGCACGTCCCAATAAAGCCCCTACGTGAGTGGCGGCTCCGAACAGACGGGCGGTTTTAAAACGGATGATTTCCAAGTAAGACTCTTCGGTGAGTTCAATGTCGTCGGATTTAATAATCTCTAAAATCTCGCCTTCGGTGGTGGCGGCGGTTGCCTGAGTGATCACTTCTAAAACCCGCAAATCCCCGTCTTCCGCGATCATCAAAGAAGCTTTGCAATAGAGATAGTCCCCCACAAGCACGCTGCTTTTATTGCCCCAAAGGGCGTTGGAGGAAGCCTTGCCGCGACGGAGGGTGGCATTGTCGATAACGTCGTCATGAAGTAAAGTCGCCGTGTGAATGAATTCAATGGAGCAGCCCAGCTTAACCGCCCGATCCCCTTGATAGCCGAAAAGACGAGAGGAGAGGATACAGAGAATAGGACGCAACCGTTTACCGCCCGAATGGATGATGTGGGAGGCCACCTGAGTGACCATTTCCACCGGTGAATACACCTGGGCATGTAAGGTTTGCTCAACCTTTTCCAACTCTTTTCGAATGGGAAGGCAGATGGCCTCTATCGAGGTTTGGGTCATGGCAAGAATGCGATAACCCGCGGCAAAATTCATTGTCAAAGCAATTTTTCCCCCTCCCCCATTTTACAGGAAGAGGAGGTTATGGCTGGCGGGCAAGGTCGGATTCAAGGCGGCTTTAATTGCCGGAACCGAAGTCGTAGAGCGAGGCCGATTCGGGCTCTTGCCGTTCCCCTTGACGTTTCCCCATGGAACAATTCCCCTCAAAGACCGCCCCATCTTGAACTACGAGGGCTTGGGTGATGATATCCGCTTGAACGAACGCGGGAGGATGCATCTCGATTTTTCGCTTCGCATGGATGGTACCGTTTACTTGGCCACTGATGATCACCGAATCGATCTCGATTTTTCCTTCCACTTCAGCCCCTTCGCCGATCACCAAAGTCCCGTCGGAGAAAATTTCTCCCCTGAATTTACCGTTGATCTGAACGCTACCCTCGAAGGTGAGCTTCCCCTCAAACTGACATCCTCGATCGAGAAGAGTGGTAGGGTTTTGCTCGATGACACGCAGGTTTCTTTCTTTTTCTCCGAACATGACTCCTCCGTTCGCAGTCATTTGGGTCTGGAGAATTTTTGAGATTCTCCCCACCGAAACGACTAGCCCATGATTGCGTTAAAAATTCGATCTAAATCTTCTTGGGTATAATAGTCGATCACGACTTTGCCCTTTTTGCCCTGGCTCTTGATCTTTACTTTCGTCCCCAAAATCTTTTTCATTTCATTTTCGATAAAGGAAAGCTGCGGGTCGACGTTTTTCACTTTTACTTCCCTCTCTACTTGCACCCCTTCGCGAAGCTTTCTCACCCAATCTTCAATCTCGCGAACGGAGAGTCCCTCTTGCACTACGCGCCGGGCAACCTTGAGTTGCATTTCTTCGCCTTCAATTCCTAAAATCGAACGCGCGTGCCCCATAGAAAGGCGTCCCTCAATGATATCGCCCCGAATTTCTTCTGGGAGTCCCAACAAGCGAATGGAATTGGCCACGGAAGAGCGATCTTTACCGACCCGCTTTGCGCACTCTTCTTGGGTATACTGATATTTTTCCATGAGCTGCTTGTAGGCGAGCGCTTCTTCAATAGGATTTAAATCTTGCCGCTGGATATTTTCGATCAAAGCGAGTTCTAAATTTTGATCCACCGTCGTCTCAAGAATAACGACCGGCACTTTTTCAAGTCCCGCCAAACGAGAAGCCTTTAGACGCCGCTCTCCGGCAATCAGCTCAAATTGTCCTCCCTCGATTTTTCGAACAATGAGAGGCTGAATAATTCCATTCTCGCGAATGGAATCGGCCAATTCATCGAGGGCTGTTTTATCGAAAAGTTTTCTAGGTTGATCACGATTCGCGATAATGCTTTCGATCGGACAAAGAAGATAAGGAGAGGCCTCCGCTTTTTTTTCACCGGAAGATGGAATGAGAGAAGCAAGCCCTCGGCCTAATGCTTTTTGCTGGAACATATTTCCCCCTGGCTGTTCTTTAGTTGTTCCCACAATAACCCTAACCTCAGCTAACCATTAATGTTTTTTCATTTTGTACAGAACTATAATTTTGTACATTTCTTTGCGCTGGAAATCTGTCCAATATTTCTTTCGCAAAATCGAGATATGAAATCGACCCTTTTGATTTAATATCGTAGAGAAGAATGGGCTTCCCATGCGAAGGGCTCTCACTCAACTTCACATTTCTCGGAATCATTGCTTTAAATAATTTCTCTGGAAAATGATTTTTCAACTCTTGAACCACCTGATGTGAAAGATTATTTCGGGCATCGAACATCGTGAGAAGAATCCCTTCCACTTGTAACTTTGGGTTCAGGTTATCGCGAATCAACTCGATCGTTTTTAATAGCTCACTCAAACCCTCTAAAGCATAATACTCACATTGAACAGGGACAATAACCGCATCTGCAGCTGTCAAAGCGTTCACTGTCAGCAAGTTTAAAGAAGGGGGGCAATCGATCACCACAAAATCATAACGGTCAGCAATCGAAGAAATAGCACTTTTCAATTTACTTTCGCGGGAAAAACGACTGACCAACTCAAGATCGGCTGCCACAAGATCAGAATTAGAAGGGGCTATTTGCAGAAAATCAAAGGAAGTAGGAACAATAACATCTGACAGCGAAACTTCACCGAGCAAAACATGATAAATATTCTTTTTATATTCTTGTTTGATCAGCCCGAGACCACTACAGGCATTCCCTTGAGGATCCAAATCGATAAGAAGCGTCGGGCGTTCTGCCGCCGCAAAACAAGCCGCCAAATTGACAGCTGTAGTAGTTTTGCCGACTCCACCTTTTTGATTTGAAATTGAAAATATACGCACCACTGACCCCTTTTTTTTCGTGGGCGTGAAGATTTCTCGAATTAAATCTTTCTATCGAATGTTTTTAAAGAATGCAAATTAAAAATTAACGCTTCAATTATTGTCACTTTCGTCCGCCATTTTACGAAATAGGATCAGTTTTCTATTCAACTTAGAGAAGGGAAGTTGGTAAGAAATTTCTTTTTCTATGGTTAAAAATAAGGGGGGGTTAAGAGTTTCTGTTTCTGAAAACTCTTCGCTAACCATACCTATAAAAATTCCGCTCTTCTTCAAACAAAGAGAAATGAGCGGCAGGATCTTATTAATAGAAATTGTTGCACGTGAAACAATTGCATCGAAGCGATTCCGAAAACCTAATTGATTAAAATTTTCCGTATGCAGATGAGTCGTTTGGATCTCAACCTCCTTAAGGTTTAAATCACGAACAACTGTTGATAGGAATGCGGATTTTTTTTGAATCGCTTCTACAAGAGTAATAAGAGTGTGTGGCAGAGAAATTTTGACTACTAATCCTGGAAATCCTGCCCCCGATCCAAGATCCATTACTTCTTTTGAATAATCCAAATGCGGAATCAAAGACAAACAGTCTAGAAAGTTTTTCTCGATCGACTCCTCTTCTTCACGATGGGCCGTCAGATTTAACTTTTGATTCCATTTTTGGAGGAGTAGAAAGTAATAAAATAATAAGTTTAATTTATCTTCTGAAAGAAGGGGCAAACTCATTAAAGACAAACCTTCTTTCATTCGATAAATAAAATCTTCCTGATTCATTTAAAAGGCCCTAATAAGAAGATAGAGTTCCAATTCATTCAATTATCGAGGTAGGTTTATTAGATTTCAGCTTTTGTAGATGAACCATTAAAATGGAAATGGCAGCTGGGGTAATTCCCGAAATTCGAGAAGCTTGACCCAATGTAACCGGACGAATCCTTTCTAATTTCTCAATTACCTCTCTAGAAAGCCCCGAAAGATTTTGATAATCCACATCCATAGGAATAGCGTGACGATCAAGAGATGCGAGCTTGCCTACAACTTCCTCCTGACGATTAATATATCCTTTATATTTTACTGAAATCTCAACCTGCTCTAAGACGTCGCTAGAATACGAGAGAAAATTTTCTTGTAGCAATGGGAGCATCTTGGAGAGTTCTGAGAATCCAATTTCTGGGCGACGTAAGAGCTCCTCTAATGTAGAGGGCTTTTTAATTTCTGAAAAATTACGCCGAGAAAGAAATTCATTCACCTCTTGAGTGGGGTTAACTTTTGTCTGATGAATAAAGTTCGTCAATTTTTCAATATTCTCTTTTTTATCAAGATAAAGTTTCCAGTCAGCATCGGCAACCAAACCCAATTTCCTACCAAGCTCCCTAAATCGAAGATCTGCATTGTCTTCTCGAAGCAAAAGACGATATTCAGCTCGCGAAGTAAACATGCGATAGGGCTCTTGTGTTCCTTTAGTTACCAAATCATCAATCAAAACTCCAATATAGCCCTGAGACCGCTCAACAATTACCGCATCCTCTCCGCGGAGACGCTGGGCCGCATTAATTCCAGCCATTAAA
Source organism: bacterium (assembly GCA_046346885.1). Taxonomy (GTDB): domain Bacteria; phylum UBA10199; class UBA10199; order JADFYH01; family JADFYH01; genus JAXMHI01. The sequence continues at coordinate 180,456 of JAXMHI010000001.1, read as the reverse complement.
CCTTGTGCAGCGGCCTCTTCATATCCGGATGTTCCATTTATCTGACCTGCCAAAAATAAATTTTTGACTATTTTAGTTTCTAAGGAAGGATAGAGCTGGGTCGGTGGAAGGCAATCATATTCAACCGCATAGCCAGGCCGAACCATTTCAGCATTTTCTAAACCCTGAATTGTTTTAATCATCTTCAATTGAATATCGATAGGAAGACTGGTGGAGAGCCCATTGACATATATTTCATGGGTTCGATGCCCCTCAGGCTCTAAAAAGATTTGATGGCGAGTCTTATCGCGAAAACGCATGACTTTATCTTCAACGGAAGGGCAATAGCGAGGTCCAATGCTTTGTATCGTCCCATTATACATGGGAGAACGATCGATTCCGCCTCGAATGATCTCGTGCGTTTTTTCATTAGTATAAGTAATATAACAGGGGAGCTGCACCTGCTCGATTTGAGTATTGGAAAAGGAAAAGCGCAGGGGAGGATCATCCCCCGGCTGGATTTCTAGACTAGAAAAATCGATGGTTCGCGAATCAAGCCTCGGAGGCGTTCCCGTTTTCATTCGAACTAACTCAAAACCCAATCTTTTTAAGCTCGCGGAAAGACCCAAAGAGGGCGAATCTCCTGCACGCCCACCACTCATCTTTTTATCTCCATAGTGCATGAGACCATTCATAAAGGTTCCTGTCGTCAAAACGACAATCTTCGACTCATAAAAAACTCCGAAATTGGTCAAGACACCTTTCACCTTCCCACTTTCTACCAAAACATCTTCGGCAAAACCCTGCTTAATGTGGAGACGCTCCGTTGTTTCCACCACTCTTCGCATGCGAGTCTTATATTCAAGCTTGTCACATTGAGCTCGACTTGCTTGAACTGCGGGACCTTTTTTCGTATTAAGCTTTCTAAACTGAATGCCTGTGGCGTCTGTCACTTTCGCCATCTCACCACCCAAGGCATCAATCTCTTTAACCAAATGCCCCTTACCCAATCCACCTATCGCCGGATTGCAACTCATTTGCGCAATATTATCTACATTTGAAGAAAGAAGGAGAGTTTCGAATCCTAAACGAGCCAATGCAAGCGACGCCTCACACCCCGCATGGCCCCCTCCAACCACTATCGCATCATATTTTTTATCACTTAGAATCATTTTCTGGTGTTTTATGTTTCACGTGAAACATAAAATTTAAATAATTATATATAAAATTATTATAATTTATAATATTTAATTATAATTAAAGTGGTGCTGAGATCTTCCTATAAAATTTCAAAGCCAAGAGCAAGACTTAAGAAGCTTAAGAATTGGATTGGGTTTTGACCTTTGCTTTTAGAAAATCTCAAGCTTGGGCAAAGGACGAGCGGAAGGCTTCCCTTTTTTTTAATATGAGTTAACTGAAGGATAATTAAAAAGATTAGCTTTTTAGCTTAGAAGAGGCTGGCTTTGTCTCTACCGCTTCTTCTCCAACATGATCTAAGCGGGAGCCCTTTGCTTCAACTTCTTTCGACTTTTCAGGGGGAGCTTCTGGGTTGGATTTTTCACCTGTAAAAGTATTTTTGATCGTGCTTCCTACCTTCTTAAAGGCATGTCCGGTGGCGACAAATCCCTTTTTAATTCCACGACCTGCTTTCTTGAAAGCACGACCTACCTTATAAATACCGCCTTTTTGTTCTTTCGGGGGAGATTCAATCGAGGAAGAAGAGGAGATGGAATCAGAAGAACCCTTTAAATCCTTTTCCTGAACCTTTGAGTCCGCCGCGTGGATAAAACCAACACCTGCCCCGCACGTGAGAACCCCAAAAGTAAGAACAAAACAAAAAAAGGCCGAAAAGACTAACCTTATTCTTCGATTCATTTTTCCTCCTTCCAAACCCCAATTACCTAAACCCTATAACCCAATTCGAAAAAAATGGCAATTCGGGGCATTCTCATTTCCCAATACAAAATTTCGTAAAAATATCTTCTAAAATATGTTCCGTCGTGACTTCTCCAATAATCTCTCCCAAGTAATGAGCCGCCGCATGAAGATCCAAGGCGACGAGTTCCGGAGAAACACCCTCCTCCAAAGCCCACCGAGCGTGTTTTAATGACGCATTCGATTTTTCTAATGCATTTTTATGACGCACTTGATTAAGTAATAAGTGATCGCCTTTCTGCGCCTCTCGAATTCCAAAAAGGGAAAATATTTTATCCTCCAACTCCGGCAAACCCGCTCCTGTCTTGGCTGAAATACGAACTACCGCGGGGATGGCTTCACGGATTTTCATATTAGAAAATAACGTTTCATCACCCCACTGGGAGGGAAGATCGTCTTTATTAAGTATCCAAAGAGTCTTTTTATTTGACGCGATTTTTACAATTTCAACATCATCCGACTCCCAAGGTTGAGAAGTGTCAAAGAGGGCTAATACAAGATCCGCTTTTTGAAACCATTGTCGAGAGCGATCAATTCCGATCTGTTCGACTTCTCCTTCCGCACTTCGAATCCCCGCCGTATCGACCAAGCGAAGGGTCAGTCCATTCAAATGGATCACCCGTTCAATCGCATCACGGGTGGTTCCTGGTTGGGGATGAACAATGGCCGCTTCTTCACGAGAGAGGAGATTTAAAAGACTGCTTTTCCCCGCATTCGGCTTCCCTAGAAAAACAACCGCGATGCCCTCTCGGATCATTCGGCCCCATTCATAATCCCTCAACCATTCTTCCACTTGATGGATAGTTTTATCCAAGAGAGGGATCATTGATTTTTTATCAATGATTTCAATGTCTTCTTCAGGAAAATCAACGGCGGCTTCCACATGAACCAATTGCTCTAAAAGAAGGGCTCTCAGTTTGGAAACCGGCCCGGAAAATTGGCCCTGCCATTGAGCCTGGGCGAGCTCCAATGAACGGTCGGATTGGGCCGCAATCATATCGGCGATGGCTTCCGCTTGAGTCAGATCCATCTTTCCATTCAAAAAAGCCCGTTGGGTGAACTCTCCTGGAAAGGCGGCCCGCAGCCCATGATCGTAGAGGGCCTGCAGCATTCTTAAGGCGATCAGCCTTCCACCATGAAGGTGAAACTCCACCACCTCTTCGCCGGTAAATGAGCGCGGGGCTTTCATCCAGACGACGAGGCCTTCATCCAGCAATTGATTTTTCGAATTGAAAAAACGCCCGTGATAGAGGCGATGACTTTCCCAAGAAGACAGAGGAGGAAAACCCTCTCCTTCTCTTAAACGAGAGGGGCGAAACATTTTCTCCAAAATGGAAGGCGCCAAAGGCCCGCTGATTCGAACAACGGCCACCCCCCCTTCTCCCGCAGGGGTCGCGAGGGCGGCAATGGTGTCATGGGGATTGAAAGAAAGCATAGGAGGAATTCCTCCTAGCACCGAAAAGAAAGGGCATCAAGAGGCCTTCCGGCGGCCGAAGAGATCCGAAAAACTCATGTCATGCTGGTGCATGTACTGTTGAACCACCGTCATGAAGGTGTTCACGAAAATGTAGAGGACCAAGCCGGAAGGCAAGAAGAGCATAAAAGCCGAAAACATGATCGGCATGAAAAGCATGGCATTGGCCTGTGCCGGATCTTGCGTCGCCGAAGGGGTCATTTTTTGCTGTAAGACCATGAAGATTCCCAACAAAATGGGAGAGATAAAATAGGGGTCCGGAGCGGAAAGGTCCTTATAAAAGCCGAAGAAAGGGGCATGGTACAACTCAATCGCATTATAAAGGACTTTATAAAGAGCAATATATACCGGCATTTGGAGCAACATGGGCAAGCAACCTCCCATGGGATTCACCTTATGAGTTTTAAAAAGGTTCATCATCTCCACGTTCATCCGCTCTTTGTCGTTTTTATACTTTTCGCGGATCTCGGTGAGCTTCGGTTGAAGCTTCTGCATGGCTTTCATGGATTCTAAGGTCTTCTTATTAATGGGATGCAGCACGAGCTTGATGAAGACCGTAAGCAATATGATAGCCACTCCCCAATTGCCCACCCAGCGATGAAAAAACTTCAGGAGAAATAAGATCGGCTGCGCCACGAAACTAAACCATCCATAGTCGACCGCTTTTTCCAGGTGCACGCCCAGTTGCTTCAAGTGGTCGATATCCTTAGGACCTACATAAACCGTAAATTCCTTTTCGATCTTACCGGCAGGGGCCACCACCTCTTTGGGATAAATCAATTCACTAAATAATTGATTCCCCTCTTTCACCCCGTATTGGCTGCGGGTTTCGGAAGAAAGGGCGCGGGAAATAAGGGCCCATAGGAAATAGCGATCTTCGAGCCCCACCCACCTAAACGCACCCGTTTCCTCCATTTGAGGGGCCAATTTTTTGATATCGTTATGGCGTGTCATTCCATTGTCTTGAAAGGAAAGGGGATGTATGAAATTTTCCGGGGCCTTCAAAAAACCCCAACCGCCCTTTTGGGGGGGGTGTTGGACCGCGTCTAAACGCAAGCCCAACGCGGCTTGGAGGGTTTGAGAAGAAGTGTTCTCCAACGTCACCTTCACATTGGCCACATAATTGGTGGTATCCCAATGAATATGCTTGGTAAGAACGATATCGGAATTCTTAAAACGGTAACTGACAAAATCGGAGCCCTCCTCAGCCACTTCAAAAGAGAGCGAGTCGGGTAAAGAAAAGTTGGCGTCATGAAATTGAAGAAGCAGATTCTGATTTAAAGTGCCCGCGAAGAGATCCACCAAAGGGGAATTTTTCTCCGTCGTTTGCTGATAGCCCTTTACGGAAAAACTTTTCCCGACCGCACCCAGATTTAAGGTTTCCGCTCGATACAGAGGGGTGTCCACCGTATTGATTTTAGGCGGTATTTGAGGCTGCGCCGCAACATCCGGCGCCAATTTCAACAAATTTGCGTCTTTCCCTTCCGATGCGCTGGGCTTTGTCGTGGCGGTCGTTGGGGGAGAAGAAGAGGGCGGAGTGGGCGAAGCGGGAGGAGGCGGCTTAAAAACGAAGACATAATAGACAAGGATGACCAAGGCCGACAAACTGATCGCCAATAGAGAACGTTTTTCCATAATGACTAGTAAAAGCGAGGCTTCATTTTACTTTACCGGATCATGCCCGCCCGGATGAAAGGGATGACATCTTAAAAGTCTCAAAAACGCCTTCGCTCCTCCTCGGATAAGTCCATGGCGACGGATGGATTCTTTGGAATATTCCGAACACGTCGGGTAAAAACGGCAACAACCAGGTTTCAAGGGAGAAAGATAATTTTGGTAAAACGTGATTCCCCCGATCGCCAAACGGTGGATAAAGCGCCTCATAACCTGTGCACAAAACGGTGAAAAAATAACTCAAGCTCTTGAAAAAGCTCCGAATTTTTTTTGTTAGCCGTTTTGAACCCTACCAAAAAGACCCAATCGAAAGAATTCAACAAATTTTGGCATTTCCGAAAGGTTTCTCGAATTACCCGGCGGATCCGGTTTCGATCATGGGCTTTTCCCACCCGCTTAGAAATCGAAATACCTAACCGGCTGAACGAAGAGTCAGTCTTATGAGCAAAAATGGTAAACGAGGCCGTTCGATATTTTTTCCCTAAATCCAGAATCGATTTAAATTGCGCTGAAGAGGAAATCCGTTTTTTTTTCTGAAACCGCTTTGCCCTCATGACGCGAACTTTAACTTCCGTACGACAAGACGCAAACACATCCAGCCATCGTTCTTTTTTACTTCTTGGAAACTTTCACGGTCAGACGCTTGCGGCCCTTGGCGCGTCGGCTTTTGAGAACATTTTTTCCCGCTTTCGTTTTCATTCTCTTTCGGAAGCCGTGCTTGCGTTTCGCCTTGATTTTACTGGGTTGGAAGGTCCTCTTCATTTTTCAATTCTCCGTCTTTTTTTCTTCTTAACGAAATTTTTCTCAAGCAAAGGGGATCGAAAAACCATCTTTAAGAAAGTTTGTCAACGCGAAAACATTTAATTTTTTGGCGAACGAAATATTTTCCAGAAAATTGTCTTGCAAAAAATTTTCGTGCTGCTAGAAATTCGACCCTGTTGTCAGTCGACCTTTCGCAATTTTTCTTCAACACGGTTTGAGATCATCACAATCAGATGATTTTTGAAAGAGAGATTTCTTGTTGCGCATTCGATAGAATTCAAAGGAGCGAATCAGGAAATTTTCTCTTCCCTAAAAATCTCTTCCGAGAACAAACCTTCCTTATACAAAGAGGAAGTACTGGAGCGATTGTTTTTTTCCATTCCGTGGGGTCAAAGGCGGGATCTTTAAAAGATTTTCGGAGAATTGAAGATTAGGCACATTTATTGAATGGATGTGGATATCTTACCCGAATTCCCGCCACTGAAATAACAACTTATTAAAATCACATGGTTTTTCCGAATATCCACAGCTGTGAATAAGCTGTGCTTGGTAGGCTTGTGGTCTTTAATAAAGGTAGAAGGTCGATCGTTTCAGCTTTTTCGATGATGGAGGGTGTTTGCAGTGAATGATTCGATCGCTAAAGTGGTTGAATCTTTAAAGACCAAAGTCAGTGAGCTGAACTTCAATAACTGGATTCGGCCTGCGACTTTTACCACTCCTTCTTTAGGTGTTTTAAGAATAGGGGTTCCCAATAAGTTTATCCGCGATTGGATTACCGAGAACTACCTCAACCTCATCAAATACGAGTTATTCAAAGTAACCGGAGCTGAACATGAGGTGTTGTTCGAAATTACCCCAGAAGAGGGCACGTCTCCGGAAACTCCCCGGGTTCAATTAGTCAAACCCGCCGCTGAGAGTTCTAAAACCTCCGATCTTTTCAGCTCAAAGTATACATTCCAAACCTTCGTAGTCGGCTCTTCCAACCAATTTGCCCACGCAGCCGCCATGGCGGTAGCCGATGCGCCCGCCAAAACCTACAATCCTCTTTTTGTTTATGGGGGAGTGGGCTTGGGAAAAACTCATTTATTGAGTGCCATTGGTTATACGATTCTCAAACGGAACCCCTCTGCGAGAATTATCTATATCTCGGGGGAAAACTTCACCAATGAGCTGATTAATTCCATCCGCTATGAAAAAATGTTCGAATTCCGGAAGAAATTCCGTGATTCGTGCGATGTTTTCCTAGTGGATGACGTCCAGTTCATCGCCGGCAAAGAAAGAACCCAAGAAGAATTCTTCCATACTTTCAATTATCTGTACGAATCACGCAAACAAGTCGTCATGACAAGCGACCGCGTACCACGTGATATTCCGCAGTTGGAAGAAAGACTTCGTTCCCGTTTCGAATGGGGGTTGATCGCCGATATCCAAGCCCCCGATACCGAAACGAGAGTCGCCATTCTCAAGAAAAAAGCCGAACAAGATCACATCCTATTGCCGGATGATGTCGCCATGTTCTTAGCCACGAACATACGTTCGAACGTTCGGGAATTAGAAGGTTCTCTTATTCGATTAAGCGCCTTTGCTTCCCTTACAGGCTCCGAACTCACTGTCGACATGGCGAAGGAAGTTTTAAGAAACATTCTCCCGGACCATGCTCGAAACATTACCGTGGAAACGATCCAAAAGCTGGTGGCAGACCACTACAACATCAAAATCTCCGAACTCAAATCGGCCCGCCGCCTTAAAACCCTTACCGTTCCACGACAAATCGCCATGTATCTTTGCAGGAAGCACGTGAAATCCTCCTTCCCGGAACTGGGTTTGAAGTTCGGCGGAAAAGACCATTCCACCGTCGTCCATGCCGTCCAGAAAGTGGAGAAACGTCTCTCAGAAGATCCCACTTTTCGGAAAGAAATCGACTCCATCGAAAAAATACTCCTGGTTTAGGAAATCCCCATTCCTCTTTTTTTGAAGGATTATTTCGTTCTCCATAAGGAGAAAAACCGTGTTTTATTTGCTCTTGAAAAGGAAAAAAGATTTGAGTAGTCACTTCGAAAAAACCTGTGGAAATCCATCCGACAATTCTGTGGATGATTTGTTGGGTAAAACTTATCCCATTCGACCTCTATCAAACGCATCAAACTGTTCTATGAATTATCCGATGGACTCCTCTTTTAATTATCGCTCACTTAAGTCACTTACCCACAATTTCACAGGCCCTATGTTTACCTACTATATAAATATTTATTAAATACCTATAAGAGAGAGATTCACACTTCGAGGAGAACGGGAATGGAATTTAAGATCAAACGAAACGAATTTTTGAATGCCTTAAGTTGGACTCAATCGGTGGTGGAAAGAAAAACCACCATGCCGATTCTCTCCAATGTTCTCTTGGAAGTGAAACCGAAAGCGGTTCAAATTACGGCAACGGATTTGGAAGTGGGAGTGATCACCCAAGTAAACGCGGAGGTAATCCAAGAGGGAAAGATATGCGTTCCCGCTAAAAGCTTATACGACATCGTCAAAGAAATCCCGCTGGAAGAGATAAAAATTCGAGCAAAAGAGCAAGGCCGGCTCGAAGTGAGCGCCGGAAAATCTCATTTCCGTATCGTCGGTCTTCCTCCGGAAGAATTCCCCAACCTTCCCTTGCCCGATGAAAAACAATGGTATCCCCTCGAGGCAAAAGGCTTACAAGGGATGCTGGATAAAACACTTCATGCCATTTCGACCGATGAGAGCCGGTATAATCTTCACGGAGTTTTTTTGGAGCGAGTGGGGGAGAAGGCTCTGCGCATGGTAGCGACGGATGGTCATCGCCTTTCATACGTGGATCGGGAGGTGAGCCAGCCGATGAAACTCACGAAAGGCGTGATTATTCCTAAAAAAGCGGTGCATGAACTGAAGCGCCTCGTGGGAGAGTCGGGGGCGGAGGGCGATGTGCAAGAGGCCGTGCAATTGACGATTGATGGAAGAAACCTGATTGCGCGCCGAGGGGGGGTTACCTTGGTCGCACGGTTGATTGACGGTGATTTCCCCGATTATCAGCGGGTCATTCCCAAACTGCAAGAGAAGGCCTTGATGGTCGACCGTCAAACCCTCATGGGTGCCTTGAGGCGAGTTTCCTTGCTCATCAGCGACCGCTCACGCGGGATTAAATTTAGTTTGAGCAGCGGGCTTCTCGAGCTTTCCACATCAAACCCCGATTTAGGGGAAGCGAGAGAAGAAATTGGCGTGGATTACAAGGGGGACCATTTGAAGATTGGCTTCAACGCCCGCTACTTTTTGGACGTTCTGGGTTCGATGGATGATGAGAAAGTTGCTGTGGAACTCAACGGGGAAGTGGGTCCTTGCGTCTTGCGCTCTGCTTCCGATAAGGGATTTTTGAGCGTCATTATGCCTATGAGGATCTAATTTGGAATGGGGTCCGCTTCATACGCTCGAACTGGAGAACTTCCGCAACGTTGAATCTCTTAAACTCGCGTTTCATCCTCGGTTTAATTTTTTCTTCGGCGACAACGCTCAAGGCAAAACTTCCATTTTAGAAGCCATTTATTTCCTCTCAGAATTGAAATCTTTTCGCAATGCCGACGCCTCTTGCTTGATTCGCCATCAAAGCCCAACAGCCCGTCTTTTTGCTCAATTGAGCAGTGAAGGCCTTTCTTATGATCTTAAGGTTGAGATCACCTCGGATTCCAAACAAGTGCTTCTGAGCGGTAAGACGCCTCGTCCTTACCGTCGCTTGAGGAAAATGCTTCCCATCGTCCTTTTTACGCCTGAGTCTGTTCGTTTATTTCGGTCCGCTCCTTCGGAGAGACGACATTATTTCGATGCTCTCTTTGCCCTCCTTTCAGAGGGCACGGCGGGCGACCAAGCCGAATATGCCCGCGGCTTGAGGCAAAAACAGACTCTTTTAGAACAAATACGGGAAGGAGGCCGAGGAGAGTTGAGAAGCCAGCTGGCTGTTTGGACGGAACGCTTAGCGGAATGGGGAGCCCGAATCGTTCAGGAGCGCTTTCGATCCACCTCCAAATTGGAACGTTTTTTTCGTCCATATTTTCAACGTCTTTCAGGAGGTCAATGGGAAGGTCAGCTGGTATACGAGCCCTACTTTAAGCTTCTCTTCGAAGGGCAAACGCTTTCCCAGGTTCAGAGAATCTTGCTGGAAGAAAGTTTCCGGCGGGAAGGAGAAGAATTGGAGCGAGCTCAAGTCTTGGTGGGACCCCACCGTGACGACTGGGGCTTGTACTTGAGTGGAATGCGGTTGAAGGAAGAAGGGTCTCAGGGACAACACCGCATTAGCGTGGCCGCCCTTAAATTGGCCGAAGTAGAACTGATTTCCGAACACCAAATGACCCCTCTCGCCTTGTTTGACGATTTGCTCAGCGAATTGGATGAAATCCGGAATCGTACCGTTTTAGAGCAACTAGGTGAAACCCATTGCCAGATTTTTCTCACGTCGGTGACCCCGGGCGGAGTGTCATTGGAGGGTCTAAAAGGAAATACCTACCCCGTACGGCGAGGGCGGGTAGAAGGGGTTTGAAATCTAACCAATGGAGAAGTCCCCAATGCGACAGGTCTTGCTTTTTCAACGAGTTATGATAGAAAAAAGGACCCATTCGCGGTGCCTCTTTCTATGGCACGTGGACGAGAATTTCCGACGAATTCCTGAAGGAGGAAAACGCATTGGCAACGGATAAAACGGCGCAAGCCCAGAGTGCGGAAAAGTACGACGCCAGTTCCATTAAAGTTCTAGAAGGGTTGGAAGCGGTCCGAAAACGTCCGGCCATGTACATCGGCTCCACGGGAAGTCCGGGACTTCATCACTTGGTCTATGAGGTCGTGGACAACTCCATTGACGAGGCGTTGGCGGGTTTCTGCAACGAAATCCGGGTCTCCATCCACATCGACAACTCCATCACCGTAGAAGACAACGGGCGCGGCATTCCCGTGGATATACACCCCACCGAGAAGGTTTCGGCGGCGGAGGTGGTACTCACCAAACTGCACGCGGGAGGCAAGTTCGAACATAGTGCCTACAAAGTATCCGGCGGGCTTCACGGTGTCGGCGTTTCCTGCGTAAATGCTCTTTCTGACGAACTGGACCTGGAGATCCGCCGCGAAGGAAAAGTTTATCATCAGCGTTACAAACGGGGAGTTCCTTACAAGCCTTTGGAACAAACCGGAAAAACCGACAAGCGCGGCACCAAGATCTGGTTTAAACCGGACGCGGAAATTTTTGAGACGACCGAATACAGTTTCGACGTGCTCAGCAATCGCCTGCGCGAACTTTCTTTCCTCAACAAGGGCATCAAGATCGAAATCGAGGATGAAAGAAGCGGTAAGAAACATAGCTTCCAATACGAAGGCGGCATCATCAGCTTCGTGGAACACTTGAACCAACGCAAGGCGGCGCTTCATCCGAAGCCCGTCTATTTCGAAGCCCAGAAAGAGCAAGTCGTCGTCGAGATCGCCCTTCAGTGGAACGACAGCTATTCAGAGCAGATTTTCAGCTTCGCCAACAACATCAACACCCACGATGGCGGTACTCACGTAAGCGGTTTTAAATCCGCTTTGACGCGAACCTTCAACAGTTATCTCAGCAAGAACAACCTGCTCAAAGACATGAAGGAAGAAGGCCTCGAAGGAGAGGACGTCCGTGAAGGGCTCACCGCGGTCATTTCGGTGAAACTCCCCGATCCCCAGTTCGAAGGCCAAACCAAAGGCAAGTTGGGCAACAGCGAGATCGAGGGTCTTGTCAAATCGATGGTGAGTGAAAAGTTGGGAATCTATCTCGAAGAGAATCCCGGCACCTCAAAAAAGATCGCCCTCAAGCTCGTGGAAGCGGCTCGCGCCCGTATCGCCGCGCGAAATGCGCGAAACTTGGTCCGCCGTAAATCGGCATTGGAAGTGGGCTCGCTTCCCGGCAAGTTGGCCGACTGCCAAGAAAAAGATCCTCGTTTTGCGGAATTATATTTGGTGGAAGGAGATTCGGCCGGCGGCTCGGCCAAGCAAGGTCGCGATCGCCGGAACCAGGCCATCCTACCCTTGAAGGGAAAGATCCTCAACGTGGAAAAGGCGCGTTTCGATAAGATGCTCACCTCCGATGAAATCCGCACGATGATTACCGCCCTGGGTACGAGCATCGGCGAAAATGATTTCGACATCGAAAAACTGCGTTATCACCGGATCGTCATCATGACCGACGCCGATGTGGACGGGGCTCACATCCGAACCTTGCTCCTCACGTTCTTCTATCGTCAAATGCCCGCCGTCGTGGAACGCGGCCACCTCTTCATCGCCCAACCCCCTCTGTTCAAGGTGAAGAAAGGAAAGACGGAGCGTTATTTGAAAGACGATACGACCCTCGAGGACTACCTCATCGAACTCGGAACGGAAGAAATTCACCTCAAACTGAAAGACAAGGAGCTCTCCGGGAAAACGCTGGAGGAGCTCACTAAAAAGCTCATCCGGTACGCGAAAATTTTAAACCTGGTACAGAAGAAAGCCGATTCGCGCGTTATCGACGCCTTGGTCGAAGCCACCGAAATCGACGGGGATACCCTGAAGAACGCGTCGGCTTTAGACGCACAGGCCGATAAGCTTTCCGATTTCATCGTGAAGAAATATCCGGAACTCAAAGACCTCCAGTTGGAGATCCGAGACGATCCGGAGCATTCCGCGCAAAAGCTCCTCTACAAGACCCTTCAGAACGGGATCCTTCGCGAGACGATGATCGATTCGGAGATGCTTCACTCTCCGGAAGTGATCGAGCTTAAGAAGCTTTACAAGGGGTTTCGGGAGTTGGGAAGCGGCCCTTACAAAATCCTTCAGAAGGGAAAGGAGACCGAATTAAAGGATCTCGCCGGCGTTCGGGATTACATTTTGACGGAAGGAAAAGAGGGCCAATATATCCAACGCTATAAAGGCTTGGGTGAAATGAATCCTTCCCAATTGTGGGAAACCACCATGAACCCGGAAACCCGCACCTTGCTTCAGGTTAAGGTGGACGACGCGGTCGAAGCGGATGACATCTTTACCGTCCTCATGGGAGATCAGGTGGAACCTCGCCGAGAGTTCATCGAGCAAAACGCCCTGAATGTGAGAAATCTCGATATTTAACGTGACTAAACCGCACAAATAAAACAATTTGCAGTCTCCAGGGGCCGTGTTAAACTTTCGAAATTGAGGTTTCTAAAGTCCATCCGTGGTTAGAAAAACGAAGGAGCCGTGAACATGGGTAAACTGACGCTAAACGATTTAGAAGTGGAACTCCCCCCCAATTGGCAAGACCAAGGAATGATCACGATCACCATTCCTTCCACCGACAAGAACGTAAGACCCAACATCATTCTAACGAAAGAACGGCTCAACCAACCGGTGGACTTGCCCACCTATTTCGCCAAAATCAAAGAGGCAGTCAAAGCTCGCGGCATCCAAAGTTTCAAAATTGTCGATGAAAAACAAATCAGCGTTGGCGGCATTCCCGCCATGCAGATGGTTTGCCAGTGGGATTTGGCCGCCATGAAGCAGATGCTGGGCAATGAGACACCCGCTCTTCAAAACATCAAACCGGGTCAGAAGGTTCAGCAGATCCAAATCACTATTTTGAAGGATTCGGTGGCCATCAACCTCACCGCCAGTTTCCCCGGCGATCAGTTCGAAATCTATGCAAGGCCCTTCCAGAAATTCGTCCAAACGATGCGTTTCGGGGCCGCTTAAGCGATTTCTAATACCTTATTTCAAAATCCTTAAATTCTCCGGTGGGATCGTTTTTTTCGATCTCGAGTCGATCGACCTGCGAACGCGGAGGTCCTTGGCGGCACCATGCGATGAGGGTTTCCACCGCGTCCGTTTCCCCTTCCGCCACTGCTTCCACCGATCCGTCGAGACGGTTCCGTACCCAGCCGGTTAAACCCAGCCGCTTGGCCTGGCGCTCCGTATTGGCTCTGTAAAAAACTCCCTGCACCCGTCCGTAGATTTCAAGATGGACCCGCGTTTTCATCGAAATATTCTTTCACGTCTTCCTTTTTCGGTCTAGGGTTTTGACCCATGCGATGCTTGGCGCTCGACGTGGGCGAGAAGAGAATCGGCTTGGCCACCTCCGATGAATTGGGGATGGGGGTGTGGCCACAAGCCACCCTCCAAAGGAAGGGTCGTGAGGAAGACCTGGAAGCGTTGATCCAGGTCATTCAAGATCGTTCCATTCAAATGCTCGTCGTGGGTCTTCCCTACAATATGGACGGCACCGAGGGGCCGCAAGCCCGAAAAGTAAAAAGCTTCGTTTCCCAGTTGAAGCAAGCTTTGGAACGAAAAGGAATTGCCCTTCCCATCGAATGGTGCGATGAGCGTTTGACCAGTTGGGAGGCCGAAAAACGGCTATCCGAAAAGGGAAAAAAAGGGAAAAAAAGAAAAGAAGAGGTGGACGCCATGGCCGCGTGCCTCATCTTGGAAGACTACCTGGAAAGGAAAAAAACATGAAACTGCGGTGGTGGATCCTCATTTTATTCCTCTTAGGAATCGGAGGAGTTTCTTACGTATTCCTTTCCTTCCCGCACCGTCCCTATGGAGGACAGGCTATCATCGAAGTGAAAAAGGGAATGGGCATCGCCAGTGTGGTTCGAGAGCTGGAGAAGGCGGGCCTCACGGATTCGCCCAAGAAAATGGATTTTTATTTACGCTATAAAGACGTCGCGGCTAACCTTAAGGCCGGTGAATACCAATTCGGCCCCAACGCGACGCCGGCCCAGATCGCGGAAAAACTGATGAAGGGAGAGCGCTATCGAAGGACCTTCACCATTCCCGAAGGTTATAGCGTGCGGGATATCGCCAAGCTTCTCGCTGGCAAGGGCATCGTGGATGCCGACGCCTTCGTGAAAAAGGCCCTTTCCATCGACGCCGCGACCAAGATGGGTCTCGAAGGTACGACGCTGGAAGGTTATTTGTTTCCCGATACCTACGAATACGCCAAAGAGACCACCCAAGACCAAATCTTGAACATGATGGTGAAGAATTTCAAAAAACATTTCGACACCCAAATGATGGAAGAGGCCCAAAAGCTCGGGATGACGAAGAACCAAGTGGTTACGCTCGCCTCTATCATCGAGAAAGAGACGGGCAAAGAAGACGAAAGGCCCATTATTTCCGGCGTTTTTCAAAACCGTCTCAAGATCGGCATGCCTTTAGCCACCGATCCTTCCGTGATTTACGGAATTCCCAATTTTGACGGAAATATTCGAAAGGCGGATTTGGAACGCGACACCCCTTACAATACTTACCTGCATCCCGGCCTTCCTCCCACCCCGATTGCAAATCCCGGCGTGAAAAGCCTGCAGGCGGCCCTCCACCCGGCGCTTACCGAGTATCTTTATTTCGTCAGCCGCAACGACGGTAGCCATCAATTCTCAAAAACCCTCGAAGAACACGAAGCGGCGGTGAGACAATACCAACTGTCGAAGGCAAGCTCCCAGCCGGCGAGCCAACCGGCATCACAGCCTAATACCGCCGCGACGACACAACCCTCGGCTCATCCTTAAGCTTAAGCGGAGAAAGCGAAAAATTAGCGGGTAGGGAACCCCGATTGGGTGATGGATTGAACGATTTGGTTTAAATCTTCTTCGGTCCAACGTCCCGGTGAGGAGGCGTTGAGGGTGGGCGGGATGGAAGCGGGAAGCGGATTTTCCAACTTGGGTTTTTCCATCCCTTCCTTTTTCATCAGAGATAAATATTCTTCGTAATTGATGAGAATTTTCGAGGGGCGCCCGTGTCGGGTGATGATGACTTTCGCCTGGTTTTCCTTCAGCACGCTCGCAAAGTTGGCCCGCGCCTCGGTCACGTTGAAAATTTTCAACTTACCCAGTTTTTCATCTTCCACTTCGAAGGAGGTCATGGGTCTTTAGGTAAAGCAATTTCGCTTTAAATTCAACCGCTACTTTATGACTTGCCGCGTTAAAAAGCCTTTTATTTGCCCCCTTTAAAATTAAAGCAACTTTCTCCCCGGCATACCGAATTTTGGAGTAGAAATTATCCAAAAATTTTTTAGGACTCAAATGATCTCTTTTTCACAGAATTCCGTGGAAAGCATCCTCACGCGAGAATCGCTCACGCAGGCCTCCGCCTTAACGTCGACGCAGAGTCAAGTGGACGTTTTGGTGAGCCGATTTTCGGAAGAGGCGACGAACTGGCGGTCGTTGGCGGCGATGGCGACGGGTTCTTTGTTCTACCGTTTCGGTCGAATGGGGACTCTGGCGTTGGCGTCCCGGGCATCCGGTTTAGCTCCGGTGCTTCAGGCGGCGTCCTACGGAGTGGGATTGGGAACGGAAGTGACGGCGTTCGAAGGGACGAGTCGGTTGTTGGCGAGCGTATCTGGGGAGCGTACGAATCCCCATCTTTGGGACTGGAACGGCCGGGGAGGATGGCGTGAGGGATTGGCGTCGTCATTGGTGACGTTCGGGATGCTGAAGGGCGCGGGGAGCCTGGCGCAGGGTCAGAACGTGGTGTTGCAGCATTTGTTTTCGGACTTGGCGATGGTGGGAGGTCAGCAGGTAGCGTCGGGATTGGGATTTATGGAACGTCCGGAGGGGAGTATCGGTGAGCAGTTGCTGCATGCGGAGGTGACGAACTTGCAGTTGGGATTGGGGATGGGTTTGTTGCATCGGTTTTCCCCGGGCTTGGTGTCTTGGGAGAGAAGTTTGGATCTTTCATTGCGGGCACGAGAGAACCTCGGGACGACTTCCGTTTCGTCCGGAACACAAATCGGCCCGCGGGAAGCCTTGGCGTATGCGGAGGGAATGGAAATTCCTTCCGCGGAGGCGGAAACTTCCCTTTCCCTTCCTCTCGTCCTTCACATGTCGGGTGAGGGAAAGGGCGATCCTGGAAAAAACGATACGGTTCGCATGCCCGCCTTAAATCCGGATGCCACAAGACGTCCTTCCAGCTCCGAACAATTTTTCCGCCAGGGTTTTCCTTACCGTATCGAAGGAGTGCCCAGTGGGGTACGTTTAATTCAAGTTTCTTCTTTTACGGATCCAATGCCGCTCATTGTTGAAACCATCGAGAATTTCCTCAAAGAACGCGTGCGTTCTTTTGTGGTTCAATTGGATGAGAGAACCTTAGATGCCCATGCCCGAGGCGCCCTCCGGATCGATATGTATCGGATTTTTCGAGAGTTGGAAGTGGACGAAGGGGTGGTGGTGGCCTTAGCGATGCCGAAAAGCGCCGAGGCGCTTCTTTTTTTCCGCCAAAAGCCCTTCATCCGAATGCAGACGGTTCGGCTGCTTCCGGGAAGTGGAGCCTCCCAGACGGGGATGCAAGGGACCAGCACTTTACCGGGCCTTGCTTCCACATCGGCAACTGCAGGAGACCCGGCGGCCGATAAAGGGATGAGGGCCTCTCCCCGCTCTCCCACCAGCTCGATGCCGCCTCCCCCGGCGGACCATCGTTTCGATACCATGATTTGTTCGTCGGTGCCGGAGGTCTTGGAGGCTTTCAGGCGCCTCACGCGCCCCACCGATGGAAAGTTTATTGTTGCCCCCGTCATTCGCCTGCAAACGGGCCGCATGGGCGCGGAGGATGTTTCTAGTTTAGCCCGTGTGTTATCTGATCCCGTTCTCCCCGACGGTTTTAAAATCACCATTCATTGGGCGGAAAAAGGCGGAGGCCGCATGATTGCCCATCGACGAGGGGACCGAATCGGCGTGACATTTAAGGATTTCCCAAACCCCGACCAGCACTTCTGGATTTTGCCGAAAAACGGCGATCTCACCCGCCGGGAGATGGAAAGTTATCCCGCCATACAAGTGAAGAGCTATGCGTTGCAAGACTTGAAGACGTATGAGGAGCGAGCCCAGGAGGAATTGATCGATTTGGCACAGCAGGTATCCCCCTCGCTTTTTTCAGAATTTTCCAAGGATCGCGAGAGGGATCCCCTAGGAGGAGTGGCGTTACGTGCTCAGCAATTGGGGCGGCTGACGCGCGAGGTGCTCAAGGGAGGAGCCTCACGCTCCGGTTCCGTTGATCTCTCCCTCGAAAGGACACGGATCGGCCAAATTCATCGGATGTTGGAAAGAGCCTACACGTTTTTCGAATTCGAGCTGTTGGAACGATTTCAAGAAAACACGGGTCACTCTGTCATGGCCCGTTATGGGGCAACCCTGGATGGGCTCAATCAGAGGGCCGCCGCGGAAAAAACCTCCTTTTTAGTTCCATTCTTCGACATGGACCTTCACCTTCCGGGACGAAGAGTGTTGCCGTCTTGGGATTATTTAAAGTATGATTTTTTGACGCACCTTCTCCCCACCATGCCCGGAGAAAGCCCTCCGGAACGTTCTCCCCGTGAAAACTTGAGCTTTCTCCAAGATCCCGCGAGGATGGGCAAAGTGTATTCTTCTTGGTTGCGGGATTACCTTCGGCGCCTAATCGCGGCCGGCGATGAGCTGGAAAGAAAAGTCCCAAATGTAAGGCGGGAAGAGCTTTATTCTAGAACGCCTTTAATTCTTCCTGATGAGATTCAAAAATTCCGAGAAGAGGTTTTGGCCCAATGGGCCTTGTTCCCAGAATATACCCGCGTTTTTTTCGATCGGGATCGACGCTTTACGCGGCTCTTTCTCGCGGCCGCATTTAATGACGCGAAGGATTTAAGAACCGCATACCTCCGAGTTCATTCGATTTGGAGCCGTCTTCCTTCCCAGGTCTCTCTCGGGGCGGTGCTTTTAAGTCTCGACCAAATCGACGGGATCATCGCCGGGAGGCCCCTTCGGAGATAAGGCGGTCATACGTTGAAACGGAAGAAAATTACGTCTCCGTCTTGAACCACGTATTCTTTCCCTTCCAATCGAAGAAGTCCTTTTTCCTTCACCGCCTGTTCGGAACCGCAGGCGATGAGGTCGTTGTAGTGGTAGATCTCGGCCTTGATGAATCCCCGCTCGAAATCGGTATGAATCACCCCGGCGGCTTGGGGGGCTTTGGTGCCTTGGGTAATGGTCCAAGCGCGTACTTCTTGGGGACCGGCCGTGAAATAGGAAAAGAGCTTGAGCAGCTTGTAGCCCGCGTGAGCCATGCGGTCTAAGCCTGACTCCGTCTGGCCCAAATCTTTTAAGAACTCCGCTTGTTCTTCTTCCGAAAGCTTGGCGATTTCCGATTCGATTTCGCCGGAGAGAATGACGCACTCCGTGCCTTCCTGCGCGGCCAGTGCTTGCACTTGCTTGACCGATTCGGGCGGGTTCTTCAGACCTTCCTCGCTTACGTTCGCCACGTATAAAACCGGTTTGGCGGTGATAAGGAAAAGTTCGCGGATCGCCTCCTTCTCTTCGGGGGTAAAGGTAAGGGAGCGCACCGGTTTTCCCTCGTTTAGGGAGGCTTTCACTTTTTCCAACACCGAAACTTCGAAGACCACCTTTTTGTCTCCCGCTTTCGCCAAGCGGCCGGACTTATCCAAGCGCTTGTCGACGGTCACCAAGTCCGCGAGGGCGAGCTCCGTGTTGATGACCTCGATGTCCCTTAGGGGGTCGACGTTTCCGTGCACATGGACGACGTCCTCATTTTCAAAGCAGCGGATGATGTGGGCGATGGCGTCGACGTTTTTGATGTGTCCCAGAAATTGATTGCCGAGCCCTTCCCCTTGGGAAGCCCCCTTGACCAAGCCGGCGATGTCTACAAATTCGATGGTGGTGGGGATGATCTTTTGGGGTTTAAAGATCTCGGCAATCTTATAGAGCCGGGGATCCTTAATGGAGGCGACTCCCACGTTGGGGTCGATCGTGCAGAAAGGATAGTTCGCCGCCTCGGCCCCCGCTTGGGTGAGCGCGTTGAAGATGGTGGATTTTCCCACGTTGGGAAGACCGACGATGCCGCAATTAAAGCCCATGATGACCTTCTTTTGGATAAGGGTGAAAGAGTGGGGATTTCCGGGTTCATTTTTGGACTTCTTAAGAACTCGCTGTCTTTATAAACGCGATTTCTCTCCGGTCCAAGGTTTCCCTACGAGAAATCGCTTTTTATAAGGAAGGCTCAAACAACTTAAGAAATCTAAAAATGAACCCGGAAATCCCTTCTGCGTGGGTTTACTACTTTTTTTAGGAAGGGATGGTCAATCCTTGTCTTCAATGCGGATCAGCACCGCCCCCGGGGACATTTGGGCGGCTGCTTGCAGTTGAATGCTGCTTCCCGCGGCCAAGAGCTGGTCTCCCGTGATCAGGGTATAGGAAGAGCTCATGGAACCGATCGAGAGGGAGAGGGGGAACGGTGAAGTCGGGGCTATGGCAGGGCCTGAAAGGATCGTATTTCGGTTGTCGTCTTGAGGGGACCTTAAATTGATGCCGCTGAAATTGTAGCGAGTGTCGCCGTTTAAGGCCGTGTTGGAGAGGTAAAGGGCGCTGAAAAAATCATTCGCGAGCGATTCGGCCGATTCTCCCGTCACGTCCTCCACCGCTTCCAAGCCGGTCAAGGCGCTTTGGTGCAGCTTCAGCATCAGGTCCATGCCGCCGGCCACTTTCGAAAATCGGTGCACCTCGGCTTGTTCGTAAAGGTAGCGGTAAAAAAGGTAGGACCCGCCCCGTTGCGTGAGGCTGATGCCGCCGCTGAAGGAAGTCGTGGGAGAGTCAAGGTAAAGTTTGACGCGCGATGGGTTCTCTTTGCTGGCTTTGACAAAGCGGGTCATGATGTCTTCGGCGAAGTGGCTCTGTCCCTCGTTGAAGGGTGCCGGTTCGGTGGGGGTTTTGTTCACGAAGGCCTTTTGGTTGAAGCTGATGGCGTGCTGCAGTTCATGGGGGGCGCAAAGGGGGCCCGTGTTGGAGAGATAAAAGTCCTTCGGTACGGGAATGCCCCATTGACCGGACTCATCCGGAACGTGGCAGTAAATGTATTCCCCCCCGTTCGAAGAGGGAAATTGACCGGGATACAAGTCTCCCGCGAAAAAGAAACCGGTCACGATGCCGCCGGAACCTCCGATTTGATTCAGGACGGGGCTGAAGACGACGCCCACCCGGCCGTTTTGATCCACGTCCGAGATGTTTCCGAAAGTGGCGTATTCGAGATCCGCGTCGAAATTTCCCAAAACGCTTTTCAGGTCTTCATCGCTCAGTACTCCCGCCGCGTTGAGATCGCGATAGACGATAAAGTGCGGGGTGATCATCCGTACTTCCGCCGTGATGGTGGTAAAACTCGTGGAAGAAGAAAGACTGTTGAGGACTTTGAGCGTGACTTGGCTCCCGATGACGGGATTCAGCGCTTCTTGGGAAGCAATGGAAGAGCGTCCCGGATTCGATAAAGGAGGCAGCGCGCTTTCCAACTCTCTTAGAAACTCATGAAATTCCGCAGTCGCGTCTTGCCCCCCCTCGGGATCTTTCCCGTTGAGAAGGGGAAGTGAGGTGGCGATGGCGTTTCGCGGGCCCGGCGGGACTCCGAGGGCTCCTTGAACACTCACGCTGAAATTGGAAACGGTTTTAGCGGCGGAATCGAAAGAAAGGATGAATTGTTCTTTGCCGCTCAGTTGTTGGAAGGAAACATCCACATGGTCATTGCCGGCAAAATCGATTTTGGCGACCGATCCTACATTTAAAGATCCGATGGTGCTTCCCACGGCTTGAGAAGAAATCGAATCATGGGTATTGGCTCCTCCTCCCCCTCCTCCGCATCCCAAAACGAAAAGCAATCCCAAGAGCGGAAGAAGGAGGAGGACTCCTCTCTTCTTCAAATTCACCATCCATCCCCCTCGATTCATGAGACCTCCGTCAAAAGGTCCTCTCCCGAAAATCTAAAAATGCAAGGGGTGTGCCCTGATAAAAAACGCGGGGGATAGAGTTAAAATAATTAATAATTTAAATTAGTTAGTTATTTTTTGGAACTGGGAAGGGATTGGGAGTAGAAGGAAGGGTGAGTTGTTTTTCACCCCCTTCTTTGTCGACGTTTTTATAAAAAAGGGAAGTTTTGTTTAAAAGAGGAAGGAGTCCTTTTGGCTAAAAAAATTAACTTCCTTTAACAGCTTTTTCCAAGACTCAGCAAAAAAAGGGCCAGCAGGTGCCCAAAAAATTTCCTGTCATTTAATTGTCGGTGTCAAAAAATAAAAACCCCCTCCATGGGGAGGGGGTTTCGAGGATCCATATCTATTAATACATTCAGATCAGTTGGCCGGCGGCGGTGCGGGAGGGGCCGAGGGCGCTGAAGTAGGAGAAGGAGGCGCCGGGGGCGGAGGAGGCATTCCGGAGTCGGGCATTCCAGGCATGCCGTCCGGTGCCTTCTCGTTCTTTTTCTCCTGAACCTTTTGCGAAAGCTGTTTCACCAAAGCCTCGCTCAGTTTCAGGCTGATGGTTACCGATTTATCCTGATTGCCGATTTGAGCTCCTTGAATCACTTGCCCCCACATGGGTTCTTGCGCGGCGAGGGAAGCGCCGAAGATGGTTTTGTACGAGTTGATCAGGTTCACCAGGTTTTGCGCTTGGGCCGCGTCTTGCGAATTGGCCGTAAGGTCGATGGAAAGCTCTTTGTCGTAATCGATACCTAAGCTGAAGGCCTTGATTCCCTGAAGGCTCGCCATGGGATCGCCCGGTTGGGCATTCACCGGCGCGCCCGTGGAGGGAACGATGCCGGCACCCCATAACATTTTATTGGCGTCACGTTTGTTGAAGAGCTCCATGAGTTCTTTGTTGGAGCGGACCGACTCCCCTTTTTTCGCGGCGAGCGCCATTGATTCCTTCAAATTGGCGATCTGGCCCCAAACCGCCTGGTTCGGGGAAAGGAAGGTAAGGCCGATGTTGGGATCCTTGGGGGAAAGATAAACCGTATGACCGTCGATGGTCTCCTTCTTCACCTCACCGCCTTGCTTTTTTGCGGCGTCTTCCAGAAGGGCCACGACTTTCTTCTCATCCAAATTTCCGCTCACCACCATGATGCCGCCGGGAGGTTGTCCGGGACCGCGTACGGTTAAACCCACCAACGCTTCATCCACGTTTTGGGAAAGCTCTTTGGCTTCTGCCGGAGCATCTTTGATCGCGTCCGAAAAGAAGGGGGCGTTGCGCAGTTTCTTGAAATTGAGGCTCACCAAGAAATTGTTCCCGGCGGGAATCAGATCGAGGGCGTCCGTCTTCGCTCCTCCCCCGGGGCCACCTTTGCCGCAACCTTTGCCGCAGGAGGTGAGAAGGCCCAAGGCAAGAAAAACCGCCAACCATTTACGACGAAAAAAAGTAGGGTTCATTTTGTCTCCTTTATTTTAAGAGGCGCCCATTCTTCCATCTTCATGCCATTTCTGCAAGAAACAATTCAGGCCGCTTAAGCCCCGTCGAACGCCTCGGAGAAAAGGGGGCAACTCTAGAAGCAGTGAAGGATTTTTCACGAGGGCTTTCAGAGCCCGTCCTCCTCTCACGCCGCCCCTTTCGTCGATGAACCCTTCCAAGGCGGGCAACGGATCCTCCACCCCGTCGGCGATCCATCGGATTTGAACCCAAGGGATCTTCCGCTGGGCCGCCGCTTGGGCAATGGGGGTCGCTTCCATCTCCAAGGCGAGGCAGGCGTGCCGTTCTCCTAAAGTGGCTTTGTCCGCCGCATCACTCACCACGCGATCCACGGTGAGGATGGGGCCTATACGATAGGGGAGCTTTAAGCTTTTTAGCCAGTTCTCGGCTTTTTCCCGGAGGGGGGCCGAACTTTTTTCCCACATTTCGAACGCTTGATCAGAATTTCCCACTTCGGCGGCGATCACCGCTTCTCCAGGAACGATTCCCTTTTGAGTACCGGCGGCCACGCCAAGAATCCAAATTTCTTGGAGGGGAAAGCGATCGAAGGCAAAACGGGCCGCTCTTTCGGCATTTTGAGGGCCGATTCCGGTTTCCACCATGAGAAGGGGGGGCTCGGGGGTTTCTTTCAGGCTTCCCCAACTGAAACGATGGGATCCCCATCGGGTTTGAGAATGCAACTGAAGCCGCTTCCTAAGTCCACGAGACTCCGCCGGAGTGGCGAAAAAAAAGGCAATTCCCTTTTTAGAGCTCACGGTGCGGGCGGGGGACAAATGGGGGCACGGGGCGTAATGCAATTGTTGGGAGCGGGTCCCGGAGGATTGGGGCATGTGGACGGGCTTCCCAAGAGAATCGAAATCTGATTGGAGCTCACGGGATCTTCGGCGCTCGCCACTTGAATGGTGACGACACATGAAGAAGGAAGAACCGCCGGCGCCTGATAGGTGACCGGAGTTACGTCGTTGGGGCTCGTCGTCACCGTCGGGCTTTGAGTGGGGTTCACGAAGCTGCCATTGTTGTCACCGCCGAGGATGGTCCATTGGGTGCCCAGGTTGTTAGTGTTGGTCACTTGGGCACAGAACGATTGGGTGCCGCCCAAGGGGAGACGCACGCAGAAGGGGTCTGTGAAGACGCCGATTTCCTGGGTGGTTCCGTTTCCGCAGCCGCTAATGCCGCTTACGGCCAATAGAGAGAACATCGAAATCATCGCAAAAAGTTTGAGTCGGCGCATGAAAAACCTCCGCGTTTCATTTTGGAATTGGAAAGGATGGCTGATTCAAAGGCGAATCGAATCTAAACAAGAGGTTAGGCCTTGTAAAGAAAAATAGGGGCGGGTGGGAGTTGGTTCCTTTTTTTTCCTATTTCTTAAGAACTTGCCGAGTTCATAAAGCCATTTTGTTTCGGCTCAGGGTTTTCCTGCACAAAATGGCTTTTTTTTATAAGGAGGGCTCAAACAACTTAAGAAATGGGAAAAAAAGGAACCAGCTCCTAAGGAGATAGGGAAGTGAGAAAACTCTCTTCTTTTCGGAAGAAAGTCTCCGTGATAGTGGGGATTGCCCTATGAAAACATCCCGATCCTCCAAACTTTTCGAGCAAGCCCAGAAGATTATTCCCGGCGGGGTGAATAGCCCCGTCCGCGCCTTTAAATCGGTCGGCGGTACCCCGCGCTTCATCCGCAAAGCCAAGGGGGCAACCCTCACTGACGTGGACGGCAATACCTATATTGATTACGTGGGATCTTGGGGTCCGATGATCATGGGGCACTCCCATCCCCGGGTGGTGAGGGCCTTGAAAAAAGGGGTGGAGGCGGGGACGAGTTTCGGAGCGCCCAACCCTTATGAGGTGGAACTCGCCCGTCTCCTTCAAAAATTTTATCCCTCCCTCGAAAAAGTCCGTATGGTCAATTCGGGAACCGAAGCGGTGATGGGCGCCTTGCGTTTGGCGCGGGCTTTTACGGGCCGGGAAAAGATCTTGAAGTTCGAAGGTTGTTATCACGGCCATTCCGATTCGCTCTTGGTGAAGGCGGGCAGCGGTGCCTTGACCTTCGGCGTGCCCACGAGCGCCGGTGTTCCGCCTGATTTCGTGCGCGCCACTTTGACCGCTCCGTTTAACGACCTTTCCGCCGTTTCGGCGATTTTCAAATCCAATGCGGGCCAAATTGCGGCCGTCATTTTAGAACCGGTCGTTGGAAATAGCGGCCTGATTCTCCCCCAAGACGGTTTTTTGGAGGGCCTCCGCGAGATCACCCGGCGTCATGGAAGCCTTTTGATTTTTGACGAGGTGATGACCGGTTTCCGCATCGCCTTGAAAGGCGCTCAAGGTCGTTTCGGCATCCAGCCGGATCTCACCACCTTGGGCAAGGTAATCGGCGGGGGGCTGCCGGTCGGCGCTTTCGGCGGGCGGGCGGATATTTTAGATCTCCTCGCTCCCTTGGGTCCCGTGTATCAGGCGGGAACGCTCTCGGGAAATCCCTTGGCGATGATCGCGGGCCTGGAAACCTTGAAACTCGTCGGTGCTCCGGGAGTATTCAAAAAAATCGAGCAAACGACCCGACAACTGTCGGAAGGATTGGCGCAGCTCGCGGCGGAAGCTGGAATTGTCGTTCAAGTCCCCCATATGGGTGGAATGATAGGGCTTTTCTTCTCCGAAAGGCCGGTGGCCGATCTTTCCTCGGCGATGGCTTCCGATACCGGACGTTTTAACCGCTTTTTTCATGGGATGCTGAAGCGGGGGGTTTATCTGCCTCCGTCCGCATACGAAGCCTGGTTCGTTTCGGCCGCCCATGGGGAAAAAGAGATCCAAAAAACCCTGCGTGCGGCGGGGCAAACATTCAAGGAAATATAGAGGATAAGGCAATTGACACGATAAAACCCCCCATGCTACCTAGCGGACCGCAAAAAACTCGCGATTCTCAAAAGAAAAAGCTCTCGGATCGTGAGTCTTTCCTCCTCGCTTTCGGCGTTTACGGCGCGGTGGGGTTTCAGCTGGTCGCCGCCATTTTAGTCGGCGCTTTTTTGGGCCAATGGCTCGACCGAAAGTGGGGAAGCAGCCCCTGGCTTTTGCTCGTGGGTTTAAGCCTCGGATGCGCGGCGGGTTTTTATCAGCTCTTTCGCCTGATCGATTGGAAGAATCAGCGGAAGAAATGACGGGAAGGGTGGGCGGTTTTGCCATACTCCATCGAGAAAAAGATTTTGCTGACGGTGCTCTTTTTAGGAACGGGATGTTTTTTGTTTTTTCCTTCCCCCGCGGGTTTTAGCCTCTTATTGGGCGGGGGTCTCGTCCTGGGAAATTATTGGATGCTTCGGCGGGGTGTGGAAGCCTGGGTGGCCCGGGCGGAAGGAAAAGGCAGCTCGCCTTTTTCCTTCTTGTTCCTCTTGAAATATCCTTTGTTTTTGGGAGCCATTGGGTACGCGGTTCTAAAATTACCGATTCGCCTCGAGGCTTTTATGGCGGGAATTTCCAGTTTGTTCATCGCCGTCGTATGGGAAGGACTTTTCCCTTCCGGAAAAGCGGCGCAAGTTTAACCTCTTAAGGTAGGGTTTTTGTCTTATGCACGGATTTAATTGGTTTGCCTTGGTCTCCGAAAAAGTCACCGGAGAGAACATCCATGTGATTACCGGAATTTTCGTGGCTCTCCTTCTCCTCGCGGCGGTCCTTTACGTGCGGCGCGAGTTGCTTCAAATGGAAAAGACCTTAGTTCCCTCCGATAAGGTGACGCTCGCCAATGTTTTCGAACTCATCATCGAAAACGTGTTGACGCTGATGGAAGGCGTCATCGGGCCCACGGCCAAGAAGCATTTTCCCTTGATCGCCTCCATTTTCATTTTCATTTTCACCTCGAATCTGTTGGGCTTAATTCCCGGCTTCGTGCCGCCGACCGCCAACATCAACACGAATTTGGCCTGCGCGGTCGTGGTCTTCATTTATTTCAATTATCAAGGAATCAAGGAGCAGGGCTTAGGAAATTATTTCAAGCACATGATGGGGCCCTTGTGGTGGTTGGCCCCCTTGATCTTGACGATCGAGCTTTTCGGCCTTTCCATCCGCCCGATCACTCTTTCGCTCCGTCTTTTCTGCAATATCAATGCGGACCATTTGGTCTTGGGAATATTTTCGAATCTTTCTCCACTGATCGTCCCGATTGTCTTCATGATCCTCGGACTCTTCGTGGCCTTCGTGCAGGCGTTCGTTTTCACGCTCTTGTCGATCATCTACTTGGCGTTGGCGACCGCGCATGAAGAGCATCATTAAAAAGGCGTTCCGTTTTTTGAGCGGGGCCTAAGAATTTTCCTCACACGGGAGAATTGTCTACCCCACGAAAAAGGAAGAGCTTCGATTGTCGTGAAGAAAAGGGACAAAAACCAGGAGTCCTTATGAGAAAACTCATCGCTTCCCTCGTCGGTGGCTTGTCCACCATCTTCTTCGCCGCCATGGCCTTCGCGCAAGAACACGCCGCGGGCACCGGCGGTTCCTCGAACTCCACCATCGCCATCGGCGCCAGCATCGCCATCGGCATCGCCGCCTTGGGCGGAACCTTAGGTCAAGGAAAAGCGGCTTCTTCCGCCCTGGAGGGAATCGCCCGAAATCCCGGCGCCGCCAATAAGGTGCAAACCCCCATGATCTTAGGCCTGGCCCTCATGGAATCGTTGGTCATCTTGGCTTGGGTTATCGCCTTCATGCTCATCGGTAAGATGTAAAATTGTTAGGAAAGCTCTTCAAAAAAGCCCCGGCAAAGATTCTTGCCGGGGCTTTTTTGTTTTTTCGGAAGTTTTTCGGGAAAAGCGCATCAGCCCTTGTTGAGCAGATAGAAGATCAAGAGCAATACGCCGAAAATAATTACCGTGTAAGAGATGAGAGTATAGAGTTTCGGTTTTCCCTTCACATCGCGCTTTTGCTTGTCTTGTAGGTCGTAGACGTTGGCGAAAATCGCGCCGTTTTGGGAATCGCCCGCGGAAGTAGGAAGTGGCGTGGTGGGTCTTGGGCGCGAACGGGAGAAGATGTGGTGTTCCAGGCGCGCCTGGCTGTAGGGATCCACGTTGGCGCTCGGATCGAACTGGACGTTGCGCAGCAGTTCGGAGGCCAGCACCGGGTCGGCTTTTTGGATCACATGGAGGAGCTGGATGAACGTGATGTCTTCCCCGAAATAGCTTTGCAGCAACTCCTTCGAGATGGGTTGGCCCGGTTTCAAATTTTTTAAAAATTCGAGCAGTTCCTCGTTGTCGACGCCGATTTGGGCGAACTTCTCTTCTTTCTTAAGCCCTTCTCCCTTGTATTTGATGTCGGAGACGAGCGTTTCCCCGGCCTGCCCCTTCTTCTTGAAGAGGCCGCGAAAGATGAAGCCCATGATTTCGTCGAAGGAACTCTTCGAGGATTTCTCCGAACTCCCCATTCCCATCATGCGCGAGAAAAATCCGCCCCAGTCGCTTTTCGAAGCGAAATGGGCGTCTTCGCCTTCCCCTAAAAACTCACCGACCTCGCGGCCTTCCTCCAAAACTTCCCGCAGCAGGTGCGCGAAGGAAGAGTCGTCGCGAAAGAGGGTTCGAAACTCCCCGCGGGCCGAATGGGAATGGTCTTTCGCCTGTTTGGCTTGGGCCGCGGAGGAGTGTTCCAAATGCTTTTCGTCGACTAAAGCCTCCTTGTCACCGGACAGTCGCGCGTGAACGCCTTTTTGTCGGAGCAGTTTGGTGATTTCCGACCGGGCTTCGGGGGAAAGGGGAGAGCCGTGATGTTCTTCCGGGTTCGCCTCCCACAAGGTTCCGTCGTCCATCAATCGGAAGGCGCGAAAACGCTCTCCGTCCTTCACGAAAAGGAGACTGCCGTGAAGCACCACCGCCACTTGGGCGTTGCGGTTGGCGAGAGCGGGGTGCGATTCCGCCATGTGGGAAGTGGCTTGGTTGAGCAGATTCGCCAGATTATCCGGGCTCCAGGCGCGGCCCATCATGCGGTCCGCCAATCTCGCGAAAGGGCTGTCGGGAGAAAAAGGCTGCGCTTGCGGCATCCCTCCTCTGCCGCCGGCCCAACGGGCCAAGGCCGGATCATTCGGCGTGCCCATCGGCAATTGGCCGCCTTCGTGGACCCCGGCGAAACGGGCAAAGTCTCCGACGCGTACCCCCGTGCCGGCGGGAGTTTGAGGACGGGCGGCATCTCCTCTTACGAGATTGGCCACGTTCCCCTCGGTATGACCCATGGGATGACCTTGTTCAGGATGGGCTTCGCCGGTCAGGACCCGGATATTTTGCAGCACGTTGCCCCCGGAGGAACTGGGGGCGCGAAAGGCGGAGCCGGTATGACCCTGCTGGGGATTGGTGGCATTTTCGACGAATTCGCTGTGACGAAGCTCTTGAACCCCCTGTTGGGATGCATCTTTTAAAGCCCGGTGCTCTCCTTCGTGTTGAGAGGCCCCTTCCCGTGAATCCGTCCCGCGGGCATCGCGGACCGCCTGATCCATTCGAGAAGCTTGGTGAGAAGTGGTCTGCTGGGGAGCGGGGCGCTGTTGCTGTTGGCGTGACTCCGTTTTTGCGTGTTCTTCGGCCTTGGCCTTATTTTCCGCTTCTGCTTGTGCGGTGGCTTCCGTTGCGGTGGGAACAAAATTGGGGATCAAGGGGCCCACCTCGAAATAACGAGGGGCTCCCTTTAATCTTCGAAAGGTCCGTTCCGAAACCGCGATTTGAAAATCGATCATCACAAGTGTTCCCGCTTCCCTCTTTGTATGATTCTCGGCTCGAAGAATCCTCCAAGTTGCTTAAAGTGTTGAGGAATCCTTTTAAAAAAGAGGATAACTCTTAATCGGAGAATGAACAAGGGAAGAGATAAAACGCACCGAAGCGTTTTTCAAGCATCCCCTTGTCTCCCTTTGGTTCTTTCGACTATGTTAGTCCGCCTCATAAAGAAAGCACCCTATGGATTGGATCGATGAAATTTCCGCCCAATGGCAGGGATCTCCGAAGTGGATCGCCGGCGTGGGGCTCACCCCCGCTTCGTCGGCCTATCTTCTTGCCCGGCTTTTTCCCCGCCTTCAGCGGAGCGTGGCGGTCATCGCCCCCACCACGAAGGACGCGGAGAAGTTGGCGGAAGATTTGCGCTTTTTTCGGGGCGCTTCCGAGGATCTTTTCTTTTTCCCCAACTTAGACGTGCTCCCTTATTTTCAGTTGTCTCCCCACCCCGACGTCTTGGCCGAGCGTTTGGGGACTCTCTACGAGCTGGCCTTCGCCCGTTCCCCGCGCCTCATCGTTACCTCCCACTCGGCTCTTCTGCGCCGCCTTCCGCCCCGTTCCATCTTCAACCAATATGCCGACTATGTGGTTTCGAAGGAAGAGATCGACCGCGAAAGCCTTTTGCGCAAGCTCGTGGAGGCGGGCTACCTCTCCGTCCCCCTCGTGGAGGACGCGGGCACGTTTTCCGTACGCGGCGGCATTCTCGACATCTTTCCGCCCCACTCCCCGCACCCTTATCGCGTGGAACTTTTCGGAGACCGGGTCGAATCTTTACGTCTTTTCGAACCCTCCACTCAGCGAAGTTTGAGGGAGGTGGAAGAACTGGTGATTCTCCCCGCCCGAGAGGTGGTGCTCAACGAAACGACCATCGCCCGGGCGACCCAGGAGTTCCGCAAACGCTTCGATGAATTGGGACTTCCTAAGTCCGAACGGGATGAAATCCTTACCCCTTTGAAAAACCGTCTTCCGTTTCCCGCTTTGGAGACTTTTCTTCCCTTTTTTTACGAATCCACGGCGACCCTCTTGGATTACCTGCCGAAGGACAGCCTTCTTTTTTCGGTGGGGGCCGCTGAGGCCGGGGATCATGCCCAAAAACTTTGGGAAGAACTGAAAGAGGCTCAAGCGCAAGCGACCAGCCCCGAACGGATCGTAGGCCCGGAGGAAATTTTCCTTACGCAAGAGGAGTGGGAAAAGGAGCGTCTTCGCTTCGGGGGGATGGAGACGGGAAGTTTTTCCTCTCGGGAGACCGTGCCGGGTGAGCCCGTCGAGCCCTTCGATTTTAAAACCCAAACCAATGAGCTCATCCGCACCAAGATTCTCCCTCCCACCTCCGGCGCCCCGATGCTCGAGCCCCTGGCCGATTATTTCAAAGAGCAGACCGCCTTGGGCCTTCAAGTGGTCTTGTCGGCGGGCAGCGAGACGCAGAAACTCCGATTGAAAGACCTCTTCGAACGATTGGAACGGAAAATTGAGGAGTTTGCCGGACCACCCCTGGCGTTTTTCGGCGAGTCGTCCGCCCACCACGGCGGTTTATTTTTGACGACGGGCTCCCTCTCTCAAGGCTTCCACCTTCCCGGCGACCGCTTTTTGTTCGTCACCGACGAGGAAATTTTCGGCACGAAAATCAAGCGTCCCCGCAAGGCGCCGCCCCCTTCGGAAACGTTCAGCGCCTTCGAAGACCTGAAGACGGGCGATTACGTCGTCCATACGGAGCACGGGGTGGGACTTTATAAAGGGCTCACCAAGCTTACTTTGGGCGCGGTGGAAGGGGAGTTTCTCCTTCTCGAATATTTGGGGGGAGACAAACTCTATCTTCCCGTCTATCGCCTCCATCTCATCCAGCGCTACACCGGTGAATCGGGCTATGCCCCCGAACTCGACAAATTGGGCGGTACCCATTGGGTGAAGACCCAAGAGAAGGTGAAGAAGGCCATCCGGGCCATGGCGGGAGAACTGTTGAAGATCTACGCCGCTCGTGCCGCCCAGACGCGCAAGCCGTACGGGGGGGGAGGGGAGCTTTTCGAAGAGTTCGAGGCCTCTTTCCCTTATGAAGAAACCCGGGATCAAGAAGCGGCCATCGCCGACGTGCTGCGCGACATGGAGGGGGAGAAACCCATGGACCGCTTGGTCTGCGGCGACGTGGGGTTCGGCAAGACGGAAGTGGCCTTAAGGGCCGCCTTCAAAGCCGTGCTCGACGGGCGTCAGGTGGCCGTCTTGGTTCCCACCACGATCTTGGCGTTTCAGCATTACGAGACCTTCCTCGAACGCATGAAAAGCTTTGGCGCCCGGGTGGAGATGCTCTCCCGCTTCCGCAGTGCCGCCGAGCAGAAGGAGATCGTGAAGGCCTTGGAGAAGGGCGAGATCGACGTGGTCGTCGGCACTCACCGATTGCTGCAGCCGGACTTGAAATTCAAAAATTTGGGTCTCTTAGTGATCGATGAAGAGCATCGTTTCGGAGTGGCCCATAAGGAGAAGATCAAGAAACTACGAAATCTGGTGGACGTGCTCACCTTGACGGCGACGCCCATTCCCGCACCTTGAACATCTCGCTCTTCGGCATCCGCGACCTTTCGGTGATCAACACCCCGCCCCCCGACCGCATGGCGGTGCGCACCTATGTGGCCCATTTCGACGAGGCCTTAGCCCGCGACGCCATTTTGCGTGAGCTTCAGCGGGGCGGCCAGATTTTTTTCGTCCATAACCGGGTGCAGACGATGGGGGCCATGGCCGATCGCCTCCGGAAGCTGGTGCCCGAAGCGAACTTCGTCGTCGCCCACGGCCAAATGGACGAGCACGAGCTGGAAGAAGCGATGCTTCAATTTCACCACAAAAAGGCCAACGTGCTCCTCTCCACGGCCATCATTGAGTCGGGCCTCGACTTTCCCTCCGCCAACACGATCCTCATCCATCGGGCCGATACTTTCGGCCTGGCACAGCTTTACCAACTGCGGGGCCGGGTGGGGCGCTCCAACCTGCGCGCTTACTGTTATTTGATGATTCCTTCCGAGGTGGCGATCACGCCGGAAGCCCGTTCGCGCTTAAACGTGCTCCAGCGTTTCACCGAATTGGGCAGCGGTTTCAAGGTGGCGGCCCACGACATGGAAATCCGAGGGGCGGGCAACCTTCTAGGCCCCCAGCAGCACGGACACATCGCCGCCATCGGCTATGAGATGTATATGAGGCTTTTGGAGCAGACGATCCAAGAAATTAAGGGAGAGGAGAGGAAGATCGAGGTGGATCCCGAGCTCAATTTCATGATTCCGGCGATCCTCCCCGAAGACTACGTGCCCGATGCGGCGACCCGTTTGGGCCTCTACAAACGTATCTCTCACGCGGGGGATGAAGAAGGGTTGGAGCAACTTCGCTTAGAATTGGAGGATCGCTTCGGCAAGGCGCCGGCGCCGGTGAAGCATTTGATCACCCTCATGCGCATCCGGCTCGTCGCCAAACGCTTGCTCATCGAGTCGATCCATCAAGAGCGTACGCGGATGATCTACAAATTTCACCTGAAGACCCCCGTGCCGCCCGATTCACTCCTCAAGCGGATGAAGAAAGACCCCAAACACTATCAATTCACCCCCGAGTATAAGTGGATCACGCCGCAAAAAGAGGTATTGGACGAGAAAATCTTGGAGAACGCCTATCAATTTTTGTTGGGATTGGAGGCGGAGATTCCTGCCCCTTAAAGGAAACGAAGGATTAAAACGTTATTTCGCTTTCACCCCGTGCTGCTTGGCGTCCAACTCGCCCGCCTTACGAATTTCTTGCTCGGCTTGAGCCATGTCCCCTTTTTCCTTGTAGGCGAGCCCCAGGTTGTAATGGAACATGGGGTTTTCCGGATCCAAGCGGACGGCCGCTTTCGCCATTTTGATCGCCTTGTCGATCTTGCCTTGCCTCAAGAAGGCCGCTCCGAGGTTGTTGTAGGCCATGGGATATTTAGGATCGATCTTCGTCGCTTGATAGAAAAGCGAAACCGCCTTGTCGAGTTGGCCTTTCTGGAAGGCGATATTTCCCAAATTCATGGGCCCCATGGGAAATTGGGGATCGAGCTTGACCGATTCTTCAATGGCTTTTTTAGCCTCGTCGTTCTTGTTGATCGCGAGCAGCACGTTACCGAGATTATTGTAGATGAGGGGATTTTTCGGGTCCAAATGTCCCGCCAGTTGGAAAGCCGCCAAGGCTTGCTCTCCCTTGCCCGTCACGAAAAACCCGAAACCCCGGTGATTGATCTCGCTCGCCACCACTTGCGTCAACCTTAAAGGGTAATATTCGGCGTAATCCGCTTTCGAATTGAAGAAGCTCAAGTCAAAAAGCCGCGAACGGTTGCCGAAATTGATTCCGACGAAGGTGTGATAATCCTGCCGGTTTTGCCAATGGAAACGGAAGGTATTCGCCTTGAAGGTCGACTCCACGTCTTTCACGCGGGAGCGTGCGAAATAAGGCTTTAAGCCCGCGTTTTCGAAAACCGCGTATAGGATCTTCGCTTTTTCCGTGACGCCGCCTTTTTTCGACTTCAAGGCTTCGAGCGCCGAGCCTTCTTCCAATCCGTCCGACTTAATTTGGGAGACGTTCAAGCCCCCCTTCTCGAATAATTTTTGCTGAAAGTCGGATAACCCCATCTCGGTGAGCTCGCGGGTGCGGATTTTCAGATCCTTCTCTTTTTTCTGGATGAGACCTTTGTCTTCAGGAAAATCGACGAAATAAAAGAGGGCGACCGCCAATTTTTCTTGGAATTCGTCCGATTTTTCGTCGAGCCCTTGGGCTTTCAACGCGGCCTTGATGTCATTCGTCGCTTCCGTCACCCGCGCGCGGATCTTTTCGTCGAAATCGGTGGCGGGATTCTTGTCGTCCAATACCCAAGGGACCGGCTTGCCGGCGATGCCTTCCACGATCCCTTGAAAGCGGTCGTGGTGGTCGATCACGTATTCGTAAAGCTCTTGTTCATCGAGATGGCCGTCGCCCTTGCCTTTTTCCGTCTCGTTGGGACCGGGACGGCTGTAGTCGATCTCATGATAGCCTTGATCGAGCTCGGCGTCGCTCACCTTGGCTTCTTTTAATTGTTGGTAGATTTGAAAGGCCTTCGACTTGGGATCGATGTCGACCTTCAAGGGTGGGGTCGGGGGAGGAGAGGTCTCCGCCGAGTCTTGCGCCGCATCGGCCGAATTCGCCGGAGGCGGAGGAGCCGCGTCAGAGGTGTCGTTGTTTTTGGATTCCGTGCAACCCGAAAAGAAAAATGCGGCCGCCGCGGCGCCGACTAAAAGAACCGGTAACATGCGTGTGCCTCCCTGTTTGGCTCTTTACAATGCCGCTTGGGATTATCGGTTAAACGGGGAAAAAGTTGTGGAAAGGGTCGTGTCCTTGATTCCGTGATGCGCCGGGAGCAGGGTGGAGGGGTGAAAAAAAGATCTTGCAAAAAAATGAATCCATAATTAACATTTGTGAATGAAGTATTCACTTTTATTTGAACTCCTCGAAGAGGCCCGGCTTTCCCACGAACAATTGGGGGCCCGCTTGGGGCTTTCAGGCATGACCCTGCGCCGGTGGCAGGAGGAAGACCGGGAGAAACCGCTTCCGCGTCTTTACGAACTCGCCCTCCGCGATACGGTGCACCAACTATTGGTGGATGGAAAACTTTCCCCCGCTTCTCCCCTCGTTCAAAAAGTTTTCGAGGAGACGACCGATCTTACCTTTCAAGCGGCTCTGAAAAACCTTGGTTTTTCGGGCGACTTCTTCAAATCCGCCGAAACGAAACCTGAAAACCTGATGACGGGTTTGGCCCAGATCGCCACCGACGAAAAGAAAAAGGAAGAAGTCGACCGCAACGAGAAGAAAATCCTTTCCTTCAAAAAGATGGGGAAGGAATGGAAGGAGCGCATCAGCGTCCTTCTTAAAGTCATCAAATCGAAAAAGCTTACTTCTTTCGATAAACTCGTGGCCTACGGCGCTCTCATTTATTTAATCACGGTTTTCGACCTCGTGCCCGACACGATCCCGTTCTTCGGGTTGCTCGACGACTTCGGCATCATGGGCCTGGTCGTCGCCTATTACCTGAACCGCTATCCGAAGAGCTTGTAGAGAGCCATGAAGTCGAAAGTTTGGAAACGAGCGGTATTTCTTTTGCTTCTCATCGGGGCGGGACTTTTGGGGAAATCGACAACGGCCCAAGAGTCTCGCCCTTCTTCCTTTTCGGAGCCCGTTCCCCTGCCGCAAAACTTAAGTTTGGCGGAAGCCAAGCGGATCGCTTTCCAAAACAATTGGGATCTGCTCGCCGCCAAGAGCCAGGTCGATCTGGCTACCGCACAAAAGATCGTCTCCAAAGAATTGCCAAACCCGACTTTTTCGTATTCCACTCAGAAAATTAATATCGACGGCCGCTCTCCGGCAACCCCGGCCGGCAACGGGTTTTGGGAGCGCGATTACGACAGTTTTTTCGCCATTAATCAGCTCTTCGAGATCGCGGGGAAACGTTCCAACCGTCAAAAATCGGCGGAAGCCGGTTTCGCGGGGGCTCAAGCGCGGCTGGAGGATTCGCGCCGAATTCTCGACGCGGGAATTACCAAGGCCTACGTGGAGGCGGCGCTGGCAGACGCGAAGGCGGGAATCTTGCTGCAGTCGGGCCGCTCCCTGCGAAAGGAGGCCGATTTGGCGGGGATTCGCTTCCAGGCGGGGGATATTTCCCAAGCCGATAAAGAGCAAATCGAGATCGCCGCCGAGCGCTTCGAGTTGGACGCGAAGACGGCGGAGGCCAACGCGAAATCCCTCAAGACGGCCTTGGAAGTGTTGTTGGGAGTGAAGCAGCCCCGTGGACGCCTTCATCTTTCCGATTCGTTAGAAGCGTTGGCAAAAAACCTCCCTTCGTTGAAGGAAGGGCTCTCCGGGGATGAGCGTCCCGATCTGCTGGCCGCGGAGGCTAACGTGAAAAAAGCGGAAGCGGACTTGAACCTCCAGAAGGCCTTGCGCATCCCGGATCCCACGTTTCTGGTTCAATACGAGCACAATCCTCCCGACCAACCGAACACCTTGGGCGTAGGGGTTTCCTTTCCCCTTCCACTCTTCAGCCATAATGCCGGTGAAATTCGCTCCGCATGGGTCGCACGCGACCAAGCTCAGCGGGACTTGGAAAAGACGAAGGCCCAGATCGCTGCCGACGTTCATACTGCCGAGTTGAGTTATGAGGAAGCTCGGAGGCGAGCCCAACAATATCGCCGCGAGGTTTTGCCGAAATCGGCGCGGATTCTGGGGGCGGTGACCTTCGCCTACGAAAAAGGCGCGGTTTCTTATCTGGATTTGCTCGCGGCCCAACGCAACGACAACGACGTGAAGATCGCCAATTCCCAGGCCGAGGCGGACGCCGTGGAGTCCTACGCCAATTACAAGGCCGCGTTGAATTTGAATGAAAGCTCCGAATCACAACCTTCTACCAAGGATACTCGATGAACGTCCGACGCCTTTCTCTTCTATTTGCGGTTGTCGCCATCGGCTGGATGAATGGATGCGCTTGGCTGAAGAAAAACCAGGAACCGAACGCGCCGAAGATCGAAGGAGAGAAAATTCTCCTTTCCGAAAAGGCCCCCCAAATGGCGTATCTTAAAACGGAGACGGCCAAACCACGGCCCTCCTCCGCCTCTAACCTATATGGGAGAGTGGTATGGGATGAAGCTCAAACGGTGCAGATTTTTTCGCCGGTCGCCGGTCGCGTAAAAAAGATCCTCGGCGAGATCGGGCAGGTGGTATCGAAAGGCGACGTGCTGGCCGTCTTGGACTCTCCGGATTACGGCCAAGCCCAGTCGGAAGGGAACCGGGCGAAAAGCGATCTGCTTTTATCCGAAAAAAATTTAGGCCGAGAGAAAGCCTTGTTCCAGCACGGGGCCGCTCCCCGGAAGGATGTGGAAGCGGCCCAGGCCGATTACCAAAAGGCCTTGGCGGAGAGTAAACGGGCGGCGGCGCGCCTTTCTCTTTATGGAGGCAAGGCGGGGGTTGTGGACGATCTCTTTCCCTTGAAGACCCCGCTCAGCGGCGTCGTCGTCGATCGAAAAATTTCGCCCGGCCAGGAAGTCCGCCCCGACCAAATGCTGGCGAATGCTCCCCAGTTTATCGTCCCCTTGTTCATCGTTTCCAACCCCAAAAAGCTTTGGGTCCAGCTCGACGTCTCCGAAGCATATCTTCCCTTCATGAAACCGGGGCAGGGCTTGAAAATCCATTCGAAGACCTATCCTGATAAAACGTTCGAGGGAAAACTCGAGTCGGTCGGCCATTCTTTGGATCCTTCGACCCGCACCGTAAAGGCGCGGGGGAGCTTGGAAAATCCCGACGAACTCTTGAAAACCGAGATGTATGTGACCGTCGACTTGGAGGAGGAGAAGCATCCCTCCGGAGTCGAAATTCCTTCCAAGGCGCTCCTCGTCATGGGCGAAAAACGCTACGTGTTCGTGGAGGAGACAAAGGGCCGCTTCTTCCGCCAGGAGGTGAAAGTGGGCCATGAATACGACGGAAAAGTCGCCATTCTCGAAGGCCTGAAGGAAGGAGAGTCGGTCGTCACCGACGGGGCCCTGTTGCTCGAGGAAATGTTGGAGTCGAAAGAGGGCTAGAACCGTATGGGAAAAATCGTCTCCTATGCCCTTCGTCATCGGGCCATTCTTTTAGCCTTGCTGCTTCTCTTCATGGTGGCCGGCATCCTTTCGTTCGAACGTCTGCCGATCGAGGCTTATCCGGACGTCACCAACGTGCAGGTTCAGATCATCACGCTCTTTCCGGGCCATGCTTCGGAAGAAGTGGAACAGCTGGTCACCGTTCCCATCGAGAACCAAATGAACGGCGTGCCCAAGCGCGTGTCCATGCGTTCCATTTCCCTCTTCGGCCTCTCCGTGGTGACGATCGTTTTCGAAGACGACGCGGATCGGGCCTATGTGCGCAACCAGGTCTTCCAGCAGCTTCAGAATGTCACCTTGCCGGCCGGCGCCCAGGCCACGCTTTCCCCCGATTCCACGCCCGTGGGTGAAATCTATCGTTATACGCTCAAAGCCCCCAAAGGCTTCTCCGCCACCGAGCTGAAGGCCTTGGAGGATTGGGTGGTGGAGAGGAAGCTTCGCACCGTTCCCGGCGTGGTGGATATCGTCGGTTTTGGAGGTCCCACCAAGCAGTATCAAGTGTTGGTGGATCCGATGAAGCTCAAGTCTTACGGAATTTCCCTCAAGCAGGTTTTCGACGCCCTTTCCAACGGCAACCGTAATGCGGGCGGCGCCTACATCGAACACGGCCCGCAAATGTACATCGTTCGAGGCTTAGGCCTGGTCAAAGACGCGAAGGACATCTCTTCCATCGCCGTCGACACGCGCGAGGGCGGCCCATCACGATCGGAGATTTGGCCACCGTAACCGTCGGTGAACAACTTCGCCTGGGCCGCGTCGGCTTAACCCGGCCGGAGGGCAAGAAGAGCTTCGATTCCATCGACGAGGACGACGTGGTGCAAGGCATCGTCCTCCTTCGAAAAGGGGAAAACGCCTTGGACGTTCTCAAAGCCGTCCGGGCCAAGGTGGCCCAGATCAACCGTGAAGATCTCCCTCCGGGGGTGAAGATCGTTCCCCATTACGACCGCACCGAGCTCATCGACCGCACCTTGCATACGGTCAAACACAACATGATCGAGGGGATCTCGCTCGTTTTATTCGTTCTCGTCCTATTTTTGGGGGTGAGCAACTTCCGCTCGGCCCTCGTCGTGGCGTTCGTGATTCCGCTTTCCCTGCTCGGCGCCTTCCTCTTGCTCGATTGGAAAGGGATTCCCGCCAATCTCATCTCAATGGGCGCCATCGATTTCGGCATCATCGTCGATTCGGCGGTGGTGGTGATCGAAAACCTCCTGCGCATCTTGGAGGAGAAGGGGGAGAAGCTGCGCTCCTTGCCGCTCGCCATCGTGGAATCGGTTTCGCAGATGGGTAAGCCCGTCCTTTTTTCCAAGGCGATTTTGCTCACCGCCTTCATTCCCCTCTTCACCATGCAGCGGGTGGAGGGAAAGATCTTTCGCCCGATGGCGCTCACCCTCACTTTCGCCCTTTTGGGGGGTACCTTCTTCGCGCTCGTGCTTGTGCCCGTATTGGCCAGTTTTGCGCTGAAGAACCTGAAAGTGGGACACGAGTCGAAGCTGGTTCACATCCTGAATGAGGTGTACCGGCCTCTTCTCGATTTGGCGTTGAGATTCCGCTATCAGGTATTGGGGGTCGCGCTGGCGGGGCTTGTTCTCGCCGGAGGGGTTTTGTACCTCACCGGCTCGGAATTTTTGCCCAAGCTGGACGAAGGCTCCCTCTGGGTCCACGTGATCATGCCCGAATCCATCTCTCCCACCGAGGCGGATCGCGTCGTGAAGACCGTTCGTCAAAAACTCTCCGAATTCCCCGAAACCAAAACCATCGTGACCCAACTCGGACGCCCCGATGACGGCACCGACGTGAACGGTTTCGACCAGGCGGAAGTGCTGGTCGACTTGAAATCGCGCGATCAATGGAAGACCGCCCAGGTTCGGGAGGATCTGGTCGACGCCATGAGCCGCAAGCTCTCCGAAATTCCTGGAGTTGAATTTCTCTTTAGCCAGGTGATCGAGGACAACGTGAACGAGGCCGTTTCCGGTATCAAGGGAGAATTGGGGATCAAGATTTTCGGTCCCGATCCCGACCAATTACAGGCCTTGGCGGACCAAGTGGTTTCCGTCCTCAGGACGGTGCCCGGGGCTGTGGACGTGGGATCCGAGCATCTATTGGGCCAACCGCAAGTGCAGATCATCATCGACCGTGCCGCGATCGCCCGGGTGGGCTTGAGCATCTCCGACGTGCAGTCGGTCGTGGAGACCGCTTTCGGCGGCGCGGTGGCCACTCGAGTGTTGGAGGGAGAGCGCAGCTTCGACTTGGCGGTGAAGTTGCCGCCCGAATCGGTCTCCAACCTGGATCTCATTCGAAATATCCCCATTTACGGTCCGAACGGGGAAAAACTGACTTTAGGTTCCGTCGCGACGATCGATATTCTTCCCGGTTTCGCGAGAATTTATCGGGAGGAGAACGCGCGGCGGATCGCCGTGAAGCTCTCCGTCCGCAATCGCGATTTGGGATCGCTGGTGGCGGAAGCGCAAAAGAAAGTGGGCGAACAGGTCCATCTCCCCACGGGTTATCGGCTCGAATGGACCGGTTCTTTCGAAAACCAGCAACGGGCGGTCAAGCGGCTCATGGTGGTGGTTCCCATTACTTTGGTCGCCATCTTCTTCTTGCTGTTCACCGCGTTCGACTCTTCCCGGTTCGCGTTTCTCATTCTCTTGAACGTCCCTTTTGCGGCGGTGGGCGGCATCATTGCGTTGCCCATCGCCGGGCTTTCCTTGTCGGTTTCCGCCCTGGTTGGTTTCATTGCCCTCTTCGGAGTTTCGGTCCAAAACGGGGTGCTGTTGGTCGAGAGGATCCGGGAGCTCCGCCGTATGGGGAAGAAAATGGAAGAAGCCATCCGGGAAGGGGCCGCTTCCCGATTGCGGCCGGTCGTGATGACGGCGGCCATGGCCGCACTGGGATTGCTTCCAGCCGCTCTTTCCCACGGGGTGGGGGCCGAGACGTCCCGGCCATTCGCGGTGGTCATTATCGGGGGCCTGATCACGGCCACCCTGCTTACCTTATTTGCGGTACCGATCTTGTATTCTTATTTTGAAACCCAAAAAGCGGAGTATTAGTTATGAAATACATCCTCGCTTTCGTTCCTCCCGACCATTTTCACCGCATTTACGAGGCCCTCGTCGACGCCCACGTGCGGGGTATGACGGTTTCCGATGCGGAAGGCTTCGGGCAAGAGCACGACCCTTCCAACCCCGAACACCTGGATTTTTTCGGGGTGGAAATGACGCCTAAGAAGAGGCTGGAAATCTTCTGCCATGACGGAGAGGTGGAAACGATCGTCCAGGCGATTTATTCGGCCTCCCACACGGGGCTCGCGGGAGACGGGAAGGTATTCATTCTACCGGTGGAAGGGGCCTTGAGGATCAAAACCGGGGAAAAGGGGGAAATGGCCCTCGGATCCGGCAAAAAAAGGCCTCCCCAAAGGATCCAATAGGCCGTTTTTAGGGCTTTTTCGACCCTCACTCCCGCCTTGCCAAGAGGGGCCCGACCTGTTAAAGCCTCGACTTTGCCAAGGGCTCCTCGATGAAACCGATTCGAATTTTACTTGCGGGCCTTCTCCTTTGGGCCCCGCTCGCTTGCGGCAAGCCGAAGCCCACCGACGTCGTGGCGCGGGTTGCGGGGGAGCCCATCGTAGTGGATGACGTCCTCCAGGCCCTTTACCGCGACCGGGATAAATACGGCGACGACGCATTCCAGAAAAAGGATCGATTTCTCAAAATCAAGGAGAGACTGCTCGAAGACCTCATCCAAAAGAAGATTTTGACGAAAGAGGCCATCAAGCAGGGTATCGTCGTCAACGACGACGATTTGGAGAAAGAGATCCACAAGTATAAATCCCGCTACACCGAACGGGATTTTCAAAAGATTTTAGAGGCCCGCAAAATTGATTACCAAACCTGGCGGGAGGTGAAGCGGGCCAATCTGATGGCCGACAAGTTGATCGAGCAGAAACTT
This sequence comes from bacterium, assembly GCA_046346885.1. Lineage (GTDB taxonomy): Bacteria > UBA10199 > UBA10199 > JADFYH01 > JADFYH01 > JAXMHI01. Next base: position 138,095 of record JAXMHI010000001.1, on the reverse strand, counting down.
TTCGCCGATCTGAAGATTTCCGAAGAGAAGATGCGGGAATATTACGACCAGCACCGGGAAGAATTCACCCAGCCGGAGGCGGTGAAGATCCGGCAGATCGTTACCGAAAACCAGGGTTCGGCCGAGGCGGTCTTGAAAAAGCTGAAAGAAGGGGAGAATTTTGCCCGCATGGCCCACGATCTCTCCATCGCCCCAGACCGGATGCAGGGAGGCGACCTGGGTTTCATCAGCCGGGGGAGTTTCCCCAAGGAATTCGAGGTTTGTTTCGACATGAAGGTGGGAGAACTTTCTCCGGTCGTTTCCAGTTTATACGGCTTCCACATCTTCAAGGTGATCGAAAAACGGCCCGCGAAGCAGCTTCCCTTCGAGGAAGTGAAGGGCCAAATCGAAGAATGGCTGAAGGAAAAGGCCCGCGAAGAGGCTTTCCAGGCTTATTACGAAAAATTAAGAAAGGAATATCCCGTCGAAATTCACGGGCGGGTGTTGAAAAGGATCGCAGTATGAACGTTTTTCAAAAAAATCTCCGAAACAAGGCACCGGCGGCAGGACTTTTCCTCCTCGCCCTTTCCCTCTCTCCCTTCTCTCTAAGGGCGGAGACGATCGATAAGGTGGTGGCCACGGTCAACCAAGAGCCCATCACCCAATACGACCTGGAAAAGGTGATGGCGAATTTAAGCAAAGAGCCGCTTCCTTCCACCGGCAAAAAAATCGATTCGCAAAGCCCCGAATTCCGCAAGGCCGCTCTCGACCATTTAGTGGAAGAGACCCTGCTCAACCAAGAAGTCGACAAGCAAGGCATCAAGATCACGGAAGAGGACGTCAACCAGGCGATTGATTCCATCTTAAAGCGCAATAATCTTACCCTGGACAATTTAAAGAAAGAGCTCGCCTCGAAAGGCACCACTTTTCAAAGTTACCGAGACGATATCAAGGGGCAACTCAAGCGCCTTCGTTTCGTCGGCCAAGTGGTGGGTGCCAAGGTGAAGGTGACGGACGAAGAAGTCGAGGCGTATTACGAGCAAAACGCCGGCGGCATCAAGTCAAAGGGGGGCGGCGACGTGCATATCGCCCAGATCGTGGTGCCGCTTGACCGCAACGCCAATGACGCCGACCTGAAGGCGGCCCAAACCAAGGCGCAGGAAATTTACCAAAAGGCGAAGGCGGGAGTGAACTTCGACAACCTCATCAAGCAATACGGCGCCGAAGGCAGCGGCGACTTGGGCAAGGTGAGCTTTTCCGGCGTGAGCCCCCAAGTGGCCAACGCCCTCCAGGCCTTGGAAGAAGGACAAGTGAGCGAGCCGATCCGCACGCCGGCGGGACTCCTTATCGTGAAAATGCTCGACAAACCCGAAGGCGCCCTTCAAGGCCGGGAAGATTTGAAGGGGATGGTCCGCGACCGCCTCTATGAAATCAAAGTGCAGGAAGAGATCCACCGGTACGTGGATCAACTCAGGAGCAAGTCGTTCGTCGAGATAAAATCTTAAAACGCTACCTATGAAAATCGGCATCACCATGGGAGACCCGAGGGGGATCGGGCCTGAGATTATCGTTCGTTCACTGAAAGAAACGCCGCTTTACGGCAAGGCCGGCTTTCTCCTTTACGGCGACTCCCAACTTTTCTCCAATTTCGATTTAGGTCCCTCCGTCGAGTTCGTTCCCATCACCCGCGGGCCCTCGGGACTTTCGTGGACAGACGAAGAATGCGGCCATGCCAGCATCCTCTACCTCGAACAGGCGGTGCGTGATGCCTTGAACCGAAAGATCGATGCCATCGTCACCGCCCCCATCTGCAAGGCCCATATCCAAAAGGCGGGTTATGATTATCCCGGCCATACGGAATTTTTGGCGGAGAAAACCGGGTCTCCCCAGTACGTCATGATGATGGCGTCTCCGGCCTTGAAAGTGACCTTGGTCACCATCCATGTTCCTTTAAAAGAAGTTCCTTCGCTTCTCACGCCCAAGGCCATTTTCGACACGGTAAAAATCACCTTCGATTCCCTAAAAACTTATTGGGGGATGGAGCGTCCCCGCGTCGCCGTGTGCGGGCTCAATCCCCATGCGGGGGAGGAAGGGATTTTGGGAGATGAAGAATTGGCCGTCATCGGTCCCGTCCTCCAACGCTTGAGGGACCAGGGTTATACGGTAGACGGCCCGGCGGTGCCCGATGCAGTTTTCCACCAGGCGCACGAGGGGCAATACGATGCGGTGGTTTGCATGTATCATGACCAGGGCCTCATTCCTTTCAAGATGCTGCATTTTCGCGACGGGGTGAACGTCACGTTGGGATTACCCATTATCCGCACCTCTCCCGATCATGGGGTGGCCTTCGATATCGTGGGCAAGGGGCTTGCCGATCCTTCGAGCATGCTCGCCGCCATCAATTTGGCCTATGAAATGGCCGATATTAAAAAAAGGACAAATCATGACTCAAACCCCGATTAAATTCGGCACCGACGGTTGGCGGGCCATCATCGGCCGGGATTATACTTACGAGAACGTCCGCAAGGTGATTCAAGCCTGGTGCGACCTCCACCGCAACGACGTAAAGGAACCATTCGTCTTTTTAGGCTATGATCGTCGCTTTTCCTCCGATCTTTTCGCTCAAGAGGCGGCCGGAGTTCTCGCCGCCAACGGCGTGCGTGTGAAGCTTTCCCAAGATTTCTGCCCCACCCCCTGCATTTCTTGGATGACCAAGGAGAAGAAGGCCCTGGCGGGCGTCATGATCACCGCCTCCCACAACCCGTTTCAATGGAACGGCGTGAAGTTCAAGGAACCCTACGGCGGTTCCGCCTCCCCCGAGTATTGCCGAGAGATCGAAGCGCAAATCGAGGCGAATGACAAGGCGGGCAAGGCGCCTTCTTTCCTTTCCTTCGAAGAGGCGAAAGGGAAGGGGCTCGTGGAAACTTTCGATCCCCACCAAGAATACGTGGGTCAGCTGCGGCGCATGGTGGACGTGGAACAAATCCGAAAAGCGAACCTGAAAATCGCCTGCGATCCCCTTTACGGAGCGGGTAGCGGCTATTTCGCGTCTGTATTGAGTCAGCCGGTGGTGGCATTGCGTTCAGAGGCGAATGCTTCCTTCGGTGGTGTGAATCCGGAGCCCATCGAGAAAAACCTCCAAGCCCTCATTGATACGGTGAAGCGCGAGAAATGCGACCTCGGTCTCGCCACCGACGGCGACGCGGATCGGATCGGGGCGGTCGACGAAAAGGGGAATTTCATCGATAGCCACAAGATTTTTTCGCTGATCCTCCGACATCTCGTGAAGGAGAAGCAATGGAAGGGGGAGGTAGTCACCACCGTTTCCACCACTCAAATGGTGAACCGTCTTTCCGAAAAGTTCGGCTTGAAACTTTCCGAAACCCCCATCGGCTTCAAATACATCTGCCAGAAATTTTTAGAGATCGAACCCCTCATGGGCGGGGAAGAATCGGGCGGCATCGCGGTGGCGAAACATGTTTATGAGCGTGACGGAGTCCTCTCCGGTCTATTTCTCTTGGAGATCCTCGCGGTCCACAAAAAGTCCTTCTCCCAGATCATCGAAGACCTCCAAAAAGAAGCGGGACCTTTAGAATTCGTCCGGAAAGACCTTCACGTGCCGGAAGAGAAGATCAAGGCCCTCAAAAGCCGCCTGAAGGAAACCCCCCCGAGCACCCTCCTTGGCCATAAGATTGCGCGGGCCCACTTGCTCGACGGTTTCAAATATTTCCTCGAAGACAGCAGCTGGCTCCTCATCCGCCCTTCGGGCACCGAGCCCTTACTCCGCCTTTACGCGGAAGCGCCCACCTTGGAGATGGCGCAAAAGATGATTGGGGAAGGGGAGAAGCTGATTTGAGGATATGATCTGGCTTTTTTTCCTATTCCTCTTTTTTGTTTTCCTAGCAATCATCATCGCTGTCGTTTTTCTGATCCTCCAAAGGGCCAAAGAATTACCCCTCTTGGCCCGCGAAGGAATGACGACTTCCGCGAAAGTGATTTGGAAAACTCCTGCCCACACCGATGCCACCCGTACTTCTTTGATCTATGAGTTCCAAGATTCCATGGGGAAAACCTACCAACGAAATATCGAATTGCCGCGGTCGCTCTTCGACGCCTTAAACGTGGGGGATCCGCTGGAAGTCGTTTATCTTCCCCGAGAACCGAAAAAGAGTTCGGCCAAATATTGGGTGGACCGCGTTCGCTCCTCCTCTTAAACGCCGCGAACAACCGCATTGAAATTTTTCCGCCGCCGGTGCTAGCTATGTCCCATCATGGAACCCCAAGAAATCGTCATCAAAGGCGCCCGGCAGCATAACCTCAAGAATATCGACGTCCACATCCCCCGTAACCAACTGGTGGTGATCACGGGGCTTTCCGGGTCGGGGAAATCCTCCCTCGCCTTCGACACGATTTACGCGGAAGGGCAGCGGCGCTACGTCGAATCGCTCTCCGCCTATGCCCGGCAGTTTCTCGAACAGATGGGCAAGCCGGACGTAGACACCATCGAAGGACTCTCGCCGGCCATTTCCATCGAGCAGAAGACGACCAGCCGGAATCCCCGCTCCACCGTGGGCACCGTCACCGAAATTTACGATTATCTCCGTCTTCTCTTCGCCCGCGTGGGGCGGGCCACCTGTTACCAGTGCGGCAATGAGATCGCCGCGCAGACGGTGACGCAGATGGTGGACCAAGTCCTAAAACTCCCCTCCGGCACCAAGATCCACGTGCTCGCTCCCATCGTGCGCGGCCGCAAGGGGGAGTACGGTAAAGAATTGCAAAAGCTCAAGACCGAAGGCTTCGTCCGCGTCAAAGTGGACGGGAAAACCTACGTGCTTGGCGACGAAATCAAGCTCGACAAGAATAAGAAGCACAACATCGATCTCTTCGTCGACCGCCTCGTCGTGAAGGAAGGCTTGGGCACGCGGCTCGCCGATTCTTTGGAGACGGCGCTCAAGCACGGCGAGGGCGTGGTGAAGGTGGAGGTCGTCCAGGACGTGCTTGAAGGCAAGAAAGGGGAGGGGGAGAACAAGGAACTTCTTTTCTCCGAACGCTTCGCCTGCGTCGACTGCGGCATCAGTTATCCCGAAATCGAACCGAGGCTTTTCTCCTTCAACAATCCCTTCGGCGCTTGTCCAGAATGCGGGGGGCTGGGCAATAAGATGTATTTCGACCCCGAGCTCATCATCCCCAATCCCGACTTGACGCTCGAAGAGGGGGCCATCGCCCCCTGGGCCAACAAGACGTCGAATTATTATTCCAATCTGCTTGCTTCCTTGGCGAAGCACTTCAAGTTCGACCTAAAGACCCCTTTCAAAAAGCTGCCGAAAAAAATCCAGGATGTTTTGCTTCACGGGACGGAGGAAACCATTCGGTTTTCCTACGACCACGGCGAGCGGCACTCTTATCACGCGAGTTTCGAGGGCGTGGTCAACCACCTCTCCCGCCGTTACAAAGAGACCGAAAGCGACTGGATGCGCGAGGAGATGGAGCGCTTCATGAACGTGCAGCCTTGCCCCACCTGCGAAGGGAGCCGCCTTAAGAAGGAGGCCTTGGCGATTCGCGTGGCCGGCAAGAACATCCATGAAGTGACCGGTTATTCGGTGCGCGACAGCCTTCAGTTTTTCCAAGACTTAAAACTGAGTAAGAAGGAAGCGGAGATCGCCTCCCGTATCATCAAGGAAATCCGCGAGCGTTTGAGTTTTCTTTCCAACGTGGGCCTCGACTACTTAACCTTAGACCGCACGAGCGGCACTCTCTCGGGCGGCGAGGGCCAGCGCATAAGGCTCGCCACGCAGATCGGCTCCAGCCTGGTGGGCGTGCTCTACATCTTGGATGAACCCTCCATCGGCCTCCACCAACGGGACAATTCGAAGCTTCTCGCCACGCTCAAAAAACTACGCGATTTAGGCAATACGGTGCTCGTCGTCGAGCACGATGACGAAACGATCTTAGAATCCGACTATGTGATCGACATGGGGCCCGGCGCCGGCGTTCACGGCGGCGAGATTGTGGCGGAGGGCACCCCCGCCCAAATCATGAAGAACCCCAAATCGCTCACCGGCCTTTATCTTTCGGGCAAGGAGGCCATCGAGGTGCCCCGGGAAAGGCGCGTCAAAAAGGGGCAGATCGTTCTTAAGAATTGCCGGGAAAATAATCTGAAAAATCTCGACGTAACGTTTCCCCTGGGCGTTTTCGTGAGCGTTACCGGAGTTTCCGGTTCCGGAAAATCCACGCTCGTCAACGATACCTTGTATAAAGGCCTCGCTCAGCGCCTTTTCGGTTCGCGGGAAGTGGCGGGTAAATTTGACGCGATCGAGGGGATCGAGCAGATCGACAAGGTAATCAACATCGACCAGTCGCCCATCGGCCGCACCCCCCGTTCCAACCCGGCGACTTATACGGGGCTTTTCACGCCCATCCGCGACCTTTTCGCCGCCCTGCCGGAGGCGAAAATGAGGGGTTACAAGCCGGGACGTTTTTCCTTCAACGTGAAGGGCGGGCGCTGCGAGGCCTGCGAGGGGGACGGCATCATCAAGATCGAGATGCATTTCCTCCCCGATATTTACGTGGAATGCGAAGAATGCAAAGGCCAACGCTATAACCGGGAAACCCTCGAAATTAAGTATAAAGGCTATTCCATCGCTCAAATTTTAAAGATGACGGTCGCTCAGGCGATGGAGGCGCTCACTCACATCCCCTCGATCCGCAACAAGCTGCAGACCCTCCTCGACGTGGGGTTGGGTTACGTGGAATTAGGGCAAGCGGCGACCACCTTGTCGGGCGGCGAGGCCCAGCGGGTGAAGTTGGCCCGCGAACTTTCCAAACGTTCTACGGGGCGGACCTTTTATATCCTCGACGAACCCACTACCGGCCTCCATTTCGCCGACATCCAAAAGCTTCTCGACGTGCTCCACCGCTTCGTCGAAGGGGGCAATACGGTCGTCGTCATCGAGCACAATCTGGACGTCATTAAAACCGCGGACTTTCTCATTGATCTCGGTCCCGAAGGGGGAGATCAGGGCGGGGAGATCATCGCCACGGGGACGCCGGAAGAGGTGGCGGCCAATCCGCGTTCGTATACGGGAGAATACTTGAAAAGAATGCTTAAACTTTCTCCGTCCGTGCGTCCCGCCCGAAGGGGAAGTGGAAAGACCTTTTAAGCGCAAAATCAAGAGGTTATCTCAGTATTTGCTTTACAAAAGCCCTTGCCCCATGTTCTCATGAGTCCATCCATGCCCGACGAAAAAGCCATGTTAATGGAACAGCTCCAGATGTTTGAGGAGTTGATTCCCAAGATCGACGCCATTTACGGCCGGCTTACCCGCACCTTCAAAATGATGAGTCCCATCCTGAAGAAGAAGACTTTCAACAGCGACGACCAGTCGGTGATGAAAGATTTTCTCCACAACGTTCATCAAGAACTCGAAGAATACGGCCAGTCCCTCCGACGCGGCCAAGGGGAGCGGGATCTTTTGCGCGGCGAGATCTTGAGATTGAAATCCCAAAACCCCAAGGCGAAGGACGAATATGCGATCGTGGAAGCCGAACTGTGGGCGGCGGAGAAAAATCTCTCCGTGCGCGAGAAGGGACTCGGGCACTTAAGCGAGCTCGTGCAATTGCTCGACAGCATCATGCGGGTGGGCGAAATGACCGAGTTCGACGAGCGTCTGCTCACCGAAATCGTGACGGATTTAAAAAACCTGGCGGAGTAATGGAAGAACGGATGGTTTCCAAACAAACGATTGCGGTTCTCCTTAAGGAAATTCAACAGGCCTTGAAGGATGCGGACGGGGCATACTCCCCGATGGTCGCCTCTTTGAAAGGGTTGGATCCCTTTTTGAACTTGAAGAGCCAATCCCAACTTCACACCGAAGCGGGCAAGAAGGCCATGGCCCCCTTTCGCGAAAGTTTCAAAAACTTCCAGGTGCATGTGCGACGGATGACCGCCGCCTATAACGATCTTTCTTCAGACCTTCAGTCCGCCCTCGTCGGCCGGGGCAGCCAAGACGTGTTGCTGCAGGAGCTCTCGCGTCAGGGGGCCCTGCTTGCCCAAGAAATCAACCTTCGGCAAAATGCGGAAAAGATTTTCGGGGAACTCATCCCCGTCCTCGACCGCATCGCCGTCCAGGAAAAAGCCACTCCCGCCCAGCAGAAGAAAATCGAGGATCTGGTGTTTCGCCTGCAACTGCTGGGTTAGGAGAGAAAATAATGTATCCCGTCCTTTTCACCCTCCCTATTTTCGACGGCGTTAAACTGCACACCTACGGGTTCATGGTCGCCTTGGGCTTCTTGATGGGCATCTTCTGGGTCGGTTACGAGGCGCGCCGGTTGGGGCAACCCGCCGACAAGCTCATGGATCTTTGCTTTTACATCGTCATTTCCGCCATTGTGGGATCCCGAGTTTTTTATATGGTGGCCGAGGTGCCCGAGTTTTGGAAACAGCCCCTCGATTTCTTCAAGATTTGGGAAGGGGGACTCGTTTTTTACGGGGGGCTCATCGGCGCCGTGGCCACTTCCGCCTGGTATATGAGGCGACATCATCTTAATTTTTGGAAGGTGGCCGATATTTTCATTCCCGGGGTCGCCTTAGGGCACGTGTTCGGACGCATCGGCTGTTTCGCGGCCGGTTGTTGCTACGGAAGGCCCGCGCCGGAGCATTTTCCGTTTTCCGTCACTTTTCCCACGAACCCGGAAAGTTTGGCGCCCGCGGGCGTACCTCTCTACCCCACCCAGTTGATGGAGGCGGGGGGGGAGTTGTTGATTTTCCTTATCTTGGTGTTTCTCCGGAAGAAGAAAAAATTTGACGGTCAGGTCTTGCTCCTGTATCTAATTCTCTATCCTATCCTTAGGATAAGCCTTGAGTTTTTCCGGGGGGATCTGGCGAGAGGCTTCATATTCGGACATACGTTCAGCGTGGCGCAATTTTTAAGTTTATCGTTCGTTCTCGCTGCGATTATAATTTGGTGGATGCGTGCGCGGGGCGCTTCGCTTTCCGCCCGATAGTTAAACGAGGGAGACATCATGATGAAATCCGTCCAATCCAGACTCTTAGCCGCCGTCGTTCTATGCGTTGCCCTCGCGACCCTGGCCGGGTGCGGAAAACCCCGCCTTTTCGGGAAAGAGATGGAGATCAATCCCATCAAGAAAACTTTCCCCGTCGATGCGAAAGCGGCGTATAAAGCCACGAAAGAGGCCCTCGCCTTTTACGGCTACAATCTTCAAAAAGAAGACGATAAAACGACGACTCTAGAGACCCATTGGCAACCCACTACCAGCGATTCCCACTATGTAGTGGTCTTTAACCGTCCCGACTACGGCACTGTCGGCGCCTATCACAAACTGGTTGCGAAGATTACCTCCAAAGGATCCGGTGAATCGCAAGTGGAGATTTACTCGCTGGCCAAAAGCATCATCTCTCATCTCGAGTCGAGCGGGGTCGAGGAAAACAAGATCTTAAACAAAGTGGCCGACTTCACGAGAAAGCCCAGCATCGAATTGACCAACGTCGGCTTGCAATGAGGGTGGATTAACCGCCCGCCTTAATCCCTAAAAACTTAGCGAGCACGGTCTTCTTCTTGGGGATCTGGTGCAGCTCCATCTTGTTGTAGAGGCTTTTCAGGCTGATACCCAACTCTTGCGTGGCGCTCGCCTTGTTCATCTTGTGGCGGATAAGCGCTTCGATGATCAGCTGCTTCTCCGCCTGACGTTCCTCGGAGTTCTCCGATCGGCGAATTTTCTCCGGTTTCTCTTCCCTCCGTGCCGCGTCGATTCGGGGATGAATTGAGAGAAGTTCGGGCGTGATCAAGCGTCCTTTCGAGAAGAGCAGGGCGTTATGCAGCAGTCCTTCCAGCTCCCGCACGTTTCCCGGCCATTCATGATGGATGAGAAACCGGTAGGCCTCGTCGCTGAGTTCCGAAACGGGCAAGCCGAAGCGATGACAAATCTTTTGAATGAAGTGATTGATGAGCACGGGGATGTCGTCTTTCCTCTCCCTTAAGGGCGGCAGTTTAAGGGTGAGTCCGTTGATTCTAAAGAAAAGATCGTGACGAAAACGCCCTTCCTGCACCAGTTGGATGAGGTCTTGGTTGCAGGCGGTTACCAACCGGAAATCCACCTTAATTTTTTTCGAAGATCCCAGGGGCCGAATCTCCCCTTCCTGCAAGACGCGCAACAGTTTCGCTTGCATCGAGAGGGACATGTCGGCGATTTCGTCCAAGAACAGCGTTCCCCCGTGGGCTTGCTCGAAGAGGCCCGTCTGATCCCGCTCCGCGTGGGTGAAAGCCCCTTTTTTGTGGCCGAAAAGCTCGCTTTCCAAAAGGGTTTCGACCAAGGCGCTGCAATTCTCCGAAATGAAGGGGCCGTTCTTTCGGGAGCTGTTGAAGTGGAGGGAGCGGGCGACGAGCTCTTTACCCGTCCCGGATTCCCCGCAGATCCACACGGGGATGTTCGTGTCCGTCACATGGTCGAGTAGCTCGAACATCTTCATCATCTTGGGGGATTGGCCCACGATTTCCCGGTAGTCGTAGTGGAGTTGGCTTCGGAGCTGCTTGATCTCCCCCGACATGGCGCCGATCTTTTGAGATTGACGCTGGATCATCTTTTCCAAATTTGAATTGGCTTCTTTCAGTTCTTTTAAAAGCCGGGCCTTTTGAATGGCGAGCGCCGCTTGAGCGGAGAAGGCTTGAAGGAAGAGAACGTCTTCCTCCGTGAAGCATTTCCGCTTTAAGCGATGGTCCAGATAAATCACGCCGATCCCCTCGTGGTTGAGGGAAAGGGGGGCGATGAGAATGGATTGGATCTGGAGATCACGCACGCTCACCTTTTCCATAAAAAGCGGATCTTCTTGGGCGTTGTCGGTGAGCAGGGGCTCGTTCTGGCGAACCGCTTGGAGGATGGAGGAAAAGGAAATATGAAATTCGTCCGGAGAAAGCGCTTGGCCGTTGCTTCCCCGCGCGGCCTCCACTTCGAAGCCGGGAAAGGGGCCGTCGGAGCCCTCCTTTTTTAGAAGGAGGAAACCACGCTCGGCTTGGGTCATTTCGAGGGCCGCGTCCAGCACGTTGGCCAGGATTTGCCTCAACTCATGGGGTTCGGCGATGCGGCAGCTGATTTCGCTGAACTTACGGAAACGGTCTTCGGAGATTTTTTCCTTCGAATTTTCCTTCATCGAAAAGGACGCGGAAGAGTGGGGAGAGGTTTTTCTCAAGCCCCTTTCTAAAGATTCAAGGAAACGTTTTGAATGGGTCGGCATAAAAAGGATCCGCGATTCGTAGGTTCGTACGAATTGGAAAAGCAATTTCCAGGCCAAGGAATTTTTAAGGTAAGAAGTTTAAATTTTTTCGGAAAAGTGAAAGGTTAGATGGGTCTGAAAGGGGAATATATGAAACAATTGAAACATTTCTCGATTATAATTTTTTCACTTTTTTCAAAAAATATCGCTTTCTCGAAGAACATCCAAAAATAATTTTCTGTTTCTTTATAAAAATCTTCCAAAAAGACCGTCATTTTAACATAATGCGGTCACGGCAAATTCAGTGCAGGCGCTCCTTTCGAAAAGAAAAGCGTGGCATGTGTTTTGCTCTCCATCTCACTCATTAAAAAAACAGTTTTCAAACATTTAAGTCGCATTAAGGAGAAGATATGAAAAACCCGGATGGTTGTCGTAAACCCCACCGTCGATTTTTGCCCGCTTTATTCATTTTGATGGCCGCCTTTTTCTCGCTTTTGACGCAGGCAAAGGCGCAAGGGGTCGGCACTCCGGCCTTGGTCAGCATTGATAACACCGGCGGGACGGATTTCAGAACTTCCTTCAACAGCGCGGTAAGCGCGGATGGTCGTTACGTGGTGTTTATCAGTGATGCCACCGGCCTAGACACCAACCCCGCGGTGATCATCAACAACGACCCCACCGACATGGTGAATCCCGCTCCTCAAGATTTTAACAACGTCTTCATTCGCGATTTGAAAACCGGGGTGACGAGGCTGGTCAGCATCAGTGCGGATAACATCCATTCCGGAAATGCCAGCTGCTTCAATCCCGTCATCGGTGTGGGAGCCCTGGGGCCCGTCGTCGCCTTCGAAAGCGACGCTTCCAATTTGGTGGGAACGGATACCAACAACGAACGCGACGTATTCGCCCGCCAGTTCAGCGCCGATCTCTCCGTGGGCGCCACCGTATTGGTGAGTATCGGAACGGACGGAGACAGCGGTAAGCGCACCGACGTGATGCCCGCCACCGGAGAGCCTTCCCTTGCGCCCTCCATCAGCGCGGACGGCACCTTGGTCGCCTTCCAGAGCGACGCCAACGACTTGGTCAACTCGGGAACGGCGGACGCCAATCCTTGGACGGACGTTTTCGTGCGCAACCTCGTAGCCAACACGACGGAGTTGGTCAGCATCAATAAAATGAATAATGGCGGCGGCGACAGCGACTCCACGAGTCCGGCGATCAGCGGCGACGGTTCGGCCATCGCTTTCGCGAGCCAGGCGACCAATTTGGATCCCGCAAACGTCGACACCAACAGCAGCAAGGATATTTACTTGTATTCCGTATCCGGGGGTACGTTGAAGCTCTTAAGCCCCAACAAGGCGGGTGACAATGGCGGGAACGCCGGTTCCATCAACCCGGTCATCAATAACAACGGCACCGTCGTGGCCTACCAGAGTATCGCGAGCGACTTGGTGAGCGTGGCTCCCCCTGATCCTAGCGCCATCGACAACAACGGCACCCAAGACATCTACCTCCGCGACGTGTCGGGGAACACCACCTACCTCATCAGCGTGAACACGAGCGGGAAGAGCGGCTCGGACGGCATGGGCGGCGGCGAGAACTCCATCGAGCCCAAGCTCAACTCTTCCGGCGACACGGTCATCTTCAAAAGCGCGGCTCAGGATTTGACGAGCAACCCCATCGACAATACCAGCGGCACGCATACGAACATCTTCTACCGCAAATGGCAGAGCTCGCTTACGGGGCTTGTCAGCGTGAAGAAGGGAGTCAGCCCCTTGACCGACAGCAGCGGAGACGCGGATTCGTCCAACGCCTCGATCAGCGGTGACGGGCGCTTCGTGGCTTTCGACAGCGCTTCCGATAACTTGGTTGATTCGGCGGTCGACACGAACGGGGTCGTCACCGACGTGTTTCTCCGCGACATCCAGGCGAACACGACCACCTTGCTCGTCAGTGCCACGGGGGGCGTGAGCGCGAACGGCTCCTCTACCTCGCCTAAGATCAACGATAACGGCAGCATCATCGTCTTCGACAGCTTGGCGAGCGATTTGGACGCGGCCGACACCAACGGTTCGAATAATAAAGACGTGTATTACACCAGCCAAGCCGGCAAGTTCGACTTCAGCGCCAACGCTTATAGTGTGAATGAAAGCGACGGCAATGTCACCGTCACCATCAATCGGAGCAACGGTACCGTGGGCTCGGTCGACTTGACCATCGCGCTGACCGACGGGACGGCAACGAAAGGAAGCGACTATAACGATCCCGCCTCCTTAACCGTCAGCTTCACGAGCGGCTTGGACCATAAGGACGTCGTGATCCCCGTCGTATTGGACATGTCGCCCGAAACGGACGAGACCTTCACGGTGAAAATCACCGCCGCCACGGGAGGGGGAGTGGTGGGAAATACCAATAATCCCACCACCGTGACGATCCACAACACCTCCGTTTGCGGCGATACCGTGTGCGACGCGGGCGAAGACAACTCCAATTGCCCCGCCGATTGTCCCGCCGTGTGCGGGAACAGCACTTGCGAAACCGGGGAAAACAACACGAATTGTCCCGCGGATTGCGCGGCCGTTTGTGGAAACGCCGTCTGCGAGACGGGCGAAACCAACGCCACCTGTCCCGGCGATTGCCCGCCCGTTTGCGGCAATGCGATTTGCGAAATTGGCGAAACCAACGCCAGCTGTCCCGCGGATTGCCCCGTCGTGGTGGTGTGCGGAAACGCGATTTGCGAGGTAGGCGAAAACGTCGCCAGTTGCCCGGCGGACTGCGCGGCCAATACCTGTGGTAACCACACTTGCGAATCCGGCGAGAATCCCACCAACTGCGCTTCCGATTGCCAGGCGAACGTCTGCGGCAACAACGCGTGCGACAGCGGCGAGAACCCGACCAACTGCGCGGCCGATTGCCAAGCGAACGTCTGCGGTAACAACGTATGCGACGCGGGAGAGAACAACGCCAACTGTGCGGCCGATTGTCCTCCCGTGAACAACTGTGGGAACAACGTTTGCGATCCTGGCGAGAATAACGCCAATTGCCCCGCCGATTGCCCGAATCCCGTTGCTTGCAACAATAACGGCACCTGTGATGCGGGTGAGAATAACGCGAACTGCCCTGCGGATTGTCCCGTCTTGAACGTTTGCAATAACAACGGGGTTTGCGAGTCCGGCGAGAGCAACGCCAATTGCCCCGCCGATTGCCCGAATCCTGTTGCTTGCAACAATAACGGGGTTTGCGAAGCTGGAGAAGACGCTTCCAACTGCCCGAGTGATTGCTCCGCCCAGAGTGCTTGCAATAACAACGGGGTTTGCGAGCCTGGCGAGACGAGCGTGACTTGTCCCATCGACTGTGCCGGAGTAAGCGCCTGTAACAACGACGGCATTTGCGAGGTCGGAGAGAGCGCGGCTACGTGCCCCTCCGACTGTCAAAGCCCCGGCAACCTTTGCGGTAACGGCACTTGCGACGCGGGTGAGACGGTGTTCAGCTGTCCCATCGATTGTTTCAACAGCTCAAAACCCCAACCTCGCCCGGTTCCGCCCCCTTTCCCGATCAATCCCAAAGTGGATACGGCGGCCGGCGGGTGTAGCTTGAATCCCGCTTCTTCCTCGACTTTCAGCGGTACCGCGTTCCTTCCCTTTGCTTCTTTACTTCTCGTTCGTTTCCGTAAGAGAAGGTCGCGTTAATTCTTTCTTAAGGTCCCCTCCCGTAACGGGTGAGGGGACCTATTTTTTATTCTTCGAATGCTTGCAGTTTTTCAAGGTTCCCCTTATAAATCACCCTTAAAAAAGGGAAAAAGCCCTCATAGAAGGTGTTTATGCAAGGGGGATAAGACTTAATTAATAACCGCTGTTTTAAATCCAGAAAGGATCTAAAAATGAAAAAAGCCATTTTCTTTGCCATGGCTCTCACCGTTTCCGCCGGTTTCTTAGGTTGTAGCAAGGCGCCGGAAAACACCAGCACCAGCACCACCACCACGACCACCACCACGACGAAGGAAGAGGCGAAACCCGCCGCTCCTGCCGCCCCCGCTGCGGCTCCCGCCGGTGACAAGATCGGCGTGCCGGAGTGCGATGAGTATATTGAAAAATACCAAAAGTGCATCACCAGCAAGGTTCCTGAAATGGCGCGCGGCCAGCTGAAATCGGCCTTCGATCAAGCCATTTCCGCATGGAAGCAAGCGGCGGCGACCCCCGAAGGGAAGCAAGGCTTGAGCATGGGCTGCAAGATGGCCCTCGATTCGGCCAAGCAATCCACGGCGGCTTTCGGTTGCGAATGGTAGAATGAATGAAAAAAGCGCCTCCCTGTGAATGCGGGGAGGCGCTTTTCTTTTTTAAGTCGGTTTTTTACGAAGGATTTTGCAAAAGATGGGTCAATTCCCGGGCGCTCCTGAGTGCTTGGTCTCCCTCATCGCTATAGAAATAGACGTAACAATCTTTTCCTTCCCTCGAAATTTCTCCCACCTTCGAAGCCAGGATCTTGAGATTCCCCTTCCCGCTTTCCCGCAAGTACCGGAAAGGCAAGCTTTGGAGGGGCGCTTCATTTTCATCCCAAGAAGATTCATGAGCCAGCGTCATTCCGTTTTCCGCCAAAAGCGCGATCGTTTCCGGCAAAGGAAACGCGGGGTCCTTGATTTCGAAGGCGTGACGGATATGGGGATATTTTTTTAAGTGTTGGAAAAAACCTTCCAAAAGTTTCATGCGGGTGGAGGGCAGGGGAGGGATCTCCCATAAGATGCAAGAGAGGTTTTCCTTCAATTTCGTCACTCGGTCCATCAAGAGACGGAGCGGCTCCGAGACGCCCGTGAGTTTTTTCAAATGGGTGATGTACTGATAGCCTTTCATCGAGAATCGGAATTCGGGCGGCACCTGTGTCTGCCATTGCACGAAAGATTCCTTCTCGGGCAATTTTTGAAAGGTCAGGTTGAGCTCGACCGAACCGAATTGGGAGGCGTAGAAAGGGAGCCATTCTTTTCGGGGAAGGCCTTTGGGATAAAATACACCGTCCGCCCAGGGGTCGTAGGAAAATCCGCTTGTTCCGATGTAAATGTGGCCGGAGCTTGGTTTGGAGGTCAATGGAGATTCCTTTAGTATGACAATAACGAACAATGCGAGCGGGAGGGGGCTTTGCAAAGCCCCTTCTAATCCAACACGCTGAACGATTCCACCCGTTCGATTTCGAGGATGGCGAAATCTTCTCCGTCGACGATCTTCAGAGTCCCCCGGTCCATGTCCACTTCTTGGAGAATGCCCATGTAGGAGATGTCGAAAGCGATGATTTCTACTTTTCTACCGATGTAATCGTGAAGCCGCGTAATGGAAAGGTCGTCACGCATTCAAAACCCCCTTCAAAATTATTCGGTTCTTCCCGAGGGAAAGTCAAGAAACCAATCATTCCCTTTTCCGCGAAATCGCATGCCTTCCGTTGGAAATTATCTCCTTTTTTGATGTTTTTTTCTTAAGGAAATAAAGCCCTCCTGCGTCATTTCATAAGTTATGAACATCTGGGGGTTTATTCCTGATTAAGTACAAATTTTCCAATAAAATCCATAAGATAGTTAACGCAAAGCGTTAGGATATAATGTTGACAAGCCTGTGGATTCTCCTTAGAAAAAGCAAAGAATAGAGGGAATAGGGAGTGTAAGCGTGGAACTCGATCGTGAATTTTTATTCTTCATGAACCAGAGTGAGAAGCGCCTTTTTAAAAGATTGGAAATCGGCCTCGAGGTAGAATTCGAGGTCGACGGCAATCCCATCAAGGCGACGACCGCCAATATCAGCTGCGGCGGATTGTTTCTCGTCATCAACCCCGACCAAGTCAAGAAAGACCAAGACATCGCCATTCACATCCATCTTCCCAATCGTAATCGCCCCGTTCGAGTGATGGGCCAGATCCTCCGCCGCGAGAAAGAAGAAAGCCGCGAGGGCGTGGCCGTCAAATTCGAGGGGCTCTACAACGACAATATTCTCGCCATCGATCAATTCATCAAAACCCGCCTGCATTAAAAATACTTAAAACCTTAAAGCAGTATTGAACAAGGTGAGCTTGTCGAACCATCGGCATACACGTCTCACTTCATGGTTCGATAAGCTTACCCTGTCCCGAGTGTTCAAAAATTAAGAAGGATTCACCGAAAGAAACAAGCCCAAGGTCAACGGCGAGAAATGCTGGGGCGGGCGGATCAAGCTCAAGCCGATCGGCTGGTTGGTGATCAAGCTCGTGCCGTTGCCACTCACGAAGGAAGCGTTTTTAATGCTCGAAGTATAGTCGGAGAGCTGGACGAACAAGCGGCGTGACCCGCCTTCGGTAGAAGCAGACCCTTGCCCGCGAATGATTTGGAAGCGATCCAAAAGATCGGGAATAGGGTGCGCCGTGGGGGTTTCTTCCAAAATGCCCACCGAGACCAAGCCGGAGAGCAACTCGCCCGGAATGGAAGGTGAGCCTTTTGAAACGACAGCCATCTTGTCTCCTCCCTCAAGGAAACTTTCTGTCAACATAGAAGCAATAATTGTAGAAACTTGTTAGGATTTCATTCATATTATCCGTGATTTTTTTAAGAAAAGCCAAGGAATTTTTAGACTTAAAATGACGCAGAAGGACAAATCACTTGACAGAAAGAGGGGGCTTCAATAACTGAAGCTGCCGCCATGAATAATCCCTATTTATCCGTACTTATATTATTTGGAATCGCCTTCGCGTTTACGGGCACCTTTATCCTCCTTTCCTCCCTATTAGGCCCGAAAAAACCGACGAAAGTGAAGTTGGAGCCTTATGAATGCGGCATGCCCTTGATCGGCGAGCCGCGCGACCGTTTTTCCGTGAAATTTTTCCTGGTGGCGATCCTCTTCATCCTCTTCGACGTGGAGGCGGTTTTCCTTTACCCCTGGGCGGTGCTTTTCAAGCCCTTTAAGGCTATGGGGCAGGGGGTTTTTCTCTTTTGGGAGATGATGGTCTTCTTGTTGATCTTGGTCTTGGGCCTAGTTTATGTATGGAAGCGAAAAGCCCTTGAATGGGAGAGATAAAAGCCCTTAATCGAGCGAATTAAAATGGCAAACGTGGTGGAAAATAATTTTTTAACGACCAAATTGAACGAGGTCGTCGCGTGGGGGCGGAAATATTCTCTCTGGCCCATGCCCTTTGGCACGGCGTGTTGTGCGATCGAGTTCATGGGTGCTGTGGATGCGGTTTACGATATCTCCCGCTTTGGCGCCGAGCTCGTCCGTTTTTCTCCCCGCCAGTCCGATCTCCTGTTGGTTTTAGGGACGATCAATTACAAGCAGGCCCCTGTCCTTAAGCGGGTGTACGAGCAGATGTGCGACCCCAAATGGGTGATCGCGGTGGGCGCTTGCGCCACTTGCGGCGGATTTTACGATAATTACGCGGTGCTTCAGGGCATCGACGAGGTGATTCCGGTGGATGTCTACGTGCCCGGCTGTCCGCCCCGGCCCGAATCCATTTTGTTGTCCGTGGTGAAGCTGCAAGAAAAGATTTCGCAAGAGGCGGCCGGCAAAAGCGTAGCGAAAGGCCCGATCATCATTCCAAGCCCGAATCAGCCTGCTTAACACTATGGGAAAAGTCATTGAACGATTCAAAACCCGCTTCTCCTCCTCCGTGTTGGATTCTCATGAAAACAAGGGGGATGAGACGATTTTAGTGAAGCGGGAGAATTTGAGGGAGATCCTGGAGTTCGCCAAGTATGACGGAGAGCTCCTCTTCGACCTTTTTATGGATGTTTGCGGCGTCGACTATCAAGGCCAGACGCCCCGTTTCGAAGTGGTGTATCACCTCTATTCGGTGCCCAAGAACCACCGCATCCGCATCAAGGTGCGTGTGCCCGAGGAGGACTGCGTGGTCCCCTCCTGTGCGGATTTGTGGAAGGCGGCCGATTGGTTCGAGCGCGAGGCCTACGACATGGTGGGAATCCGCTTCGAAGGCCATCCCAATTTAAAGCGCGTCCTCCTCTTCGAAGGATTCGAAGGACACCCTTTGAGAAAAGATTATCCGATCAACAAGCGTCAGAAAATTCCGGAGCCCCTCGAGAACCCTTAACATGCAAACGAACGCCGGCGACCTCAAAACCAAACCCATGTATCTCAACATCGGCCCTTCCCACCCGGCCATGCATGGGACCTTGCGCATCCTCGTGGAGATGGACGGGGAGACGATCGTGCGTTCCATCGCCGAGATGGGCTATCTTCACCGGGGTTTCGAGAAGCATTGCGAGCACGGCACCTACACTCAAGTCATCCCCTACACCGACCGTC
This sequence comes from bacterium, assembly GCA_046346885.1. Classification (GTDB taxonomy): domain Bacteria; phylum UBA10199; class UBA10199; order JADFYH01; family JADFYH01; genus JAXMHI01. The sequence continues at coordinate 118,622 of JAXMHI010000001.1, read as the reverse complement.
TCAACTACATCAGCCCCCTCATGAACAACGTGGGCTATTGCATGGCGGTGGAGAAGCTCCTCGGTTGCGAGATTCCCGAGCGGGCTCAGGTGATCCGTCTCATCATCTGCGAACTCTCGCGTATCACCGACCATCTGGTTTGCATCGGCACCAACGTGGTCGACATCGGGGCCCTCACCAACTTTTGGTATTATTTCAACGTCCGCGAAAAAATTTACGACTTCATCGAGAAAATCTGCGGGGCCCGGCTCACCACCAATTACACCCGTATCGGCGGCTTGATGCGCGATTTCCCTAAAGACGCCGATCAAGAGCTTAGATCCATCATCAAAGAGGTCTTGAAAGCGACGAAGGAAGTTCGCGGCTTGCTGGAGAAGAATAAGATTTTCATCGACCGCATGGCGGGCGTCGCGGCGATCAGCAAAGAAGACGCGGTGAACTATGGTTTCACAGGACCCTGTCTCCGCGCCGCGGGCGTTCCCTACGACGTGCGCAAGGCACAGCCTTATTTGGGCTATGAAAATTACGATTTCGACATCCCCGTCGGAGAAGACGGAGATACCTACGACCGTTTCCTCGTGCGCTTCGAAGAGATCAACCAGTCCGCCCGACTGATCGAGCAAGCTTTAACCAAGCTGAAGCCCGGCCCCATCATGACCAACGACCGACGGGTGGCCCTACCGCCGAAGGCGGAAGTTTACACCAACATTGAAGCCTTGATGAACCACTTCAAGCTCATTTACGAAGGGGTGCGTCCCCCGGCGGGAGAAGTATACAGCGCCACCGAGGCGGCCAACGGCGAGCTGGGTTTTTACGTCGTGAGCGACGGCAGCACGCATCCGTACCGCGTGAAATGCCGCCCTCCCTGCTTTCCCCTTTTCGCCGCTTACACCAAGCTGATTGAAGGCGGAATGTTGGCGGATGCCATCGCCGTGTTGGGAAGCATCAACATCATCGCGGGAGAACTAGACCGGTAACCCTATGGCCATCGAATTTACGCCCGACAACAAGAAGAAATTGGAGGAGACCCTCACCCGCTATCCCACCAAGCGGGCGGCCTTGTTACCGACCCTTTGGATCGCCCAGCAGCAGTTCGGTTGGATCTCCCAAGAGGTAATGGAATACGTGGGTAAGCTCCTCGACCTGCCGCCCATCAAGGTTTACGAAGTGGTCACCTTCTATACGATGTTTCAGCAGAAGCCGGTGGGAAAATACCATTTTCAAGTTTGCCGCACGCTTTCCTGCGAGCTTTGCGGGAAGGGAGAAATTCTGAACCATTTGAAGAAAAAGCTGAACATCGGCGTCGGGGAAACTACGCCGGACGGGCGCTTCAGCTTAGTCGAGGTGGAGTGCTTGGGCTCTTGCGGCACGGCGCCCATGCTTCAGCTTAACGACGATTTCCACGAAAACTTGACGGTGGAAAGAATCGACGAGATTTTGAAGGGTTTAAGTTAATTTTTATCTCCTCCCCTTAAGTTAAGGGGAGGTCGGGAGGGGTTATGTGCAGACCATGTCGCGCTCATAACGCCCCCTAACCCCCTCTTAACTTACAGAGGGGGAATAAAAGGAAAATGGAAAAAGTACTCACTCAAAATTGGGGTCTTAAAGATTCGCATACCCTGAAGGTCTTCGAGTCGACCGGCGGCTATCAGACGCTTGCCAAGCTTTTTAAGATGAAGCCGGATGAAGTGACCGAAGAGGTGAAGAAGTCGGGCCTGCGCGGCCGGGGCGGCGCCGGTTTCCCTACCGGGATGAAATGGAGCTTTTTGCCCAAGGATAATCCTAAGCCCCGCTATCTTTGCGTCAACGCGGACGAAAGCGAGCCGGGAACCTTCAAAGACCGCTACATCATGGAGCTCAATCCCCATCAACTGATCGAGGGGATCGTCATCTGTTGCTACGCCATCGGGGCCAAGGTCGCCTACATCTACATCCGCGGCGAGTTCACCTTCCCCTTCAAACGCTTGGAAGAAGCCATCGCCGAGGCCTATAAGGCCGGTTATCTCGGGAAGAACATCAAGGGCAGCGGGGTTGACGTGGACGTGCACGTTCACCGCGGCGCCGGGGCCTATATCTGCGGCGAAGAGACCGCGCTGCTCGAATCCCTCGAAGGCAAGCGGGGCTATCCGAGGATCAAGCCGCCTTTCCCGGCGGTGGTGGGGTTGTTCGGTTGCCCCACGGTCATCAACAACGTGGAGACCATCGCGTCGCTGCCCTACATTCTCGAAAAGGGTTCCGACGCCTACCGCAAGTACGGCACCGAGAAGAGCCCCGGCACCAAGTTGTTTTCCGTGTCCGGCCACGTGAAGAAGCCCGGTAATTACGAGGTGCCTTTGGGGTATCCCTTAAAAAAATTGATCTACGAAGATTGCGGCGGAATGCGCAACGGCAAAGCCTTGAAGGCGGTGATCCCCGGCGGTTCTTCCGTGCCCGTTCTGACGCGGCAAGAGGCCGAGGACGTGAATTTGGATTATGAATCCCTGCAGGCGAAAGGTTCGATGCTGGGCTCCGGCGGAGTCATCGTCATCGACGAGGGGACCTGCATGGTGCGCAGCCTGCTCAACTTGGCCCATTTCTATTCCCACGAGTCTTGCGGCCAATGCTCCCCCTGCCGCGAAGGCACCGGTTGGTCGCGAAAAGTGTTGGAACGTTTGGAAGAAGGGGAGGGGACTCCGCGCGATTTCGAACTTCTGCTTGAAATCGCCGACAACATGATGGGAAAAACCATCTGCGTGCTCTCCGACGCCTTGGCCATGCCGATTCAAAGTTTCATGAAGCGTTTTCGCGGCGAGTTCGAAGAACATTTAAAGCTGGGGAAATGTCCGTTTAAATAATTTCCCCTGAAAACTATGCCCAAAATTACGATCGACGACAAAACGATTGAGGTGGAACCCGGCACGATGGTGATCGAGGCCGCGCGGCGATTAGGCATCGACGTGCCCCATTTCTGCTACCACCCCAAGCTCACGATCGCCGGCAATTGCCGTATGTGCTTGGTGGAGGTCGAGAAATTTCCCAAGCCCCAAATCTCGTGCAACCTGGTGGCGACCGAGGGGATGGTGGTGAAGACCCAATCGGAGAACGCCAAGAAATGGCGCAAGAACGTCCTCGAATTCATCCTTGTCAACCATCCCATCGACTGTCCCGTCTGCGACCAGGCGGGGGAATGCAAGCTGCAGAATTATTACCTTTCCGAATCGGTGAAAGGCAACCAGTTCGAGGAAGAGAAGGTGCACAAGCCCAAGCGCGTGCCCTTGGGTCCCCAGGTGATGCTCGACGACGAGCGCTGCATCATGTGCTCCCGCTGCATCCGCTTCTGCGACGAGATTTCGAAAACCTCCGAGCTGGGCTTCATCCAGCGTGGCGATCACGTGGAGCTTCGGCCTTTTCCCGGCAAACAACTCGACAACAAGTATTCGATGAACACGGTCGACATCTGTCCCGTGGGAGCGCTCACCAGCGAAGATTTCCGCTTCAAGCAGCGGGTGTGGTTCCTCAAGTCGACGCCGTCGATCTGCGCCGGTTGCTCGCGGGGCTGCAACATCAAGCTCCAATGGAACAAAGACACGGTCTATCGCTACCTTCCCCGCGAGAACGATGCGGTAAACCAGTGCTGGCTCTGCGACGCGGGGCGTTTGAGCTACAAGGAAATCAACGCGGCGAACCGCCTGTTACATTCTGAACAGAACAACGGCGAAAGCCTGGCCATCGTCACCCCCGAGGCCATCGTGAAGGAGATCGCCGAGGATTTGAAGACGATCGGCGCGGAGGGCGTGGTCGCCGTCGGCAACGCCCAGGCCTCCAACGAGAATAATTACGCGCTCAAGAAATTCGCCACCTTGCTCAACCCGAAGGCGGAATTGGTGTATAGCCGCCGCGAAGTGCCCCATCCCGACGAAGACGACCTGCTCATTAAGGCGGACAAAAATCCGAATACCCGCGGGGTGAGCGGTTTAGGTTTTTCGCCGGTAAAAGGGCGTCTTTCTCCCAACGTGCTTTTCATCTTGGGCGAGCTCTCCGAGGCGGACCGACAAAAGTTGCTCGACCAAGAACCCACGCTCACCGTCGCCCTCGCGTCCCACCGCTCCGAAACGACGGCCTTGGCCGATTATATTCTCCCCGTCACCACCCACGCGGAAGAGGAGGGGAGCTTCACCAATTTCGAAGGACGGGTGCAAAAGTTTGAAAAAGGACTCCCCTTGCGGGGAGACATGAGGCCCGCGTGGGCGTGGCTCAAGGAAATCGCCAACCGATTCGGCCTGAAATGGGAAGTTTCGAGCGCCGAAGGGTTTTTGAAAGAAGGATTGGGTCTGACGTACGCGGAGTTAGGGGATAAGGGGAAAGCCACTTGATTCTCACACTGGCAAAAATCATCGTTCCCTTCTTCATCATCCTCAACATCATTCCGGTGTTGATTTGGCTGGAACGGAAGGGCTCGGCCTACATCCAAGACCGCCGTGGTCCCAACCGCGCCTCACTGTTCGGCATGATCCGGATCGGCGGCATGATCCACTCCTTAACCGACGTGGTGAAGCTGCTTTTCAAGGAAGACATCATGCCGGCCCGGGTGAACCGGTTTTTCTACCTGCTTGCTCCCTTCACCGCCATGAGCGTCGCCTGCGTCACCTTCGCGGTGCTGCCTTTCGGGGCGCCGGTGCCGTGGGACGGAAAATTGATTTCACTTCAAGCGGCGGACCTGAACGCGGGAATCCTCTACATCCTCTCCATCGCCTCCCTCGGGGTGTTCGGCGTGATGCTGGCCGGTTGGAGCTCGAACAACAAATATTCTCTGCTCGGCGGTCTGCGCTCTTCCGCCCAGATGATCAGCTACGAAATCGTCATGTCGCTGGCGGTGATCAGCATCCTCATGATGTCCGGATCGCTCGAGATCTCCAAGATCGTCGAAAACCAAGGCTCCGAAATCTGGAAATGGAATTTCGTTCGCCAGCCGCTCGCTTGTCTCCTTTTCACCGTGGCGATTTTCGCGGAGACCAACCGGCTTCCCTTCGACCTTCCCGAAGGCGAATCGGAGCTGGTGGCCGGTTATCATTTGGAATACAGCTCGATGAAATTCGCCCTCTTCTTCATGGCGGAATACACCAACATGATCATCGCCTCGGCGGTGCTCGCCTCTCTCTTCTTCGGCGGGTGGCAGGTGCCTTTCTTGAGTACGGATTTCTTGCGGTACCACGCCAGCGAAACCTTGAGGATCCTGCTCGTGATCGGGGCCGTCATCCATTTCTTGGGCGGTCTCGCGTTGCTTTCCGTCGGCAAGAAGAACGTGGAAAATAAAAAATGGGGGGATCGGCGTGATTACGAGCCAATTGTGTTGGGCAATATCTCGCTCCTCATCGCACTTGGGATCGCCGGTGTGCTCGTTTATTTCTGGCCTTTCCTTTTGGAAGACAAGGCCTCGGTGATCGTGGCGGCGGCCGTGCAGGCGGCCACCTTCTTGGCGAAGATCCTCTTTTTCTGCTGGGTTTTCATTTGGGTGCGTTGGACCTTGCCCCGTTTCCGTTACGACCAGCTCATGAATTTAGGCTGGAAAAAGATGTTGCCCTTGTCGCTCGTCAATATTCTGGCGACGGGGATCGCGATTTTGTGGACCTGATGCACGATATTATATGGAATTGATCTTCTTCTACATCTTCGGCGGTATCGCGGTGGCCACGGCCTTAGGCGTCGTCGCCTTCCGTAATCCCATTTCTTCCGCATTTTCGCTCATCGTCTGTTTTTTCGCCATCTCCGCCCTCTATGCCATGTTGAATGCCCACTTTTTGGCGATCATTCAGATTTTGGTATACGCGGGGGCCATCATGGTCCTTTTCATTTTCGTCATCATGCTGCTCAATCTGCAGCCCCATGAATTGGAGGAAAAGGGTTTCAGCGGATCCTTCAAAGGGTTGGTGGCCTTGGTTTTGGCGGGTTTCGTGGGAATGTTGATCTCCCTCTTCAAGCATTTGTCCTTGGGTTTCCCTTCGGTGAAGCCGACTTATGGAACGGTGGAATCTGTGGGGCAGCTCTTGTTCACCCAGTATTGGTTTCCTTTTGAATATGTCTCCATCCTGCTGGTCGTCGCCTTGGTCGGCGGGGTGGTGTTGGCGAAACGGGATTTATGATCGGTCTTAACCATTATTTGATGTTGAGCGCGATTTTGTTCGCCATCGGCTTGGCCGGCTTGGTGATCCGCCGCAACGTGCTCGTCATCTTTATGTCGGTGGAGCTGTTGCTCAACGCGGCCAACGTGGCGTTCGTGGCCTTTTCGCGTTTTCGCGGCAATTTAGACGGCCATATCGCCGCCTTTTTCGTAATCGCCGTGGCCGCCGCGGAGGCGGCCGTGGGGCTCGCCATCGTCATCGCCATTTTCCGCAACCGGGGCACCGTGAAAGTAAACGAGCTCGATTTGATGAAAAATTGATATGTATCCTCTTTACCTCATTCCCCTCATGCCTCTTCTGGGCGCCCTCATCAACGGGGCGACGGCCTTGCATGGGGCTTATTGGAAGAAAAAGACCTCCGAGAAATTCGTGAGCGTCGTTGGCGTGCTTTTTCCCTTCGCCTCCTTCGCCTTCGTGTTGGCGGCGGTGTGGCCCTATCTGTTCGGCGGCGTGAGCGAACCCCGGGTGGAAACCCTCTTTCAATGGATGGCGTCGGGGAGCTTCAAGCTCGATTTCGCCTTGCAGATGGACCGCCTCTCCGCCTTGATGGCTTTGGTCGTCACCGGCGTCGGTTCCCTCATCCATCTTTATTCCACCGGTTACATGAAGGGCGAGGAAGGCTTCGCCCGCTACTTCACCTATCTCAATCTTTTTCTTTTCTCGATGATCCTCCTCATCTTGGGGGACAACCTCCTGGTGCTTTTCATCGGTTGGGAGGGCGTGGGGCTCTGCAGTTATTTGCTTATCGGTTATTGGTTTGAAGATCCCGAGAAAGCCTCCGCCGGAAAAAAGGCTTTCGTGGTGAACCGGATCGGCGATTTCGGCTTTTTGTTGGCGATCTTCATCATCGCCAGCATCCTTCTCAACGTTCCGGAAGCGGCTTCTTCCGGCGTTTTCAGCTTCTCCACTTTAGAGAAATATAAAGATCTCTTGGCCCCCATGGCGACGGCGATCACCTTGCTGCTGTTCGTGGGCGCCACGGGGAAATCGGCGCAGATTCCCCTCTACGTTTGGCTTCCGGATGCCATGGCCGGCCCCACGCCCGTCTCCGCCTTGATCCATGCGGCGACCATGGTGACCGCCGGCGTATACATGGTGGCTCGATTGTCTTTTCTTTACGATTTGGCCCCCCTCTCGCGGGAGGTCGTGGCCACCGTCGGCGCGGCGACTGCGCTTTTCGCCGCCACCATCGGCATCGTGCAGCGCGACATCAAAAAGGTGCTCGCTTATTCCACCGTTTCCCAGCTGGGGTACATGTTTTTGGGGGTGGGTTTGGGCGCCAACATCGCCGGCGTTTTCCATCTTTTGACGCACGCCTTCTTTAAGGCCTGTCTCTTCTTGGGTTCCGGCTCGGTGATCCACTCGATGCACGGGGAGCAGGACATCTTCAAGATGGGCGGATTGAAGAAATGGATGCCCATCACGTTCTTCACCTTCCTCGTTTCCACCTTGGCGATCGCGGGGATTCCGCCTTTCGCCGGATTTTTCAGCAAGGACGAGATTCTTTGGCAGACATATTCCCGCGGCCATCCCGTCCTTTGGGGCATGGCCTTCGCGGCGGCGGGCATGACCGCCTTTTATATGTTCCGCCTGGTCGCCCTCACGTTTTTGGGAAAACCGAGGATGGATCACCACACCCAGGAACACCTCCACGAATCCCCCCCCTCGATGACTTTGCCGCTCATTGTTTTGGGGATCTTGGCGGTGGTGGGGGGATGGATCGGCATTCCGACCGCCTTAGGCGGCAACAACCTCATCCATCACTGGTTGGAGTTGGAGGGAGGCGTACCGGGTCTTCATGGCGAAGAGGCGGAATCGTTGGAAAGGATTTTCGCGGGTTTGAGCGTCGCATGGGCGGGGGTGTGGGCCTTGCTCGCGGTTTTCATTTATACGAAGAAGCCCGATTTTCCCCGAAAATTGGCCGACAAATTACGGGGGCTTTATCGCCTCGTTTTCAATAAGTACTATGTGGACGAAATTTATGACCGTTTGATCATACGCCCCTTGAATTGGATTTCTCGCAAGGTGCTCTGGAAAGGCGTGGACGCGGATTTGATCGACGGCATCGCGGTGAACGGCTCCGCCCGGGCCAGCGAATTCTTGGGGCAGGTGGCCGGGGCTTTTCAAACGGGCGTCGTCAACAATTACGCCCTATATTTTCTCATCGCTTTAGTTGGGTTGATGATTTGGGTTTGGAAATAAAATGAACTTCATTCTTACCGCACTCATTTTTCTTCCCTTGGCGGGAGCGGGCTTGATTCTCCTCCTCCCCAAGGGGGCCGTTCGCCTCATTCGCGGCGTGGCGATTCTCACTTCTCTGGCCGCCTTCGTTCTGTCCTTGAAGCTTTATTGGGCCTACTCGCCCTCGCCCGGGTTCTCTTTCGTGGAATCGCGTTTGTGGATCCAGGCCTGGAATATCCACTATAAGGTCGGGATCGACGGCATCAGCCTCCTTCTCATCGTCCTCACCACCTTCACCATCCCGCTCGCGACTTTCTTCTCCTTTGGTTCGGTGAGTCATCGCGAGAAAGAATATTATTTCTTCATCTTAGCCTTAGAGACGGCCATGATCGGCACCTTCGCCGCCCTCGACATGTTCCTCTTCTACGTTTTTTGGGAAGCCATGCTCATTCCCATGTATTTTCTCATCGGGATTTGGGGAGGGAAGAGAAAGGTCTATGCGGCGCTGAAGTTTTTCATCTACACGATGATCGGGTCGGTGCTCATGTTGGCCGCCATCGTGTACCTCTACTTCCAAGCGGGGTCGAGCTTCGACTACTCCCAATGGACGCAGGCCCTAAAGCTCGCGCCTTCGCTGCAATTAATTCTTTTCTCCGCTTTCGCTTTCTCGTTTGCGATTAAAGTCCCCATGTTCCCCTTTCATACCTGGTTGCCCGACGCCCACGTGGAGGCGCCGACGGCCGGCTCGGTAATCTTGGCGGGCATCCTCCTTAAAATGGGCACTTACGGTTTCATGCGCTTCGCCATGCCGCTCTTTCCCGACGCGGTGATGCAGGCGAGGCCATTGCTTATCGCGCTTTCCGTCATCGGTATCGTTTACGGGGCCTTGGTCAGCATGGTGCAGCCGGATTTGAAAAAGCTCGTGGCTTATTCTTCCGTCTCTCACTTGGGTTTCGTCATGTTGGGCCTGATGGCCTTAACGCCCCAAGCGGTGGAGGGCGCGGTATACCAGATGCTCAATCACGGCGTTTCGACCGGTTCCTTGTTCCTCTTGGTCGGCATGATTTACGATCGGCGTCATACCCGTTTGATCGACGACTTCGGCGGGCTCGCCAAGCCGATGCCGCTTTATACGACCTTTTTCCTCATCGTTACTTTCTCCTCGATCGGGCTGCCCGGCACCAACGGCTTTGTCGGAGAATTCCTCATTCTCATGGGGTCGTTCCGCACGGCGCCCATTGCCTCCACGATCGCCGCGACGGGCGTGATTTTGGCGGCCGTCTATATGCTTTGGATGGTGCAGCGGGTCTTCTTCGGCCCCGTCAACCGCGAGGAGAACCGCGAGTTGAAAGATTTGAACTGGAAAGAATCGTTAGTGTTGGTGCCGATGGTGATCATGATTTTCTGGATGGGTTTTTACCCGAAACCCTTCTTCGATAAGATGGACGTTTCCGTCGCGTCTTTCCTCGACCAGGTAAAAGGGGCCGGAGAAAGGGTGGGATTGCGATGAACGGCCAATTCAGCGCCTTCGCCTATGCGGGCTTCCCTCTCCTCGTCATGACCGGCACCGCCTTGCTCGTCCTCATCGTCGGCCTTTTCACCCGCCATCGGGCGCAATGGGTCTTGTTATTGCTCTCCTTGGCCGGAATCGGCGTCTCCTTTGCGGCGAGCTTTTTGTTTTGGAAGAATAAGCTCTTCGCAATGACCGGGATGATCACGGTCGATCCTTTCGCCTGCTTCCTCTATACGGTTCTCTTGCTTATCGGCTTCCTCGTTTGTCTCAACCACTACGTCTATTTTGAGAAGCAGAAGATCGATTACCCCGAGATTTATTCCCTCACCCTCTTTGCCCTTTCGGGGATGATGCTGATGGTCTCCACCACACACCTTCTCCTTTTCTTCTTAGGGCTCGAGGTGATGAGCTTGGCGATCTATGTCCTCGTCGGCATTCGGCGAGCCGATTGGCGGTCGAATGAAGGCGCCATGAAGTATTTCATCCTCGGGGCCATGGTGGCGGGTTTTCTCCTCTACGGGACCGCCCTCATTTACGGCACCACCGGCCAGCTCGACATGAGGAACATCGCCCCGAATTTACTTAAGTCGGATGACATGAAGCTCTTCCAGATAGGGGCTCTTTTAGTCGTCGTGAGTTTCTCCTTTAAGATCGCGGCGGTACCCTTTCATTTTTGGACCCCCGACGTTTACGAAGGGGCGCCTATTTCCGTCACGGGGCTCATGGCCACGGGCGTGAAAGCCGCCGCTTTCGGAGCCCTTTTGAGGATTACGCTCCCCTTGTTGCCGTTCACCGACCTGCGTTTGGGCACTTTGGTCCAAGGTTTAAGCATCGCCACGATGATCGTTGGCAATTTGGTTGCTCTCTACCAGACGAATTTAAAACGCATGCTGGCGTATTCTTCCATCGCCCATGCGGGCTATATCCTCGTCGGTGTTTCCGCCGCATTTGCGGGGGGGAAATTCCATGGGGATGCCTTGGGCGCCCCGTTGTTTTATCTCTTCGCATATGCGGCCATGACGGTGGGGGCCTTCGCCGTCGCCTCGGCCATCGCCGGAGAGCGGGAAGATCGGGGGGAAGACAGTTATTACGTGGGCTTGGCGGCCCGCTCCCCCAAACTGGCCGCCGCCATGGCGGTTTTCATGTTGGCTTTAACCGGCATTCCCCCCACGGTGGGATTTGCTGGTAAGTTCTACCTCTTCCGGGAAGCTATGCATCAGCAACTCTATGGATTGGTAGTGGTCGGGGTGCTCATGAGCGCCGTCTCGGCCTATTATTACCTCCGTGTCGTCGTGAACATGTACTTCGGCAAGAAATCGGAAGTTCCCCATCGTGCTCAGGGCACGGTGGTGGTAAAACCTCTTTTGGCTTTCGTCATCCTATTTTGCATCGCGACCACCCTATACGTAGGGCTGGCTCCCACGCGATATTTGCAACTTTCCGCCCTTTCCCGAATTATTTCCAGGTAGAGGCAGGGGATAAGCCTTTAAGTCCCCTTTAAATTCGTTTGAATTAGCCTTGCACTCCATGTAAATATTCGGGAAGCATGCTCAAGAACCTGGACGACTATTTAATGGAGAGTTTGGAGCTGAAACAGGTCGTAGGGGCCTGGGGTTTCAACTCGGGGATGAATTTCACCGCCATGACCCCCGAAGAGACCAATGTATGGTTTTTCGAGCAAGTTTTCAATTTCCTTCGGTCTTTTTTCGGCCTCGTCGTTCCCGACCAACTGGAAGTCATCACCTATAACGCCACCCAACACATCCAAAAGCAGCGGATGGAGCAGCAGACGTTTCTCGACGAACTTATGCTGATCATGAAGAATTTAACCGAGCCCATCTGGTGTATCCGGCTCAACCTCAACATCGTTGGGTTCTTGAGAACCAAGCACGACCCCGACAATCCCGTCCGCCTGCAGATTCAGGAGCCTTGCACCTTTATCGTTTGGGGCGGTCCGGACGAGACGGGCTTTCAAAACGTCTCCATCAGCTATTCCCTCTTTTCCACGACGGTCATGGAGGGGGAGCACCAAGAGCTTTGGTCCCTCAATCAGCCCATTTTAGAGAAGGCCCTGCGCAAATGGGAAGACCAGACGGGGCACATCATCGACGTGGTCGAATCCAACGCGGACCTACCCGTGTATCGGCACGGTTTCAACCGCCCCGAGGCGACGCCTACTTTTTAAACATCCCCCTACTCTCCAACTTAAGATTAGGTCTCTAAAAAAGGCTCCGCCACAACCATTTCCTGAAACAAGCGATAATCCCCATCGGCATTGGAGAGGGTATTTAAGGGAGCACACACGATGGGGGCACCGTCGAAGTCCACTCTGATTTCTCAAGGGGGATCGGGTTTTTTCTCTGAAAATTCCGATAGTGTCCTCACTCGCCACGACCAGAATTCCGCCCGGGAAAAACCCGCCTATACGGATACTCAAAAACAAGTCGATACGATGGTAAGCAATTTCGTGGCGCAAGCCACCGAATGGCATTCGCTCGCCGCCATGATGGCCGGGGGGCTCGCCTATCGTTATGGAAAGATCGCGATATTGGGCGTGGGCGGCGAGTGGGCGGGGACTTCTTCCCTCGCCAACGCGTTTCTCCGTGGGGCTTCCGTCGCCGGCGGTTTAGGATTGGAAGTGCTTACCTTTGAAACGGTTCATCGGGGCCTGCTCACCCTGTCGGGCCACGGCGGTGAAAACCCCAACATGTGGAGTTGGAACGGCCAAGGGGGATGGAAGCAAGGTCTCGCTTCTTCCTACGTAAATTTCGGAATTTTGAAAGGCGCCGGCGCCTTGTGCAATGGCCAAAACATCGTCGTTCAGCATTTCTTCCAAGACACCGCGATGGTGGCGGGGAACAATTTAACCGCCCTCCTCAATTTAACGCCGAAACCCGAGGGAAGCTTGGCCGAGCAATTGCTCCACGCGGAGGCCACCAACCTGCAGCTTGCCGCGGGCATGGGTCTTGTGCACCTGAGTGCCCCTGGTCTTATTTCAATCGAACGGGCCATCGACTTTTCTCTCCAGGCCGAACAAAGGTCTCGGCTGTCCTTTGAAAAGTGGAATCTCTCCAGACCACAGCTGTTAATGGCGGTCGTCGGGAAAGGGGTAGGCGGAGCCAAGGAACAGGGGATGGGGGTGGAGGCGAAAGGTGACGAGGGGGGAAATCGGGCCTTAAGCTCCGTTCTCGTTTCTTCCGGGCCCACCACCGCAGGCGACTTTGTGCTTCGTCCCCAACTCTTCATCACGCAGGAGGGGAATCACCCAAGGCCTGAGCGTTTAGAACCAGTGAAAAATATCGTCGCCTTTCCAAAACCGAGAAAGGGCTTTTGGACCTCGACGTACCTCGAGACCCGCGGTTCGGCGTGGGTTGAGCGCGGACGGGATTTGAAAAATCACAGCTACCTCTTAAGGCCTCGAGCGGATGCCAAAATTTATGTGGTCGATTCTTATGAAGATCTCGAAAGGCTCATGAATCAATACGGTCGGGAGGATGTTTCTGGAATTAAAACCTTGGATTATGAGGCGATGAGTCGCGATTACGATGGTCTTCATCTCACTCGAAAAGGGGAAGTCGACACCCGGCCCTTCCAAGGCCGTTCTTATGATTTAGATACCTGGGACGTGGAGTCGACTCTTTGGTTCCGATGGGTCTTCGAACAGGCGGAGGACGCGGGTCCGACGGAAGCTTATCGTGAATGATAAATTGCCCGCCGAAAGAACGTCGAAAATCTTCTAAAAAATTGCTGCAAGACCCTTCACTCTTTTTTCGCTTCGATTCTCGGGAACAAGGGAGTTGATTCGCCCAAAGTGTGATTTTTCGGCATGGCTTCCCAGGAGGAGCCTTCGGCGAAGGATTTCGGCAGGGGAAGCCGCAGTTGGGCGTAAATTTTCTCGGCCGTTTTCGGCATGAAAGGCAAGATCCACATGCCGATCAGGCGTAAGCAATTGACGAGGTTGTAGAGCACTTGGCTTAAGCGCTCCACCTGATTGTTTTTCTTCAAGGTCCAAGGGGCCGAGGAGTCGATGTATTTGTCGCAGGCGGCGATGAGCTCCCAAATGGCGGCTAAGGCTTGGTGGAATTCCAAATCCCCCCGGCGGTAGTCGAAGGCCTCCCGCACCCTTTTTTCCACTTCCTTGGATTTATCGATCAGCGCTTGGTCTGCTTCGGCGCTTTCCCCCGCCTGAATTTTTCCTTCAAAATATTTTTTCGCCATTCCTAAGGTGCGGCTGAGCAGATTGCCGATATCGTTGGCAAGATCGCTGTTGTAGCGGGTGAGGAACTCGTCCCAGGTGAAATTGCCGTCGTTGCCGAAGCTGGAGCCGCGCAAGAGGTAGTAGCGAAGCACGTCCGAATCGAATTGGTGGATGACATCGAGCGGCGTCACCACGTTGCCTAACGACTTGCTCATCTTCTCGCCCTTCAAATACACGAAGCCGTGGCCGAAGACGGTTTTGGGCAGGGGCAGGCCCGCGCTCATCAACATGGCGGGCCAGATGACGCAGTGAAAGCGGGTGATGTCTTTGCCGATCACGTGCACGTCGGCGGGCCACCATTTTTTGAATTTTGCCTCGTCCGTTCCGTAGCCGACGGCGGTGAGATAATTGATGAGGGCGTCGAACCAGACGTAGATGACATGGCTCGGATTCATGGGGACCGGAATGCCCCAATTGAAACCCGAACGCGAAACCGAGATGTCCTCAAGCCCTTGCTTGAGCAGGCTCACGATTTCGTTCCGGCGGATTTCGGGGAGGATGAAATCCGGATTTTTCGCGATGTGGTCTAAGAGCGGTTGCTGGAACTTGCTCAACTTGAAGAAATAATTTTTTTCCTGAAGCCATTTCGGCTTTTGCTTATGGTTGGGGCAGAGGCCTTCCGTGAGGTCTTTTTCCGTATAGAAAGCTTCGCAAGACTCGCAATACCAACCCTCATATTGCCCTTCGAAAATATCCCCCGCCTTGAAAATGGTATCGAAGAGCTTCTTGGAGGTTTCGTGATGGCGGGGTTCGCTTGTTTGGATGAAGTCGTTGTAGCTGATATTGAGCTTCTGCCAGATGTCGGTGAACTTTCCCCGCATCTCGTCGCAATAAACCTTGGGGTTTAAGCCTTGAGCGACCGCCGATTTTTGGACGTTGGTGGAATGCTCGTCATTGCCCATTTGGAAATGCACGTCGTAGCCGTCCAGCCGCATGAAGCGGGCTAAGGCATCCGCGCCGATTTTCTCGTAGGCGGTGCCGATGTGGGGGAGGGAATTGACGTAGTCAATGGCGGTGGTGATGTAGAATTTGGGTTTTTGCATGGGGGGTGTCGTGGGATTGGGTGTTTTTTAATTTTTTTGAGGAATTCGCGGTTTTTATATTTCCTTTGATGAAATTTTGTCTCTACATCGGAACGTGAGTGTTTTTCTATGCATTGGGGTGGCTTTAATGGAAGGCTCAGACAGCCTCAAAAAAATTAAAAAACACCCAATCCCACTTCGAGTTTTTATAAGCACAAGTTAAGGAAGAGATTTTCAAACGTCAACAGGGGATTTGCGTAGCGATTTAAAGCCCGGGAGGCCTCTTCGACGGCGTCGATCTTCCTTAAATTTTCGGAAGTAGGCTGTTGGAGGAGTTTGTCCTTCAGATGCATTCGGAGCAAGTGGAGAACCGGTGTTTGGAGGGTGTCTTCGTCCGCCATTTCCTCGGCGACGGAAAAGAGCCCTAAAAGGTCTTTTGGTTGCGACTCGAGGGCTGGGATCAGACGTTGGTGCAGCAGTTCGTATGCCTCTTCCTTTAAGGAAAGGGCAAGGCCCGGAGACCCCTGGGCGCATTGGACGATTTCCGCCGGGGGATGCTTTCCATTTTGTTCCAAGACGGTTTTTGTCTCTTCCGCGGTTAAGGGGGAGAAATAAACCTTTTGGCAGCGGGAGAGGATGGTCTTGAGCAGCTGATGGGGTGAAGGGGTGGTTAGGATCAACAGCGTGTGAGGGGGAGGCTCTTCCAAAGTTTTTAACAAAGCATTGGAGGCCGCCGGATTTAAACCTTGGGCATCGGCTATGACCGCTACCTTGAGAGGGGCTTCAAATGGTTTGAGAGCGAGGGCGTTTTTTAGATCGCGGATCGCGTCGATTTTGATCAAGTCGTTTTCGGGTTCGATGAAAAGAAGGTCGGGATGCTGGAGGGCTTCCACTTTTTTGCAGGTGCCGCAATTTTCACAGGGCCTTGAAGGGCTTTCGCAAAAGAGGCTTTGAGCGAAGTGGAGGGCCACTCTTTTTTTCCCGATGCCGGAAGGGCCGGTAAAAAGCAAGGCATGCGGCAGTAGGTTTTCTTGGGAAAGCCTTTGGAGGTGGCGCAATATTTTAGAGTGCCCTATGATTTTCATGGCTTTTATTTCTTCTTGAGCGTCTGCAAAGCTTTTTGAAGATGGCTTAAGATTTCTTGGTGAATGCTTACTCGGTCTCCGGAACCGTCGATGATTCGAAAACGCTCCTTTTCATCTTGGGCGATTTTCAAATACCGCTTCCTAACCCGTTCGTGGAATAGGACTTCCAGTCTCTCAAAGCGATCTTCCATGTCATGCTCTCTTTGGGCCCGCTGACGGGCTCTCGTAAGGCCCACTTCGACGGAGCAATCGATGAGAAAGGTAAGGTCGGGCTTTAATCCCGCGGATGCCAATCCGTTAATGCTGCTGACCAGTTTTTCGGGGAGCTCTCTTCCTCCCTCTTGATAGGCGGTGGTGGCGTCGACGAATCGGTCGCATAAAACGATTTTTCCGGCGTTTAAAGCGGGTTTGATGATTTCGTCGATATGCTGGGCCCGATCGGCCGCATAAAGGAATAGTTCGCAAAGGGAGGCCATGTTCTCGTTTTTCCGGTCGAGCAAAATTTTTCGGATGAGTTGTCCGGTGGCGGTTCCTCCAGGTTCGCGGGTGAGTAGTACGTCTCGGCCTTCTTGAGTGAGAGTCTCTTGAAGCAGTTTTATTTGGGTGGTTTTCCCGCAACCTTCCATGCCTTCGAAGGTGATGAAGAGTGACATGGGATCAATCTAGCATCGGAAGGGATTGGCGAATCAAGTTCTTATTTAATTCAATAATCAAGTCTGCCTATAAAAAAACAACCCCGATAGGTCGACCTATCGGGGTTGTTTTTAACAGGAGAGGAAAAGTACAACTAAAAGTTATACGCGAATTCGAGGGCGAATCCATGGGAGAGCGAGTTGCTCACGCCGGCGGATCCGGGGCCTCTGGCGTCGAAGAGGGTCGGCGCATACTCGACCTTCATCTTGGCGCCTTCGGTGATTTGATAACCGGCTCCGATGGCGAAGTCATGGATATTCTCGCCGATGGCAGGGGTCGCGGGAGTGGCGCCCACCGCACCGGGAGTACCACCGGTGTAGAATCCGGTACGGTCTTGGAGGAAGCCGTAGCGGAAGAAGAATCTCCATTTATCGTTCATGTCGTAGTTCAACACGAAGAATCCGCCGAAGGCCTTGTCGTTCTTGCCTCCCGAGATGTCCGTGTTGTCTTGGCGGTAAACACCTTCACCCGCGAACAAGAACTTCGGGGTGAATTTTACCGCGAAATCAAGATCGATGAGGTGGGTCCAGTGGGCATTACACGAAGAGGTGCCGGAGTTGCAACCGAAGCGGTTAGGACCGCCCACATACGAGATTCCTACCGTGCTCTTGGTATCTTCTTTACCCCAGTTGAATCCGAAACGGGTTCCAAAAGAGGGGATGGCACCATAACCGCGTCCCACACCCGTGAAACCGCCCGGATTGGGAGTGCTGCCCGACGTGCTGGGGAAGCCGTAAGCGGTCGAGTCGGAGAGATTGTTAATCACGTACACATGCCAATCATAGTGATCGCTGAAAGAGTAATAGACTTTGGCGCCGGTCACGTTGGTGGGAGTGAGGTATTTAAAGGGAGTGGAGAAGGAGATCGTGGGGTTATCCGCCCGATCCACCACATAGTAACCGATAGGGGCATTGAAACGACCGAATAAAACTTCAGCGCCCTTCAAGTTGAAGGTGATGTAACCTTGCTCTAATTCGAAGTTAGAGGTTCCGAGAGGGGCCGGTCCACCTGCGAAGAAGGCGGAATTGGTGTTACGAGCGCTACCCGAAAGCTGGCGGCCGAAGTCGAGATCCGCGCGAAGGCGGATATTTTCACCGAAGCTTTTGTTCAGGTCGAGCTCGATTTGATCGATGTAGAAGTTGAAGGTGTCGCTTCGAGGGCCTGCGGCGCCTCGAAACTCGCCTAATTGACCAGCAATGGCGGTACCCAACGAATTTTTATCGTCATGCTGCCAGCCGGTAACGATGTCGAAATTGCCGGAGAGTTCCACCCCTCCTGCTTTCGATTCCGCGGCCCATAAGGGCTGGGAAGCGAACAAAGATAAAAAGGTAAAAAGGGACAATACCTTTTTCATGAAGTAGCTCCTTTCATTAATTACCCTCGAAATAAATTTTTTGGATGAAACAGTTTGCTTATTAGGAAAGCAAGAATTGTTCCAAGAAGTATATGAATGAATATTTTTGTCAATCAATTACTTAGAAGGAAAGAAGAGTATTTTCGTTTTTTAAAAAAGATTATTTTTTGAGCAAGTGCATTTAAATCATGCAACATGAAAAAAAGAATTTTGTTTGCTCATAAAAACAAAAACCCCGTCTAGTTTCCCAGACGGGGTTTTTGAGGATCCTGAATGCTTAACAATTAGAAGTTGTAAGCGAATTCGAGGGCGAAGCCGTGGCTAAAGGCGTTTTTGCTGGTCGCGCCGATAGCAACTTGCTGAGCACCCGCATAGTGATCGTAGTCTAAGCGATATTCCATCTTCAGCTTGGCGCCTTCGGTGATTTGGTAGCCCGCACCGAGAGAGAAGCCGTGGATTTGGGTATCGAGACCGGTGTAGTTGCCTTGGAAGTCATGCAGGTAGTCATACCGGAAATAACCGTTCCAGGTTTCGTTGAAGTTGTAAGCGAAGGTTAAGTTACCACCCAACGCTTTACAGTTCTTACCGACGTTTCCAGGAAGGCTGGGACCGGCCGGAGCCACGCCGATGATCGGGCAAGCGCCGCCTAAGTTATCTTGACGATAGATTCCTTCACCCGCGATGATGAAAGCATCGGTGACATGGAACGAGAAGTCCAAGTCGGCGATGTGGGTGAAGTGCTTCATCAGGTTGGCGCCGCGAGCGATCGCTTCCGGGCCACCGGCATACGACAGACCCACTACGCTCTCTTTACCCTTTTGTCCCCACGTGAAACCGAAACGGGTTCCGTACGAGGGAATCGGGGTGTCTTGTCCGCCGGTGGCGGGAGGAGCGCCGATGGTGTCATACAGGTTGTTCACGACATACAAGTGCCAATCAAAGAAATCGTTGAAGGCATAGTACAACTTCATACCCGTGGTGTTGTGGGGACGAAGGTACTTGTAGAGGTTCGTGTAAGAGAGGGTGATGTTGTCCGCACGATCCACCGCTTCAAGACCGATGGGGGTGTTGAAACGACCGATCAAGAATTCCAAACCGTTTCCGATCGGGATGTTCGCGGTCACATAACCTTGTTCCAATTGGAAGTTGCTGCCCGGGCCACCGGTGTTGCGGCCGGAACCGGACAACGCGCGACCGAAATCGAGGTCGGCGCGGATACGAACGTTCTCACCGAAGGTCTTGTTGAGGTCCAACTCGACTTGATCGATGTAGAAGTTGAAAGTGTCGCTCTTCGATCCGCCGATTCCGCGGAAATCTCCTAACTGTCCTTCACCGACCGTGCCGGCCGTGTCCACGTCGTTCGCCAGGCTGGACATACCGAACACGTTCTTCGTGTCGTGCTGCCAACCGGTCACCACGTCGACGTTACCGCTCAGCTCTAAGCCGCCCGCGGCACTTTTCTTCTCCTTCGCCTGCAGTGAGCCCGCGGTAAGCAAGGCCGCGGTGGCCACTACAGCTAATAGCTTATGTCTTTTCATGTTTCCTCTCCTTATTGTTTATGAGGTTAAACCGAATCAATTTTGCTTTTTTAAGATGAATGAATTTCTTAAATTTTGCAGGAAATTTCATGATTCCTGCGGGGTAAAGTAAAAACTAAAGAATTCTTTATTTAAGGATCACTTCCCCCTTTCTCCCTTCTAAGGTCCCTCTCTCCTTATAAGAGGACCATAGAGACCTTCCTTGAGCCCCAGGGATGCACGAGACCTGTCTTAATATTTGTAAAAGTTAAGACAGAACATTTGTGCATAATTTAATTAAATTATAGATATTTATATGTCAACAAATTTATATTCTGGCTAAAATGATATAAAGAAACTAATAATTTGGGATTTACTTCTATTTATCTAAAATAAAAAGGCATGATCCTGACTTTAATTGTCAGAATTTGTCCATCAAAGGGTGGGGTAGTTAGCACTCGATTTTGATGACTGTCAAGCAGTTTTTAATGCGACGCGTTACGTATGTTTTGAATAAATAAAACGCTGGAAATATTTCATAAGTATTTGTAATGTAAAAACTATTTAACATTACTCGAAGCGGTAAAAAGAATGCATTTTGGTTTGGATGAGAAGGGAAGGAAATGAAAGAAGGAAAGGTGATTTCAAGTGAGGTGAAGAGGCGGATTTTAGTGATTGATGACGACCCCCAGGTTTACAAAATCATTTCCCGTTTGCTCGACCCTAAAAGGTATGAAGTGGAAACTGCCTCCGACGGGCCAGAGGGTCTCAAAAAAATCAAAGAAAAAAAGCCAGAGTTATTGGTTTTGGATCTCATGATGCCTGGGATGAGTGGCTTGGAAGTTTGCCAAAAGGTAAAACAGGCTTACCCGAAAGAGATGATGGTGTTGGTGCTCTCCGCAAAAGATGCCCAAATGGATCGGCATCGCTGCTTTGAAATCGGCGCGGACGATTTTGAGACGAAACCCTTCCACATTGCGACTCTCGCCCGAAAAATTGACCACATGTTCGAGAAAATGAAACGGCATCCGTAAAAGCGGAGGATAAAAAAATAGCCGTTTATTTCACCTCTAAAATCAAATCGATTTCCACCGTGGCCAGTAGGGGCAAGTCTGTGACTCCCACCGTCACTCGGCTGTGTTTACCGGCTTCTCCAAAAACCTCACCCAGCATTTCGCTAGCCGCATCCATTACTTTGGCTTGGTCGGTAAAACCGGGATAGCTGTTGACGTAGCCGGTGAGGCGGACCACCTTTTTTACCCGGTCAAGCGATTTTAGTTCCCATTTTGCGATGGATAATGCGTTCGCCAATGCCTGTTTAGCGGCTCTCTTGCCGTTATCGAGGCTGATTTCTTTCCCGAGGCGTCCTTTAAAAGCCAGGTGAGGGCCTACTTTTGGGAGCTGCCCGCTGATATATAGTAAGTTTCCCGTTCGAACGCAGGGGACATAGGCCCCTTCGACGGGGACGGGTTCGGTCAGCGGGATTTTGAGGATTTTTAGCTTTTCTTCAGGTTTCAGGTTGGCCGTATCTTCCATATTTTTTAGAGTGGTTTACTTCCACTCTCCCCTTTGCTTCACTTATCTTTTCTTCAGGCGGATGGCTTTGAAGAAAAGCACCATCGGTGTTCCTTTGATTTGGGCGAAATCTTTATCGTCTTTGGCGGGACCGAAGATCGAGCGGACCGATTCGTCGGCCTTTGCCTCTTTGATTTCTTCCACGTAGATCCCCGCCCTTCTTAAGTCCATGTAATATTTATCGATGCCGTGGGGAAAGCCCAAGCGGGGATTCATTTGATGCTCCAAATAGGGGTGGAGAAAAGAAATGACGACACGTGATCCGTCTTTCAGGAGGCGCGTCGCTTCACTGATCCAGCTGGCTACATTTTCCGTCCGGGTCGTGGCGCCGAACAAAAGTAAAAATTCGAAGCTTTCGTCTTGAAAGGGAGCCGAAGCGAGCGAACCTTTCACCAAATGGACTCCCGAAGGTTTGGGTTGGGGAGCCGCGTAGCCGAAAAGAGGGTTGATGTCGAAATCCACGATCGTCTTGGCGCCCTTTTGTTGCAAAGCTTCCCATTGACGGGTTCCCGTGGCGGTGGCGAGCAAGGTCTTTTTACCGGAGAGAGCGGGGATCAAGGAAGCCGATTCGTGGTTTTCCAAGGTTTCCAATACTTTTCGGAGACGTGCTTCCGGAAGAGTGATTTCGGCCGTTTTTTCGCCGGTACTCGAGGGTTCGGCCACTTTGCCTCCTCCCGATTTGGAGGAAGACTTCCCGATCTTTTCAACAACGCCCCCAACCGACTGCATGAGTTTTTTTAAGAATTGTTGCATGCGAAAGTTCAATTTACCCGAAGAAAGGGAAACAGTCCATCATACTTCGCGCTTAAGGGAAACCCTTAAGCTTGACCAAAGGGTGAGTACTCTGTGGCTCCCTTTTGGAAACCCTATTGTTTTAAGGTACATTTCCTGGTGGGTCAGGAATATTAGAAAAAATAACCAAAAGTGAAATGGAGCCGTCCGAAATTTTCTCCCGTGCGGCGATCGAGGATAATGCCGTAATCCAGGCGGATGGGACCCACGGGAGTTACGTAACGCAGCCCGAATCCTGCGGAGTGGCGAATCGAGTTGAGGCTGATTTCCGCGATACTGTTGGTTAAACTTCCGCTATCGAGGAAAGTCACTGCTTCGAAGCCTTTGAACATCCGCAGCTGCAGTTCCAAGTTGTGCACGAATCCGATTTTTCCTCCGGACGGGTTGAGCGCGTCCTGCTTGAAGCCCCGCACCGTGTCGTCGCCGCCCAAAAAGATCAATTCTTGGGTGGGAATGCTGCTTCCCGTTAACTGATAGATATTGTCGACGCGCAATGCATTGGCGATGGTGAAACGACGGAAGGGGGAATACCAATGCCCGAAGCGGGCACCCAATTTGATGAAGTTGGCGCGACCTCCGAAGCCGGCGAAGCGGGTTCCGTAATTGGTGATGCCCGCCGCGTAAAAGCCGGATCGTGGGTCGCCGTAATTGTCGCGCCGGTCGTAGATGGCGGAAAAGGTGAATTTTCCCGTCGTGTTGTCCGCCGTACCCGCGGGTAGTAAGGAGAAATCCGTCTTCGATTCGTTGAAGTCCGTACGGGTAAACTCATAGCGCAATAGCAAACTCAACCGCCGCGTGAGATCCCGCAAGAAGCCGATCGATCCCCCCATTTGCGAGTCCTCGAAGAAGGTTCTTTTTTCCAGCTGCGCGAAGGCCGTCGTTTGGAATTGCCAGTCCGAGCCGAATAGCCGCGGATCCACGTAATCGAATTCCCCGCGGTCGTACTTAAGGCCTCCGGTCAGCTTCAGGTCGATCCTTTTCCCCCACCCGAAAAGATTAAGCCGGGTATAGACGAGTTTCGCCTTGAAGCTTGTATCGGTGTCGTAGGAAAGACCCAAGTCCACGAGTTTGTCTTTTTTCTCTTCCACGCGGATGACCACGTGGATCGTTTCTTCCTTCCCCTTCAAGCCCAGCGTTTCGAGGGTGATTGCGTCGAAAATCCCAAGCTTGCGGAGGGTGGTTTGGCTTTCCAAGACCTCTTGTGGCGTGAAAGGCCCTCCTTCTTTAAAGCGCAAGGCGTCGAGGATCGTCTTTCGTTTCGTCACTACGTTGCCCACGAAGAGAATTCTTCCCACCTTCACCGGCGGGCCTTCCTGAATCTTGTAATGAATCGCCACCTTGTCGGGCGCGACCTCCTCGATTTCGGTTTTGACGTCGGCATAGGTAAAACCGTGGTTCGAGTAGAAAACGAGGATCGCCCGCGCGTCTTCCTCCAATCGGCTCGCGGAGTAAGGTTTTTTCTCCTTCACGATGAGGAAGTCTTTAATCTGCTCGGGTTTGAATTGCTTGAGCCCGTCGAAGGTGACGCTTTCCACGGTCGTTCGCTTGCCTTCGCTCACGTCGATGTCGATGAGGTATTTATCTTTCGTGGCGATCAAATCCCGTTTCCAATCCTTGATCTTGGCGTCCAGGAAACCGTTTTGCTGGTAGAACGAGGCGATCGTCTCCAAGTCGCGCTCGAAGACCGCCTTGATGAAGGCTCCGCGCTTGCCGATGGATTGCTCCTTCGTGATCATCTGGTTTCTTAAAGTGCGGTCCGAGTAATGCTCGTTGCCTTCGAAATCGATCGCCTTGATGACGCGTAACGGTCCTTCGTCGATGGTGAAGGTCACTTCGATCTCTTCTTTGCTGATCTCTTTCTTCTCCACGCTCACTTTTACGTCTTCGTAGCCTAAGTTCTGGTAGTGGGCGACGAGTTGGTTTTTCGAGTAGTCCAGTTCGAATTCGTCCGTTTCTCCGGTATCCGAGACGCTCACCACTTTTTTCAGCCGCGAGGAGAATTGGTGGTCGTTCCCAACGAAACGGATGTCTATTTTCTTTCCCTCGCGAATGTCGATTGTCACGTCGACGCGGCGTTTCTCCTCGTTGAAATGCACCTCCGCCAGCTTCACCCGCGCGCGGGGGTAGTCGTGGTCGCGGTAGAGTTTCTCGATTTTTTCGAGGTCCTTTTTGATGCGGTTGGGCTTGAAATCGAAGAATCGGCTGATCTTGTTCTCGATGCGGCTGTCCTTGAAGATCGTGTTGCCGCGGATCGTGACTTCTCCCACGCGAAAGCTCCTGCCCTTGTGGATGCTGATCACGAGGGTGACCATTCGGTTTTGCTCGTCCTTGTGCTCTTCGATGAAGACGGAAGTGTCTTTGCGCCCCTCCTTTTCGTAGAATTCAATGAGGCGCTCAATTTGCTCCGGAATCTTTTCCGGGTTGTAGACGTCGCCCAGCGAAAAGAAGATGGCCCGCCGCACCCGTTTTTCGAGCAAGGGATAGTTGCCGTGGATCTCGATGTCTTTGATGAGGTAGGCGTCCTCCAATTGGTATATGAGCGAGACGTCGTTGCCCTCGTGCTTGACGATGACCTCCACGTTCTTGAACACGCCCCATTTGCGCAAGTCGTAAATCGAGTTCTCCATCTTGTCTCGGTCGAAGGGTTCGCCTACCTTCATGCGGATGATGGCCAACACGTCGGGACGCCGGCTCGCCAACTGGTTTTGGATCTCGATGGAGCGGAGGATCTCGGCGGAAAAGGCCGTGCAGGGCCGAATCCACAGAATGGAGGCCAGCGCGAGAGCGCCCAATAAGATTTTCGTTAAAAATCCGCGAGCCATGAAAACGGTCATTCCCTTCGATGTATCGATGCAATCAAGCGAAATCGCCTTTCTTAAGGAGGCGAACGAAAAATTTTTAAAAACCGCGAAAACGGAACGTCAAGTCCAGCCGATACTTCCCCGAAGAACTGCGAGAGCCCAGGAGCAAAACGTTGTCGAGAAGTTGGTACTCCGCCTGCACGCTCTTGATCGACTCTTCGATGGAGAGATCGGTCTTGAACTCGAGCGATAGCCTCTCGGTCAAACGCTTACCCACGACGAGCGAGCTTAAGTTTTTCGAATCGGGGTCGGAGGCTTCCAGCCTAAAGATGTCCAATCCCGTCAGGCCCTCGAGAGGTCTTTCCAGCACGGACGTGAGCTGGCTGGCCAAGACCGAGCTTGCGATGGAACTCCCCGAGATCGAGCGCCTTTCGGCGGAAGAGCGCCCGTGGTAGGCGCGGGATGTCCTTTTCCAAAGGCGGGTCCGAGTTGAAGGAAAGTTGCATGTTGTCGGTAGACCTTCACCAAAGCGGTGACGAGCACGTCTTCCGAGGGCCTCTCGAAGAGCTTTTGCGCGGTGATTTCCACGTACGGAGCCCGCCACGGAAGTTGCGGAAGTCGATGAAGCCTGTTCTCGAAAATTCCGGCAGGTAGTTGAGCTTTCCGTCGAGCACCTCGATCGCCCTTCGTACAGGTTTCGCCTTGGTGCCGCGGATCCACGTCGCTTTTCAGGTAAATCTCGGCGATGTTATTTTTGATGAGGTTCGCCCGGGCTGCGGACTTTCAAATCGAGCTCCAAGCTGTCGAACCCCCGCTTCCCCCTGATCTAAGGTGCAACTGGTCGGGCGCGGCCGAAGGTCTGGTGTCATGAATATCGAAATTCTTTTCACCTTCTTCCTCGATGACCAGTTCCCCGAAAGCAGGATGTGGGAGAAACCTCCCCGGCCCAAGGTCTGCCGGAGAGGATGAGCTTGTAATTTCAGGCTCCGAATAGGCGATTTCGCGGGCCTCCGCCCAGATCCGCTTTCTTGATTTCGTAGTGAGTCTTGCCAGACGGCTCCGGAGACGATGAGGTCGCCTTCCGAGATGCTCCCCTGCAATTTCTCGCTGGAGATTTTAGGACCGTCGATGGTGATTTTTCCCTTCAAGTCCTCGATGGTGCTGTGCAGGGCCCGGAGGCTCACCGTTGCGTCCTTAAAGTCGATGGTGCCGTTCAGCGACGGTTCCTTCGAGGTTCCCTTAAGTTTTAAATCTACTTCCGCCGGTCCGCTCGCATCGCGGAACTGCTCCTTGAATTGTTTGAGAATGCCTAAATCCACGGATCCCGCGAGGCCTAAATTAATCGGTTTATCCGTCGAGTAAGAGCCGGTGAGCTTTGCGTTTTGGCCGCCGAAACTTAAATTTACCTGGTCCATCCAATAAGAGCCTTGATGATAGGTGATTTCGCCCTCCGCTTGTTATCGAAGTGCCTTCTCCCCCAAGGCGCGCCAGATGGTCGATTTGAGCGTTCATCTTCGAAGCGTCAAATTGCCGATGATGAGCTCCATGTCGATCTTGCCGTTGTTCCCTTTCAGCGGCGAAACTCCGAGCGTGGCGGGGAAAGGGAGCGACGGAGCAACTGCGGCAACTGGCTGGATATCCAACACGTTTTTGCGGTCGTAGAGTAATGGCCGTCGACGTCCATGCCCTCCAGCGGCGATCCTTTAAATTTGAACCCCTTGTCGTCGAAGGTGAACACTGTCTCTTTGGGAGTCTTCAGCTTATCGAAATTAGGGGGATGAAAAGAGAGCTCGGGGAAGGAGAAGGTTTGGTTTAAGAGCTTCCCTTGGGCTTCCATGTCGCCGATGTGAAATTGGTACATGCGGAAATCCTTCACGCTAGCGACGAGTTTTCCCGACTTTTGGTTTTGCGCCGCCTCCATGTCGAAGGTTCCTTGCACCTTGCCGGTCATTCCCGGATTCTCCAAGAGCGAGCTGATGTCGATGTTGTTGAAGGTGCTTTTCAAAGTAGTGCGGCGTTTTTGTCCGTCGAAGAGGTAGGCGGTATTCACTTCGACCGTGTCGCTGTAGGCGGAGCCTCCCGGCGAATGACCGGAATAGCGCATTTGTCCGTTTAAAATCTCGAAGTTTCCTTCGTTTTCTCCGAAACGCAGAAATTTGTAGCCCGATTCCTTGGCCTTCCCCTGAAAGCGGAAGTCGGGGTTTTTCAAGTCTCCTTTGATTGTTCCCGCGAAATCCGCGTAGCCGTAGATCTCGATTTCCGAGAAGAGGCTGATCAGCGTACGCAAATCGAAACCGGTGCCGGAGAGGTAAGTGTCCAGCTTCATTTGTTCCAAATCGACGTAGCCTTTACCCGTCATCTTCGTTTTTTCGGAGGTAATGGCGAATTGGGTGAGGGTGAATCGTCCCTTCTTGATGTCTGAGGCGAGTTGGATGTTGACGTTGGGAGATTGGGGATTAATTTGGTTGCCCGCTCCCTTAGCGTTCAAATTCAACTGGCCGTCCATGTCTTTCAGGGAAAAACCGGTAATGTCGAAGTCCAACTTCACGCCGATTTTATCGTAGGCGCGCGCCAGTTTTTCCCGAAAACCGGGAATTTCTTCCCACTCGGCCATGCCGAGCGTCTCGAAGGTTCCGTCCGCGTGTTGGTTGAAGGGGGAAAATTTCATCTTCAACCGGTATTGGTTTTTGCCGATGGTGAAGCCTAAATCTTTGAAGTCGATGGTTTCTCCGTCGAAAGCGGCCTCCGTGGAAAGGTCGGACAACTTCCATCGGCCGAATTCCACTCCTTGTAGGGTGTATTTTCCGGTCGCCTCCTTGAAGAGGAAGATGTTGTGGATCATGTCGGGGGCCGCGAAACTTCCCTCATAGCCCATGGATTGGATGGAAAAGGGTTGCTCCGCGAATTCCCCTCCCAGCGAATAGAAATTAAATTTCATCTCGTCTTTGCCGAGGAGGGTCGGTTGAAACCTGAAATTGCCGGAGGCCACCTTGACGGAGCCGTTCTTAAAAAGCACCGTGATGTTTTTCCAGAAGGACTGGTCGACGGCGATTCTCTTGCTCAACGCGCTCAAGACCGGAGAAATCGGGGCCGGGTTTTTCCGGGGAGGGAGGCCGGAAATGTCGACCGTCAACCCTTCGATCTCGAGGGTCTCGAACATCGAGCGGATGCGGAAGAAAGAGGACCAATGAAGTTTCGCCCGGAAGCGCTCCACATAGACAATCCGGAAGCCGGAGGGATGGGTATAGGAGAGGTTTTGTATTTCCACGCTGCGTTGGATCAGGTCGATGTTCATTCGATCCCAATCGAAACGGCCGGGGATCAAATAGAGGAATTTCGCCCATGTGAGCTTGAGCCCCCTCTGGGAATGGGTGCTCCAATAGAACGCGCCCATCAAGAAGGAGGAGAAGGCGAAAAAAGTCAGGAGCAGGATTATTTTTTTTCGAGATTTTTTTTTCAATGCCCCAACCGATCCAAGAGTTTTTGGTGGATGTTGCCGAAACCGCCGTTGCTCATAATGAGCAAGACGTCTCCGCTTCTCGCCCTTTCGGCGATTTTTTCCACGATCTCATCCACCTCCAAGCCAGAATAAACGGGTCTTCCCCGTTTTTCGATGTCTTGGGCGAGCGCCGCTTCGTCCAGTACGGCGGCATTCTTTACCTTTTCCGGCATGAAGACCTTGGCCAGCACCACCTCGTCGGCATGGGACAGGGCTTCTGCGAAATCTTTTTGGAAGACCGCCCGTCGGCTCGTGTTCGAGCGGGGCTCGAAAACACCCCACACCTTTCGGCCCGGGTAGCGCTGCTTGATGGCGTCGATCGTTTCGGCCACGGCGGTGGGATGATGGGCGAAGTCGTCGATCACCGTGATGCCGCTCACGATCCCCCGCACCTCTTGCCGTCGTTTGACGCTCTCGAAGCGGAGCACGCTTTTTTGCAAGCCGTCCAACGAGAGCCCCAAATTCAAGCAAGGCCCCAATACGCCGAGCAGGTTTTGTAAGTTGTGGCGGCCGGGCAAAGGAGAAGAGAATCGGCCTAAGCTTTTCCCTTTTTGGATCAAATCAAAGCCGACGGTCGCGTCGCCGAAATCGATCTTTTCGGCCCGAATCTCGCAGGAAGAATGAAGGCCGTAGGTAAAGACCGGACAACGGGCG
The DNA here is from genome assembly GCA_046346885.1 of bacterium. Taxonomy (GTDB): domain Bacteria; phylum UBA10199; class UBA10199; order JADFYH01; family JADFYH01; genus JAXMHI01. Next base: position 89,520 of record JAXMHI010000001.1, on the reverse strand, counting down.
ATTTCCCTCAAAGGGAGGGCGTGGGGACTGTCGCCGCAAAGATACAGCTTCCCGTCGGAAGGAATGAGCTCCACGAAGCGGCGGAAGGATTGCATTAGATGATCGAGGTCGCGGTAAATGTCCGCGTGGTCGAATTCGATGCCGGTTAAGATCGCCTCGAAGGGGCGATAGTGCCAAAACTTGGGGCCCTTGTCGAAGAAGGCGGTGTCGTACTCATCGCCCTCGATGACGAAGTATTTCCCCTCTCCCAGCCGGAAGGAAGCGTCGAAATTTTTGGGAATCCCTCCCACGAGAAAGCTGGGGTCTAAACCTTGGTCGAACAAGGTCCAGGCGAGCAGGGAGGTGGTGGTTGTTTTCCCGTGCGTGCCCGCCACTACCAAAGACTTTTTCCCTTCGAGAAAGAATTCCCCTAAGGCTTGGGGCAGCGAGAGATAACGGATGCCCGAAGCGAGCAGCGCTTCCACCTCGGGGTTCGTTTTGGAAACGGCGTTGCCGACGATGACGAGGTCGGGACGCGGGTTCAAGTTTTCCGCCTTGAATCCTTTTTGAATGAGGATGCCCCATTTTTCGAGTTGGGTGCTCATGGGGGGATAGACGTTTTCGTCGCTTCCCGTCACGCGAAATCCACGGGCTTTCAGCATGCCGGCCAAGGTGCCCATGGCGGTGCCGCAAACGGCGATAAGATGGATGTGCTGGGTCATGCGAAGGTTCTCCTTAAAGCCGTTTTCCATAACATAGCCGGAAGGCCAGGTGAAGGTCGAAGGAAGGGGGCGGAAGAAGGCGGGCTTACTTGGCCAACCGGAAGGCCTGCAAGGCCAGGTCGTGAATTTTCGGGCGAAAGGCTTTGATTCCCTCGTTATACCGGTTGGGATGCACCCGGTTGGTGAGGAGGATCACGTAAAATTTCCGGGCCAAGTCGATCCAGAGGGAAGTGCCGGTGAAACCCAAGTGCCCGATGGTTTCCTTCGAGAAGAGGGTCCCCGCCTGGGAGTTTTGCGCCGCGGGCGTATCCCAGCCCATGGGCGGTTTGGCGTCGACGAAGCGCCGGAAAGTTTCTCGCTTGAGCCATTTGCTCTTTTCCGCGTCGACTTTCAAAAACTCATCGGCCATTTTGGTTAAGTCCGTCATCGTGGAGAAAAGCCCCGCATGGCCGGCCGCTCCCCCCAAGATCCAGGCGTGCTCGTCGTCCACCTCGCCAGCCAAGATTTTGCGGCGCAAGGGACAGCGCTGCGTCGAGGCGAATTCGGTGCGGGGAAGGGGCTTGTTTTTTCCTCCGACCTTCACGAAGAAAGTGTGGGTAAGCCCTAGCGGTTTGGCGATGAGGTCTTGGAAGAGTTTCTCCAGGGGCTTTTCCGTGATTTTCTCCAGCACCTGGCCTAAGAGGATGTATCCCAAGTCGCTATAAGTGCGGACGGCTCCCACCTCGTTTTCCAAAGACTCCTTCACGATACGGTAAATGAGGGTCTTGCGCACTTCTTCGGGAGATTCCCCCTGGATGAGTTTGGGCAACAGGTTCTCGTAATAAGCCTTATAGGCGGGAAGTCCCGACGTATGCTGCAACAGGTGCTTCAGCAAAATCTTCGAATGGGGTTCCTTCTTCCACGGCGTAAAATACTTGGAGGCGGGCGCTTCCGGGTCGAAGAGGCCCTTCTCCGTGAGGATCATGGCCAGCGTCGCCGTGCAGAGGGGTTTGGTGAGCGAGGCGATATCGAAATATGTTTTCTGGCTTAATTTCCGTTCGACGGGAATCCGTTCGGCAAGTCCGTATACTTCCTTGAAAAGGGTCTTTTTCGGGCCTCCCACCACCAGGGCCGCTCCGGGGAATACCCCTTGCGATAAGGCTTCAGCGAAGGCTTCATCGATCTTCTTGGTCGATGCCATGAATTCCCCCCTTTTACGCTTGCAGTGCTCCCTCGACGAAGCGGACGGAACCTTGGGTCGAATCCAGCTCCACTTCCACCCCGAAAGGGATCGTCATCATGTCGTCCATGTGTCCGGAGGGAAATCCGAACACGATGGGGATCTTTAAGTCTTCCAGCACGTCCTCAATCACCGCCTTCACCTCTTCGGGAGAATGCCCGCTGTTTTGGAAGGGGCCGAACACCAGCCCCTTCGTCTTTTCAAATTTTCCCGCCCGCTTGAGATGGGTGAGCATGCGGTCGATGGCGTAGGGCTTTTCGTTGACGTCTTCGAGAAACAAAATTTTACCGGCCGTATTCAATTCTTCGGGCGTTTTGAGATCGGTGACGAGGATGGAAAGACAACCGCCCACCAAGATCCCCCGAGCTTTTCCCTCTTTCAGGTAGAGGATCGAATCGTCCCTAATTTCACCCAAGGGCTCCGGATTGCAGAGGGCTCGTAAGAGCGATTTCCTTCCCCTTTCGCCGAAGCCGTCTCCCATTCCCTTGGCGACGACCGGCCCGTGAAAGACGACCCACGAAAAACGTTGATGGAGATGGAGCAAGAGGGTGGTCATGTCGGAATATCCCATGACGATCTTGGGATAAGGTTTTAACGAGGCATCGGAAAGATAAGGAAGCAATCGGGCCGTGCCATAACCGCCCCTGGCGAAGAAGATGGCTTTCACCTCGGGATCGGCAAAATGCTGCAAAAGCTCCGTGCTGCGACGGGCGTCCGAGCCGGCCAAATATCGCTGGGTCGAAAAGAGGTCTTCCCGGTATTTGGTGCGAAATCCAAGGTGTGTAAGCGCTTGAATTCCCTTCTCAAATTCCGCCCGGTCGAAAGGGCTCGCCGGCGCCGCGATGCCGATCGTGTCGCCTTTTTGAAGGGGGGTAGGTTTTATCATTTTGAAAATCAAAATAAACGATTTGGTACCCCGAGGCAATCATTTTGGTTCAGGTGGTTTTAACGCAGCGCATAATAACTCTTCGTTATTCTTCGAGATTTTTTTATCTTTTTTCGGGGGTCGGGTTTGTTATCATTACGATTATGGGTAAGGAAGCGGAGCTCTGGGTGGCGATGTATAAAACCCTCCAGCGGACGCGGGCGCTGGAAGATCAAGTGGCTTATCTTTACCACAACCAAAATCCCGAACGTCCCCTCATTATCGGAAAAGGTTACCTCTCCACGGGGCAAGAAGCGATCTCGGTTGGAGCCGCTTTTGCCTTGGAGCCCTCCGATTGGGTCGCCCAATCGCATCGCGACATGGGGATTCACTTGGCCCGCGGCGTTTTCCCCCGAGAAATTTTCGCCCAATATTTTTGCCGAGCGACGGGACCCACGTGGGGCCGCGACGGCAACGTGCATTTCGGCTTTCACGAAAAGAACATGCTCGGCTTCGTCAGCCATATGGGCGCTTCGCTCCCGGTCGCCAATGGGCTTGCTTGGGCGGCGCGTTATCAAGACGAACCCACCGTCGTGCTTGCCGTTTATGGGGATGGGGCTTCCAGTCAGGGCTGCGTGCATGAGGCCATGAACTACGCGGCCGTTTTCCGCCTGCCGGTCGTCTATGTTTGCAACAACAACCAATATGCGATTTCCACTCCCTTTCGCGAGCAAGCCGCCGTGGAAAACCTTTCGAGCCGAGCTTCCGGTTATGGATTCGAGGGGATCGTCGTCGACGGCAATGACGCGGTCTTGGTTTATGAGGCCGTGAAAAGGGCGGTCGACAAGGCCCGCGCCGGGGGTGGGCCCGCGCTCGTGGAGTGCAAGACCTTGCGTATGTCCGGGCATGGCACTCACGACCCGGCCCAATACATTCCCCAAGCGGATAAAGAAGCTTGGGAGAAACGAGACCCCCTCACGGTGATGAGGGCCCGTTTGGAGGAAAAAGCCCTTTGGGATGATGCGAAAGAAAAAGCCCTCCGCGAAGAATTGAAAAAGGAAATGCAGGAAGCGATCACTTGGGCGGCGGCGCAGCCTTTGCCCAAGGCGGAAGATCTTTTGAAAGGGGTTTATTCGGAGTGACGGGAATGGAGCGCGAGGTTTTTTAGATGACACTCATGACCTACGGCGAAGCGATTCGAGATGCGCTGGCCACCGAAATGCGGCGGGATCAGCGGGTGTATATTTTCGGCGAGGACGTGGCGCAATACGGCGGCGTGTTCGGCATCACGAAAGGGTTGTGGGAAGAGTTCGGCGCCAAGCGCGTCCGCAATACGCCGCTCTCGGAAGCGGCCATCCTCGGCGAGGCCATCGGCGCTTGCATCCGGGGGTTACGCCCCGTGCCTGAGATCCAGTTTTCCGATTTCATGACGACGGCGTTCAGCCAGATCGTCGATTTCGCCGCGAACTATCTTTACCGTTTCCATCACTCGCTCCCTTTCGTCATTCGCGCGCCCCATGCGGGCGGCATGCGCATCGGCAACTTCCACTCCAAATGCGACGAAGCCTGGTATTTCCACGTGCCCGGCTTGAAAATCGTCGTTCCCTCCACGCCGGCGGAGGCGAAGGGGTTGCTCATCGCGGCGATCCGCGATCCCGATCCGGTGATCTATTTCGAGGAAAAGAAACTTTATTGGGAGATTAAGGGCGAAGTGCCGGAAGGGGATTACTCGGTTCCCCTGGGCAAGGCGGATATCAAGCGGGAGGGAGATCACATCACGCTCGTCACTTACGGTTCGATGGTCCACTTGGCTTTGCAAGCGGCGCGGGTTTTGGAGAAGGAAAATATCTCCCTCGAGGTGGTCGACTTGCGTTCCCTCACGCCCCTCGACGAAGAAACGATGCTCGCCTCTTTTAGAAAAACCAACCGGGTGATCGTGCTTCACGAAGCGGTGAAGCGGGGCGGCATCGGCGGCGAACTTGTCAGCCTTATTTGCGAAAAAGCCTTTGATTCCCTCGCCGCTCCACCGGTTCGAGTCGGCGCTCAGTTCTGTCCCGTGCCCATGTCGCCGATCTTGGAAGACGCCTATCTTCCCAGTCTCGCGCAAATCCTTGAAGCTGCCCGTAAATTGATGGAATATTAAGTCATGCGAATCTATCTCACCCTGCCTAAGCCCGGCGAGACCATCCGAGAGGGAATGGTCATCCAGTGGCTTCAAAAAACGGGAGCGGTTCTCGAAGAGAAAGATCCTTTAGTCGAGTTGGAAACGGAAAAAGCCGTTTTCACCGTCGAATCCCCCTTTCGCGGTATCCTGAAGGAAATTTTGGTGGCGGAAGGGGAGAGTCGTCCGGTGGGAACCCCGTTGGCCCTCTTCGAGGTCTCCGAAGAGGACGGAGAGCGCTATTTAATGTTGGGGGTGGGGCTACCGGCGGAAGGGGAAATTCAGAAAGAAGAACCTAGCGGCGGGGTTTCCTCGCCTTCTCCGGTGCAATCAAGAAGTGTGGGTGGGGAAACCCCGCCCCTACAATATTCCCCCCTCATCCGAAACTTAGCCCGCGAGCATGGCCTCACCGATGAGGATTTAAAAAAAATACCTCATACAGGCGCGGGAGGACGACTTACGAAAGAGGATGTGCTCGCCTTCGTGAAAAAAACCACGGGTGCTTCTTCTTCGAAAGGCGGAGAAGATTTTGAAAAAATCCCCCTTTCCCCCATCCGTCAGCGCATCGCCGAGAGGATGCAGCGGAGCAAGAACGACATCCCCCACGCGGCCAGCTCCGTCGACGTGGATTTTACCGACATTCTCGAGTTTCAAAAGGCGAACGCCGACGCTTTTTCCGCGAAGATAGGGGGGCCGCTGACGCCGTTCCTTTTCTTCCTTTTCGCCGTTCGGGAGACCTTGAAAAAATCCCCTGTTTTCAATTCTAGTTTTGTGAAAGAGGGGGAGAAGGCCTATATCCAACGTTTCAAGCACTTAAACTTGGGCATTGCCGTGGCCACCGAGCAAGGTTTGCTCAATCCCGTGATCCGTCATGCGGAGGATTTAGGCTTTCTCGAGCTCGCCCAGCGGGCCGGCGAACTTGAAAAAAAAGCGCGGGCGGGAAAGCTCACCGTGCAAGAGTCCACCGGCGCGACCTTCGCGGTGAACAATCCCGGGGCCATCGGCGGCGTGCGGTGCTACCAAATCATCCCCGCCCCTCTCTCGGCGATCGTAGGCTTGAACCGCATTCAAGAGCGGCCTTGGGTGAAGGAGGGCCAGATCGTGCCCCGCAAGATCGGTGTCGTAGACCTATCCTTCGACCACCGAATCTCCGATGGGGAACAGGCGATTCGATTCGTCGAGGCGGTGAAGGCGTGCTTGGAAAAATTTCCGTTCGAGAACGTGAAAGTTTGAGAAAATGAAACCTCCCTGGCTCAAAGCAAAAATCCCTTCGGGGAAGAATTACTTGGAACTGAAGGCCCTCGTGCGCTCGTCCGGCCTGCACACCGTTTGCGAGGAGGCCAAGTGTCCCAATATCGGCGAATGCTGGTCGAAGGGCAGCGCGACGATCATGATCTTGGGCGACACCTGCACCCGCTCCTGCGGATTCTGCGCGGTGAAGACGGGCAAGCCGACGCTCACCGATTGGGACGAGCCTCGGCGCGTCGCCGAAACCCTTTCAAAACTGTCGCTCAAGCACGTGGTGATCACTTCCGTCGACCGGGACGACCTGGCCGACGGCGGTTCGGCGATCTTCGCCCAAACCATCGAAAAAGTGAGGGCGCTCGATCCTCATCTCGTCGTCGAAGTTTTGATTCCCGATTTCAAAGGCCATGTGGAGGATTTAAGGCGAGTTTTTCAAGCGGGTCCGAATATTCTCAACCACAACCTGGAAACCGTCGCCCGCTTGCAGAAGCGGGTGCGCCCCCAGGCGAACTACGAGCGTTCCCTTTTCGTGCTCGAGCAGGCGAAGAAATTCGGCCTTGTGAATAAATCCGGTTTGATGCTGGGACTCGGCGAGAATTGGGATGAGATCCTCAAAACCTTGGAGGACCTGCGCGAGATGTCCGATTGCGAGATGCTTACCGTGGGGCAATACTTGGCGCCCACGAAAAATCACCTTCCCGTCGAACGTTATTACGCCCCTGAAGAATTCGAGGAAATCGGCCGCATCGCGCGCGATTTAGGGTTTAGCCACGTGGCCAGCGGGCCTTTCGTGCGTTCCTCCTACTTCGCGGAAGAGCAATATCAGGGGGAGGAAAAGAATTCTTTTTCCACCATTCCCCTGCCTTCCTTTTGATTTCTTAGGAAGAAAACAAAGTCCAAAGGTTGTTTACCAGATGGGCCGTGATCGGGAGCCAAAGGGATCCCCGCCACTCCAATAAGAACCCCAGGAAAAGACCCAATAAAAAGTAAAAATGGAAGTACCAAGGATTGCCGTGGGCGATGGCGAAGGCCAAGGCGGTGAGCGCGATTCCACCTTTTTTTCCGAAGCGGCGGACCCAATTGGGCTGGAGAACGCCTCGAAAGAAGATTTCCTCCGCGAAAGCGGGGGTGAAGGCCAAAACGAGGGATTTTCCCAACGCTTCCTTCCAGGAATGAATCACGACCAAATCTTCGTAAAAATTCTGGACTCGGTCCGGCAAGGGCCAGAACTTATTCTGCAGTTCGATCATTCGGTCCACCGCAAAAGAAAGAAAGAGCATGCCGAGAATCGTGAGAACCCAGGAAGTCCACGGGGGGCGTCTCCAGAGGGGCCACTCGAAGAGGGAAACGCTCTTGGCGTAGCTGATCCAAAGGGAGGGGAAAAGGAGGAAGGCGATTTGATTGAAGAAAATTCCCCGCAAACCGAAGGCGCTTTGTAGGAAAACCCCGGCCACGAGATAGACGAGGAGAACCGCGGCAAAAAAAAGCAAAGTCGTCCGCCACGAAAGGGGGACGGAGGGAGTCGTTTGAAGGGGTTCTTCCGCAGGGACCATGGCCTGTAAAAATCCTTTACAATCAACGGGACGGTATGGTTACCCAATACCTCGTTTCTTCGAATTCTTTTAACCTTAGGAAGGGAATATGAGCAACGTATTAAAAATCGGTCTTCCCAAAGGAAGTCTCCAAGATTCTACTTTTCGCCTTTTCAAGAAAGCCGGTTGGTCGATCAACATCGGGTCGCGGGCCTATGTGCCTTCCATCGACGATCCGGAGATGAAAGGGCTCCTCATCCGCTCCCAAGAAATGAGCCGCTACGTGGAACAGGGCGTTTTGGACGTGGGCCTATGCGGTCGTGATTGGGTGATGGAGAACGACTCGAAGGTGCACGAAGTCTGCGAACTGAAATATTCGAAAGCCACGTTAAACCCCATCCGCTGGGTGATCGCCGTTCCCAATGATTCCAAAATCAATTCCGTGAAGGATTTAAAGGGGAAACGCATCGCCACCGAACTCGTCAATTACACTAAGCGTTATTTAAAGAAGAACGGTGTCGCCGCCGACGTGGAATTCTCGTGGGGCGCGACCGAAGTGAAGCCGCCGCTGCTCGCCGACGCCATCGTGGAGCTCACCGAGACGGGTTCGTCGCTTCGCGCGAACAATCTGCGCATCGTGGAATCGATCTTAGAGTCGGTTACCGTGCTCATCGCCAATAAAGACGCGTGGAAAGACCCCTGGAAGCGCGAGAAGATCGAGAACATCGCGATGATGCTCAACGGCGCCTTGGTGGCCGAGGCCAAGGTGGGCTTGAAGATGAACGTGCCCAAGAAAAAGTTGGATCAAGTGATCGCCAAGCTGCCCGCGTTGCACACCCCGACCATCTCTCAACAGACCGATGCGGATTGGGCGGCCATCGAAGTAATCGTGGACGAGAAGCAGGTGCGCAACATCCTCCCCGACTTAAAGCGGGCCGGTGCGACGGGGATCGTGGAATATCCTTTAAATAAAGTGATTTATTAATCCTGAAACCTCACTTCGGGGGGCGGTTTTTATGAAGCGACTTCTTTCCGCTTTTCTCCTCGTCATTTCCCTCTCAGCTTCCGTTCGGGCGAGTGACTCTTCCCTTAAGGCCGGTTATGAAGCTTTTCTCGCGAAGAATTACGACAGCGCCGTTTCGCTGCTCAAGGGTTCCACCGTTTCGAAATCCAGCCCTTTAATCGATTATCAGCTCTGGGCCCTCGGTAAATCGCAAGTGGAGACCGGCGATTTCGACGGGGCCTTGAAGAGCCTTGAAGAGCTCGTCCGCCTCGATCCGAAAAGCCTTTTCGCGGGCCGCGCCCAGGCCAACATCGGCCGCGCCTATTTCGAGAAGGGGGACGCGGCAAAGGCGAAGGAATATTTTAAGAGCGTCGTTCCTTCTCTCCCGGACGAAGCCAAAGGGGAAGCACTCTTTTATTGGGGACTGGCGGAGATGGGCTCCGGCGAGCGCGAAGCCGGTCTTGCCCATTTGAAAGAATCTTATGTGAAGTATCCCGCCTCACCCGTGATGAAGGAGATTTCCTCCAAGGTGCAGGAAGAAGCCCTTTCCTTTCCCGCGTCCGACATGATGACGCGCGGCGACCGCTTGTTCGCGGCGAAGAGTTTTTTAGAGGCTTCCAAGGCTTATGAATCCGCCTCCGATTCGACGGATGCATCCTTGAAAAATGCGGCCACGGTCAAGAAGGGGGAGAGCCTCTACGCGCTTAAACGCAATGGAGATTCGGCCCTTTATTTAAGCGCCGCATCGGGTCCCGGGGTGACTCCCGAGGTGGCGCGCTCCGCCCTTCTTCATTTGGGCGTCACGCAGCAGAAGGCGGGAGATTCTTCGCAGGCGCGCGTTACTTTCGAACGCGTGCAGAAAAATTATCCGGGAACGGCGGAAGGGGAAGAGGCCCTCTATCGCATCGGCTCCATGGCCTTGGATAACGGCAACCGGTCCGAAGCGGAAGAGGCCTTCAAGAGGCTTTCCCAGGCGTATCCTCACGGCAATTTTCGAGACAAAGGTCTATGGAGCGCCGGATGGGCCGCCTACCGCGCGCGCGAATGGGAAAAGGCCTTGGCGTTTTTTGCCGACCTAGAAAAGGGGGCCGCCGATTTTCCCACAGCCGGAAAAGGAATTTATTGGCAGGCCCGGGTTTATGAGAAACAGGGAAATGGGAAGAAGGCTAAGGAAGAGTTTTTGAGGGCGGCGCAAGTTTCGCCCTACAGCTACTATGGTTTTCTTGGGTTAAAACGCGCGAAAGGCGCCGGTCCCGTCTCCCAAACCCCCGAGGTTCCGATCGATTGGAAAGGCGCGAGAAGCGGGGCTCCGAAAGGCGGAGCGAAAAGGGAGAGCGCGGATCTCGATCCCCATTTTCGCAAGGCCTTAGCCCTTTACCGCGCCGACATGGGCAAGCAAGCCTTAGGCGAGCTGCAGGCCGCGATCAAGCTCAACGAGGGAAATTCCGAAGCCCTTTTCCGCCTGCTCGAAGAGGCGAAAAAGACCGACGCCTATTTCATTCCCGTGCTCTTAGGCCAAAAATATTGGGATAATTTCAAATCGCTTTTCCCGGACGGACGAGCCGCCGAGGATTACCGCACGACGCTGCAATTCCCCTACGCTTTTCGCTCTGAAGTGGAGCGGACCTCGAGAGAACAAGGCGTGCCCGCCGCCTTCATCGTGGGGCTCATGCGCCAAGAGAGCGCTTTCCAGCCTTGGGTCTCTTCTTCCGCCAATGCGCAGGGGTTGATGCAATTGCTTCCCGCCACCGCGAGAAACCGGGCCCGCTCCATCGGCGGTTCGGTGGGGGATTTATTCGACCCTTCGGATAATATCCGCTTGGGCACGGCGGAGCTCAAAGCCTTGCTCGACCGCTTCGGCGGCAATTGGATCTACGCCATCGCCGGCTACAACGCGGGCCCCGGCCGCCCGCCCCAATGGGCCGCTCAGAACGGAGGCTTGGACGAAGATGAATTTGTCGAAGAAATCCCCTTCGCGGAAACAAATTTGTACGTGAAGTTGGTCCTCCGCAACTACTGGACTTATCAAACCCTCTACCGATAATTTTTTTCATCCTCCCAAAATCAAAATGAGAAAAATGGGGGTCTTATCGCCCGCTAGGGGGCTTTTGTACTGATTTTCCACCCTTTTTTCCTCTTTTTCCCACCCTTACAAAAGGAATTAAAAATCAAACATTTAAAAGCGGATACCCTCTTGACAGACCTAGGGCAGTGGTTTACTCTGCCCAAAAAGTGGGAGAAAGTGGCAAATTTCTCCCTTCTAAAGGAGAATGGTGGGAAAAAATAGAATTTCCACTCATCCGGTAGAAAAGGAAACAAAAGGGAGGAGGGCGCTGTGTCGCCGTCCTCAAGCTGGCATTGAAAGTGGCGTGAGCTCGGATCGGATTGATTCCGGCCGAGCGAACAAGAAGGGGGAGCGGGGGGCGCGGTTTACTGCGACCCCCGAGAACCATGTTTCGCGGCCGTTTCGAAAACACCATCGATTCCAAGGGGCGTATTTCCGTGCCTTCCAAATTCCGGGAGGTGCTTTCCGCCCACTACGACGAGCGGCTCATCATCACCAACTTCGACGGTTGTCTTTGGGCTTATCCGGTGAAGGAGTGGCAAGCGATCGAAGAGAAGGTTTCTTCCCTCCCCCAGTTCAAGGCGGAGGTCAGGGCGCTGCAACGGGTTTTTATCTCTGCGGCCAGCGAGTGTCCCCTCGATAAGCAAGGGAGGATTCTCATCCCCCCCTCGCTTCGCGAATACGCGGGCATCGAACGGGAAGTGGTTTTCGTGGGGATGGTCAAGAGGATCGAAATTTGGGGCAAGGGTCAGTGGCTCAAGGAATTCGATCAATCACACGCCAAGATTTCCGATTCCATGGAAGTTCTGGCGAATTTGGGGATTTAGATGCTCAACCTGCAAACTTACGAAGACGTGGCGGTATTGGACTTGAAGGGTGAAATCGGCCCCCAAGAGGTGGAGCGCGTGGCGCGGGCCCTTTTCTCGCTGCTCCGCAAGCGGCACAACAAGATGGTGATCAATTTTCAAAACGTCGATCACGTGCATTACCCGAGCATCCGGCCCTTGGTGGAGACCATCTCGAAGCTGAAACGCTTTCAAGGAGATTTGAAATTCGCGGGCATGAACGATTACACGCAGAGTATTTTCCGATTCGTGGGCGCGAATGATTTCGTGGAGAACTTCGACACCGTGCCTCAAGCGGTGCTTTCGTTCCGGTCCGATTGGCGTACCTGGCATTAAGATTGAAGTCTTGAAATGGCGGAAACAGAAACTTCGACGCTTGAGCATAAGCCGGTTCTTTTAAAAGAAGTCGTGGAGTTCCTCCAGGTAAAACCGGGAGGCGTCTATGTCGACGGAACGGTCGGGGGCGGCGGCCATGCTAAGGCGATTTTGGAGAGGATGGGGGAAAAAGGAATTTACGTCGCCATCGACCGGGATTCGGAAACCTTGGAAGCGACGCGGGATCGGTTGAAAGTGTTCGGAGATCGCGTTCGATTCGTTCACGGGGTCTTCTCCGAAATTCCAAGGTTTCTGGAATCCCTCGAAGTGAAGGAAGTCGACGGCGTTCTCTTAGATTTGGGGATTTCGAGCTTCCAGCTCGATCGGTCAGGAAGGGGATTCAGCTTCGGAAAAGAGGGTCCCCTCGATATGAGGATGGACCCTCTTGACTCCGAGCTTTTAACCGCCGCCGATCTGGTGAACGATTTGCCGGAGCAAGAGCTCGAAGAGATCTTTAAAAAGTTTGGGGAAGAACGGTTTGCGCGGCGGATCGCCCGAGCGATCGTGTCGGTTCGCCGCCGCCAACCGTTCTTGAAAACGGTCGAGTTGGCGCGCCTGATTGAAAGGACGGTGCCTCCTCCCTTCCGGCCCCCGCGGGCCAGGATCCACCCGGCGACGAAGGTTTTCCAGGCCTTGCGCATCGCGGTGAACGGGGAGCTCGACCATTTATCACGGTTTTTAGGTTTTGATTTCGGTTTTTTGAAAAGGGGCGGGAGGGTGGCCGTCATCAGCTTCCATTCGCTCGAAGACCGTTTGGTGAAAAGGGCTTTCCGTTCACGGGAGGATTTCCGGGTCATCACCAAACGACCCGTCGAGGCGGAAGAGGAAGAACGAATCGCCAATCCCCGTTCTAGAAGCGCCAAACTCCGGATCGCGGAGAAAATTAAGTAAAATTTTTTTAGGAGCTCAGAGACGATGCAAGCAGCCCAGGCTATTTCTTCGGCGCGATTTCGCCACACCCATGCGGTTACCAAGGTCGATCGGGTGAAGGGAGTGTTCGTTTCCTACCTCATCGCTCTCATCCTCTTGGCGTTCGTTTGTTCCCTTTTCTACATCTGGTCGCGCATTCAAATCGTCAACGTGGGCTACGAGATCAATCGGGAGCTTTCCGCGAAGGAGAAGCTTATCGAGGAGAGCAAACGCTTGAGCTTGGAGATCGCCACCCTGAAATCGCCGGTGCGCCTGGAGGCTTTGGCGAAAAACGAATACCAAATGGATCTTCCCCGCAAGTCGCAAGTTTTGAGCGATGAGACGATCCGTTCCCTGGAAGTCGCCGAGGCTCCGAAGGCGGAAAAAGCGGCACCCGCCCAAAAGGCTCCCGCAAAAACGGGCCCCGCTCACGCCAAGAAAGCGGAAAAAACGCTTCCTGTGAAAGGGGTGGCGGCGAAGGGAAACGCTTCCGTCCCCGCGAAGTCTCAAAGCGCGAAGAAGGAAAATTTAAAATCCGTCGCCGGAAAAAAAGCGCCGGAAAAAGCGAAAGCAACCCAAGCGGCGAAAGCGAAGCCGGCCGTGAAGACTTCGAAAAACGCCGTTTCCGCGCCGCTCGCCAAGAAGGGCGGAGCGAAGTCAACGACCGTCGCCGAAATCACATCTCATCGATAAAATGATCCATGAGGAGTTCCCCCAAGAGAGCCACCCCGAGATTTTTCTCCGAACGCCGCATTAAACGGCGAATTTTGCTGATCGCCCTGTGCTATTTCCTCCTCTTTTCCGTCATCGTGGGCCGTACGGTCGAGCTCCACATCGCCGATAACACCAAGCTCTCCAAGCTTGCCCAAACCCAATATCAAAAGAAGATCACCGTCGCCCCCCGCCGCGGAAACATCTACGACGCCCAGGGCGGAGAGCTTGCCATCGATGTGAAGGTGGATTCCCTCTATGCCAACCCCAAGCAGGTAAACGATTCGACGGCGTTGGCCAAGCAGTTGGGGCCCATCCTTGGGATGGAAGTCGACAAGCTTGAGGAGTTGCTGAGCAAGGAAAAGAAGTTCGTCTGGATCAAGCGTCGCCTTTCCCCCGAGGAATCGACGAAAGTGCACGCCCTCCACAACGAGGCCTTGGGGCTCGTGAAAGAGTTCAAGCGTTTCTATCCCAACAAGGAGCTCGCCGCCACGATGCTGGGAGCGGTGGGTCTCGATTCGGTGGCGCTTGGCGGGCTGGAGCTTTACTACGACGAGTTCTTGAAGTCGGCCAGTTCGCCGGTGGTGGTCGATCAAGACGCCAGAGGCCAAAGTTATTCGCCTTACGCTTTTACCGACGTTGAAAACCCCAACAACCTGGTGCTCACCATCGACAAGACCATCCAGTTCATCACCGAGAAGGAGCTGGAAACGGCGGTGAAGGGCTCGGAGGCGAAAAGCGGTATCGCCGTCGTCCTCAATAGCCGTACGGGAGAGGTGCTCGCCATGGCGTCTTATCCCGACTTCGACCCCAACCGTTACGCGGATTTCGACTTATCCCATTGGAAGAACCGGGTCATCACCGACAGTTTCGAGCCCGGCAGCATCTTCAAGGGGGTGACCGCCGCCGCCGCCCTGGAAAGTGGCCGCATCGGCCTCGATCAAAAATTCAACTGCGAAGGCGGCGCCTATCAAGTCGGGAAATTCACCATTCACGACCATGGCGGCTACGGGGCGTTGAACTTGGCGGATATCATCAAGGTGTCGAGCAACATCGGGTCCTTCAAGATCGCCCAGTATTTGGGACGCGAGCAATTCTCCGACATGGTCCTACATTTCGGCTTCGGTTCGAAAACGGGCATCGACTTGCCCGGCGAAGTGAGCGGCATCTTGGCGTCTCCCAAGACCTGGTCTTCCGTGCAACAGGGGACGATCGCCTTCGGACAAGGCATTTCCGTCACGCCCTTACAGATCGCCAACGCCTATTCGGCCATCGCCAACGGCGGTTATTTGATGAAGCCCTTCGTGGTGAAGGAGATCCGCGACTCGAAGGGCAACGTAATCCGCGAGAACAAACCGCAGATCGTCCGCCAGGTGGTGAGCGAGGCGAATGCGCGCAAGCTGATCGAAATCTTGAAAGGCGTCGTCGGACCGGGCGGCACGGGAACATCCGCCCAAGTGGAAGAATACGGGGTCGCCGGGAAGACGGGGACCGCTCAGAAAGTGAGCGAAGGGAAAGGGAAATCCGGATATGCGGAAGGGAAGTTCGTTGCGAGCTTCGTCGGCATCGCCCCGGCGGACGAGCCCCGCATCACCGTGCTCGTCTCCATCAACGAGCCGAAGGGCAACCACTTCGGCGGCGTGGTGGCCGCCCCGGCTTTCCGAGAGATCGTGCGTCAGACGCTTCCTTATTTGAGAGTTCCTCCGCGCGGAAACAAGGGGCCGGTCATCATCACGAAGGCCGAGGATAATCCGAAAAGCGACGAGGCTCCCCCCGCGAAAGGAAAGGAAGAGAAGGGAAAGCAAAAGGAGAAGACGGCCCTCAAGGAGAAGGAAAAAACGAAAGGCAAGAAGGAAGCGGAAGAAGAAAAACCGAAGAGCGACGTGCCCCACGAATTGACCGAGGTGGAAAACGACAGCTACCGCCTGCCCGATTATACGGGCAAAGCCTTGCGCGAGATCATGCGGGATTGGAAGGATTCGGAGTTGAAGCTTACCGTCGAGGGGTCGGGCCTTTGCATCGCCCAAGACCCGCCGCCCGGCAAAGTGGTGCGCAAGGGGAGCGAGATCAAGTTGTCTTTTAAACCGCCTTCGTCGTAGGGACCCCTCATGAACTTGCAGTCCCTCATGTCTGGCTTGGAAATAACGAACCGAAAGGAGATCCCCCCCATTTCGATCGCCGACGTCGTTTATGATTCGAGGAAAGCCGGTCCCGATTCCCTTTTCGTGGCCATGAAGGGGCTCGCCTCCGACGGCCACCTTTTCGTGGACGAGGCCGTGAAACGGGGGGCGAAGGCCGTCGTTTGCGAACGAGAGGTGAAGGTCCCTTCCGAAATTCCCTGTTTGGTTGTGCCTAACGCCCGAGAAGCCTTGGCCCGCATTTCCAACGCGTTCTTCGAAAATCCCACCCGAGAGATGGCGGTCGTGGGGGTGACGGGGACCAACGGCAAGACGACGATCACCTATCTGATCGAAGCGCTCCTCCAAAATGCGGGCCGATCTCCTTCCGTGTTGGGGACGATCAATTATCGCCACGGGAAAACGGTTTTTCCCGCGTCCCATACGACCCCCGAATCCTATGACCTGCAAAGACTGATTCGGACGATGAAAGGGGAAGGGAGCGATTCGGTGGTGATGGAGGTTTCCTCCCACGCCCTCGATCTGCACAGGGTGGACGGCATTCAATTCGACGCGGCGGTTTTCACCAATCTTTCCCCCGAGCACCAAGACTACCATCCCGACATGGAAAGTTATTTCTCCGCGAAGACCCGCCTCTTTCGAGAGTTGCTCGTGATGAGTTCCAAGAAGGAAAAAACGGCCGTCTTAAACCGCGATGACGTTTACGCGAAGCGCCTTCTTCCTCTTCCGGCTTCCTTGCGAGCCCTCACTTTTTCGCTTTCGGATCCTGAAGCGGAGATTTTTGCTTCTTCCCATACTTTAAGCTTGGAGGGGATCGAAGCGGAGGTGAAGACTCCTTGGGGCGTTCTTTCCATTAAGAGCCCGCTTTTGGGTGATTTCAATCTCTCAAATTTGCTCGCCGCGGTTGGGGTGGGAGGGGCATTGGGCGTTTCTCTCGGAACAATGGAAGAAACCCTTCGAAATTTTCGTTCAGTGCCGGGGCGGCTGGAACGCGTGCCCAATTCCCGAGGCTTGCACGTGTTCGTCGATTACGCGCATACGCCCGATGCGCTCAAAAATGTCCTCTCTTCTTTGCGTTCGCTGTTATCGCCGAGAGGGGAGAGGAAAGAAAAAGCGGGAAGCATGATTACCGTCTTTGGCTGCGGCGGGGATCGCGATCGTTCCAAGCGCCCGCTGATGGGGCAAGAGGTGGCGCACCTTTCCGACTTCGCCGTCGTGACGAGCGACAACCCCCGCACGGAAGATCCTCAAGCCATCTTGAAAGAAATATTGCCGGGTTTGCTTTCCCGGGAATGGAAGGAAGGAAATCAATTCGAGGTGGAGGTGGACCGCAAGAAGGCCATCCGCCGGGCCTTAGAAACGGCGAATCCCGGTGATATCGTGCTGATCGCGGGCAAAGGCCACGAGGATTATCAAATTTTGGGAAAAACAAAGGTTCATTTCGACGACCGGGAAGTCGTGAGGGAATTTTTGAAATGAAGATGACGCTTCAAGAAATCGCGGAGGCTACGGGAGGGGAGATCTTGCAGGGGAATCCTTCCTTCGAACTATCCTCTTTTTCCACCGACAGCCGCACCCTGAAAAACGGCGCCCTGTTCGTCTGTTTAAGAGGCGACCGGTTTGATGCCCACGAATTCTTGCCGGAAGTGGTCGATAAAGGCGCCGCCGCCGTCATTCTCGAAAAGGCCCGTTTCGATCCGGGCCGATGGAAAGGAACGAAGGCCGCCTTTATCGGCGTGACTGATACGCTTCGGGCCTTGGGGGACGCGGCCCGCGCCTGGCGGCGTAAATTTTCCATTCCCTTGGTCGCCGTGGCGGGAAGCAACGGAAAGACGACCACCAAAGACATGACCGTCGCCGTTTTGAGCGCTCAGTTTAAGACTTTGGGCACGGAAGGAAACTTGAACAACCTGATCGGAGTCCCCCTGATGCTCTTCAAGCTTACGGAGGAGCACGAGGCCGCGGTGATCGAGATGGGAATGAACAATTTCGGAGAAAACGCCCGGCTCACCGAAATCGCCGAACCGACGGTGGGGCTCATCACCAACGTGGGGATGGAGCACTTGGAAAAACTTAAGAACCTGGAGGGCGTGGCAAGGGCGGAGGGAGAGCTCTTCGAGAAGATGCCTCCCGGGTCTTTGGCGCTCGTCAATCAAGACGATCCCTACGTTTCGAAGATGGCCACTCGGGCCTTCCGCATTACTTACGGGATGGAAAAGCCCGCCGACGTCTTTTGCGGGAGCCATACCGAAACGAAGAAGGGGATCGAACTCGAGATTCAGTTTCGCGGCAAGTCTTACTCCTTCCAGTGTCCGACGTTCGGTGAGCCCAACCGACGCAATGCCTTGGCGGCGGTCGCCGTCGGCTTCGGGTTGGGATTGGAAGCGAAAAAAATCCAAAAGGGATTGAAAGAATTCAAAGGCCGCCCTTTGCGGATGGAGCGGCTGGATTTGAAGGAAGGCATCGTGGTCTTGAACGATTGTTACAACGCCAACCCCTCGTCGATGCATGCGGCGTTGACCGCGCTTAAGGGCCTTAAGGGAGAAAACCCCGGGCTCGCCGTATTAGGCGAGATGCTGGAGTTGGGTGATTTTGCCCGTGAAGGGCACCGACTGGTCGGGGAAGCGGCGGCGAACAATCGGATCGGCTATCTCATCGCCGTGGGGCCCTTCGCCGCCGAAGTGGCGGAGGCGGCGAAACAAGCAGGTTTGAATTCAGACCATGTTCGCGCTTTCGCTTCGCAGGAAGAGATCGGCGAGATTTTGGGCGATTGGGTGCGAAAGGCCGGAACCGTTCTCGTCAAAGGTTCCCGCGGGGCCAAAATGGAAAAAGTGACGGAGATGATTCGAAGCTTGTTTGAAAGATAAAAGGGAAATCTTTTTATGTTCTATCAATTCCTCTATCCCTTCCACGAACATTTCCAGCTCTTCAACGTGTTCAAGTACATCACGTTCCGGACGCTGGCGGCCCTGCTCACTTCCATGTCGCTTTATTTCCTTTTCGGAAAGAGGTTGATCGATTTCTTGGCGCGTTTGCAGTTGGGGCAGTTCATTCGGGAGGAGGGACCGCAAAGTCACCAAGCCAAGAAAGGCACGCCCACCATGGGCGGAGTGCTCATTTTGGGCGCCGGCGTGATCTCCACCTTATTGTGGGGCAATTTGACGAACAGCTTGGTGTGGCTTTGTTTGTGGGTTTTGCTCAGCTTCGGTCTGATCGGTTTTTACGACGATTTCCGCAAGGTCACCAAGAAAAGGAATTTGGGCCTGAAGGGACGTTATAAAATCCTCTTCCAATTCCTCTTCTCGGGTGTCGCCGGATATTTTCTTCTCCTTCATGCCGATTATCCCCGAGAACTTTTCGTTCCCTTCATCAAAGAGATTCATCCCAACCTGGGGTGGTTCTATATCGCCTTCATCATCCTCGTCGTGGTGGGGGCCTCCAACGCCGTCAATTTAACCGATGGCCTCGACGGTTTGGCCTCCGTGCCCACCATCATCGCTTTCGCGACATATGCGATTTTCGCCTATATCGCGGGCAGCACGAAAATCGCCACCTACTTGCAAGTACCCAGCGTCATCGGGGCGGGAGAGGTGGCCGTGTTTTGCGGGGCGGTGATCGGGGCGGTGATCGGCTTTCTTTGGTACAACGCCTATCCCGCGGAAATCTTCATGGGAGACGTGGGCTCCCTCTCGCTTGGCGCGGCTTTGGGATTCGTCTCCGTGATCACGAAGAACGAGATCCTTCTCATCATGGTGGGGGGCATTTTCGTGCTGGAGACCCTTTCCGTCATCACCCAGGTGATTTCCTTCAAGCTGACGGGCAAGAGGATCTTCCGCATGGCTCCGATCCACCATCATTTCGAACTCAAGGGCTGGGCGGAACCGAAGGTAATCGTGCGGTTTTGGATCATCAGTTTAATCTTGGCGATTTTGTCGCTGTCGACGTTGAAACTGCGATGAACTTAAAAGACCAACATCTTCTCGTCATCGGTTTGGGCACCACGGGACTCGCCGTGATGGACTTCGCCCTTAAGCGCGGCGCGCAAGTGACCGGCGTCGACGATGCCCCGCGCGAGTTTTGGGGTGTAAAGGTGGAACCCTTCGAGGCGAAGGGGGCCTTGCTTTATTCCACGGCGCAATCCGACCGGATCGATTGGGGAAAGATCGAACTCGTCATTTTAAGCCCGGGCATTCCTCTGAATCACCCGGTGGTCGAAGAGGCGAAAAAAAGAAAACTTGAGATCATGGGGGAGATCGAGCTCGCTTCCCGTTTCACACAGTCTCCCGTCATCGGCATCACCGGAACCAACGGCAAATCGACCACCACCGAGCTTTTGGGGGCCTTCCTCCGCGAGGATGGCAAGAATGTTGCGGTGGGAGGCAATCTGGGCACGCCTTGGGTCACCCTCATCGACCAAAACCCTTCCCCGGAATGGACCGTCCTCGAGCTCTCCAGTTTTCAGTTGGAAACCATCCAGACCTTCCATCCGAAAATCTCCATGATCCTCAACATCACCGACGACCATTTCGAACGACATGGGACGATGGACGCCTACATCGCCGCGAAAGCGCGGATCACCGAGAATCAAACGGAAGAGGATTTTTTGATCTTCAACGCCAACGACGTGCATGTCTTGCGCGCCATCGAGAAGGAGAAGGCGAAAAAAATCCCTTTCAGCTCCACCGAACACGTGAAGGGCGGCATTTTTTGGGATACGCGCGACAAGCTTGAATCGGCGGTGAGCGGCGAGAAGCGGAATTTTTCGCTCGCGAAGGCCACCCTCCAAGGTCTGCACAACATCGAGAACATGATGGCCGCCATCGCGGGAGCCCAACTGGCGGGCGTCGATCCAACGGTGATCCAGCGGGTGCTCGAGTCGTTCAAGGCTTTGCCCCATCGCTTGGAGTTCGTGCGTGAGATCGACGGGGTCCGCTATTTCGACGACTCGAAGGGGACCAACGTGGGGGCGGTGGCCATGTCGCTCGCCAGTTTCGAGGAGCCGGTCGTGTTGATCTTGGGCGGCAAGGATAAGGGCGGGGATTACGGCGTCATTCGCTCCCTCGTGCGGCACAAGGCCAAGGCCTTGGTCCTCATCGGCGAGGCGAAGGAAAAAATCCGTAAGGCGATGGAGGGCGCCGTGCCCCTCTTCGACGCCGGCAGTATGAAGGAAGCGGTGGAAGTCGCCCGAAGCCAGGCACAAGCGGGGGAAGTGGTGTTGCTCTCGCCCGCTTGTTCGAGCTTCGACATGTTTCGCGATTACAAACACCGCGGGGACGAATTTCAAAAATACGTGAAGGCCTTATAGGGGGAACCTAAAAATGGAACAACGGAAAATCGACTATTGGATCCTCATCGCTTCGCTGCTCCTCATCTTCGTGGGGGTGACGATGGTGTATTCGGCCTCGGCGATCTTGGCCAACGAACGCAACCACGACGCGTATTACTTTCTAAAAAAGGAAATCGTCTTCGCGCTCGTGGCGGTGGGTTTCATCTTCACGATGATGCGCATCGATTATCACGTGTATTGGAAGATGGTGTATCCCTTCATGACGATCACCCTCTTTCTTTGCATTTTGGTGGCCATTCCCGGCATCGGCGTCAAGGCGGGCGGGGCGAGGCGCTGGATCTCGATCGCCGGCTTCACCTTCCAACCTTCCGAAATGGTCAAACTTTCGCTCATTCTCTTCATGGCCTATTCGCTAGACAAGAAGCGCGAGAAGATGGAGCAATTCACCGTCGGCGTTTTGCCTCACGCGGTCGTGGCGGGACTCATGATGGGGTTGATTCTTTTGCAGAAGGATTTGGGCACGACCTTCACCTTGGGCGTGGTAATGATGATTCTGCTTTTCGTGGGAGGAACCCGGATCTCCTACTTGGCCGGAGGCGTTCTGCTCGCCATTCCCGCCCTCTACCTGCTCGTTTTTTCCGTCGACTATCGGAGGCAGCGCATCTTGGCCTTCCTCGATCCCTGGACGCACATGTCCGATTCGGGCTTCCAGATCATCCAATCTTACATCGGCTTCAATAGCGGCGGCATTTGGGGAATGGGGCTGGGACAGGGCAAACAGAAGCTTTTTTACCTCCCCGCGGCGCATACGGATTTTATCCTCTCCGTGGTGGGGGAGGAGTTGGGCCTTTTCGGCGTCCTTCTGATCCTCGCTCTTTTCGTGACGTTAATCGTTCGCGGCTTCCGCACGGCGCTGAAAGCACCCGATCTTTTCGGGATGTACTTGGCGCTGGGAATCACTTGCCTCATCGGTGTCCAATCCCTCATCAACTTCGGGGTGGTCATGGGGCTGCTTCCCACGAAAGGTCTGCCGCTCCCCTTCATCAGTTACGGGGGCACTTCCTTGATCGTCATGGCGGCCTGCATGGGAATCTTGCTCAATATCGGGTCGCAGGTGGGCACGCGTGAGATTCAACCCAACGCACCAACGGCGGCCTCTTTGCGTGGCGGTTCCAAGACTTCCGCCTATTAAGGCCGGCGAGGTGTGCTCGGGTGTGGTTGGACGCGCACGGATTCGCCGGAACGGCGGCGGATTTCTTGGATGATCTGCTGCAGTTGGGGAGACGGAATGCGGTGGAATTCCATCACGCGGATCGTCGCCCCTTCCCGCGGGCGGTCCGCGCAGATCAAGGCGTTCGAAAGCGAGAGGAAGGGCAGAGAGGCCGAAGGGTTCGGATCCGAGGGAGCGCAGGTGCTCAGCGCGCCCAGTTCATGATAGGAGATCATCGGGATATTCCGGCTCTCGAAAGCGTTGGAATCGCGTACCAGTTCATCCGAACGTTCGCATTGCCCGCGGTTGGAGGCTTCCAAAGCGGTTTGTCGCAAATTGAAAACCTGTAAGGCCGTACTGATGGGGATGTTGGAACGGAAATGGTTTATGTTCAAGGTCCTTTGGAAATAATCCCAAACCGCCGCCGTATGTTCCGAAGGCGGATGGTCCATTCGGCAATCGAGCCTCTCGCCGTTGACGAACACTTCATCGGTGGTTTCCAAGCGGTCGTTGTTGTTGAGATCGTTGATGATGATGGTGTTGTGGTTGGGCAGATGGAAGGTGATTTCGCTCATGACGGATCCTTTCCTAAAAAAGAAGGTCATGTGCCCATTGGGGTTATTATCGGTAGGCAAAAGAGGGGGTTGCGGAGAAAACGCCTTCTTGTCGAAAGGGCTCGGATTCGTTAAGGAAATGAAATGAAAATTCTTTTTGCCGGCGGCGGCACCGGAGGACATTTGTTTTCGGGAGTGGCGGTGGCGGAAGATTATCTGGCCCGCCCACGGGATGGAAAGTCTCCGTCTCAAAACGATCTCCTCTTCGTCGGCACTTCCTACGGCCTTGAAAATACGCTGATCCCCAAATTGGGCTACCGATTGGAGCTCATTCCCGTCCAACAACTCAAGGGGCAAGGGATCGGGCAGCGTCTCAAATCCCTCGCTCAAGTTCCCTACGCCCTGTTCAAATCTTTTCAGCTCCTCCGCCGTGAAAAGCCGGATCTCGTCATGGGGATCGGCGGTTACGCCTCGGGGCCGGTCACGCTCATGGCCCGGTTTATGGGGATTAGGACGGCCATTATCGAGCAGAATTCTTACCCGGGTTTGACCAACCGGATTTTGGGGAAGTTCGTTCATCGGGTGTTTATCGCGTTCGAGAATGCGCGGAAGTTTTTTAAGCCTTCGAAGACGACGTTGGCGGGGAATCCGGTACGGAAAAGTTTCTTCAATGTTTCACCCTCTCCCCAGCCCTCTCCCGTCGAGGGAGAGGGGGTAAAAAGGGGGATTCCCCCGAAAAAAGAAGGGGTGGAAAATGTGTTCACCCTCCTCATCCTCGGCGGCTCCCAAGGGGCCCATTCGATTAACCAGGCGATGGTCGATGCCCTTCCTTCTTTTGCGGGCACTCCTTTGCGGGTGATGCACCAAACGGGGAAAAACGATGCGGGGATGGTTCGTGAGGCTTATGAGAAGGCCGGGGTGAAGGCGGAGGTCTTCGATTTCATCCAAGACGTGCAAAATTTCTACGCGCAGGCCGACCTGGTGATCGCCCGGGCGGGGGCGGGTACGATCACTGAACTGCAGAATTTGGGGAAACCGTCCATCCTCATCCCTTATCCCTATGCCGCCGACGATCACCAACGCCTCAATGCCCAAGAAGTGGCCGAAGCGGGCGCCGCCCGGCTCCTTTTAAACCGGGATCTCAATGGAAAGCGCCTGTTTGAGGAGATCGACGCCCTCCGGAAAGACCCCAAACTCCTCCATTCGATGGGCGAACAGGCCCGCCGCTTGGCCAAACCCTTGGCCGCCCACGAAATCTTAAAAATCTGCGAAGAAATGGTTTTAGGGTCTTGAAGTTTAAGGGAATTGCCTGTAATTCAAATAGGACTAAAAACTCCTCCCCTTAAAATTAAGGGGAGGTTGGGAGGGGTTTGAAACTTTCAAACTCCCCCCTTACCCCCTCTTAAGCTTAAGAGGGGGAAGTTGAATTCTATGTTCAAAAAAATCCGACATATTCATTTCGTAGGCATCGGGGGCATTGGGATGAGCGGCATCGCCGAGGTGCTCGCCAACCTGGGTTATAAAATCTCCGGTTCCGACTTGAAGCGCTCGCCCATTACCGTCCGTCTCGCGAAAAAAGGCGCTAAGATTTTTTACGGCCACCGGGCTTCCCACATCGAAGGCGCCCATGTCGTGGTGATTTCCTCGGCGGTGCGACCCACCAACCCCGAATGGACGACGGCGCAAGAAAAAGGCATTCCCGTCGTCACCCGCGCCGAGATGCTCGCTGAGCTGATGCGTCTTAAATACGGCATCGCGGTGGCCGGGAGCCACGGCAAGACGACGACCACTTCTTTGGTTGCGAACGTCCTTTATCAGGCGGGCTTGGATCCCACGCTCGTGATCGGCGGCAGGGTGAAGAGCTTTCGCTCCAATGCCAAATTAGGGAAAGGCGAGTTCCTCGTGGCGGAAGCCGACGAATCCGACGGCTCTTTCATGAAGCTCTCCCCCACGATCGCCGTCATCACGAACATCGATCCCGAGCACATGGATCACTACCACAGCTTCGAAGAGCTCAAAGCCACCTTCGTCAATTTCGCCAACAAGATCCCTTTTTACGGGGCGGTGGTGGCCTGCGTGGATCATCCCACGGTGAAGGAGATTCTCCCCCAAATCAAAAAACGCGTCGTTACTTACGGGCTCACCGAAACCGCCGATTTTTACGCCCGCGACATCCAGCAACAGGGGCTCCAAGAACGTTTCGAGGTTTTCCATCGGGGGGTCAGCCTGGGTAAGGTAACGCTCAAGCTCGCCGGCTTGCACAATGTCTACAACGCTTTGGCGGCCATCGCCGTGGGACACGAGTTGGAAATTCCTTTCAAGCAAATCGTCAAGGGTTTGGGCAGCTTCAAAGGCATCGAGCGGCGTATGGAAACCTTGTACAAGGGCCGCGAAGCGTGGGTAATCGACGATTATGGCCACCATCCCGAGGAGATCAAGGCCACTTTGTCCGCCCTGCGCATGGCTTTTCCGGATCGGCGCATCGTTACCCTGTTTCAACCGCACCGCTACACCCGCACCCGGGATTTGTTCGCCGAGTTTCAAGGAGCCTTCGGCAACACCGACCTGCTTCTTTTGACGGAGGTCTATGCGGCCGGGGAAGATCCCATCGCCGGCGTCAGCGGCGAGAGCCTGGCTTTGGCGATGAAAAAGAAAAAAGACGAAACCGGAATCTACTTCAGCGCCGATAAGGAGACGCTCGCCGATGAAGCGGCGCGCATCATCCGCCCCAACGACGTAATCGTTACTCTTGGCGCCGGCGATATCGTGAAGGTGGGCCGCAAGATCGCCCAATGGCTGCGAAAGAAAGAAAAACATGTCTCTGCCCCGATCCATTAAGGAAAAATTCTCCAAAGAGCTCAAGGGCGAACTTTTGTTCGACGAGCCTCTCGCACGCTACACCACGGTAAAAGTGGGCGGTCCGGCCGACGCCTTGCTTTATCCCGCGGGATTGGAAGATCTAAAAGTCGCGCTGCAAATTTGCGAGAAGCACGAGATCCCCTATTTCGTGATCGGCAACGGGAGCAACTTGCTCGTGAAAGACGGGGGCGTGCGTGGATTGGTGATCAAGCTCAACCGCTGCCTCAATGCCTTCCGCGTGGAAGAAGAGGGAGAGAAGGAAACCGTTTTATACGCGGAATCCGGTTACTCCCTCCCGAAGGTGGTGGAATATTCCCGCCAAAACGGCTTATCCGGTATCGAGAGCCTCTTCGGCGTTCCGGGCACGGTCGGCGGTGCCATCATCATGAACGCGGGCACCCGCGAGGGCGAGATCGGCGAATGCATCGAAGAGCTCACCGTGATGGATTCTTCCGGCGACCTGAAAACCTACCTGAAAAAACGCCTGAATTTCGAGTACCGCTCCTTAAAAATTCCGCGTTCTGAAATCGCGATCGGCGTCAAGTTGCGCCTTCAAAAATCCGACCCGCAAAAAGTGGCCGAGCGCATCGGCTTCTTCCAAAAGCGTCGCTTAGACACCCAACCCCTCGACCAACCCAGTATGGGGAGCGTCTTCAAAAATCCCCCGAAGAAATTCGCCGCCCAGCTCATTGAAGAATTGGGCTTAAAGGGCGTGCGCGTGGGCGGGGCGCGGGTTTCCGAGAAGCACTCCAACTGGATCGTCAATGAGGGGAACGCGACCGCCAAAGACATTCTCGTCCTCATCGGACTCGTCCGTGACAAGGTGAAAGAGGTGACGGATATTCGTCTCGAGACGGAGGTGAAGATAATCGGGGAAGACAAACCCACCCAAGAAGGTCTGAAAGTGGCTTGAGGCTTTATGGCGATCTTCAAAAACAAGAAAATCGGCGTTCTTTTAGGCGGTCTTTCCAGCGAGCGGGAGGTTTCCCTCCGTTCGGGCAAGGCGGTGGCCGAAGGCTTGCGTAAAAAGGGCTATTCGGTGGTGGAAATCGACGCCGACACGACCCTTCCTGAGAAATTGAAGGCGGAAGGGGTGGAAGTCGCCTTCATCGCGCTCCACGGCAATTATGGGGAAGACGGGGCGGTGCAGGGGCTCCTCGAGATCATGCGAATTCCCTATACGGGCTCGGGCATTTTGGCCTCTTCGGTGGCCATGGACAAGATCCTCACGAAGCGCATCCTCGGCGAGAGGGGGTTTTTAACCCCGGCTTACGCCTATTTCGAATCGAACCGGATGACCGCCAAAGAATTCGCCCGCACTTTTTCTTTAAGTTTTCCCGTCATCGTGAAGCCCTCGCGGGAGGGATCCACCATCGGCATCACCCGCGTGCAGGAGATCGGCGAGCTCGAGAAGGCCTTGCTGGCCGCCGAAGAATACGACTCGCGGGTTTTGGTGGAAGAATTCATCACCGGCAAAGAAGTCACCTCGGGGGTCTTGGCGGGAGAGCCCTTGCCCCTGATCGAAGTGGTGCCCAAGAGCGGTTTTTACGATTTTCAGTCGAAGTATACCAAGGGGGCGACCGAATATATTCTTCCCGCCCGCATTTCTCCGGAACTCACCCAAGAGATTCAGTCTTTAACGGTGGAAATCTTCAACGAGTTGGGTTGCGAAGGGGTCGTCCGGGCTGATTACATGATCGATTCGGAAGACCGCCCCTACTTTTTGGAGATCAATACCATTCCCGGTATGACCGAAACCTCCCTCATCCCCAAGGCCGCCGCCCAGGCGGGCATTTCTTTCGAAGATTTAGTCGAAAAAATGTTAGATTCTGCTCGACTTAAGACGAGCTTGAGGTGTAAATAAATAGGGTTCTTTTCTAGTCTCATTGGGGTCATTTTTACATTCGTTTTGTCTGAAAATTGGATTCACCAACGTCTGCCGTTTTAAAGGCGGGATCGCCCGATTTCCACCTAAAACGGACGAATTTTTAAGACCATGAAGCTCTTAAGACGCCACAACGTAAAGTTGCAGGCCCGCCAGAAGAAGTTTAAATTTTTCAAGCGGGGCCTCATCGTGTGTTTATCCGTCGTGGCGCTTACCGTCGGGCTTCGCTATCTCTCCCTCCACCTCGAAAACTTAAAGATTAATTCCATTCTCATCGACGGAGCGGGCGGTTCGCTCACGACGGGCGCCATTCTCCATCAATCCGGTTTGAGCGTGGGGATGCCGATTTTCACGGTCGACCTGCGCGAAGTGGTGAGGAGGCTCGAAGAGAATCCCTGGATCGACCACGTGAAGGCCTCCCGCCGCCTGCCGCATACGTTGCTCATCACCCTGACGAGGCACGAACCGAAGATGATCTTGAGCGTGGGCAAGTTCTATTACGTGGATGAGAAGGGGAGGATCTTCAAGGAGATTACCGACCGTTCCGATTCGATGGATTACCCCATTTTCACGGGGCTCACGCGGGATGAGTTTGAGCAAGACCCGCCGCGGGGTCGTGAAATCCTGAAAGAAGCGCTTAAGCTCTTGGCGGCCTATGATGTGCGGGAAGAATCCAAAGACTTGGGCCTCTCCGAGATCCATTTTGACAAGACGGCCGGCTTCAGCCTTTTCCCGGAGAAGGAGCATTTTCGGGTATTGGTCGGTTTCGACGGTTTCGAAGCGAAGTTGAAACGTCTCGATTCGGCCCTTCAGAAGCTGAAGAAGCTGAATCAATCGTTTGCTTCGATCGATTTGAACTACGAAGGCAAAGTGATTTTGACGATGTGATAACCCCCTCCGCAAAAGAGGGAAAAAAGCATGGGAGAACGGGAATGAAAAAAGGGGAATTGATTGTCGGGCTCGATATCGGAACCACCAAGGTGGCGGCCATCGTGGGTGAAATCACCGATGACGGCATCGACATTATCGGGATCGGCTCCCATCCTTCGCGAGGGCTCCGCAAGGGCGTCGTGATCAACATCGAATCGACGGTGGAGTCGATCAAGAAGGCCATCTCCGAAGCGGAGCTTATGGCCGGTTGCGACATCACCTCCGTGTACGCGGGTATCGCCGGCGGACACATCAAGGGCATTAACAGCCACGGCATCGTTGCCATCAAAGAGAAGGAAGTGCGCGACACCGACATCTTTCGCGTCATCGACGCGGCGCAAGCGGTGGCCATTCCCTTAGACCGCGAGGTGATCCACGTGATTCCCCAAGAATACGTGGTGGACGGTCAAGATGGCATCAAAGAACCTTTGGGCATGTCGGGCGTCCGACTTGAGGCGAAGGTCCACATCGTCACCGCGGCGGTCACCAGCGCCCAAAACATCGTGAAATGCGCCAATCGATGCGGCTTGAACGTGAACGACATCATCCTTCAGCCGCTCGCTTCCGCCGAATCCATTCTGACCAATGAAGAGAAGGAATTGGGCGTCGCCCTGGTCGACATCGGCGGCGGTACCACCGATCTCGTCATCTTTTCGGAAGGCGCGGTCGTTCATACGTCGGTCATCACCTTGGGTGGAAACCACGTCACCAATGACGTGGCGGTCGGCTTGCGTACCCCCGCGGCGGAAGCGGAGCGCATCAAACAAAAATACGGCTGCGCCCTTTCCTCGATGGTTCAGAAGGATGAGACGATCGAGGTCCCCAGCGTGGGCGGACGTAAACCCCGCATCCTTTCCCGCCAAATTTTGGCGGAGATCATCGAACCCCGCGTCGAAGAGATTTTTAACCTGGTGCAACAGGAAATCATCAAGTCCGGCTATGAAGATCGGATCGCCTCTGGCCTCGTGCTCACCGGCGGCAGCGTTATCTTGGAGGGGATGCCTGAGCTCGCCGAACAGGTGTTCAATGTACCCGTTCGACGCGGCGCGCCAAGGGGCATCGGCGGACTCGTTGACGTGGTGAAAAGTCCGATGTATGCGACTGGGGTGGGGCTCGTGATTTGGGGTTCGAAAACCCAAGCCTCGAGCCGTTTCAAAGTGCGCGAAGCGAACATTTACGCGAAAGTGAAAGACCGAATGAAGGAATGGTTCGGAGAAATTTTTTAAGTATCTAAAATTTTCCCTCCCCTTTGTAAGGGGAGGGTTAGGGTGGGGTAGAACGGCGCAAAAAGATTTGCCGCGTTCTATCTCCCCCTGACCCCCTCACTACAAAGGAGGGGGAGCCTCAGTTGCGAGGAGGTTTTATGTTCGAGTTCGAAGAAGACTTAGCCCAAAACGCGAAGATCAAGGTCATCGGCGTCGGCGGCGGCGGTACCAACGCGGTCAATACGATGATCCGTTCCAAGTTGGACGGCGTGGAATTTGTCGCCGCCAATACGGACGTGCAGGCTTTGCGTTCCAATCACGCCCCCATCAAGGTGCAAATCGGCCGCGAACTCACCAAAGGCTTGGGAGCCGGAGCGAACCCCGAGGTCGGCAAGAATGCGGCGATGGAAGACCAGCACTCCCTCGCCGAGGTGATCGGCGGCGCGGATATGGTCTTTATCACTGCGGGAATGGGCGGCGGCACCGGCACGGGGGCGGCCCCTGTGATCGCGCGGGTGGCCAAGGAGATGGGCGCCCTCACCGTGGGCGTCGTCACCAAGCCTTTCGCCTTCGAGGGAAAAAAGCGCGCCCGCCAGGCCGAGTTGGGCATCGAGGCTTTGAAGGAAAACGTCGACACTCTCATCGTTATTCCCAACGAAAAACTTTTGCATGTGGCCGGCAAAGAAACGCCGATGATCGACACCTTCAAGATGGCCGACGAGATTTTGCTTCAAGCCGTCAAAGGCATTTCCGACCTCATCACCATTCCCGGCCTCATTAATCTGGACTTCGCCGACGTGAAGACCATCATGGGCGAGATGGGCATGGCCCTCATGGGAACCGGCACGGGCCACGGTGAAAACCGCGCGATCGAGGCGGCGCAAAAGGCGATCTCCTCGCCCTTGCTCGAGAACGTTTCCATCAACGGCGCCACGGGCATCATCATCAACATCACCGGTCCTTCCAATATGACCCTGTTTGAGGTGAACGAGGCCAGCAAACTCATTCAGCAAGAGGCGCATGAAGACGCCAACATCATCTTCGGTGCGGTGATCGACGACAAGATCAAAGAAGACATCCGCGTGACGGTGATCGCCACGGGCTTTTCGAAGGCGGCCAAGAAGGCCACTTATTCGCCCGCGACCACGCTGCCGAAATATAAAAACGTTTCCCCCGTATATTCGTCCCCCGGCCCTTCCACGACCTTGAACAAATCGGCCGCGCCGAGTCATTCCCACATGGGATCGGGTATGGGATCGGGCGCGGGCGCTGCGGAAGCGGTGGAAGCTCCGGCGCCGATGACCGTGACTGCGAGGCCCTTGGGGGCGAGCGTGATTCCTTCCCCCGCTCCCCACCAGGAAGAGCTCGACTTGAGCGTGGGTCATGAGAAGCGAGAGGGCGATTTCAGCGACATTAAAAAATTGGTGGCCGAGATCGGGATGGTCGATGCGGATCAAGATGAATACGATATTCCGACTTTTTTGAGAAAGCATGCGGATTAAAAAGAAGGGGCTAGCTTGAGGAAGCCCCTCCAGTGAAGGATTCACGAAACCGGTAGGGGCACAGCATGCTGTGCCCCTACTTGTTTGAAGGCATTTCCATGGGTGCAGCGAGAGAAAAAAAAGAATCGAAAGCCGCCAAGGCGGAGAAAGAAGCCCGCCCTTATTTGGGCGAGGTGCGGGGGATCCTTTTTTTAGCCCTGGCCCTTTTCATCGGGCTTGCGCTGTTCTCTTATTCGCCCACCGATCCCTCGCTCAATTCCATCGGCGCTCATCCCTCCATCCACAATTTGGGAGGCTTGATCGGCGCGTATACGGCCGACGGTCTCATCAGCCTTTTGGGACTCGCCTCTTATCTCGTTGTGCTGGTTCTCTTGGTATTAGGGATTTCCTCGTTCCGCGAATCCGGGCAGCCGTTTAAATATTCACAAGTTTTGCTCCTTCTCTTCTTCCTCGCCATGGCTTCCGTCCTCTTCCAGCTGAAATGGAGGATGGTGGAAATCGGCGGCGTCAACCAAGAGGTGTGGGCGGGTGGCCTTTTCGGATCGCTCATTGCCGAGCCCCTGAGGCAATACCTTAACTCGGTGGGAGCGTATCTTGCGGTCATTTCCTTGGGGCTGCTTACCTTCGTATGGGGTACCGGCGTTTCGATCGCGAAAATGGCTGTTTACGTGAAGCGCTTTCTCGTCGCTTGCGCTCTGAAAGGAAAATCCCTCGCCGTCATTTACGCGGCCCGCTTGAAGAAGGCTTTCGAGAAATATCAAGAATCCCGCCGCCAGGCGCTGAAGGTGAAAGAGGCCGCCGAGAAAGAAGCGAAGGTCCCGCAACCCGTGAAGATCAGCATTCCGCGCACCGTCGAACCTTCCCCGCCGCTTCCTGAAAAAGTGGTGAAGCTCTTGCCCAAGGAAAAACCGCCGGAACCGGAGAAGATCGAAAGAAAGGTGGCGGAGGCGCCTGCTTTAACCGGCGGCGCCGAGCCGAAGGTCTTTCAGCGGGTGGATGTGAAGGAAAATGCCAAAAAAGTGGAAGACCAGCTTTCCTTTTCTCAGATGATGAAGGGATTCGTCCTGCCGCCGCTCAACATCCTCGATGCGGAGGAGCGGGGCGAGGTGAAGGTCGACGAGGAATCCCTCAAGATGAATTCGAAGCTGCTCGAGAAAAAGCTGCTCGATTTCGGCGTGGAAGGCCGCGTCACCGAGATCCACCCCGGCCCGGTCATCACCATGTACGAGTTCGAGCCGGCCGCGGGAATCAAGGTCTCCAAGATCGTCAATTTAGAAGATGATTTAACGCTGGCCATGGGCGGTCGTTCCGTACGCATCGTCTCCCACCTGCAGGGCAAGCCCGCGGTGGGTATTGAAATTCCCAATCATACCCGAGAAACGGTGTATTTGAAGGAGATTCTCTCCGATCTTAAATTCCAGAAGGCCGAATCGAAGCTCACTCTTTGTTTAGGTAAAGATACCGAGGGTCTTTCTTACGTGAGCGATTTGCAAAAGATGCCGCATCTGCTGGTCGCCGGCGCCACCGGGGCCGGGAAATCGGTGTGTTTGAACGCGATCATTCTCTCGATGCTCTACAAGGCCACTCCGGAAGAGGTCCGCTTCATCTTCGTCGACCCCAAGATGCTCGAACTTTCCATTTACCAAGGCATTCCCCATCTTTTGCTCCCCGTGGTGACCGAGCCCAAGAAGGCGGCCATCTCGCTGCGTTGGGCGGTGGCCGAGATGGAGCGGCGTTACAAGCTCATGTCCGACGCCCAAGTGCGCAATCTCGCCGGCTACAACAAGAAGATCGAAAAAGGCGAACTGAAAGACCGGGAAATCCCCGTGCCTGAAGGCAGCCAAATGCTGCCGCTCAAGCACGAAGACAAGCTCCCTTTCATCGTGATCATCATCGACGAGCTCGCGGACCTCATGATGGTGGCCGGCCGAGAGGTGGAAGAATACATCACCCGTTTGGCGCAGATGGCGCGGGCCGCCGGCATCCACCTCATCTTGGCCACGCAGCGGCCCTCGGTGGACGTCATCACCGGAATCATCAAGGCCAACTTCCCCGCGCGCGTCTCCTTCAAGGTTTCCTCCGCCCACGACTCGCGCACGATCATCGATACGGTGGGCGCCGAACACTTGCTCGGCATGGGCGACATGCTCTTTATCCCGCCGGGCATCGCCAAGCTCGTGCGCGTGCACGGGGCCTTCGTTTCCGACTCAGAAGTGACTC
Source organism: bacterium (assembly GCA_046346885.1). GTDB lineage: Bacteria > UBA10199 > UBA10199 > JADFYH01 > JADFYH01 > JAXMHI01. Next base: position 56,099 of record JAXMHI010000001.1, on the reverse strand, counting down.
GCGTCGTCGAACACTTGAAGAAACAGGGCAAACCCGTTTACGACGAATCGATCCTCAACTTCAAAGAGCCCAAGGCAGAAGGCGAGATGGGAGACGAGGAAAGCGACGAGCTTTACGACCAGGCGGTCGCCATCGTCACCGAAACCCGACAGGCCTCGATTTCCATGGTGCAGCGGCGCCTTCGCATCGGCTACAACCGGGCGGCGCGCATGATCGAACGGATGGAACAGGAAGGCATCGTGAGCGCGCCGGACGGGGCGAAGGGGAGAGAGGTGTTGGCCTCCAATTTTGCGGAGGGATCTTCGTAAGATCCGTCCGAAAGAAGGCTCGTTTCTATTTTTATGCTTAAGAAAATCATCGTTCTTTCCTGTTTGATTCTGCTTTCCAAATTCTCATATGCCGCGAACACCGAAGAAGTGATCCGCCAAGTGCAATCCACCTACGAAGGGGCGCAAGACGTCTCCAGCCAGTTCGTCCAAAAAGTGAAGATCGCCGCTCTGGAGCGCGACGTGGAGAAAACGGGAAAGGCTCTCTTTAAAAAGCCGGGAAAATTGTGGGTGGAATACGAGGGAGAAGAGGGCAGGCTCTATGTTTCCGACGGGAAGAAGCTTTGGGTTTACGATAAGGGTGACAGCCAAGTGAACGTCTACCCGGTCAACCCCCAAACGATGCCGGAAGAGGCTTTGGCGTTTTTGGGGGGACTCGGCAATTTGCGAGCCCAGTTTCGGGTGAGCGCCTTAAGCGACAACGAGAAAAAGATCATCAAGGCTACCTCCGACCTTGATTGGCTCCTGCTGATCCCCAAGAAAGAGGAAAGCCATGGACGAGCTCATCTTGCTTCGACCGGGCCACTCACACGGTGAGCGAGGCCTATTTGAAGAACGAATCGGGAAACGTGAGCCATTATTTTTTCAAGAACGTGAAACTCAACGGCGACTTGCCCGACAGCCAGTTCGCGTTTCAGAAACCCAAGGGAGTGAAAGAAATTAAGAATTAAGGGGAGCCTCTTATGCCATCCTTCGATATCGTCTCCGAACTCAACCGCCAAGAGGTGGACAACGCCGTCAACCAGGCCAACAAGGAAATCTCCACCCGTTACGACTTCAAGCATTCGAAGAGCGAGATCACCCTGGATAAGGAGCAACTGAAGCTCGTTTCCGACGACGAGCACAAGATGAAGGCCGTGATCGACGTGCTCCAGACGAAAATGGTCAAGCGTGGCGTGGAACTGAACGCCCTGGAGTTCGGCAAAGTGGAGCCGGGCGCGGGAGGCCTCGTCAAATGCGAGGTGAAGCTGAAGAGCGGCATCGAAACGGAAAAGGCGAAGGAAATCGTGAAAGCCTTGAAAGACTCGAAGCTCAAGGTGAACTCGCAGATTCAGGACAAACAGGTGAGAGTTTCGGGCAAGAGCCGCGACGAGTTGCAAAGCGCCATCGCGTTCGTGAAGGGTAAGGATTTCGGCCTTCCCTTGCAGTTCACGAATTTTAGGGATTAATCCAACCCATATTCCTTCCGTTTTCGCCACAGGGTCACCGGCGTGATGCCCAAGATCTCCGCCGCCTTTTCCAGGTTTTTTTCCCGCGAAAGTACCGCTTCGATGTGGTTTCGGGTGAGCTCTTCCAGCGACGCCAATTTCTCTTCCTGCTTCAGCGGGGCGTTCTTTTTCTTGAGGAGAGAATCGGGGAGGTCTTCGAGCTTAATTTCGCGGTGGCGGGAGAGGACGATCAGCCGCTCTAAAGTGTTGTGCAATTCGCGGATGTTTCCGGGCCATGTGTGTTCTTGAAGAGCTTTCAAAATTTCCGAGGGCAACTCCACCTTCTCCTTCGCCAAGCCTTGAGCTTTAAATTCTTCGAGGAAGCGTTCGATGAAGACGGCTAGGTCTTCCATTCGGTAACGCAGCGCCACCAGGGGGCACTCGAAAATGTTGAGTCGATAGTAAAGATCCTCGCGGAATTTGCCGTCGGCCACCGCCTGGCTTAAGTCTTTGTTGGTCGCCGCGATGATGCGCGTGTCCACCGTGATTTCCTGGTTGCTTCCCACCCGTTCGAAGACGCGGTCTTGCAAGAACCTAAGCAGCTTCGCCTGTGCATTGGGGGAGAGGTCGCCGATTTCGTCGAGAAACAAGGTGCCCCCGTCCGCCGCTTCGAATTTTCCTTCCTTGTCCTGGAAAGCTCCGGTGAAGGAGCCCTTCACGTGCCCGAAGAGCTCGGATTCGAGGAGGGACTCGGAAAGGGTCGTACAGTAGACGGTGACGAAAGGCTTGTCCTTGCGAGGGGATTGCTCGTGAATTAGGCGGGCGAGTTGGCTCTTTCCCGTACCGCTCTCGCCCACGAGGAGGATCGTCGATTCGGTCGGGGCGAGCTTGCGCACGAACTCCTCCAGTCTCGCGCTCGCCGCGGAGGTGAAGCCGCGGAAGAAATCCCGCTTCGCGCCTTCCTGCTTCAACGCCTCGTTTTCCCGGGTGAGCCTTACGATGAGGCGCACCTTTCCCAGCAAGTGAAGGAGCTGTGCGTTGGTGAAGGGTTTGGGCAAGTAGTCGAAAGCTCCTTCCTTGATCACCGACACGGCGTTTTCAATGGAGGCGTAGGCGGTCATGACGATCATGAGCAGGCGGGGTTGGATCTGTTTCGCATTTTGGATCAAGTCGAGGCCCGTTTGGTCCTCCATCCGGAAATCGGTGAGGAGGCAGTCGAAGGGTTGTTCGCGAATGAGACGCAGCGCTTCAGGAACCGATCCCGCTTGCGCGACGTAGCATTGGTTCTCTTGGAGAATGACGCTTAAGGTACGGCGGATATTGTTGTCGTCGTCGACCAACAAGACGCGAAGCGCGGCTGCTTGTGATTTTGCAGGTTTCATCGTTTCCACCTTTAGACGGCCAGAGGCAATTCGATTTTAAAAATTGATCCTCTGGGTTCGCGACGCCGGTATTCGATCTTGCCTTCGTGAGCCTCCACCACTTCCTTGACGATGGTGAGCCCGATGCCCAAAAAACCGCTGGCGGCGCCGCCCGGGGGCCCCTGGTAATAGGGCTCGAAGATCTTTTTCTGGATCTCTTCCGGAATGCCCGGGCCTTCGTCCTCCACTTTCAGCTCCATTTTCCCGTCTCCCGAGGAGAGCAGGATCTCCACTTTACTCCGCGGGGGTGAGATGCGGATCGCATTGGAGAGCAGGTTGGAAATCACCCACGGAAACTTGATCTCGTCCAGTTGGATCCATACGGGGCCTTCCCCCTGCCGGTGTAACTGTATCTCAATTTCCCGGTCTTTGGCGAGTACGCGAAACGGCTTGATCCACTCCGCCAAGGCCTGGTCGAAGGCGGTTTTTTTCATGCGCAGCTTGAGGGCGTGGATCTCCCGCTGGCCCACTTGGATGAAATCATTGGCGATCGCCCGGATCCGGGCGACGTCCTCATGTAGGGTTTCCACGAGCATCCGCGCGTTCTCCTCCATTTTCTCCCGACGGTCGTAGAGAAGCTCGGAGGCGGTTCCCAACGATTGGAGGGGCGTCTTCAACTCGTGGGAAAGAACGCTGATGAACTCTTCCTTCAGGCGTTGTTTTTGAACTTTTTGCGTGATGTCATGGAGAAGATAGAGCGAACCCTTTTGTCGGTTCTCGTCGCCGAAGATGGGCCGGTAGCGCGCGGCGAGGATCATTTTGATCCCTTCCAGGTTCAACTCGACCGAATTGAAGGAGGAAAGCTCCGGTGTGAGAAAATCGCGCAATTTGAGGTAATTTTCGTTCAACGAGGGGAGATCCTTCCAAGAATTATTGAGGATGTCTTCGAACTCCATTCCCATCAAGCGCGCGATTCCCTCGTTGCAGAGCACCACCTTCTCCTCGTTGTTGAGCACGAGGATTCCGTCTTCCACCGACGACAAGACGGTTTCCAACTGGTTCCGCTGAGTCACCAACTGGTCGATGTTGAGTTTCGCCAGTTTTCCGAGTTGGCCCCAAAGCCCCTCCAACTCGCGGTTTAGGATGGAGATTTCCAGGGTGCTTGCCTCCGGCAGTTTGAGGCGTTTGCTTAAGTCCGGCTTGCCGCGGAGTATTTCGGCGATTTCCTTAATGGGCTTGGCCAAGCGGTTGGAAAGATTGTCGGCCAAAAAAATGGAGAGCAAGACGGTAACCAAGAAAAAAGCCAAAGCGGCGAGCAAAATCCTCTGCCGGATCAAATGGCTCTTGCCGGCCAGCGTGAACATTCCCTTTTCGTTCACGTTCACCAATTGATCCAAGAACAGCAGCATTTGGCCGAATTGTCCCCGATCGAGATGGGAGGGATCGCGTTTCACCGAATCCCAGAGGGTGCGGATGTTTTTGACAATATCCGCTTCGCCGATCTCCGTGATGTTTCCTTCTTCAAAGTGCAACGCTTTCTCGAAACTGTCCGTCCATTCGCGTTCGGAGACGGAGGGAAGGTCTTGGGAATGATGCAGCCCCCACCACGCCTCGCGCATGTGCTGGACCGCCGAAATCGAGTCGTAGTTGACGTGAATCAGCTTGGGGGTGAGTCCGCTGGCAAAGAAGACCGCGCCGATCAAAAGGAATCCCAACAGGCCGTAGGCGGCGATCACCCAGAGGAAGCTTTTGAGGATCTTGCGCCTTAAGGGAGGAAAGTAGAATTGAGAATCATCCGCCATGGTTATGCCTCGGGAGAGGTGCTCAAGACGTGCACGTCAATACCCACCGAATCGTGGAGAAAGTTGAGAAGTACCGAACCGCGCAGCCGCTCTTGAAGGGGGGAAAGCCGGGATTTCCCGAATACCGCGTGATAGACGTTGTTTTCCTGCGCGAAGGTGACCAAAGCCTCCGAGACGTTGTTCGACTTGAGAATGACCACCTCGGCGCCCAGGGTTTGGGCGAGCTTCAGGTTGTTCTGCACCCTTCGCTGCAGTTCGGAGTCGATCACCGTGGGTGCCTCGCTGCTTTTCTGGACGTAGATTACGTAGCATTTCGACGAGAATTGGGAAGCCAGTCGGGTCCCCTTGCGGATGAGCATCTCCGCGTTGTTGGGGTTGGAGCTTAAAGCCACCATTACCGCCTCTTGGGTCAGCGCCGCTTCCGCCCCTTCCACCAGCTCCTGCTCGCGTATCTTCCTCACTTGGTCGCCGGCCGCCTCCCGCAACGCCACTTCCCTCAAGACGGAGAGGTTTTTGTGGGTGAAAAAGTTCAGCATGGCCCGTTCCGCCTGGGATTTCTCGTAGATTTTTCCCATTCTCAGGCGCTCCCGCAATTCTTCGGTAGTGACGTCCACGTTCACCACCTGGTCGGCCTTTTGCAAAATATTGTCGGGAATCCTCTCGCGAATGGGCACTTTGCGACCGATTCGATCTTGTCCGCGATCGACTCCAAATGTTGACGCCGATCGTGGCGATTACGTTGATTTGATGGTCGAGAACTTCGAGTACGTCCTCATAACGCTTTTCGTGCTTGGAGCCGGCCAGGTTGGTGTGCGCCAGTTCGTCGATGAGCGCCACTTGGGGTTTCCGGCGAAGCAGGGCCTGGAGGTCCATTTCAAGGTAAGGGTGGTTGCCGATTTCAACCGTCCGCGGCGGGATAATTTCCAAGTCTTTCACTTGATCGAAGGTTTCTTGTCGGCCGTGGGGTTCCAGATAGCCGATCACCACGTCGATGCCGCGGTTTTTCAGGCGCTGGCCTTCCTGCAACATCGCGTAGGTTTTGCCCACGCCGGCCGCGTATCCCAAATAAATCTTGAGCGAGCCTTTCTTCTGCCGCTCGATCAGTTCTTCGAAGGTGCTCATAAAGGCATTTTACCTTACAAAATGAAATCCCCGATTTAAAAATGTAAGGTTTTCCGTCTCGAATTTGGAAACCCTTAAAAGCCAATTTCCCTTTCCGGATCAACGGTTGTCTCGTTTTTCGGTGGATTGGCCTGTTCTTTGCTCATTTAAGCAGCAAGGGAGATGCCAATTAGCAAGGGAGATAACAAAATGAACGACGTGTTTTTGCTCATCGTATCGATATTCGTGTTCCTCTATCTGGGGTTCACTCTTCTTTATCCGGAAAGATTTTAACGGGGAGATATTACCATGACTTGGAGAGACGCGATTCAACTCCTTTTATTCATCGGCATCATCGGGGTGACGGCCAAACCCTTAGGGATCTATCTGGACAAGGTATTTTCCGGAGAATCCCATTTTCTGAAGCCCATCCTGGGACCGCTCGAAAGGGGTATTTATAGGATATCCGGGATCAACCCCGAGGAAGATCAAAATTGGGTCACCTATACGGTCCATCTTCTCGTCTTCAGCTTCGTCGGTTTTCTATTCACGCTTCTGATCCTTTACTACCAACATAAACTTCCCTTTGCCGGCACCTTGAATCCCCAGGGGATGGCGCCGCTGCCTTTTCACTTGGCCTTCAACACGGCCGCGAGTTTCGTGACGAACACCAACTGGCAGTCTTACGGCGGCGAATCCACGATGAGCTACCTTTCGCAGATGGCGGCACTTACCTATCAGAATTTCATTTCCGCTGCGGTGGGAATTCTAGTCGCAGTGGCCTTGATCCGAGGCATCGCCAGGAAACAAGGAAAAGGAATCGGAAATTTTTGGACGGATCTCGTCCGTGTCAACCTCTACGTCTTGCTGCCTTTCTGTTTTCTGTTCGCGATCTTCCTCATGTCTCAAGGCATGATCCAAAATTTCCTGCCCTATATTAAGGCGAAGACGCTGGAAGGGGCGGATCAGTTGATCGCCCAAGGCCCCGTGGCTTCCCAGGTCGCCATTAAGATGTTCGGAACCAACGGAGGAGGTTTTTTCAACGCCAACGCCGCGCACCCCTACGAAAACCCGACGCCTCTTTCCAATTTCGTTCAGATGGTCTCCATCTTCTTGATTCCCAGCGCATTGGTTTATCAGCTGGGAAGAATGACGAAAAATACGAAGCACGGTTGGGCCGTGTGGTGGACGATGACGATCGTGTTCGTCGCCGGCGTGCTTTTGGCGGCCCATTTCGAGTATCGGGGCAATCCCGCCTTCGCTTCCGCGGGCCTTTCCTCACCCGCCAACATGGAAGGGAAGGAAGTCCGTTTCGGCGTCTTTAATTCCTCGCTATTTGCCACCATTACCACCGACGCCTCCTGCGGGGCGGTCAATTCGATGCACGACAGCTTCATCCCCATGGGCGGCTTCGTCCCGCTTACCAACATCCTTTTGGGAGAGATCATCTTCGGAGGGGTCGGTTCCGGGCTTTATGGAATGCTTCTCTTCGTCATTCTCACCATCTTTATCGCGGGATTGATGATCGGCCGCACGCCCGAGTATCTCGGCAAGAAGATCGAAGGGCGCGAGATCAAGCTCGTCATGGTCGGCGTGCTTCTCATGGCGCTCTCGATCTTGAGTTTTTCCGCTTACGCGGTGATTTCCCCGAGCGGACTGGCGGGGCTCAATAATCAGGGGCCCCACGGCTTCTCCGAAATTTTTTACGCCTTTACCTCCGCGACCGGCAACAACGGGAGCGCTTTCGCGGGCCTTACCGCCAATACCCCCTTTTATAACTTCACCTTGGCCGCGGCCATGATCGTCGGACGTTTCGGAATGATGATCCCCGTTCTGGCCTTGGCCGGCTCCCTCGTGAGCAAGAAGGTGCACCCCACGTCGGAGACTGTTTCGTTCCCCTTGCACGGGTGGTTCTTCATTGCGCTCTTGATCGGCATCATCGTGCTGGTGGGGGCCCTTACCTTCTTCCCCGCGCTCGTTCTGGGGCCCATCGTGGAACATCTTGAAATGCTTCTTGGACATTTCTTTTAAAGAAAGAGGAACTCGCAATGGCGAAAATCATGAAACGAAAAGTTTGGGATCCCGTCTTGGTGAAACAAGCCGTTTGGGACTCCTTCCAGAAGCTCAGCCCGGCCACGCTGGTGAAGAATCCCGTCATGTTCGTAGTGGAGATCGGCAGCGTTTTAACGACGATCGCCTTCTTCCACGATCTTTTCGCACGAAATTATCACTTGGCGAATTTTGACGGACAAATTTCACTCTGGCTCTGGTTTACCGTGCTTTTCGCCAATTTCGCCGAAGCCATCGCCGAAGGACGCGGAAAGGCCCAGGCGGACGCGCTTCGAAAAACTCGCACGGACACGAAGGCCTTTCGAAAAAGGGCGGATGGAAAAATCGAAGAGGTTTCCTCCTCGGTGCTTCGGAAAGGGGACGTGGTCGTCGTGAAGGCGGGAGAGCTCATCCCGGCCGACGGAACGGTCATCCAGGGGACCGCCCTCATCAACGAATCCGTCATTACCGGCGAGTCGGCCCCGGTCATTCGCGAGGCGGGCGGCGACCGCAGCGCGGTTACGGGCGGCACGACCGTGTTGTCCGACCAGATCGTGGTGTCCATCACGACGGACCCCGGAGAGTCGTTCCTCGACCGAATGATTGCGTTGGTCGAAGGCGCCGTCCGCAAGAAAACGCCCAATGAAATCGCCTTGAGCATCCTGCTCTCGGGGATGACGATCATCTTCTTGCTCGCCGTGGTGACCTTGAAGCCCTACGCCCTCTACAGCAAGGCGCAGGTCTCCACCGTTATTTTGATTTCACTGCTCGTTTGCCTGATTCCCACGACCATCGGCGGTTTGCTTTCCGCCATCGGCATCGCCGGGATGGACCGCCTGGTGCAACGCAACGTGCTCGCCCTCTCGGGCCGAGCGGTGGAGGCGGCGGGAGACATCGACGTATTGCTGCTCGACAAAACGGGAACGATCACCATCGGCAACCGCATGGCGACGGAGTTCATCCCGTCCTCGGGCGTTTCCAAGGAAGACCTGGCCGAGGCGGCGTTCTTTTCCTCCTATTCCGACCAGACGCCGGAAGGGCGCTCCATCGTCGATCTCGCGGCGAAAATGGGCACCCGTCCGGACTATCCCGCGGCCGCCGAGTCGATTCCCTTCACGGCGGAAACGAGGATGAGCGGCGTCGATTTCAACGGCGACTTCATCCGGAAAGGGGCGGTGGACGCGGTGAAGAAGTGGGTAAAGGAGAAAAGCGGAAGTTTTCCCGCCGACATCGAAGGCGCCGTGGAAAAAATCTCGAAGAGCGGGGGCACCCCCTTGCTCGTCGCGAAGAACGGCCGGATTTTAGGCGTGATCCATTTGAAGGACATCGTGAAGCCCGGCATCCGCGACCGTTTCGCCCGCATCCGGGCGATGGGCATCAAGACGGTGATGATTACCGGCGACAACAAGCTCACCGCCGCCGCCATTGCGGAGGAAGCGGGCGTGGACGATTTCGTCGCAGAGGCGAAGCCGGAGCAAAAATTGGGAATTACCAAAGACCTCCAGAAGGAAGGCCGGATGGTCGGCATGACGGGAGACGGCACCAACGACGCTCCGGCGCTCGCCCAGGCGGACGTGGGCCTCGTGATGAACACGGGTACTCAGGCCGCGCGGGAAGCGGGCAACATGGTCGATCTCGATTCGGACCCGACGAAGATCATAGAAATCGTGGAGATCGGCAAGCAGCTGCTCATCACGCGGGGTTCTCTGACCACCTTCAGCATCGCCAACGACGTGGCGAAATATTTCGCCATCTTGCCGGCGATCTTTGCGATCGCGTTTCCCAGTCTCGCCGTTTTGAACATCATGAAACTGGCGAGCCCCGAATCGGCGATTCTCTCCGCGGTCATTTTCAACGCCATCATCATTATCTTGCTCGTGCCGCTTTCCCTTCGGGGGGTGAAATATCGGCCCACGTCCCCCCTTTCCATCTTGAGACGGAACGTTTTTATCTATGGGTTGGGCGGAATCTTGATTCCTTTTCTGGGCATCAAGCTCATCGACGTGCTCGTGGCGGCGCTGAAGATCATTTAACGGGAGAATTTTATGGGAACCGCATTTTATCGTTCGATTGTCGTAACTCTACTGCTGGCGCTACTCCTTTGCGTGATTTATCCGCTGGCGGTCACCGGGGTGGGGAAAGTTTTTTTCAATCACCAGGCCAATGGGAGCTTGATTCTGAAAGACGGACAAGTGATCGGCTCCGAATGGATCGGCCAAAATTTCTCGAGGCCGGAATATTTCCACCCGCGACCCTCCGCGGCGGGGAACGGCTATGACGCGGCGAACTCGTCCGGCACCAACTTAGGTCCCACTAACCCCAAGTTGGTTGAAAACCTGAAAGCGAATCTCAAGAAGGTGCAGGATGAAAATCCGGGCGTCGCCGTCCACCGGATCCCGGTGGATTTGGTCACCGCCTCGGCGAGCGGCCTCGATCCCCACATCTCGCCCGAAGGCGCCGATCTCCAGGTCGAGCGGGTGGCGAAGGCGCGGAATTTAAGCGCGGCGCAGGTGAGGGAGCTTCTCCAACAGAATACCGACGGACCCCAGTGGGGGCTCTTCGGGGAGCCGGGCGTGAACGTTTTGAAGCTCAATTACGCGTTGGATAAGATCGCTCCGATGAAAACTCCCGAATCGAAACCGGAGGCGAAAACGGAATCGGCCCCCCAAACTCAACCTTAAGCAAGGGGTGGATTTGAAATGATTTCAACGCAACAAAACGGAGATTCAATTGCCTGGTCGGTGGCCGGCGCGTTGGGGGCCGTTCTTTTAGCCGTGCTCCTCATTCCGCTGCGCGGCGTCACTTCGGCCTCCAACATGGCCTTCGCATTCATTGCCCTGACGATCGTGGTCGCCGAGCAAGGCGGGCGCTTGGCGGGCGTATTGACCGCGCTCGTCTCGGGGATAAGCCTCAACTTTTTCCTGACCGAACCTTACCTTACCTTGAATATTACCCGTCGAGAAGACGTGATCGCCTTCATCGCCCTCCTCGGGTGCGGCCTCATCGCGGCCGCCTTCGGCAGGGAACGCCAGCGTTGGTCCGAGAAGGCCCATCAAGCGGCGGAGAAGTTGGACGTCCTCTCCCGCCTGGTCGATCAGCTTCGGCGCAACGAGCCCATCGAGAAAGTTCTCTCCGACCTCCGCGACGCCTTTGCGCTGGGGGCGATCGTCTTGCGGGATGAAAACGACCGAATTTTGGCCGCCCATCCGCCCACGTTTCCCCGATTGGCGCCAGAAACCCGCTTGCATCCCGCGACGCTATTCCCTTCCGAGGAGGCGAAAGTTTGGATGGGAAAGGAAGGGTTCCGCCTTCCTCCCGGAGGAGGGCGCTTGAGCCTCAAAACCGATCGGGGCTCGATCTCGATCGATCTTTGGGAAGGAAACCCCGAAGGTTTAAGCCTGGACAAAGGACGCACCCTTTCCATCGCGGCTCTGATCCTGGTGCTCGAGCTGTCTTGCCGTCAAGGGTGACCGGAAGGAACCGATAAAGCCCCCAAAACTTCTCCTTCTTTCTTCGGCCCAAAGAATTTATAATGGGGCGGGCCGATCCATGATCTTATTTCCCCAAAACACGATTTCCCTCATTTCCCTCGTTCTCTTCTTTTTCTTTCTGCAGGGGGGCGTTTTTTTCCTCTATTTTTATCTTCGCGTGAGCCGTCGAGTGGGCATCTTTACGCGCGAGCATCTTTATTTCTCTCTCATGTCCTTCGCCCAAGCTCTCTATTCCTTCGGAGCGTGGCAGCTCTATTCGACGGCTAGCTATGAAGCCGGTAAGGTTTGGTCCCGTTTGCAGTGGGGTTCGGCGGTTCTGATATTCGTGTTTTTCGTTCATTTCTCATTGTCCTATTTGAAGGTGAAATTCCGTTGGGTGAGATTCACCGTCGATGTCCCCGCGCCCGTCTTTCTTTTCGTCACTTTTTTTGGGCCCACTTTCATTGAAGGTACCCCCCATCCGAAAGACTTCAACCTCTTCGGGCACTTCTACCGCATTCTCGAGTCCGATACGGGGCCATGGGCCGATTTCACCGCCCTTTGGTTGGGGATCCACATCCTCGTTCTTTTCGTCGCCTGGTTTTATTATTTAGGTCGAAGGATCAAGGACCGTACCGCCGCTGTGGTGGGACTTTCCTGTTTCGTGCTCGCCGCCTTCCACGAAATGTTCGTGGGATTGGGCCTTTACGCGGGGCCTTACGTGCTCGAGTACGGTTTTTTCATTTTTGCGGTCGCCTTTTATTTTCAGCTCTTTTTCGATTTTTTCGAGATTTACCGGCAGAATCTCCACCGCACCCTCGAATTGAACCGTCTTCACGAGGAAAGTCGCTTCTTCATCAACATGGTTACGCACGATTTGCGGGCTCCCCTCCTTTCCATCGAGGGGTTTTCGACGCTTCTCCAGGAGGATTCGGGCAAATACGGCGCCGAACAGAAGCAAGATTACCTGCGCAGGATCTCTAAGAACGCCCATCTGTTGCTTCAACGGATCACCGATCTCAAGAACTTCGTCAATATCGGAAGGGCCCTCGAACCATATGAAAAAATCGCGGTCGAGGAATTGATTGGAGAGATTCTCAAGAATTACGAATTATCCCTCAAAAAATTCCGCGTAAGGGTGAGCGTCTCCCCCGAGGCGAAGACCGTCTTTTTCCCGCGCCAGCGTCTGCACGACGTTTTGATGAATCTCGTCGGCAACGCCATCAAATTTTGCGAAGGAGTCGAGTCCCCCGAGTTGAACGTGGAGGTGAAGGACGACCCTCAAGCCGTTCTTTTTCTCGTCGAGGACAACGGCCCCGGCATCCCCCCGGCTCATCATGAAAAAATATTCGACCTTTTCTATCGGCTTCGCCCGGAACGGCCGGGCAGCGGCATCGGACTCGCGGCGGTAAAACGAATTTTGACGCAGGGAAAAGGGAAGGTGTGGGTGGAAAGCGAAGAAGGGAAGGGCGCGCGATTTTTCTTTACCCTTCCCCACCGGAAATGATTTGAAAGGCCACGATGGAGAACGACAACAACCCAAGATTTTTATCCGCTAAACCCCCGTTCTACGAGGTTTACTTCCTCAAATTGCATCTTCTCGAAGAGGGACTCGCCTTCTGGATGCGTTACACTTTCCATTTGAACCGCAAAGGGGAACCTCATGCCTCTCTCTGGGCCTTTGCCCTTTCGGCGGCGGATCCCTTGAATTGCCGGGGAGCACTCCAGTCTTACCCGGCCGACGAAGTGCACTTTCATCCCGATCCCCTTTCCGTGCGCATCGGGGGGGCGGAGTTGGGGGATGGCAAGGCGAAGGGAAGGGTGCAAAAAAAGGATTTTTCCCTCGAATGGGACCTGCAATTCGAGATGCCCTCTACCCGCAATGCACCGGCCCTTAGGCCTTTAAGGTTGTTCCCCTCCGCTTGGATGTATCGGGGGCCGTTTCCCAAAACCAAATATCTTGTTCCCTACCCCTTTGCCCTTTTTTCGGGTCGCATCATCTATCAGGGGAAAGAATATCAGGTGAAAAACGCCCAAGGCGAGCAAGCCCACCTTTGGGGATCCCAACACGCGGAGCGTTGGGCCTGGGCCCATTGCAACACTTTCGCCGAAGACCCCACGGCGATTTTCGAGGGTTTGTCCGCCCAAACGAAAGCGGGGCCCATTTTATTGCCCCACTTCTCGCTTTTTTACATCCGTATTCAGGGGAAGGATTATTTTTTCAACCGCCCCGCCTTGTGGCGGAAGAACAAGAGCGGCTATGACGTGGAAAGCTGGAGTTTCGACTTGATCGACGGCTCCCACCGCTTCATCGGACACCTCCAAAACGACCCGGCCTTGATGCTCGGCGTCCGGTATACCGACCCTAGGGAGGGGCTACGCTATTGCTGCCACGCCGAGTGGGCTGAGCTAGAGCTGGAACACTATCAAAAGAAGGCGGAACGCTGGCAACACGTGATCACCTTGCATTCGCGGGCGGCAACCTACGAGAAGGTGGACGGCCAAATCGACCCCCTTGTGCCGGTGAAAGTATTGGGTTAGCAACAGGGAGGAAAGAGAGATTGATGCGGCTTCCCCAAGAAAAATTATTCGAAATTCTGAAGAAGGTGGAAAAACCGGCCCGTTATCTGGGCGGGGAAGTGAACGCCATCGTTAAGGATTTAGGCCAGGTCGATTTCAAGGCCGCCCTCGTGATGCCGGAGACCTACGAGATCGGGCAGTCGAACTTGGGTTTGAAAATTCTCTATGAAACCCTAAACCGCATGCCTCGCGTGGCCGCCGAACGGGTTTATTCCCCTTGGGTCGACGCGGAAAAGGTCTTCCGGCAACATCAAGTTTCCCCTTTTTCCCTCGAAAATAAGATTCCTCTGGAAGAATTCGACCTGATCGGCATCAGCCTGCCATACGAACTAAGCTATACAAACATTCTTACCCTTTTTGATCTATCGGGGATTCCCTTCCGCTCGAAGGACCGGGATTCTTCCTTTCCCCTCATCATCGGCGGCGGCAACCAAGCCTTCAACCCGGAGCCCATCGCCGATTTCTTCGACGGCTTCGTGGTGGGGGACGGGGAGAACGCCATCGTGGAGATCGTCGAGAAGATGTCGGCGTTCCGCGACGGCTCGAAGGAAGAGCTCTTGCGGGAATTAAGCAAGATTCAAGGTTTTTACGTCCCTTCCTTTTTCGACGTTTCTTACAAAGAAGATGGGACGCTTCAATCCATCACGCCCCGCTTTCCGGATTATTCCGGCGTGAAAAAGGCGACGGTGAAGGATTTGGACGACGCCGTGTTCCCCACGGCCCCCATCGTCCCCTCGGTGAAGACGGTGCACGAGCGGCTCTCCGTCGAGGTGCAACGGGGCTGCGTGCGCGGTTGCCGCTTCTGTCAGGCGGGATATATCTATCGTCCCGAGCGCCAGCGTTCCCCGGAGAAAATCTTGAAAATCGTCGAAGAGTCGCTTCCGCAGACGGGGGACGACCAGATTTCGCTGCTCTCCCTCTCCGTAGGCGACTACGGCTGCCTGGTGCCGCTCGTGCGGGAGTTGTTCGATCGTTATGAGAAAGACAAGGTTTCCATTTCCCTCCCGGCCACGCGGACGGACACATTTTCACCGGAAGTCATTCAAGAAGTGAAACGGGTGCGCATGACCGGCTTCACCGTCGCCCCCGAGGCGGGCACTCCGCGGATGCGGAGGGTGATCAACAAGGGCAATTCGCGGGAAGACCTCTACAAGACGGTCGACCACATCTTTAAGGAAGGCTGGTCGCTCATCAAGTTTTACTACATGTGCGGCTTGCCCTTCGAGCATTTCGAGGATTTAAAGGGGATCATCGACGAGGGACACGGGGCGTTGGAAATCGGTCGGAAATATTCGCGTCGGGTGAAGATTCACTTGAGCGTGTCGCCCCACGTGCCCAAACCCCACACGCCCTTCCAGTGGGAGCCCCAGGATTCCATCGAAGAGACGAAAAAGAAGATCGCCTATATGAAAGGCCTGCTGCGCGACCGCTCCGTCGAGTTCAAGTGGCATGACCCCTACGAGAGTCATTTGGAAGGCATCTTCGCCCGCGGAGACCGCCGCCTTTCCCGAGTCGTCGAAAAGGCCTGGGAGTTGGGCTGTCGCTTCGACGGTTGGCAAGAGATGCTGAGTCACCCCACCTGGATGCGCGCCTTCCAAGAATGCGGGATGAACCCGGAATTCTACGTCTCGCGGGAGCGGCCCTATGAAGAGGTGCTTCCCTGGGACCACCTCTTTAGCGACCTTAAAAAAGAATTCTTGTGGAACGAGAAAGAGGCCGCGTATAAAGAGTCCTTCATCGCCGATTGTTCGGTGGATAAGTGCACGTATTGCGGGGTTTGTGATTTTCACGGGGTGAAAAATATTAATTATCGAGTGGAGAGTGCGGAGGGAGATTTCGGCAAGAAAGTGCTGAAGTTTTCCACCCGCGGAAGAAAGCTTCAAGAAAAAGATTTTGTTTTTGTCACGCCCCCCGCTTCGAGTGGAGCGGAGGGAGAAAAAAAGGATTTAAAAAAGATTGAAGGAAAAGGAGAGGGCCGCCCGCCTTCTCTTCCAAAGGTTTACACGAGCTACCGTTGCCGTTTCACCAAGTTGGGTGAAGTGGCCTTTCTCTCCCACCTGGAGCTCATGGGAGTGCTCAAGCGAGCGCTCTCCCGGGCCCGGATTCCGCTGCGGTTTTCCGAGGGGTATCACCCTCAACCGCGGATGTCGCTGGGCCAGGCGCTGCCGGTGGGGGTGGAGAGCCTTTCCGAGTTTTTAGACGTCGAAGTGGAAGGCGCTCCGGACCCGGCCGAGCTCATCGGCCAGGTCAACCGGGTCTTGCCCAAGGGGCTGGAATTCAAGACCTGCGAAAGGCTCAAGCCCAATTCCCCGTCCGTTTCCGCCGCTACGGTGGGAACGGTCTGGAAGGTGGAGTTTCCCCGGGCCTATCCGGGGGGGCAAGCGGCCCTCGACGAGCGCATCCGTTGGCTCGAGGAACAAAGCGAGCTGATGATCGAACGTCGAAAGGAAGACGGGGTGAAACGGGTCGATATCCGGCGTTTCATCGAATCCCTCAAGTCCCACTCCGACCGGGATTTGACCTTGGTGACGCGATTTTCCCCCGAGGGATCGACCCGGCCGCAAGAAGTGCTCAAACACCTGTTGGAAGATCCGGAAGAGATGCTGGGCTCCGTGCGCGTCACGAAATTGGACTCCCTCCTGAAAACCCATGCCCAATGAATTAATCGTCAACGTCACCTCGGGAGAGACCCGGGTGGCCTTCGTGGAAGGCGGCGTCCTCTCCGAGCTTCTCATCGAACGGGTTCGCGAAACCGGCATCGCCGGCAACATCTATAAAGGGAAAGTGCAGCGGGTGCTGCCCGGCATGAACGCCGCCTTCGTGGAGATCGGCCAGGAAAAAGCGGCCTTCCTTTACGCCACCGACTTCAGCCAAGAGATCAAGGACGTGGAAGAGGACGATGAGGACGACGAGGAAGAGATCGACCTGGAGAACACCGGCGAGTTCGAGACGGAAGAAGAAGAGGAAGGGGAGGAGGAGATCCGCCGGAGCTACCGCTGGGCGGGCCGTCGCCCCATCCAAAACCTCCTCAAGCCCAACCAAGAAATATTAGTCCAAGTCGCGCGAGATCCTATCAGCACCAAGGGAGCGCGCATCACCTCGCATATCTCGCTGCCGGGCCGTTTTTTGGTTTACATGCCTACCTGGGGAAAGGTCGGTATCTCTAAGCGGATCGGTTCCTACGAGGAGAGGAGCCGCCTGCGACAGATCATCCGCAAGGCGCGGCCGTCCCAAGGGGGCTTCATCGTCCGCACGGCGGCGGAAGGGGCCACCGAGGAACAAATCACCCAAGACATCACCTTTCTCGCCCGGCTTTGGCAGGATATCTTGCGCAAAAAGGAAACGGTCGCCGCTCCCGCCCTCATCCAGCCGGAGCTAGACGTGGCCCTGCGGGGACTGCGCGATCTTTACGGGGCCCGCATCGATCGGGTCATCGTGGATGACCCGGAAGAATACGAGAAGATCGACCATTTCTTGGAAAACCTCATGCCCGAGATGCGGCAGAACCTGGAGCTTTATCGTCGTAACGAACCCATCTTCGATCATTTCGGCATCGAATCGGAGATCAACCGCGCCTTGGGCAAGAAAGTGTGGCTGAAGAGCGGGGGGTACCTCATCGTCGACCAGACCGAGGCCTTGACGACCATCGACGTCAATACGGGGCGTTTTACCGGAAAGAAGAACCTCGAGGAAACCATTCTTCAGAATAACTTGGAAGCGGTTCATGAGATCGCCTATCAATTGAAGATTCGCAACATCGGCGGCATCATCATTCTTGACCTCATCGACATGGAGCGCCGGGGCAACCGGGAGAAGGTATACGCGGAACTCCGCGAAGCCTTGAAGAACGACCGGGCCAAATCGACGATCACTAAGATCAGCGAGATCGGCCTGATCGAAATGACCCGCAAGCGCAGTCGCGAGAGCTTGAAGGGGATCCTCTGCGAAAACTGCCCTTACTGCGAGGCGAAGGGCTACGTGAAAAGCGCCACCACCGTCGTCTTCGAGGTGTTCCGCCAATTGCGGCGCGAGGCCTTCGTCACCCAGGAGAAAAAACTCTATTTAAACGTGCATGCTTCCGTCTCCAACCTTCTTCATGGAGAGGAACGTAAGGAGCTGGAGGCCTTGGAAAAGAAAATCGGGAAGAAGATTGAAGTGAAAGCCCAGACTGGATATCATCTAGAGCAGTTCGACATACACCCCTAGCTAATCGGTGAGCGAAAGTGGGGAAATTCCTTAGCCCTTGACTTTATTGCCAAAGTCGGGATAGAAGCCCCTTCCTTCGTTTAGGAAAATTTTCCTGGTAATCCTTAGGAAAAACAACTAGATATAAGACACATTTCACAAAATTAGGCGGGTTTTATTTATGTACGCGATCATCAAAACAGGCGGAAAGCAATATAAAGTGCAAGAAGGGGAGACCTTAAAAGTCGAGAAACTCCCCGGCGTAGAAGGACAAGCGGTCAGTTTTAAGCATGTTCTTTTCTACAGCAACGCCAGCGAAGTGAAGGTGGGAACTCCCCTTCTCTCCGACGCCAAGGTCGACGCGGAAATCGTGAAGAATGGCCAGGCGAAAAAAATCTTGGTTTTCAAGAAGAAACGCCGCAAGGGCTTCGCCAAGAAGCAAGGGCATCGACAAGAATTTACCGAAGTGAAAATCTTAAAAATTCAGGCTTAAATTAAGTTAAAGATAGGTGATTTATGGCTCACAAGAAAGCAGGCGGCTCCTCTAGAAACGGTCGCGATTCCAACGGTCAGCGTCGGGGCGTAAAGGCCTACGGCAGCGAAAAAGTGCACGCGGGCACCATTTTGGTCCGCCAGGTGGGCACGAAAATTCATCCGGGCGTCAACGTAGGCGTTGGGAAAGATTGGACCCTCTTCGCAAAGATCGACGGCATCGTGAAGTACGAACGTTTAGGTCGCGATCGAAAAAAAGTGAGCGTGTTGCCGGTTCAGGCGCCCGCTTCCTAATATTTGACATCGTTTGATTTTAAGAAGGCCGACCCTTTAAAAGGGTTGGCCTTTTTTATTTCCTCCGGCGGAGGGGGGGCTGCATGCGATTCCCCCGCAACTTTTTGCCCGTTCCATCGAGATTTCATGATCATTCAAGGGGGTGAAACTTCATTCTATGGAAGGTTTTTAGGTGATGGGTTCCGTTCGCACGAGTTCAGGGGCCGCATTTTCGGAGAGCGTCCTCGCCCGTTTTTCCCGCCAATCTTTGTCGGATCTTCCCTTAAGCGCCGCGCAAGCTCAGGTGGATGGGGTGGTAAGCCATTTCGTGGAGGAGGCGACGGACGGTAAGAACCTCGCCGCCTTGGCCACCCGTTCCTTACCGTTTCGGTCACTTCCAGGAACGCTCGCTCTCGCGGCGAGGGCGCCGCAAGCCGCGCCGCTGCTCAGAGTCGCTTCTTATGGAATCGGTTTGGCTTTCGAAGTGACCGCCTATCAAGGGGTGAACGATATTTTATTCCCCGTTCCGGGTGCGGCAACCGCGTCGTTGCAGAGATCTTATTGGGACCGTTGGCGCACCAACTTCGTTCAATTCTCCTTTTAAAAAGGAGCCGGGGCTTTTGCTTCGGCCACAATCTTCTCCTGCAACATGCTTTGCAAGACACTGCGGTGGCCGGGAAATCAACTGACGGCTCGACTCATGGACTCCCGCTCCTACGGGGAGCCTCGCGGAGCTAATTCCTCCATGCGGAAGCAACAGGTCTGCAAATGGCGGCGGGGATGGGTCTCTGCAAATGACGACGCCGGCTTTCCATGCTTTCGAGAGGTCTTTGGATTTGTCGATTCGGTCCCGTTCGGATGTTTTTCCTTTGCAAGCAAGCGAGGGGATTTTTACGGAAAATGCCCTTTCACCGCAGTACGCGGGCGGAGGGGAAGTCTCCGAGCGTCCGCCCCTCATCCAAGAAATAAAGGATCCCATGCCGGTCACCGTCCTTCAGATGACGATGGGAGACGGCCCGCCCGGTTCCCGTGGAAAAGGCTTTTTCGCTTCTTTGGGGCAACAGGTGATGGCGGATCGGGCGACCAAGGGAGACGCCGCTTCTTTCCAAACCCTTTTAGAGCAGGCCCGCGGCGGGGATGAATCGGCGATTTTCTTTTTAAGTCAAGCGGCTGTCGCCGAGGTGAGTTATCTGAACGATTTAGTGGTTCGCTTAAGCGCCGCGGAGGCCTTGGTTTTAGGCACCCCTCCCGCCACCGATCCCACTTACCGGCTTTTGAGAAACCCGCTTTTCGATTTATCGGCCCTTCGCGAGAGGGCCGAGTCGGACCCCGGGGTGCTTCGCGTGGTGGAACTCTTGTCGGAACTCGGTAATCCCTCGGCGCAAGAAATGGTCCCGCGACTGAATATGGAGAACTATGGGAAAATGGCCCGCTCGAGTGCTCAGTTGATCGCCACATTGGAATATTTGGCTTTGAAGAAGAACCGCTCGGCTTTTCGAGCCTTGGAACAGGAAGAACTAATTTCAAAAGACGAGCTCGTGAAGATTCGGGTCCATTTGGAGATGGAAGATCCCCTTGAGCAGAAATGTTTCGAGCGGGTGGAGGAGTTCGAGGCCCTCTCCGATCGGCAAAAGAACGATTTCATGCAGGAAGTCGAAGAAGTATGGCAAGGTCTCACTCGTGCCGAACAGCTGGATCATCTCGTCAATACGGCGAAGAGCGGGTACATGCTCGTTCCGAATGTGATCCCCGAAACCTTCATCGAGGAAATTGCCCAAAAACGGGGTTATGCCATTAAGCCCCTTCCTCCTCGCGGGCCTTTGCTTGGAGAAGACGACGAGTCGCCCGAGAATTAATTTTTCACAACCTTTTTTCCTCCTCACCGAAACTTCCATCTCATTCATTTCATTTTGAGGGTGGTGTTTAAGGCATGGTGAACCTGCGTTTTTCCGCTTCCGTGGATTCTTCCGAGTTTTCCCCAACCGGGGGAAGCATCCTTTCGCGCTTTTCCGAGAGCCGTTTAAATTCGGCCGCCTCTTTAAGCGCCTTTCAATCCCAAGTGGATGGTTTAGTGGGCGCTTTTGCCGAGCAGGCGAGCGACTGGCGGTCGCTTACCGCCATGGCCGCCGGCTCTTTGTTTTACCGCTTGGGTCGTTTGGGGACTTTAGCTTTGGCCTCTAAAGCGGGCATAGCCGCCCCGCTCTTTCATGCCGCTTCCTACGGCATCGGTCTCGCTTCGGAAGTGACGGCCTATCAAACGGTTTCCGACACCTTGTCGCCCGTCTCCCCTTTGGGAAGGTATGACGAGCGTTGGCGCACCTCTTTCGTTCAATTCGCTCTTTTGAAAATCGGCGGCGCAGGGGCGGCGCGACAAAACCTTCTCGTGCAGCATCTACTTCAAGATTCGGCGATGGTGGCGGGTCACCAAGTAACGGGTCGTCTCGGTTGGACGCCTGCGCCGGAAGGAAATTTGGCGGAACAATTTTTACATGCGGAAGCGACGAATCTCCAGTTGGCTGCCGGCATGGGCTTGATGCACGGGATGATCCCGGAGCTCGTCTCGTGGGAGCGTTCTCTCGATCTTTCTCTGCATTCTTCAAGATTGCCGATGCGGATATTCGATATCGATCGTTCCGACTGGTTCTCTTTGAGCTTCGCCTATGAAACAGGGGGAACGGAAAATCTTCCCCGTTCTGAAAGGTTTGAAGAGCCCCTTGATCTTTCGAAGCCCGTATTCATGCAAGGAATCGACGGGGAAGGGGGGGGAGCCCCTTCGAGCAATGGAGCGTCACTCTCTCCTGAAATAAAGGCCTACCGACGGGAGCTGTCGCGGGTATTAAGTCAGAACATCGAGAGGATGCGCCACAGTTGGCTGGGCGTCATGGTTCCTCCTGGTTTGGAAAAAACATCGATGATGGACATAGTCATCCGCCGGGCGCAGGAGCAGTTCGGAGAAAAGCTCCTTCAAGTGGTCGTTTTAAGTTCTGGAACGATGAGTTCCCTGCAGATTCGAGAGACCTTGACCCGCGAGTTTGGCGACGGGAACGTCGGGCCTTTCGACCCTTCGGCACGTCGCCAAAAGCAGATGACCGTGGGACGTGTCTCCGATGTGTTGTCGAACTTAAATTCCCTTCCGCGGGAAAGATCCATCTTGTTTCTTTTGGAAGATGCGACGCAGGTGAGCGAACAAGAGGTGAGGAGCCTTCTCACCCATTTCCGCTTCGCTCAAGAGAGAAGCGGCGGTCTCACTCCGAGAAAAGGCAACGGGGTGGTGATCGGCCTTTCCGAAACGAAAGAAGGGCTTTCCGGTTATCGTTTAAGCTCCCCGGTTGCCTTGCCCACTTTATCGCGGCCTCCCCAACCTTCTTCGCCCCGCCCGGCCATTCCTCCCGAAAGGTCCGTGCGAGAAAAAGTTCCGGTTCCCGTCATTCCTCCTCCTCCGGCACTTCCGACGATGAAGGCAAGGCCGCCGGCTCGCCCCTTGCCTCCGCCGCCGGTTTCCGGGGTATCGGGGGAAGACCGAGTCATCACTGTGAGGGAAAACCGTCACCCCCGTTCTTCCAGGAAAATCCAGACGGTGAAGCCCTTGGAGGAAAAAACGCGGCGCATGATCGAGGTCTTCGGAGACACGATGCGGGAAATGGCGCGCGAGAGGCAAGGGGGAGCCTCCGTCAATCCCTTCCTTTGGGGCCTTAAGGCTTACCGGGCTTATATCGCCTCCGCGGATTCGAGGATTAGCGAAGGGGCTTTCTATAATCACGTCGCCCGCTATTCCGAAGATCCCGAGATCCTCGCTTTCTTGGCCGAGATCGGCGTGCACCGCCGCTAAAATCCTCTTTCACAATGATTTGTCCTTCCCTTCATTTATGGTAATGGAGAAAGATGCGCTTTATCGATGAAGCCGAAATTTTCTTAAAGGCGGGAGACGGCGGCAACGGCTGCGTTTCCTTCCGCCGCGAGGCCCATGAGCCGCGCGGAGGCCCCGACGGGGGTAACGGAGGAGACGGTGGAAGCGTTATTTTGCTTGCCGATCCCCAGTTGTCTACGTTGGCTGATTTTCGCTATCGCCGGGAGTTCAAGGCCCCGCGCGGTGATCACGGCAAAGGGAAGGACCGCTACGGAAGGTCGGGCGAAGATCTCGTTATCCATGTTCCCGTCGGCACCCTGATCAAGGACGAAGAGGGTGATTTGATCGTCGACCTCTCCACCGCGAATGAACGCTATGTGATCGCCAAAGGGGGAAAGGGCGGCATGGGCAACATGCACTTCGCCACTTCCACCAACCGGGCGCCGCGAAAGGCCCAGCCGGGTGAGGCGGGAGAAGAGAAGACGATCCTGCTCGAACTCAAACTTTTGGCCGACGTCGGGCTCATCGGAAAACCCAACGCGGGCAAATCGACGCTGCTCTCTAAAATTTCCCGGGCTCGCCCGAAGATCGCCGATTATCCCTTCACCACCTTGGTACCCAATTTGGGGGTGGTTGAACCCTTTCATGGTTTGCGCAAATCCGACACGAAAGATGCGCCCACGTTTACCGTCGCCGACATCCCCGGTCTCATCGAAGGGGCCCATGCGGGCGCGGGGCTCGGGCTTCAATTTTTAAGGCACATCGAGCGCACGCAGATCTTTCTCCACTTGATCGACATCTCCAATCCCGAAGAAGATCCTTGGGCCGCCTACGAGGAGATCCGCGCGGAACTGAAGGCCTACGACGCCCAATTCGTCAAGCGCACCGAGTGGGTGGTGTTCACCAAAATTGATTTGCTCCCCGACCCCTCGATCATCCAGAATTACCGGAAGGCCTTCGAAAAGAAGAAAAAACGCGTCTTCGCCATTTCCGCCGCTACCGGCGAGGGAATCCGAGAACTGGTGACGAAATTGGCGGAAGCGGTTAAAAAACAAAGAGTTTAAATTCATGTCGCACCGGCAAATCGTCAAAAAGGCGAAAACCTGGGTCGTCAAGATCGGCAGCTCCATTTTGACCGACGAAAAGGGCGCGCTCGACCCGAAAGTTTTCAAGGCGCTCACTTCCGACGTGGCCTCCCTCGTCCATGCGGGTAAAAGGGTCGTCCTCGTCTCCTCCGGGGCCATCGCCTGCGGCATGCACAAACTGGGTTTCGAGAAGAAGCCCCACCTCATTCCCCAAAAGCAAGCGGTGGCCGCGGCGGGCCAGATCACGCTCATGAATTATTACGACAAAGCCTTTGCCCGCGAGAAGTTGGGGATCGCGCAATTGTTGCTGACACGCGGGGACCTTTCCGACCGCGGTCGATACATGAACGCCCGGCATGCGATTCACGAAATGCTCGGTTTTGGCCTCGTTCCCATCATCAACGAAAACGATACGGTGGCCGTGGAAGAGATCAAGTTCGGCGACAACGACAACCTCTCTGCCCTGGTCACCAACGTGGTGGAAGCGGATTTGCTCGTGATCTTGAGCGACATCGAGGGGGTCTATACGGCCAACCCCCAGCTGGACCCCTCGGCGACGAAAATAGCGCTTATCGAAGACATCGACGACCGCTGCCATGCCCTGGCTCAAGATACCCTGCGCGCGGGGAGCACTGGCGGCATGATTACGAAGCTTCAGGCGGCGGAGAAGGCCTCTCACTTCGGCGTGGCGACGGTCATTGCCAGCGGTCGATCCAAGGGGATCCTCTCCCGTTTAGCCGCCGGGGAGGAAGAGGGGACCCTGATTCTTCCCAAAGACGCTTCCGCGCGCCTCAACCGACGCAAGCATTGGATCGCTTATACCCTCAAACCGATGGGGCAACTGGTGGTGGATGCGGGCGCGAAGGGCGTGATCTTGGAAAAAGGAAAAAGTTTGCTTTCTTCCGGCATCCGCCAAGTGATGGGGATTTTCGAGAACGGGGACCCCGTCGATCTGCTCGTGGAGGGGGAAAAACCGTTCGCACGCGGTTTGGTGGGTTACTCCTCCCATGAGATCGAAAAGATCAAGGGTGCCAAGACGATTGAGATCGAGGCGCGATTAGGGTATAAATATTTAGATGAGGTGATCCACCGGGACGACTTAGTCGTGCTATGATGGGAATTCGGGAGTGGTCAGGATGATTTGACGGCCGGGAGGTTCCCCTTGCATTTCGAATCCGCCTGGAAAAAGTACGTCGAGATCCCTTGGGTGGAGTTCCGCCAGGTCTTCCGGCCTCCGGAAAAACTTAAAAAATACAAATTTTCCGCCTTCATTTTCCTTCTAGGTCTCGGTCATTCTTGCGGTTTTTTCTCTTCCGACGCCCTCCTGATTACCCGGCAAGGGCCTTCCTCCCTTTTCTTAATGTACGTGGTGGGTTCCCTACTTTCGCTTTCCCTCGCGGGATTGCTCTTTTTATTGGTTAAGAAGCTTTCTTCCTTTAAAGTGCTTCGGGCTTGTTTTTTCGCCTTCGGCTTCGTTTTTTTGGTCGCTTGGATCGCTCTTACGCGGGAAATCTCTTTTCCTCACTTCTATTTGTTGCTTAGCGCCTGGGTGGAAGCTTCCTATCTCCTGACCACGGTGATTTTTTGGATATCCGCCAGCGTGGCGTTTAACGCTTTCCAGGCGAAACGGAATTACCCCTTTCTGATCGCCGCCGGGATATTGGGCGAAATGGCGGGCAATTTCTTTGTTTCCGTTTCTTCCCAAAAATACGGCGCGCAGAATTTCATTTTGGTTTGGTCCTTGGCGCTGTTCTCCGCATGTTTTCTTTTCGGCCGTTTAAGCGATTTCGACAAGCATCCCTCGCATGCGGACAAGCTCCGAAAACCCGTGAATCCGGAATTGACGGACGAAAATGAGCCGCTTCGGCTCTCTTCGATCCGATTGACGTCGTTGCTTTTCATTTTTTGGCTTGCCTTCGCGTTTTTTTCCTACGGCATCGATTATCTTTATAATGTCAAGGCGCTGGAGGTCTTTCCTAATGAGGATGCGCTTGCCTCCTTCTTCGGGATCGTGGGGTTGGCGGCGGGCACGGGCGTCTTGTTCTACCAGTTGTTTATCGCCGCTCCCTTGACGCTTCGTTTCGGAATCGATCGGACGATTTTTCTCATCCCCCTCCTTGTGGTTTTGGGCGCGGCCCTTTTGAAGTTTTCCCATACGCTCGGGGCCCTGGCCGCCGCCCAGGCGGTGGTGCATTACTTCGCCGATTACGTGGCGGCCGCGCTCGTCCATCCCGTTTTGAACGTGCTTTCAAACAAAAAGAGGGGGTTTATCGAGGTATTCAGCGAGGGTTTCGGGAAGCCGGCGGGCACCCTCTTTCTTTTCCTTTTCGCCCTTGCGTTTTCGTTCCGCTCGGACCCCTCGCGGATGATGGACTTCCTTTTCGTCGGTTCCCTGATGTTTCTCGCCTTCCCTTTCCTCTTCCATCGCGTCTACTTGCGGCATCTCATCCATTGCCTTGATTCGAACGATCTTCACTTGGTTTCCAACGCCGTCCACGCCCTGGGCGAACGGGATAAAGCCTCCGCCGTTTCATCCCTGCTTAAGCTTCTCGCGGAGTCGAAAAATATCCAGGTTAAAAAGAACATCGTTCTTTCCTTGGGCCAGATGCGGAGCCGGGAGGCGTTTCAAGAAATCTTGGGCCTTTTTTCGATCCGAAACGAGGCCTTGCAACTCGCCGTGGTCGAGTCTTTGGGCCGGTTCAAAAATTACGAGAGCATTGCAGCCCTTTTTCAACTACTCAAATCCCGGGGGAACGTCTCCTTTCGCGTGAGAATGAAGGCGATGCGTCTGTTGACCGGGCTCGTGGGAAAGAAGATGATTCCTTTTCTTATGGAATCCCTCCAGGCCCCGGACCTCCGCATCCAAGCCAACGCAATTGAGATGATCGGATTGCTCAAAGACCCGAGGGCTTTTTCCGTCTTGGTTCCATTCTTAACCCATGAACACCATCGGATCCGAGCCAATGCCGCGATCGCCCTATATCGCTTCCGGAAGTCGCGCTCCGAAGCTAAGAAAGTGATCCGAGAGCTTTACGCTTCTGCGGAACCCTTAAACCGGATTTCCGCCCTCTATGCGATCGGGCTTCTCAAGCTTGAAAACTACAAGTCCGAGTTGATCTCGCAGCTGAATTCGGACGACAAGAAGACCCTCGAATTCGTGACCGTCGCTCTGGCTTCGATGAAGGAGTCGTGTTTTTGCGTCCCTTTCGTCCGGTTGCTCCTCGATCGTGACCGCGGGTTTGCGATGGGAGTTTTAAGGCACATGAGCCGTTTTCCCCTCTACAGTTCTCTGCTCGTTTTTGAGGAAATCGCCCGTCTTCCGGAGGTTCAGAGACAGTTCATTTTCATGAGGCTTCATCAAACCGGGCTGGATTTTTCGGAGGAGGAGAAAATGGTTTATGGGAAGGACACGGTTTCCGGCTCCACTCCGCACGTCCCCTTTTACACCTTTCAGGAAATTTCCAGGTAGAGAACGTTCCATATATTTTTCTCAGGAAATCACGCCCAATATTTTCCTTTTCAGACGGCGATTTTAAACCATGGGCTTGTCGACGTCGGGTTCAAGGTCCTTGCCGTCTGCGGCGTCCATGCGCTCAAAGCCCGGAAAATAAAGCCCATTTCTTTCTTTTTCGCTTATTGCTAGAAAATGATTACTTTTGGTAGGGTAGCCCTTGGAAGAAGAAAAACCCTGGGCTATGATGGTTTTTTAAGGCATTAAACCCGTTTGAAAGAGTTCATGTCGAATTATCGAGATGTTATTTTAGAGATATCCCGGAAAGCCCGCGATGCGGCCCCTTATGGCGCCGTTCTCACCGCGCCTCAAAAGAATCGGATCTTGGGGGGAATGGCCGAGGCTTTGGTCGCGCAGACCGACCGCATCGTCTCCGAAAATCAAAAAGATTTAAAAAACGCTCAAGAAAAGGGCCTTTCAAAGGCCATGGTGGATCGCCTCACCCTGGACGCCAAGCGGGTGGCGGAGATGGCGAATGGCTTGAGAGAGGTGGCGGCCCTTCCCGACCCCGTGGGAGAAGTCGTGAAGGGGTGGGTGCGGCCCAACGGTCTTCGCGTGGAGAAAGTGCGGATTCCGCTCGGCGTGATCGGCATCATCTATGAATCGCGCCCCAACGTCACCGTGGATGCGGCCGGGTTGTGCCTCAAGTCGGGCAATGCGGTGATCCTCCGCGGCGGTTCGGAGGCGATCCATTCCAATAAGGTGTTGGGCGAGATTTTAAGGGAAGTCTTGAAGGAAAGCGGCGCTCACCAAGACCTCATTCAAGTGTTACCTACGACGGAGCGGGAGGCGGCGCAGTTCCTCCTCGAGCAAGATTCTTACATCGATTTGATCATCCCCCGCGGCGGCGAGGGGCTCATGAAAATGGTGCGCGAGTATTCGAAGATCCCCGTTATCCGCCACGATAAGGGGGTCTGTCATCTTTTCGTCGACTACAACGCGGACCTCGACATGGCGGAGAAGATCGCCATCAACGCCAAGGTGCAGCGGCCGGGCGTCTGCAACGCCCTCGAAACCCTGCTCGTCGACGAAAAGATCGCCCACGCCTTCCTTCCCCGCATGGCGGCGGAGTTCGAGCGCTTGAAGGTGGAGGTGAGGGGAGATGAGCGCGCGCGCAAGATTGTGCCGGAGCTGAAAGAAGCGGGGGAGGCCGATTGGTCCACCGAATATCTCGACCTGATCCTTTCGTTGCGCGTGGTGAAGGATTTGAACGAGGCTTTAAGTCACATCCGTCGCTATGGTTCGCTCCACACGGAGGCGATCGTCACCAACGACGAGTCGCACGCGGAACGTTTCTTGCGCGAGGTGAACGCCTCGGTGGTGCTCGTCAACGCCTCCACGCGCTTCAACGACGGGAGCCAGTTGGGTTTAGGCGCCGAAATCGGAATTTCAACCACCAAACTTCACGCCTTCGGGCCCATGGGGCTCGAGGAGCTTACGACCCTCAAGTATGTCGTTCGCGGCGAGGGTCAGGTACGGGAGTGAACCTCCCTTTTCGGGGTAAAAAAATAAAATGACCCAAAAAAAATCCACCGAATTCGCCAAAACCCTCGCCCAGCACGCTTCTTCCGCCAAGGCGATCGACATTAAAATTTTAGACCTCCGGGGCCATTCGAGTTTCACCGATTTTTTCGTGATCTGTTCGGGCACCTCCGATCGTCAGATGCGCGCCATCTGCGACAAAGCGACGGAAGAATTGAAGAAGACCGGCATCCGGCCCATTTCCGTCGAAGGTTACGAACACGGCCAGTGGGTGCTCGTCGATTTCGGCGACGCGGTCCTCCACGTGTTCAATGAGGAAAGCCGCCCCCATTACGACCTGGAAGGTTTCTGGAAAAAGGTCCCCCGCCTGCGTTTTACCGAGGCGAAGAAACGAAAGGTGAAGGCGAAAAGTGAAACTAAGGTTGCTAGCCGTCGGAAGGCTCAAGGATCCCGCCGTTCGTGATCTGATCCAAACTTATCAAGACCGCCTGCGTCCCTTCGTCCAGCTCAGGGTCGAAGAGGTGAGGGATTTTCCCGTCCGCAAGGGAATGAACCCCAAGGTGGCGGTCGATTGCGAGGGCGAATTTCTCCAGGAAAGGCTGCCGGAGGATTCGTATTACGTAGTGCTCGACGAGAAGGGGAAACAGAAGACCACCGAGGATTGGGCCGATCTTTTTCGTCGCTGGGAGAACGAAGGCAAGAAAGAGGTGACCTTTTTGATCGGCGGGGCTTACGGCGTTTCCGAATCCCTCCTGCGCGGGGCTCGGGAGAAGCTTGCCTTGTCCAAGCTCACGTTCACCCACGACATGGCCCGCTTCATTTTCATGGAGCAAGTATATCGAGTTTATACGGTGCTGCGGGGGGTGCCATACCATCACGGTTAAGAAAGAAACTTCCGAAACGAAAGACGATTGGGATAAACGATGAAACCGACACTTTTGATTATTCTCGATGGTTGGGGCGAACGCGCCGAGGCGAAAGATAATTCGGTGAAGCAGGCGAAGCTTCCCCATTTTGATTCCTTCCTTAAAAATTATTCGCATACCTTGATCGACGCTTCGGGTACGGCGGTGGGGTTGCCCCACGGGCTCATGGGAAACTCGGAAGTGGGACATCTCACGATGGGAGCGGGAAGGGTCGTCTTGCTCGGCCTTACCCGGGTATACGCGGCGATCGAAGACGGCAGTTTTTTCGAAAACGGCGTTTTGAAGGGCGCGATGGAGGCGGCGAAGAAAAATCATTCGGCGCTGCACGTCATGGGACTGCTTTCCGACGGGGCGGTGCACAGCCATCAGGATCATCTCTACGCCCTGCTCAAGATGGCGAAAGGTTTGGGCCTTCCAAAAGTCTTCATTCACGCCTTTACGGATGGCCGCGATACGCCGCCGAAATCCGCCGTCGGTTACGTGAAGGCGCTGGAGGAAGAAATTAAAAAGATCGGAGTCGGCCGCATCGTCACGGTAACGGGGCGTTTTTACGCCATGGACCGCGACAAACGCTGGGACCGCACCGCTCTCGCCTATGAGGCGATGGTGGAGGCCCGCGGGCGAGTGGCGCCCAGCGCGCAGCAGGCGGTGGAGATCGCTTACGGGCAAGGGGAGACCGACGAATTCATCCGCCCCACTTTGGTGATCGGGGAAGGTCAAGAGGTGGAAAAAATCCGCGACGGCGACGCGGTGATTTTCTTTAACTTTCGCGCGGACCGGGCCCGACAGATCAGTCGGGCCCTCACTCAAGCGGATTTCAATGATTTCGACCGCCGGGTTCTTCCGAAGCTTTCCTATTTCGCCTGCTTTTCAGAATACGACTCGCTTCTTCATTTGCCCGTCGCCTTTCCCAAGATCGACATCCACGAGACCTTTCCCGAGGTGATCAGCGCCAAGGGTTTGAAGCAGTTGCGCATCGCCGAAACGGAGAAATACGCCCATGTCACTTATTTTTTCAGCGGCGGCAAGGAGCCCGTGTATCCCGGCGAAGATCGGGCGCTCATCCCTTCCCCCAAAGAGGTGGCGACTTACGATCTGAAGCCCGAGATGAGCGCCAAGGGGATTACGGAAGAGTTGCTCAAACGCTTAAAAACCCATTCTTACGACTTCGTCATTTGCAATTTCGCCAATCCGGATATGGTGGGGCATACGGGTAATCTCCCGGCGGCGGTAAAGGCCGTGGAGACGGTCGACGCATGCTTGGGGGAAATCGTCGACGAAGCGCTTTCGCAAGACGGCACCGTGCTCATCACTGCCGACCACGGCAACTGCGAGCAGATGAAAGACGGCGAAGGTTCACCCCATACGGCGCATACGACCAATTTGGTACCGTTTATCCTTATCGGGAAACGTTTTCAGGGGAAAAAGCTGCGCTCCGGCGGCAAGCTCATCGATCTCGCCCCTACGCTCCTCGATATTTTGGGGATTCCCCAACCGAAGGCGATGACGGGGAAGAGTTTGATAGTGAACTAGTTCCCCCCTCTTAAGTTAAGAGGGGGATAGGGGGCGTTATGTGAGTTTTAAACCCCTCCCAACCTCCCCTTGATCTCAAGGGGAGGAGAATTAGGAATATGAATTTAACGCAATCCATCCTCTCCTTCTTCCTTCCCCAAGTTTGTTTTTCCTGTCGTGCCGTACAGTTCTACGGTGACGAAAACCCTCTTTGCCCCCTTTGCACGACGGGGTTGAAAAGACTCTCTGATTCCCTCTGCGAGGTTTGCGGCGACCCGTTCGTCCATGAAGAGATCGCCTCCCATGTCTGCGGCGAGTGCTTGAAGAATCCTCCCCCTTTCGAGTGGGCCCGCTCGGTTTTCGTATGGGGGCCTATTTTAAGTCCCGTGATCCATGCCTTCAAATACGGCGGCAATTCGGCGTCACTTGCTTGGTTTCAGCAAGAAATGGCCGGTTGCTTGAAGAAGAATTGCCCGGATTTTTCCTTTGATTTTTTAATTCCTCTGCCGCTCCATCTCTTTCGCTTGTGGAGGCGGGGTTATAATCAATCGGTCCTTTTGGGGCGGGGAATCGGAAAGCGCTTGGGAATTCCGCTGGAGCTTAAAAGCATGGTCCGCACCCGTTCGGAAACGGCGCAGGCCTTGAAAAACCGGGAGGAAAGGATCCGGAAAATCATCGGGGCGTTTCGGCTTAAAAATCCCGAGAGGTTTAAGGGAAAGCGGGTCTTGCTCATCGACGATGTTTACACGACCGGCGCCACCTTGCGTGAGGCGGCCAAGGTACTAAAAAAGGCGGGGGCTTCCGTCTGTGCGTTGACACTGGCCCGTACGCCGTTATTGGGATAGCATTTTCCCCATGGATTATAATAAAGAATAGATGACATTCTGGTTGATCTATTTTCACGATTCATTTTAGCCATTGAAACCATGACGAAGAGCTTCATCGAAATCGCAAAGCAGGCTTGCCTCGCCTCCGGAGAAATCCAGATGGCCCATTTGGGCCGAGTTCAGCAAATTGACTTCAAGGGGGAGATCAATCTCGTTACGGAGGTGGACCGCAAGTGCGAGAGCGAGATCGTGAACCTCATCCAGGGCGAATTCCCTTCCCACGATATTTTGGCGGAAGAAGGCTCGGGCAAGCGGCGCGATTCCGAGTATAAATGGATCATCGACCCCTTAGACGGGACCACCAATTACGCCCATGCCTACCCGCTGTTTTGCACTTCGATCGCCCTCGAGCATAAAGGGGAGATCGTGATGGGGGCGGTGTACGAGCCCAACCGTAAGGAGATGTTCCTCGCCGAGAAAGGTTCCGGGGCGACCGTGAACGGGGAGAAGCTGCAAGTTTCGAAGACGCCCGATTTAAAACACTCGATGCTTGCCACCGGTTTCGCGTATAATGTCGCCAAGGCGAAGGAAAACAACTTAGACCATTTCCAGAATTTTATCTTCAATTCGAGGGCGGTGAGGCGGGACGGAGTCGCCGCCGTCGACTTATGCTACACGGCCATGGGACGTTTCGACGGTTTTTGGGAGTTGGAGCTTTTTCCCTGGGACGTGGCCGCCGGTTTTCTCATCGTCGAGGAGGCGGGGGGGGAGGTGACCGATTTCAGCGGGCACCCCTTCAGCGTTTACTCGAAAGAGATCGTCGCTTCTAATTCGAAAATTCATAAAGCCATGGTGAAGGTTTTGAGGTTAAAATAAGCGTATGAGCCCCGTTGCCCTCGATGAACCCATAAGGTCGGCCCGATTGGAAAAGGCCATGGAGCGAATTTCCGCCCGCGACTTCGACAAGGCCGAGGTCGAGCTGAACGCAGGCCTCCAAGAGGCGGAAAAGAGCAAAGACCCCGTAATGGAGGCGCTTTTTTATTCCACCTTGGGCGTTCTTTATAAACTCAAGAAAGATTATAAAGGGGCGTGGCGTTTTTACGACAAGGCCGAGAAAATTTTGCCGAATGATCCCGCCCTGAAGCTCATTTCGGCCCGTCTGCTCGTCGATGTCTTCGGCCAATACGATACCGCCATTAAAAAGGCCGAGAAGGTGTTGAAGCTCGCCCAATATGACCATCCTTTCAGCCATCAGGCCCACGTCACGTTGGGGCTCGCTTTCCTCAAAAAAGGGCAGAAAAAGAAGGCCGTCGATTGCCTGAAGAAGTCCATGAAGGACGATTTCGAGGGCATGATCAGCGCCGGAAACATCGACTTAAAGCTTTTAGAGGCTCTTCTCCAGAAAAAGCTGGGTGAAGAAGAATGCCGCACCTACCTGGAAAAGGCCTTTCAATTCGCGCAGAAAACGGGGGAGCCTAAGCCGATGGAGCAGTTGGCTCTCCTCCTCAAACATTTTCCCCCGGCTCCAACACCCTAAAATCACTTAAAAACTTTTCAGCTTCCATGGCATCTAAATTAAAGGAAGAAGAATTGCTTCAAGGCCTGCTCCGTAAGGAGGAGAGGGCTTATCGCGAGTTGGTGGAGGATTGGTCGGAGAAGATCTACCGCATCGCGATGAGGTTTTTGCGGCGGCCGGAGGAGGCCCGAGAGATCGTCCAGGAGGTATTCGAGAAGGTGGTCGAAAAGATCCACACCTTCGAGGGGGATTCGAAACTTTCCACATGGCTGTACCGTGTGACGGTCAACCAAGCCTTGATGCGGCTTCGTTCGGAGAAACGGCATCCGGAGGTTTCTTGGGAGGAGATTCTCCCTCAATATGAAGACGGCGTGTGGAATGGAAGCGGCCCCGATTGGTCGCGGCTTCCCGATGAAAAATTGCAGGAGAAAGAATCGAGGGAATTTCTCCAGGCTAGCCTTCGGGAGCTTCCGGAAGATTATCGCGCCGCTTATTTGCTGAAGGATGTGGAACAGCTTTCCGAAGAGGAGGTTTGTCAGGCCTTAAATTTGGCCAAGCCCGTGATGAAGATGCGGGTGCACCGTGCGCGCCTTTTTTTAAAGAAGAAGCTGGAAGACAGGTTTTTGAAGGGATCCCATGTCGATTAGTACGAAAATCGAGCGGGTGATGTGCCGGGTGCTTCGCATTCCCACTTGCGAGGAGTTGGAGGCGTTCGCCTACGACTTTTTAGAAGGGAAATTAGACCCCGTCCTCGAAAAGAAGGTGGAGCGGCATTTGAAGATTTGCGTCCCCTGCCAAAAATTCATGGCGGCCTACCGCCGAGCGAGGGCGTTGGGCAGCGAGGAACTACCGCCGTTGGACCCTGCTTTTAAGGGGGAACTCCTTCAATTTTTGATCAAGAAAAATTCTTAAAAAATCATCAAAAAAGAAAACCCCTCTTTTCGGGAGGGGTTTTAATAAGATTGGGAAGAGAGTTTGCTTATTTGTGGTTGAAGGCGTCGCGCTTATACTTGATGAGCTTGATGGAGTAGGAGTCGACGACGTCGTTGTCGTTAAATGTAATGACCATCGAAACGGGCGTTCTGTTCCGTTTCAATCGGTTACCCACTTTATCCATCATGATCGTCGTGTTGTTGGGATCTTCCGGGTCCGCGTACGACCAAAGCCATTGATACACCCACGTTTCTTTGTTGTCCCTTACGTTGCGGGTGATGATGTTGGGTGCGGAGAAGAGCTTTAAAACCGTCAGCTGGTCGGTTTCGCCTTCCTTCAGTGTATTGATGAACCGAGGGAGGGGGACGTTAGGATCCCAACCGAGCACCTTCACATGGGGATCATTCGAAGCCACCGGGGCGTCGGAATACATCGGCACTTCGTATTCCTTGTAGCCGGAGAGGACACCGACCGCTTTTCGATTCTTCGTATCCTCTACATACCGGTTTTTATATTCATACTCCTGGGCCCGCGCATGAGAAGCCCATGCCATGAGCCCAGCCGTCACTGCCAAGAGAAGGAAAGATTTTGTTTTCATAAGAATGTTGGGAGACAAGTAAGAAAAAAAGCCACTTTTCAAAAGGATACAGAAGCTTAAAAGGGGTGTCAAAGAATTTCTAACATCCTTTTCTTAGGGTAAATCAGGATTTGTCGGAGATTTTAAGGGGCTTTTTGCATGTAGCGCCCGCGATAAAAAATCACTCGTCTGAATTTTCATCGGAAGAAACGCTTATTTGGGCGGGCTCACTTTGGTCAAAATGAGCGTCGGTCAAATATCGGTATTGCTCTTCATTTTCAGTGCCCATGCTTCTGGAGATCATGTCCGCAGTGCCGGAGGGAGTCCAATAAGTGAGCGTTCCGTCCCGCCAATAGGCGTCCGCTTCTTCTTGGGTTTTATCCAGAGCGATCGCCTGTCCTCCCATGAAACGCATGTTTTCTTCCGAAGCGATTTCTCCGGAATCTTCCGTCACTTTCTCAATCATTTTTTCGCGAATTTGCTTGGGAAAAACGTTTAAGGCCTTCATAAATTCCGCTTCATTTTTGCCCGTCTCTTGATAAACGGCCCCCACTAAATATTGGACGACGTTATTTGCATCATTTTTATGCAAAGCCCCCAACGCGCTATTCACAGCATCCCAACTGTTGTTACGAATGGCATTTTTAATAAGGGTGGAAATTTGTTTGGCTTTGTCGCTGGCCCAGAGATTACCCAACCTCATGATCAAATCCATCGATTTAACGACTTTATCCTGAGTGGTGGTTCGATCGTTCTTCTTCTGGTCATGGGAGGCCGTCAGGCCGTCATTGACGCTGGTTTTGAGTTTTTCGAGCTCGGTTTGGGCGTCTTTCAAACTCAATTTGTCGTTTTTCACTCGGTCTAAAATATCTTGCGCCTTTTTCTTAAGGCCATCCACCTCGGTTTTCGACAAGCTTTTGCTCTGCTGCAATTCTTTCAAATCATTCTTGAAGTCGCTGATATCCGAAGAAACGGCTTCGACCGCTTCCTGTTTATTCGCCTTTACTGCCGCGCTCATTTCTTTTTTGACGTCCGTCAGGGCGTCGATCGCCTCTTCCAAGCTCATATTTCCGGAACGATGATCACTATTGATTTGTTGAATCGTCTCTCTGAAATTTTCCTTTTCCTCGGTTTTGAGATTGGCGCCGCGGATCGACGCCTCGAGGGACCGGGTCTGTTTTTCGACGATGTGATGGTTCATTTGCCGCGCATGGGCATTTTCCGAATCGGCATCCACCGATTCTCGAACGCCGACATTCTCTCCCACTTCATTGAAGTCTATTTCGTCATCGAAATCCGGAGTTGCGTTCCTCGATTCCATTTCCCGATATTGATCGTGGCGTAGGTTGCTTTCCGATCGGCGTTCGGTTTCGCGGGTAGGAGCATTCCGGCTGTTATGTGGCGTGCGCTGAGTGGGAGTGGAATCTTGTTGGCGGATGGGAGTGTGGGAAGAAGAGTTAGGGATGCGCGAGGTCGACATAAAAAATCCTTTCTTTTGCCGATTTTGATAGGTGCGTTTTCTTAATTATAGGAAGGAAAAGGCGCTTTAGCACCTTTTTTTAAACCGTCGCCGAAGCCCGTTCGAGAGCCTGGTTCCAGAGCTTGGACCGCTTAAGTTGAACAATTCTTACAATATCGTGCTCGGTGGAATCGGGATTGAGCATGGTCATTTGTTCGATCGTCGAGACGGTTTTTTCCGCATTCATCAATTCTAATCTCGCATTGAGGGTGCAGTCGGAGTCGGTAGCGGCCATTAATTGGTTGATGGCCATATTGTAGAGGTCGGTAATTTGTTCGTTTTGTGAGTTCATGGGGCCCCTCCTTGATGAATTATATAATTTATATAAAGCAAAAGAGGTGCCGTTTTTTCATTATATGGATTAAAAATATATTATATTGAAATC
Organism: bacterium; assembly: GCA_046346885.1. Taxonomy (GTDB): domain Bacteria; phylum UBA10199; class UBA10199; order JADFYH01; family JADFYH01; genus JAXMHI01. The sequence continues at coordinate 19,192 of JAXMHI010000001.1, read as the reverse complement.
ATTTATTTTTTTAAAAATCGAGACGGGGGGGTTATTTTTATAAAAAATAAATTTAATTCAAATAAGCTTTGAAAAACATAATAAATATATTTTTTTGTTTTATATACGACTTGTTCATTAAATGAAATATCGAAAACTTAAATATTTTCAATATATTACAATTTAATGAATTTTGGCTTTTCTTTTGCTGATCTACTTTTTTAGCAAGGAGAGAGGTTGACGATTTTAAAAGGAGGAATCGTGTCGACCACTCAAACCGTTCACCATTCGAACAATCATTTCGACTCTAATGTTTACGAGGAGGATCTTTCCGACGTTTCCTTAGAGGATTCCGACTTTTCGGATTCTTCCGGTCTTGAACAGGACCCTGTGACGCAAGATTCCCATCAAACCCGCACTGAACTGAACCGCTTGCAGCAAAAAAATAACCGTCCCCAGCTAAGTGAGGAGGATTGGAACTTCATCGACGAAGGTCTGTCTTCCTCCGGTTCGGAAGAGGAAGATCCTTCCATCGAGTGGGTTCAAACTTTTTCCGACGATTTGGCCCAATTCAAACAGGACTTGTCGGATTTAAAAGGCGAAAGAAAAATTAAAGACGAAGACGCGAAGAAATATGCCGGATTAGCGGACCAAGCGTTGGGGAAACTGAAAAAAAAGCAATTTACGATCGAGCAAGCCCAGGGGGAACTGAAGAACATCAAGACTCAATTGTCGGAGGCCTCGAAAAAATTAGAAAACGACCGGAAACAAGAAAGAAAAGACAAGATCCAGAAGGCCATTCAAGCCATGGATCTAATGGGCGCGAAGATCAAGGATTTCCATTATTCAAATCCCTGCTCTTTTTCCCGCTCAACCGATAACGGTTGGAACGGGTTGTGTTCTTGGGGCTTGGGTATTTTAACGGGCGGCCTCACCCAAATCATCGGAGAGGCGGTTCAGCAGGACGAGTCGTCGAAATGGCTTCAAAAAGGGAAGGACTTGGCCCAGGCGATTAAGAACACTTTGACGGACGAACTGAATGAAGACACGACGGGCAGAAAGGCCGATTGGTCGACCGTCGAAAATTTGATCAAATCGATCGACGACTCCCACGTGAATGATTTGATGCAGTTCGTGGTCGGGGCCATCCATCAAGCGGGAGGGGAAAACGAGGAGGAAACGATCAAGATTCTAAATGTTCTTCCCGAGGGCTTAAGAAAGGTAATGGCGGAAAAATGCGTGAAAAAGGCGGACGAGGCGAACAATAAATCCCGTCTCGATCATCCGAGCGAGAACATCACTTACTGGGATCCCACCGGGACTTCACAAATCATCACGAAAAGCATCGCGGGCAAGGATCAGTATTTCTATCTAAACGACGACGCATCGAAGGGGAATGAGCCCGATCCTGAAACTCTCGGAAACCAAGATTCCGAGGAGGCGGGAGCCGCGGCTTAGCATCGTATATCCGTATTGATGAATGTGGGATTTGAGATCAGGGAAGTTCCGTTTCGCCCATGAGGAATTCATCGATTCCCCGGGCGCATTTGCGGCCTTCCGCGATGGCCCATACGATGAGCGACGCGCCCCGGTGCGAATCGCCGGCGGCGAAGACCTTCGGTACGGAGGTGGAATAGCCGGGACCGACTTCCACGTTGCCGCGGCCGTCCAATTTTACTCCCAATTGTTCGAGAAGTCCCTGTTTCTGCGGGCCCGTAAAGCCCATGGCGAGGAGGAGCAGGTCGGCGTCTAGGGCGAATTCGCTGCCGGGGATCTCCTTTGGTTGAGGAGCCCCTCCGTTGGCCGACGGGGTCCATTCCAGCTTCACCGCGTGAAGTTTCTTCAGCACGCCGTTTTCGCCGGAGAGGCTCTTGGTCATGATGGAATAATCACGGATGTCGCCGTGATATTTCGCTTCCGCTTCGTGATGCGCCGAGGAAGTGCGGAAGATGAAAGGCCATTGGGGCCAGGGGTTGTTCAAGTTGCGCTGCTCGGGCGGACGGGGAAGAAGTTCCAATTGATGGACGGAAGCGGCTCCCTGGCGGATGGCGGTTCCCAGGCAGTCGGCGCCCGTGTCGCCGCCTCCCAAGATGATCACGTTTTTACCCTTCGCCGAGATGAAATCTTTTACTTTGTCTCCCGCTACCGCTTGGTTCTGCTGAGTCAAATATTCCATGGCGGGATGGACGCCTTTCAGCTCTCTGCCGGGTACGGTCAAATCCCGCGCCTGGGTCGCTCCGTTGCAGAGGGCGATCGCGTCGAAAGTCTTGAGCAGCTCGCCCGCGGTGATGTCCTTTCCCACGTTCGTGCCGGGTTTGAAGATCACTCCCTCGTCGGTCATCTGCCGGATGCGGAAATCGATGCGCTCCTTCACCATCTTGAAGTCGGGAATGCCGTAGCGGAGCAAGCCGCCGATGCGGTCGTCGCGCTCGAAGACGACCACCTCGTGCCCCCCGCGCCGCAACTGTTGTGCGCAGGCAAGCCCCGCGGGGCCCGAGCCGATCACGGCCACTTTCTTGCCGGTTAAATTCTTCGGCGGTTCGGGCTTGACCCAACCTTCTTTCAAGGCGTGCTCGATGATGTTGAGTTCCACGTATTTGATCGTCACCGGCTTTTCGTTGATGCCGAGCACGCAGGCCCCTTCGCAAGGGGCGGGACAGAGCAGCCCCGTGAACTCGGGGAAGTTGTTCGTCGCGTGGAGGCGGTCGATGGCCTCGCGCCAACGGTTTTTATAAATGAGGTCGTTCCATTCGGGGATGAGGTTGCCCAGGGGGCAGCCTTGGTTGCAGAACGGCACGCCGCAATCCATGCAGCGGGAGGCCTGGCGCTGAAGGCGTTCGACGGGAAATTCTTGATAGATCTCCTTGTAGTCGCGGATGCGTTCCTCGATGGGCCTTTCCGGGTAGCTTTCCCGGTTGTATTCCATGAAACCCGTAATCTTACCCATAGAGCGCCGCCTCCAACGATATTCCCTTTTCCTTCATTTTCTTTCGAACCTCCACGAGGACCTTTTTGTAGTCTTTCGGCATGACCTTTACGAAGTGGGAGAGCTCGGCGTCGAAGTTTTTGAGGATCTTCCGGGCCGGGCCGCTGTCCGTGTATTTCGCGTGGTTTTCAACAAGGTGCCGAAGGGTTTCGATGTCTTCGTCCTCGGTCACCGTTTCCAAGTCCACCATCGTCTTGTTGCAGTTTTTCTCGAATTCTTGTTTCGGGTCGTAAAGGAAGGCGACTCCCCCGCTCATGCCCGCGGCGAAATTGCGGCCCGTTTGGCCGAGTACCACGACGACTCCGCCGGTCATGTATTCGCAACCGTGGTCGCCGATGCCTTCCACCACCGCCTTGGCCCCGCTGTTCCGCACGCAAAAGCGCTCTCCCGCCACTCCGCGGAAATAGGCTTCTCCGCTGGTTGCGCCGTAGAGGGCCACGTTGCCGATGACGATGTTTTCTTCCGGCACGAAGGTCGAAGATTTAGGCGGAAAGACGATGATTTTGCCGCCGGAGAGCCCCTTGCCGATGTAGTCGTTGGCGTCCCCTTCCAAATGGAGGGTAATGCCCTTGGGGACGAAGGCTCCGAAGCTTTGGCCCGCCGAACCTTTCAGGTTGATGCGGATCGTGTCTTCCGGCAGCCCTTTCGCACCGTATTTCCGGCTGAGCTCGCTGCCCAAAATCGCGCCGACGGTGCGGTTGCGGTTGACGATGGGCAGGTCGATCGTCACCGCCTGGCCCTTCTCCAAAGCGGGTTTAGCGAGCTTCACGAGTTCGTTGTCGAGCGCCGTCTGCAGGCCGTGGTCTTGCTCGCGCACCTTGCGGGTGGCGATTTCGGGGCCGACTTCGGGTCGGTAGAAAATCGGGGAGAAGTCGAGGCCTTTTGCTTTCCAGTGGGCGATGGCCGCGTTGAAATTCAACAGGTCGGAACGGCCGATCATCTCTTCCACCTTGCGGAAGCCCAACTGGGCCATGATTTCACGAAGCTCTTCCGCCACGCAGAAGAAGAAGTTGATGACCGCTTCGGGCGTTCCGCTGAATTTCTTTCTCAGTTCGGGATCTTGCGTGGCGATGCCCACCGGGCAGGTGTTTAGGTGGCAAACCCGCATTAGGATGCAGCCCATCACAACGAGCGGGGCGGTGGAGAAGCCGAACTCTTCCCCTCCCAGGAGCGCGCCGATGGCCACGTCGCGGCCCGTCTTCATCTGGCCGTCCACTTCCACCGTGATGCGGTCGCGCAGGTTGTTCATCACCAAAATTTGCTGCGTTTCGGCCAGCCCCAATTCCCAGGGGATGCCCGCGTGCTTGATGCTGGTCTGCGGCGAGGCGCCCGTGCCGCCGTCATGTCCGGCGATGAGCACCAAATCCGCGTGGGCCTTGGCGACGCCGGCGGCGACCGTGCCGACCCCCACCTCGGCGACGAGCTTCACGCTCACCCGGGCGCGGGGGTTCGAGTTTTTAAGGTCGTAGATGAGCTGGGCCAGATCTTCGATAGAGTAAATATCGTGATGGGGGGGCGGCGAAATGAGACCCACGCCGGGCGTGGAAAATCGCACTTTGGCGATCCATGGGTACACCTTGTGCCCGGGCAACTGGCCGCCTTCGCCCGGCTTGGCGCCCTGGGCGATCTTGATCTGCAGTTCTTCCGAGTTCACCAGGTATTCGCTCGTTACGCCGAAACGGCCCGAGGCCACCTGTTTGATCTTGCTGTTCTTCGAGTCTCCGTTCGGCAGCGGCGTGAAGCGCGCCGGGTTTTCCCCGCCCTCACCGGTGTTCGATTTGCCGCCCATCCGGTTCATGGCGATCGCCAAGGTCTCGTGAGCCTCGCTGCTGATGGAACCGTAGCTCATGGCGCCCGTTTTGAAGCGCTTCACGATCTCCTTGGCCGGTTCGACTTCTTCGATGGGAATGGGTTTTCCCTTCTTGAATTCAAAAAGTCCCCGCAGGGTGCAGAGGTGGCGGCTTTGATCGTTCACCAGTTTCGCGTATTGTTTGTATTCTTCGTAAGAATTGATCTGGGTGGCGTATTGCAGCTTGGCGATCGTGTCCGGGTTGAATAAGTGATACTCGCCTTCGCGGCGCCACTGATAGTTGCCGCCGGCCTCCAGCATAAGGGGCACAGCGAAGCGGTGTGGGAACGCCTTGCGATGCCGCAGCAGGGTTTCCTTGTAAATCGTATCTATCCCGATGCCCTGGATGCGCGAAGCGGTATGGGTGAAGTAACGGTCGATCACTTCCTTGTTGAGCCCGATCGCCTCGAAGATCTGGGCGCCCCGGTAGCTTTGGATCGTGGAAATGCCCATCTTCGACATGACCTTCACGATGCCCTTTTTCACCGACTTGATGTATTTCTCGACGGCCGTCTTGTGGTCGACGTTTTCCAGCACGCCTTCCCGGATGAGATCGTCTAAGGTTTCGAACGCCAGGTAAGGGTTGATCGCCCCGGCGCCGTATCCCACCAAGAGCGCGAAATGATGGATCTCGCGCGGTTCTCCCGACTCGATGACGAGCCCCACTTTCGTGCGTGTTCCTTCCCGCACCAGGTGGTGATGGAGGCCCGCCGTGGCCAGTAAACTGGGGATGGGCGCGAGCTTCTCGTCCACGCCCCGGTCCGATAAGATCAAAATGTTGGCGCCGTTTTTAATCGCTTCGCTCGCCCGGGCGAAGAGCTCGTCTAGGGCCTTCACCAATCCCGCCTCGCCTTCTTCCACGCGGAAGAGCATGGGGAGGATGCAGGATTTAAAGCCCCGGTAGGGCTCTTGCCAGAGATGCTTGAGTTTCGCCAATTCGTCGTTGTCGAGGATGGGGTTTTTCAGCTTGATCTGGTGGCACGATTCGGCCAGCGGTTCCAGCAGGTTGCGTTCGGGGCCGATGGTGGTATCCACCGAGGTGACCAGTTCTTCGCGGATGGCGTCCAGCGGCGGGTTCGTCACCTGGGCGAAGAGTTGTTGGAAATAATTGAAGAGGTTTTGCGGTTTCTGGGAGAGCACGGCCAGTGGCGTGTCGGTGCCCATCGATCCCGTGGCCTCCTCGCCGTTCTTCGCCATAGGGACCATCAGGATGTTGATGTCTTCTTGGGTATAGCCGTACATCACCTGCCGTTTCGTGACGGTCGCGTGGTCCGGTTCCGGCAGATGCGGCGAAGGAGGCAGGTCCTCGAGCGTCACCAAGTGGTCCTTCAGCCATTTGCCGTAGGGTTTTTCCTTGCAAAGCTTTCCCTTGATTTCCGCGTCGTCGATGATTCGACCTTGCGCCGTGTCCACGAGGAACATCTTTCCGGGTTGCAGGCGGCCTTTCAGGAGGATATTTTCCGGCGGAAATTGGAGCACGCCCACTTCGGAGGCCATCACCACCAAGTCGTCCTTCGTCACGTAATAGCGCGAGGGACGCAGGCCGTTCCGGTCTAAAATGGCGCCCATGACCCGACCGTCGGTGAAGGCGATGGAGGCGGGACCGTCCCACGGCTCCATCAAGCACGAGTGGTATTCGTAGAAATCCTTCTTCTCTTGGTTCATCGTTTCGTGGCCGCTCCACGCCTCGGGGATCATCATCATCACCGCGTGGGGCAGCGAGCGGCCGGCCATCACGAGCATTTCGAGGGCGTTGTCGAAAATCGCCGAATCCGATCCGAACTCGCGTACGACGGGCATCACTTTCTTGATTTCGTCTCCGAACAACGGCGATTTGAAGAGCGCTTCGCGGGCCCGCATCCAGTTGATGTTGCCGCGCAACGTATTGATTTCGCCGTTATGGGCGATGAAGTGGAACGGGTGCGCCAGCTCCCAGTTGGGGAAGGTGTTCGTCGAGAAGCGAGAATGCACCAAACCCAAGGCCGACACCATGGCCGGATCTTTTAAATCGGGGAAAAACTCTTCCAACTGACCCGAGATGAGCATTCCCTTATAAATGAGGGTGCGCGCCGAGAGGGAGGGGATGTAGAATTCTTTCCAATCCTTCATGCCCGAATTCGCCACCCAATTTTCGAAGACCTTGCGGATGATGAAGAGCCGTCGCTCGAAGGCCTCGTCTTTCGGGCCGGGGAGGTTGGAGCCCTTGTCGCCTAAGGCCACGATGAATTGTTTCATCACGGGCATCACCGCGTGGGCGGTTTTGCCGATGATCGAATCGTTCATGGGAACCAAGCGCCAGCCGAGGAATTTTTGGCCCTCGTCATTTACGATTTTTTCCAAGGCTTTTTCCGCTTTTTCCGCTTGGGCCTTGTCTTGGGCGAGAAATAACGTACCGACGCCGTATTCGCCCTCCGGGGGGAGGGTGACGCCGAGTTTTCCGAACTCTTTCACCAGAAAATCGTGGGGAACTTGGATCAAGATGCCCGCGCCGTCGCCCGTGTTCACTTCCGCCCCGCAGGCGCCGCGGTGTTCCAAATTATTTAAGGTTAAAATCGCCTTTTGGATGATGTCGTGGGATTTCTTTCCCTTCATATGCACGACGAAACCCACGCCGCAGGCGTCATGTTCGAAAGAGGGGTCGTAAACGCCCTTTTCTTGCGCTAATTTTCTAATCTCTTTTCGTTTTTCCAAACCGTTCAAGACAACCTCCATCCACCGAAGAAACCCGGGCACCTCCGCTCTCCGAAGCGGCTTTTCCCCGGGGAATCGCTTTTAAGATAGGGAACCTGCGACCATATCCTTGGTTTTCCTAGGATTTCAAGAGGTTTTTCATCCAAGGCAAGGGGGGACGTTTCGATCCCGTTCTTCCTTAATATTGGAAAACATTTGTAGGTAAAATTCAATGGGGTTTCGGGGGTTAAGCGACAAAATGGCTTTTCCCCCTCCCGGGACGGGAGGGGGTTGGGGGGGCGGGTGAAATAATATAGAGGCACCTTTAATAATGAGGCACCCTCTTCCTGGCCCTCTCCCGTCTAGGGAGAGGGGAAAGAATTTAAGAAAAAGGGAGAAAGGGTTAAGGGTTACCCGAACCCTCCCACATAAACTTCATTTCCTGCCGGTTTTTCAAATAAAACCGGGCCTGAGCCTCCCAGATGCCTTCCCGGGTTTTTCGACCTTCGATTTTGTGCTCGATTTGGTCGAATTCAGCGAGCAGGGCGCCGCCCCGCACCGCGTTGCGTTTTTGGAAAGCGACGAGGATGATGCGGATTTTTTCGCTCACCGTCGTTCCTCCCACTCGGGAAAACTCGGGAAGGTCGAAGAGGTTGTTGTAGAGCTGGAAACGGCCCAAGGCGATCGAAGAATGCTGGGCGTAGCCGCTTTCAATCTTCCGTTCGAGGGTCGGCAAGACATAGCGCGGATCAATGCCCATACTTAAGAGGAAAGCTGCTTTTTTCATGTCCTTTTCTAACTGCTGTAAGCGCAAGTCCTCTGCCTTTCGATCTGACGAGGAGAGGTTGTTCCAATGCTGCTTGAATCCTCCCATGCTGTGATACATGGCGAAGGCGGGGCGCGAGAGGAACCAGTGGTCTAAGGCCACGTCCATGAGCAAATAAGGAGTTAAAGGTTTTCTTCGCAGGTCTTTTAAGTCTTTAAAGTCTTGATCGGTTTTCTCCCGCAGGTGTTCGGGCGAGATGGCGAAGTGTCGAGGTCCGTCTCCTCCATTCCAGTCATAATAATAGTGGGGCCCTTCTTCACCGAAGGTGCGGACTAAGGTGACGTGGATATTGTGGGTGCCGGTATTGTCGTGTTTGTAGAGTTGTAAATCCCAAAACCTTCGGGTTTCCGCTTCCCGTTGTTTTTCCCAAGCGGCCTTCGTGAAGACGGCCGCGTCTTCTTCGGCAACCGGTTTCAGTTGATCCTTGCGCGAGGTCTCGAAAGAAGCCACCCGTTCCGCGATTTTTCGGGCCGTGGCCTCGATTTTCTCCTCAGGTCCCATCGGGTCGGGTGCGTCGAATTCCCAAAGGGCTTGGATCAATTTCTCCCTTTGCTTTTCCGCCGGGAGGCGCCGCATCATGCGGTCGACGGCAAGGGCGGTTTCCGTGTATGTCGTCATGTGGGCCACGGGCGTGTTGGCGACGCCGATGTGGGTGAAGAAGCTCCGGAAGCGCTCCTCGAAACGAACTTGTTCCGCCGGGTTCGGGGCGGAGGCGGGTTCCCCGGCCGCCGGCGACGCGGCTTCGGCCGCCTTCTGGGCCGCTAAGATCTCATCGCGGTGGTTGCGGTAATATTCGTAAGCCGTTTGGTAGAGCTCCCGCAGCGATTTTTCTCCTTCAGGAGCGCCCGCTTGAAGCTTCAGCCGGACTTTTATAGCCTCCGCGATGCCGATGACCCACTTTTCACCTTGATCCGGAAGCACCGTGAGGATCTGTAAAATTCTTGCGAAATGATCCGTCTCCGAAAGCAGGTATTGGGGGTCGGGATTCAACTTTTTTCTCGCATATTCGAAGCCCTGCAGGTGGGCTTGAATCGCTTGCAGCCCCCGTTGCGAAAAATTCAGCCGGATGCCGTTGACTTTCTTCATCTCTTCCGCGCTAAATTCGGGGAAGGCGCGCAAGTCGTTTAAAGGATCGTTCGGCAAGGCCGCAATGGGGATGGCGGGCTTGCCGCTTTTCAACTCGGCCACGATCTCGTTGCGGTATTCCAGGTAAAGCCTTGCCGCTTCTTGTTGTGCCGCGAAAATCGCCTCCGCCGGTTTCATCTGGCCTCGTTTTTTCGTCGTTTCCCACCGCTTCACGATCTCGGCGAGGAATAGATCCCGTTTCGAAAAAGCGGAAACCAACGTGTACATTTTTTCGAGGAGGGCTTGATGCACCTTCACTCGAGTCATCTCCGAAGGGTGAATCTTTCTTTCGAGAGGTTGGAAAGGATTTGCCGTCATTTTGACGATCTCGTTTCGGTCCGCTTCCGGTATCATTTTCCGGGCGATGGGCAGCAGCTGCGCTTCCTGTCCTTGCTCGAAAAGGCCATGGAGCTTGTCGATCCATTCCCCTTGAATCTTCAACATCCCGTCGCGTCCTTCTTGATAGGCCTTTAAAAATCGTCGCGAGACGTTTTCCACCACCCATTGGGCGTCGGCGCCGGTGAGGAGGAGGGCGGTGCCTTGTAGGACGGCTTGATCGAGTTGGTAAAAGAGGCTTTTGGGATCCGTGGGATGGGGGACGTTGCTTCCCGCGCTCGTCCACATCCTGAAGATTTTGTCCGGGAGCAGGCTCAAAATCACGTAGGTGGCCACGTAGAACTCGTTCATGGGGCCGCTGTTTAATATAGCTTTGGCGGGAAGGGTTAAGTTGCCGAAAGTCAGCGATTTCCCGCTTTGTTTCGCCTTTTCCACCTCGGCATGGAAATCCCCGTTGATGCTTAAGTCCGCCACGCTGCGGCCGTTGTTGTGGAAACGGAGAGCCGTGTAATGGGAATTCGGCGCGCTGGTCGCGGTTTCCAGGCTCGCCTCCCTCAAACGGGAGAGGTTTTCATCGGATAGGATCTCCAGTTCCCAAAACCCTTCCGTGGCCTTTTCCAAGACTTGCATCGCGGTGTTCGGATCCTCCGCTTCTTTGCCGGCGGCTTCCCGGATCGACTCGCGGTGTTTCAAGTAATGGGCCAGCACTTTTTCCGAGAAAGGTTTCAGGGCTTTTCGCGCGTCCTCGGCCGATGTGGTCGGAGTGAGCGGGGGGAATTCTTCCGTCAGCTTTTGAAGAATTTCCGCTTGAGTGGGATCTTTCCCCATCAGGCTTAATGCGACGCCGACGACTTTATATTCATGGATCGCTTGCACGGGCAGTGCCTGCTTGGCGCGATGGAGAAGTTCGCCGGAAGCCGCGTGGATTTCGGGGAAGGAGGCGACGGTTTGGGAGAGTTGATCGAAATCCAGCGGCTGCCCGGGTTCGGGTAGTTTGGCGATTTCCAGGATCGGGTCTGCCTTCGCTTCGGGCAACGCGCCCGCGTGGGCGGGAGCATAAGTTTCGCCCGAGCGTCCATTTGCGCCGGGCGCGGGAGGCGGCGTTCCGCCGCGGGGCGGACCTTCGCCGGGAGGGGTCGGTTCTCCCCGAATTTCTGCCCGGTGGTCGAGGTAGTAGATCAGAGAGGTCCGGTAAATGGCCCTTACGGTGTCCTCGTTCTTCTTCGTGTGGCGACTCCGTTCGGTTTCCATCGCCTTTCCGAGGCGGATGATGTGCTCTTCCCCGTGCTTGGGCAGCGAGGTGATAATTTGGAGGGCGCGCGTGCTCGCCCGGGCTTCTTCCAGCATGAATTCGGGGGAAGGGTTCAGTTTCTTCCTTAGATGGGCGACGAATTCCAGCGGCGGGCGGATGTAGGGGGCGGAGCCTTCGGAGAAGCTCATTTTAGATTGAGGCACGCTTTCTAAATCCTCTTTCGAAAATTCGGGGAGCTTTTTCGCCTCCTCGATCAGGTCCATTTTGTGCAAGAGGCGCAAGCGGTTTGCTTCGTAGACTCTCACGAGTTGTCGACTGACTTCTCCCACCACCCATTCGAGAGGGGCCCCGATGCGAAGCAAGGCAGCGCCCCGCCGCAACTGGTCTTCGAGCTGCGTGTGGACGGATAGATCGCGGTGATGAAACGCTAATCCTTCTTGGGCATAAAAAAGCCGCGTGATCGGCCGGGGAAGGCGAGTGAGAAGGATGTTTTCCAGCCGGAAGAGGTGCGTATAGGGATGGCTTTTTCGAATCCCGTGAGACTCCACCGTCCCTCCGTTACCGTAGGGGATCGTCACCGTTTGCTGGCCTTGCGCGAAAGCGGAGGCGATCTGTTGAGCCCCTTGGGCTTCGGCCGATACGTAGACGGTGTCGCCCGGCACCTTCATTTCGAAGAAAATGGCGTTTTCCGTGCGAGCGGACGTCACGGCTAAATGGTTACTGAAGGCTCGACGATAGCCGTCAAGAGCTTCGAGGTGCAAATATTGGAGCTCCCAAAATCCTTCCGCTTTCTTTTCAAGCGTCTCGGTCTCGGGTTTTGGTTCTCCCGCCGTTTCGGAAAGGGTGGTTTTGTCGGCCACGTTCTTCGAATAATAATTCAAGATCCGGTCGGATAGGGGGCTTAAGGCCTTTTTCACCTCTCCATCCGTCGCGTTTCTCTGCGGGAAGGGCGCTTGGGACAAAATCTCGAGTGCGGTCTTCCGGTGCGCGGGGTCGCGCAATAAGATTTGCAATGCCTTGGCCGTTTGCTCGAATTCCGGCAAAAGAGCGTGGGAGGAAGATCGGATGGAGTTTATCGGTCAGGGAAACTTACCTTTTCGCTTCGGCCGCTTCCACGGGCCCCTTTAGCGAGAGCGCTCCTGACGGCGGGGGAGGGGGAGGTGCGTTCGCCCGTGCGGGCCGTCTTTTTTTGGTCGTTCAGATTTTGGCGATGTCTGCAACATCGCGACGGTTTGGTGGATTAGACTTAAGAACTTTTCAGATCCTTGCCCAGTTTTTCGAGATCTCTGGTCGCTACATCCGGCGAGTTTGTAGAACGGCTCGGTAAATTTCTCGGGCGTGTTCGTTTGGGTAATGAGTTCCGCCAGATGAAAAGGCAGCGAGGTTTTTTCGCCGTGCTTGTCCCGCTTGACTGGACTTATTCGCGCTTCAAACGTCAGCCGCGGTCGTGTCCCCCAATCGCGTCATTTTCGCGCGGATCCGCAAGGTGCTGGAAGAGAATCTCCGGAGTTTTTCAAGAGAGTCGATCCAAGGCACCTTCGCGATCAATTCCTTCCGGTGCGCCTCGTAGGATTTTTTGCATTTCGCGGGCAGTATTTGCCCGCACCACTGGGGATCCGCCCCATCATCAAGAGGGCGCCGGCCCGTTGCAAGGCCATACTTTCCGACGGCGCGAAGATCCTTCGCCACCTCCGCCAAGCTGAGCAACACCCTTTTCTGCTCGATTAGGATCGTCGGGAGCGTGGTGGAGACGGCCCGGGTCATCGCCTTGTGGGCGTTGAACGGGGTCGCTTTCAAAACCATGTTGGAGGTAATTTCCAAGAACCCTTCCCCGGCCAAGGGAACCTTGTGACTGAGCCGACTGCTGAAAGCCGATTGCATCTGGCGTATTCGCGCGAAGATTTCTTTGATGGCCGCTGCCCAAATTCACCTGATGAGGAAGGTGTTTTCTTCGCCTTTATCCAAATCCGTCGGGTTTGCGTCGGCTGTATTCGTTTTGCACCGGTCGCGCTGTATCGACGACCAGCCCCAGCCGCGTGCGTTCGCCGCTTTCAGTTCTTCCTGCAGCGCTTCGACGTTAGGCGCGGCGGGTCCTTTATTCGGGCCATTTCCGCCGCGTGTTGTTCCAGATAGTAGTTCAAGATCCACGGCGAGGGGGTGGAGGAGATTTTATCTTCTCGTTCGTCGCCTCCGGCGGGCGCGCAGGAAACGAGGAGCTTCCATTTCCTTCATGAGCCGGGATGGTTTCATCAAGAGGTTTATACCTTGCCCGCCGTCTCGAACTCGGCAGCGGCAAGGGATCTTGCGGGTCTTCCGGGCGTTTCGAGATGGTCTCGGAAAGTCGCTTCCCGGATTTCGTGAAGTGTGGCAATTCACCTTATCCGCCCCGTGCTTCTGCGCGAGGATTTTCAGCATCGCACCGCGTTGGCCGCGGTAAACGGCCACAGCCACCTCTTTCATCGTGCGCCGTGGCTCCCTCCGGGAAGCGCCCGCGTGCTAATGAAGGCGTTGCTTAAATGCTGCATCATGGCGAGATCCGCCTGCGAAGCCGCCTTTGAAGCCGCGGGTCAACGCAGAAGTACGACATTTTCGCGAGAGGCATTCTCGCCCGGTTGCAATTCGCGGGACTTCATCAGCGCGGTCTTTCACGGTTTCCTGAAACTCCTTTCCATCCACTCCTTTTTATCTTGGGAATCGTTCCACCGGTGATCGGAGTTTGATCAGAGCGGCGTGATCGAGGGGGCCGCCGGGATGGCCCCGGTGCTTCAGCAGCAGATAAAATTCGGCGAGTTTCGGGTAATAGCGGTCGAGAAGCGTTTCGGCGTTTCTAGGGTTCAACCCTTCTCATAGCAGGCTTCGACACCTGGTTCAATCCATCGAACAGGGCCGGCGTAACTCCTTTTCACCGACGGAATACTGTACGGCCCCGCCCAATTCTCGTCCTTTCAAGGGGCGTTCACCTTCCTTGAACTCGTCGAGGCCGGGCGACTCGCTCCATCGGGAAAAGCGCAGGCGAGGGCGCTGCAGGGCTTCGCTTTCGCGGGCAATTTTCCCAAGGGAGTCAAACTTTCCCCCGCCGCCTCTAGCATTTCGGCCCGGTGATCGAGGTAAAAGACGATCGCCGTGTTGTATAACTCTCGAAGAGTGCCTTCCGCGTTGTTGGGGTTCAGCCGACGCTTGGCGGTTTCTAAGGCGGGGACTAATTCGGCCCAGAGTCTTCCAGAATGCATGGCCACCATGACCATGGTCACCTTGAAATCATCAAGGCATGCGATCCATTCGTTCTTTAGCGGGGCTCTTCTGGATCAGTTTGGCCAAGATATCGTGTGCCAGTTTGTAGAAAGAGAGAGGGTCGGGAGTTTTCCAGTTGGTGCTGCCGGGATCGCGGGATGCCACCACCGGCCCCTTGCCTTATGGATCTGCATCCGATAGGGGTTGAGTTCGGGTAAATCCTTCAGCAGATCGTGGAAGGCGATTCCTTTTAAGAGGAGGCGCGTTTTGAAACGGTAGAGCTCCTCGACCTTTTCCGTGGACGCGGGAAACCACCCACGCCGGGTCCGCGCCCAGCGGCCGCGAGGGAGGCGCCGCGTGGTGGGAGGATGTGGTGCAAGGAGTCGTCCAGCGAGTAGTCTTTCGTTTTTGTTTCCGTGTTTCCGGGCGATCGCGAAGAGTTTCAGGGGTGGCGGCGGGAAGCTGCCCTTTACAGGGTGATCGACGGCGAAGGAGAAGGGCGTCATCTCGAACATCTTATTGATGTCTTCCCCTTGCGGAGCTCGACGCCGTCTTCGCTCACGACCGGAGGTTCTTGGCGAAGCGATCCTGCAAGGAGTGCGTGGGTAGCTTCGTCGATCTGAGAGCGCGGATTCGCTCGTTTTTCGGTCGGTGACGGCGGTGTTATTGTTTCTTGCCCGGGTCGTGGAGGCCGGACTGCCGCTGATCCGCTCTGTAATTTTCCCACAAACTTTCATCCAGCAAGATACTGTGCTTCCCAAGGCTCTTCGGGGGTTTTGTCCTCCATGAGGCTTGCTGCGAGCTTGCCAAGATCGCTTCCTCGTTTTTCAGGTAATATTGAGGATCTGGTGGTAGAAGACAGGTTCGATTTTCTTTGAGTTGTTCCGGGGGTGGCGCCGCCGAAACCGGGAGAAAGAGGCCGAGCGTTTTTTTCGATTTCTTCAAATGTTCGGGCTGGGAGATGAGCGCGAGCGGCCGGACGCATCGAACTCGGCGAGGGGAGCCAAGGCGGGATGATCCATCCCCGAACTCTTGCGGGTCGCCGCGTTTTACGTCCGAAATTTCGGGGAAGGTGGCGACGATTCTTTTCCCACGCCGAATTTTTCGGCGAGCGCTTTGAGGGCGAAGGGCGGTTCTTTCGGCAGAAATCGAGCAGAGTGCGGCCGCCGATGGCTTTGCCCCCAAGGTGTCGGCGCCCACGCTGCTGATGGCCCAATCGACGCGGGAGGGCAGCAGCGCCTCTTTTTGAAGTCTTTCGGAAACTTCTTTTGAAAACAGTCTTTCATTCTCGAAGAGAAGCTTCATCACGAGGGAAACCTTGGTGCCCGGGTATTCGAAGGCGAGGGGAGAAGAGAGAGGGACCACCCCGTCGACTTTCGCCGCAAGCGTGGTTTGGATCACCTCCGCGTCGTCGATGAGGGCGAGTTCGGGAAACTCTTCGAGGAGTTTATTTCGAATATCCCCGTCGATCGTCGAAAGGCTTAAGCGCCTCAAGTGCGCGTCGGGCAGTTCCACGTCGGGGAGGGCTTTCAAGACTTCGCGGTGTTTTAGGTAAAATTTGGCTAATTCCGGGAGAAAGGCCTTTTCGAAAATGGAGACGTCTTTCGTACCCGCGAAATGGGTGAGCGTGAGATTCACGAACTCGTCTAAAAGGGTGTCGGGGATTTGCTTGCTCGTGACATAACGCTGGATTTCCCTTCCCGCCTCGGCGCCGGTTAAGGCGGGGCGCCCTTCGGTGATTTCCGGCAGGGCGCCGGCTTGGTCGAGTGGGGAGAGTTCTTTCTCTGTGGGGGAAAGAGGAAGAACGGATTTCATCCCATCCAAAATAACCTGACGATGCTTCAGATAGAAACGGGACACGATGGATGCAACTTTTTCAGGACTGGAGCCTTTGAGGTGATTGACGAATTCGTCCTTCAAGTGTTCGGGCAATTTGGCGAGGGTGATAAAATGAAGGGCCTTCTGCGCTGAATTGACCATTGCCTCGATGCGTTCCATTTCTGTTTTGGACACATTGCCTTTGGTGTAGAAATAACTGAGGGTGCTTTGAAGGTTCATCGAAACGGGGCCGATTGTACGGGTAAATGGATCTTTCCCCATTCCCGCCTGCACCCAGTCCTGGATGGAAAAGAAGGCATTCTGTTGGTAGGCCTTGAATTCGTCGAACAAATCCAGTTGATAGGAAAAGTCGATTTCACCGAGCTGCCGTACTCGCAAGTTTTTGTATGTGTCGAGGATCCTTCTGTGAAAGCCGCCCAAGACGATGGTCGGAGAGAGCCCCATTCGAATGAGATGAGCCGCTCTTAATTGGAGTTTGCCGTAAAAAGACTTCCCCTGTTTTGGGTAAATGCTCAGGAGCGACGTTATCTTATGGGCAGTCGGAGTGACCAAGGCATTGAGCATGATCTGGGCCTTTTCCGACTCGTGGATAGGGGTTTGGGAAGCAATTTCTGTTTCTGGAGAGAATGCTAAGAAAGAAGTTCCCTCTTGAAGCTCGTAGGTCTCTCCCCTCTTCCATGTCTGTTGAATGTCTTGCAGTTCCGCGGCCTTGATGAAAATCAGGTGAGTGGTGCCGCCGGGAGGAACCCGTAAGGAGACTGCGAGATAGTTTTCGCCGGCCTCGGCGGTTTCTAAGAAACGGCGGTTACGGGCTAAATTTTGGGTGAAGGAAGAGGCACTGGCGATTTCTAACTCGTAGAAGTCGCGTGTTACGTCCTTACCTTCTTTCTCTAATGCTTTCACATCGTAAACAGGCTCGGAATACGAGGGAGGGAGAGAAGCTTTGCGGCCTAAGTAATAATCCTTCAAACGCTTGGAAAGCTCGCCTACGTTTTCGGCGTCCGATTTGGCGTCGTCTAGGGAAGTTTCCCAGAGCAGTCTCTCCAGGCTTCCCCGGTGGTTTCCGCCGGCCGCCCATAGATGCGAGGCCATGGCGGCGGCTTCTTCCATCCCTTCGAGCCGCGGGATGGGGAAGGAGGTCAATTGTTTCCAGGGATCTTCGACGCCTTTGAGTTCCGCCCCCGTCGAGGTTCCTGGGGCGGGAGGGGGCGTCCCTCCCGTTGCCGGCGGCGCGCCGGCGGCGGGATCAAGACCCAATGCCTTCAAGATTTCGCCGCGGTGTTCGAGGTAGAAGTGAATGTAGATATTGGGGATGCCGCGGAGGCTCACCCAGTCGAGGTCTACCGTCGTCTCTTTCACAAAGCGTTCGGTCTCTTTGTGCCTCCGTTCTTCTAGCTTCCTCTTCAAGCGAAGATCGATCTTGGGGTCGCCCATGACCTGGAGGATTTGTTCCGCCAGGTTTATCCGTTCGAGGAATTTTCCCATTGCTTCGTCCGGAACGGTTTCTGCCCCGACTTTAGCGATGTAATCGTCTAAATATTCTTTCGACCGGGCGATGAGCTTGTCTCCCTCGTCGCGGGAGGCGGCCAGGCGTTTGAAGAATTCGAGTCTTCCGTTGGGTAGGGCTTTAATTTCCGGTAATCGCGCTAATACCTCCTCGAAGGAGGTGTTTTGGATATACAACTCTCGAATCCGAACGTAATCCTGAACCAGGTAAGTCTTAAATTGGGGAAGCAAGACTTGGGGGGGAATTCCCATTATGAGCAATGCGGTGGCTTGAAAATGGCGGTCGTTCAGTTTGAGGTAGAGTTCTTTCTCCTCCGGTTCCCACCCCGGAATTTCGGAGATTTCGCGGCTTAAGACGCCCATTTTGAGTAAAGTAGGAGCTCCTGCAAGGATAAGTGTTTTTCCAATTTCTCCTCTTGCGAGCGGTGAGAGGTCGCTTCGGAGCTTCCCCACCATTTCTTCGGGCGAGGCGATGGAAAGTTTAAGAACAGGCTCTTGCAATTCCCAAAACCTTTTCATTCCCTGTTCGGTTTCACGTTGAAAATCGACCAGGGAGAAAGGTGGTTCGCTTGCCGTCCCCTTCAATTCGCCGCGGCGTTTCAGGTAAAAATCGAGAATCCGATCGGCCGTTCGGTTCATGAAGGACAGTAGGTCTTCTTTTTTTTGCGGTGTTTCAGCATCCCACAGCTCCCTGCCCAATGCGAGGCGATGGCCCGGGGATTGCCAAATCAAACCCGCCGCGACCACCGCTTCTTCGAAGCCCGGGGCGCGGAAGAGATCGAAAGCGGTGGTGACGTTCTTCCAAGGATCTTCTTTCTTTTCGAGGGCGGCCTTGATTTCCGGCAAGGCCCTCACCCGTTCCACGAGAGAGTCCGTCTTCGTCGGTTCAACGGGCGATGCGGGTGAAGCCGGAGGCGTGGCGGGGGCCGCGGGCGGCGCGCCGGCGGCGGGGTCTTTGCCCTGCATCTTCAAGATTTCCGCCCGGCGTTCGATGTAAAAACGGAAGATATAATGGGGGGCGGCGGTGTAGTCGTTTTTCGTCCTCGCGACTTTCTTGAAACCGTCCAGCAACTGCTTTCGGAGCGCCCCTTTCACTCCCGGCTGCGCGAGCATCGTAAAGATCGACTGGATGAAGGAGAGGTCGTCTCGCACCGTTTTCTTGAAATCGTCGGCATGAAGCTTCAAGATCGCCTCTTCGAGCCCGCTTTTAATAATAGCCCACATGTTATGGAACTGGCGGTCTTGCTCGTCCCTCGATTGCCGCATCCGGTCGAGTTGGGCGTTTTGTTCGGGGGAAATGATGAGGAGCTCGGGGCATTTCAAGGAGAGGTAGGGAATGAAATTGGCTTTTTGCACTTCTGGGCGGATCTTTTGATATTCCGCCGCGAGCACTTCCTTCAGTTTGGGCAGCAAGAGGTGAGGGGGCAGCCCCATGGCGAAGTAGAACGAGAAGGTTTTGAAGATTTGTTCCACCTTTTGGAGCGTGGCTTCTATCGCCGGAGATTTTTCCGTCCGTTCCGTCAAGGCGTGGAAGAGGGCCCAGAAGGTATGCAAAGACGGCGTTTCCTTGGCGATCACCGCCTTCAAAAGGGA